>NZ_CADIKO010000002.1:0-1672777 GCF_902859965.1 Achromobacter aegrifaciens
GGCGCCGCTGGGCGAGGTGGAAGAAGCGCTGGCGGCGATCTGGGCGGAAGTCCTGGGCGTCGAGCGCGTGGGCCGCCACGACAACTTCTTCGAGTTGGGGGGGCATTCGTTATTGGCGCTGAGCGTGCTGGAGCGCATGCGTGCACGGGGCCTGGCCGTGCAGGTGCGCACGCTGTTTAGGCAGCCCGAACTGGCGGCCTTTGCCCGAGCCGTCATGCATGGTCAGGATCGTCATGACGTTGCCGTGCCCCCCAATCTGATTCCGGTTGACTGCGCGGCAATCGAGCCTGGGATGCTGACGCTGCTCGAGCTTGACGCCCTGGAGATCGGTCGGATCGAAGCGGCGGTGCCAGGCGGCGCGAAGAACATCCAGGACATTTATCCGCTGGCGCCGCTGCAGGAAGGCATTCTGTTCCATCACATGCTGGAGCAACAGGGCGACGCTTATGTAACCCCTTGCCTGCTGAGCTTTGACAGCCGGGAGCGGTTGGAGCGCTTCATCGCGAGCTTCAATCGGGTGATAGAGCGCCATGACATCCTGCGCACGGCGGTGTTGTGGGAGGGGCTGAAGGAACCGGTTCAGCTCGTCTATCGCCACGCAATGCTGCAAACCGAGTGGCTGGAGGGCGTGGCCGCCGGCGACGTGGCAGAACGGCTGAACGAACTTGTCGATCCTCGACGCCATCGCATCGATGTGCGTCAGGCCCCGATGATTCGGGCGGTGGCTGCGCAGGATGCGGCACAAGGACGTTGGCTGCTGCAACTGCCTAGCCATCACCTGGTACTGGATCACACGACGCTGGAACTGATAGTCCAAGAGATTGTGCAGATCCAGCAAGGCCAGGAGGCGGCGCTGCCCGAGCCGGTGCCGTTCCGGCGCTTTGTGGCGCAGGCGCGGTTGGGCATGAGCGCAGCCGAGCATGAAGCCTTCTTCACGCGAATGCTGGGCGACGTGGATGAGCCGACGACGCCGTTTGGTCTGCTGGATGTGCAGGGCGACGGCAGTGAAGTCGAAGAAGCGAGGCTGGCGCTGGAAGATGGGTTGTGCGCGGAGATCCGGTATCAATCCAAGCGTCATGGTGTGAGCGCGGCCAGCCTGTTCCACTTGGCGTGGGCGCTGGTGTTGGCCAGGACGACGGGCAAGGCCGACGTGGTGTTTGGCACCGTGTTGTTCGGACGGATGCAAGGCGGAGAGGGTGCGGAGCGTGCGCTGGGAATGTTCATCAACACGCTGCCCATCCGCATCAAACTTGGGTCTCGCGGCGTGCTGCAAAGTTTGCGTGAGGTACACGCTGGGCTGACTGGGCTGATGCATCACGAACATGCCAGCCTGTCGCTGGCGCAACGCTGCAGCGGGCTGCCGGGAGGAACTCCTTTGTTCTCGGCCCTGCTCAACTATCGCCACAGCGTGGCGCAAGACGCTGATGCAACAGTCCGTGCCTGGGAGGGGATGAAAGTGCTGGGCGGGGAGGAACGCACGAACTACCCGGTAGATATGTCGGTGGATGACTTGGGCCAGGGTTTCGAATTGGTGGGCCAAGTGCACAGGTCCGTTGGCGCGCAGCGTCAGTGCGACTACATGCAGGCTGCCTTGATTGGCATCGTCGAGGGACTCTCGAACCATCCGCAACGTGCGGTGGGCGAAGTGGAGGTTCTCACGCATTCGGAGCAGCAACAACTAAGGGGATGGGGCGTGAATGCTCACCGGTACCCGGATGCGGAGCCGGTACACCGGCTGATCGAGCGCCGCGTACGGGACTATCCACATGCGAGCGCACTATTGTTCGGCGATGAGTCGCTGACGTATGCGGAATTGAACTTGCAGGCCAACCGTCTGGCGCACCGCCTGATCAGGCTGGGGGTGGGGCCGGACGTGAGGGTTGGGATCGCGGTGGAGCGTTCCATCGAGATGGTGGTGGGGCTGCTGGCGATCTTGAAGGCTGGCGGCGCGTATGTACCGCTCGATCCCGGGTATCCCGTGGATCGGCTGGCCTACATGATGGAGGACAGCGAGATCCGGCTATTGCTGACGCAGCGCGAAGTGAGGGATCGGCTGCCGGCGCTGGACGGGCTCGAGGTTCTGGAGCTTGAAACGTTGGACGTGGCGGATGAATCTGGAAACGACCCAAGAGTCGATGTGCACGGCGAGAACCTGGCGTATGTGATCTATACCTCGGGGTCCACGGGGCGGCCAAAGGGGGTTGGCATCCCTCATCACAGTTTGGTCGAGCATGCCCAAGTAGCGGTTGATTTTTTCGGGCTCACCAAAGCGGATCGGATGCTCCAGTTTGCGACCTTGAACTTCGACGGTTGCATCGAACAGTTGTTTCCACCCCTGATCCAGGGGGCTTCGGTGGTGTTACGCGGCCCTGCCTTGTGGGATAGCTCCACGTTCCATCAGGAACTGATGGCAAAGCAGATAAGTGTCGTGGATATCACGACGGCGTACTGGCTCTTGCTGGTACAGGACTTCGCCCGGCAAGGCGTCCGAGACTATGGTGCGTTGCGTCAGGTTCATGCCGGTGGCGAGGCCATGCCGCCGGAAGGCCTCAATGCCTGGCGTGCAGCCGGGCTGGAGCGGATCAGGTTGTTGAACACGTATGGACCGACAGAGGCGACCGTCACTGCCTCGACGCTGGACTGCCAGCCCTATGTGAATGCAAGCAAGCCGCTCCCGCTGCAAATGCCGATCGGCACGCCCTTGGCTGGCCGGGAACTCCGGGTTGTGGATGCCGATTTCAACCTTGCGCCACAAGGGGTGTCAGGTGAATTGCTTATCGGTGGAGAATTGCTGGCGCGCGGCTACCTGGGCCGTGCGGATTTGAGCGCGGAGCGCTTCGTGGCGGACCCGTTCGGCGAGGCTGGCGGCCGGCTTTACCGCACTGGCGATCTGGTGCGCTGGAACGCCGAGGGCCAGCTGGAGTACCTGGGACGGATCGATCATCAAGTCAAGATCCGGGGATTGCGCATCGAACTGGGCGAAGTGGAAGCGCAGTTGCTGTCGCAGCCGGAAGTCAGGGAGGCGGTGGTGGTGGCGCGTGACGGGCCTGGCGGAGCACGGCTGGTGGGTTATGTGTCAGCGCAGGTCGGAAACACCGTCGACGTCGGAGAACTGAGGGAGCGTCTGGGTCGGCAGTTGCCGGACTACATGGTGCCTGGCGCGATCGTGGTGCTGGAAAGCCTGCCGCTCAATGCCAACGGCAAGGTGGACAGGAAGGCGCTGCCCGAGCCCGGGCTGGAGAGCATGCGGGCGTACGAGGCGCCGCAGGGCGAGGTGGAGCAGGTCTTGGCGGCGATCTGGTCGGAGGTGCTGGGAGTCGAGCGCGTGGGGCGCCAGGACAACTTCTTTGAGTTGGGTGGGCATTCGCTACTGGCGCTAAGCGTCCTGGAACGCATGCGTGCGCAGGGTTTGGCCGTGCAGGTGCGTACGCTGTTTCAGCAGCCTGAGCTGGCGGGTTTTGCGCAAGCCGTTGCGCAGGCTGAGGATCGGCATGACGTCGTTGTTCCACCCAATTTGATCCCGGCTGGCTGCACTGCAATCGAGCCGGAGATGTTGACCCTGCTGGAGCTTGATGCGCGGGAGATAGGATGGATCGAGGCGGTGGTGCCCGGAGGTGCGGTAAACATCCAGGACATCTATCCGCTGGCGCCGCTGCAAGAAGGCATCCTGTTCCATCACGTGCTGGAGCAACAGGGCGATGCCTACGTGACTCCCTGCCTGTTGAGCTTTGACAGCCGGGAGCGACTGGAGCGCTTCATCGACAGCTTCAACCGGGTGATCGCGCGTCACGACATTCTGCGCACGGCGGTACTGTGGGAAGGATTGAGGGAGCCGGTGCAAGTCGTTCAGCGACAAGCGCATTTGCAGATCGAGTGGTTGCAGGAGGCCGGCACGGACAGTGCCGCCGATCGGCTGAATGCGCATGTCGATCCACGTCGCCATCGTATCGATGTGCGCCAAGCTCCGATGATTCGCGCGGTAGCCGCGCGGGATACGGTACAAGGACGTTGGCTGCTGCAACTGCCCAGCCATCATCTGGTGCTGGATCACACGACGTTGGAACTGATAGTCCAAGAGATTGCACAGATCCAGCAAGGCCAGGAGGCCGCGTTACCCGTGCCCGTGCCGTTCCGGCGCTTTGTCGCCCAGGCGAGACTGGGCATCAGCCGGGCCGAACATGAAGCCTTCTTCACCAAGATGCTGGGGGAGGTGGATGAGCCGACGGCGCCGTTCGGACTGCTGGACGTGCAGGGCGACGGCAGCGAGATAGAAGAAGAGAAGCTGACGCTGGAAGCAGAACTATGCGCCGATATCCGTCGGCAAACGCAGCGCCATGGCGTGAGCGCAGCCAGCCTGTTCCATCTGGCTTGGGCGTTGGTGCTTGCCAAGACGACGGGCAAAGCCGACGTGGTGTTCGGCACCGTGCTGTTCGGACGGATGCAGGGTGGGGAGGGGGCCGAACGAGCCTTGGGAATGTTCATCAATACGCTTCCGATCCGCGTCAAGCTGAGCGGCCGTAGCGTACAGCAATGTCTACGCGAGGTTCATGCAGGGCTGACGGGCCTGATGCATCATGAACATGCCAGTCTGTCGCTGGCTCAACGCTGCAGCGGGATGCCGGGCGGGGCGCCCTTGTTCTCGGCCTTGCTCAACTACCGCTACAACGTGGCGCCCGACATCGACGCAACGACGCCTGGCTGGGAGGGGATGACGGCTCTGGGCGGCGAAGAACGCACGAACTACCCAATCTCCATGTCAGTGGATGATCTGGGCCGTGGCTTCGTGTTGGTGAGTCAGGCGCACAGATCCGTAGGCGCGCAACCGCAGTGCGAGTATATGAAGGCGGCACTGGCGGGTATGGTGAAGGCGCTGTCGAACGGTCAGCAGCAGGCAATTGGTGAAGTGGAGCTGCTCACCGATTTCGAGCAGCAACGACTTCAGCGGTGGGCGGAGAATACAAGACATTACCCTGCAGTGGAGCCGGTGCACCGGTTGATTGAGCAACAGGCGCGAGAACGCCCGCACGCGACCGCGCTGGTGTTTGGAAGAGAGTCGCTCAGCTACGGAGAGCTTAACGAACAGGCCAATCGCGTGGCGCACCGCTTGACGCGACTTGGAGTCGGGCCAGAGGTGAAGGTTGGAATCGCGGTGGAACGTTCCACCGAGATGGTGGTGGGGCTGCTGGCGATCCTGAAGGCGGGTGGCGCCTACGTGCCGCTGGATCCGGAATACCCGGTCGAACGTCTGGCCTACATGATGGATGACAGCGGGATCCGGTTACTGTTGACGCAGCGCGCGGTGAGGAATCGCCTGCCGACGCTGCACGGGCTGACGGTGCTGGAGTTTGATGGGCTGGACGTGAAGGACGAACCTGGACACGATCCGCAGGTCCCGATCCACGCAGAGAACCTCGCGTACGTGATCTATACCTCGGGATCCACGGGGCGCCCCAAAGGCGCATCGATCTGCCATGACGCGTTGAGTCGCTGCATGACGTGGATGCAAGAGATGTATGCCTTGACAGCAGCCGACGCCGTGTTGCACAAGGCGCCGTTCAGTTTCGATGTGTCGGTGTGGGAAATATTCTGGCCCTTGACCGTTGGTGTGCGACTGGTGGTGGCTAATCCGGGAGATCATCGTGATCCGCAGCGGATCATTGATCTGATCGTCAAACACGAGATCACGACACTCAACTTTGTGCCGGCGATGTTGCAAGCGTTCCTGGACCAGGCAGGTATCGAGAAGCAGACACGGCTACGCTACGTGATATGCGGTGGCGATGCCATGCCGCTTACCACGCAGCGGGAGGTGCTACGGCGGCTCACGGGTGTAAGTCTGCAGAACCTGTACGGTCCGACGGAGACGACCATTCATGTCACACAATGGACGTGCCAAGAAGAAGGGAACAACCTGGTGCCGATAGGGAGGCCGATTTCGGGGACACGGGCCTACGTGCTCGATGAATCTCTGAAATGGGCGCCCCAGGGTGTGGCCGGCGAACTGTATATTGGCGGTGAACTGTTGGGCCGCGGCTACCTGGGACGGCCAGGGTTAAGCGCGGAGCGCTTTGTTGCGGATCCGTTTGACGAGGTCGGCGCCCGACTGTATCGCACCGGTGATCTGATGCGGTGGAATGCCGAGGGCCAGTTGGAATACCTGGGGCGGATCGACCATCAGGTCAAGATTCGAGGGGTGCGCATCGAATTGGGCGAAGTGGAAGCACGGTTGCTATCGCAGGCGGAGGTGAGAGAAGCGGTGGTAGTAGCGCGCGACGGGCCTGGCGGGGCGCGCCTGGTTGGCTACGTGTCGCTGCAAGCCGGGATGACCGTCCAAGCAGGGGAGCTGAGGGAGCGTTTAGGTCGGCAGTTGCCGGACTACATGGTGCCCAGTGCGATCGTGGTAGTGGAAAGTTTGCCACTCAATGCCAATGGCAAAGTGGACAGAAAAGCGCTACCAGAATCACGAATGGAGAGCGCTCGGGCCTACGAGGCGCCGCAGGGCGAGGCAGAAGAGGCGTTGGCAGCAATGTGGTCCGAGGTACTGGGAGTCGAACGGGTTGGGCGCTACGACAACTTCTTCGAGTTGGGCGGTAATTCGCTGACGGCGCTGCAGCTTGTACGACTCGCGGCCAAATTTCACGGAAGACGGTTTACGTTGCGGGACGTTTTTTCCAGGCCCAGCTTGGCTGGGTTGGCTGGGGAGGAAGCACGTTCCTGCAGCAGTGTTCCTCTGAATACGGTGACGACGCCCCTGCGCACGCTGTTTGTTATGCATGACGGTTGGGGTAATTTGCTGGACTACACCACGCTGGCGCTTACGTTGGAGTCGAGCAACTGCGCTGTGATCGGAATACCATATTCGGCAGATTCTCTGAGGGCGCCGAATGATCTGATGCAGCTTGCGGATCGGTATGCTGCTGCAATCGTCGAGTCGGGTCAAAATGGGCCATTTCTGCTTGCGGGTTGGTCCATGGGGGGAGCCCTCGCCGTTTTGGCGGCCCAGTCGCTTGAGCGCAACGGTCATGCGGTAGAGTTCGTGGGGGCAATTGATCCTTTTGTTCCTGTTGCGCGAAGAGACGAGGGGACCATCGGCTACGAGACCGAATTGCGGGAGTTTCTGGGGATCTTGTTGCCGCAAAACCAACACGAGCGTCTACTGAGTAATCGAACGCTGCAGGGGCTGCTTGACCAAGCCTATCGTGATCCCGAGGCGTTGATCCCCATGCTGAAGGTTTTGCTTACTCACACGGACACCGGTGACTTGCACTGGTATGGAGCGCTGGGGGAAGAAGCGCTGGCAAGAATGTTCCTGGCAGGGCGAAATCTTCGTGCGGCGGGGAACAAGCCGTACCCGGGTATCGAGCTGGATGGACGCGTCAAGGTATGGTGGGCTGAGGATACGGCACCTCAAGAAAGGGCAGCGTTCACAACTTGGGTCAAGTCTCACCTTTCCATTGCCGAAAGTACGTTGGCGGCGGATCACTTTCTTATCGTACGAACTCCGACTCTATTTGACCAAATGCGTCGAGAGCTGCGTCTGATGCGATAGGAGAAGGACGGAGAAGGAGCACCTGCTACTGCAAAGGGGCGGGTGTTATTCGATGGCGGTGTTGTTTGGGGCCAGCGGTTTGCAGATCGCCCGGAGGGGGCGACCATTTATGAATGCCGATCCGAGGCAACGCGGAGCTGGCGGAGTGTCAACTTTTTTTTGTTTTAGAGATAGAAGCCTGATCGTTATTCGATCAGGCCAGTTGATGCTATCTCAATGATATGGGGCGGTGAAGCATTCGGTACAAATGACAGCGAACTGGTTAATAGTAGCCTTCCTGTCGTATGTGGCGCCGCCCTGGTTCCAGTGATGTTGCGCAGGACCAGCCACATGACACTCCCCGGAAGACTAAGTGCAGGTGCAATGTTCTGGCGAGTTTCCGTCTAGCGTACCGTGCCTATGAAGGAGCAGATCTTCACCACCTGTAGGTCACTGTTCCCAGCACTTTGCGAGGCTCGCCGTAGAAGCACCCGTAAGTGCAAGACGCGATATAAGTCTTGTCGGTCAGATTCGTCACGTTAAGCGCCAGTTTCCATGGGCCTGTTGTATAGCTGACCATCGCGTCGAACAACGTGAAAGCTGGCACACTTGCATTTCCCCAGTCGCCTCGGCCACGGGCTACGGCCGAACCGACGTAACGTATGCCGGCGCCTGCCTTCAGCCCGGGCAGTCCAAACTCCCCAAAGCTATAGTCGCCCCATAGCGAAAACTGGTTGTATGCAACGCCTTCCGTGCGCTTGCCTTTTTCTTCGGGCGTGAGCGGACTGCTTTCAAGCGTGCGGGCATCGGTGTAGGCATAGGCCAAAATGAGGTTTGCCTGCCGCCCGATCCTGGCCTTCATTTCGAGTTCAAAGCCGCGCGAACGGACTTTGCCGAACTGGACGGAGTAGTCGGGGTCTACCGGATCGGTGACCAGCATATCGGTCTGGGTGAGATCGTAAATGGCGGTCGAGATCAGCATGTCACCCTCGGGCTGGTATCGCAAACCCAGTTCCCATTGTTCGCCGCGAGTGGGTTTGAACCTTTCCCTGTTACGGTCAGTGCCGGATTGGGGTTCGAACGACTGGCTGAAGCTCACGTAGGGCGCCAAGCCGTTGTCTGCCAGGTAAACCAGCCCGACGCGGCCCGTAAAGGCATGGCTCTTCTCGTTGTCGGTGATGATCTCGTCCGTGAAAAATGCGCGTTCACTGTTCCGTGCCTTGTCATACCGCCCTCCCAGAAGCACCACCCACCTGTCAGCGATTTTCGCCTGATTCTGAGCGTAAATGCCGAGTTGGGCGCGATTGTCCTTCCATGAATAGTCCAGTGGCTCTGGCGTGCCCAAGCTTCCGCCATATAAAGGATCAAATACGTCAAGCTCCGGGGCGGTTCGCCTGTAGCGTTCGGATTCATGGTGCTGGGATGTGTAGTCAAATCCGAGCAAACTAGTGTGGCTGATGTTTCCTGTACTCCACTTGTACTGCAACGATGTATCCATGACGACGGCGCGCGAGCGATCCTGCCTGTCTATCGAATTGCGTCTGATCAATGTTCTTAGGTCACTCGCAATTCCACGGTCCCATGTTGAAGGATAGTTATTGTTGGCGTCAAAATAACGCGCGCTGTTTCGCAATACGAGATCGTTCGTCAAGGCATGCTCAAAGAGATAGCCGATTGAGCGTCGTGTTACCTCGAAATCGTCGTAATCTGGCTCACCCACGAAGCGGCTGCGTGAAATCTTGCCATTTGGATTGGACAGAATTGTTCCCTCTGCGGGTAAACCATAGACATATGTCGTACGGTCACGTTGATATTCCGACAGCAGCGTTAGCGAAGTTCCGGCGCTTGGTTGCCATTTCAAGGCGGGGGCTATGTAGGTTCGATCGTCAGGTACGTAGTCGGTGAAACTGTCGCTGTCACGTTTCAACGCGGTCAGTCGATATGACCATGTGCCGTCTTCGGTTAATGCGCCGCTAAAATCTCCTGAAATCTGCTTGCGATTGAAGGATCCCATGTCGACGTTCAATTCATGAAGAGGGTCGGTGGTTGGCCGCTTGCTGACAGTATTGATGATGCCCCCTGGGGCAGCGGTACCGTAGAGTACGGAGGGAGCCCCCTTGAGCAATTCGATGCGTTCCAGGCCGTAGGGCTCCTGCAGGCCGTTGTAGGTGTTGACGTTGTATTTCATTCCGTCGCGGTAGAAGCTCCCGTTTTGGGGGTTCATTACGAACCCACGAAGAAGGAAGGACTCGCTAGTCCGATCTGCGCCCTCGAGGCGAACGACTCCGGCGGTATAGTTGAGGGCATTCATCAGGTCGGCCGCCTTGCGCGTTTCGATTTCCTCCGCGCCGATCACGGAGATCGACTGTGGAGTTTCGATGATCGGTGTGTCGGTCTTGGTTCCGGTCGCGCTGCGCTTGGCGACATAGCCATTGATTGGTCCGCTTGCGCTTTCTGATTCTGCCTCCACGGCTACGGCTGGCAGTATCGTTACCGCCCCAACCGACGGAGGGGGACTGAATGCGGTATTGGGTGCTTGCGCTGCTGCAATGCCGGTTACTGAATTGTCTGCCGTGGCGGCTTGGGCGCGAACTATCCCCGGATCGCTCAGCGTTAGGGAGATGGCGACGGTGAGTAGTGCCGGGTTGAAGCGGATGTACGGGAGACACATTGAGGTCGGTTCCTTGAATGATAGGCAACTAGAAGTAAGTCGACTATGTTCAAGACGAACGATCGTCGCGGATGTACACCCTTTCCGGGACTTTTTGCTTACAGGGGTAGCTGACGGCTTGACGTTTCAGGTGCCCGCAGCATGCGGAGCGGGCTTCGCTTGTCCATCTGATCCTCTGGTCTAGGTACTCAACGAAGTTGCCATACCGGGCCCTTAAGTTCTTGGAATCCGATCAGCAGGACCAAGCACCTGTCTGACGACAGGGCCCAAGAGAACGACGGTGCGATGTAGTCGCCCGAATTGTTCGACTTTGTGCTTAGCCATAGCCTGGCGTTCGCAGTTCATCGATATGTTGGTAGGCGATGGGGATATCGACCGCCCGGATGCTTAGCATCCGAAATCGACACTGTCATTTCCATGGGACTCCGACGTGATCTGGAGCAGGTCAGCGTGCGCCAACCGTAGCCCGCTGCTCTACAGGCCGCCCGGCCGCCAACAACGCCGTACCGATCTCCCCCGTGCGCACCGCCGTCACCGATAGCAGCGTGTCGCTCAACCCGTGCGTCGGTTCGCTGGCACCCTGCATGAAGATGGCGGGATGGAAATCCTGCGAGGTCTGGATCCGGTATTGACGGTCGATATCGAAGTCGCCGAGGTAGGGCGCTAGCGCGGCCAGCAGGGTCTTGTGCTGCTGACGCTCGTAGCCTGTGGCCAGCACCACTGCGTCGTAGCGGATGGTGTCGCCCGGTCCGTCGGCCGTTTCGTTGAGCGTCAGATGGACCCCATGTTCATCGGCGCGGGCGGCCGCGACCTCGCGCTGCGGCAGGATCCGGTGCCGCGCCTGCGCCTTGACCTTCTGTTCGTAGAGAACCTTGAACAGCTGCTGGATCAGTTCCAGGTCCGGGCTGGCATAGTTGGTATGGCGGAACTCGCGCAGCAGTTCCTGGCGTTCGGCCGGGGTGCGGCTGTATATATGGTCGACGAAGCCGGTGTTGAAGATTTCGTTGACAAAGGGGCTGTCGTCGGCTGGCTTGATGGTCCGCGCACGCATGATGAGATCGACCTGGGGAGCCCCAGGCCGGCCATGAAGATCCATGAATATTTCAGCGGCGCTCTGGCCGGCGCCGATGACGGCGATCTTTCCGGCCTGGGCGTTGGCGGCAATGCGGTCCAGGTAGCGGTGGGAGTGAAAGATTCGGGGATCGTCGCGTAAGGAGCGAAAGCTCTCGGGGATCCGGGCAGTGCCGCCCACGCTTACCACCAGGTTGCGGGCCAGGCGCTCGTGTACTTCCCCGGTCTGGTCGCGCGAGCGCACGCGCAGCACGCTGACCACATTGCCGCGCTTCTCGGGCAATACCTCGAACACGCTTTCGCCGTAGATGCAACGGTCTGCGAAGCGGCTCGCTGCCCACGCGAAGTAGTCGCTGAATTCGTGGCGGCTGGGGAAGAATGTCTTGAGATTGATGAAGTCCTGCAGCCGGCCCTTCTCGTGCAGATAGTTGACGAAGGTGTAGGGGCTGCACGGATTGCGCAGCGTGGCCAGATCCTTGAGGAAGGATACCTGCATGTGCGCATGGTCGAGCGCCATGTCGGAATGCCAGGCGAACTCCGCCTGGCGTTCGATGAAGAGCGAACTGAGGCTCGGGCCGCCGGCTTGCCGCTGTTCCTCCAGGGCGATCGCCAGGGCGAGATTGGACGGGCCGAAGCCGATGCCGATGAGGTCATGAATGGCCAATGGCGCACTCCTTGGTCTGATTGGGTAGGCACTGCACGGGGCCGTGTTGCGTGCAAGCGGACCGGGAGGCCGGGTCGCAGATATCTAGACGAGGTGTTATGAAGTTTGTTTAGTGGGGTCGACCGGCTGCTCGACGCCTCATGGACCGGCGTTCTTGCCTGTCGGTTTCTTGTCAATCTGATGTTCCGGCGCCAAGGGGCAGGCACCGCAATAGCTCCGCCTTGGCAAGCGATGGAATAGGCAGCATTGGCGGTGCAGTAGGAGGGGCGTCGTGGCACCGTCCTCCGTGCGCACGGAGACGCGCTGTCGGCCAAAAAGGGGATTGGGGGGGCCGTCAGGACGAAGCGGACGCTGCAGCAGGATTTGCTTGTCCAGGGCGATCCGTTCGGCGTTGCCGGTCAATGCCAGCGCTTGGTCAAGTATGGCCTCCAGATGGCGCGCCGTGTTCCCCCAAAGGATTTTCTCGGCGACGCGTGTCTGTCGGCTGAGGGCCTTGAAGAGCGGATCGAGGTGCGCGTCCAGCAGGAGGCCGTAGCGGACCGCCGGCGGGCTGGCAGGCGCTGCGCTGCCTTCATGGCGAATGTGAAAGCGGATGGGAGCGCCGAAGTCGTTCAGGCTCAGCGCAACGTCTTCGGCCCGCATGGGGAAGACATGTTGCAGCACGCTTGCCGCGGCGGCTGTCGCGGGCAGCAAGGTCCACAGGTAATCGAGACTCCAGGCCGAGGCGGCAGCCCGCAGGTCATTGCCCGAGACGTTCAGATGCGCGGCATAGCGTCGCAGCGTGGCGTCGAGCAGCGCGTCGCTGGCCAGCAGGCGCGCAACAGGAACCGCCCCGGCCGGCCATTCAGCGGCGCAATGCAGCGTCTCCGCATAGGCGGCCCAGTCACCCTGGAACAGCGGAGAAAGCAGGGGAATCACCGCCGCTTCCCGTACATGACGAGGCTCAAAAGCGATACCGTGCGTTGAGCACGACGGTCCGTTCCTGGCCATACTGGCACTGGCTGCCATCGCCGACCGACTGGTAGCAAATTGCGACATACTCCTTGTCGGCCAGGTTCTGGACGTTCAGCGCGAAGCGCCAGGGTCCTGTGTCGTATTGCAGGGCGGCGTCAAAGAGTGTGAACGACGGCGTTTTCCAGGTGTTGGCTTCGTCGTTGTAGACGGATCCGACATAGCGCACGCCAATCCCGATGCCGAGGCCGCGCAGCACGGAGTCCGGCAGGCGGTAGTTCAACCAGGCCGATGCCATCTGCTTTGGCGTCGCTGTCGGCACCTTGCCCTTATCGGGGCCGTTGCTGTCGGTGATCTTGACGGCGCCGTAGGTGTAGGTGGCGATGAGGTCCATGCCGGGGGCCAAGGCCGCTTTTGCTTCCAGTTCGATGCCCCGCGACCGCACGGCGCCGTTCTGTGTCTGATAGTCGGGGTTCGTCGTGTCCACCGTCAGCGCATTGGTCTTGCGCAGGTCGTACAAGGCGGCCGTGTACAAGCTGCGTCCGTTGTCGGGGGTGAATTTCAGGCCCACTTCGTATTGTTTGGCTTCCGTAGGCTTGAAGGGCGTATTGTCGGCATCGCGTCCGACGGTCGGCAGGAACGACTCGGCATAGCTGAAATATGGCGTCCAACCCGTGCCGGTGAGATAGCTGATCCCGAGGCGCTTGGTGAACTTGTTGTCTCTCTGCGTGGTATCGGTTTCCGCCAGACGATCGAGGGATCTCAACGTTGTCCAGTCCATGCGTCCACCCAGCGTGATCAGCCAGTGCGGCGTCAATTTGATCTGGTCCTGCACGTACAGCCCGAGTTGACGCAAGCGCTGCTTGGAGTCGTCGAAGTCCGCGATCGGCGACACCGTCACGGGCTGGCCGTACACGGGGTCGTAGATGTCGAGCGGTCCCGTCTCGCCCGTGTAGATCCGCCTGGCATTGTTCTGCCTTTCTGCGTCCAGGCCGAACAGCAACGTGTGCGCGATGCTGCCGGTCTTGACCTGGCCTTCGACCTGCGTGTCTATCGCAATTTGTCGGTTTTCGTCCTTGAACTTGCGTACCTGGCGTTGCATGGTCCTGCCATCGTCCTCCAGGCTGAGCGACATGATGCGACGATAGGTCACGTCGACCTCGGACAAACGCGTGTTCTGGCGCAAGGTCCAGGCGCTGCTCAGCTTGTGCTCGAACAGGTAGCCGACGGCAGCCTGGTCCTGATCGAAGCCCGAATACCCGGGTTCGCCTTCGAGCAGCGACGCGGATTTCCGGGTCGACGCACCGGGCGGTGCATAGCGGAATGCAAACCCGTCGTTGCGATCGCGGAGGAATTCGGACAGCAGCGTCAGCGAGGTGTCCGGGGTCGGTTTCCAGGTAAGCGATGGCGCCAGATAGCGGCGCGTGTTCGAGACTTCATCACCGCTGGCATACCTGTCCTGCGTGTCCGCGTTCATCCCGAGGCCGATGATCCGATACAGGATCCGTTCCTCTTGGTCCAGCGCGCCGCCCACGTCCACAGCAAGCTGGCGCCGGTCCTCGTTGCCGATCTGGACCTCGATTTCGCGCGGCGAGTCGGCGGCGGGGCGCTTGCTGGCGCGGTTCACAATTCCGCCCGCGTCGCCTTTTCCATAAAGCACTGAGGTGGGCCCGCGTAGGACTTCGATGCGTTCCAAACCGTAGGATTCGCTGCGCTGACTCGCAAAGGTGCCTGCGTTGGTGTTCATCCGCAAGCCGTCCTGGTATAGCGACGTGCCGTAGCCCGAGAAACCGCGCAGATTGATCCAGTCGTCTTGTCCGCGGATGTCCGCGCCATACGTCTGGCTGGCCACGCCAGGTACGTAACGCAGCGCCTCGACCACGGACAAGGCGCCACGATCATCCAGCTCGTCTCGGCCGATGACGGAAATGGACTGCGGTACTTCGGTGATCGGCGTGCTGGTCTTGGTGCCGGTAAGGCTGCGTTCGGCAACATAGCCGGACACCGGTCCGGTGGCGGAATCCCGGTCTGCCTCCACTCTTACTGTGGGGAGAGTGACCACGATGTCGGCTTGGCCTGGTTCTTGGGCCAGGGATGTGCCGGTGACGGCGATGGTCAATAGGCCGGCCTGGGCGACGCGCGCTATGGGTGCGAGAGGCCGCGCCGGCGGTTCGCTGTTACGCAGCGGATAGTGGATTCTCATCATTTTGGTTTTGACGGTTGAAATGGCGATGCGTCGGCGGGTAGGTTCGCGAGTTCGCTGGCTGCCTCGATGTAGCGAACTAGACGTTGCGCATCGGGTTTTGTTTAGGCGGGCCGAGCCAGCTTTTCCCGGGACGTACCGCGGAAGGGCGGGCCGGGAAGTTGCTGCTAAACAAGCGAGTGGTTATTTCGTCTTGTTTGCGTGGCGTGCGGGGTCTTGTGGCTTTTCAAATCTTCTTTCTATTGGCGCAGATGACGAAGACGAAGCTGGTTTACGTTTGGTCCTTGAGAAATGCCGCGGCCGACAGGGCCGGGCAGCACATTGAGTACAAGGGCGGACGGCGCTATATGAAGTCGCCGCTGGAGTACCTGGCTGAAACCTTGAACGGGACCGAGCTGGGGGATGCCTATTCGTTGGAAGCGGTCATCTTCGACGACGACGAGGGCTCGGTCCGGGACCGCGAGAGCGTGGGGGACTATGGTTTTTCATGGCGGCCCGGCGGGCAATGGTTCTATCCGCCTGCGCTCGAGGCGGGTGGGCGGCGGGTGAACGACCTGCTCTGTTCGGTTCCATCGACCTATCGGCGGCTGCCGCTGGACGCGGCGGACCGGCCCGCTGGTAAGCGCACCTTCGAGGCGCGCCTGCTGGACAAACTGCTGGTCCTGGGCGCCGAACTGGTGGTGCTCGATGGCCTGCTGGTCATACTGGACGAACTGGTGCGCCCTGGTGCGCCGTTCCATCGGAAGATCGTCAACATCCACCCTGGCATCACCAGGATCGAATCACCCTATGAGCGACGGGGAGCCTGCGCGACGCTCGACGCCTTGCATGGAGCTCGCGGACAGAAGGTCGTGGATTGGCAGACCGGCGAAACGAAGCAGGTGCCGGTGGTGGACATGACCGGAGCGTCGTTTCACTACGTCGACAATGGCATCGATTCAGGCGAAGTGATTCTGGACGTGCTCAATACGCGCATCGACCCGCGGGACACGATCCTGGAACTGCGCTGGAACAACTTCAACAACAGCCTGTTTCCGGCCCTGCGCCAGGGGCTGGCGCACATGGCGGCGATGCCGGCGGCATGACGCCTCAGGGCGCCGAAGCCGGATGGTCGGCATCGGCGCGCCATACCTACAGGAAGGATTTGAAGGATGCGCTTCGCGTACCGGTTTGCGGCGAAACGGCGCCAGATCATTGCGTGTGTCTGGAGATTGATGCTGGGCGGTGCGTTGGCGCTGGCCGGCGGCGCCCATGCAAAGGCGGATGAACCTGGAGTTCGAGCGCAAGCAACAGGCGTCGAGATTCGACGCACCACCGATGGTATCCCTCATGTTCGCGCGGAAAGCTGGCTAGGACTCGGCGTCGGCGTCGGCTACGCGCAGGCCCAGGATGCGCTGTGCACCCTGGCCGAAGCGTTCGTGACCTACGAGGGCAGGCGGGCGTGGTTCTTCGGCGCCGAAGAGCGGCCGGTGCGGGACTCCACCTTCGGGCGGCCGAAGAACGTCGATCTGGATTTTTTCTTTCGCGCCTACGCCGATGGAGAGGTCCTGGCCCGCTATCGGGAGCAGGAGCCGCCCGAACTGAACCAGCTCGTCGAAGGGTTCGCCGCGGGCTACAACCGTTACCTGGCGGATGTCCGCGCCGGTCGGGCGTTGGCGGTCGGCCGTCCTTGTCTGAATCAGCCCTGGGTGCGCGATATTTCGGCGGACGACGTCCATCGGCGCATGTATGCGGCCCAGATCGCCGCCGGTTATGCCAAGTTCGTCACAGAGATGGCCAACTCCAGGCCCGCTGATCCCGCTGCCGTGCCGCAGGAAGGGGCGGGCGGACGCGCCGCGTTGCGCAGCCGGTTGGCTCAAACCATCGGTGCGCAGCCCGGCATCGGCAGCAATGTACTGGCCTTTGGAAGCGCGGCCACCGGCGGCGACGGCGCGGTGCTGTTCGGCAACCCGCACTGGTATTGGGGCGGGCCGGATCGCTTCTACCAGATGCAGCTGACGATTCCTGGGAAGCTCGACGTGGCGGGCGTGGCCTTTCTGGGCATGCCGATGGTCATGATAGGTTTCAACCGCGATGTGGCCTGGAGTCATACGGTGTCACAGGCGCGCCGCTTCGGATTGTTCGACCTGGCGCTGAATGCGGCGGATCCGACGCGCTACCTAGTCGACGGCAAGGTGGAGGCGATGACGACACGCGAAGTCGCCGTCGAGGTGCGCGCGGAAGACGGAAGTGCGCAGCGCCTGACGCGTACCTTCTACCGGACCCGATACGGGCCGGTGGTGGATCTGGGCGGACACCACGCGGCATTTGGCTGGGGCACGGCGCACGCCTTGGCGATCCGCGATGTGAACGCCGACAACTTTCGCATCTTCCGCAATTTCTTCTACTGGAACCAGGCGAAGTCGCTGGACGACTTCATCGGCATCCAACGCCGCGAGGCGGCTATTCCCTGGGTCAACACGGTGGCGATAGGTCGTGGCGAGGGGCGTGGGGCCGGCCGGGTCTGGTTTGGAGACGTCGGCGCGGCGCCAAATGTTCCGGATGCGCTGCGCAAAGCGTGCGCCACGGCGCTGGCTGAAGCGTTCGCCAGCGTGGACCCTATCACGCCGGTTCTCGACGGCAGCCGTTCGGATTGCGAATGGCAGTCGGATCCGGCGGCGGCGCAGGCCGGCGCGATGCCGGCTGCGGCAATGCCTTCGCTGCTGCGTGAGGACTATGTGGCGAACATGAACGACAGCTACTGGCTCAGCAATGTCGCCCAGCCGCTGGAGGGATACGCGGCGGTGTTGGGCGGAGAGCGCCAGCCGCTGGGGCTGCGGGGGAGACTGGGGCACCGCATGGCGCTCGACCTGATTCAAGACAAGGCCGAGTCCTCGGAAGCCCTGAGCCGGCGACTGATGCGGGAGGTGCTCGCGCCCAGGAACCATGCCGCCGAGTTGTTCAAGGACGACGTGCTGGTCCAGGCTTGCGTGCGGTCGGAGGTCGAGCTGGATGCCGATGCGTTGGCGGCGGGGGAGCCGGGAGCATTGCGTAAAGGGGAGTCGGTCTCGCAAAAGGTCGACATAGCGCCAGCGTGCGAAATCCTGCGCCGTTGGCCGAACAAGGCTGACGCGCATGACCGGGGCGCCTTGCTGTGGGAGGCGCTTTGGGCCCGCTTGGAACGGATTCAGGCGGACGATCTTTATGAGGTGGCGTTTGCCAGCGAATCGCCGCTGGAAACTCCTCGCGAGCCGCGCGCGGGGCGGGGCGCGGCGGCCCGGGCATTGGCGGCGACCGTGCTCGAGTTCAGCGACAAGGGTTGGCTGTTGGATGGCGCGCTGGGAACGCGCCGCTTTGTGACCAGCGGCGGGCGACACCTTCCCCTCTATGGCGGATGCGACTCGGCGGGCTATTTCACCGTGGCTTGCAATGAAGATCGCGGTGCCCGGATGGGCCCGGACACCCTGGGCAACAGCTATCTTCAGGTCGTGCGTTTCAGCCCGTCCGGCATGCAGGCGCATACGCTGCTGGCGCACGGCCAGGATGAGAACGCGGTGGCCAACGGTCAGGGCTGGGGGCCCGTGCTGCGGTACGCCCGCAAGGCTTGGCTGTCTTTCCCATTCAATGAGGAGGAGATCGAGCGGGATCCTGCGCTGGAGCGGTTGCTTCTGCTTCCTTGATGCCGTTGGCGCATCGCTCACGTAAACATATGGCCGCGCCGCTCGTCTAGGTGTAGATGGTTCCCGAAGCCATGGCCGCGCGAGCCGTGCCCGCGTCCCTCTCCATCCCAGTCCGAGGCGATTCCCTTGCTTTCTTACCTGATTCGACAGTCGCGCAAGCTGCTGATGGCCGCGGCATTGGCCAGCATTGCCCAGGGCGTGTGCGGCGTGCTGCTGCTCACTCAGATCAATGCGGCCTTGACCGCGGCCTCTTCGGCGGAGCGCGCGGCGCTGGCATGGCGCTTCGCGGCCTTCGCGGTGGCGGCCATGCTGAGCCAGATGACGGCCTCGGTGCTGTTCGAGCGGTTGAACCAACGCGCCCATGCCGACCTTCGGCGCTTCATCTCGGCGCGGGTTGTCGCTGCGGATTACCGGCGGCTGGAGGAGATCGGCGGTCCCAAGGTGCAATCGGCCCTGTCGGAACACAGCGCGCGGGTGGCCGAGTTCTTTGTGAGCTTTCCGACGATCCTGGTCAACGCCATCATCGTGGCGGGATGCCTGGCCTATATGGCATGGCTATCCTGGCAGGTGTTTCTGGCGGCGGTAGCCGTCATCGGGCTCGGTTCTCTTGGGTACCATCTGGCGCATCTGCGCGCGATCCGGCATTTGGAGGTGGCTTCCAAGGAGCAGGACCGCTTGTTCGGCCATTTCCGTTCGCTGGTGGAGGGGGCCAAGGAACTGCGTCTGCACGCCGTCAAGCGCCGTCGCTTTGCCGACGACGTGTTGGGCCGCTCCATCGAGACCGTGCGACGCGAACGCGCGCTGGGCATGTCGATCTTTCTGGTGTCGTCGGCCTGGGGCAATTTCCTGCTCTACGGCTTTATCGGCTTGACCTTGTTCGCGCTGGTGGGCGATGTGCCCGACCGCGCCAGCGTCATGACCGGCTTCGCGCTGATCTTCGTCTACATCGTGGGGCCCCTGGAAAATCTGTTGATCGCCTTGCCGCGCGCCAATCTGGCTCAGGTGTCGGGTGCGCGCATCGACGAAATCACCTCGCAGCTTGAACATGATGAGGGCGATGGCGCCCCCGCGACTACACCGGGTTTGACGAGTGTGGCGCTGCGGGGCGTTTGTCATCGCTATTACCACGAAGGGGCTGACGACATGTTCACCCTGGGGCCCGTAGACCTGGATTTTTCGCCGGGTCAGATCACCTATCTGGTCGGGGGGAACGGCAGCGGCAAGACCTCGCTGGCCAAACTGCTTGCCGGGCTATATCGGCCGGAGCAGGGCGCCATCCTGCTCAATGGCGAGCCGGTGGACGACCGCAGCCGTGATCGCTATCGCCAGACGTTTTCGGCCATTTTTTCCGACTTTCACCTGTTCGAACATACGCTCGATGCCGCGTCCGCCGAACTGGACGCGCAGGGCAACGCCTTGCTTGAAAAGCTGCGTTTGCAGCACAAGGTGCAGGTGCGCGACGGGGCCTTCACCACGCAAGCCCTGTCGCAGGGGCAGCGCAAGCGCCTGGCCCTGGTGGTCGCGTACCTGGAGAATCGGCCTTTCCTGTTGTTCGACGAATGGGCGGCCGATCAGGACCCGCTGTTCAAGGACGTGTTCTACCGCGAATTGCTGCCGGAGTTGCGGGCCCGCGGCAAGGCGGTGCTGGTGATCTCCCACGACGACCGCTATTTCCATCTGGCCGACCGCCTGATACGGATGGAGAACGGCCAGATCGTGGCAATCGAAACGACGGTTGCGCGCGATCCGGCGACCTTGGCGCCCGCCGAGCTGGCTGCCGCGCAATGAGAGGCAGCCGTTCCTCGGCGCCACCCAGATAGTTTATGTGTGAATTTTTATTTCCACCCGGCGTGGCGTGCTCAGCCAGGGATGATTGCTCCGCGCCGCTGGCGGGGAATACACAAAATGTTCTATTTTTTGCGGTTTTCTAATGCCTGAGAATTGACCCGGCGTCTACGCTCCCTACAGTTCCCTGAACGGAGAGGAGTATGAAGCCCCTTGATTTGGATCAGGTTTCTCCTGGTGTGGCCGTCATGCCTGGCGTCCCCATCGTCGGCTGGTTGCTGGACGGGCCGCAACCCGAGTTCACCGATGTCGTCAGCGTCGCCCGCCAATGGATGGCGGACGGGCAGCGCGTGTCAGAAGTGGTGCGGGCGCAGGACTACCGCGCAACGCCCGCGGGGCCTGGGCACATCCTGATGCGCGCCTGCGCCATCGCGGGCCAGCGTTGAGGCGCCGGGGAGAAAACAATGAGAACCGGAGTGATCAGGCTCAACGGGCATCAGCTCGAATACGAACTCAGGCCGCTTGCGTCCCAGCAAGGCTACGAAGCCTGGGTGCGCACCGCGCCAGGCCGCGAATGGACGCGGATAGGCGTGGGCGATTCCGCCTTCGTGAGCGAGGACGCCGCGCTCAAGGGCATCAAGTACGCCGCAGTGGAAATCAGCGCGAGACGATTGCAGGCATAGCGCGCGGCGCGCCGTGTTGGCGCAGCGCGGCTCAACCCTTCACCAGTCCGCCGTCGACGATCAGGTTCTGGCCCGTCACCGCGCGCGACCAGGGGCTGGCGAAGAACAGCACGGCGTCGGCGAATTGCTCGGGCGTGGTGACTTCGCGCAGCGGCGTGCCCGCGGCAATCATGTCGAAGACCGCGTCCGGCGTGGCCGCCGAGGCGTCGGTGGTGCGCAGCAAGCCTCCCGACACCATATTGACGGTGATGCCGTCCGCGCCCAGTTCATGCGACAAGGTGCGGGTGAAGGCCAGCAGCGCCGCCTTGGCCGCGGTGTAGTCGTGGTACGGCACCACCGGGTTCTGGACCAGGTTGGTGCCCACGTTGATGATGCGCCCGCCGCCAGCGGTCCGCATGGCCGGCAGAGCGGCCTGCGTGGTGTTGAGCGCGGCGCGCACGCTGCCTTCCAGCTGCGCGTTCATCTGCGTCCAGTCCAGCGCGCCGGCATGCGGACGGGCATCGCCGTTGAACTGGAAGGCGGGCAGGGCGTTGTTGACGACGGTGGTCACGGGCTGGCCGAAATGCTTGGCGGCTTGCGCGAACATGGCGGCGACGGCGGCCGGGTCGCGCACGTCGGCCTGCAGCGCGATGGCGCGGTCCGGCGCACTGGCGGCCAGTGCCTGCGCGCGTTCGGCGCTGTTCAGATAGTTGACGACGACCTTGGCGCCTTCGCGCAGGAAGGCGCGGGCGATGGCGGCGCCCAGGCCGCGGCTGGCGCCGGTGACGACGACGAGCTGCTGGTTCAGGTCCAGGGAGGGGCGTTGTTGCGATGACATGTAGTTAAGGCTTCCTGCTCAATGTTCCGAGCCGCTGTTCAGCATGCGGCTGCGGGCTTTTTCAATATGGGCGCGCATGACGTTGCGCGCGCCTTCGGCGTCCTGTTCCTGGATCAGCCGGTAGATGTGGCGGTGTTCTTCGATGGCGGCGCGGGTGCGCTTCCAGGGTTCGCTGTGGACCAGGTGGCGCATGACGTTCACGGCGTGGCTGACGTCGTACTCCAGGGATTTCAGCACCTGCACGAAGCGCTGGTTGCTGGTGGCCGCGGCGATGGCGCGGTGGAATCCGTAATCGTGATGGTGGGCGATGGCGCCGGAAGCGTCGGCTTCTTCGTAGCCGGTCAGCATGCGGTCCATTTCGCGCAGGTCTTCGTCGGTGCGGCGCAGCGCAGCCAGGTAGGCGCATTCGGGTTCGATCACCATGCGCAGTTCCAGGCCTTCCAGGATATGGCCGACGCGGCGCGCCGGGTCGACCGCGGGCATGCCGCCCATCAGGTCGGGTTTTGCGCGCACATAGGTGCCAGAGCCGCGGATGGAGTCCACCAATTGGTCTTCGCGCAGCCGATCCAGCGCCTGCCGCACCACCGGTCGCGATACCTCGAACAGCGCGGCCAGCTCCAGTTCCGTTGGCAGCTTGTTGCCGGGCGCGATCTTGCCGGTGGCAATGGCATAGAACAGGCTTTCGTAGACGCGCTCGGCAAAGCGTTCGGCGCGCACGTAGCCCAGGCCCGAAGCCACTTCCGCCAGCACGTCCAATTCAGGACGGGGGCGGTCCACGGCTTGCAGCAGCGATTCCAGCTGTGGATCCCGCACATTGCTCATCGTCATTCCTACATGCATTGCCGGGCTTGTCAGTCACCATGACAAATCCGGGGTGGCGTTAAGCCGCTGAATTATTAGGGATTACCCGAGGTGGTCGGGAAATATCCTGACCCTTGGGACAAAAGCTGTCAATTCAATTGACAAGTTGCGGCGCGCTCCCGTACCTTGATCCGAAACCAAAACGCAACCCGCGCGCGACGCCATATCCCCGCAACCGGCCGTTCGGCCGCTACTTTACTCCGCACATCGTGACTCAGAAGAACTTTATCGCCAACCAATGGGTGGCCGCCGCCACCGGTGAAACCATTCCCGTCCTGAACCCGTCCGATGGCAAGCCCTTCGAGGCGATCGCGCGTTCGGGCGCGGCGGACATGGACCGCGCCGTGACCGCGGCGCGCGAGGCTTTTGAAGGCGAGTGGGGCCAGATGGCGCCCGCTGCGCGCAGCCGCCTCTTGATGCGTATCGCCTTTGCGCTGCTGGAGCGTCAGGAAGAGCTGGCGCAGCTGGAATCGGCCGACACCGGCAAGCCCATCAAGCAGGCGCGCGCCGACGCCGCCGCCGTTGCCCGCTACTTCGAGTTCTATGCCGGCGCGGTCGACAAGCTGCATGGCGAGACCATTCCCTACACCCCGGGCTTCACCGTGCTGACGGTGCGCGAAGCTCACGGCGTTACCGGCCACATCGTGCCCTGGAACTATCCGCTGCAGATCTTCGGCCGCAGCGTCGGCGCGGCCCTGGCCGCGGGCAACGCGTGCGTGGTCAAGCCCGCGGAAGACGCTTGCCTGTCGCTCTTGAAGCTGGCGGAGATCGCGGCCGAGGTCGGCCTGCCGGCAGGCGCCTTGAACATCTGCACGGGTTATGGCCATGAAGCCGGCGCGGCGCTGTCCGCCCACCCGGGCATCGACCACATCTCCTTCACCGGTTCGCCGCAGACGGGCAAGATGGTGGCGCATGCCGCCGCCGAAAACCACGTGCCGGTCACGCTGGAACTGGGCGGCAAGTCGCCCCAGATCGTGTTCGACGATGCCGACCTGGACGCCGCCATGCCGGTGCTGCTGGCCGCCATCATCCAGAACGCGGGCCAGACCTGCTCGGCCGGCAGCCGCGTGCTGATCCAGCGCGGCGTGTACGAAACGGTGCTCAAGCGCCTGTCCGACGCGTTCTCGGCCACCGTTACCGGTCCGGCCGCGGCCGACCTGGACGTGGGCCCCCTGATCAACGCGCGCCAGCAGGACCGCGTGCGCGGCTTCCTGGCTGAAGCCGAAGCTGAAGGCATGAAGGTCGCGGCCCGCGGCAAATTGAAGGAAGGCACGCCCGAGGCCGGTTTCTACCAACCGCCCGTGCTGTTCCGCGACGTGCCGCCCAACAGCCGCCTGGCGCAGGAAGAAGTCTTCGGCCCGGTGCTGGCCGCCATGGTGTTCGACACCGAGGAAGAGGCGCTGGAAATCGCCAACGGCACGCTGTACGGCCTCGTGGCCGGCGTCTGGACCCGCGACGGCGGCCGCCAGCTGCGCCTGGCGCGCAAGCTGCGCGCAGGTCAAGTCTTCATCAACAACTACGGCGCTGGCGGCGGCGTGGAGCTGCCTTTCGGCGGTTCGCGCCAGTCGGGCTATGGCCGCGAGAAGGGCTTTGAAGCGCTGTACGGCTTCACCACCCTGAAGACGATCGCCATCCGCCACTGATCCCGGCTTGCGGGCGGCCCGGCCCCTGGCAAAATATCGGTTAACGTTGATGTTTTGCTTCAGGGGCGCCGCCCCGCATTCAGGATCCGTATGTTCACCGGTATTGTTCAAGGCACCGCGAAGATCGCCAAGATCGCGGATCGCGAAGGCCTGCGCACTTTCACGCTGGATTTCCCCCCTGGTTTTTGCGTGGACCTGGCCATCGGCGCCAGCGTGTCCACCGATGGCGTCTGCCTGACCGTCACGGAAATCCTGTCCGAGAACCAGGCCACTTTCGACGTCATGCTGCAAAGCCTGGCCATCACCACCCTGGGCAGCTACCAGGAGGGCGACCGCGCCAACGTCGAGCGGGCCGCCAAGGACGGCGCCGAGATCGGCGGCCATCCCTTGTCCGGGCACGTGGATTTCACCTCTGAAGTGGTGATGGTGAAGTCGTCCGATACCAACCGCCTGATGCGCTTCAGCATCCCCGAGGCATTCCGCAAGTATGTCTTCGCCAAGGGCTATATCGCCATCAACGGCGCCAGCCTGACCGTATCGGAGGTCAACCGCGTCGAGGGCTGGTTCGAGGTCTGGCTGATTCCGGAAACCCGCCGCATGACGGTGTTCGAGGACAAGCAGGTGGGCGATTTCGTCAACATCGAGATCGAACGCAGCACCCAGGTGGTGGTCGATACCGTGCGCGAAACCGTGCAGGAAAGCCTGGGCAAGCTGCAGCCGCTGCTGGAAGCCATCCTGAAGGAAAAGGGGCTGACGCTGGAAGACTTCGTCAATCCGCAGGGCAAGCTGAAGTAGTGAGCGGGGGCGGGGCAGGCGGTGCCGGGCCCCTCAGCCGGAAAGCCGGGCCGAAGTCAGGTCCGTCAGCACGCCATTTTCCAGGACAGCCATCGTCAACTTGTCGACCGTGCCGCGAATTTCAAGTCCGTTGCGGTTCAATTCATCGCACAGCGATTTCATCAGCGCGCGGTTGGTGGACGACCCCATGGTGATGTGCGGTACATAAGGAATGTCCAGGCGCAAGGTCGGCGCCAGCACCTGGCGGTACAGGGCGTCATGCAGCCGCGACAGCTGGCTGTGGCCTTCATCGGGAACCAGGTACGCGTAAGCGTGCGCGGGGTCGGCCCCCAGCATGGCGTAACGGCATACGAAGTCTATCGGGCCGTGCAGGCCTGCGACCTCTTCGAGGTGCTGCTGGTAGGCCTGTTCGTCGATGCCCGCGCAGCCGAATGCCATGGTGAAGTGCGCCTGCACCAGCGGATGCTGGCCGTCATGCTGGCGCCGGAACTCCTCGATGAACGCGGAGTCCGGCGCGCCGAGGCGCGGATAGGCGAGCGTATGGAGCTTTTTCATGCTTCCAGTCTGCCACTGCGCCGCGCGAAAGCAAACCCCGCCGGCTGGCGGCGGGGCGGGGCGTTCAGTAAGAGAACGGCTTGCCTTGCGGCCGCACGCGGATGCCGGGCTGCAGCCGGGTCCAGGGCAGGTCGGCCGGGTCGGCCTGCATCGGGCCGGGCGCCTTGGCCACCAGCACTTCGTGGGCGATGGGCTGGAAGTCCGCGCGGAAGTGCACGGAACTCTTCACCACCAGTATCGCCATCTCCTCGGGCTGCACGCCGCCGACGCGGAACAGGTTGCGGTCCAGCATCTGCGACTTGGTGGCGCTGACCACCACCCGCACGCCGCCGATGCGCAGGCCGGCCACGGCTTCCAGGTCCACGTCCATGCCGTTCATCATCGGCCCGTCAAAGCGCAGCTTGCCGGGCGACAGGGTTTCGACCACGAACTCGCCTTCGAAAGCGGAGTCGCCCGCCACGCCCGATTGGCCTCCCAGGCTCAGGCGGACCTTGCCGCCGATGCCGGCCGCCGTGGCCTGGCGTACCGCCTCGGGGTCGTAGAACAGCCCCAGCGCGGCATTCTGGGCATCGGCCTGCACCAGCGCGCGCAGCATGCCGGTGGTGTTGGCGTCGCCGCCAGCGCCCGGATTGTCCTGCGTGTCGGCGATGACCACGGGGCGCGATGCGCCCGCCGCCAGCGCCTGCGCGCGGCGCACGGCCTCGGACGGATCGAGGAAGTCGGGCGACCATTGCGGCTCCAGTTCCAGCACGCGCTGGTACAGGGTTTCGGTCACGCGTTCGACGGCTGCCGCATCGGTGCCGTAGGCCCAGACCACCGGGCCGCACTCGGGGAAGTCCGCCGCCGGAAAGCCGGGCGCGAACGAGATGGAGGCCACGCCCGGGGTCTGCTCCAGGCTTTCCAGCAGCTCGTACACACCCTTGGACGGCTGCAGCATCGTGCACATGCCGTTGATCGGAATCAGGAAGGGCAGGCGGCGTTCGCTGCGGCTCCAGCTGTCGCCGGCCGCGATGCGGGCCTGCAGCAGGCGCGCCGCGTGCTCGCCGGTGTCGGCCATGTCCACATGCGGATAGGTGCGGAACGCGGCCAGGCCGTCGGCTTCCTGCAGCATCTGCGCGGTGACGTTGGCGTGCAGGTCCAGGCTGGCGATCACCGGCACGTCGGGCCCGACGATCTGGCGCACGCGCGCCAGCAGTTCGCCTTCACCGTCGTCCAGGTGTTCCGCGACCATGGCGCCGTGCAGGTCGAGGTAGACGGCGTCGTAGCTGCCGTTGCGGGCCGCGTCCAGGATTTCGCCGGCGATTCGTTCGTAGGCGTCGCGGGTTACATGGGCCGAGGGGCTGGCGCCCGCCCAGATCACGGTCTCGACCGTATGGCCCTGGGCCAGCGCCGCGTTGATGAAGCCGCCGGCGGGGATGTTGACCTCGCGCAGCGCCAGCATGTCCTTGCCGCGCACCATGGCGGGGAATCCTTCGCCGCGCACGAAGTTGTCGTAGGCGGCGAGCGACGGCGCGAAGGTGTTGGTTTCGTGCTGGAAGCCAGCAACCAGAATATGCATGATCGTTTCCTGTGGGTTGGACTTCAGGCGCGGGCGGGCGCGGAACGGGGCGGACGGTTCACCAGCAGGAGCAAGGCGCCTGCCACCAGCAAGGCGGAGATCACGTACAGGCCGCCAGCCAGCGTGCCCGTGGCTTCCTTGGACCAGCCGATGATGGACGGGCTGAGGAATCCGCCGAGCAGGCCGATGCTGTTGATGAGGGCGATGCCGCCGGCTGCTGCCTCTCCTTTGAGGTACTGCGAAGGAATCGCCCAGAATACCGTGTAGGAGGCCCACATGAAGCCCGTGGCCAGGGTGATGGCGCTCAGGGATAGCGCGAATTGCGTCGGCGCGGCGGTGGCGATGCACAGGGACACGCCGGCCAGGAGCGCCGGAATCAGCGTATGCCAGCGCCGTTCCTGCATGCGGTCCGAGCTGCGCGCGAACCACAGCATGAAGACCGCCGCGGCGATGTAGGGGATGGCGGAATACAGGCCGATCTCCATGGTGTCGTGCACGCCCGCCAGCTTGAGCAGCGTGGGCAGCCAGAAGCTGACGGCATAGATGCCGCAGATCAGGCAGAAGTAGGTCAGGGCCATGCCGTAGATGACGGGGTCGCGCAGCACCTGCTTGAAGGCGTGCTTCTGCTGCGTGCCGCGGGTCTCCAGGTCGGCCGCCAGCAGCGCTTTTTCGTCGGCGCTGAGCCACTTGGCCTCGGCCGGCTTGTCGTCCAGGTAGCGGTACGCGATGACGCCCAGCAGTACGCAAGGCAGGCCTTCCAGCAGGAACATCCATTGCCAGCCGTCCAGGCCGTGCGCGCCCGAGAACGCGGTCATGATCCAGGCCGACACGGGGCCGCCGACGATGCCGCCGATGGGGCCGGCCAGCATCACCACCGCCATGACGCCGGCCATGCGCGACTGCGAGTACCAGTAGGTCAGGTAGAAGATCATGCCGGGCGCGAAGCCGGCTTCGAATACGCCCAGCATGAAGCGCAGGACGTAGAAGCTCCATTCGCCCTGCACGAACAGCATCGAGGCCGAGGTCAGGCCCCACAGCACCATGATGCGGCTGATCGTGCGGCGCGCGCCGATGCGGGTCAGCAACAGGTTGCTGGGCACTTCGAAGATGACGTAGCCCAGGAAGAAGATGCCGGCGCCCAGGCCGTAGACGGCGTCGGAAATGCCGATGTCCTGCTGCATCTGGAGCTTGGCGAAGCCGATGTTGATTCGGTCCAGGTAGGCAAAGACGTAACAGAGCAGCAGGAAGGGCAGCAGGCGCCACGTGATCTTGCGATAGAGCGGGGCCAGGCGCGGGTCCGCGCCCGGCGTGGTCGGATGGGGCATTGCATGTCTCCTCGCGCGGGTCTGGCGCCCGCGCTGGCTGGGGTTGGGCCGGAAACCCTGTGGCTTCCGCGGCCGCCATTATTGGAAGACAGTGGCGTTCCGAACAATGACCGGGGTGATAAATTATCGTTGCCCTGTGGGCAACGCTTGAATCACCTTCAACCGGCGCCACCAGGCGCCCCAGGAACGCGGGATATGCAGGAAATCAGCCAGGTCCGCCTGAAGTACTTCAACGAGGTCATGGCCTGCGGCTCGATACGGGGCGCGGCCGACAAGCTGGATACCGCGGCCTCCGTGATCAGCCGGCAGATCCAGCTGCTGGAAAAGGAACTGGGCGTGCAGTTGTTCGAGCGGCGCTCGCGCGGGCTGACGCCCACCGAGGCCGCCGATATGCTGCTGGAGTACCACCGCGGCTGCCGCGCCCAGCAGGAGCATCTGAATGCGCGCCTGCAGGAATTGCGCGGCATGCAGCGCGGCAACGTACAGCTGATGATCAGCGAAGGCTTTATCGACGGCCTGATGGAACACGTGGTCGGGCCGTTCTGCATCGAATATCCGCAGATCAACATCAGCGTCAACGTCGGTTCGGTCAATGAGGTGGTCGAGGCGGTGGCCTCGGACGCGGCCCACATCGGGCTGGCCTACAACCCGCCGGTGGACCCGCGGCTGCGCTGCCGCGCCAGCCGCAAGCATCCGGTCTGCCTGCTGGCGGGCCGCGGCCATGCCCTGGCCGCAAGGCGCGGGCCGCTGACCATCGCCGACATCATGCCGTATCCCTTCGCGCTGATGTCCGCGCCCTACGGGCTGCGCCAGGCGGTGGACCTGCTGGAATTCACCGAGCGCATCCATCTGACGCCCAGCCTTACCACCAATTCGCTGCGCGTACTGAAGCAGTACGCGATGACAGGAGCGGGCGTGACGCTGATGCCGAACCTGGGCGTGCATCATGAGCTGGCCAGCGGCGAACTGGTGGCGATTCCCATCGCGCATCCCATCCTGAGCGCGCCCGAATGCCAGGCGCTGCTGCGGCTGGGGCGGCCGCTGTCGTCCGCCGCCAATGAGGTCATGCGGCGCATAGAACAACGCCTGCCGGCGTTCTCGGGCGGCTGAGCGCCAGCGCGCCGGGCCGCGCCCGCTTACAATGGGCGCACTTTCGGAGGTATCACCATGTCGGTCACAACCGATATCAAAATACGCCCCCTGGAGCGTGGCGACCTGCACTTCGTGCACAAGATCAACAATAACGACGTCATCATGCGTTATTGGTTCGAAGAGCCTTACGAGGCCTACGACGAACTGGTCGCCCTGTATGACCGCCACTTGCACGACCAGAACGAGCGGCGCTTCATCATCGAGCACGACACCGGGCAGCCCGCCGGCTTGGTCGAGCTGGTGGAAATCGACTACATCCACCGCCGCGCCGAATTCCAGATCATCATCGCGCCCAGCTATCAGGGCCGGGGCTACGCCAAGGCGGCGACGCGCATCGCTGTGGGCTATGCCTTCCGCGTGCTGAACCTGCACAAGGTCTATCTGGTGGTGGACAAGGACAACACCGCCGCCGTGCACATCTATGAGCGCTGCGGCTTCCAGATCGAAGGACTGTTGAAGGAAGAGTTCTTTTCCAACGGCGGCTATCGCGACGCCTACCGCATGGCGCTGCTGCAGCACGACCATCTGCGCGACGTGGGGCCTGGCGCGCCGGACGCGCCGGTGCTGCGCGACTGGCCGCAGGAAGAGCAGGCGGGCTGAGGCCTGCTTTTCCCGGCGGCCATGCAATGCATGCGCCACCGGGAATCGGACTGCTCCGCGTCAGTGTGCCGCAGGCGCCGCCCGCAACAGCCGCAGGCCGTTCGCCACCACCAGCAGGCTCGCGCCCACGTCGGCGAACACCGCCATCCACAGCGTGGCGTTGCCGGTCATGGCCAGGGCCAGGAACACGGCCTTGATGCCCAGCGCCAGCGCGATGTTCTGCACCAGCACGCGATGCGTGGCGTGGGACAGACGCAGGAAAGTGCCGATCTTGCGCAGGTCGTCGTCCATCAGGGCCACGTCGGCCGTCTCGATGGCGGTACCGGTGCCCGCCGCGCCCATGGCGAAGCCGATGTCGGCGCGCGCCAGGGCGGGGGCGTCGTTGATGCCGTCGCCCACCATGCCGACGCGACCGCCAGACGCCAGCTTGCTTTCGATGGCGGCCAGCTTGTCTTCGGGCAACTGGTCGCCGCGCGCTTCGTCGATGCCGACTTGTTGCGCGATGGCTTGCGCGGTGGGCGTGTTGTCGCCCGTCAGCATCAGGGTGCGTACGCCCAGGGCGTGCAGGTCCGCGATGGCGGCGGCGCTGGTCGGCTTGACCGTGTCGGCCACGGCGGCTACGGCCAGCACGCGATTGCCGTCGGTCAGCGCGATGGCGCTCTTGCCCTGGCGCTCCAGTTCGTCCAGGCGCGCTTCCAGCTTGGGGCTGGAGACGCCCAGTTCGCGCATCAGGCGGCGGTTGCCCAGCTGGAAGGTCACGCCGTCCAGCGTGGCGCTGACGCCGCGGCCGGGCAGGGCGGTGAAGTCCTGCACGTCCAGCAAGGCCGTGCCGGCGTCGCGCGCGGCATTGGCCACGGCCAGCGATACCGGGTGGTCGGAGCGGGCGGCCAGGCTGGCGGCGACCAGCGCGGCCGGCTGGCGGCTTTGGTCAGACACGTCCCAATCCTGGATGTCGGTCTGCACCGGCTTGCCGTGGGTCAGGGTGCCGGTCTTGTCCAGCGCCAGCCATTTCAGGTTGCGGCCTTCTTCGAGGTACACGCCGCCCTTGACCAGGATGCCGCGGCGCGAGGCCGCGGTCAGGCCGCTGACGATGCTGACCGGCGTGGAAATGACCAGCGCGCAGGGGCAGGCGATGATCAGCAGCGCCAGGGCGCGGTAGATGGCGTCGAACCAGGGCTGGTTCCAGAACAGCGGCGGCAGCACCGCCACCAGCACCGCGATGCCCACCACGGCCGGCGTATAGATGCGCGAGAAGCGGTCGATGAAGCGCTGGGTCGGCGCGCGCGCGCCTTGCGCCTGTTCGACGGCGTGGATGATGCGCGCCAGCGTGGTGTTGCCGGCGGCCGCCGTGACGCGGTATTCGAAGGAGCCGGCCGCGTTCACGGTGGCCGCGTAGACCGGGTCGTCCTGCGTCTTTTCCACGGGCAGGCTTTCGCCGGTGATGGGGGACTGGTCCACCGCCGAGCTGCCGCTGACGATGATGCCGTCGGCGGCGATGCGTTCGCCCGGGCGTACCCGCACGATATCGCCCACCTGCAATCTGGCGGCGGGCACTTCGAGCCAGTCGCCATTGGCCTGGCGCACGGTCGCCGTTTCCGGCGCCAGGTCGAGCAGGCCACGGATGGCGTTGCGCGCCCGGTCCAGGGAGCGGGCTTCGATCAGTTCGGCCACGTTGAACAGGAACATCACCATCGCCGCTTCGGGCCATTGGCCGATCAGCACGGCGCCGGTGACGGCGATGCTCATCAGGGCATTGATGTTGAGGTTGCCGTTGCGTACGGCGATCCAGCCCTTGCGGTAGGTGCTGATGCCGCAGGCCAGGATGGCGGCCACGGCCAGGGCTGCGGTGACGCCCAGCGGCCAGCCGGCGAAATGCGACAGTTCCGACAGCGCGGCCAGGACGCCGGAGCCGCCGATCAGCCACCAGTTCACCGGTTTGGCGGCAGGGGCTGGCGTGCCGGGAGCGTTGTCGGCCAGGGGCTCGGGCGTCATGTCCAGCGACTTGATGGCCGCCATGACACGGTCCAGCGCGCCTTCGGCGTGCACCACGGTCAGCACGCGCTGCATCAGGTTGAAGTCCAGCGCGTGGACGTCGGCCATGTTGTCGAGCTTTTTGCGGATCAGCGTTTCCTCGGTGGGGCAGTCCATCTGGCCGATGCGCAGGCGCGCCAGCGACTGGCCCGGGCCGGCGGTCAGCGTGGCCGCGCCGGCGCCCGAAACGGTGAAGGGCTGGCCATCGCCATGGCCGCAGCAGGCGTCGCCGCCGTGGTCGTGCTTGTGGCTGCGATCGTGCTTGTGATCGTGCGCGTGGTCATGGCCGGCATGGTCGTGGCCCGCGTGGCTGTGATCCGCGTGATCATGGCCCGCATGATCGTGTCCGGCCTGGGCCTGGGCGTTCTTGGCGGGCGCGTCGCAGCCGTCGTGCGCGCAGCAGGCGCCGCCTTGCCCGGCGGGCATATGTTCGTGTTTTTTGACCGGAGGTAAAGACATCGTCCTCTGCCTTGAAATAAGCTGGTGACGCTATTCCACACCTTGGAGTTACTATAGGGTCAACCCCCTATATCAATCGGATGCGATCCGGGAGGCAGCGATGCGTATCGGCGAATTGGCCACGGCGGCCGGAACCACGGTCGAGACCGTCAGGTATTACGAGAAAGAAGGGCTGTTGCCGGCCCCGGAAAGGGGACTGAACAACTACCGCAGCTACGGCCAGCCCCATCTGGAGCGGCTGCGCCTGATCCGCAACTGCCGCGCGCTGGACATGACGCAGGACGAGATCCGCGCCATCCTGTCGCTGGCGGATAACCACCAGAGCGGTTGCGGCCCCATCAACGAACTGTTCGACGAGCACATCTCCCACGTGGATGAACGCATCGCCGAACTGACCCAGCTCAAGACCCAGCTCACGGAATTGCGCCAGCGCTGCCTGTCGGCCCGGCCCGACACGGAAGACTGCGGCATCCTGCATGGCCTGAGCGAAATGCAGGTCGAAGAGCGCCAGGAACGCCACACGCACCTGGGCTGACAGCGGCCCTGGACAGGGCGGCATCACGGAGCACGGGCCTGATGGCCTAGGGAAAACCCGCCGCGCAAAAAGCGCGGCGGCGTCTTGTTGCGTCCAAAATCAGCATGTAAGATGTCCAACATCCAACAAATAATGACAAGGCAGCCGCGGTCGACGATTGGCGGCGCCATACAGAGAGGCAGACAAGCATGGATTCCAAGCCCTTGGGCCGATTCACCGTCCTGGACCTGACGCGAGTGCGCTCGGGTCCCGCCGCCGTGCGCCAGTTCGCGGACTGGGGCGCCACCGTCATCAAGATCGAAGAGCCGGGCGACGAGCAGGACGACAAGCCGGGCGGCTCCGCCCAGTTCGCGGACTACCAGAACACCCACCGCAACAAGCGCAGCGTCACGCTGAACCTGAAGCATCCGCAGGGCCGGGCGCTGTTCCTGGACCTGGTGCGCCAGGCCGACGTGGTGGTGGAAAACTACCGGCCCAGCGTCAAGTTCAAGCTGGGCATCGACTACGAGACGCTGCGCCAGGTGAACCCGCGCATCGTCTACGCCAGCGTGTCCGGCTTCGGCCAGGACGGCCCCTACGCCGGACGCCCGGGGCTGGACCAGATCGCGCAGGGCATAGGCGGGCTGATGTCGGTGACGGGCGAACCCGGCCGCGGCCCCATGCGGGCGGGGATTCCGGTGGCGGACCTGACCTCCGGCCTGTTCTGCGCCATCGGCATCTTCATCGCGCTGCTGGAGCGCGAGGTGTCGGGGCAAGGGCAGTGGGTGCAGACATCGCTGTTGCAATCGCAGGTCTGGATGATGGATTTCCAGGCGATGCGCTGGCTGATGAACGGCGAGGTGCCTGGCCAGAGCGGCAACGACCATCCCACCAGCAGCCCGACCGGCGTGTTCCCCACCAGCGACGGCTATATGAACATCGCGGCCATGGGCAACGACATCTATGCGCGCCTGTGCCGCGTGCTGGAATTGCCGGAACTGATCGAGGACGAGCGCTTCCTGACGGTGCCGCTGCGGGCGCGCAACCGACCCGCGCTGAACGCGGCCATCGGCGCGCGCACCGCGACCCGGCCCACCGCCGAATGGATAGCGCTGATGAACAAGGAAGGCGTGCCTTGCGGTCCGATCCTGGGCATGGACCAGACTTTCGAGGATCCGCAGGTGCGCCACCTGGGGCTCAGCCGCGAGATCCGCCATCCCGCGCTGGGGCCGATTTCGGTGGTGGGGCAGCCCATGATCCTGAGCCGTTCCACCACCGGGGAGATGGCGCCCGCGCCCGAACGCGGCCAGCACAACGGCGACGTCTATGGCGGCATGCTGGGATTGGCGCCTGCCGACTTGCAGCAGCTGGCCCGCGAAGGCGTCATTTAAGGGATACGTCCAGGCACCGAGCATAAAATCGCCGCCAAGGCCGCCCGCGTATCCGGCGGCCCAGACGGAGACAGCCCAGACATGAACGCACCATCCACCGCCGCCGCCGACCAGGTCTTTTCCAGCCTGGGACGCCCCGACAACCTGCCGGACGAGATCGCTTCGCAGATCCGCCAGAAGATCGTGGCGCGCGAATTCGAGCCCGGCCAGCGCCTGCCCACCGAGTTCGAACTGGCGCAGATGTTCGCCGTCAGCCGCAATGTGGTGCGCGAGGCGATCGCGAGGCTGAAGCTGTCGGGGTATGTGGATACGCGGCGCGGCGTGGGGTCCTTCGTGGCGCAGGACGTGGGCACGCGCAATTTCGAAATCGCGCCGGAAGACCTGCTGCAGCCCGAGCCGCTGGCGCACATCTTCCAGCTGCGCGTGGAACTGGAATCCGGCGCGGCCGCGCAGGCGGCCCTGCACCGTACCCCCGAACAGATCGAAACCCTGCGCCAGGCCCTGCAACGGGTCGACGCGGCAGGCAATGACTGGCAGGCCGGCGCCGACCACGCGCTGGACTTCCACATGGCCGTGGGCGAGGCCACCAACAACCCTTATTTCGTGCGCCTGTTGGCGCACCTGCGCCACGTGTTCCGCGGCGCCGTGCGCACGCTGCGCTACACCAGCGCCGGCACCGAGCGCGTGCCGGAAATCGAACGCGAACATCACCGCATCTTCGATGCCATCGTCGCCGGCGACAGCGAGGCAGCGCGCCTTGCCATGCGCGTCCACCTGACCAACGGCATACAACGGCACCAGACAGTCATACAAGGAAAGCAACCGTGACCATACAACGCATCCTGCAGGGCGACATTACCGACAACATCGTGGCCGAGAAGCGTGGCGCGATAGGTTGGCTGACTTTCAATGATCCGCAACGGCACAACGCCGTGTCGTTCGCCATGTGGGAAGCGGTGCCGGTAGTGCTGGAAGCCTTTCGCCACGACCCGGAGATCCGGGCGGTGGTGCTGCAGGGCGCGGGCGGCAAGGCCTTCGTCAGCGGCGCCAATATCTCGCAGTTCGACAAGCTGCGCAGCGGCGAAGACGCGGTGGTGGAGTACGAGCGCGTGGCCGAAACCGCGCAGCTGGCGCTGTACGACTACGACAAGCCCACGATCGCGTACATCCAGGGCTATTGCATCGGCGGCGGCCTGAACATCGCCCTGTGCTGCGACATCCGCATCGCTTCCGACAACAGCAGCTTCGCGATTCCCGCAGGCAAGCTGGGCCTGGGCTACCGCCTGACCGCGATCCGCAACCTGGTGACGGCGGTCGGCCCGGCCAACGCGCTGGAAATCTTCCTGACGGCGGCGCGCTATGACGCCCGCGAAGCCAAGGAGCTGGGCCTGATCCGCAGGGTCGCGCCGGTGGACGAACTGCCGCAGGTGCTGGAAACCATGCTGGCCCAGATCCAGGCCAACGCCCCGCTGACGCTGCGCGCCGGCAAGAAGATGATCCGACAGCTTCAGCAGCTGGGACCGGAGGTCGACGTGGAAGGCATGCGCCGTCTGGTGCTGGAGTGTTTCGAAAGCAATGACTACCGCGAAGGCCGCAAGGCGTTCGCGGAAAAGAGAGCGCCGGTGTTCACCGGTACCTGATCTCCGGCCGCGGGCCGGATTCCCTACGCGGCTTTCAGGTCCGCGCCGTCGCCGGCGCGGCCCGGGGAGGCTTGCGTCCTGAATTCGCCGCGGACCGGATCAACCCGGCCACCGATCCCACCGGGGACGGCCTGGCCATAGACCGCGCAGCAGAAGCGCGGCGACGAGGAGACAGACATGAAAGCGGTTTATCTGAGGGCAGGCCTGGCTGGCTTGGCGGCGTGGCTGTGCGCGGCGCCGCTGCACGCGCAGGGGGCGTACCCAAGCCAGCCGGTGCGCATCGTGGTGGGCTACGCCGCCGGCGGCACCACGGACATCCTGGCGCGGGCGCTGGGCGAGCAGTTGAGCAAGGAGCTCAAGCAGCCCGTCATCATCGAGAACAAGGCCGGCGCCGCCGGCAACATCGCCGCGGCCTCCGTGCAGCAAGCCGCGCCGGATGGCTACACCTTGTTCATGGCGACCGTGTCCAGCCATGGCATCAATCCGGTCGTGTACAAGAAATCGCTGGGCTACGACCCGGTGGGCGGCTTCACGCCGGTCAGCATGATCGCGTCCATCCCGCTGGTGCTGGTGGCCAATCCCAAGCTGCCCGTGGCGTCGGTGGCCGACCTGGTCAAGCTGGCGCGCGAGAAACCGGGCGACCTGAACTATTCCTCCAGCGGCAATGGCTCGCCAGTGCACGTGGCCGGCGCCATGTTCGCCTCGGAGGCCAAGGTGCAGATCCAGCACGTGCCGTACCGCGGCGGGTCGCTGGCCAATTCCTCGGTCATGAGCGGCGAGACCCAGTTCAGCTTCGCCACCTTGCCGGCAGCCTTGCCGCAGGTTCGCGCGGGCGCGCTGCGCGCCCTGGCCGTGACCACCCGCGACCGTTCGGCCGAACTGCCCGATGTGCCCACGGTGGCGGAGGACCCGATGTTCAAGGGCTACGAGATCAACACCTGGAATGCGTTGATGGCGCCCAAGGGCACGCCCGATGCGGTGGTGGCGGTGCTGAACCAGGCGGTGGCGCGCTCGCTGGCCGTGCCGGCCTTGCAGACCCGCTTCAAGGGCGAGGGCGCCACGCCCGGCGCCAGCAGCCCGGCCGAGCTGGGCCAGTTCGTCAACGCGGAGCTGACGCGCTGGGCGGGGGTCATCAAAGAGGTCGGCATCCAGATCGAATGACCTCTGGCGGTCCGGGGGGATGACGGCCTGGGGCGGCGGAGTGGCGTAATATGAATTGTGTTTCTTTCTCATTGACGCCCGATCCGATGACCACGACCCAGACCGCCACCCCGCTGCACGCCCTGAATACCCGCCGTTCCTTCAAGTTCCTCCGCGCCCCGGCGCCCAAGCCCGAGGAACTCGAACAGATCCTGCAGGCGGCGATGTCGGCGCCCGACCATGGCGCCTTGCGCCCGTGGCGTTTCGTGGTGATCCAGGGCGAGGCCATCGGCAAGCTGGCCGATCTGGCGTTGGACGCCGTCAAGCGCAGCGGCGATCCGCGCATGACGCCGGAAAAGGAAAAGTCGGTGCGCGAATGGATGGCCGGCGTGCCGCTCTTCGTCGCGGTGGCGCAGAAGATTGCGCACGACAACACCAAGATCCCGGAGCAGGAACAACTGCTGGCCACCGGCGCCGCCACCATGAACCTCCTGAACGCCGTGCACATGCTGGGCTACGGCGCGTTCTGGAGCACCGGCATCGGCACCTACGTCGAAGACGTGCAGAACGCGCTGGGCCTGGACGCGCTGGACTACCGTTTCCTGGGCTTTCTGGCCATCGGCACCCCGGCTTGCGCCGTACCGCCGGCCAACCGCCCGGACTACCGCGAATTCGTCACGGAGTGGACCGGTCCGGTCTGAGTCTGCCGCCCTGGATGAAGCAAACCGGCCCATGGCCGGTTTTTTTATGGCATCTCCGGCTTAGCGCCGGCCCGGGATCGGCCGGAATGCGGCGCGCACGAGCTTCTCCAGGCCCCAGCCCGCGAAGTAGAAGAGGGCCAGCGTGGGCAGCCCGATCAGCAGATAGCCGCCGACCCAGGACAGGTCTCCCAGCAGGCGGTCCAGGTTCAGTTCATGCAGCAGCGCCAGTTGCGGCGCCAGCGGCAACTGCAGCAGCACGAAACGCCCCTTGTCATCGCCGTCGGCCGAGAGCGCGCCGGCAACGCAGAGGATGACGATGGCGAGGTACAGCGCGGCGAAGACGATGCCGGTCCAGCTGAACCATCTTGAGGCTGTCGATCCGGGCACGTGGCTTTCCAGGGAATCAGGGACGGCAAGTATAGAGCGCTCCAAGCCTGGGATGGGGCAGGCGGGGCGCATGCCGCGCTTGCGTGGCGGGGAATAAATAACAATAATTCTTATTTTTATTGACCCGCTACCGCGCCTTCCCCCATGTCCCATTCTGCGCAGCCGACGCAGCCTACCGCCGCCCAGCTGTACGAGGCCCATCATCCATGGTTGCAGGAATGGCTGCGCCGCCGGCTGGGCTGCCGCCACGATGCGGCCGACCTGGCGCACGACACCTTCGTGCGGGTGCTGACCGGCAGTCGGGTCGAGGTCATCCGGGAACCGCGCGCCTTCCTGACCACGCTGGCACAGCGCACGCTGTACACCTTCTGGCGTCGCCGCGAACTCGAGCGGGCCTATCTCGACAGCCTTGAACTGCTGCCGCAGGCTCATGCGCCCAGCGAGGAACAACGCGCGCTGGCGGTCGAGGCCCTGATGCAGATAGACCGCGCCCTGCAGCGCCTGCCGGCGCGCACGCGCCAGGTCTTTCTGCTGAGCCAGCTGGAAGAACTCACGTATCCGCAGATTGCCGAGCGCCTTGGCGTGTCGGGCATCACCGTCAGGCGCTGCATGAAACAGGCCGTCACGCTCTGCGTCGCGGCGCGCCTGGCATGAGCGGGCCCACGCTGCCGGTGGACCTGGAGGCCGCGGTCGACTGGATGGTGCTGTTGTCGTCGGGCGTGGCTGGCGACGCCGACCGTGCCGGCTTCGACGCCTGGCGCCGCGCCGACCCGCGCCACGCAGCCGCCTGGGAGACGGTCGCTGCGGCGTTGAAGAACACGTTCGCGCCGTTACCGGACGGGGTCCCGGCGCGCGCCGCAGGAGCCGCCCTGGCTACCGCGCCGGCGCGGCGTCGGGCCTTGCGCAACGCATTGGGGCTGGCATTGGCGGCCGGGGGCCTGGCTGTCCTGGTCGACCGGCAGACGCCATTGCGCACGTTGGCCGCCGATATGCATAGCGGCACCGCCGAGCGCAGCACGCACACATTGCCGGACGGCAGCCTGCTGACCCTGAACGCCCGCTCCGCGGTGGACCTGGAATTTGGCGGCCGCGCCCGCGTGCTGCGGCTGCGGGCCGGCGCGGTGTACGTGCGGGTGGCGGCCGATGCTGCACGGCCGTTCATCGTCGCCAGTCCCGATGGCGAGGTGCAAGCCCTGGGCACGGTGTTCGGGGTGGCGCGCGATGAGCGGGGCAGCATCGCCAGCGTGATTGAACACAGTGTCGAAGTGCGCGCGGCCGGCCAGCGGCGGGTCCTGGCGGCGGGCGAGGGCGCGCGTTTCGGCGCGGATGGCGTCGGCGCGCCGGACGCCGCGCTGGCCGAGGCTGCAGCCTGGCGGGACGGCATGCTGGTGGTGCGCGACCGGTCGCTGGGCGAGGTGGTGTCGGCCTTGCGGCCGTACCGGCGCGGTTTCCTGCGTATCACGCCCGAAGCCGCCCGGCTGCGGGTGCTGGGGGCCTTTCCCCTGGACGACACCGATCAGGTGCTGGAGTCCTTGCGCCAGACCTTGCCGATCGAGGTGCGCGCGCTGACCGGCTGGCTGGTCAGCATCGACCTGCGCAGCCCGTCAGTCGAAAAAAAATGATCGCTTGCGCCGGGTCCGCTGGACATACCTCCTGAAGCACACACTTGCAGCAGGAGATTCCATGTTCCCCGTTCGTTCCGCGCCGCGCCTGGCGGCCGCGTTCCTCATTGCCCTGGCGGTGCCGGCCGGCACCGCCCAGGCGCAATCCAGCACCCAGGCGGGCGCATCCGCCGCGCTGCGCTACGACCTGCCGGCTGCGCCGCTGGCCGACACCTTGACCCGCATCGCGCGCCAGAGCGGCCGTGCCGTGTCGGTCGAGCCGGCGCTGGTGGCGGGTCGCCAGGCCCCCGCCGTGGTCGGCGTCTACACCGCCGAACAGGCCTTGCGGCTGGCCCTGATGGGTAGCGGGCTGGAGCTGCGGATCACCGCCAACGGCACCTTCAGCGCGCAACCCCTGCCGCAGGGCGGCGCGGCCATGCTGGAGCCCGTGCGCGTGACCGCCGCGGCCGAATCGCCCACCGGCCACGTCGACGGTTACGTGGCCCTGCGCAGCATGGCCGGCGCCAAGACCGACACGCCGCTGATCGAGACGCCGCAATCGGTGTCGGTGGTCACCAGCGACCAGATCCGCGTCGTCAAGGCCGCCAGCGTCGCCGACGCGCTGGGCTACACGCCGGGTGTGGCGGCCCAGTCGCCGGCTTTCAGCCGCATGGTGGACGACCTGATGTTGCGCGGCTTCAACGTGGCCACCGGCAATTCGGGCCTGCTGCGCGATGGACTCAAGCTGCAGTCCAACGTCTACGATGGCGGCCAGGAACCCTATGGACTGGAACGTGTCGAGGTGTTGCGCGGCGCGGCCTCGGTGCTGTATGGCCAGCTCACGCCGGGCGGGGTGGTCAACACCGTCAGCAAACGCCCGACCACCGAGCCCCTGCGCGAACTGAATCTTGAGACCGGCAGCTACGCCCGCAGGCAGGTGTCGGGCGATTTCGCTGGCGCGCTGACGGAAGATGGCACCTGGTCCTATCGCCTGACCGGCCTGGCGCGCAACGCCGACAATTGGGTCGATCACGTGCCCGACGATCGCACCTACCTGGCGCCGGCCCTGAGCTGGCGGCCCAACGCGGCGACCTCGCTGACGCTGCTGGCCAGCTACCAGCGCATCCGCACGCGTTTCGCGGCTCCGATGCCGGCGGCCAACACCTTGAACGGCCAAATCCCGCGCGACCTGTTCATCGGAGAACCGGACTTCGATCGCTATGACACTGACACCTACACCGCCGGCTACGTGTTCGAGCACGCCTTCAACGAGCGCGTCAAGCTGCGCCAGAGCGCGCGCTACTTCACCGCTTACGGCGAGTGGGACTATCTGTCGTTCGGTGGCCTGCAACCCAATGGCACTACGCTGCGGCGCGGGGTTGTGAGCCGAACCGAGAACTCGTATGGCATCGCCGCCGACACCTCGCTGGAATTCAAGCTGGAGGGGGGCGGGTTGCAGCACACGGTGCTGGCAGGCCTGGACTATTACCGCAGCAACTACGACACCAGCCGCCACTCGGGCACGGTGGCGCCCTTGGGCGACATCTATCATCCCGTCTATGGCGCGGTGCCGGTGGTGAACACCGCGCGCAACAACGGCTTCGTGACGCGTTCGAACGGCATCGGCTTCTACCTGCAGGACCAGATCAAGATCCATGACCAGTGGGTGGTGGTGCTGGGCGGGCGCCAGGACTGGGCCGATACGGACCAGCGCAGCCATGCCAGCGGCGCCGCCACCCGGCAGCGGGACACGGCCACCACCGGGCGGGTCGGCCTGGTGTACCTCGCGCCGGCGGGCCTGGCGCCTTATGTGAGCGTGAGCCAGTCTTTCGCGCCCACCGTGGGCATGGACCGCGCCGATAATGCCTTCAAGCCGACCAAGGGCGTGCAGTACGAATTGGGTCTGCGCTACGAGCCGCCTGGCAGCGACATGCTATACAGCGCTGCCGTCTATGACCTGACGCAGACCAACGCCCTGACCGCCGATCCGGTGGATCCGACCTATTCGGTGCAGACCGGCAAGGCGCGCTCGCGCGGCCTGGAACTGGAGGCCAAGGCGCGGCTGGGGGCGCTGAACCTGACCGCGAGCTATGCCTACACCGATGCGCGCACCATCCGCAGCACCTTGCCCGAACTGGTCGGCCAGCGCACCACGCTGGTGCCGCTGCATAGCGCCGCGGTGTGGGCCGACTACAACCTGACGGCGGCGGGCGTGCCCGGGCTGACCCTGGGCGCCGGCGTGCGCTACGCCAGTTCGACCAATCTGCCGGGCTATCCCGCGGAGGTGCCGGGCCAGTTCCTGGTGGACGCGATGGCCGCGTACGACTTCGGCGCGGTCTCGCCCCAGTTCAGCGGCCTGTCCTTGACCGTGAACGCGCGCAACCTGTTCAACCGTGGTTACCTGTCGTGCGCCGGCGCCACCGGTTGCCGCTACGGCGATCCGCGCACGCTCTACGCGACTCTCAGCTACCGCTGGTAGCGAGGCCCGGCGCGGCCCCTGTCTCGGGGCTGCGCCCTGTGCTACTCTGGCTGCCGGTCGTGCATGTTCATCCCTTTGCACCGGCCGACGATGGCAATGTCCGAGGTCACCCCCTTGGGCAGTGTCTTGGTAAGAAGAATGCGCATGACACGATCAAGCGTGGAGACAATACATGAGCCAATATGGGCCGTTGAAGTTGCACGTCCCGGAGCCTACAGGGCGCCCGGGTTGCAAGACCGATTTTTCCTACCTGCACCTGTCGCCGCCCGGCGATGTGCCCAAACCCCCCATTGATGTTGCCGCGGTCGATACCGGCGGACTGGCCTACAGCCTGGTCCGGGTGATCGCGGACGACGGCAGCGCCGTCGGACCGTGGGCGCCGCAACTCAGCCACGAGCAGCTGCGCGCGGGCATGCGCAACATGCTGAAGACGCGTCTGTTCGATGCGCGCATGCTGACCGCCCAGCGCAAGAAGAAGATCTCGTTCTACATGCAGAGCCTGGGCGAAGAGGCCATCGGCACGGCCCACGCCATGGCGCTGGAGCAGGGCGACATGTGCTTCCCGACCTACCGCCAGCAAAGCATCCTGCTGGCGCGCGACGCCTCGCTGGTCACCATGATGTGCCAGTTGATGTCCAACGAACGCGATCCGCTCAAGGGCCGCCAATTGCCGGTCATGTACTCCGACCGCGAACGGGGCTTTTTCAGCATCTCGGGCAACCTGGCCACGCAATTCATCCAGGCGGTGGGCTGGGGCATGGCCTCGGCCATCAAGGGTGACACCCGCATCGCCTCCGGCTGGATCGGCGACGGCGCCACCGCCGAGGCCGACTTCCACACCGCGCTGACCTTCGCCCACGTCTACCGCGCGCCGGTCATCCTGAACGTGGTCAACAACCAGTGGGCCATCTCCACCTTCCAGGCGATCGCCGGCGGCGAGGGTGCGACCTTCGCGGGCCGCGGCGTGGGCTGCGGCATCGCCTCGTTGCGGGTGGACGGGAACGATTTCCTGGCGGTCTACTCCGCCTCGCGCTGGGCCGCCGAACGCGCCCGCAGCAATCTGGGACCGACCCTGATCGAATGGGTGACCTACCGCGCCGGGCCGCACTCCACGTCCGACGATCCCTCCAAGTACCGCCCCGGCGACGACTGGAGCCACTTCCCGCTGGGCGATCCGATCGCGCGCTTCAAGAAGCACCTGATCTCGCTGGGCATCTGGTCCGACGAAGAGCATGAAGCCGTCAAGGCCGAGCTCGACGCCGAGATCCTGGCGGCGCAGAAGGAAGCGGAAAGCTACGGCACCCTGGTGGACGGCCACGTTCCCAGCGCCGCCAGCATCTTTGAAGACGTGTACAAGGACATGCCGGAGCATCTGCGCCGGCAGCGTCAGCAGCTCGGAGTCTGATCATGGCTATCGATAACAACGCTGGTCCGGCCTCCGCGCCGATGACCATGATCCAGGCTTTGCGCTCGGCCATGGATGTGATGCTGGAGCGCGACAACAACGTGGTGGTGTTCGGGCAGGACGTCGGCTATTTCGGCGGTGTGTTCCGCTGCACCGAAGGCCTGCAGACCAAGTACGGCAGCTCGCGTGTGTTCGACACGCCCATCTCCGAAGGCGGCATCGTCGGCGTGGCGGTGGGCATGGGCGCCTACGGCCTGCGTCCCGTCTGCGAGATCCAGTTCGCCGATTATTTCTATCCCGCTTCGGACCAGATCGTGTCCGAGGCCGCGCGCCTGCGCTACCGCTCGGTCAACGAATTCGTCGCGCCCATGACCATCCGCATGCCTTGCGGCGGCGGCATCTACGGCGGCCAGACGCACAGCCAGAGCCCCGAGGCCATGTTCACGCAGGTCTGCGGGCTGCGCACGGTGATGCCGTCCAACCCGTACGACGCCAAGGGCCTGCTGATCGCGGCCATCGAGAACGACGACCCGGTCATCTTCCTGGAGCCCAAGCGGCTCTACAACGGCCCGTTCGACGGCCACCATGACCGGCCCGTCACGCCCTGGACCGGACGGCCGGGCAGCGTGGTGCCCACCGGCTACTACACCGTGCCGCTGGATACAGCAGCCATCGTGCGCCCCGGCAACGCGCTGACCGTGCTGACCTACGGCACCACCGTGCACGTGTCGCTGACGGCCGCCGAGGAAACCGGCATCGACGCCGAGATCATCGACCTGCGCAGCCTGTGGCCGCTGGACCTGGACGCCATCGTCAACTCGGTCAAGAAGACCGGCCGCTGCGTGGTGGTGCACGAAGCCACGCGCACCTGCGGCTTCGGCGCCGAGCTGATTTCGCTGGTGCAGGAACACTGCTTCCATCATCTGGAGGCGCCCGTGGAGCGCGTGACCGGCTGGGATACGCCGTATCCCCACGCGCAGGAATGGGCGTACTTCCCCGGCCCGCGCCGGGTCGGCGAAGCGTTCAAGCGCGCGATGGAGGGTTGAGAGATGGGTATTCATGTCATCAAGATGCCCGACATCGGCGAAGGCATCGCGGAAGTGGAACTGGTCGCCTGGCACGTGAAGATCGGCGACATGGTGGCCGAGGACCAGCCGCTGGCCGACGTCATGACGGACAAGGCCACGGTCGAGATTCCCGCGCCGGTGGTCGGCCGCGTGGTCGCGCTGGGCGGGGACGTGGGCCAGGTCATGGCGGTGGGCGGCGAACTGATCCGCCTGGAGGTCGAAGGCGAGGGCAACCTGAAGCCGGGCGCCGATGCGCCGCCGGCCAAGGCGGCTGCGGCTCCAGCTGCGGCACAGCCTGCCGCCGCAGCGCCTGCGCCGCAGCCCGCGCCAGCGCCGAAGGCTGAGCCTGCCGCACCCGCGAAACCGGCCGCGCCGCCCGCTGCGCCGGCCAAGCCCGCGCGCCAGGCGTCCGCCGCTGTCGCGCGCCAGCCCGGCGACAAACCGCTGGCCTCGCCGGCGGTGCGCAAGCGCGCCTGGGACCTGGGCATCGAACTGCGCTACGTGCACGGCAGCGGCCCGGCAGGCCGGATCCTGCACGAAGACCTGGACGCCTATCTGCAAGGCCAGGGCGGGGGCGCTCAAGCCCGCGGCGGCGTGGCCTACGCCGAGCGTAACGACGAGGAAAACGTGCCGGTCATCGGCCTGCGCCGCAAGATCGCGCAGAAGATGGCCGAGTCCAAGCGCCGCATTCCGCACTTCAGCTACGTCGAGGAAATCGACGTGACCGAACTGGAAGAGCTGCGCGCCAGCCTCAACCAGAAGTGGGGCGCGACGCGCGGCAAGCTCACGCTATTGCCGCTGCTGGCGCGCGCCATGGTGGTGGCGCTGCGCGATTTCCCGCAGATCAACGCGCGCTACGACGACGAGGGCGGCGTGGTCACGCGCTACGGCGCGGTCCACATCGGCATCGCCACGCAAAGCGACGGCGGCCTGATGGTGCCGGTCATGCGCCACGCCGAGGCGCGCGATCTCTGGTCCATGGCGGCCGAGATCGTCCGTCTGGCCGAGGCGGTGCGCACGGGCAGCGCCAGCCGCGACGAACTGTCGGGTTCGACCATCACCATCACTAGCCTGGGGCCTTTGGGCGGCATCGTCACCACGCCGGTGATCAACCATCCCGAGGTCGGCATCGTGGGCGTGAACCGCATCGTCGAGCGGCCCGCCATCCGCAATGGCGCCGTGGTGGCGCGCAAGCTGATGAACCTGTCGTCGTCCTTCGACCACCGCGTGGTGGACGGCATGGACGCGGCGCGCTTCATCCAGGCGGTGCGCGCGCTGCTGGAGCAACCCGCGCTGCTTTTCGTGGAGTAAGCATGAGCCAGATCACTAAGACTACGACTTTGCTGGTGATCGGCGGCGGCCCTGGCGGCTACGTCGCCGCCATCCGCGCCGGCCAGTTGGGCGTGCCGACCATTCTGGTCGAAGGCGCCCAGCTGGGCGGCACCTGCCTGAACATCGGCTGCATCCCCTCCAAGGCGCTGATCCACGCGGCCGAGGAATTCGACAAGGCGCGCCACTACGCGGGCAAGTCGGCGCTGGGTATTTCCGTGTCGGCGCCCGCCATCGACCTGGCCCAGACCGTGGCCTGGAAGGACGGCATCGTCGGCAAGCTGACCGGCGGCGTTGCTGCGTTGTTGAAGAAGAACGGCGTGGAAGTGGTGCGCGGCTGGGCCCGGCTGCTGGACGGCAAGACCGTGGAAGTGGATGGCGGCGAGTCCGGCGCCATCCGCATCCAGTGCGAGCATCTGCTGCTGGCGGCGGGCTCCGAACCGACGCCGCTGCCGTCCATGCCGTTCGGCGGCATGGTGGTGTCGTCCACCGAAGCCTTGTCGCCTTCCAGCATCCCCAAGCAATTGGTGGTGGTGGGCGGCGGCTACATCGGCCTGGAACTCGGCACCGTGTACCGCAAGCTGGGCGCCGAGGTGGCCGTGGTGGAAGCGCAGGACCGCATCCTGCCGACCTACGATGCCGAGCTCACCAAGCCGGTGGCCGCCGCCTTGGCGAAAATGGGTGTGGACCTGCACCTGGGCCGCAAGGTGCTGGGCCTGAACGGCGCCGGCAATGCGGTGCGCGTGCAGGACGCGGCGGGCGTCGAAACCCTGCTGCCGGCCGACCGCGTGCTGATCGCGGTAGGACGGCGTCCGCGCACGCAGGACTGGGGGCTGGAAAGCCTGCAGCTCGACCGCAAGGGCAACGCGCTGCGCATCGACGACCAGTGCCGCACCTCCATGCGCGACGTCTGGGCCATCGGCGACATCGCCGGCGAACCCATGCTGGCGCACCGCGCCATGGCGCAGGGCGAGATGGTGGCCGAGCTGGTTTCGGGCAAGCGCCGCCACTTCCTGCCTGCCTCGATCCCGGCGGTCTGCTTCACCGACCCCGAAGTCGTGGTGGCGGGCCTGTCGCCTGCCGAGGCGGAAAGCGCGGGACTGGACTGCCTGACGGCTTCCTTCCCCTTTGCCGCCAACGGGCGTTCGATGACGCTGGAATCCACCGACGGTTTCGTGCGCGTGGTCGCGCGCCGCGACAACCACCTGATCGTGGGCTGGCAGGCGGTGGGGCGCGGCGTGTCGGAGCTGTCGACGGCGTTCGGCCAGTCACTGGAAATGGGCGCCACGCTGGAAGACGTGGCGGGCACCATCCATGCGCATCCGACCCTGGGCGAAGCGGTGCAGGAAGCGGCGCTCAAGGCGCTGGGGCACGCGCTGCATATCTAGGCGCAAGGGAACGCCGCGCTTGCGCGGCGTTCCACCGCAAGCCCGGACAGTGCCTAGCGAGGGGTTACGGCTTGCGCCAATGCGGCGCTGAATCCTTCCACCGCAGGGTTGCCTTGGTCGCGCAACGCTGCCAACACCACCTGGGCCGTGGCTCCAGCCACATCGCGCAAAGGCAGGAAGCGCAATGAATCCGAACGCATTCGGGACAACGATTGGGGCACCAGTGCAGGGCCGACGCCGGCTTCCACCAGCGTCAGCAAGGTGGGAATGACGCTTTCCTGCGCGATTTCCGGCTTCAGCTGCGCACGCGCGTACAGCGCCTGGATCATATTGCGGAAGTACGGCGAGATGTCCTGGCGGTAGCCCACCAGGGGAAATTCCAGCAGTTCTTCCAGCGAAACATCACGCTGATGCGCCAGCGCATGATCATGGCGCAGCGCCACGCGCAGGGGCTCTTCGTAGACGACGCGGGTCACGATATCCGCATCCAGCGGATGCGGACGCATCAGCGCCACATCGACCGCGCGCGACCGCAGCGCGGGCTCCATGTCGACGGAGTTCATTTCGCGCAGATCGATGCGGACTTCGGGGTGCGCATCGCGGTAATGGCTGAGCGCCGACACCAGCGGCGAGCTTGCCGCGCTGGGCGTGATGCCTATCACCAGCGACCCGGTTTCGCCGCGGGCCGTGCGCCGCGCCTGCCGCAGCATCAGCTGGGTGTCCGCCGCGATCTTGCGCGCCCGCTCGTACATGATTTCGCCGGCGGGCGTCAATTTCACCGAGCGCGTGGTGCGCACGAACAGCGGCACGCCGACGATCGCTTCCAGTCGCTTGATCTGCTGCGTGAGGGGCGGTTGGGTCATGAACAGGCGTGCCGCCGCCCGCGCGAAGTGCAGTTCTTCCGCCAGCGTGCAGAACAGGACCAGCAAGCGACCGTCCACGAAGATTAATTCTGATTTCGACATAATTAGGGCGAAATTACATATTGGACATAGATTAGTCGAGTTCCTAAGATGCCGCATCGCTACACACCGCCGGCATTCCGGATCCGCACATGTCCCTCGCTTCCATTTCTCCGTCAGTCGCTGCCATCGCTCAAAGAGTGCGGGATGGCGAAGCGGCGGTGTTCGCGGCGGCGCGCCAGAGCCTGGCGGCCATCGCGCGGCAAGATCCGGCAATCCGCGCATGGAGCCATGTGCTGCCCGCCGTGGCGCTGGAGCAGATGGAACCGGCGCGGCACGCCGCCGGCGCGCTTGCCGGCGTGCCCATCGGCATCAAGGACGTGATCGACGTGGCCGACATGCCCACCGGTTTTGGGGCGCCTGCCTTGATTGCCGGCAATGCGGCGTTCGACGCCTGCAGCGTGGGCATGTTGCGCGCGGCGGGCGCGATTCCGGTGGGCAAAACCGTGACGGCCGAGTTTGCGTTCAGGACGCCGGGCCCCACCCGCAATCCGCATGCGCTGGCGCACACGCCTGGCGGCTCCTCGAGCGGTTCCGCGGCCGCGGTGGCGGCCGGCATGGTGCCAGCCGCGCTGGGCACGCAGACCGGAGGTTCGATGATCCGCCCGGCGGCGTATTGCGGAGTGGTGGGATTCAAACCGAGCGCCGGGCGCGTGTTCCGGGACGGCATGAAGCTCACCTGCGAATCGCTGGACACCATAGGCTGGTACGCGAATAGCGTGGCGGACGCCCAGCTCATCGCGGACGTGCTCGTGGGCGGCGCGCACGCGCCCGTACCGTCCGGCCGCCAACTGACCGTCGCGGTGCAATTGAACAATCCGAAAGCCGGATTGTGTGCCGAGAGCCATGCCGAGATCGATCGCGCCCGTGCGGTGCTGGCCGCGCATGGCGTGCAGTGCGTGCCAGTGCAAGCCGAGCGCGAGACGGCGCTTTTGCTGCAGGCGCACGATGTGATCATGCACTACGAGTTCGCGCGCAGTCTGGGGCCGGTGGTGGAACGCCGGGGTCATGCCTTGAGCGGCGTCTTGCGCCAGGCGGTGGCGCGTGGCTTGGCCATCGGGGCAGGGGAGTACCACGAGATGCTCGGGATTCAGGCCGCGCTGCGCCACGGCTGGGGCGCGCTTTATGGCGGCGCCGACCTGGTGCTTACGCCCAGCACGCCGGGTCCGGCGCCCCTTGGGCTGGAGCACACCGGCGACGCTTCATACAACAAGATCTGGTCGGTGCTGGGGTGGCCTTGCCTGCACCTGCCGACCGGATTCAGCCGCGCGGGACTGCCCATGGGCATGCAATTGGTCGGCGATCTGGGCAAGGACCTGGCCTTGCTCGCCGTCGGCCGGGATTTACATCATCTGCTGAAACAGCAAGGGGAATGAAATGGGATTCAAGAAACTGAGGCAGGGCGTGCTGGCCCTGTGCGCCGCCGCGGCGGTGACGGGATTGGGGCAGGCGCATGCCGCTTTTCCCGACCGTCCGATCAATGTCGTCGTGCCCACTGCGGCCGGCGGCACGGTGGATATCGTTGCGCGCATCATGGCGGAAAAACTCGGCGCCGAACTGGGACAGCCGGTGGTCGTCATCAACAAGCCCGGCGCTGGCGGCGTCGTGGGCACGCAGGCGTTCCTGCGCGAGCCGCAGGATGGCTACACCGTGCTGTTCACGGCGAACAGCAATCAGCTGATCGTGCCTTGGGTCTACAAAGACGCGAAGTTCGATCCCATCAAGGACTTCGCGCCGATCGCCGCAGTGGGTGAAGTGCCCAACGTGCTGTGCGTGAACCCGGCCTTTCCCGCGAAGGACATGAAGGAATTCATTGCCTTGATCAAGGCCAATCCGGAGAAGTACCAGTACGCCTCGGCCGGGGCGGGAACCTTGAACCATTTGCTGGGCGTCATGCTGGACCAGATGGGCGGGCTGCGCATGCAGCACATCCCCTATCGGGGCGTGTCGCCAGCCATGGCGGATGTGATGGGCAATCAGGTGCCGATGCTGTTCGCCAGCCTGCCCTCGGCCGTGGAAGGCATCAAGGCCGGCAAGCTGCGCGCGCTGGGCGTCAGCAGCGAAAAGCGCAACGCCTTGCTGCCCGACGTCCCTGCCATCAACGAAGCCATACCGGGATTCCGCGGCGACCTGTGGGTGGCGTTCTATGGCGCAAAGGAAGCGCCCAGCGCGGCGACCGACACCTTGCATCTGGCCATCCGCAAAGTCCTGGCCGACCAGGCGCTGCAACAGAAGTTCGACCAGCTGGGGGTCACCATGATGCACGACGGCCCGGCCGAGCTGGCGGCGCGGCAGCAGGCCGAGTACATGCAGTGGAAGCAGGTCGTGCAGGCCTCGGGAGCGAGTCCGGATTAAGGCCTAACGGCTGCCGTCGATATACGGCCGGGCCTGCAGGATCAGGATGTTGTCGCCCTGCACGGCCCATTCGATATCCTGGTCCGCGCCGCCCAGGCGCTGCTTGACCTGGCTGCCTACCGCGGCCAGGCGCGCCACCAGGGCATCGTTCAACACCTGGCGCGCGCCCTCGATCGGCACTTCGCGCACGCCGCCCGCTGCGTCGGCTACCAACTGGGTGTCCTCGGCTGAGCGGGTCAGTACCTGCACTGCCTTGGACCAGCTGGAGTACATCAGCTGTTCGGCCTGCCGCTTGCCTTCCACCACCTTGATGCCCAGGCCGCGCTTGGCCGAGATGTAGGTGACGTAGCGGCGCGAGGCGTCGAAGGGATCGCGGGTGATCATGACGCCCGAGCTGTCAGACGCGGCGGCCTGTTGCACCAGCACCGCCATCACCACACCGTCCTGGCCGATGCCGGCCGCGCGCCGGGCTTCGTAGGCTTCGTAGTTGTAGACCGAGGCCCACACGGTCTGCACGGCTTGCGCCAGCGCGTCGGCCTGCGTCACGTTGGGTACGGTGGTGTAGAGCCCGGCGCCGCTGAATCCCGGCAGGTCTTCGGAGTTGGACGAGCTGCGCACGAATACGCCGCGGCCCTGCAACTGCTTTTGCCAGCGTTCGCGCCAGGCCGCGGCCAAGGCCGGATCGGGCTGGGCCTGGATGATGTCCTGGCGCAGCGCGGCCAGTTCGGCGCGGCGCACGTTGGCATCGCTGGCGAAGTCCGCCCGCTGTTCCAGCGCGGCGATGCGTTGCGGCACGCGCAGCTGCGCCATGAATGCCGCGTACTGTGCGAAGGGGATGCAGAAGCCGTCCGGCACGGTGGCCGCGGGTGGCAGCGCCGACTTCAGCGCGCCCAGGTTGGCCGCCTTCACGCCGCAATGGCGGCTGTCGCGTGTGACCATGCCGGAGAGCGGCTTGATTGCCTTCACCGTCAGGTCGGGCTTGGGTAGCGGCCGCGCGGCCTTGGGCGGCGGCGCGGTTTCAGGCTTGGCGATGCGCTGCACCTGATAGGCATTATTGGTGACGGTCAGCTCGACCCACTGGCCGTCGTGCTCGCGCAGCGTCGCCACGGCATCGCGCACATAGGCATTGGGAATGCGCCAGCCTTTGGCCAGCAGATTGACATGGGACAGCAGGGTGGAGGGCCGTTGCGTGACCAGGCCGGCCACGGGCGGCAGCGCGACCGGGACCTCGTCCAGCACCAGGATGTCGGTCGGCGCCAGATCCGGCGTGTCGTCCACCGAGGCCACGATGCGTAGCCGGCCCTGGGCCTGACCCGTGTTCAGCGGCAGGAAGGTCTGTTCGCGCAGCAGCGATTCCTGCGTCACGGCCTTCAGGCCGGCGTTTTGCGCGAGCTGTTCATGCAGCGTGGAATTGGCCTTGAAGCGCACCGGTTGGTAGAAGCTGGCCTGCAGTTTCTCCTCGGTCAGCTGCAGCAGTTCCGGAGTGAGCCGGTCGCCTTCCCAGAATTCATAGGTGTAGCCGGGCAGGTCGCGCTGCCAGCTCAGGGTGCCGAACAGCAGACGCCGCTGCGGGTCCTTGTACTGGGCGATCAGCGTGGCTTTGTCGTCGGCGGGCAAGAGGCGACGTTCACGTGCGAAGTTCTCGTGCAGCGAGTAGCGCGGTGTGTTGAGGTAGTAGATCTTGCCGCCCTGTTTCCGGTCGATCACGAACAGCACGTGGGGGATCTCCAACGGCGTGCCGGGGTTGTAGACCCGGGCCAACTGCAGGAATTCGGCCTGGGTCTGGATTTTCCCCAGAAAGGCCGGGCCCGCCTTTTTGGCGTCTTCCGCTGGCTGCGCCGCGCGCTCGTCGGGAGTCAACGGCCGCGAGTTCTCGTAGGGCGAAGGCTTGCGGGCAGTCTGCGCCTGGACGGACGGACCGAAGCCGGCGGCTGCCCCGGCCAATGCGGCCAGGACGATCAGGCGGGTCAGGTGGCGGGAGGAAAGGCGGCGGCGGGCGGGTGATGGACGCATGGACGGGCGGGCGGGGCGCAGGGAGCCGCGATGATATCGGAGTGGCGCGGGCGGTTGTTTCTGGATGTGGCCAACTATGCGTTGACGTTGCTGCCGGACGAAAAATACCCAATTTCAGTGATATGCATGGGGCCAAAGATGGCGTGTAATGCCGCCCAAGGCTATATCGCGCCCGCCGGCGCCGCGAGAAACCGGCCATCTCCGCACGCGATGATGGAAACGGTTTTTTCGTAGGGTCTTTTCAAAGGAGCAGCTATCACTGCTCCTTTTTTTCGTGGCCGCTCGGGGAAACTCCCTATCTTCTGAGGACGCGCCGCCCGTTGACAGCGGCCTTGCACGAATCGATACTTGAATCAAGTACGTATACGTACAAAATGACAGGCGTCGCATCGGCCTAACGGGTTCCCACTGCTCTCGCAAAGGAGTAAGCAATGAAGGACGGCGAAATTCTTTCCGGATTCCTGGCTCCCCACCCGCCGCACCTGGTGTACGGCGAGAACCCGCCGCAGAACGAGCCGCGCTCGCGCGGCGGCTGGGAAAGCCTGCGCTGGGCCTACGACCACGTGCGAGAGAGCATCGAACGCCTGCAGCCCGACGTGCTGCTGGTGCATTCGCCGCACTGGATCACCCAGGTGGGCCACCATTTCCTGGGCGTGCCGCGCCTGGCGGGCCGCTCGGTCGATCCGATCTTTCCCGACCTGTTCCGCTACGACTTCGGCATGGACGTGGACGTGGAACTGGCCGAAGCCTGTTGCGAGGAAGGCAGCAAGCTGGGCCTGGTCACCAAGATGATGCGCAATCCGAAGTTCAGGGTGGACTACGGCACCATCACCACGCTGCACATGGTGCGGCCGCAATGGGACATCCCGGTGGTGGGGCTGTCGGCGAACAACACGCCGTACTACCTCGACACCCAGGAAGGGCAGAAGGAAATGGACCTGCTGGGCCGGGCCACGCGCGAAGCCATACGCAAGAGCGGGCGGCGCGCGGTCCTGCTGGCCAGCAATACGCTGTCGCACTGGCATTTCCACGAGCAGCCCGAGGTGCCCGAGGACATGTCCAAGGAGCATCCGGCGCGTTACGACGGCTATCTGTGGGACATCCGCATGATCGAACTGATGCGCAAGGGCAGGATGGGCGAGGTGTTCGAACTCCTGCCCCAGTTCATCGACGAAGCCTTCGCTGAAGTGAAATCCGGCGCGTTCACCTGGATGCACGCGGCCATGGGCTATCCGCAGCTGGCGGGCAAGTTCCATGGCTACGGCACCGTGATCGGCACCGGCAACGCGGTGATGGAATGGAATCTGCAGGAGGCCGGGCTGTCCCGCCTTGAAGCCCCCGCTGGCGTTACGGCCTAGCCGTTGGAGACATGCCATGACCCTCGTTTCCGCATTTCTCGTTCCCGGCAGCCCGCTGCCGCAGTTGCGCAGCGACGTGGCGCCCTGGGGGCGGCTGCATCAGGCGCTGCGCGCGGCCGGCGAGTCGCTCGCCGCTTCCCGGCCCGACGTGGTGCTGGTGTATTCGACGCAGTGGATGGCGGTGCTGGACCAGCTGTGGATCACCCGCGCGCGCAGCACCGGTGTGCACGTGGACGAGAACTGGCACGAGTACGGCGAGCTGCCCTTTGACATCGCCAGCGACACGGGCTTGGCAGAAGCCTGCGTGCAGGGCTGCCGCGACGCCGGCATCCATGCGCGCGGCGTGGACTACGACCAGTTTCCCATCGATACGGGCACCATCACGGTCAGCACGCTGATGGGCTTCGGCACCGACAAGCTGCCCGTGACGCTGGCGGCCAATAACCTGTATCACGACAACGCGCAGACGGAGCAGCTCAGCCGCATCGCCTTGCAGGCGGCCGCGGCCCAGGGCAAGCGGGCGGCGGTCATCGGCATAGGCGGCCTGTCCAACACCATGTTCCGCGAGCCTGTGGCGCCGGAATCCGACCGCTTGATCTCCCAGACCGACGACGACTGGAACCGCCGCATGCTGGCGCTGCTGGAAAGCGGCGACGCCGGAAAACTGCGTGAACTCATGCCCGAGTACGCCGGGCAGGCCAAGGCGGAGATGGGCTTCAAGCACATGTCCTGGCTGCTGGGCGCGTTGGGCGACCGGTTCCGTGGCGCCAATGTGCTGGAATATGCGCCGCTTTATGGCAGCGGCGGAGCCGTGGTGGAATTCAAGCTGGATTGAACACGCGCCGAGCCGTGGCGCATACCGCGCGGCGCCTTCGAGGGGGCGCCAATCCCCGTGGTCAGGCAGCGCCCGCCAGCGCCACCGGTATCTCCCTGGCCCCCGCCGTGCGGCGCCATTGCGCCGGCCCGGACACATGCAGGTTGCCGCCCTCCGCGTCCACCGCCACGGTCACGGGCATGTCCGTGACTTCGAATTCGTGGATCGCTTCCATGCCCAGGTCCTCGAACGCGACCACCCGGGCGCTGCGGATGGCGCGGGAGACGAGATAGGCCGCGCCGCCCACGGCGATCAGGTAGGCCGCCCGGTGGCGTCGGATTGACTCGACCGCCTGCGGGCCGCGCTCGGCCTTGCCTATCATCGTCAGCAGTCCCGTGCGCTCCAGCATCATGTCGGTGTAGCCGTCCATACGCGTGGACGTGGTCGGGCCGGCAGGGCCGACGGCCTCGTCGCGCACGGCGTCCACCGGGCCCACGTAGTAGATGGCGCGGCCGCGGAAGTCGGCGGGCAGGGGCTCGCCGCGGGCCAGCATTTCGCGGATGCGCTGGTGCGCGGCATCGCGTCCGGTCAGCATGCGGCCGTTTAGCAGCAAGGTTTCGCCGGCGCGCCAGGACCCGACCTCCTCGCGGGTGAGAGTGTCCAGGTTCACGCGCCGACCGGCGCTGGATCCGCGCCCGGGTCCCAGGTCGGGCCAGAGATCCAGCGAGGGCGGGGCCAGGTGCGCGGGGCCGGATCCGTCCAGCACGAAGCTTGCATGGCGCGTGGCCGCGCAATTGGGGATCAGCGCGATGGGCTTGGCGGCCGCGTGCGTGGGGTAGGTCTTGATCTTCACGTCCAGTACCGTGGTGAGGCCGCCCAGGCCCTGCGCGCCCACGCCCAGCGCGTTGACGCGCTCGTGCAGTTCCAGCCGCAGCGCGTCCTCGGGCTCCAGTGTTTCGCCGCGCTGCGCCCGCGCCTGCAGTTCGTGCATGTCCAGCGGCTGCATCAGGCTTTCCTTGGCCAGCAGCACCGCTTTTTCGGCGGTGCCGCCCACGCCTATGCCCAGCATGCCGGGCGGGCACCAGCCGGCGCCCATGGCGGGAATCTGCGCCAGCACCCAGTCGACGACGCTGTCGGCCGGGTTCAGCATGGCCAGCCGCGCCTTGTTTTCCGAGCCGCCGCCCTTGGCCGCGACAGTGACGGCCACGCTTGCGCCCGGCACGATGCGTGTGTTGATAACGGCGGGCGTGTTGTCGCGGGTATTGCCGCGGCTGAACAGCGGGTCCGCCACCACCGAGGCCCGCAGCGGATTGTCCGGGTCCAGGTAGGCGCGCCGCACGCCGGCGTTGACGGCGTCTTCCAGGCTACCGGTAAAGCCCTCCCAGCGCACGTCCATACCGACCTCCAGGAAGACGTTGACGATGCCGGTGTCCTGGCAGATCGGCCGCTTACCGATGGCGGCCATGCGCGAGCTGGCCAGGATCTGAGCCATGGCGTCGCGCGCTGGCGCGCTGGCTTCGCGTTCATAGGCGCGGGCCAGGTGCGCGATGTAATCGGCCGGATGGTAATGGCTGATGTACTGCAGCGCGCTGGCGATGGATTCGATCAGGTCGTCCTGGCGGATGAAGGTGCTCATGGCGTGCGAGGGCAGGTGACTTTGGCAGAGGATCAAGTTCAATCGGCGTGCAGCGTGACGCCGGGCCGGTCCTTGACCAGGCTCACGGCGACGAACGACACCACGGCCATGGCGATGACGTAGACGCCTACGTGCCAGGACTGTCCGGTGGCGGTGATGATGGACTGCGCGATCATCGCGGCGAAGGCGCCGCCCAGGATGGAGCCCAGCGCGTAGCCTGCCGACACGCCCGAGTAGCGCACGTCGGCCGGGAACATCTCGGCGTACAGCGCGGCCTGCGGGCCGTAGGTCAGGCCCAGCGGCACCGACAGCACGGCCAGGGCGAAGGCGAATTGCATGACGTCGCCGGAGTCGACGAAGGACCACATCGGTATGGCCCACAGCGCCAGCAGCACGTAGCCGAGCTGGAAGGTGCGCACGCGGCCGATGCGGTCGCCCAGCCAGCCGCCCAGCAACGTGGTGCCCAGCCAGCAGGCCGCGGCCAGCGTGCAGATCATCAGCACCTGCTGTGGCGGCATGCGCAGCGCCCGGCTGCCGTAGCTGATGAAGAAGCCGACCAGCAGGTAACCCGCCGTGCTGTTGCCCACGAAGATCAGCGTGGTCAGCAGGATCTGGCGCGGATGTTTGCGCAACAGCGTGCCCAGCGGCGCCGAGGAATGGCTGCGGCGCGACTGCATCTCCAGGAACACCGGCGATTCCTCGACTGCGCGGCGGATGAAGACGCCGACAATGATGAGCGCGATGGACAGCAGGAAAGACACGCGCCAACCCCAGGCCATGAAGTTGTCGGGGCCGACCAGGGAGGTAATGCACCACAGCACGCCGGTGGCGACGATCATGCCCAGCGGTACGCCGATCTGGGGGAAGGCGCCGAACAGCGAACGCCGGTCGCGCGGCGCGTGCTCGACCGCCATGAGCGCCGCGCCGCCCCATTCGCCGCCGGCGGAGAACCCTTGCAGCACGCGCAGCGTCACCAGCATCACCGGCGCCCAGATGCCGATCTGCGCGTAGGTGGGCAGCACGCCGATCAGCGCGGTGGACACGCCCATCAGGATCAGCGTGGCCGCCAGCACCCGCTTGCGGCCGTAGCGGTCACCCAGGTGGCCGCAGACGATGGCGCCCAGCGGCCGGAACAGGAAGGCCACGCCCACCGTCGCGAAGGACAGGATCAGCGACAGCTCGGGATTTTCCTTGGCGAATGGCGCGAAGAACAGCGAACCCAGCACCAATCCCGCGGCTTGGACGTAGATGAAGTAGTCGTACCACTCGATGGCCGAGCCGACCAGGGTGGCGGCCAGTACCTTGCGGTCGTCGGCGCTGACCAGCGGGCCGGATGCGGCCCGGCGGGCGGAAGCGACGGCGGCGCCGTCGGCGGGAATTTCTGTCTGCATGGTTGTCTCCGTGGGGGAATGCGGCGGTTCAGCTTCTTATTGGGAGGCGTTGCCTAGGCCGCGGCGCTCTGCGGCGCGTCGGGCTGGTTTTCCGGACGGGCCGCTACGAACGCGGGCAGGCTGGCGCAGGCCTGGACGATGGCGCGGACCCGTTCGAAGGGCGTCAGGTCCGCGCCGTAGCGCAAGGCGTTGTAGACCTGCGGGATCAGATAGCACTCGACCAGCGTGGGCGCGGCGCCCAGCGCGTAGCCGCCGTCCTGCGCCACGGGCAGCGCCGCCTCGAAGGCCTGGAAGCCCTCGGCGCACCAGTGGCGGTACCAGTCCTGGATCTCTTCGTCATCCGCGCCGAACTGGGCGCGCAGGCGCTTGAGCGCGCGCAGGTTGTTGAGCGGATGCATTTCGCAGGCGATCAGTTGCGCCAGCGCGCGGGCCTGCGCGCGCAGCGCCGGATCGGCCGGCAGCAGCGGCGCGCCGGGATGCCGCTCGTCCAGGTACTCGATGATGGCCAGCGACTGCTGCAGGCGCAGGCCGTCGATTTCCAGCATGGGCACCAGGCCGAAGGGCGCGAGCGAGCGGTAGGCGGGCTGCTGGTGCTCGCCCTTGACCATGTGCCAGGTGACCTGCCGGTAAGGCAGGCCTTTCAAGGCCAGGGCGATGCGGACCCGGTAGGCCGCGGAACTGCGCCAGTAGCTGTGCAGGGTGAGGGCAGGCGTATCGGCCATGGCGGTCTCCGGTCAGGCGGCGGCGGGCTCAGAAGCGTCGGCCGATACGGTGCCAGGCAAGGGGCGCGTGCCGGGAATGCACACCTGCTGGTCGATGTCGCCGAACAGGCTTGCGCCCGCGTCGTCGCGCATGCCGATGCACACACGGTCGCCATGCTTGAGGAAGGGCGTGCGCATTTCGCCGTCGCGCAACTTCTCCCGCACGCGCGCCTCGACCAGGCAACACACGCCGGCCGCGTCGCTGGCATTCGAAATGGTGCCGCTGCCCACCAGCGTGCCCGCGCCCAGGCGGCGCGTGCGGGCCGCGTGCGAGATCAGTTCGCCGAAGTGGAACTGCATTTCCTCGCCCGCCTGGGGCCGGCCGATCTGTTGGCCGTTGAGCCACACCTGCATGGCGCGGTGCAGCTTGCCGCCGCGCCAGTAGGGGGCGAGCTCATCAGGCGTGACGAGCACGGGCGACAGCGCCGAGGCGGGCTTGCCCTGCAGGAAGCCGAAGCCCTTGGACAGCTCTGGCAGCACCACGTTGCGCAGGGTCACGTCGTTGACCAGGCCCAGCAGCACGATGTGTTCGAGCGCCGTGTCGGCGTCCACGCCCAGCGGCACGTCGTCGGTCACCACCACGATCTCCGCTTCCAGGTCCACGCCCAGTTCCTCGCTGGCGGCGGTGATGTCTTCGCAGGGGCCCATGAAGTCATCCGACGCGCCCTGGTACATCAGCGGATCGGTCAGGAACGAAGGCGGCATCTCGCCGCCGCGGGCGCGGCGCGTCAGCTCCACGTGGTTCAGGTAGGCCGATGCGTCCAGCCATTGGTAGGCGCGCGGCAGGGGGGCGGCGCAGCGGGCGGGGTCGAAGGGGAGGCTGGCGCCGTCGCCGGCGTTCAACGATTCATATTCGGCCTGCAGCAGCGGCGCGGCGCGGGCCCAGTCGTCCAGCGCCTGCTGCAAGGTGGCCGCGATGTGCGGCACGGCGCGCATGCGGGTCAGGTCGCGGTTGACGATGGCCAGGACGCCGTCGCGGGCGCCGTTGGTCAGGGTGGCGAGTTTCATCTTCAGGTACTCCGTATCGGATAGGCAGGCCCGCGCTGGGGCCTTGTCGTGCGGGATCAGGCGGTGAGTTCAGCCCACATGTCGCGGTCGCGCTGGGCGGTCCAGACGCGCGGATCGGCGATGCCGCTGGCCTCGTCATAGGCGCGCGAAACATCGAAGGGAATGGCGTGTTCGTAGATGACGACGTGACCGAACTCGGGGTCCATCACGCGGCGCGTGTCCTCATAGACCTGCTTCAGGCTCTTGCCTTGCTCCACGCCCTGGCGCGCGCAGCCGTACAGCGTTTCGACCCAGCTGCGCGTGTAGCCGATGGCTTCGCGGCAGGCGGCGGGCGTGGTCAGCGCGGGGCCGCGGCCCGGCACCATCTGGCGCGGCTCCAGCGCCTGCAGGGCGTCCAGCGTGGCGGGCCAGTCGGACAAATAGGCATCGCCCGTGTACACGCCCGCGTTGAATTCCACCAGGTCGCCGGAAAAACAGATGCCCTGCGACGGAATCCAGACGATGGAGTCGCCCCGGGTGTGGCCGGCGCCCAGATGCAGCATGCGCACTTCGAGGCTGCCCAGGAACACGGTCAGTTCGCGCTCGAACACCACGGTGGGCCAGGTCAGCCCGGGTATGGTCTCGGCGGACTGGAACAGCCGCGGGAAGCGGCCGATCTCCGAGTCCATGTCGGCCTGGCCGCGTTCGACGATGAGCTCATGCGTGCCGCGGCTGGCGTACACGTTGGCCGCGCCCTCGGCGGCGAAGGCCGACGCGCCCAGCACGCGCACGGCGTGGTAGTGCGTCAGCGCCACGTGGCGGATGGGCTTGTCCGTGACGCCGCGGATCGCGCGGATCAGCGCCTGCGCCATGGCCGGCGTCGCGGTCGCGTCGACCACCATCACGCTGTCGTCGCCGATGATCACGCCCGAGTTGGGGTCGCCGTCGGCAACGTAGGCGTAGGCGTTGTCGGACAGGCGTTCGAAGGAGATCTTCTTTTCCCCCAGGTCGGCCTGGGAGGCGAAGGGTTTGCTCATGGTGTTCCTTTAATGAATGGAAAGTGGGCGGTTCAGCTGGCGTGGGCCTGGCCGCGCTGCTGGCTGCTGGTGCCGGTGGCGCCGGGCATCAGCCCGGCGGCCTTGTCGCGGGTCCAGGCGGCCAGGTCGTCATGGGCGCTGCGGCGCTTGCGGGCCACGTAGTCGTCCACGGGCAGGCGCAGGGTCAATTCGAGCCGGATGCCATTGGGGTCGAAGAAATAGATGGAGCGGATGAAGTGGTGGTCGGTCGGCCCCACCACGTCGACGCCGTGGGACAGCAGTCGCTGGCGCATCCCTTCCAACTCGGCCTCACCGCGGATTTCCATGGCGAAGTGGTTGACCCAGCGCGGCGTGGCGGGATCGGGCTGGCTCAGTCCGTTGTCGCCCAGATCGAAGAAGGCGATGTGGGAGCCATCGGCGAATTCGAAGAACAGGTGCACGAAGGGGCAGTGCTCGCCCGTGGAGGGCACGCGTTCTTCCTTGACCACGTGCACCAGCGGCAGGCCCAGGATGTCTTCGTAGAAATGCCGGGTTTCTTCCGCGTCGCGGCAACGCCAGGCGAAGTGATGCAGGCCCTGGATGGCGGGGCAGGCAGGGGGGTGTTGCAGCGTCATGGCGCCGTCTCCGTGGTTCATGGAATGTTCAAGGCGGGCGAACCGGGCTGGCTCGCCAGCATCTCGTCGACCGCCGCCTGCACACGGGCCGCGTCGTCCACGGCTTCGATGAGCAGAAGCGACAGCCGGGCCAGGCTGTCGCGCTGGGCCGCGGGGTCGGGCACGTTGGTCAGTGCAATGAGGCGCTCGAGCAGGTCGTCAAGCTGTTGCTGGGATAGCGGCATGGCTGGCGCCTCCGGTTGAGCGGTAGAGGCCGCGGGCCTCGGGCAGGGATTCGGGACAGGCGACGGGCGCATCCAGCGCCGCGCTGATCCAGGCCTGCACGGCCTGGGGATCGCGCGTCTCGGGCGTGGCGGCGGCCATGACGTGCTGGTCGGGGCGCAGCAGCCAGGCCTGGCCATCCAGCGTCTGGCCGAGCTGGTGCGCCAGAGCCGCGCGTCCACGCTCATCGCACAGCGGCCCGACGGCGGTCCAGCGCAGCAGGCCGTCGTCGTCCTCTACGCCGGCCGGCAGGGCATCGCCGAACACCAGGACGGTGAACCAGGGGCCAAGCAACCCGTGCAGGGTCAGCCCGTCGCTTTGCCGCAGCACCACGTTGGGTAGCGCGCGCCCGGCCAGGGCGTGCGGACCGCAAGCCAGCGCAGATTCGGGATAGATGGCCGGCATGCACAGGCGGCCGGTGTTGATCATGCGGGCGGCGACGGCGTGGCGCGGCGCCAGGTCGATGATGGCGTCGCGCCACAGCGCGGCCGAGCGGGCCGCGCCCGGGTAGACGAAGCGCGAGGAGCGGCGCGCCTGGCGGATGTTCTCCATCGCGGCGTGCTTGCGCTCCACGCTGTAGGTGTCCAGCAGGGAGTCGCTCGCGCGGCCTTGCAGCAGCAGGGCCAGCTTCCAGCCCAGGTTGTCGGCGTCCTGGATGCCGCCGTTGCCGCCGCGCGCGCCGAAGGGCGCGACCAGGTGGGCCGAGTCGCCTGCGAACAGCACGCGGTCGTGGCGCAGGCTGTCCAGGCATTCATGGCGGTAGGCCCAGACGCCGTGCCAGGCGATGTCGAATTCCACGCGTTCGCCCAGCAGGTCCCACACGCGCTGGCGCATCGCCGCGTCCGTTGCCGCCTCGGCCGGATCTTCGTCCGCGCGCAGTTGGAAATCCAGCCGCCAGGTGTCATCGGCCATCTTGTGGCGCCAGACCGCGCGGCCATGGTTGCTGCGCGCGTCCAGCCAGGTCCAGCGTTCCTCCGGCCAGGTGGTGTCGCGCAGCACGATGTCGATGATGATCCAGCGGTCCTCGGTCTGGTCGTAGACCCGCGGACTCAGGCCCAGCATGCCGCGCACCGCGCTCTTCGCGCCGTCGCAGGCGACGACCCATTGCGCGCGGCACAGATAGACGCCGTCGGGCGTCTCCACCTGCAGCGTCGCCGGGCCGTCCGCTTGCGGTTCGATGCCGGCGACGCGGTTCAACCAGCGCAGCTCGGCCAGCGGCTCGCGCATCAGCGCGTCCACCAGGAAGGCTTCCAGGTAGTACTGCTGCAGGTTGACGAAGCCGTTGTGGCGCATGTCGGGCTGGTCTTGCAGCGTGAATGAGGCCACCGCCATGTCGCGGCACAGCACGCGGCCCACGTTCCAGCGCACGCCCTTGCCGACCACGTCGCCGGCCATGCCGAGCCGGTCGAAGATGTCCAGCGTGCGCTGCGCCCAGACCATGCCGCGCGAGGCCAGGCCACGCACGCCGACGGTGTTGTCGTCGTCCAGCACGACCACGGGGATGCCGCGCCGCACCAGATCCAGCGCCAGCGTCAACCCGGTCAATCCGGCCCCCACGACCGCCACCGGATGCGGATCGCGGCGCGGGCGGTCCATTTCCTCGGGCCTGACGTATGGATAGATGGGAAGCTCTTTCATCGTTTTCCCTAGTTCGATGTGGTTTGTTGCAGGCCCCACTCTAGGAGCGCCGCGCGGGTCCGTCATGTCCTCACGGAAGAGGACATCGCGGCGGCGGGGGATGACCTTAGAATCGGGAAAACACGCGCAAGCGGGGGAAAACGACACCATGGAAGAGACAAACAACCCTATGCCCGCGGGCGGGGGGCCGGACCGTTGGGCCGAGTCCGCCGTCATGGACCTGGGCGGTCCGATGTTCCATGCCGCGCTGTTGCTGGCGTTGCGCGAAACCGTGGCCGCCGACCACGTGTCGCACGTGTTCTACGGCCACGAGGGCTCGGTGCAGTATTCGTCGGCCGCCAGCCTGCTCAACCAGTCCCTGATCGAATGGACCACGAATGTGTTCGTGGACAACGAGTTCTACCGGCGCGACCCCAATTACGGACTGCTGCGCGACATGGCGTGCCGGCCCGGCCACCATCCCGACCTGGTCGTCCAGACCGCGTCGCCCGAACGCATCGCGGATGACGAGTACCGCCGCGTGCTGTTCGAGCGCCCGGGCTTTGCCAGCAAGATTTCGCTCATCGGCTGCCGCGATGAGGGCATCAGCTACCTGAACCTGTATTTCTCGCACGCCCATTCGCCGGACGTAGCCGAACTGATGCGCGGGCGAGCGCCCCTGCTGATCGCGTTGGCGCGGCGTCATCACCAGTTGTGCCGCGCGGAAACGGACGCGCCGCGCGCGCCGTCCTGGTGCAGCGGACTGTCGCTGCGCGAGATCCAGGTGGCGGACTTGCTGCGCCAGGGCCATACGGCGAAGGAAGTGGGGCGCGAACTGGGCCTGTCGCCCACCACCGTGGTCACCTACAAGAACCGCATCTTCAAGAAGAACAACGTGGCCAGCCTGAAGGAGTTCCTGATCAAGGCGCCGGCCGCGCGCGCCGTGCCGGCCTGTATGCCGGAGGCGGGCGGGCGCTGAGCGTCGGGGCTGCTGCTGCCGGGTTTCGGCGCCGGCTCGCGGGCGTCGGGTAGCGCTTGCCCGCGGCCCAGGTCGACGCCGTCGTCGCCGGCTTCGGCATCGCGCAACTGGCGACCTGGCTGGCGGCCGACGCCTTGCGCGACGGCCGGGTGGTCGAGGTGCTGCCGCAATTGGCCACCGAAGGCCTGCCGCTGTACCTGGTGTGGCCGCTGGGCAAGCAGTTACTGCCCAAGGTGGACGCGGTGGTGGAAATGCTGGGGGAGTCGCTCAGCATCGTGTAGCGGGCGGTCGCAATATCGTTTGGTCTGAGAAAGTGACGGCCCTGCGCCGCGCTGTTCCTACGTCTTCTACGCTCATGGTGGGAGGAGGACGGCTCAAGTAAACAGTTCTGTTTATTTATTCAACATTTTTGTTTATGCTCAATCAGGCCGTGACCATCGGTCATGAAATACAGCGAATTCAAGAGATGGCTGGAACGACAAGGGGCAGTGTTTGTGCCGCATAAGTCAGGCAGCAGCCATTACCGGGTTACCTTGAACGGCGTGACTACGATCTTTCCGCATCACGGGTCCAAGGAAATGGGCAAGCACCTGGAAAGCGAAATCAAGAAACAGCTCGGTTTGAAATGACGTTGTGCGTCCCGCACGCCGGATGCGCGTCACGCAAACGGCCCTTGCCTGGCACTCTCATCAAACAGGAAGCCTGAATGCTGACCTATCCCTACACCCTGACTCGCGACACCAACGATACGTGGCTAGTCCAGTTTCCAGACATTCCAGAAGCGCTCACCGTGGGGCAGGACGTCGATGAGGCGGCAATCAACGCCGAAGAGGCGCTCGAAGCTGCGCTGGAGATCTACTTCGAGGCGCGTCGCCCCATTCCCATGCCCTCCAAACCTGCCAAGGGCCAGGCGTCAGTAACCTTGCCCGCCTTGGTCACCAGCAAGGTTTTTCTGTCGAACGAGATGATTCTTCAGGGGGTGCGCAAGGCCGAGTTGGCGAGGCGCATGGGGGTTCACATGCCGCAAGTGGACCGGTTGCTCAACGTGCGACACGCATCCCGGATCGAGCAAGTCGAATCCGCTCTCGGGCAGCTTGGGCGCCGCCTGGACGTGTCGATTGCCTGAGGCTGGCAAGCCTGCAAGTCCCGCATGTCAATGAAAATCGGCCCCGCTAACGGGGCCGATCATCTTGCATCGGAAAACCAGGCTTACTCCGCCGTTTCCTGCAGCACGCGCCGGGCTTCCTCGGCCACGCGCTCGGGGGCGGTGCCGCCCACGTGCTTGCGGGCCGCGACCGAGCCTTCCAGGGTCAGGACCTGGTGCACGTCGTCGCCGATGCTGGCGTGGTAGGCCTTGAGTTCGTCCAGCGACAGGTCGGCCAGGTCGCAGCCGCGCTGTTCGCAGTCGCGCACGGCGTGGGCCACGACTTCGTGGGCGTCGCGGAACGGCACGCCGCGCTTGACCAGGTAGTCGGCCAGGTCGGTGGCGGTGGCGAAGCCTTGGAGGGCGGCGGCGCGCATGTTGTCGGCCTTGACCTTGATGCCGCCGGCCATGTCCGCGAAGATCGTCAGCGTGTCGCGCACGGTGTCGACGGTGTCGAACAGGCCTTCCTTGTCTTCCTGATTGTCCTTGTTGTAGGCCAGGGGCTGGCCTTTCATCAGGGTCAGCAGGGCGACCAGGTGGCCGTTGACGCGGCCGGTCTTGCCGCGGGCCAGCTCGGGCACGTCGGGGTTCTTTTTCTGCGGCATGATCGAGCTGCCGGTGCAGAAGCGGTCGGCCAGGTCGATGAAGCCCACGCGCGGGCTCATCCAGAGCACCAGCTCTTCGGACAGGCGCGAGACGTGCGTCATGATCAGCGCGCCGGCGGCGCAGAATTCGATGGCGAAGTCGCGGTCGGACACGGCGTCCAGCGAATTGCGGCACACGCCGTCAAAGCCCAGGGTCTTGGCGACGCGCTCGCGGTCGATCGGGTAGGACGTGCCGGCCAGGGCGGCGGCGCCCAGCGGCAGGCGGTTCACGCGGCGGCGGCAGTCGGCCAGGCGCTCGGCGTCGCGGCCGAACATTTCGGCGTAGGCCAGCAGGTGATGGCCGAAGGTGACGGGCTGGGCGACTTGCAGGTGCGTGAAGCCGGGCATGATGGTGCCGGCGTTGTCCAGGGCCACCGTGGCCAGGGCGTGGCGCAGCTGGCGCAGCAGGTCCAGCAGGTTGTCGATTTCGGCGCGCAGCCACAGGCGGATGTCGGTGGCGACCTGGTCGTTGCGCGAACGGCCGGTGTGCAGGCGCTTGCCCGCGTCGCCCACCAGTTCCACCAGGCGCTTTTCAATGTTCAGGTGGACGTCTTCGAGGTCGAGCAGCCATTGGAAGCTGCCGGCGTCGATTTCGGACAGGATCTGTGTCATGCCGCGCTGGATGTCGGCCAGGTCCTGGGCGCCGATGATGCCCTGGGCGGCCAGCATGTCCGCGTGCGCGAGCGAACCCTGAATGTCGTAGCGCGCCAGGCGCTTGTCGAAATCCACGGACGCCGTATAGCGCTTGACGAGTTCGGAAACCGGTTCCGAGAACCGGGCGGACCAGGCCTGCGCCTTGTTGGCGAACTGGTTTTGATCGGGGGAGGGAGTGTTTGCCATGATGGGCGGAATTATAGGGCCTGGCGCGCAAGGCCGCGCCGCCGGGCGCGGGTTCCGCGGGGGCGAACCCTCCGGCCCGGCCTTTGTCGGATAATCCTGGATTAGTTTCAAGACCTTAGAGCAGGAAGAGAGTCTATGCCCCTGGAATGGGAAGAGCTGGTCACCCAATTGGATACCCATCTGCCGCGCGAAGCCTGGGCGCAGACGCTGATCGGAATCGCCGCGCTGATCCTGACGGCGCTGTTCGTCCAGTGGGTCGTGGCCCGGGTCGTGCTGTTGCTGGCCCATCGCGTGCTGGTGCTGAGCGGCCGGGGCGACTGGGACAAGGCCCTGCAACGCCGCCGGGCGTACCAGAACCTCTGGTACGCGGTGCCGTTCGCCGTGGTGTCGCTGGGCATAGGCCTGGTGCCGCACGTCGAGCGGGCGGTGACCATCGTCGGCCGGCTGGCGCATGCCGGCGCCTGGATCTGCGTGTTCGTGGCGTTTTCCGGGGTGCTGAGCGCCTGGCAGGATACCTATTCCGCCACCACCCGGGCGCAGACCCGCTCCATCAAGGGGTATATCCAGATCGGCAAGCTGATCCTGATGGCGGTATGCACCGTTTTGGTGCTTTCCATCCTGATCGACCGCTCGCCGCTCTGGATGATTTCCGGCCTGGGCGCGCTGTCCGCCGTGCTGCTGCTGGTGTTCAAGGACACGCTGCTGTCGCTGGTGGCCAGCACCCAGCTGACCAGCAACGACATGCTGCGCATCGGCGACTGGATCGAGATGCCGCAATCGAACGCCGACGGCTTCGTCAAGGACATCGCGCTGCACACGGTCAAGGTGCAGAACTGGGACAACACCGTCACCACGGTGCCCACCTACAAGCTGTTTTCGGAAAGCTACCGCAACTACCGCCACATGTTCGAATCGGGTGGACGGCGCATCAAGCGCACCGTGCGCATCGACTCGGCCAGCGTGCGCTTCCTGACCGACGACGAGGCGCAGCGGCTGATGCGTTTTCGCCTCTTGCACGACTACCTGCAGGCCAAGACCCACGATATCGCCCAGGCCAACCAGACCATGGGCGAACTGGCCAGCGTGCCCGCCAACCGCCGCCGCCTGACCAATATCGGCACCTTGCGGGCCTATGCGTTGGCCTATCTGAAACAGAATCCCGAGGTCCGCCAGGACATGGCGATGATGGTGCGCATGATGGAGCCCACCTCCGAAGGCATCCCGGTCGAGGTCTATTGCTTTACCGCCGTCACCGCCTGGGTCGAGTACGAGCGCATCCAGGGCGACATCTTCGACCATCTGCTGGCCATCCTGCCCGAACTGGGCCTGCGCCTGTACCAGCAGCCGTCCGGCGCCGATATCGGCGCAATGGGCGTCCACCTGCGCGAAGGCGCCTTGCAGGCCGCGCTGGCGGGCGAAGGCGGCCGTCCGGGCCTGGCCGCGCCGTCGGAACGCGGCCTGACCGACGAGAAGATGCCGCGCTAGCGGACAGCAGGCGCGGCAAGGCGTGGGGGCGGGGCCGGCGGGTGGCCCCGTGAGATAATCCAGGCGTTGAAATCCCTGGCGATAGACCCGATGTCGAACCCGTTCTTCAACCTGTATTCCCACGGCTTTGCCCGGGTGGCCGTCGGCGTGCCCGAATGCAAGGTCGCGGACCCCGCCTTCAACGCCGCCCAGACCATCGCGCTGGCGCAGCAGGCCGCCCAGGGCGGCGCGGTGCTGGCGGCGTTTCCCGAGCTGGGCCTGTCCGCCTATACCTGCGACGACCTGTTCCACCAGAAGGCCCTGCTGGACGAATGCGAAGCCGCGCTGGCCCAGGTGGTGGCGGCAACCGCTGAAATGGACATCGCCGTCGTGGTCGGCGCGCCGTTGCGCGTGGCCCATCAGCTGTTCAATTGCGCCGTGGTCGCCGCCGGCGGCCGCGTGCTGGGCGTGGTGCCCAAGAGCTACCTGCCCAACTACGGCGAATTCTACGAAGCGCGCCAGTTCAGCGCCGGCGATTGCGCCACCGCATCCGAGATCCGCCTGCTGGGGCAGACTGTGCCGTTCGGGTCCGAGCTGGTCTTCCAGATGGAAAAACTGCCGCTGTTCCAGTTCCACGTCGAAATCTGCGAAGACGTCTGGGTGCCGATCCCGCCGTCTTCCTACGCCGCGCTGGCGGGAGCCACCGTGTTGGTGAACCTGTCGGCCTCCAACATCGTGGTCGGCAAGTCGGAGTACCGCCACCAACTGGTGGCGCAGCAGTCGGCGCGCTGCCTGTCGGCTTACATGTACACCTCCGCCGGGCGGGGCGAGTCGTCCACCGACATGGCCTGGGACGGCCAGGCGCTCATCTACGAAAACGGCGAACTGCTGGGCGAATCCGAACGCTTCCTCGGCCATTCCCACCTGCTGTTTGCGGACGTGGACCTCGAACGCCTGTCGCGCGAACGCATGCGCCAGACCACATTCGGCCAGTCCGTGCGTCGCCACCAGGACGAAGTCCGCAAATTCCGCAGCGTGGCGGTCCCCGTGAATCCGCCGCTGGAAGACGCCGAGCTGCCGCTGGAGCGGCGCGTGGCGCGCTTTCCCTATGTGCCGGCCGACCCGCAGCGCCGCGACGCCCGCTGCAAGGAGGTCTACAGCATCCAGGTCCAGGCCCTGGTCCAGCGCCTGTCGGCCAGCCGCATGTCCAAGGTCGTCATCGGCATTTCCGGCGGGCTGGATTCCACCCATGCGCTGCTGGTCTGCGCCAAGGCCATGGACGCGCTGGACCTGCCGCGCTCCAACATCCTGGCCGTCACCATGCCGGGCTTCGCCACCAGCTCGCGCACGCTGCAGCAGGCGCGCAAGCTGATGGAGGTGGTGGGGTGCACGGCTTCCGAGATCGACATCCGGCCCAGCTGCCTGCAGATGCTCAAGGACCTGGGCCATCCCTATGCCGACGGCAAGCCGGTCTATGACATCACCTTCGAGAACGTGCAGGCCGGCGAACGCACCAACCACCTGTTCCGCATCGCGAATTTCAACAACGCCATCGTCATCGGCACCGGCGACCTGAGCGAGCTGGCCCTGGGCTGGTGCACGTACGGCGTGGGCGACCACATGTCGCACTACAGCGTCAATGCCAGCGTGCCCAAGACGCTCATCACCCACCTGGTGCGCTGGGTCGCGGAATCCGGCCGCCTGGGCGACGAAGGCGCGCAGGTGCTGCTGGACGTGCTGGGCACCGACGTCAGCCCCGAACTGGTGCCGGGCGGCGCGGACGACAAGCCGGTGCAGAAGAGCGAAGACTCCATCGGTCCCTATGAACTACAGGACTTCAACCTGTACTACACGCTGCGCTACGGCTTTGCGCCGACCAAGGTGGCGTTCCTGGCGCTGGCGGCCTGGCGCGACCGCGAGGCCGGCGCCTGGCCCGAGGGTGGCCACGTGGCCCGCAACCAGTACGATCTGGCGGCCATCAAGCGCAACCTGAAGATCTTCCTGGACCGTTTCTTCCGCCTCAGCCAGTTCAAGCGTACCTGCGTGCCGAACGCGCCCAAGGTCGGCTCCGGCGGTTCGCTGTCGCCGCGCGGCGACTGGCGCGCGCCCAGCGACTCCGAGTCGGCGGTGTGGATGCGCGACGCCGAACGTATTCCCGACGAGGCCTGACCGGGATTTCCCGCCCAAGGGGGACCCGGCGTCCGGGCCCCCGCGGGTGGTATTCTCTTATCCGATGCGCCCTGCAGCCATGCCGTGTCAGGGCGACGCAACAGATCAAAAACCCAGGACGACCAACGTGAAACAAGTCACCGCCATCATCAAACCCTTCAAGCTCGACGAAGTCCGCGAAGCGCTGGCCGAAGTCGGCGTCAGCGGCCTGACCGTTACCGAAGTCAAGGGTTTCGGCCGCCAGAAAGGCCATACCGAGCTCTACCGCGGCGCCGAGTACGTGGTGGACTTCCTGCCCAAGATCCGCGTTGAAGTGGTGCTGCCCGACAGCCAGGTCGAAGCCGCCATTGAAGCCGTGGTCAAGGCTGCCCGCACCGGCAAGATCGGCGACGGCAAGATCTTCGTCACGCCGGTCGAACAGGCCATCCGCATCCGCACGGGCGAAAGCGACGAAGAGGCGCTGTAAGTTCCTGGGGACTTGCGGCTGGCCGGATCCGCCGGCAGCCGCGAGACCGCAGCAGGATATTGCGGGCTTGGCGCGGCGGGGAAGCTGCCGCACCAAGCCCGCAACGCATTTTCCAGCCTAGCGGATGAGCTGATTCATCTCCAGGATCGGGCTCATCACCGCCAGCACGATCAGCAGCACGAATCCCCCCATCAGCAGTATCAGCGCCGGCTCCAGCAAGGCCGTCATGGCCATGGCGCGCCGCTCCAGATCGCGCGACAGGTTCTGCGCGCCGCGGTCCAGCAGTTCGGGCAGGCGGCCGGTCTTCTCGCCGCTGGCGATCAGATGCACCAGCAGCGACGGAAACACCTTTTGCGCGCCCAGCGAGGCCGACAGCGACGCGCCTTCGCGCACGCGCGCAGAGGCTTCGTCCACCGCCTGGCGCAGCACATCGTTGCCCAGGGTGCGGCGCGCCGCCTCCAGCGCCGTCAGCAATGCCACGCCACTACCTGAGAGTATCGCCAGCGTGGAAGCAAAGCGCGCGGCATTCACACCCAGCGCGAAGCGTCCCGCCAAGGGCAGCTTCAGCACGCGCGCATGCCAGGCCCGCCGCGCAGCGGGTGCGCGCAACGCATACCGCCACAGCGCGACGGCCGCCGCCAACGCCGCGCCCGTTGCCACGCCCCATTCGCGCACATAGTCCGACAACGCCAGCATGATGCGCGTCAAGAGCGGCAGTTCCTGCTTGGCCTGGCTGAACGCCGACACCACCTGCGGCACCACATAGCCCAGCAGGAAGATCACGATGATCACCGACACGCAGGCCACCACCGCCGGATAGATGAACGCGGTCAGCACCTTGCTGCGTAGCGCGTTGCGCTCCTCGATGTAGTCCGCCAGCTTCTCCATCACTTGCGCGAGATCGCCCGATTCCTCGCCAGCGCCGATAAGCGCGCGGTAGATCTCCGGGAAGTCGCGCGGCCGCGCGGCCAGGGCCGTGGACAGCTTGTGGCCCGCGCGCACGTCGTCGCGCACGCCGCCCAGGGTGGCGGCGATATGTTTTTTCTCGGCCTGCTCCAGCGTGGCGCTCAGGGCCGCGTCCAGCGGCAGGCTCGCGGCCAGCAGGCTGGCGAGCTGGCGCGTCAGCCAGGCGAGATCCGCATCCGACAGGCGCGTGCGCAGCGATGCGCCGAACCCTTCGGCGCGCGCCGCGAGGGACGTGGACAGCGGCAGCAGGCCGCGGCCGCGCAGCTGGTTGCGGGCGCCGCGTTCGCTGTCGGCGTCGATCGTGCCGCGCACGATCTTCCCTAGTGCGTCGGTGGCTTCGTAACGGAAGGAAGGCATCTGGAAAGCATGGCCAGCGCGCATTCAAAAAGCGCGCAAAGCCCCGAATTTAAAGGGTTTCAAGGCCGCTACGATGCCTGCGGATTATGACCGTAGTGTTGCACTGTCACCACGTATACTCCGACGCGCTTTCACGTTTTTTCACACGATTTCACGTTTCAGGCACCTATCCCGTCATGCGTCATATTGCGCAATTCAGCCTTGCGGTACTGCTCGCCGCAAGCCAGCTCGGACCCGCAGCCAGCAGGGCTCACGCTCAACAGACCGACAATCGCGTCAGTCTGAATTTCGTCGACACCGACATCCCCGCCGTGCTGCGCGCGCTGTCGTTGTTCACGCAGCGCAACTTCCTGGTGGATCCGCGCGTCAAGGGCAAGCTGACGCTGGTGTCGGACCGTCCCGTGGACAGCGCGCAGGCGTTGTCGATGCTGACGGGCGCGCTGCGCATGCAGGGTTTTGCCATCGTCGAGGTCGACGGCGTGACGCGCGTGGTGCCCGAGGCCGATGGCAAGCTGCAAGGCAGCGTGGTCGCGGGCAGCGCGCGTCCCGCGCAAGCCGTGGGCGGCGCGGGCCGCGGTCCGGTGCCAGTGTCCGCGTTTGCCAAGGGCAGCAGCGGCGAAATGCTGACCCGCGTCTTCCCGCTGAAGTACGAAAACGCCGCCAACCTGGTGCCGGTGCTGCGCCCCATGGTGCCGCCCAACAACCCGATCAACGCTTATCCCGGCAACAACACGCTGGTGGTAACGGACTACGCCGACAACCTGGAGCGGATCGCGCAGGTCATCGCGCGCATCGACGTGCCCAGTTCGATCGACACCGACGTGGTGCCGGTGCGTTCGGCCGTGGCCACCGACCTCGCCATCCTGGCCTCGCAACTGCTGGATACGCAAAGCAGCGACCCGACCCAGCGCATCGCCGTGGTGGCCGATCCGCGCAGCAACAGCGTGCTGGTGCGTTCCGGCAGCCCGGCGCGCACGCGGCTGGCGCGCGATCTCATCATGAAGCTGGACGCGCAGCAGAACCGCGCTGGCAACCTGCACGTGGTCTACATGCGCAACGCGCAGGCCACGCGCATCGCCGAGGTCCTGGGCGGGTTGCTGACGGGGCAGGCGAATTCCGCGCCCGGCGCCACGGGCGGCGCCAGCGGCGGCACGGGCGCGCAGGGCGGAGCGCGCACGCAGAACGCCGCGGCTGGCATGCCGGCCCAGGCGACAGCGGGCATGGCCGGCATGTCCGGTTCGAACACGGGCGGATTGTCGGGCGAACAGGAACGCATCTCGCGCGAAGACAACAGCACGCAGGCCGTGTCGTATTCGGCCGGCGGCGCCACCATCCAGGCCGATCCGGCTACCAACTCGCTCATCATTTCCGCGCCCGAGCCGCTGTACCGCAGCCTGCGCGAAGTCATCGACCAGCTCGACCAGCGCCGCGCGCAGGTGCTGGTGGAAAGCCTGATCGTCGAAGTCAGCGAGGCCAAGGCGGCGGAGTTCGGCATCCAGTGGATGACGGGCGCCGGCAACATCAACAGCGACGGCACCAGCTTCATCGGCGGCACCAACCTGGGCGGCAGCGGCATCACCGGCAAGGGGCCGACCACCATCGACGGCATCGGCAGCGGCCTGAGCCTGGGGGTGGTCAAGGGCACGGTCGACGTGCTGGGCAACAAGGTGATCAACCTGGGCGTGCTGGCTCGCGCCATGGAGAACACTGGCGAAGCCAACATCCTGTCCACGCCCAACCTGCTGACCCTGGACAACCAGTCGGCCAGCATCCTGGTGGGCAAGACCGTGCCGTTCGTGACCGGGCAGTACGTGACCTCGGGTAGCAACGGCAGCACCAATCCATTCCAGACGATCGAACGTGAGGACGTGGGCCTGAAGCTGAACATCCGGCCGCAGATTTCCGAGGGCGGCGCGGTAAAGCTGGACATCTACCAGGAAGTCAGCAGCATCGACGAAAGCCGCTCCAACTCCACCACCGGCATCGTGACCAACAAGCGGGCCATCGACACCAGCGTGCTGATCGACGACGGCCAGATCATCGTGCTGGGCGGCCTGCTGGAAGACAACGTCACGCTCTCCACCAACAGCGTGCCGCTGCTGGGATCCTTGCCGGTGATCGGCTCGCTGTTCCGCTACGACACGCGCAAGCGCACCAAGACCAACCTGATGGTGTTCCTGCGCCCCTACGTGGTGCGCGACGCCAACCGCACGGCGGGCGTCACCATGGACCGCTACGACTACATGCGCCGCGCGCAGGCGGCGGTGCAGCCGGGCCAGCACTGGGCGCTGCCCGACATGCAGGCGCCGATGCTGCCGCCGCCGGGCTCCGCGCCCTCGGTGTCCAACAACGCCTATGACCTGCGTCCGGAACATCAGGCTGAAACGCTGCGCCGGCCGGCGCCGGTCACGGCGCAGTCTTTTGCGGTGCGCCAGTATCCCGGCACGGAGTCTGCGCGCGACGCGTCGGAGGCGATCCGCGTGTCGCGCACGCTGATGCACAGCGTGGCCGTGGACCCCGATACGCTGCTATGAGCGCGCACCCCTTGCCTTATGCCTGGGCGCGGGCGCAGCGCGCGCTGCTGTCGCTGCGCGGCGGCCAGGCCCGGCTGACCGTCAGCCCGCGCACGCCGGAATGGGCGGTGCGCGAGATCCGCCGCTGCCACGGCGACATCGAGTTGGCGCAGGTCGAGGACCAGGCGCTGGAAACCTTGCTGACCGCGGCCTACAGCCATTCGGAGGATGCGGCCTCGGTGATGGGCGTGGCCGAGAACGAGATCGACCTGGACCGCCTGATGCAGGACATGCCCGAGGTGGCGGACCTGCTGGAGGCCCAGGACGACGCGCCCGTGATTCGCATGATCAACGCGCTGTTCGCCCAGGCGGCGCGCGACGGCGCCAGCGACATCCACATCGAACCCTTCGAGACCCACTCGGTGGTGCGCTACCGGGTCGACGGCACCCTGCGCGACGTGGTGTCGCCGCGCAAGGCGCTGCACGCCGCGCTGATCTCGCGCATCAAGATCATGGCGCACCTGGACATCGCCGAAAAGCGCTTGCCGCAGGACGGCCGCATCGCGCTGCGCGTGGGCGGACGACCCATAGACGTGCGCGTGTCCACCTTGCCCACCGGGCACGGCGAACGCGCGGTGCTGCGCTTGCTGGACAAGGAAGCGGGGCGCTTGCAGCTGGAGAAGCTGGGCATGGACGCGGGCGTGCTGGGCCAGCTGGACCGGTTGATCCGCCAGCCGCACGGCATTGTGCTGGTGACGGGGCCCACCGGCAGCGGCAAGACCACCACGCTGTACGCGGCATTGAGCCGCCTGGACGCGTCCACCAGCAACATCCTGACGGTCGAGGACCCGATCGAATACGACCTGGCCGGCATCAGCCAGACACAGGTCAACGCCAAGATCGACATGAGCTTCGCGCTGGCCCTGCGCGCGATTCTGCGGCAGGATCCCGACGTCATCATGATCGGCGAAATCCGCGACCTGGAGACCGCGCAGATCGCGGTGCAGGCCTCGCTCACCGGTCACCTGGTGCTGGCTACGCTGCACACCAACGACTCGGTGTCCGCCGTGACCCGGCTCACGGACATGGGCGTGGAACCTTTCCTGCTGGCGTCATCGCTTTTGGGCGTGCTGGCGCAGCGCCTGGTGCGCAAGCTCTGCCCGGCCTGCAAGAAACCCGCCACGCAGGACGGCGCGCGTGTGTTCCATCCGGTAGGCTGCGACGCCTGCAACCATACCGGCTACAGCGGGCGTTCCGGCATCCACGAACTCTTCACGGTGGACGACGAGGCGCGCCGGCTGATCCACGAAGGGCGTGACGAACGCGAACTGCGCCGCGCGGCGGCCGCGTCAGGCATGCGCACCATGCGTGAGGACGGGCAGCGCTGGGTGGATAGCGGGCAGACCTCGCCGGAGGAAATCCTGCGGGTCACGCGGGACGCCTAGCGGACGATGGGGAACGCCAGCGACTTGTCGCTGTGCCTAGGTGCCGAACGACGCCACATCCCCCGAACGCCGCCCCAGCGCCGACAACAGTCCGTCCAGCGCCGCCCGATCCGCCTCGCGCGCGGCGCCGGCGTAGGTTGCCTGGCCCTGGAACTTCAGGCCGCCGCGCCCGCCCGCGCTGCCCTGGCCGCTGACGTCCAGCAGGCCGCTTTCCGTGCTCAACGCCAGCGTGGCGCCAGACTTGCCGCCTTGTACCCGCAGCAGATACGAGCCCACGGGCGCCACCGGCGTCAGCGCGGTGCTGGCGTTGCGCCAGCGCAGTTCGGCCACGGGGCCGGCGGGCAGGGGCGCGCCCAGCCGCAGCGGCTGCCAGCGGACTTCCAACGTGCCCTGGGGGGCAATGGTGTTCCACGGCGCGCCCAGCGCGGACAGGATGGAGGCGGGCGCGCGCAGCGACTGGGCCGGCACGGACACGCCGTTCCAGCCGGGCGTGGCGCGCAAGGGACCTTGCAGCCAGGGGTGGGAGATATCCAGAGCGAGCACGTCCCAGCGCCATTGCCATTGCACCGGTTGCGGCAGCATGCGGCGCGCGCCAGGCGGGCCCAGCGCGATCCAGGCGCTGCCGCGCCACAAGGTGCCGCTGGCGTCGGCCAACGTGACCGGCGCCTTGTCCGGCAGCAGGGCCAGCAGCCAGCGCGCGGGCAGCACGGTGACGGCGGCCGCGGCGGCGCAGACGGCGCCGGCCAGGAGCAGGGCGGCGGAACGTTTGGAAAGCGGGAAGCCGGACATCTCAGCCACGCTCCGAAGCTTGCGGCGCCATCAGGCTCACCTTGCCATTGACCAGGCCGGGCAGCGGCCGCCCGTTGACATTGGCGGCACGGGTGAGCTGCACTTCCTTGACCGCCAGGCCCCAATCGCGCGCTGCTCCGTCGAGCCAGCGCAGCAAGGCCGAAGAGGGCGCCTGCTTCAGCGTCAGCAGCACGCCCGGGCCGTGTTCGGGCTCGCCCAGCGCCCACTGTTCCGCGGCGAGTCCGGCGCGCTCCAGCGAGGCGCCGATTTCCGCGGCGCTGGGCATGGCGCCGGCGGGCTCCGCGGATTTACGCCGCAACGCCGTGGCTTGGGCGGTCAGGTCCGCGACCGTGGCCGCCTGGCCGCGCAGCGCGGGCAATTCCGTTTGCAGTTTGCGCAGCGTGTTCAGGGGCGGTTCGATCAGGGTCACGAAGACCAGCGCGCCGCCCAGCAGCAGGGCAGCCGCGGTCACCAGCCGGCGCTCGCGCGGCGCCAGCGCCTGGTAGCGTAGTCCGGCGCGCGCCAGCGCGGGAGTCAGGGTCTTGGCCAGCGACTGTCTGGCCGCATGCAGGGCTTGCGGGAGTTTCATGGTTGCGCGCGCACGATGCGCCAGGTGGTGTCGTTGTCGCCGCGTTCGAGCTTCAGGCCCAGGGCCGCGGCTTGCTGGATCAGCGCGGGCGTCTCAGCCACGCGTTGCGACTGCTCGCCGGCATCTGCCAGTTGCAGCGTCAGCGCCTGTTCGGCGTAGCCCAGGCGGGCTACCTTGTCGGCGGCGAAAGGCAGGGCCTGGGCCGCGGCGCGCGCCAGGGGCAGCAAGTCGGCGGCATTGGCCGCGCCGCGGTTCGCCTGCAGCGCGTCCAGGCCTTGCTGCGCCTGGCGCGGCGGATCCAGGACCACCGGCAGGTCGGGGAACGCGGCCAGGACCTGCGCGTGCATGCCGTTGCGCAACGCGTCGGCTTCGGCTTGCAGTTGCGAGGCGTACAGGTTCAGCCCGCCTATCCAGACCACTGCCGCGGCCGCGCCCCAGCGCCAGGCGGGGCGCCAGGCCGAGACGCGGGCCGGCGCCAGCTGGGGCATGGCCAGCGACCACGAAGGCGAGGGCGCCTGCCAGCGGGGATCGGCAGGGTCGCGCAATGGCGCCGTGGTTTCGGCCCCCAGCGCTTGCGGCGCGATGAGCGCCTGCGTGCGCAAGCCCTGCGCATTCAGCAGGCTCCAGCCGCGGCGCACGGGTTCGCGCGCGGCCCAGGCCAGCGGCACCGTGCCGTCGGTCGAGCGCGGGCCGTGGCCGATGGCCAGCGCGTCCAGGTCGCTGAGCACCAGCGGCTCCAGGGCGCTGTGCACCGCGGCGGCAAATCGGGCGCGCGCCACCGCGGGGATCTGCACGCTGGCGGCGATCACGTCGGCGGGATGCAGCACGGCTTCGCAGGCGGCGTGGGGATAGGCATGGCCCAGCGCCTCAAGCGCGAGCTCGCCCTGGCGGGCGCAGCGGCCGCGCCGGTCGAACCAGGCATAGGGCAGGAGAGAGCCGGCGCCGAACTCGTCCAGCGGCGGCAGCGCGATGCGCAGGATGTTCTTCAAGGTATTTCTCTGGTCCATAAGGTGTCTGGGGCGGCGGGCGGTGAACTGCGCAGCAGCGCCTGCATGGAGATGCGCGCCCGCTCATAGGCCACGGTGCCGCTGGCCAGGAACCAGCCGCTGGTGGTGGCGACGGCGGGCGCAGGCGCTTTGACCCCCGCGCCCGCCAGACGATTGGCGAAATCGCCGGAATTGTTGAACCAGTTGCCGCGGTCGCGCTCGCCCGCCATGGAACGCGCCTGGCTGAGCGACAGGCCGGGCACCAGTGCCGCAAGCACCTCCGCGGGCGCGGTGTTGACGTTGACGCTGGTGGAAACGGGCAGCACCGTCATCGTGCGGCGCAGCTCGTTGCGAGCCGACGGCTCCAGCGCCAGCAGGGCCGCCACTTCGTCCACGCCGCGCGGCAAAGGGGCGCGGGCGTCGGGCGCGGGCCGTCCTGGCGGCGCCGCCGGCGCATCCGCCGGCGGCGCCACGGGCTGCGCGGCCGACATGATGTCCACCATGCGCGCGGCCAAGGTGTCGGGCAGTTGCAGCGTGTTCAGCAGCCGGCGCAGCACCCGTTCCTGCTCGGGCTGCGGCACGCCATTGTTCGCCAGGTTATAGAGGTTGTACTTGCCTTGTTCGTCCTGCACGCGGCCGGAGAACACCGCGACGCGTTCGTCGCCGGGGCGTTCGATGCGCGTGTCGAGCACCGGGGTGGCCCAGATCTGGTCGCCGCGGGTGATGGATTCGCGCTTGCTGTGGTCGCGCACGATCAGGCGGGCCCAGTCTATGCCGCCCGCCAGCATGGCGCGCGCCTGCACCCGCGCCATCTCGTTTTCCACGCGCCGCGTGCTGGCGGTCTGGCGCTGGAACAGGCCGGTGGTCAAGGCCGCGACGATGGCGACGATGATGAGCGCACTGATGACCGCTGCGCCGCGTTCTGCGTTACTCGGGCGTCTCATGGCAGCTCCAGCACGCGGGTATAGCGCTCGGGGGATCCCGGGGCGCCGCGTTCCAGCACGATCTCCAGGCCGGTCGGAGCGGCGGCCTGATTGCCTTCGCCATTCACCCAACCGGTACCCGGCACCCAGGCGCGCAGCGTCAAGGCTCGCGTGCCGGGCAGCAGGAGGATGCCGTTGTCCGCCGCGGGCAGCGGACTGCGCGCCGCCGATGGCCCGCTGGCGCGCCACAGGCCGTCCTTGCGCACCTGCCATTGCACGCGCTGCCACAGGCCGTTGCCGTCAGGGTCGGGGCGCAGGATCTCGAACACGGGCCCGCCGCCTGCACGGCGCAGCAGGCGCAGGCCGCTGGTGTAGGCCTGCGCGTCCAGACCCGCCGGCTCGAAGCCGGGTCCGGTGTAGGACAGTTCCACATCGCGCGCCATCTGGCCCAGTGTGCGGACGATGGCGTCGATGTCCTCGGCCTGTTCCTCGATCCGCTCGCGCGCGCCGGACACGCTGGCCAGGCCGCGCCAGGCCATCAGGCTGACCAGCGCCATCAGCGCCAGGGCCACCAGCACTTCGATCAGCGTGAAGCCGGCTTGGGATCGGGGAGGGCGGCGCATGGCTATCTCAGGCTGGACAAGAGGCCATCCAGCTGCAGCAGTACGGCGTCCGCCTGCGCGGCGCTGGCGTCGCGCACCCTGATCGACACCTGGCGGAAGCTGCGGTTCATCGAATTCGTAAACTCCATTTCGCACTGCAAAGCCCGGCCGCCCTGAGCACAGGGCGCGCTGCGCGTGCCTGCGCGCGGCAGCGCTTGTTCCAGCCGCAACTGGGCCAGCGCGTTCTGCGCAGCCAGCAGCGCCAGCGTCTTGTCCTGCAGGGCGCGGTTGTTTTCCGCCATGACGCCGGTCGCGCGCAGGGCGGCGCCCATGGCGACGGCGATGATGGCCAGGGCCACCAGCACTTCGATCAGCGTGAACCCGCGCTGTCGGTCGCGCGGGCGGGGCGGTTCATTGAATTTCATAGCGGCCCGCGGCGTCGCGCTGCAAGGTGACGCGGGCATCGCCCGCGCTCAGCGTCAGCGTGACCGGCGCGGCGACCCATTCCGTGTTGAACACCAGCGGCCGGTCCGGATCGAGCCGTAGCGCCACCGGCGCCGCCGACCAGGATTGCGGGCGCAGCACCTCGTCGCGCTCCAGCCGGTCCGGCGGCAGCGGCCTGTCTTCCTCGGCGTTCGGGCCTGGCAGCCGGCCCTGGCGTTCGAACGACCAGCCCTGGCCGTTGGCGAGCCAGCGGATGGGACGGCCGTCGCTGCGGGCCTCGCTCTGGGCCACGGTGAAGGCGTCGGCCAGGCGCAGGGCGTCGCCGCGCAAGCGGTTCTCGCCGCGGCCCACGGACAGGCTCACCATGCTGGCCGCGATCGCCACGATCACCAGCACCACCAGAACTTCGACCAGCGTGAAGCCGCGTTCAGAGTTCCCAGGAGCCGATGTCGGCATCGCCGCTCTCTCCGCCGGGCTTGTTGTCGGCGCCGAACGAGAACACGTCGATATCGCCTTTGACGCCAGGGCTCAGGTATTGGTAGGGATGGCCCCAGGGATCGTTGGGCAGCTTGTCCAGGTACCCGCGCCAGTTGTTCACGCCTTCGGGCTTCTGCACCAGCGCGCGCAAGCCCTGCGCAGTGCTGGGGTAGCGGCCATTGTCCAGGCGGTACAGCTTCAACGCCTGCATGATGCCGGCGATGTCCTGGCGCGCGGCGACCTGGCGGGCCTGGTCGGGACGATCCAGCACGCGGGGGACGATCAGCGCCGCAAGTATCCCCATGATCACAATCACCACCATGATCTCGATGAGGGTGAAACCTTGCTGGCGGGCAAGCCCGCGCGGTAACTGACGCACTTGATGACTCCGGTCTTTCAGTAGGAGCGGAGGATTGTGGACATGAAATATGACAGCAATAGTGACGGCGCGGCCAAATGCGGGCAGGTCCGGTCTGCGCCCGGGGCGCGCGTCGCAGCGCCTGCGGTGCGGCTCACTTTTCGCGCGATATGCCGGCGGGAGCGGGCAGGGCGGCCGGGGCCGGCAGGCGGCTGGCGCGCCCAGCCTGTTCCACCGTCACCGCGTCCGCGGCGACTTCGCGCAGCACGATGCCGGGGGCCACTTCGCCGCCCGCGCGCCAGGCCAGCGGCGGGCCGCCGTCGATGCTGAGCACGGCGGCGCCATCGGCGCCTGCGGCGATCACGCCTAGCACGGTGATCTGTGTGCGCATGGCCTCGTCCTTGCCGAACCACAACGCCACGGGCGTGTTGTCGGCAGCGCGCGGCGCTTGCGCCGACACCGCGGGAGGCAGGGCGCCAGCCTTGGGCGCAAGCAGGATCGACGCCCATACGCCCAGGCCGGCGGCCAGGGCCAGCACGGCGAGTATGCGGAATGCGGCGGGCGGGGTCGGGCGCAGGAACAGGGGCATGGATTGAACGTGCGTGGCGGGTTGAGACCGCGCCGACTATAGCCGCCGCACATGACAAGCCCGCGATGCGCGGCGCCTGCGCCATGGTTGCGCGCAAAAGAATCCTGATCCGTCGATCAAGGTTTCTCTTCTTTGCTTCACGGGGCTTTCACCTTGACTGGCCATCATGTGGCCCTGCATAAAACCCTGTTCATGACTAGAGAAGAGAAGCATGCAAGCATTGAATTGGAGAAGATGGTGCGCGGCCCTGCTGGCGACCAGTGCCCTGGCGGGCTGCGGCGGCAGCGACGATGACGACGACACCGAAGCGCCGCCGACCCAGCCGCCTGTGACCCAGCCGGACCCGACGCCCGCCGACAAGGTGCTGTTCATCGGCGTCGACGGCCTGACCTATGACGCGATGCGCCGCGGCGTGGCCGACAAGGCCTTGCCGAACCTCGCGCAGCTCAACGCCACGCGCGCCTGGACCGGCGGCGTGACGGACGCGCCCACGCAGCAGCCCACGTTGCTGGCGCCGGGCTGGGCGACGCTGCTGACCGGGCAATGGGCCGACCAGCACGGCGTGCGCTACAGCGTGCAGGGCGAAACGCTGCAATCGCCGACCCTGTTCCAGCGCATCAAGCAGGCGCGCCCCGAAGCGCGCACCGCCGCCGCCTTCAATTCGACCGTGGTGGCCGGCCTTATCGCCGGCCAGCGCGACGCGGGCTATCTGCAGTCGCTGACCGACTGCGCCGGCGCGGACGATTGCGTCGCCGCCCAGGCGCGCGACCGCATCACCGAAGGCTATGACGTGGTGGTGGCGCAGTTCGGCGCGCCGGAACGGATTGCCTCGGAGAACGGCTTCGGCTCGGCCTATGACAGCGCGATCCGGCAGGCCGACGCCGCCATCGGCGCGCTGACCAAGCAGATCGCCGACCGCAAGGCGGAGCACCCCGGCGAGAAGTGGCTGGTGATCGTGGCTTCCAGCCACGGCCTGGGCAAGACCGGCGCCAGCGACGGCCGTCCCATGTCCTCGAACAAGACCATCCTGTTGGCCGCCAACCAGCCTGCGCTGCTGGGCGGCAGCGCCGACGACGCGTCGTTCGACGGCCTGTGGGACAACAACTGGTACGCGCTGCCCAGCGCGGCCGATGTGGCGCCGACGGTGCTGGACCACCTGAAGGTTCTGCCGCCCGCCGCCAAGTACGACATGGCGGGCACCTCGCTTGCCGGCAAGCTGGCACTGCGCCACACCGCGGCCCGCACCTCGACCGACAACAAGAGCGTGACGCTGAGCTGGGTGCGCGTGGGCGAGCCGGCCGGCGACATCGTGGTCAGCCGCGACGGCGTGGAGATCGCACGCGTGGCCGGCACGGTCGCCGAGTATGTGGACAAGGGCTTCAAGTTCGACACCGAGGGCGTGCACACCTTGAACTACAGCGTGGCGGTCGGCAGCGCGGTCAGCGCCGCGCGCACGACCGTGGCCTACACCAAGCCGCTGCCGTTGCTGGCTTCGCTGCGCACTGGCCTGACGATGCTGTTCCCGTTCGAAGGCAATATGACCGACATCGCCGCGGGCGGCGGAGCCATCACGCCGTTCGACGGCACGCAGGCGCCGGCCTATGCCGACACGGGCGTGTTCGGCAAGATGTTCAAGAACGACCGCAGCGCGGCGGCCCTGGGCGGCTTCAAGCTGGACTATCCGGCAGGCATGCTGGACGCGGCCCAGGCCTTCACCATCGGCTTCTGGTACCAGTCCGACGGCACCGCCAACGACCGGTCCATCCTGGGCAACAAGGACTACAACTCCGGCGGCAACCCTGGCATCACCATCGCGCAGTGGGCAGGTCCGGTGCTGTATTTCAACCTGGCTGGCGGCGGCTCGCGTGTCGACATCAACAACGTCAAGTTCACCCCGAACAAGCCGGTCTACGTTGCGATGACCGTGAACAAGACGGCCAAGACCCTGACGGCCTCCGTCTACGACAGCGAACTGGGCTTCTCGCAGCGCACCATCGGCACGGGCTCGGTCGACCTGACCAAGATCGCTGGCGTCTACGGGCCGCACCTGGGCCTGAACGAAGACGGACGCGGCACCTATGGCGTCTGCTGCGCCGGCACCAAGGGTCCCTACACGATGTATTTCGACGACCTGGCGTACTGGTCGCGCGCGCTCACCGAAGCTGAAGTGAAGTCGCTCGCCCTGTCCGGCAAGTCCGTTTCCGAACTGTTTCCCTGATGTACCGAGGATAAAAAAATGAGCATGTCCATGATCTTGCGCGGTTTCCTGCGCCTGGGCGCGGTGCTGATGCTGAGCGCCACGCTGGCTGCCTGCGGCGGCGATGACGGCGACGACGACGGTGGCAAGGACCCCGGCACCGGCCAGCCCGAAACGCCGAAGCCCGAGCCCGTCAAACCCGAATTGCGTTGCGCGCCTTGAGCGGCGCTCCCTCCAGATCCATAGGAATAGAATCCGTGACGTTCGATAAAGACCAGGTCCACGCCGGCAAGCGCCGCTTCCTGCGCAACGCCGCCGCCTCGACCGCAGGCCTGACCGCGCTGTCGATGTTCCCGCCGGCGATCCGCCGCGCGCTGGCCATCCCCGCCAACAACCGCACCGGCACCATCAATGACGTCGAGCACGTGGTCATCCTGATGCAGGAAAACCGCTCCTTCGATATGTACTTCGGCACCTTCAAGGGCGTGCGCGGCTTCGGCGACCGCATCACCATTCCGCTGCCTGAAAAGCGTTCGGTCTGGGAGCAGAGCAACGGCACCCGCGTGGTGATGCCGTATCACCTGGACAGCAGCCAGGGCAACGCCCAGCGCGTGGCCGGCACGCCGCACGACTACGTGGACGCGCAAATGGCCTGGGACGGCGGCCGCATGGACCACTGGCCGCGCTACAAGCAGAACCAGTCCATGGGCTACTACAAGAAGAAAGAGGTGGAGTTCCAGTTCGCGCTGGCCGAAGCCTTCACGCTGTGCGACGCCTATCACTGTTCTACCCACGGCGGCACCAACACCAACCGCCTGTTCCACTGGACTGGCACCAACGATCCGCTGGCCCTGGGCAACGGCCCCTCGACCCGCAACCAGTGGGACAGCCTGGGCGCCTCGTCGACCGGCTGGACCTGGAAGACCTATCCCGAGCGCCTGCAAGAAGCCGGCGTCAGCTGGAAGGTCTACCAGAACCTGCCCGAAAACTTCGGCGACAACCCGCTGGCCGGCTTCAAGCAATACCGCCGCGCCAACGAGCTGGCCGGCAACAGCGCCAACGGCGCGCCGTATCCGGCCTGGACGCCGTCCATGGACGCCGCCAACCCGCTGTACAAGGGCACGGCCAACACCATGCCCGACGGCGGCTTCCTGAAGGCGCTGCGCGAGGACGCCGTCAATGGCACGCTGCCGCAGGTGTCGTGGATCGTGGCGCCCGCCACGTATTCCGAGCACCCCGGCCCGTCCAGCCCGATCCAGGGCGCCTGGTACATCCAGGAAACGCTGGACGCGCTGACGGCCAACCCCGAGGTCTGGAGCAAGACCGTGCTGCTCATCAACTTCGACGAGAACGACGGCTATTTCGACCACCTGCCGCCGCCCGCCGCGCCCTCGCTGAACCCGGACGGCTCGATGGCCGGCGCCTCCACCGTCAACACCGACCTGGAGCGCCATACCCATGCCTCCGCCCAGGACGCCGCCGACGACCGCGTCTACGGCCCGGGCCCGCGCGTCCCCATGTACGTGGTGTCGCCGTGGAGCCGCGGCGGCTGGGTCAACTCGCAGGCATTCGACCACACTTCGGTGCTGCGCTTCCTGGAAGCCCGCTTCGGCGTGGCCGAGGACAACATCAGCCCCTGGCGCCGCGCGGTGCTGGGCGACCTGACTTCGGCCTTCAACTTCGCCACGCCCAACAACGAAAAGCTGCCCGACCTGAACCTGCTGACCCGCGCGGGTTCGGACAGCGAGCGCAGCGCGCAGGAAGCGCTGAAGGCCGTGCCGCTGCCCGATCCCAGCACCCAGGCCAAGCCGGTGCAGGAGCAGGGCGTGCGCTATTCCCGCGCCTTGCCCTACGAACTGCACACCAGCGCACGCGCCCAGCCGGACACGGGCGCCATGCGCCTGGTGTTTTCCAATACGGGCAAGGAGGCGGCGGTGTTCCACGTCTATGACCGCCTGCACCTGGACCGCCTGCCGCGCCGCTACACGGTGGAGCCGGACAAGCAGCTGGAAGGCAACTGGGACACGGCGGCCGACGGCGGCAAGTACGACCTGTGGGTGCTGGGCCCCAACGGCTACCACCGCCATTTCGCGGGCGACCTGGCCCTGGCCCGCACGTCGGCGCTGGCGCCGGAGATCCGCGTCTGCTACGAAATCGCCAAGGGCGACGTCTACGTCAGCTTCATTAACGGCGGCAAGAATCCCTGCACCTTCGAAGTCGCGCCCAACGCCTACTACGCCAACCACGAGCGCTGGAAGTTCACGGTGCCCGCGGGCGGCCAGGTCGAACAGCACTGGGCGCTGGAAGGCAGCCAGGGCTGGTACGACTTCACCGTGCGCCTGGCCGAAGACCCTGCCTATCTGCGCCGCTTTGCCGGCCGCGTGGAAACCGGCCGCCCGTCGGTGACGGACCCGGCGATGGGGCTGTAAGTCTCAGGCGGCGGTCTGCGGTTCGCGCGCCTGGAACGCCTGGGCGCAGGCCTCGCAGATCGCCGCCGTGATGCCCTGGCGCGCATGCTCGCGCCGCTCCAGCATGCCAATGGCGCGCGCCATCGGTCCCAGGTCCTGGGGCAGGGTCAGAATCCGCAGTTCCGGGCTGTGCTGCCAGTTGGAGCCGTTGATCAGCGGCAGCAGCGTCACGCCGACCTCCTGGCGCACCAGCTCGACCAGGGTCTCGATGGCGTTGAGTTCCAGGTATTCGTTCAGCGGCACCGCCAGGCGGCGCAGCAGCCGGTCTATTTGCAGGCCGGTGCGCTGGGTGCGGTCAAAGCGCAGGAAGGGGTTCTGCGCCAGTACCTGGCGCGCGTCTTCGCCCGGCGCCGAGCGCGGCGCGATGACGACCAGCTGCTCTTCATATAGTGCGGTCCAGCGGGTGCTGGCCATCTTGCGCCCGGCCTCCACCAGGAAGGCCGCGTCCAGCTCGCCGTCCTCGACCTTGCCCGCCAGCTCACTGGCCTTGCCCGACAGGATGCGCACGTCCAGCTTGGGGTGCTGCTTCTTCATGCCCGACACGACCTTGGACAGGGTCCCCATGCACGACACGATGCTGCCCACGGCGACCGACCCGGCCAGCTCGCCGGGCACGGTGCGCGGCAGCCGCATGCGGTCGTAAAGATCCAGCAAGTGCTTGATTTCCGGCAGTAATTCCCGGCCGGCGGCATTCAGGATGGCGAGCCGTCCACTGCGGTCGAAGAGTTCGCGGCCCAGTTCCGTTTCCAGGGAGCGCATCTGGAAGCTGACCGCGGCCTGGGTCAGCGCCACCTGTTCGGCCGCTTCGGAGAAGGAGCCGTGGTGCGCGACCGCCAGGAAAGTGCGCAGAAAACGGATGGTACTCACAAAAATCTCTTTTATGACGAAACAAAATTTCAAATTGATTTAATTAAACCACGGGAGTAACTTCGGCCGCTTACCCGTTATGAGACTAGCCACATGAAATCCTTCGACTGGGGCAACCCGTATCCTTCCGTCCGCATTCCGCTGTTCGCCCGCAACGTGGTGTCCACGTCGCATCCGCTGGCGGCGCAGGCAGGGTTGCGCATGCTGCTCAAGGGCGGCAATGCCGTGGACGCCGCCATCGCCGCGGCCGCCACCATCGTCCTGGTCGAACCCGTGTCCTGCGGCCTGGGCGGCGACTGTTTCGCCATCGTCTGGGACGGCAAGGAATTGCACGGCCTGAACTCCTCGGGCGTGGCCCCCGCCGCCTGGAGCACCGAATACTTCAAGCGCAAGCACGGCGTGGGCGCCGACGGCCTGGCGATCCAGCCCAAGCGCGGCTGGGACGCCGTGACGGTGCCGGGCGTGGTGGCCGGCTGGGCCGCGCTGCATGAAAAACTGGGCAAGCTGCCGTTCGAGCAATTGTTCGAACCCGCCATCGAGATCGCCGAGCGCGGCTACGCCGTGCCACCGGTGGTGGCGCACAAGTGGGCCGCAGCCGCCGAAGAGCTCAAATCGCAACCGGGCTACGCCCAGGCCTTCCTGCCCGAGGGCCGCGCGCCCAAGGTCGGCGAACACTTCCGCTTCCCGGACGCCGCCAACACGCTGCGCCGCATCGCCGCTTCCAAGGGCCGCGACTTCTACGAAGGCGAACTGGCCGAGCGCATTGCCGCCTTCAGCCAGGAATGCGGCGGCGCCATGACCCTGGAAGACCTGCGCAACTACCGCCCGGAATGGGTCAAGCCCATTTCCAAGTCCTACCGCGGCTACGAGCTGCACGAGATCCCGCCGAACGGGCAGGGCATCGCCGCGCTGATCGCGCTGGGCATCGTCGAGCGCTTCGACATGGCCGACATTCCGGTGGACTCGGTACAGTCGCAGCACATCCAGATCGAAGCCATGAAGCTGGCCTTCGCCGACCTGTACAAGTACGTGGCGGACCCGCGTTCCATGCAGGTGACGCCGGAACAGATGCTGTCCGACGCCTACCTGGACAGCCGCGCCAAGCTCATCCGCCTGGACCGCGCCACCCATTTCGAGGCGGGCCGTCCGCACGCCGGCGGCACCATCTACCTGACCGCCGCCGATGAAAACGGCATGATGATCTCGTTCATCCAGTCCAACTACATGGGCTTCGGCTCGGGCGTGGTGGTGCCGGGCACCGGCATCAGCATGCAGAACCGCGGCGTGGGCTTCTCGATGGATCCGAAGTCGGCCAACGTGGTCGAAGGCGGCAAGCGTCCGTTCCACACCATCATCCCGGGCTTCCTGACCCGCGGCGGCAAGCCGGTCATGAGCTTTGGCGTGATGGGCGGCGACATGCAACCGCAAGGCCACATGCAGACCGTGGTGCGCATGCTGGACTATCACCAGAATCCGCAGGCCGCCTGCTGCGCGCCGCGCTGGAAGGTCAATCGCGATTTCACGCTGGACATCGAGACCAATATGAAGGCTTCCACCATTGCGGGCCTGAAAGACCTCGGGCATGCTTTGAAGTCGGTCGACGATCCGTACATGGATTTCGGCGCGGGCCAGTTCATCTGGCGCATGTCCGAAAACGACAACGAGCTTGGCTACGTCGCCGCCAGCGACAGCCGGCGCGACGGTCAGGCGGTCGGCTTCTAATACGCAATAGCGCAGCCACAAGGGGAATCTAAATAATGAAACGCTTGACCTTGACCTTCGGCGCCAGCCTGCTGGCGCTGGCCGCGGGCGCGGCTTCCGCCCAGAACATCCGGATCGGCCTGCAGGAAGATCCGGACGTGCTGGACCCGCACCGGGCGCGCACGTACGTGGGCCGCATCGTCTTCACCTCGCTGTGCGACAAGCTGATCGACATCGATCCCAAGCTGCACTTCGTGCCGCAACTGGCCACCTCGTGGTCGTTCAGCCCCGACAACAAGGTGCTGACCTTCAAGCTGCGCGAGGACGCGCTGTTCCATGACGGCTCCAAGTTCGATGCCGCCGCGGCCAAGGCCAACCTGGAACGCGCCATGTCCCTGCCGGACAGCCTGCGCAAGGGCGAACTGGCCTCCGTGGAGAAGGTCGACGCGCCTGATGCCACGACGCTGGTGCTGACGCTGAAAAAGCCCGACGCCACCCTGCTGGCGCAGCTGTCCGACCGCGCCGGCATGATGCTGTCGCCCAAGACCTTCAGCGACGACGTGGCCGCCGTGGGCCGCAAGCCCGTGTGTTCCGGTCCCTACAAGTTCGTCGAACGCATCCAGAACGACCGCATCGTGCTGGAGAAATTCGACCAGTACTACGACGCCAAGGATTTCGCCTTCAAGCGCGTGACCTTCCTGCCGATCCCGGACACCACCGTGCGCCTGTCCAACCTGCGCGCGGGCGACCTGGACATGCTGGAGCGCCTGAATCCCTCCGATGTGCCGCAGGTCAAGAGCGACGCCAGCCTGACCTTCGCGCCGGTGGCCGGCCTGGGCTTCCAGCAGTTCATGTTCAACGTCGCCAACGGCAAGCGCGCCGAGGACAATCCGTTCAAGAACAAGCTGGTGCGCCAGGCGTTCCAGTACGCCATCGACCGCAACGCCATCAGCGAAGTGGCCGGCGGCGGCATCTTCGATCCGGCGCAGCAGCCGTTCCCGCCCGCCAGCCCCTACCACAGCGACAAGTTCCCGCCGACCAAGCGCGACGTCGCCAAGGCCAAGGCGCTGCTCAAGCAGGCGGGCTTTGACCGCGTGAAGGCCGAGGTCATGTTCGGCAACAACACCACCACGTCCTCGATCGCCGAGATCGTGCAGGCCATGGCGTCCGAGGCGGGCTTCGACCTGTCGCTGCGCCCGACCGAGTACGCCGCACTGCAAAAGGAATCGGCCGGCGGCAACTTCCAGGTCGTGATGCTGGGCTGGTCGGGCCGGGTCGATCCGGACGGCAACATCCACGCCTTCGTCACCTGCAAGGGCGCGCTGAACGATGGCCACTACTGCAACCCGGAAGTGGACAAGCTGCTGAACGAGGCCCGCACCGTGCCCGACGAGGCCAAGCGCCGCGCTATCTACGACCAGGCCCAGACCATCATCCAGGACGAATTGCCCGGGGTGTATAACTACTACCAGCCCTGGCCCTTCGCCATGGCCAAGAAGGTCAAGGGCTTCACGCCTTATCCTGACGGCATGATCCGCCTGAAAGGCGTGACCTACGCGCAGAAGTGATCGCGGCGCGGCAGTCAAGCGCCGCGCCAGCCGGACGCGCCTTGCGCGTCCGGTTGTCGTTTGCGGCGGCTGGGCGCGGTTTATCCTGCGCGTCCCGTCCGCCGTTCCTGTCTTACGGTTTCTCATATGCTTAAACTCATCTTGCGCCGCGTGCTCGTCGCGATACCGACACTGATACTGGTGTCGATGATCGTCTTCATGCTGCAGAAAATCCTGCCCGGCGACCCGGTGCTGACACTGGCCGGCGAAGAGCGCGATCCCGCCGTCCTGGACTACCTGCGGGACAAGTACCGCCTCAACGATCCGCTGCCCGTGCAGTACGCCGCCTGGGCCGCGCAGGTCGTGCAAGGCGACCTGGGCAAGTCGCTGCGCACCGACGTACCCGTCACCACGCTGATCGGCCAGAAGCTGCCGGTCACGCTGCAATTGGCCGCCATGGCCATGTTCTTCGCGCTGCTGATAGGCATCCCCATGGGGATCGTCGCCGCGGTGCGCAAGGGCAAGCCCATCGAAATGGGCGCCAACATCGCCGCGCTGTCCGGCATGTCCATCCCCAATTTCTGGCTTGGCATCATTCTCATCATGGTGGTGTCGGTGCAATGGAAGCTGCTGCCGGCCTCGGGCTATGTGTCGCCGTCCGAGGACTTCTGGCTGTCGATCAAGACCATGCTGATGCCGTCCCTGGTGCTGTCCACGGCCATCGCCGCGTATCTGATGCGCCATACCCGTTCGGCCATGCTGGAAGCCTTGTCGGCCGATTATGTGCGTACCGCCCGCGCCAAGGGCGTATCTCCGCGCAGCGTGGTGCTGCGCCATGCCTTGCGCAATGCGCTGATGCCTATTGTCACGCTGGTGACGCTGCTGTTCGGGGAACTGTTGGCGGGCGCCGTGCTGACCGAGCAGGTCTTCACGATCCCGGGCTTCGGCAAGCTGGTGGTCGACGCGGTCTTCACGCGCGACTACGCGGTGGTGCAGGGCGTGGTGCTCTGCGTGGCGGTGGGTTTCATCATCATGAACCTGCTGGCCGACATCCTGTACATCCTGGTCAATCCCCGCCTGAGGCACTCATGAGCGCAATTCCTGCAACGGCCGCAGCCGTCACGCCGCCCCGCAGCCGCAACCGCGCCTGGGGCAAATTCAAGCGCAACCACATCGCCATGCTGGGCCTGGGGATCGTGCTGTTCTTTGTCGTGATCGCCATCCTGGCGCCGCTGATCGCCAGCCACGATCCCTTCCAGACCAGCTTCACCACCATCCGCAAGGCGCCTTCGGCGTCCTACTGGCTGGGCACGGATGAATTGGGCCGCGATATCTTCAGCCGCATGGTCTATGGCGCCCGCGCCTCGCTGATGGCGGGCCTGGTGTCGGTCCTGATCGCGCTGGCGGTGGGCGTGCCCTTCGGTCTTGCCGCCGGCTATTTCGGCGGCTGGACCGACAGCATCATTTCCCGCGCCACCGAGGCGCTGCTGGCCATTCCCTTCCTGATCCTGGCCATCGCGCTGGCCGCCTTTCTCGGCCCCAGCCTGACCAACGCCATGATCGCAATCGGCGTCTCGGCCGCGCCCAAGTTCATCCGCCTCACGCGCGGACAGGTGCTCGCAGTCAAGAACGAGGATTACGTGCAGAGCGCGCGCGCCCTGGGCGCGTCCGACCTGCGCATCATCGGCCGGCACGTGTTCCCCAACGTGATGCCGCCGCTGATCGTGCAGGCCACCATCACCATCGCCACGGCCATCATCGCCGAGGCCAGCCTGTCGTTCCTGGGCCTGGGCCTGCAGCCGCCGAACCCGTCCTGGGGCTCGATGCTGAACACCGCCAAGAACTTCATGACCCAGGCGCCCTGGATGTCCATCTTCCCCGGATCGGCCATTTTCCTGGTGGTGCTGGGCTTCAATCTGCTGGGCGACGGCCTGCGCGACGCGCTCGATCCGCGTCAGGAAAAGTAATCACCATGGCAACAACAATGGACCCCAAGCGCGTCGTCCAGGTCAACGACCTGACCGTGCGCTTCAAGACCCCCGAGCGCACCGTGGAAGCGGTGCGCAAAGTCTCCTTCCACGTCGACCGCGGCGAAACCCTGGCCATCGTGGGCGAGTCCGGCTCGGGCAAGTCGGTGACCTCGCTGGCGCTGATGCGCCTGGTCGAGTATGGCGGCGGCCGGATCGTCAATGGCGGCATGTTGCTGCGCCGGCGCAGCGGCGAAGTGCTGGATCTGCTCAACGCGCCCGACAGCACGCTGCAGCGCGTGCGCGGCGCGGACGTGGCGATGATCTTCCAGGAGCCCATGACGTCCCTGAACCCCAGTTTCACGGCCGGCAACCAGATTGCCGAAGCCCTGCAGCTGCACCAGGGACTGGACGCCGCCGCGGCCCGCGCCGAAACGTTGCGCATGCTGGAGCGGGTGCGCATCCCCGAAGCCCGCGCCATCCTGGACCGCTATCCGCACCAGTTGTCGGGCGGCATGCGCCAGCGCGTCATGATCGCCATGGCCCTGTCGTGCAAGCCCCAGTTGCTGATCGCCGACGAGCCGACCACGGCCCTGGACGTGACCATCCAGGCCCAGATCCTGCAGCTGATCCGCCAGTTGCAGGAAGAAATGGACATGGGCGTGATCTTCATCACGCACGACATGGGCGTGGTGGCGGAAGTCGCCGACCGCGTGCTGGTGATGTACCGCGGCGACAAGGTCGAAGAGGGCAGCTCGGACGAGGTCTTCGCCCGCCCGCAGCACGCCTATACGCGCGCGCTGCTGTCGGCGGTGCCGCGGCTGGGCGCCATGCAGGGCACGGATGAACCCGCGCCGTTCCCGCTGCTGCGCGTGGACGACCCCACGGCGCGACCGCAAGCCGCCGCCGCGCCCGTCGCGGCCGCGTCCACCGTGCGCCGCGAGAACGGCCCGGTGCTGAAGGTGCGCGACCTGACCACCAGCTTCGACATCACCGGCGGCATCCTGGGACGGGTGCAGAAGCGCGTGCACGCCGTGGAGAAGGTCAGCTTCGACCTGTATCCGGGCGAGACCCTGTCGCTGGTGGGCGAGTCCGGCTGCGGCAAGACCACCACCGGCCGTTCGCTGCTGCAGCTGGTCAAGAGCAAGGCCGGCAGCATCGAATTCGACGGCAAGAACATCGGCGCGCTGCGCGGCAGCGCCATGCAGACCCTGCGTCAGCACATCCAGTTCATCTTCCAGGATCCGTTCGCCTCGCTGGATCCGCGCATGACGGTGGGCTATTCCATCATGGAACCGCTGCTGATCCACGGCGTGGCGCGCGGCAAGGCGGCCCAGGACCGGGTGCGCTGGCTGATGGACAAGTGCGGCCTGCTGCCGGAAATGATCGACCGCTATCCGCACGAGTTCTCGGGCGGCCAGCGCCAGCGCATCTGCATCGCGCGCGCGCTGGCGCTGAACCCCAAGGTGGTGATCGCCGACGAATCCGTGTCGGCGCTGGACGTGTCGATCCAGGCGCAGATCGTCAACTTGTTGCTGGACCTGCAGCGCGAGCTGGGCGTGTCGTTCCTGTTCATCTCGCACGACATGGCCGTGGTCGAGCGCGTCAGCCACCGGGTGGCGGTGATGTACCTGGGCCAGATCGTCGAGATCGGCCCGCGCCGGGCCATCTTCGAGAACCCGCAGCATCCCTACACCAAGAAGTTGATGGCGGCGGTGCCCATCGCCGACCCGCAGCGCCGCCACCGCGAGCGCTCGCTGCTGGTCGACGAGATCCCCAGCCCGATGCGCAAGCTGGGCGACGATCCGCTGGTCGAGCCGCTGGTCGCCGTGGGCGAGGGCCATTTCGTGGCCCGCCATTCGATCGGGGTCTATTGAGGCAGGTGGCCGCCCGCTGGCAGCCGGTGGCCGCTTGCATCCCCCCGCTGCGCGCGGGGGGCCGAAACTAGCGCTTTTCCAGCGCCAGCTTCAGCCCGAAGGCGATGAAGACCGCGCCCGTCATGCGGTCCAGGCCGCGCATCACGGCCGGCCGCGACAGCCAGCGCGCCAGCGGGCGCGTCGCTGCCACCAGCACGCCAAACCACAGTATCCCCAGCATCGCGTGGATGCCTGCCAGCAGCAGGCTGAAGCGCAGCACGTCCGCGCCCGCGGGAATGAACTGCGGCAGGAAGGTGATGTAGAAGATCCCGATCTTGGGATTGAGGGCATTGGTCAGGCAGCCGCGCATGAACCAGCCGCCAGCGCTGGCTGCCGCGGCGGGGGCGGGCGGCGCGGAATCGGGTGCGGCCTGCTCGCCTGGCCGGGCGCCCCACAGCAGTTTCACGCCCAGATAAAACAGATACAGCGCCGCGCAGATGCGCAGCGTGTCGTAGGCCAGGGTCGATACCAGCAGCAGCGATCCCAGGCCGAATGCCGCCACCACGCCCCAGGCCAGGCATCCGGCGGCGATACCCAGGCCAGCCATGAGCGCGCGGCGGCCGCCCTCGACGGCGGCGGTGCGCAGCACCAGGGCGGTATCCATGCCGGGCGTGACGGTCAGGATGGCGGCGGCCAGGGTAAAGGCGAGCAGGGCGGCGGTGGCGGTCATGGGCGGGGTCCGGTGGCGGGCGCGGCGAAGCGGAGCCGTTCAGTGTAGCGCCGCCGGGCCGGCGCCTGCAGCCGTCTGTGGACGTGCCGCAGCGCCGCAGGCGTTATCATGGCGGCCTTCAGCAATTCGCTACATTCACCGGATTTACGCCATGGCCCTGCGCGCCACCATCTACAAGGCCGAGCTCAACGTCGCCGACACCGACCGCCACTACTACGGCAGCCACGCGCTGACGGTCGCCCGCCATCCCTCGGAAACCGACGAGCGCATGATGGTGCGGCTGGTCGCCTACGCCCTGCACGCTCAGGAAGAGCTGGCCTTCACCAAAGGCCTGAGCGACACCGACGAACCCGACCTGTGGGTCAAGGACCTGACCGGCGCGGTCAAGCTCTGGATCGAAGTCGGTCAGCCCGAAGAACGCCGCATCCTGCGCGCCTGTGGCCGCGCCGACGAAGTCATCGTCTATTGCTACGGAGGTTCCGCCAGCAAGATCTGGTGGGACGGCGTGAAGAACAAGCTGGAACGCACGCGCAACCTCAAGATCGTGAACCTGCCCTCGGAACAGACCCGTGCGCTGGCCCAGCTGGCCGAGCGCACCATGCGCCTGAATGCCAATATTTCGGACGGCGTGGTGTATTTCTCGGCCGACAAGGGCGAGGTCAGCGTCGAACCGGAAGCCTGGCGCTAGGCTCCCGGCCACCTCAGTCGCAGGCGTCGGCGGCCTGATTCGCGGGATCGGCGCAGGCGCGCCAGCGGGCCTCGTCCATCGCAGGCAGCAACAGCACCCGGCTCATCAAGTCCGAGTACCAGAAGATCCTGCCAGGCTTGTCGCGCATGGCCTGCCAGACGCGCGCCTGCGCGTCCGCCGCAAGCAGCGCGCGGCCTTGCGCATCGGTCACGCCCTGGGCCAGGATGGTCTGCGTGTCCGGATTCCAGGACTGCATGTCCGTGTCGTCCAGCGGCACGTCGTCGGCGATGCTGACGATGCGCCAGTCATTGCCCGGCACCTCGGTGGACAGCTGGTTCAACTCTTCCCGGTGCACCGGATAAGGGCGGGAGTCAGGGGAGGCGTGCGCTACATGGGCGTAGGATCTGGCGCCAGCCCCGGGGGAATGGCGGCGCACATAACGTTGGTCCGGCTTGCCCTGGGCATCATAGGTCTGGACCTGGAACGCGCCGCCTTGCGCGGCGATATCGATGGCGCGCAGCAGGCGGCCCGCGGCGTCGCGCGCATAGAACCGGCCGGCGGCCGGTTGTTGCTTGTCTTCGCAAGCCTCATTGGTGAAGGCGGTCAGCGCGCCCCGGGCATCGCGTTTCAGGCAGGCCTGGCCGCTTGCCTCGTAGGTGGCGGGCCGGCGGACCGCGGTCTGTTCGTACTCGACCACCCGCGTCAGGGCGCCGGCGCCGTCGTACTCCAGGGTGTAACCGCCCGACAGAAAGGGGGGGCCGTCGCCGCGCCGGGGAAGTTCATAGGATTCCGCGCGGCACAGCCGGCCATCGCCGTCGAAATACAGTCTGGCGGGCGCCCGAGACACGTTGTCCAGCCGGTAAGCGGACCAGTCGACCTTGTCCATCCAGGTCCGGGGCAGTGGATCGCCGGTTTCGTCGACCCATACCGGTTGGTTGCGGGCGGCAATGCGTTCGCCCTGTCGGCCCAGCAGGACACGGTCGCCGCCCAGGCCGACCGAGACGGGAACCGCCTTCAGCGGCACGGGCGCGGTGAAATCGACGGCGGCCGGGCCGCAGGCCGCGAGGGCTGGGCCGGCGTGCGCGATGACCGCCAGCAGCAGGACCAGTCGCCTAGGCATATTGCAGCGTATCCATGAACCTCACCAGCTCCCAGAATTCCTTGGACACGCCGCCCAGCCGCAGCTTGCCGTCATGTTCCTCGAACAGCAGGAAGGGGTAGGCGTCGCGCTCCAGGGTGCCGGGCGCGGGCAGGCGGTAGGGTTTGAAGTGCTCGGGGTCGTTGAAAAAGGATTCCAGACGGCCGCCGCCATCCACGTGCATGTAACGCACGCGCAATACTTGTTTCTGATACTTGGCCTGCGTTTCCGGGTAGTCTCCGCCGTCGCCCGCCACCACGGCGTCGGCCAGGGCGGCCAGGAAGACACGTTGCAAGCCTGCGTAGTGGATCTCGCCGCTGGTGGAGTCGCCCGGCGCCTGCGCCAGCGTCCTGACCAGCTGGGTGCCGCGGGAACCCGGCACGATGGTCTTCGCGAACAGGCTGTCGATGTCGGCCTTGGCCGGATCGGGCGATTGCCGCAGACGCTGGAGGTCGGCGCGGAAGTCTTCCAGCCATTGCCGGTAACGGGCGTTCTCCGCCTGGCGATCGAACGCCTGGGCGTGGGCCAGGCCGCCGTGAAGGGTGATCAGCAAGGCCAGCAGCAGTAGCCAGGCGCGTTGCAGCACGCGGGTAGGGTGTTCCATAGGCCGGTGATCATATCGTTCAAAATGATGCTATTTTGGTGCAGAGCGTGACAAAATGTCAGACATGGCCACCGGCATGGCCATGTTTATGAATCTCGTGTTGAGTCAGGTCCAGACATGCCAGCAACAGGTGACGTTCCTCCTGCAAGCGCGCCGGCCGGCGGCGCGGAAAATGTGCAAGCCGGGCTCGACGGCCCCCTGGACCGGCTCGTCCGCTTGGCCAGGCGGCAGTTCGGCGTGGACATGGCGCTGGTCGCCTGCAGCGACGCCGATGGCGTCTGGCAGGCCCAGGCGGGCGCCTTGCCCGCAACCGCGGCCGGTACGCTCCCTTTCTCCGTGGATTGCCCGCTGCGCGCCAGCGATGGCCGCCGGCTGGGCACGTTCCGGCTGCTGCATGCCCAGCCGCGGGATTTCGGCGACGAAGACCTGGATGCCTTGCACGATTTCGCCGAGCTGGCCGTCGCGGCCGTCGAGAAGCGCGAGGCCCTGGCGGCGGAGCGGGCGGCGGAAGACGGCTGGCGTACCGAGGCGCGCAACCTCTCCATGGCCATCGCAGGCAGCGGCACGGGGATCTGGGATCGCAACGTCGTAACCGGCGAAATCACCTATTCGCCGGGCTGGAAGGCCCTGCTGGGCTACGCCGAATCCGAAGTCACCAACCGCATCGAAGACTCCTACAAGCGCCTGCACCCAGACGATGCCGACTATGTGCGCGCCGCCATGCAGGCGCATTTCGAGGGCAAGACCGAGAGCTACGAGGTCGAGCACCGCATCCTCTGCAAGGACGGCAGCTACAAGTGGATCTGCAGCCGCGGCAAGGTCGTCAGCCGCGACGCGCAGGGGCGGGCCTTGCGCATGATGGGCACCACCACTGACATCAGCGCCATGCGCGCGATGTCGGAGCGCCTGCGGCGCACGGCGGACCTGCTGGTCAACCTGACCGACGCCGTGCCGGGCATGGTATTCCAGTGCGGCCAGCGGCCCGGAGGCGGGTCGCGCTTCCTGTACGTCAGCGCGGGCATCTGGGACATGTTCGAACTCACGCCTTACGAGGTGCGCACCAGCCCCGCGGCGATCGAGCAGCGCGTCCATCCCGAGGACCTGGCGACCTACCACGCCTCGCTGCAGGCCGCAGCCGCGGCGCAGACGCCCTGGCACCTGGAGTTCCGGGTGTGCCTGCCGCAGCAGGGCCTGCGCTGGCGCCAGGGCGACGCCAGTCCGCGCAAGGCGGCCGACGGCACCGTGGTCTGGCACGGCTTCGTGACCGACATCACCGACCGCAAGCGCGCTGATTTCGAACTGCGTGAACTCGCCGCGACCGACGCCCTGACCACGCTGCCGAACCGCCGCCACTTCATGTCGCGCATCGCCGCGGAACTGGCCCGGATCAAGCGCCAGGGCAGCGATTGCGCCGCCGTGCTGATGTGTGACCTGGACCATTTCAAGCGCATCAACGACACCTGGGGTCACGCCATTGGCGACGGCGTGCTGCAGCACTTCGCCAACACGCTGCGGGCCCAGCTGCGGGCGGTCGACCTGGTGGGGCGCATCGGCGGCGAGGAATTCGCCGTGGTGCTGCCGGATACCGACATCGAGCGCGCGCACGCCTTCGCCACGCGGGTGCAGCAGCGCATCGCGGCGGCGCCGTTTTCGCTGGGCGACGACCGTCATATTCCGCTGACGGTCAGCATCGGCATCTCGACCATGCACACCATGGACGCGGACGCCGAACTGGCGCTCAGCCGCAGCGACCGCGCCCTGTATTACGCCAAGCAGCGCGGGCGTAACCGGATCGAATCCGCGCCCTCAGTGTTTTCCCGATAGAACAACCCTCAAAGCCATTTGTTCCATTGACGGTACATTAGGACACTCCTAGAGTTCCCGTCATGGGAACCTCATTACCTCTGCCGAAGTACCACCAGATCTACCTCGTCCTGCGCGAACAGGTGCAGGAAGGGCGCTTCGATCAGGACGGCGTGCCAGGCGAGCACGCGCTGGCCGACCAGTTCGACGTGGCCCGCATCACCATCCGCAAGGCCATGGAGATGCTGGTGGCCGACGGGCTGGTGTCGCGCCGGCCCGGCCTGGGCACCTGGCCGCTGCGCGCGCCGGCGACTCCGGCCAGCGCGCCCAAGGCCAATCCGCCGCAGAAGGCCCATCTGACCGGCCTGCTGGAAAACATCGTCAACATGGGCCTGCGCACCTCGGTGCAGGTGCTGGACAGCGCCCTGGTGTCGGCGCCGCCCGTGGTGGCCGAAGCGTTGGACCTCGCGCCCGGCGCGCCCGTGCACAAGAGCCTGCGGGTGCGCAGCACCGAAGCCGGGCCGCTGTCCCACATCACGACCTACGTGCCGCAGGCCGTGGCCGATTTCACGCGCGAAGACCTGGAGCGCGAGCCCCTGCTGATGTTGCTGGAAGCGGCCGGCGTGGAGTTCGGCGGCGCTACCCAGACCATTTCGGCGCGGCTGGCCGATGCGCAGGTGGCGCGCCATCTGGACGTGGCCGTGGGCTCCGCGCTGCTGGCCGTGACGCGCATCGTGCGCGACGTGAACGAGCGGCCCGTGCAGCTGCTGCAAGGCCTGTATCGCCCCGATCGCTATCAGTACCAGTTGCAGCTGTCACGCGTCGGCAGCATCGACGCCAAGGTATGGGTCAGCGAAGAGCTGTCCGCCCAATTCCATTGAACTCTCGGAGATCGCCCATGAACTCGCGCCGCACTTTCCTCTATCAATCCGCCGCCGCAGCTGCCCTGGTGTCGGCGCCATGGGTGGTACGCGCCCAGGGCGCCAAACCCGTCAAGGTCGGCATCCTGCATCCGGTGACGGGGGCGCTGGCCTATTCGGGCCAGCAATGCCGCCTGGGCGCGCTGCTGGCGATCGAGGACATCAACAAGGCCGGCGGCATCAAGTCGCTGGGCGGCGCGCCGCTGGAAGCCATGCTGGGCGACGCGCAGTCGCGCCCCGAGGCGGGGTCGGCCGAGGTCGAGAAAATGAACGAGGCGGGCGTGTCGGCCATTGTCGGGGCCTATGCGTCGGCGATCTGCCTGGCCACCACGCAGACCGCCGCCAAGTACAACCTGCCGCACGTGGTGGACGTGGGCGTGGCCGACCAGATCGTCGAGCGCGGCCTGAAGAACACTTTCCGTTTCGGCCCGGGCTATCGCGCCTGTAGCGAACGCGCCATCACCGACCTGGCCGCGCTCAACGACGCGGCAGGCAAGCCCGCCAAGACCGTGATGATCGTGCACGAGGATTCGCTGTTCGGCACCGGCACCGCGGCGCTGCTGTCCAAGGCGCTGCCGCAGCATGGCTTCGAGGTCAAGGACGTGGTCAAGCACCCGAACCCCACCCGCGACTTCAACAACATCGTGCTGCGCATGAAGTCCCTCAATCCGGACATCGTGATCCCGGCCAACTACTACAACGAATATGCCTTGCTGCTGCGCGCCATGAAGCAGCAGAAGGTGCAGCCCAAGGCGATCTACTCGGTGCTGGGCGGCGCGGCCTCCAGCTACAAGTTCCTGAAGGAATTCCCCGACATCGCCAATGGCATCCTCGACTGCAACCACTGGTTCAACCCCAAGGATGCGCGCGTGGCCCCGTTGAAGGCGCGCGTCGAAGAGAAGGGCGCCTACTTCAGCTACGAGGTCTTCATGACCTACACCTCGGTGCTGCTGCTGGCCGACGCGCTGGAACGCGCCAAGTCGGCCGACCGCGCCGCCATCATCGACGCGCTGGCTTCCAGCACCTTCTCGGACCACATCATGCCCTACGGCCCGACCAAGTTCGTGAACGGCCAGAACACCGGCGCGCAGCCCCTGCTGACGCAGGTCATCGGCGGCGACATCAAGGTCGTCATCCCGGCCGACTACCGCCAGGCCGACGCCATCTTTCCGCTGAAGGCCTGAGCGTGCTCGATCCCGCCATCCTCTTTTCGTCGGTGCTCAACGGCCTGACCACGGGCGCGGTGTATGCGCTGATCGCCCTGGGCCTGACCTTGATCTACGGCGTGCTGCACATCATCAACTTCGCCCATGGCGCGGCGCTGATGGTGGCGCTGTACGCGGTGTATCTGCTGAAGGACCGCCTGGGCATCGACCCGTACGCCGCCTTGCCGCTGGTGGTGGCGGGCATGTTCGCGCTGGGCTACGCCTTGCAGCGTTACGTGATCAACCGCGCCAGCCACGGCAAGGACGAGAACATCCTGCTGGTGACGCTGGGCCTGGCCATCGTGCTGGAGAACCTGGCGCTGGTGTGGTTCAAGTCGGATACGCGCACCATCGACACGGCCTACACGCTGTCCACCGTGGAGATCGGGCCAGCCATGATCGCCTTGCCCAAGGTCATCGCCTTCTGTGGCGCGCTGGCGGTGGCGGCGGTGTTGTTCTGGATCATCCGCAGCACCGACCTGGGCCGGGCGATCCGCGCGGTGGCCAAGGAAAAGCAGGGCGCCAAGCTCATGGGCATAGACGTGGAAAAGGTCTATGCATTGTCGTTCGGCATCGGCATGGCCTGCCTGGGCGCGGCGGCCTGCTTCCTGCTGCCAGCCTACTACGTCAATCCGCAGGTCGGCGGCGGCTTCGTGCTGGTGGCCTTCACCATCGTGGTGCTGGGCGGCATGGGCAGCTTCGTGGGCGCGCTGGTCGGCGGCCTGCTGATCGGGGTGGTGGAGTCCATCGGGGGCCTGTTCCTGGGCGACTCGCTGGGCCAGATGGGCATATTCGCGATCTTCATCGCGGTGCTGCTGTTTCGCCCGCAGGGGCTGTTCGGGGCGAGGGGCTGAGCATGGGCAAGGATCTTTTGACTATCGCGCTGTTCGGCGCGGCGCTGGCGGCCGCCGCCGCGCTGACCGAATCGGGCGTGGCGCTGACGTTCGTCATGATGTCGCTGTACGCGGCCCTGTTGTCGCAGGCCTGGAACATCCTGGGCGGCTATGGCGGCCAGCTGTCGTTCGGCCATGCGCTGTTCTTCGGCGTGGGCGCCTATGCCCAGGCGCTGGGGCAGCTGAACCTGGGCATCAATCCCTGGCTGGCGCTGCCGATGGCCATCGCGCTGGGCGCACTGGTCGGGCTGGCGGTGGGCGGGCTGACGTTTCGCTATGGCCTGAAGGGCTCTTACTTCGCGCTGGTGACGCTGGCGTTTGCGGAAGTGTTCCGCATCCTGGCGTTGTCGGTGTCGTTCACCGGGGGCGGCGTGGGCCTGATGGTGCCGTTGCAGGAGGGCGTGGCGAACATGCAGTTCGGTTCGCGCCGCGGCTACATCTACCTGCTGCTGGGCTTCGTGCTGCTGGCGCTGGTGGTCACGGCATGGTTGCGCCATTCGCGCTTCGGCGCCTACCTGCAAGCCGTGCGCGACAACGAGGACGCGGCGCGCGCCATCGGCGTGAATCCGCTGCGGGTCAAGCTCGGCGGCATCGCGCTGTCTGCGGCCTTCATGAGCGCCGCGGGCGCCTTCTACGTGCAGGTGTTCCAGTACATCGATCCGGGCATCGCCTTCGGCTCGGCCGTGTCGGTGGAGGCGCTGGTCGGCGCCATCGTCGGCGGCCTGGGCACCTTGTGGGGGCCGGTGCTGGGAGCGGTCACGCTGCATGCGCTGAGCGACCTGACGCGCAACCTGTTTGGCGAACTGCCGGGCATCAGCATGGTCATCTACGGCGTGGTGCTCATCGTGATCGTGATGTTCCTGCCCCGCGGCATCACCGGCAGCGGCCAGGCTTTGGGCCGGCTGTTCAGTGCCAAGGAGCGCGCCCGTGTCTGAGATCCTGCTGCAAGCGCGCAATCTTTCCATCACTTTCGGCGGCCTGAAGGCGGTCCAGGATGTGAGCCTGGACGTGCGCCAGGGTTCGCTGACGGCCCTGGTCGGTCCCAACGGCGCGGGTAAGACCACGCTGTTCGGCCTGCTGTCGGGCTTTCTCAAACCCGGTTCCGGCTCGGTGCATTTCGCCGGCGCCGACATCACCGGCCGTCCGCCGCACGAATCGGCGCGGCTCGGGCTGACCCGCACCTTCCAGATCGTGCAGCCCTTCGGCGCGCAGACGGTGCGCCAGAACATCGCCGTGGGCGCGCACTTGCGCCTGGGCAATCGCCGCGAGGCGCTGCAAGCGGCCGAAGAGGTTGCGGCGCGGGTCAATCTGGGGGGCTTGCTGGACCGGCCGGCGGCGGATCTGACGGTGGCCGGCCGCAAGCGCCTGGAGCTGGCGCGCGCGCTGGCCACGCGGCCGCGCCTGCTGCTGCTGGACGAAGTGTTGGCGGGGCTCAACCCCAGCGAGATCGACGAGATGATACCGGTGGTGAAGAAGCTGGCCGAAGACGGCGTGACCGTGCTGATGATCGAACACGTGATGCGCGCGGTGATGAGCCTGGCCGAACATGTATGGGTGCTGGCGCAGGGCCGCCTTATCGCCTCGGGCACGCCGGGCGAGGTCACGCGCGATCCGGCGGTGGTCGAGGCCTATCTGGGCCAGGGCGCGGCGGCCAGGCTGGCCGCGCAGGGAGCGCCGGCATGAGCGCGCTGCTGGAAGTCCAGGGATTGCGCGCCGGCTACGGCCGCATGGAAGTACTGCGCGGCGTCGACCTGCGGGTCGACCAGGGCGAGATCGTGGTGCTGCTGGGCAGCAATGGCGCGGGCAAGTCCACGCTGAACAACACGGTCTGCGGTCTGTGCCGGCCCTGGGGCGGCACGGTCCGCTTCGAGGGCCAGGACCTGACCGGCCGCCATTACCGCGACGTGGTCAAGGCCGGGCTGATCCAGGTGCCGGAAGGCCGGCGCGTGTTCCCCAACCTGAGCGTGCGCGAAAACCTTGAACTCGGGTCATTCACCCGGGCGCGCGAGCGCCGCGCCGCCAATCTGGAGAAGGTGCTGCACATCTTCCCGCGCCTGCGCGAACGCCTGGCGCAACTGGCTGGCACCATGTCCGGCGGTGAACAGCAGATGCTGGCCATCGGCCGCGGCCTGATGGCCGAGCCGCGCCTTCTGATCCTGGACGAGCCGTCGCTGGGCCTGTCGCCGCTGATGGTCGAAGAGCTGTTCGGCCTGATCGCGCGTCTCCATGGCGAGGGACTGGCGATCCTGCTGGTAGAGCAGAACGTGGGGCAGTCCCTGGAGACGGGACAGCGCGCCTACGTGCTGGAAAACGGGGCGGTGCGCTATAGCGGCGCCTGTCCGGAACTGATGGCCAGCGACGACGTGCGCCGGGCCTATCTCGGGATGTAGCCATGGCCGAGCCTCAAACGCTGGCGCAGAAGCTGATCGCGGCGGCCTGCGGCCGTGCTTCCGTTGCCGAGGGCGAAATCGTCACCTGTGCGGTCGACCTGGCCATGTTCCATGATTCCAGCGGTCCGCGCCGCCTGCAGCCCATGTTGCAGGAACTGGGCGCCACGCTGTGGGATCCATCCAGGATCGTGCTGGTCATAGACCACTACGTGCCCGAATCCGATGACGAGTCGCGCCGCATCGTGCGCATCGCGCGCGATTGGGCGGCCGAACAGCGCTTGCCCAACGTCTATGACTCGCTCGGCATCTGCCACGTGGTGGTGCCGCAGCATGGGCATATCCGCCCCGGCATGTTCTGCGTGGGCGGGGACTCGCATTCGCCTACCGGCGGGGCATTCGGCGCCTACATGTTCGGCATCGGCAGCACCGAGATGCTGGGCGTGGCCGTCACCGGGCAGATCTGGGTGAAGGTGCCGCAAACCCTGATGATGCGCTGGAGCGGCCGGCTGGCGCCGGGCGTGACCGCCAAGGACATGATGCTGCACATGATAGGCCGCTACGGCATGAACGGCGGCCGCTACCAGGCGGTGGAATTCTGCGGCGAAGCGGTGCGCGCCTTGTCGATGCAGGAACGCATGACCCTGTCCAACATGAGCGCGGAGCTGGGCTCGCAGGTCGGCCTGATTGCGCCGGATGCCACCACCGTTGCCTACCTGCGCGAGGCAGGCGTCACGGACGAGATCGATCTGGCGCGCTGGCGCAGCGACGAAGGGGCGCTGGCCGAATGGCACGATTTCGATGCCGCGGCGCTGGCGCCGCAGGTCGCCGCGCCGCACAGCCCGGCCAATGCGCGCGACGTGGACCAGTATGGCGACGTGCCGCTGCAAGTGGCCTATATCGGCGCCTGCACCGGCGCCAAGCTGGAGGACCTGCGCGCCGCGGCCAGCGTGTTGCGCGGCCACCGGCTGGCCGCCGGCATGCGCCTGATGGTGGCGCCGGCCAGCCGGCAGGACCAGCGCCAGGCCGAGGCGGAAGGGGTGATGCAGGCGCTGCGCGATGCCGGCGCGGACGTGCTGGCCACATCCTGCGGAGCCTGCGCGGGCTACGGCGGGTCCATCCCCGACGGCGCCAGCGTCATCGCCACCACGGCGCGCAATTTCAAGGGGCGGATGGGCTCGGAGACGGCCCAGGTCTATCTGGCTTCACCCTATACGGTGGCGGCATCGGCGATAGCCGGCCGCATCGCCGATCCGCGGGAGTTCATGGCATGACCGAGCAGTCCGTGACGCACCGCGTCTGGCGCGTGGGCGCAGATATCGACACCGACGCGCTGGCGCCGGGCGCGTATATGAAATTCGGCATCGACGAGATCGCGCGCCACTGCCTGCAGCGCGTTCGGCCCGAGTTCGCCGCCGGCGCGCGGCCGGGCGACGTGCTGGTGGCCGGTCCCAACTTCGGCATCGGCTCCTCGCGCGAACAGGCTGCCGCGGCGCTGGTGCGCCTGGGCATCGCCGCGGTGGTCGCGCCGTCCTTCAACGGCCTGTATTTCCGCAACGCCTTCAACGTGGGCCTGCTGCTGTTGACCTGCCCACAGGCCGAAACCCTGCAAGAGGGCGAGCGCATCGCCCTGGATCCCGCCGCCGGCCGCATCCGCCGCGCCGCGGGAGAACCTGCGGAACTGCATTGCGACACCGTGCCCGCCTTCCTGCTGGAAATGGTGCAGGCCGGCGGACTGCTGAATTTGCTGAAACAGCGCAAGACTCATTAGGAACCACATCATGCTTGACCCCGTCACACTCGCGGTCCTGAAAGGCCGCCTGGAACAGATCGCCGACGAGATGGACGCCACGCTGTACCGCAGCGCGTTCAACCCCATCATCGCCGAGGCCCACGACGCCTGCCACGGCATGTACGACGCCGCCACCGGCGCCACGCTGGTGCAGGGCAAGTCCGGCCTGCCGGTATTCGTGGGCGCGATGGCATTCGCCGTCAAGGCCGCGGCCAAGGCGGCCGCCGAGCGGGGCGGCATGGTCGACGGCGACGTCTGGCTGTTCAACGATCCCTACGAAGGCGGCACCCACGCCAACGACTTCAAGCTGGTGCGTCCGGTGTTCCGCGGCGGCAAGCTGTTCTGCTTCCTGGCCTCGGCGGCCCACTGGCATGACGTCGGCGGCGCGGTGCCGGGCAACTACAACCCCGCCGCCACTGAATGCTGGCAGGAAGCCGTGCAGATTCCGCCGGTGCGCATCGTGCGCGCGGGCGTGCTCGACCTGGACGTGCTGGCCATCCTGAAGGCCAATACGCGCCTGCCGGACAGCCTGTGGGGCGACCTGAACGGTCAGTTGGCGGCGCTGGAACTGGGCGCGGGCCGGCTGGATGGCCTGCTCGACGAATACGGCGACGCCACCGTGCTGGAATCGCTGGACACGCTGCGCGAACGGGCGCGCCGCCTGATGCGCGACCATATCTCGCGCCTGCCCGACGGCGAGTACGCCTTCGAAGACATGCTGGACAACGACGGCGTGCGCGACCAGCCGTTGCGCATCGCGCTCAATCTCATAGTCCAGGGCGAGCGTCTGACGCTGGATTTCACCGGTACCTCGCCGGCCTGCGCCGGGCCGGTGAACATCTCCCGCGCCACGGCGATCGCGGCCTGCTACGTGGCCCTGAAGCACCTGTTCCCGGACGTGCCGGCCAACGCCGGAGTGCTGGACGCGGTGGACGTGGTGCTGCCGGACGGCCTGGTGATCTCGGCGGACCGCCCGCGTCCGGTCGGCGGCTATACCGAAACCATCCTGCGCATGATCGACGTGATCTTCTGCGCCATGGCCCAGGCCGAGCCGGCGCGCGCGCTGGCGCAGGCCTACGGCACCATCAATGCCTTGTCGATCGCCGGCTACCGCAGCGACCCCGCCCGGCGCGGCCAGCGCTGGGTGATGTTCAGCTTCTTCGGCGGCGGCCACGGCGGCCATTCAGACGGCGACGGGCTCAGCCACGGCAATGCGCCCATCTCTACGGCCACCATTCCGCCGCTGGAGATCCTGGAGGCGGCCTATCCCGTGCGTTTCACGCAATGGGCGCTGCGGCCCGATTCGGCGGGCGACGGCCAGCACCGCGGCGGGCTGGGCGCCATCTATGAAATCGAACTGCTGGAAGACAGCGCCGAAGCCTTCATCTTCGGCGAGCGCGGCAAGAGCGCGCCCAAGGGCATCGCAGGCGGCAGGGAAGCGGCGCTGAACGTTTTCCGCTATCAGCAGGACGGCGGCTGGCAGACCCCGCCCATGCGTTCGAAGATGCTGGGCATCCAGCTCCAGCGCGGCGACCGGGTTCGGCTGGAAACGCCCGGGGGAGGCGGCTATGGCGAGCCTGCCGCGCGTACGCAGGCGGCGCGCGAGCATGACCGCAAGATGGGCTATGTAAGTGGAAATCTGAAGGAGCAGTCGGCATGAGCGCGGCACAAGGCTTGGTCGTAGGCGTGGACGTGGGCGGCACGTTCACCGATATATTCGTGCTGGACGAGGCGGGCGGCAGCGCCCGCGTGGTGAAGGTGCCTTCCACCCGCGGCGAGGAAGCGCGCGGCTTCATGAACGGCATTGCCCGCGTGGCCGATGGCGCGGACGCCATCGCCACCATCGTGCACGGCACCACGGTAGGCACCAACGCGCTGCTGGAGCGCAAGGTGGCGCGTACCGGCATCATCACCACGGCAGGTTTTCGCGATGTGCTGGAAATGCGCCGTCGCGACCGGCCCCAGACCTGGGGCCTGCGCGGCAACTATGAGCCGGTGGTTCCGCGCGACCTGCGCCTGGAAGTCGAGGAGCGCGTGCTGGCCGACGGCACCATCGACACGCCGGTAAACCTGGCCCAGGTCGAGGCCGCGGCCCGCCAACTGCTGGAGCAAGGCTGCGAGGCGGTCTGCCTCTTCTTCGTCAATGCCTATGCCAATCCGGCCAATGAGGCGCAGGCCGCGGCCTGCGTGCGCGCGCTCTGGCCCAACGGCAACGTCACCGCCGCGACCGAGGTGCTGCCCGAGATCCGCGAATTCGAGCGCTGTTCCACGGCCGTGCTCAACGCCTCGCTGCAGCCGGTGGTCGGCGGCTATCTGACCCGGCTGGAAGCGGATCTGAAGGACAACGGCTTCGGCGGCGAACTGTTGGTGGTGCAGAGCAACGGCGGCGTGATGTCGCGCCAGACCGCTTGCGACGTGCCGGTGCGCACCGCGCTGTCGGGCCCGGCCGCGGGTGTCATCGCCTGCGCTGCGATCGCGCGCGCCGCGGGCTTTCCCAACGTGGTCAGCGGCGACATGGGCGGCACTTCCTTCGACGTGTCGCTGGTGGCGGACGGCGAGGCCTCGCTGTCGGCGCAGACCTCCATCGACTTCGGCATGGTGGTGCGCGCGCCCATGATCCAGATCGAAACCATAGGTGCGGGCGGCGGCTCGATTGCCAGCGTGGACGCGGGCGGCCTGCTGCAGGTGGGTCCCGAATCCGCCGGCAGCGTGCCGGGGCCGGCCTGCTATGGCCGGGGCAACACCCGCCCCACCGTGACCGACGCCAACGTGCTGCTGGGCCGCATCGCGGCCGAGCGCCCGCTGGGCGGTGGCCTGCTTGCCACCATGGACGTGGCGCTGGCGCGCGCCGCCATCGAGGAACACGTGGCCAAGCCGCTTGGCCTGGACGTGCATGCCGCGGCCGAGGCCATCCTGACCGTGGCCAATGCCAAGATGGCGGGCGCGATCCGCGTGGTGTCCATCGAGCGGGGCCACGACCCGCGCAAGTTCGCCTACATGCCGTTTGGCGGCGGTGGCGCGCTGCACGTCTGCGCCATGATGAACGAAGTGGACGCGGCACGCGGCATCGTGCCGCGCTACCCCGGCGTGACCTCGGCCCTGGGCTGCGTCATGGCCGACATGCGGCATGACGGCGTGCAGACCCTGAACGTGGCGCTCGCCGCCCTGGATGCCGATGACCTGCTGGCCCGCATCGATGGCCTGGCCCTGGCCTGCCAGGAGCGGCTCGATTCCGCCGGCGTGGGCTTTCAGGGCATACGCGAGAGCATCGAACTGGACATGCTGTACGTGGGTCAGAGCCATACGGTGCGAGTGGAAGTCGGCCGTGATGAACTGAACCGCGCCGGCATCGGCGCCGCCTTCGAGCGCGCTTACCGCGCTGCCTTCGGCCGCAGCCTGGACGGCATCGCGGTGCGCATCCTGAACCTGCGCTATGCGCGCATCGGCCAGCGCCCCAAGTTCGATCTGGCGCTGCTGGCGCCGACCAGCACCGCGATGCCGGACGCGCTGGGCACGCAGCCCGTCTTCCATGGCGGGCAATGGCATGACGCCGTGCGCTATGCGCGGCTGGACCTGCCGGTGGGCGCAGAGGTGGCGGGACCCGCCATCCTGGAGCAGCCCGACACCACGATCTGGATCGAGCCCGGCTTTGCCGGCCAGGTCGATTTCCTGGGCAATCTGCTGATCGCCCGCCAGGCTTCCTAGGAGCAGAGCCCATGTCAGCCTTCGATCCCCGCAGCACAGCGCTGGTCGTCATCGATCTGCAGAACGATTTCCTCGCGCCCGGCGGCGCCTACGACCGCGGCGGCGCCGTCAGTCCGCAGGCGCGGGCCTTGCCCGCCCGGGTCGCGCCCGTGGCCCGCAAGCTCAAGGAGCGAGGCGGCTTCGTGGCGGCCAGCCAGTTCACGCTATGGCCGGACGCGCACGGCGAACCCATGATCTCGCCGCATCTGCGGCAGTTGCGCCCGTTCCTGCGCAAGGGCGATTTCGTCGCCGGCTCCAAGGGGCAGGCCAACGTCGCCGAACTGGACGGACTGGTGGACGTGTCGGTCTGGAAGGTGGCGTATTCCGCCTTCTTCAATACCCAGCTGGACTGGGTGCTGCGGCGCGCGGGCATCTCGAACGTGGTGATCGCCGGCATCGTCACCAATGGCGGCGTGGCCAGCACCGCGCGCGACGCCCACATGCGGGATTATCACGTGGCGGTGCTGGCCGATGGCTGCGCCGCGCCCACGCCGGCCATGCATGATGCCGCGCTGGCGGATTTGCGCACCGTGGCCGATGTGCTGTCCTGCCAGGAATTCCTGGACAGGCTGGCCTCGTGAGCGCGCCGCAAGTCCTGCGGGGTGCAGCGCCTGGCGCGGACGCGATGCACGTGCCGGTGGCCATCATCGGCGCGGGCGCTTGCGGCCTGACCGCCGCGCTGCGCCTGGCCGATGCCGGCATCGAGACCGTGCTGATCGAGCGCGACGCCGCGCCCAGCGGCTCCACCGCCTTGTCGTCGGGCTTCATCCCGGCAGCGGGATCGGCGGCGCAGCGGGCCGCCGGCATTGAGGACGACGCGCAGCGCTTTGCCGCGGATATCCAGGCCAAGACCGGCGGCACGGCCGCGCCGCAGCTGGTCGATGCCTACACGGGCGCGGCAGCCGCCGCGATCGACAACCTTGCGCGCCACGGCCTGGATTTCCAGGTGCTGGACGGCTTCCTGTACCCGGGCCACAGCGCCCGCCGCATGCACACTTTGCCCGAGCGCACGGGCGCGGCCCTGGTGGCCGCGCTGGAGCGCGCCGCCACCGCAGCCGGAGCCTATCTGCTGACCCGCGCCCTGGCGCGGCAGATCTGGACGGACGAAGCCGGCCGCATCACGGCGGTGGGCTGCGAGCGGCCGGACGGCTCCATCGACGTGATCGGTTGCGACGTGCTGATCCTGGCCTGCAACGGCTTTGGCGGCAACGCGGCGATGGTGGGCAAACATCTGCCGGCCATGCGCGAGGCCGTCTACGGCGGCCACGTCGGCAACGACGGCAGCGCGATCGAATGGGGAGTGCAGCTGGGCGCGCGCCTGGCCGACCTGGGCGGCTACCAGGGGCATGGCTCCTGGGCCACGCCGCAGGGCGCACTGATCTCCTGGGCGGTGATGATGGACGGCGGCGTGCAGATCAATGGCGCGGGGCGGCGCTTTCATGACGAGACGCACGGCTATTCCGAGGCCGCGGTGCATGTGCTGGAGCAACCGGGCGGCGTGGCCTGGAACGTATTCGACGACCGCACGCTGGCGCTGGCGCGCGGCTTTCCGGACTTCGTCCAGGCAGAGGCGGGTCAGGCGCTGAAGACCTGCGCCGACGTTGCTGCGCTGGCGAGGGTGATCGGCTGCGACGAAGCGACGCTGCGCGCGACGCTCGCAAGCGTGGCCCCCGACGCCGCCGATCCGTACGGCCGGCGCTTCGAGCGGACGCTGCAGGCGCCGTATCACGCCGTCAAGGTGACAGGCGCGCTGTTCCATACGCAAGGTGGCCTGGACATCGACGCGGATTGCCGCGTGCTGGACCAGATGGGCCATGCCTTGCCCAATCTGCTGGCCGCAGGCGGCGCGGCGCGCGGCGTGTCGGGCAACGACGTGTCCGGCTACCTGTCCGGCAATGGCCTGCTCAGCGCAGTGGCGGGCGGCCATATCGCCGCTGCGACCGCCGCATCCCTGCTGGGCCGCGAGCTTTCCTAGGATTTTCCAGACCATGCAAATACAGAATCTGCAAGCACAGCTGGCCGGCGGCGCCGTGCTGGCTCCCGGCGTCTACGATGCCTTGTCCGCGCTGATCGCCGAACAGGCGGGCTTCGGCGCGCTATACCTGTCGGGCGCGTCCATCGCATACACGCGGCTGGGCCGCTCGGATATCGGCCTTACCACGTACAGCGAGGTCGAGGACACGCTGGCCCGCATCACCGAGCGGGTGGCCACGCCCGTTATCGTCGACGCCGACACCGGCTTCGGCAATGCCCTGAATACGCAGCGCACCGTGCGCGGCCTGGAGCGCGCCGGCGCCGCCATGATCCAGCTGGAAGACCAGACCTTTCCCAAGCGCTGCGGCCATCTGGACGGCAAGGCCGTGATCCCGGCCGCCGAGATGCGCGGCAAGCTGCGGGCCGCGGTGGATGCCCGCGCGCATGCGTCCACCCTGATCCTGGCGCGTACCGACGCACTGGCAGTGGAGGGACTGGAAGCGGCTCTGGACCGCGCGGAATCGTATCTGGAAGCGGGCGCGGACGCGCTGTTCATCGAGGCGTTGCGTACGCCGGAGCAGATGCAGGCGGCGTGCAGCCGCTTTGCGCACCGCGCGCCGCTGCTGGCCAACATGGTGGAAGGCGGCAAGACCCCGGTGCAAAGCGCCGATGCGCTGACCGCGCTGGGATTCCGCATCGTCATCTTCCCGGGCGGCACGGCGCGTGCGGTGGCGCACACGCTGCAGGGCTACTACGCCAGCCTGCGCCAGCATGGCACGACCGCGCCGTGGCGTGAGGGCATGCTGGATTTCGACGGCTTGAACGCTGTGATCGGCACGCCCGAACTGCTGGAGCGCGGGCGCCGCTACGAAGGCTGAGGCCGGGGTGTCAGCGCGGCGTGCGCTGGTGCGGCACCAGCGGCGGCACCGGCTGATCGGCGACCAGCTCCCAGAACGCCGGCAGGAAGCACTCGGCCACCAGCAGCGGCTGGCCCTGGCGCCAGAACACCGAGCGGCGCGCCCAGATGCGTCCGCCATCGCGGTCGCGCTGGCCGGCCGGCAATACGTCCAGCGCGGTGGCATGGAACGGCACCGGCGAGGCCAGCCGGCGGCAGGCAAACGGCGAACGCTCGACCGTGCTGTCGTGGTAAAGCATGTCCGCCAATGGCCGGGTCAGGAGGCGGCGCATGCCTTGCCAGGCGCCGTGAGAGGCGCGCAGCGGCGTCAGGCTGCGGGCAGGCACGCTGTCCACGCCATTGACCGACATCAGCACCTCGCGAATCCACACCGGCGTGCCGGGCGCGAGGCCCATCGCCCGCGCTTCGTCCGGCGGCGCGCCATCCGCGTATTCGGCCAGCACGCGCAGGCGCACCTGGCCAACCTGGCGCAAACCGGCGGTCAGCGCGCCGGGGCGGAACAGCCAGTGGCGCGGGGCAGGAGGCAGGATGGGAGGCGCGCTGGCCAGCCAGCCTGCGGCAAGGGGAGGGTGGTGTGCTGCGGGTTTGCTCATGGCTGCGTATTATGCCAAGCCGGGCGGGACGACCCAATGCGTCGCAATGACGCAGTGCCGGACTCCCGCCGGAATATCGTCCGGGAAAGCACTTATTGTCCCAGGAACCCGCGTCTCCCTATCATTCGCACACGGTCAACATTGACCTGAATGGCTTGCAGTACCCCGCAGCAATGATTGCTGCCTGAACATACAGTCTTGGCTATAGAAGCCCCCGACTTGCACGCAATGCGTGGTCGGGGGCTTTTTCGTTTTCAATTTCTGAATATGGAGCTCGCATGCAAGCGTCGGAACCGCAACGTTCTCCCGCCGCCGTGACCTGGGTGGCCAGCGTGCAGATGGAGCCCGCGATCGGCGAAACCGCCGCCAACATCGCGCGTTCCATCGAACTGGTGGAGCAGGCCGCGGCCCAGGGCGCGCGGCTGGTGGTGCTGCCTGAACTGGCCAACACGGGATATATGTTCGAGAGCCGCGAGGAGGCCTACGCCCTGGCTGAACCAGTGCCGGAAGGCCCGAGCTCGCAGGCGTGGATCGCGTTGGCGCAGCGCCTGGGCATCTATCTGGTGGCGGGCATCGCGGAGCGCGCCGGAGGGCGTCTCTACAACTCCGCACTGGTCGCGGGTCCGGATGGCTATCTGGGGACCTATCGCAAGCTGCATCTGTGGGGCGACGAGAACCTGTATTTCGAGGCGGGCGACCTGGGATTGCCGGTGTTCGATACCGAGCTGGGCCGCATCGGCGTGGCCATCTGCTACGACGGCTGGTTTCCCGAAGTCTACCGGCTGCTGGCGGTGCGCGGCGCGGACATCGTGGCGGTGCCGACCAATTGGGTGCCGATGCCGGGGCAGACCCGCGACGGACCGGTCATGGCCCATGCGCTGACCATGAGCGGCGCCCACAGCAACGGCTTGACAGTGGTGTGCGCGGACCGCGTCGGCACCGAGCGCGGCCAGCCCTTCGTGGGCCGCAGCCTGATCGTGGGGTCCCAGGGCTGGACGGCGGCGGGACCCGCCAGCATCGACCAGGAGGAGGTGCTGCTGGCGCCCATAGACCTGAAGGCGTCGCGCCGTGCGCGCCAGTTGAACGATTTCAACCATGTGCTGCGCGACAGGCGCCGCGACATCTATGACGAGCAGTTGGGCGCCGCCGCAGGCCCGCGGCAACGCTGAACGACGGTCCACGGCCGTACCCCCCCAAGGAGAAAACCCATGAAGAGCCTATTGAATAGCTGCCGGATCCGACTGTCGTTTGTCGCACTGCTGGCTGGCGCCGCCAGCGCGCACGCGGCCGAACCGCTGCGCATCGGCGTGCCCGTCGGCCTGTCCGGCGCCAACAGCGTGGTCGCGCCGGGCGTGGTGCAGGCCTCGCAACTGGCGGCCGACGAGATCAATGCGGCCGGCGGCATCCTCGGCCGCCAGATCGTGCTGGAGATCGCCGACGATGCCTCGGGCGCGGTCGGGGCGCAGAAGGCCTACGACACCCTGGTGTTCCAGAAGAAGGTCGATGCCATCATCGCCATGGAAACCAGCGCGGCGCGCAACGCCGCGCTGCCCATCGTGTCGCGCGGCAAGGTGCCCTATATCTACACGTCATTCTATGAAGGGCGGTCGTGCAACCGCTGGCTGCACGTGAACGGCTGGGTGCCGGAACAGCAGGTCGCGCCGGTGGTGGACCACTTCATGCAGGACCGCAAGGCCAAGACCTTCTTCCTGGTGGGCAGCGACTACGCCTTCGGCCGCGGCATGCTCAAGTTCACGCGGGAATACATCGAAAAGCAGGGCGGACGCGTGGTGGGAGAAGAGTACCTGCCGATCGACGGTTCCGACTGGACGCCGGTGGTCTCCAAGATACGCTCGGCCAACCCGGACGCGCTGATCAGCTCGACGGCGGGCGGCGGGCCCAACGTCAGCCTGGCCAAGCAGGTCAAGGCTGCTGGCCTGGCCATGCCCTACGGCAATCTGGCGATCGACGAAGGCACGGCCAAGACCATGGGCGACACGGCAGTGGGCATGTACATGTCGGCCTCGTACCTGACCAGCATCGACACGCCGCAGAACCGCAAATTTCTGGACGCCCTGAAGGCGAAGTTCGGCAACGACGCCAAGACCGCCAACGAATTCTCCGCGCCGCAGTATGAAGCCTTCTACCTGTACAAGGCGGCCGTCGAAAAGGCTGGCGGCACCGATGCGCCCAAGGTGGTGCAGGCGTTGAGCGCGGTCACGTTCGATGGCCCGCGCGGCCCGGTGACCATGGACCGCCAGCGCCACGCGGCGCTGACCATGCGCCTGGGGCAGGTGCAGCAGGACGGTTCCATCAAGATCCTGCAAACCTTCGACAAGGTCGACCCGGGCGCGCAGTGTCCGGACCTGAAGTGACGGCCATGCCATGACAAGCGCCGCCGGTCCTGCCGGCGGCGCCGGAGAGCGATATGGGTTTGCTGCTGGACATCCTGAGCACGGCCGCCATGCTGTTCATCGTGACGGCCGGGCTGATGATCATCTTCGGCGTGATGAAGATCGTCAACTTCGCGCACGGCGCGATTCTTACGCTGGGCAGCTACGCCAGCCTGGTGGTGACGCAACTGGGGCTGAATCCCTGGCTGGCGCTGCCGTTCGCGTTGGCGGTCGGCGTGCTGGTGGGCATGGGCGTGGAACGGCTGATCGTGCAGCCGCTGTACAAGCGGCCGCTGGACGCCATCCTGGCCACCTGGGGACTGGGCATCGTGATCGGCCAGCTCATCACCATGGCCTTCGGGCGCGAAGTGAAGTTCGCCGATTCGCCCATCCACGGCGCCGTGTCCTTTCTTGGGACGGAGTATTCGGCATACCGCCTGTTCCTGGTGCCGGCGGCATTGCTGATGTATGCCGCGATGACCCTGCTGCTCAGCGGCACGCGCTTTGGCGTGCGGACCCGGGCGGTCATCATGAACGAGGATCTGGCGCGCGGCCTGGGCATCAACGCCGAGCGCATCCGCTTCACCACATTCGGCCTGGGCGCGGGGCTGGGCGCGCTGGCGGGCGCGCTGATCACGCCCCTGTCCAGCGTCGACCCGAACATGGGGCTGCCGTGGCTGGTCAGCGCCTTCATGCTGGTCATGGTGTCGGGCCATTCGATCACCGCGCTGCTGCTGACCTGCCTGCTCTATGGCGCCTGCCAGGTGCTGGTGAGCGTCTACGTCAGCCCGATCCTGGGCGGCGTCACCATCGCCGTCCTGGCCGCGCTGACGCTGCGTCTGCGTCCTCAAGGATTCGCCCATGACTGACCGCGCATTCATCCCTCAAACGCTGGCTGGCGCCGCTGACGACGCCTCGGCGCAAAAGACCGCGCGCAGCCGCAGCCTGCTGGGCCTGGCCGGGCTTTGCCTGGTCCTGACCGCGGCGGGTCCCTGGCTGTTCGACACCTATTTGCTGAACGTGCTGATCAAGGCGCTGTTCTTCGCCGTGGCGGCGGTTACCGTGGACGTGCTGTGGGGCTACACCGGCTACCTGACTTTCGGCCAGTCCGCCTTTTTCGGGGTGGGCGCGTACGCCGCGGGCCTGGCCTTCACGCACTACGGATTCTCGCCCGCGATCGCCGCGCTGGCTGCCTTGGCCGCGGTGGGCGCCGCGGCGCTGCTGGCGCTGGTGACGGGCTGGCTGTCGTTCTACCGTGGGGCCTCGCCATTCTTCGCCACGGTGATTTCGCTGGTGCTGCCCATCGTGCTGATGCAGCTGGTGCTGTCCGGCGGCACCTACACTGGCTCTTCATCCGGCCTGACGGGCTACGAAACCTTCGACCTGTCGCTGGAGGCCTGGTACGTGATCGCGGCAGGCGGCCTGTCGGCGGTGGCGCTGCTGGCCTGGGTGGTGGTGCGCAGCGACGGCGGCCGCGTCCTGGTGGCGCTGCGCGACAACGAGGCGCGGTGCAGCTACCTCGGGTTGAACACCGCCCATTGGCGCATCGCGTTGCTGGTGGCCTGCGGCGCGGTGGCAGGCCTGGCGGGCTTCGGCTATGGCGCGTTCAGCGGCGTGGTGGCGCCGGAGCTGACGGGCTTCGTCTTCGGCACGGAACTGATCATCTGGGTCGCGCTGGGTGGGCGCGGCACCATCTGGGGGCCGGTGCTGGGAGCCATCCTCATCAACGTCGCGGGCTCCTATCTCAGCGGCAACATGCCGTTCGTCTGGCAACTACTGCTGGGCGTGACCTTTGTGCTGGTGATCCTGCTGCTGCCGCGCGGGCTGCTTCCCCTGCTGACCGCGCCCTGGCGCGCAAGGGCAGGGCGCGCGGCCATGCCCGCGCTGGGCGAGCGCGTCGTCCCTGCGCGGCAGGCCGGCGGCGCGGCCCAGGCCTTGAGCCTGGCGGGCGTGTCCAAGCACTTCGGGAGCCTGAAGGTGCTGGAAGGCATAGACCTGCAAGCCCGCGGCGGCGAACTGCTGGGGCTGATCGGCCCCAACGGCGCCGGCAAGACTACGCTGATGCGCTGTATCGCGGACGGCGCCGAACGTTCCCAGGGCAGGCTGGAACTCTATGGCCACGAAGTGCTGCGGCGCGATGGTCCTGAACAATGCGTGCGCCACGGACTGGGCCGCAAGTTCCAGAACGCCAACGTGTTCGACACGCTGACGGTGGCCGAAAGCCTGCGCATCGCGACCACGCTGCGCGAACGGCCGTCTTGGTGGCGCCGATCTTCCACGCTGGATCTGCCGCCCTATGCGCTTGAAACGTTGCGCGTGACCGGCCTGGACCAGTGCCTGGACCGTGTGGCGCGCGACCTGTCGCACGGACAGCAGCAGGCGCTGGAACTGGCGATGGTGCTGGCGCTGGAACCGGGCATCGTGCTGCTGGACGAGCCGACGGCCGGGCTGAGCAAGGCCGAACGCCTGCAGATCGGCCACGTGCTGTCGTCCCTGGCGCACCGTTATGGCCTGTGCTGCCTGCTGGTGGAACATGACCTGGATTTCGTCAAAGAGATCGCAACGCGCATCGTGGTCCTGCACCAGGGCCGCATCGTCATGGACGGAGGATTCCGCGAGGTCGTGGAATCCGAACTGGTGCGCACCATTTACGCCGGCAGCGCGCCGGCCGCGCAAGGAGCAGGGCAATGACGAGCATCGCAGCGCCGGCGTTGCGCATGGAAGCGGTATCCAGCGGCTACAAGAGGGCCATGGTGCTGCATGACGTGTCGCTCACGGTCGAGCGCGGCGTCTGCGTCGCGCTGCTGGGCAAGAATGGCATGGGTAAGAGCACCTTGCTCAAGACCGTCATGGGCTATCTGCCCAAGCAGCGCGGGCGGGTCAGCGTGGGCGGAGTCGACGCCACCCGGCTGCGGCCGCACGAAGTGGCGCGTTGCGGCGTGGCCTACGCCGCCCAGGAACAGCCGCTGTTTCCCGACCTGAGCATCCGCGACAACCTGCGCCTGGGGCTGCCGCGCGACCAACTCTTCGACGAACGCTTCGCCGAGATCGCGGAGCTGTTTCCGGTGTTCACGAGCCGCCTGCGCCAGCACGCCGGCACCCTGTCGGGCGGAGAGCAGAAAATGCTGCTGGTGGCGCGCGGCCTGATGCAGCGGCCCGCGCTGCTGCTGTTGGACGAGATTACGGAAGGGCTGCAGCCCTCGGTGATCGAGCGCCTGGGCCGCGCGCTGAACTGGGAACGCGAGCGGCATGGCACGACGATGTTCATCGTGGAGCAGAACGTGGCGTTCGCGCTGGACGTGGCCGATCGCTACCTGGTGCTCAAGCAGGGCAGCATCGTCGATGAAGGCGAGGCTGGCGCGCCAGAGGCGGCGGGCAATATTATTGCTCATCTGAAAGTATGAAGGCCACGCGGCCCGGATTCGCCATGACGCACACGCGCACTACCCGTTCAAGGATTCCCTCATGAGTACGCCCCAGGACAAGCACGCAGAGCGGCCGGGCTGGCGCATCGGCGTGCTTTATTCGCGCAGCGGCGTCACCGGAACCACGGAATCGCAGCACTTCTTCGGCACGGTACTGGCGGTGGAAGAGATCAACGAACTGGGCGGCGTTCTGGGGCGGCCGCTGGCGCCGGTGGTGTACGACCCGCGCAGCGACGCCGAAGAGTACCGCCGGCTGGCGGCCAGGCTGCTGCTGGACGACGAGGTCAGCGTCATCTTTGGCGGCTGCACCTCGCACTGCCGCAAGGCCATGCTGCCGGTGGTGGAGCGCAGCAATTCCCTGCTGTGGTACGGCTCGGTCTACGAAGGCTTCGAGTATTCGCCCAACGTCATCTATACCGGCGCGGCGCCGAACCAGGGCAGCATGCAGCTGGCTGCATACCTGATCCAGAACTGCGGTTCGCGCATCTTCCTGGTGGGCGCGGACTATATCTACCCGCGCGAGACCAACCGCATCATGCGCGAGACGGTCGAGGAGCATGGCGGCGAGATCCTGGATGAAACCTATCTGCCGCTGGGCTGCGACGACAGCGAGATCAACGACGTGGTGGCGGACATCCGCCGCATCCAGCCCGACGTGGTGTTTTCCACCTTGATCGGCTCCGATGCGCAGCGCTTCTACCAGCGCTACCACGAGGCTTGCCAGGCCGAGGGCGCAGCCACCGCGCACATCCCCATCGCCAGCCTGACCATGGCGGAGTCGGAGGTGGCGGAGATCGGACCGCGGCGCTGCGTGGGCCACATCACCGCTGCGACCTATTTCAATACGGTGGATACGCCCGCCAACGCGCATTTCCTGGAACGCTGGCGCGCCCGCTTCGGCGACCATCCCGCCAGCGTCTATGCCGAGACCTGCTATAGCCAGATGCACCTGTTCGCACGTGCCTTGCAGCGCGTGGGCAGCATGGACACCCGCAAACTGGTGCAGGCGGTGCATCAGGTGCAGTTCGACGCGCCGGACGGGCAGATGTCCGTGCTGGCGGAAAACAACCATAGCGTGCTGACGCCGCGCATAGGCGTGTGCCGCGAGGACGGTCGCTTCGACATCGTCTGGGAAAGCGACGAACCCGTGAAGCCGGACCCGTACCTCACCGCGTTCGGCCTGGACGAGTTCTGGTTGAAATAGCCATGGACCATAGCCTACGCCGCCTCTACGAGGACCTGCGCAGCGTGGCCGTCGCCGTGGTGTATCCGCCCGGCGAGGATCGCGACCTGCTGGTCGAACAGCTCAAGCGCATCGGTTGCCGCATCCATCTGCACTGGCCGTTTCCGGATGGCCCGCCCGCAGGGGTGGACGTCATCTTCTTCCAGGTATCGCAATGCGGCCGCAACAGCGCCGCCTGGACGGCCAGCGAGGTCGAGGCCACCCTGATCGCCTTGTCCGAGTACGAAACCCCGACCACGTTGAAGCAATTGCTAAAGACCAATGCGCACGGCGTGCTGACGCGGCCGTTCCGCTCGGCGGGCGTGCTCAGCACGCTGGTGCTGGCGCGTTCGGCCAAGCAGTTCCAGAGCCGCCAGCAGTCCAAGATCAACAAGCTGGAAAGCACGATCAAGGCGCGACGCGTCATCGAGAAGGCCATCCGCGTGCTGATGGACCACCAGCGCCTGGACGAGCGCGCCGCCTATGAGCACATGCGGACCCGGGCGACGGGCCTGCGCGTCAGCGTCGCGGAAGTGGCCGCGATGATCGTCGAGGCCAGCGAGGCCATGGAAAAGCTTGGCCTGGGGGCCTTGCGCCCGGGGCCGTCCCAGAACAACTGAACACACTGAATGCGCATGCCGAGGAGCCGGACAATGAAGGTCATGATCGCCCGCCTGAACCACGAGACCAACACGTTCTCGCCGGTGCCCACGCCGCTGTCCGCGTTCGGCAATGACGGTCCCGCATTCGGCGCCCAGGCTTATGCCGAGAACAAGGGCAAGCGCACGGCCATGTCGGCCTTCATCGACATTGCCGAGGCCAACGGCGCGACCGTGGTCACGCCGGTTTCCGCGACTGCCTACCCCAGCGGCCCGGTGTCGGCGGATGCCTACAGCCGACTGTGCGACGCGATCGTGGCCGGCGCGCAGGGCTGTGGCGCCATCCTGCTCGATCTGCATGGCGCGATGGTGGCCGAGACCACCGACGATGGCGAGGGCGACTTGTTGGAGCGCCTGCGGCGGCGCACGCCGGACGTGCCCATCGCCGTGGCGCTGGATCTGCACGGCAATGTCACGCCCAAGATGATGGCCAACGCCGACGTGGTCGTCAGCTTCAAGACCTACCCGCATGTGGACATGTACGAGACCGGAGAGCACGCGGGCCGTATCCTGTATGACTGGCTCAACGGCGGTCCGCGCCCGGTCATGGCCTGGTGCCGCCTGCCGCTGATGACGCACACCCTGCGCAGCGCCACGTCCCAGGGCGCCATGCGCCGCGCGGTGCAGGCGGCGCGGGGCGCGGAAAAGGGCGGCATCCTGGGCGTCTCCGTGCTGGCGGGCTTCGCCCTGGCTGACATCCCCAACCCATGCCTGAGCGTGGTCGTGGTGGGCTCCGGGCCGCAGGAGCAGGCGGAACGGGTGGCAAGCGAAATGGCGCAGGCCATCTGGGCCGAGCGCGACGGTTACTTCTACGACAGCGAACCCCTGGGCGAATCGCTGGCCCGCGCGGCGCAACTGGCCCGCGGCGCGGACAAGCCCGTGCTTCTGCTGGATCATGGCGACAACTGCATGTCCGGCGGCACCTGCGACACCATGGAGGTGCTGACAGCCGCGGTCGACGCCGGCCTGACGGGCATCATTGCGGGCCTGTACTGTGACCCCGAGGCCGTCGCCGCGCTGGCCGCGGCGGGCGAGGGCGCGCAGGTGGAGCTGGCGGTGGGCAACAAACGGCCGATTCCGGCCATCGGCCGCCCGGCGGCGCCCGTGTTGCTGCGCGGGGTGGTCCGCGCCGTGACCGGCGGCGAATATGTCATTACCGGTCCGACGTACACGGGGCAGACGGCATGCATGGGCCGCAGCGCGGTGCTGGACATAGGCGCTGCGCAATTGGTGATCACCGAGAGAACGCACGAGCCCTGGGACCTGGGCGTGTTCGAGAGCATGGGGCTGGACCCGCGCCGGGCGCGCTTCGTGCTGGTGAAGTCGCGCATGTATTGCCGCCCTGTGTTCGAACCTATCTCCCAGGCGCTGGTGGAATGCGCCAGCGCGGGCGTCACGAGCTCGGACTTCGCGCTGTTTCCCTATCAGCGGCGCAGCCGGCCGCTCCATCCGCTGGATCCGATGGCGCCGTCGGACTACGACCCCGCGGCATGAAGAGTGTGGCGCATGGCGTCCGCATACAATACCGGCCATGGAAAAAGTACGTATCTCCAAGCTCATGTCCGAGCGTGGGCTGTGTTCGCGCCGCGAGGCCGACACCTATATCGAGCGCGGCTGGGTCCGCGTGGACGGCGCCGTCGTGTCCGAACTGGGCGCGCGGGCCTACCCTGACCAGGTCATCACCCTGGAACGCGCCGCGCAGGCGCGTCAGACCTCGCGCGTCACCATCCTGATCAACAAACCCGTGGGCTACGTCTCGGGCCAGGCGGAAAAGGGCTACACGCCCGCCGTGGCCCTGATCGACTCCCGCTCCCGCTTTGCGGGCGACCGCGCGCCGCAGCGTTTTGAGCGTTCGCACCTGGACGGGCTGGCCGTTGCCGGCCGCCTGGACATCGATTCCCAAGGCCTGCTGGTGCTGACCCAGGACGGCCGCATCGCCAAGCACCTGATCGGCGAAGATTCCAGCGTGGACAAGGAATACCTGGTGCGGGTGCAGGGCAACCTGTCCGACAACGGGCTGGCGCTGCTGAACCATGGTCTGTCCCTGGACGGCAAGGCGCTCAAGCCGGCACAGGTGCGTTGGCAGAACAGCGACCAGCTGCGTTTCGTGCTGCGGGAAGGCAAAAAACGGCAGATCCGGCGCATGTGCGAACTGGTCGGCCTGAAGGTAATCGGCCTGAAACGCGTGCGCATCGGACGCGTGTCGCTAGGCGACCTGCCGCTGGGCCAATGGCGCTACCTGCGTGAAGACGAGCGCTTCTGATTGGTCGAATTGACCGACAGGTGTTGTCGGCCAGTCCTAAATTTTTCAGTCTGTTTCCGGCTTCCGTTTATTTCATGAAAGCGGGAGTATTCTTCGCTTGCCCGACGTCGCCCAGGCGCTCCATCAGGAATTCGATGAAGATCCGGGTCTTGGCGGGCAGCAGCCGTGTCTCCGTCACCGCGTAGACCGGGAACGGACCCAGTTGCCAGTCGGGCAGCACTCGCTGCAATTGGCCGGACTGCTGTTCGGCCAACTGGTCGCCCAACAGCACCACGATGCCCGCGCCCAGCAGGGCCAGGCGCCGGGCCATGGCGACGCCGTTGACGGAAAAGCGGTTGCCGGGCGTGAATTCGATGTGCTGCTGGCCGTCGGTCAGGGGCCAGCGGGTCACCTGCCCGGCGCCCTTGGCGCGGAACTCTATGCACTCGTGGCGGGTCAAGTCGCTGGGATGCCGCGGTTCGCCGTGCTTCTCCAGGTATTCGCGCGAGGCGTACAACTGGGCCGGCAGCATGCCCAAGAGCCTCGCAATCTGTGACGAATCGGGCAGTTCGCCGATTTCGATCGAAACATCGCAGGTCTGGAACACGCGCTGCGCGTGGTCCGGGTTGGCCAGGTCCAGGAAAAACGTGACGTCGGGGTAGCGGCGGGAAAATTCCATGAACGATTCAGCCAGGAAGTCCGTGCCGAAATCCGCGGGCATGTTCACCCGCAGCGGCCCGGCCGGCGTATCGACCAGCTTCTGCAGTTCCTCATGGGCGATCTGCGCCTCGGCCACGATGCGCTGGCAGCGGTCGAAGTACAGCCGGCCCGCGTCGGTCAGTTCGACCTTGCGCGTGGTGCGGCTGAGCAGCCGCAAGCCGACGGAGCGCTCCAGCTCGGCCACCTGGCGGGACAGTGTCGATTTCGGCACGCCGAGCATCGCCGCCGCGCGGCTGAAGCTGCGTGTTTTGGCGACTTCGACGAATAGTTCCATGCCTTGCAAGCGTTTCATGGCGGAATTTTGTCATATTCAACGGTAAAGCCATTGTCCCATAAATGGAATGATGTTTTCTCAACATGCCTCTTTGTTTCTGGGGCGGGATAACGCAGAATGCGAGTTCTGCAATGCAGCAATGCGACAAAGCCCAGCCTGCGTGTTCGAGGCAAATCCACCCAATCGATGCGCACGGAACGCTCATTACGCGATCCGGGGCGGGCTTTTTTTTTGTTGAAATCGGGAATGCAATCTATGGATAAGAAAAGCGCTATGTGGCGCAGCGCGGCAGTCGTCACGCTGACGGCATCGGCCCTCACGCTGGCCGCTTGCGGCAAGAAGCAAGACGCTCCCCAGGCGGGCAAGCCCCAGGTAACGGTCGTGACGCTTGCCACGCAGCCGGTTTCGCTGACCACCGAACTGCCTGGCCGCACCTCGCCGTTCCGCGTGGCCGAAGTGCGTCCCCAGGTCAATGGCATCGTCCAGAAGCGCCTCTTTACCGAAGGCGGCGAGGTCAAGGCGGGCCAGCAGCTCTACCAGATCGATCCCGCCCTCTACCAGGCCAGCCTGGACAGCCAGAAGGCCGCCTTGGCGCGCGCCCAGGCGCAGCAGAAGACGGCCGCGTTGCTGGCCGAACGTTACAAGCCGCTGGTCGCCACTCGCGCCGTCAGCCAGCAGACCTACGACAACGCCGTCGCCTCGCGCGATCAGGCCGCCGCCGACGTGCTGTCGGCCAAGGCGGCGCTGGACACGGCCCGCATCAACCTGGTCTACACCAAGGTGCTGTCGCCCATCGACGGCATCATCGGCCGTTCGGCGGTGACCGAAGGCGCGCTGGTCACGGCCAACCAGACCACGGCCCTGGCCGCGGTGCAGCAGATCGATCCCATCTACGTCGACGTGACCCAATCCAGCGTCCAGCTGCTGCGCCTGCAGAACGCGCTGGCCAGCGGCCTGCTGAAAAAGGCCGATGGCGAGCAGGCCGCGCTGGTGACGCTGACCCTGGAAGACGGCTCGCAGTACAGCCAGCCGGGCAAGCTGCAGTTCTCCGAAGTCACGGTGGACCAGGGCACCGGTTCGGTCACCTTGCGCGCGGTGTTCCCCAATCCGGAACGCCGCCTGCTGCCGGGCATGTTCGTGCGCGCCCGCCTGGCCGACGGCGTTGCCGCCGACGGCCTGCTGGTGCCGCAGCGCGGCGTGACGCGCAACCAGCGCGGCATCCCGACGGCGCTGGTGGTCAACGCCAAGAACCAGGTCGAATTGCGCGAACTGAAGACCGACCGCGCCATCGGCGACAAGTGGCTGGTCACCGACGGCCTGGCCGCCGGCGACAAGGTCATCGTGGAAGGTCTGCAGATGGTGCGTCCGGGGGCTGAAGTCGTCGCCACCGAAGCCAGCGCCGCGCAACCGGCGCAGCAGCCGCAAGCAGCCGCCGCGGCGGCCAAGCAGTAGTAGTCAGGAGCCTTGCATGGCAAAGTTTTTTATCGATAGACCGGTCTTCGCATGGGTGATCGCGATCGTGCTGATGATGGCCGGCGCGCTGTCCATCCTGAAGCTGCCGGTTTCCCAATACCCCAACATCGCGCCGCCAGCCATCGGCATCGCGGTGACCTACCCGGGCGCGTCCGCGCAGACCGTGCAGGACACCGTGGTGCAGGTGATCGAGCAGCAGATGAACGGCCTGGACGGCCTGCAGTACATCTCCTCGGAAAGCAACTCCGACGGCAGCATGTCCATCACCCTGACCTTCACGCAGGGCACCAACCCTGATACCGCGCAGGTCCAGGTGCAGAACAAACTGTCGCTGGCGCAGCCGCTCCTGCCGCAGGAAGTGCAGCAGCAGGGCATCCGCGTCACCAAGGCCACCAAGAACTTCCTGATCGTGGCGGGCTTCGTGTCCACCGACGGCTCGATGACCAAGGACGACCTGGCCGACTACGTCGCCTCGTATGTCCAGGATCCCATCAGCCGCACGCAGGGCGTGGGCGACTTCCAGCTGTTCGGCTCGCAGTACGCGATGCGCATCTGGCTGGATCCCGCCAAGCTCGTCAACTACGGCCTGACCACGGTCGACGTCGTGGCGGCGATCAAGGAACAGAACGTGCAGGTGTCGTCCGGCCAGCTGGGCGGCTTGCCGTCCGTGCGCGGCCAGCAACTGAACGCGACCATCATCGGGCCTTCGCGCCTGGAAAAGGCGGAAGACTTCGGCCGCATCCTGCTCAAGGTCAACGCCGACGGTTCGCAAGTGCGCCTGGGCGACGTGTCCAGCATCGAGCTGGGCGGCCAGACCTACGCCATCGACAGCTTCTACAACGGCAAGCCGGCCTCGGGCCTGGCGGTCAAGCTGGCGCCGGGCGCCAACGCGCTGGACACGGCACAGGCGGTGCGCGACACCATCAACAACCTGAAGCCTTACTTCCCGCCGGGCATGGACGTCGTCTATCCGTACGACACCACGCCGTTCGTCAGCCTGTCGATCCATGAGGTGTTCAAGACGCTGATCGAGGCCATCATCCTGGTCTTCCTGGTGATGTACCTGTTCCTGCAGAACTTCCGCGCCACCATCATCCCGACGCTGGCAGTGCCGGTGGTGCTGCTGGGCACGTTCGGCGTGCTGGCGGCGTTCGGCTACTCCATCAACACGCTGACCATGTTCGGCATGGTGCTGGCCATCGGCCTCTTGGTGGACGATGCCATCGTGGTGGTGGAAAACGTCGAGCGCGTGATGGCCGAAGAGGGCTTGTCGCCCAAGCAGGCCACCCGCAAGTCCATGTCGCAGATCACTGGCGCCCTGATCGGCATCGCCATGGTGCTGGCGGCCGTGTTCATTCCCATGGCCTTCTTCGGCGGGTCCACGGGCGTGATCTACCGCCAGTTCTCCATCACCATCGTGTCCTCCATGGTGCTGTCGGTGATCGTGGCCATCGTGTTCACGCCGGCCTTGTGCGCGACCTTGCTCAAGCCCATCCCCAAGGGCCATCATGGCTCGAAGAAGGGCTTTTTCGGCTGGTTCAACCGCACGTTCGAGCGCAGCAGCAACGGCTACGCCAATACCGTCGCGCGCGGCTTGAACCGCAGCAAGCGTCTGATGGTGATCTACCTGGCGCTGGTCCTCGCCATGGGCTGGATGTTCACGCGCATTCCGACCGCCTTCCTGCCGGATGAGGACCAGGGCATTCTGTTCGCCCAGATCCAGACGCCTGCTGGCGCCACGGCGGAAGCCACCAAGGCCGTCATCGACGACGCCACCAAGTACTTGCTGAACGAGGAAAAGGACGCCGTCACCTCGGTGTTCGCGGTCAATGGCTTCAACTTCGGCGGCCGCGGCCAGAACGCGTCCATCCTGTTCATCAAGCTGCGCGACTGGGAAGAACGCGGCGACGCCCGCCTGAAGGCCGGCGCCGTGGCGGCACGGGCCAACGCGCACTTCCGCAAGACCGAGCGCCGCGGGCAATTGTTCGTGGTGCCGCCGCCGTCCGTGATGGAACTGGGCAACGTCACCGGTTTCGACTTCCAGTTGATGGACCGCGCAGGCGTCGGCCACGAGAAGCTGCTTGCCGCGCGCAACCAGTTGCTGGGCGAAGCCGCCAAGAGTCCGGTCCTGCAGGGCGTGCGCCCCAACGGCATCGAAGACGCGCCGCAGTACCAGCTGGACATCGACCGCGAGAAGGCGCGCGCCCTGGGCGTGGCGGTCTCGGACATCAACAGCACGCTGGCCACGGCCTGGGGTTCGTCGTACGTCAACGACTTCATCGACCGCGGCCGCGTGAAGAAGGTGTTCGCGCAGGGCGAGGCGTCGTCGCGCATGCTGCCGGAAGACCTGGACAAATGGTACGTGCGCAACAAGGCGGGCGATATGGTGCCGTTCTCGGCGTTCGCCAAGGCCACCTGGAGCTACGGTCCGCAAAAGCTGAACCGCTACAACGGCGTGCCGTCGTACAACATCCAGGGCCAGGCGGCGCCGGGCTACAGCTCGGGCGCGGCGATGGAAGAAATGGAACGCCTGGCGGGCAAGCTGCCGGTGGGCGTGGGCTTTGAATGGACCGGCCTGTCGTTCGAAGAACGCCTGTCCGGCGCCCAGGCGCCCGCGCTATACGCGATTTCGTTGATCGTGGTGTTCCTGTGCCTGGCGGCGCTGTACGAAAGCTGGACCATCCCGTCGGCGGTGATGCTGGTGGTGCCGTTGGGCATCATCGGGGCCTTGCTCGCCACCATGCTGCGGGGCCTGTCCAACGACGTGTACTTCCAGGTGGGCCTGCTCACAACCATCGGCCTGGCGGCCAAGAACGCGATCCTGATCGTGGAGTTCGCCAAAGAGCACTACGAGCAGGGCGCCAGCCTGACGGAATCGGCCATCCACGCCGCGCGGCAGCGCCTGCGTCCCATCCTGATGACGTCGCTGGCGTTCATCCTGGGCGTGACGCCGCTGGCGATCTCGTCGGGGGCGGGTTCGGGCAGCCAGAACGCCATCGGCACGGGCGTGATCGGCGGCATGCTGACCGGCACCTTCCTGGCCATCTTCTTTGTTCCGGCCTTCTTCGTGATCATGCTGCGCGTCTTCAAGGTCAAGCGCATGAGCGAAAACGTCGACGAGCACGACACCAGCGCCAATGGCACGCAGGGCGTCTCGACGGAGGGCCAACCGCAATGACATTTCCGATGAGAACCTTGCTGTCTGTTTCCCTGGCGGCGGCCCTGGCGGGCTGCTCGCTGGCCCCCACCTACGAGCGGCCGGACGCGCCGGTCGACGCGGCCTATCCCACGGGTCCGTCCTACCAGGCGGCCCAGCCGGCCGACGCGGGCGGCCTGATGACGGCCGACATCGGCTGGCGCGATTTCTTCGGCTCGGACCCGCTGCTGCAACAGCTGATCGAGCAGTCGCTGGCCAACAACCGCGACCTGCGCGTGGCGGCCCTGAACGTCGAGGCGGCGCGCGCCCAGTACCGCATCCAGCGCGCCGACCTGATGCCCAGCATCGGCATCGCCGGCCAGGAAACGGCCCAGCGTTCGCCGGCCGATCTGTCGCCCAGCGGCCGCGCCACCACCAGCCACAGCTACCAGGTCGGCGCCGCCATGTCGGCCTGGGAGCTGGATCTGTTCGGCCGCATCCGCAGCCTGAGCGACAAAGCGCTGGAATCCTATCTGGCGCTGGACGAAACCCGCACGGCGACCCAGCTGACGCTGATCGCCGAAGTGGCCAACGCCTACCTGACCCTGCGCGCCGACCAGGAACTCGTCGGCCTGACGCGCGACACGCTCAAGAGCCAGCAGGATTCCTTCAAGCTCACGCAGCAGAGCTACGACCAGGGCTTGTCCACGGCGCTGGACCTGAGCCAGGCGGAAGTGTCGCTGCGCACCGCCGAGCGCAACCTGTCGCAATACACGCGCCAGGCCGCGCAGGACCGCAATGCGCTGGTCCTGCTGGTGGGCCAGCCGCTGTCGCCCGAGCTGACGGCGGCGCTGGATAACGCGGTCAAGCTTGACGATGCCATGCTGCCGACCACCTTGCCCGCCGGCCTGCCGTCGGACCTGCTGGCCCGTCGCCCGGACATCCGCGCGGCCGAGCACCAATTGAAGGGCGCCAACGCCAATATCGGCGCGGCGCGCGCCGCCTTCTTTCCGACCATCAGCCTGACGGGCTCGGCCGGTACCGCCAGCGCCAGCCTGGGCGGGCTGTTCGAAGGCGGCTCGGGCGCCTGGAGCTTCGTGCCCCAGATCACCGTGCCGATCTTCGCGGGCGGCTCGCTGCTTGCCGGCCTGGATCTGGCCAAGGTGCAGAAGAACATCCAGGTCGCGCAGTACGAGAAGTCGATCCAGACGGGTTTCCGCGAAGTGGCGGACGCCCTGGCCGGGCGCGGCACCCTGGACGAGCAGATCCAGGCGCAGCGGCTCCTGGTGGCCGCCAACCAGCGCGCCTACGACGCCTCGGATCAGCGTTTCCGCCAAGGCATCGACGACTACCTGAGCGTGCTGGATTCGCAGCGTTCGCTGTACAGCGCGCAGCAGGCCCTGGTGGACACGCGTCGGGCCAGGCTGTCCAACCTGGTCACGCTGTACAAGGTGCTGGGCGGCGGCTGGACCGAACGCACGGTGACCGCGCAGGCCCAGCAGCAATAAGGGCAGACGGAAAAAAAACGGGCCGATCGAAAGATCGGCCCGTTTTCATTTCAGGTCCAGCAGAACGTCAGGCGCGTTTCTTGGCGATCAGGCCCACCACGAACAGCACGACGATCGCGCCGACGACCGATCCGATCCACCCGGCGGGTTCGCCCGGCGCGTACCAGCCCAGCGATTGGCCCAGGAATCCGGCGACGACCGAACCGACGATACCCAGGATGGTGGTCATGATGATCCCCATGTTCTGGTCTCCGGGCATGATGGCGCGGGCGATCAGGCCCACGACGAACCCGACGATGATCATGATGATTATGCTCATGCGCGTACTCCTTGCTGGAAGTAAAAGGGGCAGTGTGGCTAGATGATACTCACGCCCCGCGCGTAGCGGCTGTAACAACTGGTGTATGGGGCGCACGGGCAACATTGCGCCCCGCCGGCGCTCAGGAAGTCAGGTCGATCAACTGGCGCACGTCCTTGGTCATGGCCTCGATGCTGTCCGTGTCCGATGCCAGCAAGCGGGCCTTGCCGTCCTTGTCGAATATATACACGCCGCGGCTGTGCGTGACTTCGTACATATCCGCGTCGTCGCCCGGGCGGGGCTTCTCGATCTGGTAGGCCACACGGTAGCGGCGCGCCAGGTCGGCGATCTGCTTTTCATCGCCGGTCACGCCGATGGCATTGTTGTTGAAGGCGTTGACGTAGGCCTGCAGGATGTCCGGCGTGTCGCGGTGCGGGTCCACGCTGACGAACAGGATGCGCACATCGCGGGCCTTGTCGCCCAGGTTCTGCAGCACCGCCGTCAACTGCGCCATGGTGGTGGGACAGATGTCCGGGCAGCTGGCATAGCCGAAGAACAGCAGCACCGTCTTGCCCTTCAGGTCGTCGCTGTTGACCATCTTGCCGCCTGCGCCGGGCAGCGAGAACTTCAGGTCGGGCAGGTGTCCCTTCACGTTGTACAGGGTCCAATCGACGTTCCTGTCGCCGCAGGCAGCGAGAAACACGCACAGGGTCAGCAGCAGGCTGCGCAGGGCGCGGCCGGAAATGAGGTGTCGCATGAGTCCAAGGGCCGGTAGAGGGTAAACCTTTTGATTCTACCCGCAAGGCGCGGGCAGGGCAGGGTGCGGGGGCGGGCGGACCTGGGGCCGGCTTGTCCTGGCGCAAGCCGCGGGGCCGGGACCGGCCGTCCGACTTGTAAAGCTTTGTCTGGTTATTGTTTGGAAGTGGCGAATTCGCCAGACCGGATGCCATGGCTGCCGCTACATTCAGGACCGTGTCAGATTTCAGAATCCAGAGGCGCCACATATGGACATGCCGGTCAGGAATTCCCTGGGCTACCCCTACTATCCCTACTATCCCGTCGTGCTCGACATCCTGCGCAGCCGCCTGGCGGATTCGGTGCTGGACGCGCCCTGCGGCACGGGCTGGCTGGGCGACATGCTGCCCGCCGCCAGCGGCCGGCAGGTCGATATCGACGGCGTGGGCCTGTGGGAGTTTCCGCAGGCCGGCGGCTACCGCCGCGTGACGGAGCACGACCTGGAAACGCCGTTGACGGTTGCCGAACCCTATGACGCCGTGGTCTGCTGCGAGGCGATCCATCTGCTGACCAACCCCGGCGTGCTGATGCAGAGCCTTTACCGCGCGCTGCGCCCGGGCGGCACCCTGATCGTCACCACGCCCAACACCTGGTATTTCCGTTCGCGCCTGCAGTTCCTGCTGCGCGGCTTCCATTCGGGGTTCCGGCCCATGGTGGGACGGCAGCGCGGCGAGGATTACGTCACGTACTTCCCCTGGAGCTTTCCGCAGCTGCACCTGCTGTTCCAGCACTACGGTTTCAGGGACATCAGCTTGCACGATGTGGACGAGATCAAGCCCAAGCGCATGGTCGAGCATGTGCTGGCCGTGCCGTCGCGCCTGTATTACGGCCGCCGGCTCAAACAGGCGCAGGACGAGGAAAGCCGCCGCTATTGGAAGCAGGCCGGCTCCGACCAGTCCGTGCATGGACGCTGGCTGGTGATGTCGGCGCGCCGGCCAGTCGACGACGCCGCCGCAACATAGCAAACGGCCCGCCAGGGCGGGCCGTCGGGTAGCGACCGGGAAGCGGACGCTCAGGCAGGCGTCATGCCGCTATGGCGCAGCAGGGCGTCGATGCGAGGCGCACGTCCGCGGAAGGCGGCGAAGGACTCGGCCGCCGGGCGCGAACCGCCTACTGCCAGCACTTCGCGCCGGAAGCGTGCGCCCGTTTCGGGATCCAGCGTGCCCAGCGCGTTGCCGGCCTGGCGGGCCGCCGCCTCTTCGAAGGCCTCATAGGCGTCGGCCGACAGCACCTCTGCCCACTTGTAGCTGTAATAGCCCGCGCCGTAGCCGCCCGCGAACAGGTGCGAGAAGGCATGCGGCAGACGGTGCCAGGCGGGCGGGAACAGCACGGCCACTTCCTGGCGCACTTCCTGCAGCAGTGCCAGCACTTCGGCAATCGACGCGCCCTGGGCGCGGTCATGCATCAGCATGTCGAACAGCGCGAACTCGATCTGGCGCACGGTCTGCATGCCGCTCTGGTAGTTGCGGGCGGCGACCAGGCGGTCGTAGAGCGCGCGCGGCAGGGGCTCGCCCGTGTCCACATGGGCGGACAGCTTCTGCACCACCGCCCATTCCCAGCAGAAGTTCTCCATGAACTGCGAGGGCAGCTCGATGGCGTCCCATTCCACGCTGGCGAAGGCCGCCGCGCCGGGCTCGTCCACTTCGGACAGCAGGGCATGCAGCGCATGGCCGGTTTCATGGAACAGCGTGATGACGTCGTCGTGCGTCAGGACGGCGGGCTTGTCGCCGTTGGGGCGCGAGAAATTGCAGGTCAGGTAGGCGATGGGCGTCTGCACCTTGCCAGCCACGACGCGGCGCGTGCGTTCGCTGTCGACCCAGGCGCCGCTTTGCTTGCCGGCGCGGGCGTACAGGTCCAGATACAGATAACCGATGAGTTCGCCCTTGGGGCTTTCCACGCGCACGCCGCGCACGTCGCCATGCCAGGACGAGACGGGCGTTTCAGCCAGGCGCACATCGAACAGGGTCTCGATGACCTCGAACAGGCCCGACAGCACGCGCGGCTCGGTGAAATACTGCTTCACCTCGTCTTCGGAGTAGGCGTAGCGCGATTCGCGCAGGCGCTCGGAAGCGTAGGCCACGTCCCAGGGCTGCAGGTCGTCCAGGCCCAGTTCGCCGGTGGCGTAGGCTTTCAGTTCAGCCAGGTCGCGCTGGGCGTAGGGCTTGGCGCGCGCGGCCAGGTCGCGCAGGAACACGGTGACTTCCTGCGCGTCGCGGGCCATGCGGGTCTGCAGGCGCAGCGCGGCGAAGGTGCCCAGGCCGAGCAGGCCGGCTTCCTCGGCGCGCAGGGACAGCAGCTCTTCGATGAGCGGCGAATTGTCGAATTTTCCGTCGCCGTGTTCCGACGCCACGGTGCCGTAGCCGCGGTACAGCGCCTCGCGCAGCGTACGGTCCTGGGCGTACTGCATCACCGGCAGGTAGCACGGCATCTTCAGCGTGAGCTTCCAGCCCGGCTTACCGTCTTCCTCGGCCGCGGCGCGGGCCGCGGCCTGTACGTCGGCCGGAATGCCGGCCAGGCGGGCTTCGTCCTCGACCAGCAGCGCCCAGGCGTCGATCGAGTCCAGCACGTTTTCAGAGAATTTCTGCGAGGCCTGGGCCTCGCGGTCGGAAATGGCGGCGTAGCGTTCGCGGTCTGCGCCTTGCAGCTCCACGCCGCTCAGGCGGAAGTCGCGCAGGGCCATTTCCACGATGCGGCGGCGCACTGGCGTCCAGGACGCGAAATCGGGGGCGGCGGCCAGGCGCTGGTACTGCTTGTACAGGCCTTCGTGCAGGCCGACCCAGGTGGAGAATTCGGTCACCAGGGGCAGGGCGGCGTTGTAGGCTTCGCGCAGTTCCGGGGTGTTGACCACGGCGTTCAGGTGGCCGGCGACCGACCAGGCGCGCCACAGGCGCTCCGAGGCCGTGTCCAGCGGTTCAACCACGGCTTCCCAGGTGGGCGCCAGCGCGGGATCGGCGGCGCGGTCCACGGCCTGGCGGGCGATGCCCAGCAGTTCCTCGACCGCCGGCACGATGTGTCCGGGCTTGACGGCCGCGTAGTCGACGAGGTCGGAGACAGGGGCGAGCAGGGGGTTCTGGGTCATGGTGTTACAGGCTGGGAAGAGGTGAGCAGCGCCACGAGGCGCCGGCAAGGGCATGAGAATCAGGTGAGGGCGATCTGCCCGAACGCAAGGGCAGATCGCAATCCCCGTCCCGCGGCCTGGCCGGCCGCGGGTACGCCGGCCGTCAGGCTGCGGCGCGTTCGGCCGCTTCGATGGTGTTGACCAGCAGCATGGCGATGGTCATGGGGCCCACGCCGCCCGGAACGGGCGTGATGGCGCCGGCCACTTCCTTGGCCGAGGCGAAGTCCACGTCGCCGCACAGCTTGCCGTCGGCGCCGCGGTTGATGCCCACGTCGATGACGACCGCGCCGGGCTTGATCATCGAACCGTCGATCATGCCGGGCTTGCCGGTGGCGACCACCAGCACGTCGGCGCGGCGGGTCTGGGCCGCCAGGTCGCGCGTCTTGGAATTGCAGATGGTGATGGTGGCGCCGGCCTGCAGCAGCAGCATCGCCATGGGCTTGCCGACGATGTTGCTGGCGCCCACGATCACGGCCTCGGCGCCGCGCAGCGTCACGCCTTCCGATTCCAGCATCTTCATCACGCCATAGGGCGTGCAGGGGCGGAACAGCGGCTGGCCGGTCATGAGCAGGCCGGCGTTGCTGATATGGAAGCCGTCCACGTCCTTCTCGGCCGCGATGGCCTCGATGACCTTGTGCGAGTCCATGTGCTTGGGCAGCGGCAACTGCACCAGGATGCCGTGGATGGTCGGGTCCTGGTTCAGGATGGCGATGCGGGCCAGCAGTTCGGCCTCGGTCATGTCCGCGGGGTACTGCTCCTTGACGGAATGCAGGCCGGCCTTTTCGCAGGCGGCTACCTTGTTGCGGACGTACACCTGGGAAGCGGGGTCTTCACCCACCAGCACCACGGCCAGGCCGGGGCGCGTGCCCTTGACGGCCAGGGCCGCAACGCGTTGGGCAGCTTCTTCGCGAATGCGCGCCGACAGGGCCGCGCCGTCGATAATCCTTGCCGTCATGCCGTCGCCTCGGGTTTGGCCAAGGCCACTTTCATCAAATCAGCTACGGTGGTCACTTCAAGTTTTTCCATGATGTTGGCGCGGTGCGCCTCTACGGTCTTGATGCTGATGCCCAGGTCGTCGGCGATCTGCTTGTTCAAGCGGCCGGCGACGATGCGCTCCAGCACCTGCTGCTCGCGCGCGGTCAGGCGCGCCAGCATGGCTTCGTGGTCTTTCTGGGCCTGGTGCTTGCTCACGCGCTGCGTGGCCTGCTCCAGCATGCGCGCCACGATCTCGCGCAAATCGGATTCATTGAACGGCTTTTCCAGGAAGTCGACCGCGCCTTTCTTCATGGTGGACACGGCCATCGGCACGTCGCCGTGGCCGGTGATGAACACGATGGGCAGCGGCGCATTGCGGGCGATCAACTGCTCCTGCAGTTCCAGGCCGCTCATGCCGGGCATGCGCACGTCGGCGATCAGCACGCCGATCTGGCTGGCGTCGTAGTCTTCCAGGAAGGACTCGCCGCTGGCGTAGGCGCGAACGCGATAGCCATTGGCCTCCAATAGCCAGCGCAGCGAATCGCGGACCGCTTCGTCGTCGTCAACAATGAAAACCGTGCTCGACAGGTGGGGCGTGTTCATGCGTGCAACTCCTCGGACTGATCGTTCTGGGCCTGCGACTGGGGTGCAGCGCAGGGCAGGGTAAAGCGGAAAATGGTGCCACCGGCGGGATTGGGATCCGCCCACAAGCGGCCGTGGTGCGATTCAATAATGGTACGGCAGATGTTCAGCCCCATGCCCAGGCCCTGGGTCTTGGTGCTGAAGAAGGGTTCGAACAGGCGTTCGGGTTCGGCCAGGCCGTGGCCGCGATCGACCACCGCGACCTCGATGTGCTGTTCATGCAGGATCACGGCGACCTTGAGTTCGTCGGATTCGCTTTTTTCCATGGCCTCCAGCCCGTTCTTCAGCAGGTTCAACAGCACCTGCTCGATCAGGATGGGGTCGGCCAGCACGTCCGGCGCGTTGGACGGCACGAAGCGGTCGATGCGGATACGGCGCTTGCGGGCGTCGATCTCGGCGAAACCGATGGCATTGTCCACGATCCGGCTGATGGCCACGCGCTGGCGGCGGGGCTCGCTGCGCTTCACGAATTCGCGGATGCGGCTGATGATCTTGCCGGCGCGCTCGGCTTGCGAGGCGGCCTTTTCCAGGGCCGGCAGCAGCATGTTGGGGCTGGTGTGGCCGGCCTTGACCAGGGCGACGGCGCCCATGCTGTAGTTGGCGATGGCGGTCAGGGGCTGGTTCAGTTCATGCGCCAGCGAAGACGCCATTTCGCCCATGGTGGTCAGGCGGCTGGTGAGCTGGATCTTTTCCTGCTGCACGCGCGAGGCTTCCTCGTGCACGCGGCGCTCGGTGATGTCGCGCGCCACCTGCATGCGCACGCGGCGGCCGTCGGTCCAGGCCAGCATGCGGTGGTGCACTTCGAACCAGCGCTGCACCGAGGGCGCGAAGACTTCCACGGATTCGTCGGTGAAGCGGCCGCGGCGGCCGGCCAGCAGCTCGTCGTGGCCGCCGGTCTGGGCGCCGAACACGCGGCGGTAGGTACGGTTGGCGAACAGCAGTTCCAGGCCGTCGTGGGTGTCGGCGGTGACCGAGATGGCGTCGTCCAGGCCTTCCAGCACCGTCATGAAGCGCTCGTGCGCCGCGGTCAGGGCCTCGCGGATGCGCTTGGGCTCGGTGATGTCGGTCATGGAGGTCATCCAGCCGATCTGGTTGCCGTTGGGGTCCAGTAGCGGGGACACATACATGCGCGCCGTGAATCGCGATCCGTCGCGGCGCTGCGCCTCGACCTCCAGGCCGCTGCTGGGCGTCTTGCCGGACATCAGCACGTCCAGGGTGTGCTGATGCTGTTCATGGCGGCCCGGCACCCAATAAGGGAAGGGCGGGCTGCGGCCGATCAGGTCGGCCTCGTTCCAGCCGATCATGCGGCAGAAGGCCGGGTTCACGTAGGCGATGCGGCCTTCCATGTCCAGCACGCGCATGCCGGTGGACATGGAGTTCTCCATGGCGCGGCGGAATCCGGTTTCGGCGATCAGGGCGGCTTCGGCCGCCGAACGGAAACGGGTATAGCGCCACAGCATCAGCAGGCTGATGACGATCACACAGGACAGGGCCAGCACTACCCAGATCAGGCGCTGCTGGCGCATTTCCTGGTCGATGGTGACAAACATGACACTGTCGTCATGGATGCGCTGCAGCCAGAAAAACACCGCCATCACACAGATATAGAGGATCAGCACCATTGCTGGCGTGACCCAGTACACCCCGCGTCGGCGAGTGCGGGCGTGATCGTGGAACGGCGTAGGAATATTGGACTTGGGCGCGCTGGACATGGAATTCGGGCCGGATAGACCGCGCATTTTAGTGCGTGTTGGCAGGGATTTGCCGGGAATCGACTCGTCCTTTTGGAGTACCTAAGTAAAAGTATGACGCCAAAGCGTTCAGCTGGCTTTAAATTTTCCGCATTATGAAATGCCGTACCGCAACATGAAATTTTTCTTGCGACCGGTTAATCTTCTTTCTTAGAATGCCGGCTGATAGGGAACCGACCCAGTAGCAGGTCTCTAGAACAACCCGACCCCATGCCTTGCATGGTAGCCCGGATGATCCCGGCTACCATGCAATGTCCGCGAGTAGATATAAGTAAGCGGGTGCGGTCACGAACAATCCAACAGGAGACACACGATGTCCTCTTACGCCCAGGCTGGCGCCGTACAGGCTGCCAACGACGAAGACACCCTTGAAACCCAGGAGTGGCTCGAAGCCCTGGCGGCTGTCCTTGATCGTGAAGGACCGCAGCGCGCCCACTATCTGCTCGAACGCCTGATCGACGAAGCCCGCCGTTCCGGCGCGCATATCCCGTTCTCGCCCAACACCGCCTACGTCAACACGATTCCCCCCGGCCTGGAGCCGGCGCACCCGGGCAACCTGGAGCTGGAATCGCGCATCCGTTCGTACGTGCGCTGGAACGCCATGGCCATGGTGGTCAAGGCCAACAAGCACAATCCGCCGGACGGCGGCGACCTGGGCGGCCACATCGCCTCCTTCGCCTCGCTGGCCACCATGATCGGCTGCGGCCAGAACCATTTCTGGCACGCCGAAGACGAAAACCACGGCGGCGACCTGGTCTACTTCCAGGGCCACACCTCCCCCGGCATGTACGGCCGCGCCTACCTCGAAGGCCGCCTGACCGAAGACCAGCTGAACCACTTCCGCCAGGAAGTGGACGGCAAGGGCCTGTCCTCGTACCCGCATCCCAAGCTGATGCCGGACTTCTGGCAGTTCCCGACGGTGTCGATGGGCCTGGGCCCGCTGATGGCCATCTACCAGGCCCGCTTCCTGAAGTACCTGCACGCCCGCGGCATCGCCGACACCAGCAAGCGCAAGGTCTGGGTGTTCTGCGGCGACGGCGAAATGGACGAACCCGAATCCCTGGGCGCCATCGCCCTGGCTGCCCGCGAAAAGCTGGACAACCTGATCTTCGTCATCAACTGCAACCTGCAGCGCCTGGACGGCCCGGTGCGCGGCAACGGCAAGATCATCCAGGAACTCGAAGGCGACTTCCGCGGCTCGGGCTGGAACGTGATCAAGCTGATCTGGGGTGGCTACTGGGATCCGCTGCTTGCGCACGACAAGGAAGGCATCCTGCGCAAGATCATGGAAGACACCGTCGACGGCGAGTACCAGGCGTACAAGGCCAACGACGGCAAGTTCGTGCGCGAACACTTCTTCGGCAAGCATCCGAAGCTGCTGGAAGCCGTGTCGCGCATGAGCGACGAAGACATCTGGCGCCTGAACCGCGGCGGCCATGACCCGCACAAGGTGTACGCCGCGTTCAACGCCGCCGCCACCCACGAGGGCCAGCCCACCGTCATCCTGGCCAAGACCATCAAGGGCTACGGCATGGGCCACGTCGGCCAGGCCAAGAACCCGACCCACCAGCAGAAGAAGCTGGAGCTGGACTCGATCCGCGAATTCCGCGACCGTTTCGGCATCCCGATTCCGGACGACCAACTGGCCGACCTGCCGTACTTCAAGCCGGCCGAAGACTCGCCCGAAATGAAGTACCTGCACGAGCGCCGTGCCGCCCTAGGCGGCTACCTGCCCCGCCGCCGCGCCAAGGCCGACGAACATCTCAAGGCCCCGGCGCTGGACGCCTTCAAGGCCGTGCTGGAGCCCACCGCCGAAGGCCGTGAAATCTCGACCACCCAAGCCTTCGTGCGCATCCTGAACCAGGTGCTGCGCGACAAGGAACTGGGTCCGCGCGTCGTGCCGATCCTGGCCGACGAATCGCGCACCTTTGGCATGGAAGGCCTGTTCCGCCAAATCGGCATCTACGCGCCGGAAGGCCAGAAGTACACCCCGGTCGACAAGGACCAGGTCATGTACTACAAGGAAGCGGCCGACGGCCAGCTCCTGCAGGAAGGCATCAACGAAGCGGGCGCGATGAGCTCGTGGATTGCGGCGGCCACGTCGTACTCCTCGAACAACCGCATCATGATCCCGTTCTTCATCTACTACTCGATGTTCGGGTTCCAGCGCATCGGCGACCTGGCCTGGGCGGCCGGCGACATGCAGGCGCGCGGCTTCCTCCTGGGCGGCACCGCCGGGCGCACCACGCTCAACGGCGAAGGCCTGCAGCACGAAGACGGCCACAGCCACATCCTGGCCTCCACCATCCCGAACTGCGTCTCGTACGACCCGACCTTTGGCCACGAACTGGCCGTGATCATCCAGCATGGCCTGAAGCGCATGGTGGAAGACCAGGAAAACGTCTACTACTACCTGACGGTGATGAACGAAAACTACCCGCAGCCCGGTCTGACCCAGGGCGACGAGGAAGGCATCATCAAGGGCATGTACAAGCTCAAATCGCACGGCAAGGGCAAGAACCGCGTGCAGCTGATGGGCTCGGGCACCATCCTGCGCGAAGTCATGGCCGCGCAAGAACTGCTGGAAGCCGACTGGGGCGTGGCTTCGGACCTGTGGAGCGTCACCAGCTTCACGGAACTGCGCCGCAACGGCCTGGACGCCGAGCGCCACAACATGCTGCACCCCGACGAGAAGAAGCCGCAGGTGGCTTACGTCACGGAACAGCTGGCCAAGACGGAAGGCCCGATCATCGCGTCGACCGACTACATGAAGCTCTTCGCCGACCAGATCCGTCCGTTCGTCCCCAAGGGCCGCGAGTACAAGGTGCTGGGCACCGACGGTTTCGGCCGCTCGGATTTCCGCTCGAAGCTGCGCGAGCACTTCGAAGTGGATCGCCACTTCGTCGTGGTCGCCGCGCTGCGCGCGCTGGCCGACGAAGGCAAGGTGCCGGTCGCCAAGGTGGCTGAAGCCATCAAGAAGTACGGCATCAATCCGAACAAAGCCAACCCGCAATACGCCTGAGGGTAAAGAGACATGAGCAACATCGTGCAAATCAAGGTTCCCGACATCGGCGACTTCAAGGAAGTGGAAGTCATCGAAGTGCTGGTCGCCGTGGGCGACACGATCAAGGCTGAACAAAGCCTGATCACCGTCGAATCCGACAAGGCCTCGATGGAGATCCCCGCGTCGCAAGGCGGCGTGGTGAAGTCGATCAGCGTGAAGGTGGGCGACAAGGTTGCCGAAGGCACGGTCGTGCTGGAAGTGGAAGCGTCGGGCGCGGGCGAGGCTGCGGCCCCCGCGGCTGCGCCGGCCAAGGAAGAGGCTCCCAAGGCCGAAGCCAAGGCTGCCGCGCAGCCGGCTGCCGCCGCTGCCGCCGCACCGGCCGCCTCCAGCGGTCCGGTGAACATCGAAGTGCCGGACATCGGCGACTTCAAGGAAGTCGAAGTCATCGAAGTCATGGTCGCGGTGGGCGACACCATCAAGGCCGAGCAAAGCCTGATCACCGTCGAGTCCGACAAGGCCTCGATGGAAATCCCCGCCTCGCAAGGCGGCGTGGTCAAGGAAGTGAAGGTCAAGGTCGGCGACAAGGTTGCCAAGGGCTCGGTCGTGGTCGTGGTGGAGGGCGCTGCGCCCGCCGCCGCTGCCGCCGCAGCCCCGGCTCCGGCCGCCAAAGCAGAGGCCGCTGCCGCGCCCGCCGCCAAGGCCGAAGCGCCTGCGCCTGCCGCGCAGCGTCCGGCTCCGGCCGCCGCGCTCGAAGACGCCAACCTCAAGCCCGGCCAGCTGCCGCACGCGTCCCCCTCGGTGCGCAAGTTCGCGCGCGAACTGGGCGTCAACCTGAGCAAGGTCAAGGGCTCCGGTCCCAAGGACCGCATCACCGCCGACGACGTGCGCGGCTTCGTCAAGCAGGCGCTCGCTGCTGGTTCGGTGGCCGCTGCCGGCGGTTCGACCGATGGCGCCGCGCTGGGCCTGTTGCCGTGGCCGAAGGTCGACTTCACCAAGTTCGGCCCGATCGAAGCCAAGCCGCTGTCGCGCATCAAGAAGATCTCCGGCGCGAACCTGCATCGCAATTGGGTCATGATCCCGCACGTCACCAACAACGACGAAGCGGACATCACCGACCTGGAAGCGCTGCGCGTCACGCTGAACAAGGAAAACGAGAAGTCGGGCATCAAGGTCACGATGCTGGCCTTCCTGATCAAGGCCGTGGTCGCGGCCCTGAAGAAGTTCCCCGAGTTCAACGCTTCGCTGGACGGCGACAACCTGGTGCTCAAGCAGTACTACCACATCGGCTTCGCCGCCGACACGCCCAACGGGCTGGTGGTGCCGGTGATCCGCGATGCCGACAAGAAGGGCATCCTGCAGATCGCCCAGGAAATGACCGACCTGTCCAAGAAGGCGCGCGACGGCAAGATCTCGCCCGCTGAAATGCAGGGCGGGTGCTTCTCGATCTCGTCCCTGGGCGGCATCGGCGGCACCTCGTTCACGCCCATCATCAACGCTCCTGAAGTGGCGATCCTGGGCGTGTCGCGCTCCTCGCACAAGCCCGTGTGGGACGGCAAGCAGTTCGTGCCGCGCCTGATCGTGCCGCTGTCGCTGTCGTACGACCACCGCGTCATCGACGGCGCCGCGGCCGCGCGCTTCAATGCCTATCTGGGCGCCTTGCTGGCCGACTTCCGCCGCATCGCGCTGTAAACGGGGAGCCCCATGAGCAATACCGTTCAAATCAAAGTGCCGGACATCGGCGACTTCAAGGAAGTGGAAGTCATCGAAGTCCTGGTCGCCGTGGGCGACACGATCAAGGCTGAACAAAGCCTGATCACCGTCGAGTCCGACAAGGCCTCGATGGAAATCCCCGCGTCGCAAGGCGGCGTGGTGAAGTCCATCAACGTCAAGGTCGGCGACAAGGTTGCCGAAGGCACGGTCGTGCTGGAAGTGGAAGCCGCCGCCTCGGGCGCTGCCGCCGCGCCGGCCGCCAAGGAAGCTCCCAAGGCTGCCGAGGCGCCCAAGCAGGCAGCCGCTCCCGCTGCGGCGCCTGCCGCCGCGCCCGCCGCGGCCAGCTTCAAGGGCGCGGCCGACGGCGAGTACGACATGCTGGTGCTGGGCGCCGGCCCCGGCGGCTACTCCGCCGCCTTCCGCGCCGCCGACCTGGGCCTGTCCGTGGTCCTGGTGGAGCGCTATGACACCCTGGGCGGCGTCTGCCTGAACGTGGGCTGCATTCCGTCCAAGGCGCTGCTGCACAACGCCGCCGTCATCGACGAAGCCCGCGAGCTGGCCGCCCACGGCATCAGCTTCGGCGAGCCCAAGATCGACCTGGACAAGCTGCGCGGCTACAAGGACAGCGTGGTCGCCAAGCTGACCGGCGGCCTGGCCGGCATGGCCAAGGCCCGCAAGGTCACCGTGGTGCATGGCGTGGGCGAGTTCGCCGACCCCAACCACCTGACCGTCAAGGCCGCCGACGGCAAGACCCAGACCCTGCGCTTCAAGCAAGCCATCATCGCCGCCGGCAGCCAGTCGGTGAAGCTGCCGTTCCTGCCCCAGGACGACCGCATCGTCGACTCCACCGGTGCCTTGCTGCTGCGTGAAGTCCCCAAGAAGATGCTGATCATCGGCGGCGGCATCATCGGCCTGGAAATGGGCACGGTGTACTCCACCCTGGGCGCGCGCCTGGACGTGGTGGAAATGCTGGACGGCCTGATGCAGGGCGCCGACCGCGACCTGGTCAAGGTATGGCAGAAGAAGAACGCCTACCGCTTCGACAACATCATGTTGAAGACCAAGACCGTGGGCGCGGAAGCCAAGAAGGACGGCATCTACGTCAGCTTCGAAGGCGAGGGCGCTCCCAAGGAACCGCAACGCTACGACCTGGTGCTGCAAGCCGTGGGCCGCAGCCCCAACGGCAAGAAGATCGGCGCCGACCGCGCAGGCATCGCCGTGACCGACCGCGGTTTCATCGAGGTCGATCGCCAGATGCGCACCAACGTGCCGCACATCTACGCCATTGGCGATATCGTCGGGCAGCCGATGCTGGCGCACAAGGCCGTGCATGAAGGCCACGTCGCCGCCGAAGCCGCCGCAGGCCAGAAGTCCTTCTTCGACGCCCGCGTCATTCCGTCGGTGGCCTACACCGATCCGGAAGTGGCCTGGGTCGGCCTGACGGAAGACGAAGCCAAGAAGCAGGGCATCAAGATCGAGAAGGGCGTGTTCCCCTGGGCCGCCTCCGGTCGTGCCATCGCCAATGGCCGCGACGAAGGCTTCACCAAGCTCATCTTCGACGCTGAAACGCATCGCATCCTGGGCGGCAGCATCGTCGGCACCCATGCCGGTGACCTGATCAGCGAACTGGCCCTGGCCGTGGAAATGGGCGCCGACGTCGTCGACATCGCCAAGACCATCCACCCGCACCCGACCCTGGGTGAATCGGTGGGCATGGCCGCCGAAGTCGCAGAAGGTGTTTGCACCGACTTGCCGCCGATGAAGAAGAAGTAAGGCGCGCGCCGCCCCTCGCGGGCGGCTTTTCGTTCGCGCAACAAAAAAAGCGCCGGCCCTGTATGGGAGCCGGCGCTTTTTGCTGCTGGTTCGCGGCCAGCGCAACAGCCTTCACTATCTATCTGGCAAATTGCGTAAAGGAAGCTGGGAAAGGTAGCGGAAAAGCCAGTCTTGCCGTGCGAGGGCTTCAGGCGTGCGTATTGATGCGCGAGCCCAGCGTGGCATCCACGGCCAGCACCGGCAGCGACTGCATCAGCGTCAAGGCAGTATCCGCTTGCGCGTTGAGCGCCTTCTTCAGCACGCGGACCTGCACTTCCTGCATGAGGTTCGCGTCCTGCAGGGCGAGGGCTGTATTGACGGTGCTGTTGATCGATGCGTCCATGCTCGGGGTGTCCTAGTATCTGTAAGTCAATTCAAACCGATACAGGATTATCGCGTGGTCCGCAGGTTGATGCACGGGAATCTTGGGCTGCGAAAACGGATATTCACGCGGCAGCGGTAATTCTCGGCGCATGGGCCCGACGCGCCGGTTCCACTACGATCTCCATATGCTGACCCAGCGACACCAAGGCCCTTATCAAGCGTTCCAGCGAGATGTTCTGCAACTTATAGCGGCGAATCTGTGAAACCTTGGGCTGGATCATGTCCGTAAGCGCAGCGGCTACGCTCTAATTGAGTCCGCGTTGGTCGATCAGTTCATCGAGCTTGAGCGTGAGCGCCCCCTTGGCCGACAGTTCGGCGGCGTTCTCGAAACCAAGATCCCGCAAGACGTTGCCGGTGCCTGGGGAATGTGCTTTGCGTGTCATTGTGTGCTCCCACCGGATTCGTCCAGGGCCAGTACCACCTTTAAGCGCTTCTCGACAAGCGAAAACCCATGCCCTCACGGTCGGTTTGGGCATTCCTTGATGTTGCCCCATGCCCGGTTTGGTTCGCAGAATTGCCTGCGCGCGGCCCAGGAGCAATCGGGGCGTTCAAAGAACCCCAGCGTTGCGCAACGTGCCAACTCGTTTTTTAGCTCGCCGACCCAGGCCATGGGATCTTCGGCGGGGATCTCGGTCACGCGCAGGGTGGACCTGGGGGCGGCGCTTGCTCTGTCCGCCGTGCTCGTCGCCTCGCGCGGCATTGCTGCGTGCTCGGACTGTGTTGGCGGAACGGTTTGATGGCCAGCAGAAGTTGGTTCGAACCCGGGGCTGGGCTCAGGTCGGGATTCTGCTGTGCCCGACTCCGAACGCGAATCGGAATCCGAACCTGGAATCTGCAGTGGCGCAGGCGCGGTAGCCGGCGTTAGTTCTGGCTGAGCGATTCCGGGTTCTGTATGCGAAGTCGGTGCGGACGTTAGAGGCACCCGCACCGGGCCGGCAGCCGTGGCGCCTGAAACCGCCGTATTCGGCGAACTCCACGACACCACCAATAGCACCAGCGCACCGTAGATCGCCAGCGTATACAGCACAGTCAACGTGGCATAACCTACGCGTTTGCCCGTGATCGGGCGCGCGTCTTCGCGTCTCACCAGGGCGCGCCATCCAACCAGTGCCGCACCCGGTGCGGAAATCAACCACCAGAACGTTCGCCGCACCGGACCGGGTTCCTGTGGGGGAGGGGCGGCTTGCGCCTGCGCCACCAACAATTCGCGCAAGGCGCGGTTCTCTTCGCGCAGACGCAGGGTCTGCTCGTCCATCGGTGCCAGGACATCTGGATCCGGGGTGCTGTCGTGCTGCGTAGCGAGTGGATCGGGGGGCGTGGCGGACATGGCGTGAAAAATATAGATACAAAGCTGCGGCCGCAATTATGGAGCAGGAATCAGCCCGGTCAAGCCACGAATAGAAGCGCAAAAGAGGCATTCGAAAAAGGATTGATCCATTCATGTGTTCGTTGCTGTCGAATGGTCGAATCAGTCACAAGAGACGGACTCCGAGCGTGCGGTTTCCTGCAGAAGTGTCCCCTCTACGATCAAGGGATGCTGGTCAATTGCGGCGTTATTCGCGAGTTTGGCCAATTCTGGTTGCTGATACGCTCACGTCAGGATGATTGCGCTTGACAGGATCTTCATGAATATTCACACAGCGGTTGATCAGCAGATAGCTGCTGACTATGACAATGTCCCATATGCTTCGCATGCATTTCACTACGCGGGGCCGCGCCATTTGCGTGCGACCGCATTTCTGTATGGCATTGACACAGTCCCATTGGATCGAGCACGAGTACTTGAATTGGGTTGCGCGTCCGGCGGCAATCTGTTGCCGTTCGCTGTGGCATATCCTGATGCGCAGGTGGTCGGCGTCGATCTGTCTTCGGTACAGATTGAAGAGGGACGTCGGGTTGTTGCCGAGTTGGACCTGAAGAACGTACAACTTCATGCAATGAGTCTGGCCGATATCACGTCGGATTTCGGTGAATTCGACTACATCATCGCGCACGGTGTGTTTAGTTGGGTGCCGCCTGAAATAAAGGCCGCCATGCTGCGGCTTTGCCGAGAGAACCTTAGCAAGGATGGCTTGGTGTACATCAGCTACAACACCTATCCCGGGTGGAAGGCGAATGACGTCTTGCGCGATGCGATGATGTTGAACACCGTCGGAGCTTCCGACGATGGTGAGCGACTCGCCAGGGGCAAGGCGATGTTGTCGTTGCTGTCCCAAGGGGTAGCCTCTAGCAATCCCATGGCGTCAGCGCTTACCCAGGCGGTCGCCGGCTTGGAGCGCTACTCGGATTACTACTTGACCCATGAGTATCTCGAGGCCTTTAACACGCCGTGCTACTTAGTCGAGTTTCTCAGTGCCGCACAAGATGCTGGGTTGGTTTATGTGGGAGATGCTGAGAGCCAGTCTGAGGTGGCTGCACTTTATGGCCAAAACGTGCAATTGAATCTAAGCCTAACGGCAATTGGGCAGCCCAAAGCGATGCGGCAGCAGTTTCTGGATTTCGCGGTCGGTCGGTCGTTTCGAAAGAGCCTGTTGGTCCCTGCTGAATTGGCTTCATTCATATTGGATTTGCCCGATCAGAATCGTTTGGCCCAGCTACGCTTTGCCGGAATGTATGCCCACGTGAACAATGCCGAGGCGGCCGCAGCAGGGCAAACCGTACTTTGTAATCAAACCGGCGGTGAGTTAACGACGAATGACCCCTTGGTGTTGGCAACGACTGAGGCGCTTAGTACGGCGTGGCCGGCGTCGGTGCCTTTTTCGGACATTGTGGCAGCTGTAAAAGCTCGCTGCGTCGAGCCGATAAGCGAGGAGACGGCCCATGCGGACGCGCTAGCTGCCGTGCATAGTTTGTGCAGAATTGGCATGGTTCATCTGGCTCGAGAGCCGTTGCCGAACGAGGCTGCGTTCACAGAAGGATTGCCAAGCGTCGATTTGGCTTTCTTGAAAGTTCACAGCATGCGCTTGCAGGGAAGAACGATGACGGGCGGATTCAATCTCTGGCATGAAAACGTGAACTTGACTCTGCGCGAGGCCGAGATGCTCGTCCTGCCCTTTCTTGACGGTCAGCATAGCCTCAGGCAGCTGCGGACGCTTTTGTGCGAAGCATGGACGCAAGGCAAGGTTAGCGCAATCGATGGAAAATCGTTACGCGGGCAGCGCAATCTGGAGACAGCAGCACAGATTGCGTTGCGTGTCTTGCTGGATTTGCTGCGAAAACGCGGGGTATTGTCCGGCGGCATCTGACTGCGCGCCAGGTCACGGATATCCGGAGCAGAGTTCGCCTTCCGCAGCCGTGACTTGAGCTGCACTGCGATCGAAAGCCAACTGCTCAATACGCGGGGCCGCACTTTTTACTGTGGGCCGCCACTCTTTCAGTTGCGGAGGTTGAATAAGAGGGCCAAACGGTGCAATTCCGTTCAACGAATTGCACCGGCAGATGTCAAGAAGAAAAGAGCCGGCATTTGAACTGCCCCCCCGAAAGTTGGACATAGATCCAACCTTCGGGGGTTTTTGCAAGAAGTTCAGCCACTACAGTGCGGCCTTCAAGCGCGAAGGGCTCGAGCGGATCGAGCGTGAGAGCCTGTCAGATCAGCAGGCGGCCACGCTGTATGACATTCGTCACGCTGGCGCCATCGGAATCTGGCGCGGCCGGTATGATGTTGGGGGAGTGGGCGCACTGGCGCCACAACCTAAAGGTAGACGCCCCATGCCGCACAAATATCACCCGGCACCGATCCCTAAAGACATGACCGAGGATGAGTTGCGCAAAGAGAATGCCAATCTGCGTGCGGAGCTCGGTTACCTAAAAAAACTAGAGGCCTCGATCCAAGCGGAAAAGACCGAAGCGCTGGTGAAGAAGCGCAAATGGTCCAAGGATTAAGGTCGGCATACCCGCTGGCACTCTTGTTGCGCGTGGCTTGGCTGTCGCGCAGCACGTTCTACTATCACCTGAAGGCGCAAGGCGTGGCGGATAAGTACGCTGGCCTGAAAGCCCGGATTGGTGCCGTCTACGCTCGTCACAAGGGGCGTTACGGCTACCGTCGGATCACGGCATCGCTGCGCCAGGCGGGCGAACTGGTCAACCACAAGACGGTGCAACGCCTGATGCAGACTCTGGGCCTGAAGTCGCTGGTGCGGGCCAAGAAATATCGCTCGTATCGGGGTGAAGCTGGGCGGATCGCACCTGACTTGCTCAAGCGCTAGTTCGAGGCATCGCGGCCCAACCAGAAGTGGGCGACCGATGTGACCGAGTTCAATGTTCGTGGGCAGAAGCTGTATCTATCGCCGGTGATGGACCTGTACAACGGCGAGATCGTGACCTATCAAACCGAACAGCGCCCTGTACTGGGACTGGTGACCAAGATGCTCAAAAAGGCGTGTGCAAGGCTCAAACCTTCGGAGACGCCGTTGCTGCACTCGGACCAGGGCTGCCAGTATCAACAACGCGTCTACCGACGCTTGCTGGCCGCGCGCGCCGTCACCCAAAGCATGTCGCGCAAGGGAAGCTGCTTGGACAACGCCGCCATGGAGAGCTTCTTCGGCACCTTGAAGGCCGAGTTCTTCGTCCTGAACCGCTTCGATAGCATCGAGCAGCTACGGGCTGGCATCGGTCGCTACATCCATTACTACAATCACGAACGCATCAAACTCAAGCTAAAAGGCCTGAGTCCGGTGCAGTACCGAGCTCAGGCCTTCGGGCTTTAGCTTCTTCTGACCCGTCTAACTTCTGGGGGTCAGTTCAGCAAGATCCTTTCCTAGTGGCCAATGTCCAGAGACTTTGGCCTTAGCGGGTAGAGTGAGAGTGGCTGTAGCTTTCCTCAACCCCGCCGTCAGGTCTTGCCGTTCGATTAACGCAGCAGCGACAGCACCGATTGCGGGACCTGGTTGGCTTGCGCCAGAACCGACGTGCCAGCCTGTTGGAGGATCTGCGCCTTGGTCATGTTCGATACTTCCGTGGCGTAGTCAGCGTCTTCGATGCGCGAGCGTGCGGCCGACAAGTTGCTGACCGTGTTGTTCAGGTTGGCAATGGTCGACTCAAAACGGTTTTGCACTGCACCGAGTTGGCTGCGCAGGGCATCAACCTTCGACAACGCGTTATCCAGCGTCTTCAGCGGGTCAGTCGTCGACTGCTCCAGCTTGGCTTGGTCTTCGTTGATCAGCGTGACGTTACCAGCAGCAGTCCGAGACATGTACATGACCTTGCCGGTGGCGTTCAGGGTCACTTCGCCGGACGTATCCACGTCGTATTGCGCGCCGTTGATTTGCAGCGTGCCGCCGGTCGCCGTAGCGCCCAGCAGATCCAAGTCGGTCTGCGTGGCAGTCTTGTTGGCTTCGGCGGACTTCGTGGTCAGGTTGCCGCTCACGCTCGAAGTGTAGAGGGTCTTGTCCGTGGTGATCTGGGCGAGAGTGGTGCCAGCAGTGGCTGCATCGGTGATCGTGAACGTCACGTCGCCACCGTCAACCTTGGCGGTGTAGGAACCGTTACCGTTAGCGTCGATCGCGCCGTTGATCGTGAATTCGAAGCCAGAGGCCGTGAACTTGTCGCCGGTTGCCTTACCTGCAGCCTTCGCAGCGACTGCTGCGGTGGCGATATCGGTGGCGGTGGTGTTGGTCGCAGCCTTGGTCGCAGCCGTATAAACGGCGGCGCCGTTGGTACGCGTGGAGGTGGCGACCAGCGTGCCTGTGCCCGCTTCGACGAATTGGCCAACGCCGGCCTTGGTGACGGCGCCCGACTTGATATCGACGCTATAGTTGCCCGCGCTGGTGCCCGTGGCGATGTTGAAGTTGTTCGTGCCAGTGGCGCCAAAGTTGGCAACCAGATCGCCAGCGGTGGCCTTCTTGGCACCGTTGACGTTGAAGCCGCTCAGGCCCAGGCTTTGGGCGTCGATCTTTTGCAGATCAATGCTGATGGTTTCGTTGTCGTTTGCGCCGACTTGAATCTTCAGCGTGTTGTCGCCGGCGAGCACCTTGACGCCGTTGAACTGGGTCTGACCCGAGACGCGGTCGATTTCGCCCAGGCGTTGCTGGATTTCGTCTTGAATGGACTTCAGGTCGGACGACGAGTTCGTGCCGTTGACTGCCTGGTTGGTCAGCTGGCGCACACGCTGCAGGTTGTTGTTGATTTCGTTCAGGGCGCCTTCGGTCGTCTGGGCGATCGAGATGCCGTCGTTGGCGTTGCGGGCAGCTTGCGTCAGGCCGTTGACGTTGGCGGTGAAGCGGTTGGCGATGGCCTGGCCAGCGGCGTCGTCCTTGGCGCTGTTGATGCGCAGGCCCGACGACAGGCGTTCGATGGCGCTGCCCAGCGACGATTGCGACTTGTTCAGGTTGTTTTGAGCAACCAGCGAGAGGTAGTTGGTATTGATGACTGCAGCCATGTTCAGGCTCCCAAGAGAGAAAGGCTTCTTCAAACTGGGCAGCAAGGCCGCCCACTGGTGTTAACGGGAAAGTTCGTCGACTTTGATGTCTAGGAATCTCTCCGTTGCCAGGATTACGGCAGGCCTAAATCAATCTTTAGCGCTATTTCGCGAAAGTCGACATTTTTCTTCTATCGGTCGGACGGGGGAGGGCATGCAACCCAAGTGCGGCAACGACCGCTGCTGCGGCGCCTACAAGATATAAAGGCGTTGGGCTTTGGAAGCTTGCCGACCATGCATGCCCTCGGTTCCCTATCTGTAATCTCTCTAGGCGTCGCGCAATAAGAAACGGACGCGAGGCGCGTCCGTCATGTCTAGGGGCTTTCGTGGCCAGGGGCGTACGGCAAGGGTGTCTCGCCGCCCGGCGTCCTTCTATATCACCTGCGCAATCTGTCCATCCTGGGGCAATTCCTGCCAAGCCTGTTCCTTCAGCTTCGCCCGTATCCGCGCCGTCGCCTGCGACCTCAGTTGGCACACCCGTGCCTCGGTCACATTCAGGATCGCGCCGATTTCCTTCAGGTTCAGTCCTTGCTCGTAGCAAAGTGACAACAGCAACTTTTCACGCTCGGGCAGGGCGTCGATCGCGTGGATCAGCGCCTGGCGGAAGTCCCCGGCCAGCAGGGAATCCAGCGGATTGCCGCCGGCCGCGCCATGGTTCAGGGTGGCCGCCCAGTCGGATTGACCGCCAGCCGAGTCGGGCTCGGTGGTGAAGTCTTCGTAGTGCACGATCTGCACGCCCTGGGCGTCGTGCAACAGTGTTTGATAGTCACCCAGGGGCATGTCGAGCTGTTGCGCGATTTCTGCTTCGGTTGGCGCGCGCATTAAACGCTGTTCGAGTTGCTGGATGGCCTGCTCGATCTTGCGCGCCTTGGCGCGCACGCTGCGAGGCAGCCAATCCTGTCCGCGCAATTCGTCCAGCATCGCGCCGCGGATGCGGGTGGTGGCGTAGGTCTCGAATTGGGCGTCGGCCGTTTCCTGGTAGCGGCGCACGGCATCGAGCAGGCCGATCATGCCGGCCTGGATCAGGTCGTCGAGCTCTACGCTGGCGGGTAGCCGGGCGAGCAATTGCAGGGCCAGCTTCCGCACTAGCGGGGCATATTCGACCAGGCTGTCATCTGCGTGAGGCATTGCGGGAGTGTCGGGCGGTGTCCATCGTGGCGCGTGGTCTGTTGTTGTCAATTTGCGACATTGTCGACAAACGCGCGGCGGCGCTAAAGCTAGGTGGATTTAGTGATCTGCAAGCTGCCATTGTCGGCAAACAACACCGTTTCATTCCTCAAAGTACGCAATGTTTTGAATGCTTATTTGCCAAATTGACGTAAATTCGTCTGAAATTTATATGTCAAGGTGTATCGGAAACGGTAAGTTGCGCAACATCAACAAAGTTTTGTCATATAAGTCATAGAAAATGACATCAGCTGTGGTAAATTTTACTTAAATTGCGAACAAATGATACATTTCGCATCAAAGCGGGATGTATCGAACGTAATGGCAACGGAATTCCGGTGCTTTTGCTTACACAAGCCCCCATCGGCGGGATAGGGAATAGGGAGTTGGGCGTGCAACAAGTCGAAAATTCATTGCTGACAGACATTCGCGAAGTGAATCTGTCCTATTTGTTACTGGCACAGCGCATGCTGCGCGACGACTACGCGGCGTCGATGTTCCGCCTGGGATTCAGCAATGAAGTTGCTGACATCCTCATGCGCCTTTCGCCGGCGCAATTGGTCAAGCTCGCAAGCTCCAGCTCGTTGCTGTGCCGCTTCCGCTTCGATGACTACAGCCTGTTGTCCGCGCTGACCCATGACGTTCTGGGCGGTGCGCTGCAGCAAGCGCACGCAACCATCCTGCTGGCCAAGCAGCCTGTCGAAGAATTGGCCTGACGGCCTGATCATTCCATCCGGAAGCACGTGTAATGGCCACCAAGAGCGTTTCGCAGGAAGCGGATGACATTCTGCTAGCCAGCTCCATGATCACTTTGGGAGCCCGGCTGCAGGTGCTGGAGGCTGAAACCAGCCTCAGCCATGACCGCCTGGCGCGCCTGTACCGCGAAATCCGCGGCTGCTCGCCACCCAAGGGCATGCTGCCCTTTTCGGTTGACTGGTTCATGACCTGGCTGCCGAACATCCATTCCTCGCTCTTCTACAACGTGTATTCGTTCCTGAATACGCGCACCAGCAGCAAGGGCATACGCGCCACCATCGACGCCTATCGCCTCTATCTCGAAAACGCCGGCACCGATGCCGCCGAAGGTGCAGAGCCCGTCCTGAGCTTCACGCGCGCCTGGATGCTGGTGCGCTTTTTTGATAGCGGCATGCTGCAAATGTCCGCCTGCCGCCAATGCGGGGGGCATTTCATCGCCCATGCCCATGATCCCCAGTCGGATTTCGTGTGCGCGATCTGCCGGCCGCCACCCCGCGCCGGCAAGACGCGCGCTGCGGCCAAGGCGCGCTCCGGCACCCGCCCCGCACCCGTTGCGAATGCCGCCCGGCTCTGACCGGCGGTATTCAAATACATCAAAAGCCCTGGAAAACCCCCCGTAACCCGCCTTTTTGGGTCGGGGGGAACAGGGGATCATTGACGCCAGTTTTAGACTTCGTTGGCAGGGGCCTGATGTGTTGATTGTTATCGGTTTTCTCGTGGTGGCCGTGTCGGTCGTCGGCAGCTTCATAGCGCTGGGCGGCCATTTGGGCGCGCTATACCAGCCGTTCGAGCTCACGCTGATTTTCGGGGCGGCTTTTGGTGCCTTCCTCGCCAGCAACAGCAAGAAGTCGTTGATGCTGGTCAAGTCCGCCTTGCCCGACGCCTTGAAAAGCTCGCGCTACGGCAAGGACGTGTACATGGAGCTGATGGCGCTCTTGTACGTGCTGCTGAACAAGGCACGCCGCGAGGGCCTCATGGCTATCGAATCGCATATCGAAGACCCGGAATCCAGTCCGATCTTCAGCGAGTACCCCCGCATCGCCAAAGACGCCAAGCTGATGGAGTTCATCACGGACTACCTGCGCATCATGATCAGCGGCAACATGAGCTCGTTCGAAATCGAGACGCTCATGGACGAGGAAATCGAAACCTACCGCCATGAGCGCGAAGTTCCTGTGCGCGCGCTGCAGCAAATGGCCGATGGCCTGCCGGCCTTCGGTATCGTGGCCGCCGTGCTGGGCGTGATCAAGGCGCTGGCCGCCGTGGACCAGCCTCCGGCGATCCTGGGCGACCTGATTTCCAAGGCCATGGTGGGCACGTTCCTGGGTATTCTGCTGGCCTACGGCTTCGTGGGGCCGCTGGCGTCGCGCATCGAGCGCCGCAGCGATGAGGCCACCAAGGTGCTGGAATGCATCAAGACCACGCTGCTGGCCAGCATGAACGGCTATCCGCCCCAGCTGGCCGTGGAGTTCGGCCGCAAGGTGCTGTTCTCTGCAGTGCGTCCGACCTTTGGTGAGCTGGAAGAGCACGTCCGGCAAGCCAAGTCCACCGCCACCGGCAAGGCCTGACGGAGCGGGCCATGAGCACGGTAAACAACCACCGTGTGGTGATCCGCCGCAAGAAGGTCCACGGCGGCGGGCACCACGGCGGCAGCTGGAAGATCGCGTACGCAGACTTCATCACGGCGATGATGGCGTTCTTCCTGGTGATGTGGCTGATCAGCGTGGTCCCGCGCGAAGAGCTCAAGGGCATTGCGGAGTACTTCCGCATGCCATTGCGCGTCGCCATTACGGGTGGGCCCAGCAGTTCGGCCGAGACCAGCGCGGTTCCAGGAGGCGGCAGGGATCCCTTGCGCAGCGAGGGCGATGTACGCCGCGCGCAGGGCAACCGCGTCGAGGCCCAGCCCATGGGCGACGCCGAACGCCGCGAACAGCATCGCCTGGAAAATCTGAAAAAGCGGCTCGAAAACGTCATCGAGACCAGTCCGGTGCTGAAGAGCTTCAGGCCGCAGTTGCTGATCGACCTGACTACGGAGGGTCTGCGCATCCAGATCATCGACAACCAGAACCGTCCGATGTTCGCCACCGGCCGCGCGGAAGTGCAGCCTTACATGCGCGACATCCTCAGGGAACTGGGGCCGGTCCTGAATGAATTGCCCAACAAGGTCAGCATCTCCGGCCACACCGACGCCTCGCAATACGCTCGCGGAGAGCGCGCCTATAGCAATTGGGAGCTGTCGGCCGACCGCGCCAATGCGTCGCGCCAGGAGCTGGTGGCGGGCGGAATGAACGAAAGCAAGGTCCTGCGCATCCAGGGGCTGTCGTCCAGCATGAGCCTGGTTAAAGATGACCCGTATGCGGCCGTTAATAGACGTATCAGCCTTGTGGTGCTCAACCAGAGCACCCAGCGGCGCATCGAAAGCGAGAACGCCGCGGCTGCGGACGTCAGCGCCAAGGATGCCCGAGAGGTAGGAACGGCGGTGGAAGCGGCGCAAGCCGCGGCCCAGGCCACGACGGCAACCAAACCAGGCGAGGCGGAGAGCAACCCGCCCGCGGAAGGGGTTCGATAGCAATGGCTGCAACGATTCTTGTGGCGGACGACTCGGCGACGATGCGCATGATCGTCCAGGCGACGTTGACGGGCGCGGGATGGAAAGTCCTGACGGCCGGCAATGGCCAGGAAGCGCTGGAATTGGCCAAGAGCCACCCGGTGGACCTGGTGGTCAGCGACTGGAACATGCCGGTCATGGGCGGTCTGGAGCTGATCCAGGGACTGCGCCAAGAGGACGAGTACCTGGACGTGCCGGTCTTGGTGTTGACCACCGAGGACGACGTGGACAGCAAGATGGCCGCCCGGGATCTGGGGGTCTGTGGCTGGCTTTCCAAGCCGGTCGACCCGGATGTGCTGGTGGAATTGGCGTCTGAACTGCTCGACGAGCAGGCCGGCGCGTAAGCAAGTTCATTTTTGAAGGCGTACGGGTCATGAGTTCTGGTTTGGACCTCAGTCAGTTTTACGAGACCTTTTTCGACGAGGCGGACGAGCTGCTCGCGCAGATGGAGCAGCTGCTGCTCGAGCTGGATGTGGGCGCGCCCGACATCGAACAGCTCAACGCGATCTTCCGCGCCGCCCACTCGATCAAGGGTGGGGCGGCCACCTTCGGCTGCTTCACTCAGCTGGCGGGCACGACCCATTTGCTGGAAAACCTCCTGGATGCGATCCGTCGCGGCGAAATGGCGCTGCGTACGGACATGATCGATATTTTCTTGGAAACGAAAGACGTGCTCAAAAGCCAACTGGATGCCTATCGGGCCTCCGAAGAGCCCGATGAAGCCGTGTTTGAGCGTATCTGCGCCGTACTGAGGCAGCTTGCGCTGGAGCATAAGGATCCCGCCGCGGCAGCCGCGCCGGCCGAGGCCCCTGCACCCGTGGCAGCGCCGGTTCCGGCCCCGGCTCCCGTGATCGCCCCGGCGCCTGCCCCCGAGCCCGCCGCGCAAGCGCCGGCAGCGGAAGCCGGCAGCTTGCCTCTGCGTGTGCGGATCACCAAGGTTTCGGACAAGGACGCCGCCTCCCTCCTCGAGGAAATGGGCAATCTCGGCAACGTCAAGGCCAGCGAACGCGCCGACGGCGCCCTGACCGTCTGGATGGACAGCACCTGCACGCCAGACGATATCGAGGCAGTATGCTGCTTCATCGTCGACGGCGACCAGCTGGAAATCAGCCGCGAAGCTGCTCCGGCGGGCGTAACGCAGGCTGCTGCTCCAATTGCGGCTGCGACGCCCGCGCCGGCTCCCGCACAGACGGCGCCCGAAGCGCCGGCCGTCGCCGAGTCGGCTGCGGCCGCCGAGGCCATCACACAGTCCACCCGCGCGGCCCGGCCCGCTGCGGCAGCTCCGGCGCACGCGGACAAGGAATCCACCTCGATCCGCGTCGGCGTCGAAAAGGTCGACCAGGTCATCAACTTGGTGGGCGAACTGGTCATTACCCAAGCCATGCTGGCCCAGACCGCATCCACGCTGGATCCGGTGCTGCACGACCGCCTGCTCAATGGCATGGAACAGCTTGAGCGCAATGCCCGCGACCTGCAGGAAGCGGTCATGTCCATCCGCATGATGCCGATGGATTACGTGTTCAGCCGCTTCCCACGCCTGGTGCGCGACATCGCCAGCAAGATGGGCAAGCAGATCGAACTGCAAACCCACGGCCGCGCAACGGAACTGGACAAGAGCCTGATCGAACGCATCATCGATCCGCTGACCCACCTGGTGCGCAACAGCCTGGACCACGGCATCGAGACGCCCGAAAAGCGCGTCGCCGCTGGCAAGGACCCCGTCGGACAGCTGGTGCTGTCGGCCCAGCACAACGGCGGCAACATCGTCATTGAAGTCAGCGACGACGGCGGCGGGCTGAACCGCGACAAGATCCTGAAGAAGGCGATCGCCCAGGGCCTGCCCGTCAACGAGAATTCGCCGGACGACGAAATCTGGCAGCTGATCTTTGCGCCGGGCTTTTCCACCGCCGAAAAGGTGACGGACATCTCCGGCCGAGGCGTGGGCATGGACGTGGTGCGCCGGAACATCCAGGACATGGGCGGCCACGTGCAGCTGTCGTGCGAGCCGGGCAACGGCACCACGACGCGCATCGTCCTGCCGCTGACGCTGGCCATTCTGGACGGCATGTCGGTGCGCGTTGGCGAGGAAACCTTCATCCTGCCGCTGAACCATGTAACCGAATCGCTGCAGCCCACCAATGACCAGATCTACTCGGTGGCGGGCAACGAGCGCGTGATGCACGTGCGCGGCGAGTACCTGCCGCTGGTCGAAATGCACCGGGTGTTCTCGGTCAGCGACGCCCAGACCGATCCCACGCAGGCCATCGCGGTCATCATGCAAGCCGAGGACCGCCGGTTTGCGTTGCTGGTGGATCACCTGATCGGCCAGCACCAGGTGGTGGTGAAGAATCTGGAATCGAATTACCGCAAGGTGCCGGGCATTTCCGCCGCGACCATCCTGGGCGATGGCAGCGTGGCCCTGATCGTCGACGTATTTGCGCTTGCGCGCGCCAACCGCGAGCGTTGGTCGCAGCCCGAAGCCATTCTGAATTGATGGAGAAATAAACCTCATGGCAGCCAAACCGCAAGCGCAAGCCGCGCGCAATGAAGATGTCGGCAGCGAGTTCCTGGTCTTTACGCTGGGCGACGAAGAGTACGGCATCGACATCCTGAAGGTGCAGGAGATCCGCGGCTACGACGCCGACACGGTCACCCGCATCGCGAATGTTCCGCCGTTCATCAAGGGCGTGACGAACCTGCGCGGCATCATCGTGCCCATCGTCGACCTGCGCATCAAGTTCAATCTGGGCCGCGTCGACTACAACGAGCAGACCGTGGTCATCATCCTGAACCTCGACCGCCGCGTCGTCGGCATCGTGGTGGATGGCGTGTCCGATGTGCTGATGCTCAATTCGGGCCAGATCCGCCCGGCGCCGGAATTCGGCGCCACTTTGTCCACCGAGTACCTGACGGGCCTGGGCACGGTGGACGAACGCATGCTGATCCTGGTGGATATTGAAAAAATGATGACCAGCGACGAAATGGCGCTGGTGGAGAAGGTCGCGTCCTGATCGGAACGGCCTGCTGGGAGGTAAAAGCGCCATATTGAACCCAATGTGGCGCTTTCCTTTAACGACTTCAATCTGGGAGTGGTTCTTGTGATGCGCAAGTTCTTCGCAAACATGACGATACGCAGCAGCCTGTTGTGGGTGCTGGCGTTTTTCTCATTCATGTTGGTGATAGGGGCCGCGTTGGGCGTGCTGTCCCTGCGCATCAGCAATGGCACCCTGGCGCAGATCAAGCAATCGCAAGAGCTGGATGACGCGGTCGGCCGCGTGGTCTCCAGCTACAAGGACACCATGACTGGCCTGGGCCGCGCGGCCGCCGCCAACTATGCGGACATCGTGAAGAGCGTGGGGCAGCCCACCTTGCTGACCCAGGGCTTGTCCTCCGAGGCGGCTGGCCTGCTGGAGCGGGCCAAGGCCTCCATGAACAAGGGGCAGGCCGAGTACGAGTATTACAAGAGCCTGGCTCGGCCCGCCGAAGCGGCCGACGCCCTGAAAGAAATCGACGAATCCTATGACGCGCTGGTCCGGCAAGGGCTGACGCCGCTGGTGGCCGCCTTGGAAAAGGCGGACATGCCTGCCTACCAGAAGCAAGTCCAGACAGTACAGGACGCTCTCGAGGGCCGGTACGCGCGCGCCATCGAAGGCTTTGATTTCTGGCGCGCCAGCAAGACGCTGGATGCGCACGAAGTGGCACAGGTGCGCTACCAGTTCGTCCTGATGGCAGTCGCCGCCGGCGGCGTGATCGCCGCGCTGCTGGTGTTCGCCACCTATGTGTTCCTGCGTCGCCGCGTGCTGCTGCCGCTGAAGGAAGCCGGTCATCACTTCGACCGCATCGCCGGTGGCGACCTCACCGCCCGCGTGGACGCGCGCAATACCAACGAAATCGGCCAGCTGTTCGCCGCCTTGAAGCGCATGCAGGAAAGCCTGACCCGCACCGTGGCGTCAGTGCGCCGCGGCGTGGATGAGATCAACGTCGGTTCGCACGAGATCGCGGCGGGTAATACGGACCTGTCCAGCCGCACCGAGCAGCAAGCGGCCTCGCTGGAAGAAACCGCGGCTTCGATGGAAGAGCTGGCCTCTACCGTCAAGCAGAACGCCGACAATGCGCGCCAGGCCAACCAGCTGGCGGCCAGCGCCTCGGACGTGGCAGAGCGCGGCGGTTCGGCGGTGTCGGAAGTGGTCCACACCATGCAGGAAATTTCGGCAAGTTCGCGCAAGATTTCCGAGATTGTGTCCGTGATCGACGGCATTGCCTTCCAGACCAACATCCTGGCGCTGAATGCAGCGGTGGAAGCAGCCCGAGCGGGCGAGCAGGGCAAAGGCTTTGCCGTGGTGGCAGGCGAAGTGCGCTCGTTGGCGCAGCGCAGCGCCCAGGCGGCCAAGGAAATCAAGGGCCTGATCGAGGATTCCGTGACCAAGGTAGGCGCGGGCTCGCAGCAGGTGGAGCGCGCCGGCTCGACGATGCAGGAGATCGTGGCCTCGGTGAAGCGCGTGACGGACATCATGGGCGAGATCTCGGCGGCGTCCGAAGAGCAGTCCAGCGGCATCGAGCAGGTCAACCGTGCCGTGTCGCAGATGGACGAGGTGACGCAGCAGAACGCGGCGCTGGTGGAAGAGGCTGCAGCAGCTGCGGGTTCTCTGCAGGAGCAGGCGCAGCGCCTGGCCGAAGCGGTGTCCGTGTTCAAAATCAACGTGGGTGAGGTCATCGAGGTTCCGGCCCAGCGCCTGTCGTCGGCGCGTTCCGCCGGTGACGACACCCGCTTGCAGGCGCCTGACGCGCTTGCGCTTGGGCACTGAGGATCGCAGTGGCTACAGCAGCGGCAACCCAGGCGCCGTCCATTTCGGTGGAACGCCAATTCGATTTTCGCGACGCGGACTTTTCGCGCGTGCGCAAGATGATTCACGCCTATGCGGGAATTTCGTTGGGCACGCACAAGCGCGAAATGGTCTACAGCCGGCTTGCCCGGCGCCTCCGCGCGCTGGGCATGCAGGATTTCGGCAGCTATCTGGACCAGCTTGAAAACGAACCGAATGCGGCCGAGTGGGAAGATTTCGTCAACGCATTGACGACCAACCTGACCGCCTTCTTCCGCGAATCGCATCACTTCCCCATCTTGGCTGACTTTGCCAAACGGCGCGGCGGCCCGGTGTCGGTGTGGTGCTGTGCGGCCTCCACCGGGGAAGAACCGTATTCCATCGCCATGACGCTGGTGGAAGCGCTGGGCCCTCGGGCCAGTGCAAGTTCGGTGCTGGCCACCGATATCGACACCAATGTGCTCACCCGTGCGCGCGCGGGGGTCTACCCGGCCGAGCGCGTGGACAAAATGGATAGCGAGCGTCTGCGGCGCTTCTTCTTGAAAGGCCGGGGCGCCAACGAAGGGCAGGTCCGGGTGCGTCCCGAGATCGCCGACATGGTCCGATACGAGACGCTGAACCTGTTGGCGCCGACGTGGCAGATCAACGAACAGTTTGATGTGATCTTCTGTCGCAACGTCATGATTTATTTCGACAAACCTACCCAGGCGAGGATCCTGGAACGGTTTGTGCCGCTGCTCAAGCCGGGTGGCTTGCTGTTTGCTGGCCATTCCGAGAACTTCACCTATATCAGCCGGGACTTTCGTCTGCGCGGGCAGACTGTCTATGAATGCGCGGGCAGGTCCTGAGCGGGCCGAGGCAGCAAAAATGAAGAAAATTAGCGTTTTGTGTGTGGACGATTCGGCGTTGGTGCGTGGCCTGATGACCGAGATCATCAACAGCCAGCCGGACATGGAGGTGGTCGCAACCGCGCCCGATCCGCTGGTGGCACGCGAACTCATCAAGCGCCATAACCCCGATGTGCTGACGCTGGACGTGGAAATGCCCCGCATGGACGGGCTGGATTTCCTGGAAAAACTGATGCGCCTGCGGCCCATGCCGGTGGTGATGGTGTCGTCGCTGACCGAGCGCGGCGGCGAAATCACGTTGCGGGCCCTGGAACTGGGCGCGATCGACTTCGTCACCAAGCCCAAGCTGGGCATCCGCGACGGCCTGCTCGAATACACCGAGATCATCGCCGACAAGATACGCGCCGCCTCGCGCGCCAAGCTGCGCGCGCCAGCAGCGCACGCCGCGCCCGCCGCACCCGCGCCCATGTTGCGCCGTCCGCTGTCCAGCTCGGAAAAGCTGGTCATCGTCGGCGCGTCCACGGGCGGCACGGAAGCGATCCGCGAGGTGCTGCAGCCGTTGCCGCCCGACAGCCCGGCCATCCTGATCACCCAACACATGCCGGCGGGCTTCACGCGCTCCTTTGCGCAACGCCTGGATGCCCTGTGTGCGGTGACGGTCCGTGAAGCCGTGCACGGCGACCGCGTGTTGCCCGGGCACGTTTATCTGGCGCCGGGCGGTGACATGCACATGCGTCTGGGCCGCAGCGGTGCCAACTACGTGATCGAGCTTGAAGCCAGCGAACCCGTCAACCGCCATCGCCCGTCGGTGGACGTGCTGTTCAACTCGGCGGCCGTCGCCGCGGGCAAGAACGCCATCGGCGTGATCCTGACCGGCATGGGCAAGGACGGCGCGGCCGGCATGCTGGCCATGCACCGCGCGGGCGCCCACACGATTGCGCAGGACGAGGCCAGCTGCGTCGTCTTCGGTATGCCCCGCGAAGCTATCGCCTTGGGCGCCGCGGATGAAGTGGTTTCGTTGTCGGCGATAAGCGAACGCATTCTGACTCGCCTGGGCGATCGCGGGCACCGCGTCTGACGCGCAAGGCTCCCCGATCGGTCCAAGCTAAATTTTTTCTGGAGTAGAAGATGGTAGACAAGGGCCTGAAGATTCTGGTGGTGGATGACTTCCCCACCATGCGGCGGATCATCCGCAACCTGCTCAAAGAGCTGGGTTTCGAGAACGTGGATGAGGCCGAAGACGGCGCCATCGGCCTGGAAAAGCTGCGCAACGGCGGTTTCCAGTTCGTGGTGTCGGACTGGAACATGCCCAATCTCGACGGCCTGGAGATGCTCAAGCAGATCCGCGCCGACGCGACGCTGGCCTCGCTGCCCGTGCTGATGGTGACGGCCGAGGCCAAGAAGGAAAACATCGTTGCCGCGGCCCAGGCCGGCGCCAACGGTTATGTGGTCAAGCCTTTCACGGCGGCGACGCTGGAAGAGAAGCTCAACAAGATCTTCGAGAAAATCGCCGGTTGAGGTGAGCCATGAGCACGACGGAACATGAGAGCCCGGGCGAATCCCCCGACCTGATCCACCGCATCGCGTCGCTGACGCGCATGCTGCGCGACAGCATGCGCGAACTGGGGCTGGATCAGGCCATCAAGGACGCAGCCAACGCCATTCCCGATGCCCGCGACCGTCTGCGCTACGTGGCGCAGATGACGGAGCAGGCCGCCAACCGCGTCTTGAACGCCACCGAGCAGGCCGGCCCCATCCAGGATGGCCTGTCGCGCTCGGCGCAGGCGCTGGATGCGCGCTGGCAGCAGTGGTACGACCAGCCCCTGGAATTGCCCGAGGCGCGCGAGCTTGTGAAGGACACGCGCGCCTACCTGCAGGATGTGCCGAAGCAGGCGCAGCAGACGCAATCCCAGCTGATGGAAATCATCATGGCGCAGGATTTCCAGGACCTCACGGGCCAGGTCATCATGCGCATGATGGACGTGGTCGGCGCGATCGAGCGTGAACTGCTGCAGGTGCTGCTGGACAACGTCCCGCAAGAACGCCGCGACGAAGCCAACAGCCTGCTCAACGGGCCGCAGATCAGTCCGCAAGGCAAGACCGACGTAGTGACCAGCCAGGACCAGGTCGACGACCTGCTGGCCAGCCTGGGCTTCTAGCCGGGAGCCGCGCCGCCGGACAGGGACTCCGGCGGTGCATTTTCCGGGTGGTGCCGCCCGCGCATGAAGGTAGTCCCTAAGGGCGCAAAGCGCGCCTCGTGGATAGACTCCCCTCCAAAACAATAATCAGGGGCCGTGCAGCGTGAATCATGGCGCGCAATGCGCGCCAGGCAACGGATGCCCATAGAAGGCGATCCGGGCCGGCACAAGGAGATTGATCATGGCCAGATCCGTATTCCGCCTGGGCGGCATGTGGCGGTTGTTGCGGCGGCTCAATCGCGGCGACGCGACCCTGTCGGAACGTACGCTATCCATCAGCCCGGCCGTTTGGCCGCTGTACGGTTTCATGGCGCGCATACGCAGCCGCATCATGACCGTACGCCAATCCAGCATCGAAATCGCGCTGAACGCCGCCCGCACGCAGTTCCAGGCGGGCCATTGTTCGATCCTGGCACAGGAGCAGGCGCGGGCCGCGGAAGCGCTCGCGGCCAGCGGCGCGCAAATCGCCGCGTTGTCGACGTCAACCTCCACCCATGCGCGCGAGATTGCCGAGGTGTCAGGGCAAAATCTGCACGCGGCGCAGCAGGCGCTGGCCGAACTGTCCGACGTCAAGGCGCGGGTGGAGCGCATGACGCGGGAGATGGCTTCATTCACCGAGGTGGTCGGTCAACTGACAGACCGCGCCCACTCCGTTGGCGACATCAGCAAGCTGATCAAGGAGATCGCCTTGCAGACTCAGCTCCTGGCCTTGAACGCCGGGGTCGAGGCGGCCCGGGCAGGGGATGCGGGACGGGGTTTCGCCGTGGTCGCCAGCGAGGTCGGGCGGCTGGCCGAACGCGTGAACTCGGCCACCAGCGATATCGGCCGGCATACCGCCGAGATGTTGGAGCTGGTGGAGACGACTCAGCATCAGACCGGGACACTGCGCGAGGACGTAAACGCTTCCGGCGCAGTGCTGGATCGGACATGCTCCGGCTTTGAGCGTTTCGTGCGCGACTTCGACAGCATGAACCGTCAGGTCGGCGACGTCGTTCAAGCCATTGGCGAGGTGGACTCGACCAACCACGGCATGAGCGAGGAGGTGGGCCGGATCGCCGCGTTGAGCGCCGACGTGTTGAAACGCGTCGGCAGCATGTCCGGCGAGATCGACCGCATCCGCCGCCAGACGGAGAGCGTGCAGGAGGTGCTGGCCGACATGCGCACCGGCAATACCGCCTTCGATGGCCTGTCCCAGGCTGTCGAAGCCTTCCGCGACGCCGCTGTCAACCTGCTGGAAGACGCCAGGAGCCGCGGCGCCGACGTGTTCGACCGCCACTACCGGCGCATTCCCGGCAGCGAACCTGCGCGCTACCACACCAGTTACGACCGGCAGATCGATGAGACCGTGACGCAGTTGCTTGATAGCGTGCTGGATGGCGTGCCGGGCGGAATCTACACGATCCTGGTGGACGGCCGGGGTTACGCGCCGGCCCACAATCGCCGCTTTTCGCAAGCGCCTACCGGGGATCCGAAGCAGGACATCCTGCGAGTGCGCAACAAGCGCATCTTCGATGATCCGGTGGGCTTGCGCCTGGCGACCAATACCGGCGGGATGCTGCTGCAGACCTATTCCCGCGATACGGGCGAAATCGTCAATGACATTTCCATCCCGGTCTATCTGGGGTCGGAACATTGGGGCGCGGTGCGGATCGGCCTGGACTTCAACCGCTTCCAGGCGGCGGCCGGAGAGGGCGAGGCAGACCGGCTGGCGGTCGCCACAGGCCACTGACGTGGCTGGGCTGCCCGGGCTGGGGGCGTTCCGAGCGAGCCTGGAGCGCGCCGCCTGAAACGCATCCGGGAATAGCGCCGCTTTCCCCCCGTTTCTTGGCTTATCGCCAGACCCCGGGGCCTCCTAGAATCTCGGCGGGCAGCTCGTAATTCCAGAATCCGCGAGCCGCAACGACACCGCAGAGCATGGCCGAAGAAAGCGACCTCGAAAAAACCGAAGCCGCCTCTCCCAGGCGCCTGGAAAAGGCGCGCGAGGAGGGGCAGATTGCGCGTTCCCGCGAGTTGGGAACGTTCATGATGCTGGCGGCGGGCGTGGGCGCCATCTGGGTGGGCGGCAGCTCGCTCTACCGGACCCTGAGTGGCGTGTTGCGCAACGGCCTGGCGTTCGATCAGCGCATCGTTCTCGATCCCGGCGTGATGGTCGAGCGTGCGGTGGAGGGTTTCGGCCAGGCCCTGCTGGTGCTGTTGCCGATTTTCGGGCTGTTGGCTGTCATCGCCGTGTTGTCCAGCGTGCTTTTGGGCGGCATCGTCATCTCGGGCAAGCCCCTGCAGTTCAATTTCTCCAAGCTCAGCCCCATTTCCGGGGTGAAGCGGATGTTCTCGTCACAGACGGTGGTGGAGCTCATCAAGGCGCTGGCCAAGGCCGCGCTGGTCGGCGGCGTGGCGGTCTGGGTCATATGGCGCTACCACGACGACATGCTCAGCCTGATGCACGTGGCGCCGTCGGCGGCGCTGATCAAGGCGCTGACGCTGGTAGCGATGTGCTGCGCCTTCATCGTGGCGTCGCTGATGATCATCGTCATGCTGGACGTGCCGTGGCAGATCTGGAGCCACCTGAAGAAGCTGCGCATGTCCAAGGAAGACGTGCGCCAGGAACACAAGGAAAGCGAAGGCGACCCTCACGTGAAGGCGCGCATTCGGCAGCAGCAGCGCCAGGCGGCGCGCCGCCGCATGATGGCAGAGGTGCCGAAGGCGGACGTGGTGGTCACCAACCCCACGCACTACGCCGTGGCCCTGAAGTACGACGAGGAAAAGAGCGGCGCGCCGCGGGTGCTGGCCAAGGGTACGGGCCTGATCGCAGCCAAGATCCGCGAGCTTGCCGCCGAGAACCGCATCCCCACATTGGAAGCGCCGCCCTTGGCGCGCGCATTGCATCAACACGTGGAGCTTGGGCAGGAAATCCCGTCCGAACTCTACACCGCGGTGGCAGAAGTGCTGGCGTGGGTCTTCCAGCTGCGCTCCTGGCGGGCCGGTTGGGGCGCCGAGCCGACGGCCCCGACCCGGTTGCCCGTGCCGGTCGAGCTGGACCCGCAAGCCAAAACCGCAGCACAAGGAGCTTAAGGAATGAGCGCTTTGCTCACCATGTTGAAAAGTAACGGGGCCACGCATGCGCGGCTGCTGGCAGGGCCCATCCTGATCGTGATGGTGCTGGGCATGATGGTTTTGCCCCTGCCCACGTTCCTGCTCGACCTGCTGTTCACCTTCAACATCGCGTTGTCCGTGATGATCCTGCTGGTGGCCATGTTTACGCGCAAGCCGCTGGATTTCGCGGCATTTCCGGCCGTGCTGCTGTTCGCCACGCTGCTGCGCCTGTCGTTGAACGTCGCCTCCACCCGCGTGGTGCTGCTCCATGGCCACACCGGGCCCGACGCCGCGGGCAAGGTCATCGAGGCCTTCGGCCACTTCCTGGTCGGCGGCAACTTCGCCGTGGGGATCATCGTCTTCGTGATCCTGACCATCATCAACTTCATCGTCATCACCAAGGGCGCGGGCCGTATCGCCGAAGTGGGCGCGCGCTTCACCCTGGACGCGATGCCGGGCAAGCAGATGGCGATCGACGCGGACCTGAACGCGGGCCTGATCGGCGAAGACGAGGCGCGCAAGCGACGCGCGGAAGTCTCCCAGGAATCCGACTTCTTCGGCTCGATGGACGGCGCCAGCAAGTTTGTGCGCGGCGACGCCATCGCCGGCCTGCTGATCATGGCGATCAACATCATCGGCGGCCTGATCGTGGGCGTCGCCCAGCATGACATGTCGATGGGTGATTCGGCGCGCGTCTACACGCTGCTGACCATCGGCGACGGCCTGGTGGCCCAGATCCCGGCGCTGGTGATCTCGACCGCGGCGGGCGTGGTGGTGTCGCGCGTTTCGACCGACCAGGACATCGGCCAGCAGATTCTCAGCCAGCTGTTCTCCAACCCCAGCGTGCTGTTCCTGACCGCCGGTATCGTCGGCATCATGGGCCTGATCCCCAATATGCCGCACGTTGCATTCCTGACCCTGGCCGGCGCGCTGGCCTGGGGCGGCTGGATGCTGTACAAGCGACAAACCGCGGCAGCGGCCGCGGCGGCCGAGGTGCCGCCACAGGCGATTACTCAGGCACAGGCCGCGGCGGCCGAGGCCAGTTGGGACGACGTGTCCATGGTGGACCAGCTAGGCCTTGAGGTCGGCTATCGCCTGATCCCGCTGGTGGACCACGCCCAGAATGGTGAACTGCTGCACCGCATCCGCAGCCTGCGCAAGAAATTCGCGCAGGACGTAGGCTTTTTGCCCCCGGTCGTGCATATCCGCGACAACCTGGAGCTCAAGCCCAACGATTACCGCATCCTGCTGTCCGGCGTGGAGGTCGGTCACGGCGTCGCCATGCCTGGCCAGTGGCTGGCCATCGACCCTGGCGGCGTGACTGTGCAGATCAAGGGCACGCCCACGACTGATCCCGCCTTCGGCTTGCCGGCGCTGTGGATCGACGGCAGTCTGCGCGATCAGGCGCAGGTGGCGGGCTATACGGTGGTCGATGCAGGTACCGTGGTCGCTACCCATCTGAATCACCTGATGCATCGTCACGGTTCCAATCTGCTGGGCCGCCAGGAAGTGCAGCAATTGTTGGACCGCATTGGACGCGATGCGCCCAAGCTGGTCGAAGATCTGGTGCCCAAGACCCTGTCGCTCACGGCATTGCAGAAGGTATTGCAGGGCCTGCTGTCGGAAGAGGTGCCGATCCGCGATATGCGCACCATCATCGACACCTTGTCCGAGCACGGTCCGCGCCTGGCGGCGCTGGCCGCGGGTACGGGCAGCCAGCCCGACATCAACGAACTGATCGCGCTGACGCGCCGTTCGCTGGGCCGCGCCATCACGCAGCAATGGTTCCCTGGAGAGGGCGAGCTGCGGGTGATTGGCCTGGACGTGAAGCTTGAGCGTGTGCTTTCGCAGGCGATGACGACCAGCGGCGGCCTGGAACCCGGGCTGGCAGATACCTTGCTGCGCGAAGCGCAGGCTGCGGTCGAACGCCAGGAATCGCAGGGCAACGCGCCGGTGCTGCTGGTGTCTCCAGTCTTGCGTGCGCCTTTGTCGCGCTTCCTGCGGCACCATTTGCCGCAGCTGGGCGTGTTGTCGAATACGGAAATACCCGATGAGCGCATGGTGCGTGTGACCGCGCTGATCGGCGGAGGTAATGGGGCATGAAGATAAGCCGATTTTTTGGAGCGAATAGCCGCGATGTGATGCGCCAGGTCCGGCAGGTGCTGGGCCCGGACGCGCTGATCGTGTCGAACCGCAGCGTCGATGGCGGTGTGGAGGTGCTGGCCACCGTCGAAGGCGCTTTTGACGATGCCGGCCATGAGGCCGCGCCGCGCCAGGACGCCGCGCCCGTCCGGCCGCCCGAAGCGCTGCCGCCTGCGGGCATGCGCTTCGATCTGCCTGAGCAGGCAGGGCGCGCGTCCACGCCTGTAATGCCGCAGGGCGGATATGCGACGCCGTCGCGTTCGATCGCCGCATACCAGACCGCCTACGCCTCTTCGACGCAGCCTGAAGATGAGACACCCCAGGTTGCTCCGATAGCGCCCCAGCCGGTGGCGCCCGTGCGGGTTGAATTGCCATCGCTGCCGCCGTTGCGCCAGGTCCCCGCAGATCAGTCCGCCGCATCCGCTGCCGCGCCTGGCGCTCCTGCCGCATCGTCCGCATATGCTTCCGCGCCGGCAGGGTTGGTCCCGGCGGTACCTGTAGCCTATGCGGGCCAGCCGGCAAGCGCGGCTCCAGCGCCTGCGGCCTATACGCCGTCCGCGCCCCAACCGGCACCCGCGCCTGCCATGGCCCGCATGCCGGACGCGCCGTTGCGCCAGCCGCCAGTTTTGCCCTCTGCTGCCATGCCGGCCGACGCCGCAGCCGGACTGCAGGACGCCATCAGCGCGCTGCGCGGCGCTTTGGAAAGCCGCATGGATGGCCTGCTCTGGGGCGGCCGCCAAGGGCCAGGCCGGGAACCCGCGGGCGCGGCTCTGTTCCGCAGCCTGCTGGATGCGGGGTTCAGCACCAAGCTGGTGCGCACGCTGGTGGAGCGCCTGCCGGAAGGAATGACGACGGAAGCGGCGCTGAGCTGGGCCCGCAACGAACTGGTGACCCACCTGCCCGTGCTGCGTTCCGAGGATGAGTTCCTGGCTGGCGGCGTATATGCCCTGGTCGGTCCGACCGGTGTGGGCAAGACGACCACGCTGGCCAAGCTGGCCGCACGCTGCGTGGCGCGCGAGGGCCGCGAGCAGGTCGCGATGCTGACCACCGACAATTTCCGGATCGGCGCGCTGGAACAGCTGCAGATCTACGGACGCCTGATGGGCGTGCCCGCCCACTCCGTGCGCGACGCGGGCGAGTTGCGCCGCATCCTGGCTGAACTGGGCAGCCGCAAGATCGTGCTGATCGATACCACCGGCATCAGCCAGCGCGATCGCCAGGTGGCGGAACAGGCAGCCATGCTGTGCAACGCGGGCAAACCCGTGCGCCGGCTACTGGTGCTCAACGCGGCCAGTCAAGGCGACACGCTGGATGAAGTGGCGCATGCATATCGCAATGGCGTGGGCGAGGATGTCGCCGGTTGCATCATTACCAAGCTGGACGAGGCTACGCGCCTGGGCGCGGCGCTGGATACGGCCATCCGTCATCGCTTGCCCATCCATTACATGTCGGTCGGGCAGAAAGTGCCGGAACACATGGAGCTGGCCCGCGCCGACGTGCTGATCGACCGCGCCTTCTCGATGGTCGAGCGCGCCCGCGCGCTGTACACCCCTAGCGAGGCAGACCTCGCGACGCTGGTGTCCGCGTCGCGGGAGCCGGAAAGCGTGGATCCAGCGCGCAAGCGGCAATTGCTGGCGTCCGCCATCCTGCGTCCGCAAGGCGGTGCGGGGTCCATCGAGGCCGCGCAGAACCTGGACGACGCGATCGCCTGGCTGGAAAGCGATCCCGCCTGCGTGCAGGCTCGCGCATCCTGGCGCGGCTATGTCGGCGACAGTTCGGGCGCGAGCGTAGCCGCCCTGGGCGATGACCCCTTGGCGATGGTGCGTCGAGAGTTTTCCGCGGTTTGCGGACGGCACCTGCTTGCCATGCATGGCAAGACCGCCATGAAGGGGGAGGGCCTCCCGGGTGGGGCCTTGCTGGGCACGCTGCTGATGAGTGATCGCGGCACGGCTTTGGCGGCACCAGCGCAGCAATTGGTGCTGCCGCACGGCCTGTTGTCCTCCTTTGCGCCAGCGGCGCCGGCCCAGCCGGACGCGGCCCTGGCGCTAGAGGCGCGAGTGGCCTGGCTGGCCGAGAAACTGGCGCGCGTCCCGGTCGTACACATGCTGGAAACCGGTACTTCCGCCTTGTGGCCAGCTTTGAACGAGCAGGGCGTTGCCTGGGTTGCGCGCAGCGCTGGCGGGCAGCGCGTCATCCAGGATGACTGCCCGACCAATCTGAATGCCGTGGGCAAGAGCGTGGGCTATCTGCCCGTCGGCCAACCTGGCGATATGCCGGGGCTGCACAGCGTCCAGGGCAGCAAGCGCGTGCCCCTGGCGTTGTGGGCCTCAGGTACGGAAGTGATCCTGCCGGGCCGCAACGGTGGCGAGCCCGTCCGGCTGGTCTGCGCCCGGCTGATCGACACGGTCAGTGGTGAGGTGGCCGGACAGTTGTTCGGCATGACCAATCTGCCCGCGTCCCAAGCGGATGCCGCCACCGTGGCGCGCTGGCTGGTGCTGCAGGATGAGGCCAAGGCGGGGTTCCGCTATATGGCGAATGCGTGGCAGGCTTTGCCGGCGGTGGACGGCGCTCATGCCTTGGCGCGCCAATCGCTAATGGCCGGCCAGATGGGCGCGGCATGTTGGCAGCTGGCGCATACGCCGGCAGCGGAAGTGCTGCGCGGCCCCCTGTCGGGCATCATGGGAACGGATCGCAAGCTGTCCGGGCGCATGTTGCCGGTGGCTTTGCTGAAGATGTATGCGATGCTGGAAATGACGGCGGGGTGACGACGGCCGTTGTTGCAGTGGCTTTGCGCAAATATGTGATGGGTTGCGCGCGATAGGGAGGTGGGATCTTGCGCGCGAACTGGCGCGCTTTACCCATCCTGCCAGATTCAACCAGCCACGATGGGCTTGCGGCCCGGGCCGCTGCGTGCGCCACGCCCGCGGGCGTCGTAAGTGGACACGGTGCCACCCGCCGCGCCCAAGCCGCGCAGGGCGTCCAGCGACTGCTGCGTGTAGCGCAAGTGCACGTCGATGAGCGCGCCGTTGCGCAGGTTGATTTCGTTGGCGGATGCCGATTTGCTGAGCAAAGCCTGCCAGACGCCGGACAGTTGCGGGTGCAGAACAGCCGCCTGCTCGGTGCCGGTGTGCCCGGCGGGCAGACCAATTTCCGCGAGCAGGGAGTCCCGGACCTGGCTCAGGTCCACAAGCTTGCGGGCGACGTCGCCCTTGCGCTCGGTGATTTCCTGCAGCGTGCCGACGCTCCCCAAGCCCACCAGCACCTCGGTCTCTTCTTCCAGAATGGCGGAGAACTCGGTGATCAGGGCATCTTCCTGGCGCATGCAGGATTGCAGGGATTCGACGGTGCTCATGGTCATGCTGTTGGACTCGGGAGATTCGGGGTTACTTCAGCAAATCGCGGGCGCTGGCAATCAGACTGTCCGCGATGCGGCCGGTGTCGATCTTCAACTGACCCGATGCGATTGCCGCACGGATGGCGGCGACGCGTTCAACGTTGATGTCATTGGAGCCGTCCTGCAGCGCCAACAGTTTGCGCGACGCCGAGCTCAGCGCCACCTGCGAGCTGCTGGAGCCGCTGGCGCTACTGGCGCCATAGGCCTGGGCAACCGCCGAGTCGGCGCGGGGCGCGACGGCGTCAGCCGATAGGGGGCGGTTGGTGGTCGAATTGATCTTCAAGATTTTCTCCGCAGGGCGTCCTGGGTCGGTTGTGCGACGGTTTCGCCTACTTATGCCTCAGTAACGGCAGGGCCGGACGGAACTTTAGGGGCAGGCGGCGTGTTGGTGCAATGCGACATGTAACAACAATTACAGTTGTATTTCCACCAGGCCGGCGTTGCGCACCACGCCGCTGACCACTTGGCCGCCTGCGGTGCGGACCTGCACGGTTGCGCCGGGTGCGGCGTTGTCGAGCGCCTGGCCTTCGCTGCTGACGACGAAGCCCTTCCCGCGCGCGTTGATGCGGACGTTGGCGCCGCGCACCACCGATTGTGCGTTGCGCAATCCGGAACCCCGCACCGCTTGCCCGGCGTTGATCCGGTGCACGGCCGACATGCCCACCACGGTTTGCGGATCTGTAATCGCACCAGGGGGCAGGGAGACCAAATCGCCGTCTCTTGGAGCGAGGTCGTCCGGCGTCAGGGCCTGCCCCGCAGCAATCATGCGGGCGGCGACGTAGTAGTGGCCCGGCACGCTCACCGTCGCCTGGACATACGCCGTCCAGGGCTTGGGCGCGTTGCAGCGCACCCCGACCGTCATGCGTGAACGCAGTTTCATGCCCGAGGGCATAAACGGGGACATGGCGTCGCAAGGCGTCAGGCGTTCCGCGCGCGGCGGGTCTATCGCGATCGAGGGCTGCCCTGGAAGGCCGGCCAGTTGATCCAGCAGATAGGTTTGCGCGGCAAGAGCGATCGCCTCGGGTGCCTGGACGGCGGCTTCCTGCCCCTGCGCGGCGGCCAGGGGCAGCAGCAGGGCTGCCAGGCAGCCTGCGCGCGCGCGGAGTCGGAGTGCGGATATTTTCATAATGGAGGAATTGTAGAAGTCCGCGGCATTCGGCAATACGTGAATTGGATGAGAAATGACGGGTTATTTGGCTGATTGTGTTGAGCCCCCGGCCCCTATGATGCCGTCATCCAATGGGATAACGGTCTGTCCGGCGTCCCTGGCTTTATCTGAATTGCAACGCACCAAGGCGCTCCGATGCTAGACAGGCTTAATGAAGATTTTCGGTTCTTCCAGCAGTCCCTGGGACTGCGCGCGCAACGCCAGGAAGTGCTGTCGTCGAACATCGCCAATGCCGATACGCCCAACTACAAGGCGCGCGATTTCGACTTCAAGACGGCCATGGCCAACGCCATGGAAGGCACGAAACGCCTGCCCGACACCGCGCTCACGCTGACTGCCGCTCGCCATATCCCGGCCAAGGCCGTATCGCAAGGTCCGACGGAACTCCTGTACCGCCTGCCGTACCAGCCGAGCATGGATGGCAACACGGTGGACATGGACATCGAACGCGTGCAGTTCGCGGATAACACCCTGCATTACCAAAGCACGATGCAGATGCTGTCTGGCCGTATCCGGACCATGATGGCCGCAATTCAGGAATGATTCTTTAAAGGGAGCGGCAGGCAATGTCCTTGTTGAGCATTTTCGATATCGCCGGTTCGGCGCTCAGCGCGCAATCGCAGCGCATGAACGTGGCGGCCAGCAATATGGCCAACGCCGACAGCGTGGTTGGCCCCGACGGCAAACCCTACCGCGCCCGTCAGGTCGTGTTCCAGGTGAATCCCCCGGCCGGCCAGGCGCTGGGCCAGGAAATCGGCGGCGTGCGCGTGGCTGGCGTGGTCGAAGACCAGTCCCCCTTGAAGCAGGTCTATGACCCGCAGCACCCCATGGCCGACGCGCAGGGTTACGTCAGCATGCCCAATGTCGACCCGGTGGCCGAAACCGTGAACATGATCGCAGCCTCGCGCTCTTACCAGGCAAACGTGGAAGTGCTCAACACAGCCAAGGCCCTGATGCAGAAGACCCTGACCATCGGCCAGTCCTAATTTCCGGAACCAGTTAATCCATGACCACTATCGACCAATCGACGAGCAAGACCGGCTTGGGCCTGGCTCAAACGGGCGCCAATAGCAGCAGCACGGCGCAAGGCCTGCAGGACCAGTTCCTGAAACTGCTGGTCACGCAGCTGCAGAACCAGGATCCCCTGAACCCGATGCAGAATGCCGAGCTGACCTCCCAGCTGGCGCAGATCTCCACGGTGGAAGGCATCACCAACCTGAAGAACACCATGCTCGCCATCAGCGGCCAGATCGACGTGTCGCAGTCGATGAATGCCGTGGCCATGATAGGCAAGGGCGTGCTGATTCCCGGCTCCAAGATCAAGTCTGGCGTGGATGCGGCAAATCCCGAGGCCCGCGTCGTCACGCCTTACGGTCTGGACCTGCAGGGCGATGCCCAGAAAGTGCAGATCCGCATTTCCGACGCCAATGGCGCGGTCGTGCGCACGATCGAAACGACAGACCAGAAGCCCGGCGTGTACACGCTGTCCTGGGATGGCAAGAACGATAACGGCATTGTGCTGGAACCGGGCGCGTACACCGTGTCCGTCCTGGCTACGGATGCCGATGGCAAGAAGGTGAATGCGGAAGTCCTGAGCTACGGCCAGGTCAAGAGCGTGGCGTACTCCACTGAAGGCCTGAGGCTGGATCTGGGCCTGGAAGGCCAGACCAGCATGCTGGATGTGCGCAAGGTGATCGGCGCCTGAAGCGGGCGCAATGTATCGGTGCCGGCGCAAGGGCGGCGGCTTCCCCTAGTTAAAGATTAGCGAGAACAAACATGGGTTTCGGACAAGGATTGAGCGGCTTGAACGCCGCAGCGCAGAACCTGGACGTCATCGGCAACAACATCGCCAACTCCGGCACGGTCGGCTTCAAGTCCGCCACCGCGTCGTTCGCCGACGTTTACGCCAGTTCGCGCGTCGGCCTGGGCGTGAAGGTTGCGGCCATCAACCAGCGCTTTACCGTGGGTACGGTGAACGGCGGCGGCGGCGAATACGACATCGCCATTGACGGCGCCAAGGGCATGTTCCGCGTAACCGACCAGAGCGGTGCGGTGATGTACACCCGCAACGGCGAATTCCTGGTCGACAAGAACAATTTCATCATCAACGCACAGGGCTATCGTCTGACGGGTTATCCGCCGGGCTCCGTGGGTGCGAATCCGGTGGAATTGCAGTTGCCTACTGCCAACGTGGCACCGAAGGCGACTTCCACTGGCACCACCGTGGCCAACCTGGATGCCAACGCGAAAGTCATCTACGAAACGGATACGCAAACCAAGGCACCCGTCCTTGGAAGGGTCACGTTGGGCACGGCGCCCGCCACTGTGTACACCTTCAGCCGTGATGCTACGGGAACGGCAACGCTGGAGGATACCGTGCCGGCCGGTCTCGGGCTGCCGGCCCCGGGCTCCACCTTCACCGTCGGTACGGAAACGGTAACCGTGGGCGCGGGCGGCGTGATTACGGGTGGTGATCTGTCGAAGATGGGGGCGTTTACTGAGTACACGGCGGCTGTCGTCGAAACTGGCAAGCCGTTCGACCCGAAGCTGTCCAACTCCTATACCAACGCCTCGCCGATGACGGTGTTCGACTCGCTGGGCAATTCCCATCAGGTCATGCAGTACTTCGTGAAGCGCCCCGCAGCTACTGCGGATACCAGCACGTACGACGTTTACTACACGATCGACGGGCAGGCCATGGCGCCGACCACCGAAGCGGGCGGAGTCTGGGGCAACCCGCAGAAGTTCACCTTTAACAAGGCCGGCGTGATGACCAGCGCACCTGTCGTCAACCTGTCCTTCGCCAACCCGGGCGGCGGCACCACGCCCGCAGATCCGATCAACATTGCGATGAACTACGCCGGCACCACACAGTTCGGCAGCGCCTATAAGCTGGTAGCCAAGCCGGACGGATACGCTTCCGGCGAGTTCAGCGGCATCAACATCAGTGGTGACGGCAGCATAGTGGCGAGCTACACAAACGGCGAGACCCAGGTTGTCGGCACCATCGTGCTGGCTGACTTCTCCAACCTGCAGGGGCTGCAGCCCGTGGGCAACAACGCCTGGACGGAAACCTCCGCCTCCGGCCAGCCCATCCTGGGCCAGCCCGGCACCAACGGCCTCTCCAAGGTCGTGGGCCAGGCCACGGAGTCGTCCAACGTCGACATGAGCAAGGAACTGGTCAACATGATCATCGCCCAGCGCACGTACCAGGCCAACTCGCAGACCATCAAGACCCAGGACGAAATCATGCAAGTCCTGATGAATCTGAAGTAAGCCGGGCAGGCACGAGACGACACCGACGGAATAGGCAATGGACCGTATCATCTACACCGCCATGAATGGCGCGGCGCGCATCACCGAGCATCAGGCCGCGCTTTCCAACAACATGGCCAACGTGAACACGGCGGGTTTCCGCGAGCAGATCGCGCTGTACCGCTCCGTGCCGGTCACGGATGGGACGAGTCTGCCCACGCGTGTTTCGACGGTGGCGTCCACGCCGCGCAACAGCTTCCAGATGGGCAATATGCAGACCACGGGCCGGGACCTGGACGTGGCGCTGTCCAGCGAGCGTGGCTGGATCGCCGTGCAGACGCCGCAGGGCGAGGCGTACACCCGCGCCGGCAGCCTGCAGGTCGGCATCAATGGCTTGTTGCAGACCTCGTTGGGCCAACCCGTGTTGTCGGACCAGGGCGGCCCCATCGACGTGCCCGACCAGGCCGCGCTGACCATCACCGCGGACGGCACCATTACCGCCATCGGCGCAGGCGACGCGCCGAACAACATCCTGAACCTGGGCCGGATCAAACTGGCCAGCCCGCAGAACGAGCAGCTGGTGCACGGTGACGATGGCGTCTTCCGCATGGCGCCCGTCAATGGCCAACCCGCGCCTCCGGTGCCTGCCGACCCCAGCCTGCGGCTGTTGTCGGGCGTGCTGGAAGGCAGCAACACCAATCCGATGGCGGCGATGGTCGGCATGATCGCCAACGCCCGCCGCTTCGAGCAGCAGATGCAGGTGATCCAGCAGTCGGACCGCAACGCCGAGCGCGCCAACGGCATCCTGTCGGTAAGCGCGTGATACGGCAACTGAACTAGAAACATTTTTTGCGCGCGGCCGGGCCGCGGCACCAGGAGTACTTCATCATGATGCGTTCGTTGTGGATCGCCAAGACGGGTCTGGAAGGTCAGCAGACCTCCATGGACGTGATTTCGAACAACTTGGCCAACGTTTCGACCAATGGCTTCAAGCGTGGTCGCGCCGTGTTCCAGGACCTGATGTACCAGACGCTGCGTCAGCCTGGCGCCCAAGTCGGCGACGCTACCCAGCTGCCGTCGGGCCTGCAACTGGGTACCGGTGCGCGCGTGGCCGCGACCGAGCGCATCCACACCGCCGGCAATCTGAACAACACAGGCAGCGAGATGGATATCGCCATCAATGGCCGTGGTTTCCTGCAGGTCGAACTGCCTGACGGCACCCAGGCCTACACCCGCGACGGCGCACTGCAACGCGACCAGAACGGCCAGTTGACGACCGTCAGCGGCTACGTGATCCAGCCGCCGATGAACATCCCCGACAATGCGCTGTCGATCTCCATTGGTAACGACGGCATCGTTTCGGTGACGCAGCCCGGCGCCGCTGGCATCAACGTGCAGATCGGCCAGCTGCAGATCGCCACGTTCATCAACCCCACCGGCTTGCAGAGCGTCGGCGAGAACCTGTACCTGGAGACCGACGCTTCGGGACCCGCCAACCTGTTGCAGCCTGGCGTGGACGGCGCCGGTTCGATCATGCAGAAGTACGTTGAAACCTCCAACGTCAACGTCGCTGAAGAGCTGGTCAACATGATCACCACCCAGCGCGCCTACGAAATGAACAGCAAGGCCGTCAAGACCTCGGACGAAATGCTGGCCCGCCTGACCCAACTGTGATGCCCATGTCTGTCCTGCGCCTGGTATCGAGTGCGGCCCTGGCTATGCTGGTGGCCGGTTGCGCCATGATCCCGCCCGAGCCCATCGTGACCGGGCCGACGACGGCGGCGCCGCCGCCGCCGCCCACGCCCATGGCGCAGCCCACGGGCTCGATCTATCAGCCGACGACCTACGGCAACTATCCCTTGTTCGAGGACCGCCGGCCGCGCAACGTGGGCGATATCGTCACCATCGTCCTGAACGAAAAGACCAACGCTTCCAAGAACGTCGCCACCAACACCAACCGCAGCGGCAGCGCTTCCCTGGGCATCGCCGCCGCGCCGTCCTTCATGGATAGTTGGGCCAATGCCAACCTGAACACCGACGCCAAGGGCGGCAATGTGTCGCAGGGCAAGGGCGACAGCACGGCGAACAATGCCTTTACCGGCACCATCACGACCACGGTGGTGGGGGTGATGTCCAACGGCAACCTGCAGGTCGCGGGCGAAAAGCAGATCGCCATCAACCGGGGCAGCGAATTTGTGCGCTTCTCCGGCGTAGTCGATCCGCGCTCCATTACCGGCACCAACACCGTGTCGTCCACGCAGGTGGCCGACGCCCGCATCGAGTACCGCAGCAAAGGCGTCATGGACGAAGTCCAGACCATGGGCTGGCTGCAACGCTTCTTCCTGATCGCTTCGCCGTTCTGAACATGAAACAACCGAATCCGATATCCGCCTTGGTGTCCTTGTTGGCGCGCGTCTGCATTTCGGTCGGGCTGATGGCCGGCGCGGGTGCGGCGCACGCCGAACGGCTCAAGGACCTGGCGTCGATCCAGGGCGTGCGGGGCAACCAGCTGATCGGCTATGGCCTGGTCGTGGGTCTGGATGGCAGCGGCGACCAGGTGCGGCAGACGCCGTTCACGCAGCAAAGTCTGACCAATATGTTGTCGCAGCTCGGTATCACCGTTCCGCCCGGCAGCAATATGCAATTGAAGAACGTGGCCGCGGTCATGGTCACGACCACGCTGCCGGCTTTCGCCCGTCCGGGCCAGACGTTGGACGTGGTGGTTTCGTCCATGGGCAACGCCAAGAGCCTGCGCGGAGGCACATTGCTGATGACCCCGCTCAAGGGGGCCGATAGCCAGGTCTACGCGATCGCCCAGGGCAACATCCTGGTGGGCGGCGCGGGCGCCTCCGCCGGTGGCTCCAGCGTGCAGATCAACCAGTTGAATGGCGGGCGCATCAGCGCGGGCGCCATCGTAGAGCGCGGCGTGCCCACCACGTTCGCGCGTGACGGCTACGTTTATGTGGAACTGAACAATACCGATTTCGGCACGGCGCAGAATGTGGCCATGGCGTTGAACCGCAAGTTCGGCCAAGGCACCGCCACTGCGCTGGACGGACGCGTGGTGCAGGTGCGCACACCGATGGATCAGGCTTCGCAGGCGCGCTTCCTATCGCAGCTCGAAGACTTGCAGGTGGCGCGCGCGCCCACGGTGGCCAAGGTCATCATCAATGCGCGCACGGGTTCGGTCGTCATGAACCGCACCGTCATGATCGAAGAAGCCGCCGTGGCCCACGGCAATCTGTCGGTCATCATCAATCGCCAGAACCAGGTATCGCAGCCTGACACGCCTTTCACGGAAGGGCAGACGGTGGTGGTACCCAATACGCAGATCGAGGTGCGCCAGGAGAACGGTTCCCTGCAACGCGTGAGCACCAGCGCCAATCTAGCGGATGTGGTCAAGGGCTTGAACGCCCTGGGCGCCACGCCGCAGGACCTGCTGGCGATTCTGCAGGCCATGAAGACCGCCGGCGCCTTGCGCGCCGAACTGGAAATCATCTGACGGCCATGGCGTACACCAATGATGCGGCGCGCGGCGCCAGCCGGCAGGATTCGGTTTTCGACATGGGCCGCCTGTCTGACCTGAAGCGCGATGTCAAAAAGGATCCTGAGGGGACCGAGCAGCAGAAACAGGTTGCCAAGCAGTTCGAGGCCCTGTTCCTGCAGATGATGGTCAAGCGCATGCGCGAGGCGACGCCCAAGGAAGGGCTGTTCGACTCGCAGCAGACGCAGATGCTGCAGTCCATGGCGGACGAGCAGCTGGCCCTGCATCTGGCGTCGCCTGGCATCGGCCTGTCCGGCGCCATTCTGGCGCAGATGCAGCAGGGCAAGCCCGGCGAGTTGGGCGCGGATGCTGTCAAGCGCCTGGGAGAGGGCGCGGACCTCGATTTCCGCGCCGCTGGCTCGCGCGAAGTGTCGGCATTGCTGAATGTGATGCGCAATAACAGCGCGCAGAACCGGGCGCTGGCCGCTGCGGAAGGCGCGCCCGACCACGTGGTCGCCTTCGTGTCCAAGATGTCGCGCGCAGCCAATCTCGCTTCCCAGCAAAGCGGCGTGCCGGCCCGCCTCATCATGGGCCAGGCGGCGCTGGAGTCGGGCTGGGGCAAGCGCGAGATCAAGCACCAGGACGGCAGCACCAGCTACAACCTGTTCGGCATCAAGGCGGGATCCAGCTGGAAGGGGCAGGTTGTCAACGTACTGACTACTGAATACGAAGACGGCGTGGCGAAAAAGGTGACGCAACCTTTCCGCGCCTACGCGTCCTACGAGGAATCGTTCGCGGATTACGCCCGTCTGATCGGCAACAGCCCGCGCTACGAGGCCGTCACGCAGGCCCGCAACGAGATCGAGGCGGCGCGCCGGATCCAGGACGCGGGTTATGCGACGGATCCCCAGTATGCGCAAAAGTTGATCGGCGTGATGAGCCAGCTGCGGGGCGCGGCATCCAAGGTGGAAATTTCTCGCCAGATGTTGGAAGGACTCTAAATTCGGATCACCTCCTGCCGTTAATTGGATATCCAGGTATATCAGCGGTTAAATACGGGGCATTGTCAGCATGAATATGTATAAATTGGCGCTGGGCGGGCTGAACGCCGCTCAGGCAGGGCTGGCCACCACCAGCCACAATATCAACAATGCCACCACGGTTGGTTACAACCGCCAGCGCGTCATGGTTTCGACTGCCGGCGCCCAGGCGACCAGCAACGGCTACATAGGCCGAGGCGTGCAGGTCGACACGGTCGTGCGCAGCTACGACAGTTTCCTGTACAAGCAACTGGTCGGCGCTCAGGGCAGTGGCGCCCAGTTGCAGACGCAATACAACCAGGTTTCGGCAATCAACAACCTGTTCGCCGACCGCACCGTCGGCATCGCGCCGGGCCTGACCAATTTCTTCACCAGCATGAATGCGGTGGCCAGCAAGCCTGCCGACCCTGCCGCGCGCCAGGATTTGCTAGGCAAGGCCAATAGCCTGGCCACCCAAATCCGTTCGGCCTACACCGAGATGCAAAACCAGCGCATCGGCCTGAACACGCAGATCACCACGACGGTCGAGCAGGTCAACAGTTATCTGACGCGTATCGACGATCTGAACCAGCAAATCTCGCTGGCTACGGGCAAGGCGGGCGGCAGTCCTCCGAACGATCTCCTGGATCAGCGCGACCAGGCCGTCATGGAACTGAATCAGCTGGTAGGCATCACCACCTACGAACAAGGCGACAAGATCAACATTACGTTGGCCAACGGTGGCCAGGCGCTGCTATCCGGCAACACCATCTATCCGCTGCAAGCGGTGGCTTCCTCCAAGGATACGGGACGCACCGCCATTGCCTACACGCTGCCGGCCGGCTCGGGTAAGACGGTCGCCGTGGAGCTGGATGATGCGGAAGTGACCGGCGGCTCGCTGGGCGGCCTGTTGCAATTTCGCGCGACTTCGCTGGATGTCATGCAAAGCCAGTTGGGTCAGATGGCCGTCGGCCTGGCGCTGTCCTTCAACGAGCAGCACAAGCAGGGCCTGGACCAGAACGGCAATCCCGGCACGGACTTCTTTGGCATCGGTTCGCCGCAGGGCGTACCGAATGCGCAGAACAAGAGCAACGCGTCGCTTTCGGGTCAGTTCACGAACCTGAACAACATCAACGCCAAGGAATACGAGATTTCCTTCGACGGCACGAACTACCGCGTGCTGCGCATGCCGGAAGGTTCGCAGGTCTACAACGGTCCGGCCACCGGGACGCCGGGCACGCTGAATCTCGACAGCGAGATGGGTGTGACCCTGACCATCAGCGCGCCGCCCCAGGCTGGCGACAAATGGTCGCTGGCACCCACGCGCGATGCGGCACGCGATCTTACCGTTCTGATCTCCGATCCTTACAAGATCGCGGCGGCCGACTTAGAAGGCGGTGACGCCAACGGCAAGAACGCGCTGAAACTGGCTCAGCTGCAGAACAGCAAGGTGCTTGGTAACGGCACGATGAGCGTGAACGATATGTTCGGCCAGGTGGTGAATACGGTTGGGGTGCAAACCGCTCAACTCAAGTCCGCGGCGACCGCGCAGGCAAACCTGATCACGCAGAAGACTGCGGCGCAGCAGGCTGTCTCGGGCGTCAACCTGAACGAAGAATACGTCAGCCTGTCGCTGTACCAGGAACAATATCAAGCCAGTGCGCGCATCATTGACGTGGCCAGCACCATGTTCGATACGCTGCTGGGTCTGCGCGGCTGATCGAATCGTCGAATCGTGACCAATAAAGAAAATTTCGGAGCTTCACCATGCGCCTGAGCACCTCGATGATGTACTCGAACGGCCTGAAGGGCGTTCTCTCTCAGGAATCCGATATGAACCGCCTGGTTGAACAGGTCGGTAGCGGACGCAAGAACCTGACTCCGGCGGATGATCCCCTGGCCGCTGCGTTGGCCATTAGTGTGGCTCAGACGCAGAGCATGAACAATACGTATGGCATGAACCGCCAGACCGCCAGCACGAATCTGGGGCAGGAAAGCAATACGCTGACCGCTGTGACGAATGCCTTGCAGGAGGCGCGCACGCGTATCATCCAGGCCGGCGGCGTGCTGTCGGATAGCGACCGCCAAACCTTGTCCACGGCACTCAAAAGCACCCGCGATGCCTTGCTGGGGCTTGCGAACACGACGGACGGCAATGGTCAATATCTGTTCTCGGGCAATGATGGCAGTGTGATGCCGTACTCCAAGGACGCGACCGGCAAGATCGCTTATAGCAATTCTGTGGGTGAGCGGACCATTCAGGTTGACCAAAGCCGCCAATTGTCCTCCAGCGATCTGGGGAAGGACATCTTTGGGCGCGCAAACCCAGGTTCGCAAGCCTTTGTGGCTTCGACGCCCGATTCCAATACCGGCACTGCCGAGTTTGGTCCGGCATCCGTGGTGCCGGGTTCGGCAAACGCGGGCAAGAAGTTTGCCGTGCAGTTTGAGACCGACGCAGTCACCGGAGCGATCGGCTATCGCGTTACGACGACGAATCCAGACGGTTCCAGCGCGACCGTGCCGGCCGCAGGAGCTCCTGCAACCGCATACGCTGATGGAGCTACGGTCGATTTGGGCAGTGGCGTATCCGTATCGATTAAAGGCGCCCCGCAGGCTGGTGACGTGATAAATGTCGAAAGCGTCCAGTCCTCCGATATGGACGTGTTCGCTACCTTGGACGACGTGATTGCTGCGCTGGACGCGCCCAGCGCTGGCGACCCCGTCGCGACCGCCAAACTGAACAATGCACTAGCGACGGCCAACAAGAAGCTGGCGAACACCTACGACAACGTTCTCACGGTGCAGGCTTCGGTCGGCGCCAGGATGAACGAACTGGACGCACTGAACTCCACGGGTACGCAGAAAGGCCTGTCTTACTCGAAGTCCCTGTCTGATCTGGAAGAACTGGACTATTACCAAGGCGCCAGCCAGCTCGCGCTACGCCAGGTCGCGCTGCAAGCGGCGTCGGCAGCATTCATGACCATCCAGGGATCAAGTCTGTTCAGCCGCAAGTAGCAATGCGGTAGGTACAAAAACGCGCCATCGGGTGCGTAGGGTTGCGCCTTTGCGGACGCTACTGGCCAGGGGCCGGGGCGTCCGTGTGTGCGTGCAGAGTAGGAAATAGTCGTTTCACATTGCTTAACGCTCGGATATTCCATGCTTGTCAACTTGAAAGTCCGCACCTGTCTCGTTCTGGTGTTGCTGCTCTTCACGGGCGCCATGTTCATCTCAAATGGCGTGGCGTGGATGGGGCTGAACTCGAGCAATGAGAAGCTGGAGCGGGTCAACGACGCCTATTCCACGCAGGCCTCGCAGCTGAACCGGGCCTACATCCTGTTCCTGCGCGGCCGCTTGCTGTTGGCGACGTCGCTGATGGATCTGCAGCAAGGAAAGACCGAACAGGCGACTTCGCAGGCCAAGCGCGCCGAAGGTTTGATGCAGGAAGGCGCTCAGGCGCTGGACGCATACCGCAAGGCACCGCGCCTGGAAGGCTCGGAGGCTTTGAATCAAAAGCTGGAAGGCGCCTACAAGCAGTTCAGCGACGTGGTCAGGCGTCAGGCGGCCGCGTTGTCGACCATGGCCGTGCAGGACTACCTGGATCTGAACGACGCGGGAAGCGCGGCGAACACGGCTCTGAGAGAGGCCGTCGGCGGCGTGCTGGCGCATATCGACTCCAGCACCGATGAGCTGGTGGTGCAGGCCGAAGCGGCCCACGGCGTTTCGCGCACGGTCACGATAGTCATGTTGGCGATCTCCCTGGCCTTGGCATTGGGCTGCTGGCTGTTCATCAGCCGGACCGTGCTGCGCCCGTTGCGGGAAGCGGGCGACCATTTTGAAAAGATCTCGGGCGGCGATTTCACCGGTCGCATCGACGTGCGCAGCGCCAACGAGATTGGCCAATTGTTTGGCGCTATCAAGCGTATGCAGGAAAGCCTGACCCGCACCGTGGCGCTGGTGCGCCGTGGCGTGGACGAGATCAACGTGGGCTCGCGCGAGATTTCCGCCGGCAACACGGACCTGTCCAGCCGCACCGAGCAGCAGGCGGCCTCGCTGGAGGAAACCGCGGCGTCGATGGAAGAACTTGCGTCGACCGTGAAGCAGAACGCGGACAATGCGCGCCAGGCCAATCAGCTGGCGGCCAGCGCGTCCGATGTGGCCGAGCGCGGCGGTTCTGCGGTGTCGGAAGTGGTCAGCACGATGCAAGGCATTTCGGCCAGCTCGCGCAAGATCTCCGAGATCGTGTCGGTGATCGACGGCATTGCCTTCCAGACCAACATCCTGGCGCTGAATGCGGCGGTGGAAGCGGCGCGCGCGGGTGAGCAGGGCAAGGGCTTTGCGGTGGTGGCGGGCGAAGTGCGCTCGTTGGCGCAGCGCAGCGCCCAGGCGGCCAAGGAAATCAAGGGCCTGATCGAGGATTCCGTGACCAAGGTCAGCGCGGGCTCGCAGCAGGTGGAGCGCGCAGGGTCGACGATGCAGGAGATCGTGGCCTCGGTGAAGCGGGTGACCGACATCATGGGCGAGATCTCGGCGGCGTCCGAGGAACAGTCCAGCGGCATCGACCAGGTGAACCGTGCCGTATCGCAGATGGACGAGGTGACGCAGCAGAACGCGGCGCTGGTGGAAGAAGCGGCCGCGGCCGCGGGTTCCCTGCAGGAACAGGCGCAGCGCCTGGCCGAAGCAGTGGCCGTGTTCAAGATCAATGCGGGCGAAGTGATCGAAGTCCCCGCGCAGCAATTGGCATCGCAACGCAGCGCGCCCCGCATGCCGGCGCCGCCCACACAGCCGCAGGCTGCGGCAGGCAAGGTGCCCGCCGAACCCGCTAACGCCGAAGCGCCTCAGCCGGCGGAACCTGCACCCAAGGCGGCGCCTGCGCCACGCCTGACTCAGGTCGCCCGGCCCAAGCCAGCGCCGGAAGCGGCCACCACCGTTCGTCCGCTACGCCGGCCAGCCAGTCGCCCGGCGAGCGCCAAGGATGCCGCGCCTGCGGCGCCAGCCTCCAGCCGGCGCCCAACGCCTGCGGCGGATGACGATTGGGAGTCTTTCTGACGGAGGGATCCGTCAGCGCAGCACAGGCAGTAAAGCTACCCCCCTATTTACGGCCTGGCGGCAAGAGTGCCGCCGGGACGACTACCGGAATATACGGAAATGTTTAGCAATCTGAAGGTGCGTACGGGCTTGATGCTTGCCCAGTTGGCCGTAGCGCTGGCAGCGCTGGTTTCCATCGTTCTGGGCTGGAACAGCATGCGTTCCAACTCCGAGGCGATCAATGCACTGGATAGCTTGAGCGTACAGCAGGCGAATCTGATCAAGGACGCTTACACGCAGATGCTGCGCGCGACCATACGCGCCGACATCGCTGCCGCGCAGCGGGCCACGGGCGACGCCAATGGCGCCAGCGAGAACACCCGTACGGTGCAACAGCTGGTCGCCGACGCCAAGAAGAAGATGGAGACCTTCAAGGCCATCCCGAAGACCACGGCGGTAGGCAAGAGCGCCGAGGGTGACCTTCTTTCCTCGTTCAACGGCTTTGCAGACGCATTGCAAGCCATGATGTCGGCGTTGGACAAGGGCGATTCGGCGGCTTACCTGGATTTGAAAAACACCAGGGCCGGCGCCGCGAGCGGGGCGTTCTCGAAACAACTGGGCGAATTCGCCAAAGACATTACCTCCTACAGCGAAGAGATGGTGTCGTCCTCGCGCTCGCAGGCGGCGACGATGGCCATGGTGTACGCCGCGTTGGCGGTGCTGATCGTGGCGGTATGGCTGGGCGCCTTCCTGTTCATGAATCGTGTCGTTCTGCGGCCTTTGCGCGCTGTCAGCGACAGCTTCGACAAGATCGCCGGCGGTGATCTGACCGTCCGCGTAGACGTGACCTCGACCAACGAGATCGGCACGTTGATGGCTGCGGTCAAGCGCATGCAGGAAAGCCTGACTCGTACCGTATCTGCGGTGCGCCGTGGCGTGGACGAGATCAACGTGGGCTCGCGCGAGATTTCCGCCGGCAATACGGACCTGTCCAGCCGCACGGAAGAACAGGCCGCTTCGCTTGAGGAAACCGCGGCTTCGATGGAGCAACTGGCATCGACCGTGAAGCAGAATGCGGACAACGCGCGCCAGGCCAACCAGCTGGCGGCCAGCGCGTCCGACGTGGCCGAGCGCGGCGGTTCGGCGGTGTCGGAAGTGGTCAATACCATGCAGGAAATCTCGGCCAGTTCGCGCAAGATCTCCGAGATCGTGTCGGTGATCGATGGCATTGCCTTCCAGACCAACATCCTGGCGCTGAATGCGGCGGTAGAAGCGGCCCGCGCGGGTGAGCAGGGCAAGGGTTTTGCCGTGGTGGCGGGCGAAGTGCGCTCGCTGGCGCAGCGCAGCGCCCAGGCGGCCAAGGAAATCAAGGGCCTGATCGAGGATTCCGTGTCCAAGGTCGGCGCGGGTTCGGAGCAGGTGGAGCGCGCCGGCTCGACGATGCAGGAGATCGTGGCCTCGGTGAAGCGCGTGACGGACATCATGGGCGAGATCTCGGCCGCTTCCGAGGAACAGTCCAGCGGCATCGACCAGGTCAACCGTGCCGTGTCGCAGATGGACGAGGTGACGCAGCAGAACGCGGCGCTGGTGGAAGAGGCTGCCGCGGCCGCGGGTTCGCTGCAGGAACAGGCGGAACGCCTGGCCGAAGCAGTGGCTGTGTTCAAGGTCAATGCGGGCGAAGTGATCGAAGTCCCCGCGCATCAGTTGGCGGCTCAACGTCCGGCGGCGCGCGTGGCCGCCCCGGTCGCGCCCGCAGCGCAGGCGGACGCACCCGCGGCGGAGGCCAAGGCAGTGCCGGCCGTGCGCTTGACGCATTCCACCCGGACCAAGCCGGCTGCGGCTGAAGGGGCGACAGCGGCGCGGCCGCTGCGCCGTCCCACGGTACGTCCGGCTGCTGCACCGGCGGCCAAGCCCGCCGCGACGGCTGGCCGCCGATCAGCGCCTGCGGATGACGACTGGGAATCTTTCTGACACCGGCGTTGCCGGTAAATGGGTAGGGTATGCGAGGCTATATACATCTTCTGGCGACGGCCGTGGTGGCGGTTCTTCTGGTCGGCTGCGCGGCGTCCGGGCACAATTTCGACCCGGACAAGCTGTCGACCTTGACCCCTGGGCAAACGACGCTGGAAGAGGCTTCACGTGCACTGACCGCCCCGCCCGACAAACTCTACAAGCAGACCGACGGTACGCTGCTCGCGCTCTGGGCCTTCAAAATCACCTTCGTCGCGGACGGCTTGTACAGCCGCAAGGAAGCGCTGCTGCAATTCGGTCCGGACGGCCGACTGCTGCGCCTCGTCGACAGCACCAATATCTTGCTGGAACCCTGGGAACGCCAGAAGCTGCTGGGACCCGCGCCTATGCCTGACTTGCGTCAGGACATGGCGCCGCCCGCCGCGGCCCCCGAGGTGCAGACCATCTACATACCGGGTCCGGGTGAACCGGCCGGATTGCAGCCTCAGGGCAAATAGCGCCCTGTAGTCCAGCGGGGAGCATCGCGGCGCGAGCCGCGATGTACGTCGCCCGGAGTGCATGTCTCGTGTAACAAGGCATGTCCATCGGGTGGTTTTTTATTTGGTCAGAGTAGTTCCTGAGGGATGGGGAAATAATATGGAAGCGAGTCTCGAGTCCGGTACGAAGTCCGGAAAGGTCGGCAAGAAGAAGGCCGCGCGCGCACCCAAGGTGAAGCGCAAGCTGCGGTTGCGCGATGCCCGCGTCGGCACCATGTTGCTGTGGGTCATGGCGTTCTTCGCCGTGTTGATCGCGGCGGTGGGCGGTCTGGCCGCGTATTTCCTGCAGAACAACTATGAGTCGATTCGCGAGGTCAATGCACTGACCGAACGTTCGAAGCAGGTCGAAGTGATCAACAGCGACATGTTGCGCGCGCGGGTTGCCTTGATGGTCGCCGCGCGCCACCTGCAGGAATCCGGCTGGGGCAGCGGCGAGAACTCGGCCCGCGATGCCGCGGCGGCCTTGAAGGGCGCCACGGACCTGCTGACCGGCGTGCGCAGCCGTTTCGCCGATTTCCAGAAGAACATGCTGCAGGACGATACGGGCCGCCAGCTGTCCATGAACCTGGTCCGTCGTTATCGTTCCTACATCGACGACGGCGTGGATACCATGGTCGAAGCCCTGCGCAGCGAAGACTATTCCACCTTCTACATGGTGAACAACGAGTACGGCACGCCGCGCAGCGCAGCCTTCATCGAGGCGCTCAGCGAGTTTGGCAAGTACATCGGTGACCAGCAGCAAGCCACGATCGAAAAGGCCGAAGCCAATTTCAACCTCGCCATGGTGGCGGTGGGTGTCGCGGTCGGCCTGGCTGTGCTGCTGATGATTCTGGCGCGTCTGGTGTTCGGCCGCCTGGTGGTGCGCCCCTTGGTGGAAGCCGGCCAGCACTTCGACAAGATCGCGGCTGGAGACCTCACCAGCCGCGTGGAAGTGCGTTCGCACAATGAGATCGGCCAGTTGTTCGCCGCGCTCAAGCGCATGCAGGAAAGCCTGACCCGTACCGTATCTGCCGTGCGCAGCGGCGTGGACGAAATCACCGTGGGTTCGCGCGAAATCTCGGCCGGCAATACGGATCTGTCCAGCCGCACGGAAGAGCAGGCGGCTTCGCTGGAGGAAACCGCGGCGTCGATGGAAGAACTTGCGTCGACCGTGAAGCAGAACGCGGACAATGCGCGCCAGGCTAACCAGTTGGCGGCCAGCGCGTCCGACGTGGCCGAGCGCGGCGGTTCGGCGGTGTCGGAAGTGGTCAGCACGATGCAAGGCATTTCGGCCAGCTCGCGCAAGATCTCCGAGATCGTGTCGGTGATCGACGGCATTGCCTTCCAGACCAACATCCTGGCGCTGAATGCGGCGGTGGAAGCAGCGCGCGCGGGTGAGCAGGGCAAGGGCTTTGCGGTGGTGGCGGGCGAAGTGCGCTCGCTGGCGCAGCGCAGCGCCCAGGCGGCCAAGGAAATCAAGGGCCTGATCGAGGATTCGGTGAGCAAGGTCGGCGCGGGCTCGCAGCAGGTAGAGCGTGCGGGTGCCACGATGCAGGAGATCGTGGCCTCGGTGAAGCGCGTGACGGACATCATGGGCGAGATCTCGGCCGCTTCCGAAGAGCAGTCCAGCGGCATCGACCAGGTGAACCGTGCCGTGTCGCAGATGGACGAGGTGACGCAGCAGAACGCGGCGCTGGTGGAAGAGGCGGCCGCGGCCGCGGGTTCGCTGCAGGAGCAGGCGCAGCGCCTGGCCGAAGCAGTGGCCGTGTTCAAGATCAACACGGGCGAAGTGATCGAAGTTCCTGCGCACCAGTTGTCAGGCGGTTACGCCGCGCCGACGCTGACGCAGGCTTGATGCCCGTCGTCTGACGTCAGTAACAGGACCGCGGCCGCGCTGATGCGCGGCCGCGGTCCATATGCTTTGCGCCTTGGCGTGCGCAAATTCATGCGCACGTTAAGTTTTCGAAAATTTGGTCGTTAACAACAATAACGCCTGAAAAGGGCGGTGAACAGTGTTCGAAAATGCGGGGCCATGCCGTCCCGGAGCCTGACGAACCTGGCGGGGGAACACGTCTATGCGGGGCGTCAGATCCGGTTTGCTCGCCGATATCCATTCGCTGCTCGACATGATGTATCCGGAGGCAAGCTGTGCGCGTCAACCTACCCGTCCACAATGTAGAAACCAAGCTGCGCGAGGATCAATACCTGATCTCGCGTACTGATACCAAGGGCCGGATCGTCTATGCGAACCCGGCTTTTGTCGAAGTCAGCGGTTTCTCCCGCGAAGAACTCATCGGCAAACCGCACAACATCGTGCGCCATCCCGACATGCCGCCCGAAGCCTACGAAGACCTGTGGGAAACGCTGCAGGCCGGAGAGTCGTGGCTGGGCCTGGTGAAGAATCGGCGCAAGGACGGCGGTTACTACTGGGTGCTGGCCAATGCAACGCCCATCGTCGAAAACGGCGAGGTCGTGGCGTATTCCTCGGTACGGGTGCGCCCCTCCGAAGAACAGATCGAAATGGCTGAGGATTTGTATGCCCGAATTCGCGAGGGCACGGCCAAGGGCGTGCGCATCCTGCGCGGGCGTCCCGTGCGGGCGGGCTGGCGGCGCGGCGTGGACGTGCTGGCATTTCCATTCCGGCGCAATGTCCGCAGCCGCATGCTGCGCCACGCGCTGCTGTCATCCGCAATCATGGCTGGCGCGGGCATTTACGGCCTGCGGGCCAATTGGGCGGAACTGGGCACCTTGGGCGCGAGCGTTGGCTGCGCGGCCATTGCGCTGGGCGTCATCGCCATCTTTGGCATGGGCTGGCGCCTGTCGCGCTCGCTGCTGGATCCGATGGTGGATGCCGCCAATATGGCGCGTCAGGTGGCCGCGGGCAATCTGACCACGCAGATCGTGGCGGATTCCGACGATGAAGTCGGAAGTTTGAAGTTCTCGCTGGAAGTGATGCGCAAGAGCCTGATCGGGATTGCACAGGACGTGTATCGCGGCATTGAAGGCACGACCCATGCCGCAGCGCATATCGCGCGCGGCAACCAGGAACTCGCGGGTCGTACCGAAGGCCAGGCGGCGTCCTTGCAGCAGACCGCGGCCAGCATGGAACAGCTGACGTCCACGGTGCGGCAGAACGCCGACAACGCGCGTCAGGCCAACCAGCTTGCGGCCAGCAGCATGGAAGTGGCGCGCAAGGGCGGCGTGGCGGTCGGGCAGGTGGTCAGCACCATGCACGGCATTTCGGACAGCTCCCGCAAGATCGCCGATATCGTCAGCATCATCGAAGGCATCGCGTTCCAGACCAACATCCTGGCCCTGAACGCCGCCGTGGAAGCGGCCCGCGCCGGGGAGTCCGGCAAGGGCTTCGCGGTGGTGGCGGGCGAGGTCCGCAGCCTGGCGCAGAAGAGCGCGCAGGCAGCCAAAGAGATCAAGGGCCTGATCGAAGACTCGGTGGAGCGCGTGACCGAAGGCTCCCAGCAGGCCGAGCAGGCGGGCGCGACGATGCAGGACATCGTGGCCGCCGTGCATCGTGTCACCGACATCATCGGCGAGATCTCGCAGGCTTCGCAGGAACAGTCCAGCGGCATCGAGCAGGTGGATACGGCGGTGTCGCAGATGGACGTGATGACGGTGCAGAACACCGCGCTGGTTCAGGATCTGGGTGGCGCCGTGATGCAGCTGGGCAACCAATCCGGCGCGCTGCGCGAGACGATCCGGGTGTTCCGCCTTACCGGGCAGCAGTAAACGGAAACGGGCGGTGTCACGCACCGCCCGGCATCCACCACTACCAGTCCAGTCCTATTTGCCCGCCAGAGCGTCGGCGACCCGGCTCATCGCCGTGAGCCCAGATTCGAACAGCGATTCCAGGAACGGCCCGGCGTGCGGCAGCACGACCGTCAGAATGGTGACGCCGATGATGAGCGTTACGGGAAAGCCGATAGAGAACACTGACAGCTGCTGCGCCGCGCGGTTCAGGATGCCCATGGCCAGGTTGATGGTCAGCAGCGCGCAGATCAGGGGCAGGGCCAGCAACAGGCCCGATACGAATATGGTCTTGCCCCATTCCACCACCACGCCAAAGCCGTTCTGATGCAACTGGATCATGGCGACGGGCAAGGTGTCGAAAGAGCGAACCAGCGCAGCCAGGACCAGCAGATGGCCGTCCAGGGCCAGAAAAGTCAACATCGCGATGATGTTGAACAGGCGCGACAGCACCGCGGTGTTGGCGCCGGAAGCCGGGTCGAAGAACGAGGCGAACGACAGGCCCATCTGCAGGCCGACGAATTCGCCGGCGGTCTGCACGGCGGCGAACACCAGGCGCATCGTGAAGCCCAGCGAGATGCCGATCAGCACTTGCTGCATGACCATCCACAGCCCGGTAAACGAACCGGGCGCAATGGGCGGCACGGGATCGAGCGCTGGACTGATGGCGACGGCCAGGACGAAGGACAGCCCGACCTTTACCTTGATGGGTATCAGCGATTCGGAGAACAGCGGGGCGGTGCCCACGAGCGCCAGGATGCGCACGAACGGCCAGAGAAACTGGCCGATCCAGCCGTTGAGCTGCTCGAGCGTGAAGGCGATCATGGGAAAAGTCCGGTGTCCGGCGGCGGGTGCCGCTCAGGACACCAGCATGGGGATCTGGCCGATCAGCTGCCGTATGTAGTCGACCATGACGCCGATAAGCCAGGGGCCCAGCAGCACCAGCACGCCGCACATGGCCAGCAGCTTGGGAATGAACGACAGCGTCATTTCGTTGATCTGCGTGGCGGCCTGGAAGATGCTGATGACCAGGCCGACCACCAGCGTCACGAGCAGCAAGGGCCCGGCCATCGCCAGCACGATCTTCATCGCCTGGTAGGTCATGGTCATGACGGTTTCGGCGGTCATGGCGATTTTCCTCCTGGCGTTATTGGTAGAAGCTTTGGGCCAGGGAGCCCATGAGCAGGTTCCAGCCGTCGGCCAGCACGAAAAGCATCAGCTTGAAGGGCAGGGCTACCGTCACTGGCGGCACCATCATCATGCCCAGCGCCATCAGTACGCTGGCGACGACCAGGTCGATGATGAGAAAGGGGATGAAGATGGTGAAGCCGATCTGGAACGCGGTCTTGAGTTCGCTGGTGATGAACGCCGGCACCAGGATGCGCAGGGGCACCTGAGTAGGGTCTTCCAGTGCCGGCTGCTTGGCCAGGTTGGCGAACAGCGACAGATCGTTTTCGCGCGTCTGGTGCAACATGAAGGTACGCAGCGGCGCGGCGGCGCGCTCGACGGCCGCCTCGAACTGGATCGAGCCTTCGGACAGCGGCTTGTAGGCGTCGGTGTAGATCTTGTCGAACACCGGCGACATCGTATAGAAGGTCAGGAACAGCGCCAGGCCGATCAGCACGTGGTTGGGCGGCGACATGGCCGTGCCCATGGCGCTGCGCAGCAGGCCCAGCACGATGATGATGCGGGTGAAGCCCGTCATCATCAGCAGCGCGGCAGGCAGGAACGACAGCGACGTCATCAGCAGCAAGGTCTGCATGCTGAGCGAATAGGTTTCGGAACCGTTCGGACCCGGCGTGGCGGTCAGCGCTGGCAAGGTGGCCTGCGCGACGACACCCGCGGGAAACAGGGTGAGGCCCAGCAGGGCGGCGGCGCCGAGCAGGTGCAGTGCGCCGGGCCGGGCGCGGACGAGTGTCGTGCTTGTGGGCAAACTCATGGGTGTCGCTTGGAGGGCGCTGCAGCGCTAGCGGCGCTTGAGCGCCTGGCCCAGCTTGGCCGCGAAGGCGGCCGCGGGCAAGGTCGAAGCCTCCGGCAACTGGCCGGCGGGCAGGGTATGCAGGGTATTGAGCTGGTTCGGGCCGACGCCCACCACCAGCCAGGTATTCTCGACTTCCACCACCACGATGCTCTGGCGCGGACCGACGGGCAGGCTTGCGACCTGCCGCAGCAGGTTGCCGCCGCCGCGTTGTGTCAGCCCGGCGCGGCGCGCCAGCCAGGCCGAGGCCAGGATGGCGGCCACGACCAGGATCAGGCCGGCAACGACGCGCAGGAGGGCGGTATCGTCCATGGCGCCAGGGTCAGCGGCGGTTGTTCAAGCGGTTGATCCGCTCGGACGGCGTGATGATGTCGGTCAGGCGGATGCCGTACTTGTCTTCCACGACCACGACTTCGCCCTGGGCGATCAGGTAGCCGTTGACGAAGATGTCCATCGGCTCGCCTGCCAGGCCGTCCAGCTCGACCACGGAGCCCTGACCCAGCTGGAGCAGGTTCTTGATGGTCAGGCGGGTGCGACCGAGCTCGACCGTCAGCTGGACGGGTACGTCCATGATCAGGTCGATATCCGCGCCCGCGCCGCCGGTGGCGCCGGCCAGGGGTTTGAATACGGATTGGGCGGCAGATTGGGCGGCTGCGGCAGGAGCGGCAGGCGCCGCCGCTGCGGGGGCCGGCGCGGCAGCCGGTGCCGCCGCACTGGTCTGCTCGGCCATGGCGGCCGCCCAGTCGTCCTGGGGCTTCAGGCCGTCGGCCTGGGTGGGCGGATTGGCGCGGGATTGTTCGGCGAGCGCGTCGGCCCAGTCGTCGGCCGGGGACGAGCCGGTACCGGGCTCGTTCTTGTCAGTCATGGTCAGAGGCCTCGTTGGATTCTGTATCGTGGGTAAACATGTTCTGTACGCGCAGGGCGTACTGGCCGTTGAAGACGCCGTAGCCGCATTCCATCAGCGGCACGCCGTCGACGCTGGCGACTATGGTTTCGGGTACGGTCACGGGGAGGACGTCACCGACCTTCAGGCTCATCAGTTCGCGGATCGACGAGGGGATGCGGGCAAATTCCGCTACCACGTCGATGTCGGCGCTACGTACCTGGCGCGAGAGCTGCTGCGCCCAGCGCTGGTCCACTTCTTCGAGCGTGGTTTCCTGCAGCGGGCGCGTCAGCAGATCGCGCACCGGTTCGATCATGGAATAGGGCAGGCAGATGTTCAGGTCGCCGCCGGTCGCGCCGAATTCGATGTGGAACGAGGTGACGACCACCACTTCATTGTTGCCGGTGATGCTGGCGAACTTGGTGTGCATCTCCGAACGCACGTACTCGAATTCGATCGGATAGACGGGATCCCAGGACTTGCCGTAGCTTTCCAGGGTCAGGTTGAGCAGGCGCCGGATGATGCGCTGTTCAGTCGTGGTGAAGTCGCGGCCTTCGACACGCGTGTGGTAGCGGCCATCGCCGCCGAACAGGCTGTCGATGACCAGGAACACCAGGTTCGGGTCATAGGTGAAGAGGGCCGTGCCGCGCAGGGGCTTCATCTGAATCATGTTCAGATTGCTCGGCACGGGCAGGTTGCGTTCGAAATCCGCGTATTTTTGGATCTTGATCGAACCTACGGTGATGTCGGCGCTGCGGCGCATGAAGTTCAGCAGCACGTGGCGCATCTGGCGGGCGAAACGCTCGTTGATGAGCTCCAGCGTCTGCATGCGGCGGCGCACGACGCGCTCGGGCGAGCTCAGGTCGTAGGCGCGGGCGCCGGCGTTCGGGTCCGTGGCGCTAGCTTTGCTGTCGCTTTCGCCGGTGACGCCCGCCAACAGCGCATCAACCTCGTCCTGCGAAAGAAATGCCTCGTAGGCCATGCTTATTGCACCACGAACGCCGTGTACAGTACGTCGGTGACGTACTGGCCGTCCGGCAGGGGCGAGAAGGGGCGATTCACGGCCTGCTTGATGGCGTTGGCCATGTCGGTCTTGCCTTGCTGAGTCTGTACGCCGGTGGGCGATTGCGACGACAGCACCATCAGGATGCGGCTGCGCACTTCAGGCATGTACTTTTCGAGGCGCGTGCGGGTTTGTTCGTCGCTGACGCGCAACGTCAGGCCCACGTGCATGATGCGTTCCGTATCAGGATTCTGCAGCGTGACGGTGAAGGGTTCGATCGGCACGAAGATCGGCGCGGGCACGGCGACCGGGTTGGCCGGCGGCGCGACAAAGGTGGTCGGGGCTGCTTGCGGGCCTTGTTCGGGTTGGCCGGGCTGACCGGGTTGGCCAGGTTGCCCTGCCGGCACCTGACCGACGCCGAGCTGCACGGTTGCGCTGTTCTGCGGCTGCATGCGTTGGGTGATGAACCAGGTTGCGCCGGCGCTGGCCGCGGCAACGATGAGCAGGACCAGGATTGCCAGCAAGGGGCGAAGAATACGGCCCATGCCGCCGGAGCGGGAAGAAGGCGCGCCGCGCGCAGGCATGGGTGAAGGTTTGGAAGTCGCCATCTCGGTGTCGATGCGTGTTTTGCCGCTGATGAAAACGGGTTCTTAGTGGATGAAAGCATTCTGCCCCAAATGCCGCTTCCGCTTGGAGGCGAAAAACAGGGCGAAAGCCGCGTATCTCAAGCTATTGCTGCACCGCCCGCAGCCGTGGCCGGGAGCGATGCGTTGCTTTGTCAGGCGAAGGTGTCCACCAGCGCGTTGGCGTTGCGCGGGGCCGTTACCGCAGCCGGTGCTTCAGCCACGGCTTCGGCGCCAGTCTGGGCGCCTCCGGCATGGCGTTGCGAGCCGTTGCCGCCTTGTTGCGCGAACTCCTGTTGGGCGGCTTGTTCACCCACGCTGGTCTGGCCCAGCGAGATGCCGGCCTGGGCCAGCGCGTGCTGCAGTTGCGGGATGGCGGTTTCGATCGCCTGGCGCACCGAGGCGTGGGCCGACACGAACGAAGCGCTGGCGACGCCGTCCGACAGGTTCAGGCTGACGCGCAGCGGGCCGAGATCGGGCGGATCGAGGCGCAGTTCGGCAGTTTGCATGCCTTGGCGCGCGTTGTGGCTCATCATGACGACCTGTTGGCCGAGCTCCGTGCCCCAGTGGGTGCCGCCGACGGGAGTGGCGACTTGCAGCACGACCGGCACGACCGGTGCGGCGACTGCTGCGGGGTTTGCAATGGGAGCGGCGGCAGGACGCTGCGCGGCTGCGGCAAGCGCCTGGGCCAGATGGTCCTGGGCCGAGGCGCCATGCTGGGGCGCCTGGAATTGCTGTTGCGCGCTGGCCAGGGCAGGGGTCTCGTCGGTCTGTTCTGGCATGGTGCCATGGTCCGCGGCGGGGCGTGCGTCGCGCGCGGGACGGGGCAGCGCGACCTCCGCAGCGAGTCGCGGCGTTTCGGCCTTGACGGGCGCGGTAGCGGCCGGGGTGCGGACCGGCGTTTGCGCGACGGCCGCGGCGTCAGTGCCGGGCTTGGCTGCCGCGGTGACGACCGGTACGGCGATTTCTGCCTCGCGGGCGGCCAGCGCGGCGGCAGCCTCTGCCTGCGGAGCGGTCAGGCCGACAGCGCCAGAGGCTGCGATGGCAGCGGCCTGCGCCTGCGTCGCAGGTGCCGCGTCGGCGGCATTCAATGCGGCGGTCAGAACGGCGGCGCCGCTGCTCATCGCTGCGGCGGCAGCGGTGGCGTTGCCGCGCGCGAGCTGCACTTGTTCTGCGGCCTGGGCCGCGATTTCGAGGGCTTGCTGCGGGAGTATGACCGCGGGTTGCGTGGCCGCAACGGCGAGTGCGCCTGCCTCGGCCTGCGCGGCGGCTTGCACCGCCTCGTCGATGGCGCCGGCGGCGGCGCCTTCGGCGCGGGCGGCTGGGTCGCTGGATGTCTTGCCATCAGCCGGCGTCTTGGCGCCGTTGTTCGCGGGGCGCGAGTCGGCGGCCTGGTTGGGGCGTTGTTGCGCGGGACGCTGCTGGGCCAGCACGTCGGAGAAGCTGGGGCCCTTCTTGTTGTTTACAGGCGCGCTCTTGGCGCCGAGCGCGTCGGCGATCGACGAGGGGGCGGCGGGCGCGATGGAGGGCAGGGGCAGGGGAGCGTTCATCTGGGGCTTCCTGTTAGGTATTGCTTAATGCATGCCGGTCTGGCGCTGGACCAGACGGGCGGAATATTCATCGTTGGCGCGCTGTTCGCGGCGGGATTCCACCACGGCCTGGGCGCGCAGTTCGCGCTGCGCCAGGGCGTCGTAGGAGTTGAGCTTGCGCTTTTCCTGTTGCCAGTAGAGCCGGCCCTTGGCGAGGTTGTCGTCGGCTTGGCGCAACACGCCTTGTTGTTGGCTGATGGCGTCGTCCAGCGTGCTGATGAAGCGCTGGTAGTTATGGCAGTCGCTGGCGGACATTCCGCTGGTCATTGCCTGTTGCAACCGTTCCAGGTAGTCCTGACGGTAGTCGTGCAGCATGGACAGCTGGCGTTCGGCGTTGGTGCGTTCGGCGCTGAGCCTGCCGAGGAGGCGGGCGGCTTCGTCCGTGCTCTCTTTGGCCAGGTTGATCAGCATGTCCAAAGGCAATTGGCTAGGCATAAGCGTCCCTCAATTCGAAACTGGCGCGCAATTGGCTGACGGCGGCTTCATAGCCGACGTTTTCGCCGATGTCTTGTTGCAGGAAGGCTTCCAGGCGTGGATAGCGGGCGATGGCCTCGTCCAGCTGCGGATCGTTGCCGGCAGCGTAGGCGCCCACCGCGATCAGATCGCGGTTGCGCTGGTAGCGCGACAGGCTTTGCTTGAAGCGGCGCACCACGGCGAACTGCTCGGGCGTGATCAGCGAAGTCATGGCGCGCGAGATCGACGCTTCGATGTCGATGGCCGGGTAATGGCCTGCTTCGGCCAGGTGGCGCGACAGCACGACGTGGCCATCCAGGATGGCGCGAGCCGAATCGGCGATCGGATCCTGCTGGTCGTCGCCTTCGGCCAGCACGGTGTAGAAGGCGGTGATCGAGCCGGCCTTGCCGGATGGTCCAGGCGCGCCCATGCCGGCGCGCTCGACCAGCGTCGGCAGCTTGGCGAAGACCGAGGGCGGATAGCCCTTGGTTGCCGGCGGCTCGCCGATGGCCAGCGCAATCTCGCGCTGCGCCATGGCGTAGCGGGTCAGCGAATCCATGATCAGGAGCACGTCCAGGCCCTGATCGCGGAAGTGTTCGGCCAGACGCGTGGCGTAGGCGGCGCCTTGCAGGCGCAGCAACGCCGACACGTCCGCCGGCGCAGCCACCACGACGGAGCGCGCCAGACCCTCCGGGCCCAGGTTGTGTTCGATGAATTCCTTGACTTCGCGTCCACGTTCGCCGATAAGGCCGACGACGATGACGTCGGCCTTGGTGTAACGAGCCATCATGCCGAGCAGCACGCTCTTGCCGACGCCAGACCCTGCGAACAGGCCCATGCGCTGTCCGCGGCCGACGGTGAGCAGGCCATTGATGGCACGCACGCCGGTGTCGAGCACCGTATCGATGGGGGCGCGGGATAGGGGGTTGATCGGTTGGGCGGACAGGGGGGCCAGTTCGGCGCCCGTGAGCGGGCCCAGTCCGTCCAGCGGGCGGCCGGCGCCGTCCAGTACCCGGCCCAGCAAGGCGTTGCCCACCGGCAGGTGGCGGCCCAGCTGCGGCTTGGCGTTGCCGTTCAGTTCGGCCTTGCGCGGCAACGGAATCTGGCGTTGCACGGGGGGCTCGCCAGGCACGACGCGCGCGCCGGGCGGCAGGCCCGAGATATCAGCCTGCGGCATCAGGTAGAGCGTGTGGCCGTCGAAACCCACGACTTCGGCATCCGCCCAGTGGTCGTGGCCGCGAGCGATTTCGATGCGGGCGGCTGCTCCGACGGGTAGACGCAGGCCGGTCGCGTGCAGCACCAGACCTGTGGCGCGCGTGATCTTGCCGCTGACGAGCCACGGATCGGTCGAGCCCGCGCGGATGGAGCCGATTTGCAGTTGGGTCTGCCAGCGGTCGATGACCGGAACCGTAATAGCGGGCGCAGCCGGTTGGCCTGGCTGGAGGGAGGCCGGATTGGCGCTCACACCGGTTCCTCCCAGGATACGTTGCGGCCCAAGGAGGCCGCGACCCGGCGCCAGCGCGTCTGCAAGGTGGCGTCGATGTCACCAAAGGGCGTTTCGGCGCGGCAGCCTCCGCGCGAGATGGACTCGTCGGCCAGGACGCGCCAGTGGCCTTCCTTGAGCTCATCCGCCAGATGCAGGCGGATCAGTTCGATGTCTTCGGGGTTGGCCCACAGGCGCATCTGGCCGCCGGCGGTGGGGTTGATGTGCAGCACTTCCCGCACCGCGTTGATAACGGTTTCCGGCTGGTCTGCGAGCGTGGTGCGCACTACCTGCTGGGCGATGTCCAGGGCGAGGGTCAGCAGGCCCTGGCCCATTTTTTCTTCGAGCGAGCCGAGGGAAGCGGCGCAGGCTTCGACCAGCGCATGCAGGCGCTGTGCTTCCGCGGCGCCCTGTTCACGCGCCTGGACGAGACCTTCTGCGTAGCCTTGTTCGCGGCCGGCGGCCAGGCCGGCTTCGTAGCCAGCCTGTTGGCCAACTTCCAGGCCGGCGGCATGGCCCTGCGCGTGGCCTTCCTCGCGGCCTTCGACAAGCGCCTGGGCGCGCAGCTGGGCCATCACCACTTCGGGATCCGGTCCCGGGTCGGGTTCGGGTTCCGGCTCCGCTTCGACGACCGCGGGCTCGTCGAACGACAGCATCTGCCAGCGCCGCCAGGCGGCGCTGCGCGAGATGAGCGTCGTGGCGCCGCTGTCCACCTCAGACATAGGTGTCGTCTCCCTGGTTGCCCAGGACGATCTGGCCGCTTTCGGCCAGGCGACGCGCGATCTGCAGGATCTTCTTCTGCTCGGTCTCGACCTTGGACATGCGGATCGGACCTTGCGCGTCCAGGTCTTCGCGCAGCATTTCGGCCGCGCGGCTGGACATATTGCGCAGGAACTTGGCGCGCAGCTCTTCCGGCGCGCCCTTGAGCGCAACCATGAGTGTGTCGTTGTCGATTTCCTTGAGGATGAGCTGGATGGCGCGATCCTCGACGTCGAGCAGGTTGTCGAAGACAAACATCTCGTCGATGATCTTCTGTGCCAGATCGTTGTCGCGCTCGCGCAGGCTGGCGACCACGGTTTCTTCCTGGGTCGAGTTCATCATGTTCAGGATCTCGGCCGCGGTGCGCACGCCGCCCATCTTGCTGCGCTTTGCGCCCTGGCCGGCCAGGACCGAATTCAGGACTTCCGTGAGCTCGGACAGCGCTGCGGGCTGCACGCCGCCGAACGTGGCGATACGCAGCATCACGTCGTTGCGCAGGCGGTCCGTCAGGAGCGCCAGTACGCCGGCGGCGCGGTCGCGCTCCAGGTGCACCAGGATGGTCGCGATGATCTGCGGGTGTTCGTCGCCGATAAGTTCGGCCACGGTGTTCGGATCCAGCCAGTTCAGCGCATCGATGCCGCTGCCGCCTTCGCCGGCTTCCAGGATGTCTTCGATCAGGCCGGCTGCGCGGTCGCTGCCCAGTGCCTTGGTCAACACGGTGCGGATGTAGTCGTCCGAGCCCAGCGTGACGGCCATGAATTGGTCGGCCTCCTGGCGGAACTCTTCCAGTACCACTGCAACGTCGCTGCGCGTGACCTGTTTCAGGCTGGCCATGGCGGCGCCGACCTGCTGGACTTCACGGGCGCCGAGGTATTTGAAGACCTCGGCCGCCGCATCTTCGCCCAGCGACATCATCAGCACGGCGCTGCGCGTCATGCCGTCCAGCGGGGTGGAATCATTTTTCATCTTTATTCATCCAGGTGCGCAGAACCATCGCGACGGCGCGCGGATCCTTGTTGGCCATCGTGCGGGCGCGTTCCAGGTTGTCCTGGTAGCGGTCCACTTCCTTGGCGCGGGCCGCGTCCTGGGCCTCGCGTGCAGCTTCGATGCGTTCGGCTTCAGCCTGTTCCGGATCGACCGGCGGGTAGAGGTAGTCGCCCACCGTGCGGCGCAGCAGGCGATACAGCCACAGTGCCAGCACGCCACCGACCAGCCAGGCCAGGATTGTCTTGAACAGCGAGATCATTTCCGGATCGCGCCACATCGGCACCGGCGGCGGGCCATCGTTGAACTGACTGTTGACCAGGTTGAGCGAGTCGCCACGGGTCTCGGAGTAGCCCATGGCTTCGCGCACGAGGTTGGTCAGCTTGTTCAGCTCTTCGGCCGGCAGGGGCTGCAGTTCGCCGTCTTTGTCGCGCATGTAGTTGACCACCACGGCCACCGACAGGCGCTTGAGGTTGCCTACCGGCTGCTTGATGTGGCTGATCGTGCGATCCACTTCGTAGTTGGTGGTGGCGTCGCGGCGTTCATTGAGGTTGCCGGTGACCGCTTGCGTGCTGGTCTGCTGCTGGGCGTTGGCCGGTTGCTGCGGCTGGCCGGGGCGGGGCGGCTGGGGTTGCGGCGGGTTGGCGATGGGGGCCTGGGGGTTGGCCGGCGCCTGGTTCGACAGCGCGCCGGGCACGCCTTGCGCGGGGTTGATGCCGCGCTGGGTCGAGTCGCTGGTTTGCTGGCTGCGCACGGCGGCCTGGCCGGGCTCCTGGTTCGGGCGGTAGACCTCGGACGTTTCTTCGCGGCGGGCGAAGTCGACGTCGGCGCTGGCCTGGGCGTGCACGTTGCCGGGACCAACCAGCGGATTGAGGATGGTGAGGATGCGTTCGACCGTGCGCTGTTCCATTTCGCGCACGAAGCGCATCTGGTCGGCGTCCATGCCGCGGCCTTCGCCCATCGGCGCCGACAGCAGGCGGCCGTTCTGGTCCACGATGGATACGTTCTCGGCGGTGAGTTCGGGGACGCTCGAGGCCACCAGCCAGGAAATCGCGGAGACCTGGGCGTCGCTCAGGCTGCGTCCCGGATGCATGTTCAGCAGCACCGAGGCGGTGGGCGCCTGGCGTTCGCGCACGAAGAGAGACTGGCGCGGCATGGCCAGGTGGACGCGGGCGTGCTGCACGGTGTGCATGGCTTCGATCGAACGCGCCAGCTCGCCTTCCAGGCCGCGCTGGTAGTTGATCTGTTCCGTGAACTGGCTGGCGCCGAAGCGGGCGTTGTCCATCAGTTCGAAACCGACGGAGCCGCCGCGCGGCAATCCCTGGGACGCCAATTGCAGACGCGCGTCGTACACGCGGTCGGCCGGAACCAGCACGGCGGTGCCGGTTTCGTTATAGCGGTAGGGCACGTTCATGGTCCCGAGCGCTGCCACGATGGCGCCGCCGTCGCGGTCGTCCAGGTTTGAGAAGAGCACCTTGTATTTGGGTTCGCTGCTCCACATCGCCACGGCGACGATGACCGCGACGAGAGCCGCCGCCGCGCCCAGCAGGACAGGCTTGGGCAGTGCGCGCACCTTCTCCAGCACGGGGAACTTCGTCAACAGCGACGAACTCAGGGTGGCCTGCTGGTTCATTGGCGGCCCCCGCTGGCCACGCGGAGCTGGAATTGGGACTTCATGTCTGGGTAGGGCAGATTACACATGCAACGTGCTTCTGGTCTGGGGAGAGCGTGGATTATTGCCCCTGAGACGTCCATCCCAATCGTTGAAAACAGCCGGTTTTTGGCGTTACTTATCTCCTATGTCCCCGACAAGGTGAACCGAGCCGCCGCCGCCCCGGCTGCAAGCGGCTGCATTCGTGGAAATGTCGGGTTTTTTGGCGGTTCTTGTCAGCTATGAACCGGCGGGGTTGGCGTTACGCTGGGCGCACTATTGGTGTAATCCCAAACAGCAAGGAAATCAGGTAATGGCTGTATCAGGCTTGTCCGGCATCGAAAGCATGCTCCAGCAGATGCGCGCGGTAGTGAGCAAGGCGGAGACCGGTAACCTCAGCGCGGGTGAAATGGTCGGTCAGCCGGATGGCTTCGCCGCGGAACTGCAACGTTCCATCCGTCGCGTCACTTCCGCCCAGAACGCCGCCACGGCCCAGGCCAAGGCGTTCGAGTTGGGGGCTCCCGATATTTCCCTCAACGACGTCATGATCGACATGCAGAAGGCCAGTATTGGCTTCCAGACGGCGGTGCAGGTGCGCAACAAGCTGGTTGCGGCTTACAAGGAAATTTCTTCGATGGCGGTCTGAGTCCCATCGCGGGAACTGCGCTTGCGTGCACGCCGCAAGCGCAGCAGGCATCAGGCGAGGCGCTTGCAGCGCATGGCCCCGCGTCTATCCATCAATTGCGCTGGGCGCCTCTTTCCAGGCGCCAGACCACCTGCTGCAGCCAGTTTTCCTGGCGCGCATCGAGATTCAGGAAGATGGCCCCCAGATGGCTGACCGGCGGCTCGCCAGTCAGCGAAACGTGCTTGGCCGGCGGTTCGTCCGGATTGGCGGACGAAACCATGGGTTGCCCCGAGACGGGATATACATTGCGCACTTCCAGGCTGGCGTTGAGCTTGCCATGGTCGCCAAAATCCAGTTGCACGTTTTCCATCACGGTACCGCGCTCCGGCAGGGCGGGAACCGCCAGCCCGGCACGCAGGCCTACGCCGTCCACCGAGATGTCGCGTATCGTGAACGAATAGGGCTTGTCGTTGAGGGTGGCTTGCCAACTGGCGCGGCATACATTGGCGGCCGCGATCAGGGACGCGCGGAACATCTTGCGGCGCTGGATACGGGCCAGGCGTTCCGGGAACGGCGATACCAGCGCTGCGCTGCCGTCGTCGAAATGAATGATCTGGGGGCGCTGCACACGAAAGCGGATCTGCACGCCGCCGTAGGCGGTGGCATGGAAGTGGAAGGTGGTGCCGCTCAGCAAGCCCATGGAGTCGGACTGCTCGAAGTCTGCCCCGGCGTAATCGCGCGGCCTCCAGAAGAACTCGCCCGCCTGCTTGTCCACGCCGAGGATCAGCACGGCCATCTCCCGGTCCGCGGCGTCGCGCACCAGGATGTGGCTGTCAGGGTGCGTCAGCTCGAACAGGGCCGAACGCATCTCGTCAGGCCGGGTCAGCAGGAACTCCGGATCGCTGGCATCCAACACTTTGGTCTTCCTCAGGTAATAGGGTCAGGCGGGCGTAGCGGGTTCGGGGAACTCGCGCGATTCCAGGCGATAGAGCCAGGCCAGCAATTCTGCCACCGCTACATAGAGTTGGGGAGGAATATGTGCGTCCAGGTCCACCTGCATCAGCAGGCCGACCAGTTCACGCGACTCGTGGACGTAGAGGCCGTTTTCCTGCGCGGCCCGGACGATGGTGTCCGCCAACTGGCCGTAGCCCTTGGCGACGACGCGCGGAGCGCCGTCCTTTTCTTCGTACGAAATGGCTACCGCCGCGTTGCGGCCGGCGTTCGGATCCGATTCCGGATGGGGGGGCAGGCGGCTCATCAGATATCGGCGGGAATGTCGGCGCGCGGTTCGACCACGCTCACCGTCAGATTGCTCAAGGTCAGGCCCGCGGCCAGCAGGCGCGAACGCAGCGTGTCCGAGGAGTCATTGATCTCGGCCGCGCTGTGCGGCGCAATGAGTTGCAGGACGATCTGATCGCCGGCCAGATTCAGTCGGGCATCGACCAGGCCCAGGCGGGGCAGGTCCAGCTTCAGGCGCGTGGCCCAGGTGGAAACAGCGGAGTCCGGATCGCCGCCGTAAGGGTCGCGCTCGACCTCCCATTCCATGGGCGTGCCGGGCCAGGCTTCACCTTGCCAGGTCAGCGTCTGGTTGGCCAGCACGTCCAGTTGTTGGCGAACGAGTACGGTCAGGTCCTGGTGTATGCCGGTGATGGGCGTGCCGGGAGCAGGCGTGCCGGAGGCGGGCGAGCTGGCGGAGCCTGCGCCGCCGGGTGTGGCGTCGACGCCGGTGCGGCCGCTGGGGGCTGCGCCCGCCCGCGGCCGCGAAGGCGCGGCATCCTGCGCGGGCGGATTCTTGCCGAGCACCGCCTGCGGCTCGTTGCGCAATTGCTCGGGGTTGGCGCGGCCGAAGACCATGTCCGTCAGATGGGACTCGTAAAACAGGCCGCTGCCTTGAAGCGCCTGACGCAGAGCCTGTCCCAGCGCGCGCGCCGAAGGTCCGCCAGCCGCCAGGGCGGCATGCGCGGCAGCGTCGGGTCCTTTGGCGGCACTGGGATTGACGCCCGGTCCGGCCGGCCGGTCCTGTTTTGCGCCGGTTGCCGGAGTGTCGCCGGCAAGCGCCGCCGCGGGCGAAGCCGCGAGCGCGCCGGCTTGCTGGGGAAGGGCCGGCGCCGGCGTTTGGCCAGGCAATGGCTGGGATGCCTGCGCAGTGGCCTGTGGCGTTTGTTGGCCTGCTTGCGCTGCCGGCATGGGGCCGGCGCTAGCGCCACCGCCGGATTGGCCCGGCTGCGCATGCGCGGTCCATAAGGGCGCACGGCCCTGGACCGCAGGTGCGGCCTCTGGGAATTGGGCGAGCAAGGCAAGAATCGTACGCGCCGTCGTGCCCAGCGTGGTCGGGGCCGAGGCGGTGGTGTCGCTGCTGGTCACCAGGCCGCGGGCGGCCAGCGCCAGCGCTGCAGCGGTTTTGGGGTCGACGACAGTATTCGGACGGTCGCCGCGGGCGCCGCCGGGCTGTATGCCTTGCCGCGGGTCGCGTGTTGATCCATCCGAGGCGCCGGGCTTTTCCAGGCTGCCGGGCTGGCTGACCGCGTCGGGGCGGGCGCCGGATACCTGGTTGGCGCTGGCGGCGGACATCGTCGTGCCCAGCACGGCGTCCAGCCGCTGCACCAGGACGTTGCCGAGCGCGGCGGGACCTACGCTCATTCTTCAGGCGCCTGCTGGTAACCGTAGGCGGACAGCAGGGTCTGCTGGCGCTTCATGCGTCCCAGAAGGTCGCCCAGACGGGCCAGTTGCGGCAGCGCCAGATCCCGGGTGAGCGCGTCGTTTTCCAGGATGCGCACGAGCAGGTCGTATTTCATGGCGCGGCCGGCTTCGTCCAGTGGCGCCGAATGTTCGGTCTGGCGCAGTCGTTCCACCAGTTCGCAATATTGCTGTCCATGGACCATGGCGCCGTCCCAGTCGCCGGCTTGCGCCGCCACTAGCATTTCTCCCGTGATGAGAGCGATCTCCTGGTAGTGTTCCAGGATGGGGGAGGTGTACTGGGTCGTGGACGTCATGGAAATCTCGGGCGTTCGATGGCTGGCTGGGGCTTATGCGATGCCGTCAAGGCTGCACGCCCCCGGCAGGGCGATCAATGGATGTTTGCCAGGCCTCGGCCAGATCGGCCAAGAGGCGGTCTGCCGTTTCGAGCGCTTCCGCGTCTGCTTTAAGGTTTGCCATCAACAGCGTGCGGATGATGTAGTCGTACAGACGAGCGAGGTTCGCGGCGATTTCGCCGCCGGCCTCCATGTTCAGTCCGGTTTTTAGGCCTTCGTCGACGATCTTGATGGCTTTCGAGAGGGCGGCTCCCCGTTCTGTGGTTCTGCCCTCCTGTAGGTGCAGGCGCGCTTGCCCAATCGCCGCTCGGGCTCCCATGTACAGCAAGGAAATCAGCCGTTCAGGGCTGGCCCCCAGGACTTGGGTTTCCAGGCCGATGTCGGCGTAGGAGCGTACGGAGTTAGATCCGGAGGGGCGTCGGGCGGCGTAAGTCATTAATACATCTTCTGTAAATTACTTGGACTTGTTCATGGCCGCGAATTGCTGGGTCAGGTAGTTGGCCGTGACCGTCTGTTGCGATACGAACTTGTCCAACGCGACAAATTGCGCACGCATGGCAGCCATGGATGCGGCGCTGGACGCCTTAGCGCGCTCCAATTGGGCCTTCACATCCTTGATAGATTCAGTCAGCCCGTCCTGGCTGATCTTGATGGAGCCTTTGTCACCCAGTATGTTCTTGATCGCGGCGTCGAACTTCGCGGCAAGACCGTCGCTTGATCCCATGATGCGCTTGACATCGGCCGGGTTGGCCGTCAAGGCCTTTTCCAGATCTTTCAGCTCGAGCTTCAGTTGGCCGCTCTTGGGGTCCATGGATATGCCGAGATCAGCCAGAGACCGAAGCGAACCTTCCGACGTAATGACCTGCAAAGCGCTCGACATCGAAGATTGGATGCCACGAGTCGTGCTATCTCCAGTCAACGCCTGATTGGTGGCCGCAGTGATATCGAATGCAGTTAATTTCGTGATGGTGCTTTGCAATGCGTTGTAGGCATTAACGAAATCCTGGACTGCCTTGCTTGCGACACCCGTGTCACTCTGTAGTTTCAGGGTCACCACTTTGTCGGTTTCGGTTTTGGCGGTGAGGTTCAGAGTGATACCGTCAATGGCGGTGGAAACGTTATTGCTACCGCTCTTGACCGTGATGCCGTTGATTTCGACGACCGAGTCCGCGGCGGCGGTCTGTTGGGTCATCTGCGTACCCGCACCACTGTTGTAACTCAGGATGTCTTTAAGTTTTTGGTCGCCCGTAACGGTGATGGACTTTACCGAAGCCTGTACGCCGGTATCCTTGGCGCTGAGCATCAGGTAACTACCGTTCTCATTGGTGATGATCGTGGCGCGCACGCCGGCCTTGTCATCACTATTGATGGCCTTGGCAATACCATCTAGCGAGGTGTCGCCCTTGAGGTCGATGGAGTGCTTTTTGCCGTCCGTCAGTTCGATTTCGAATGAACCGGTGGCGCCATTGGGGAGTTTGCGGTCGGACACGATGCCAGACTGCAAGGTCTGGGCTGCTGCCAGATTTTTCACCTTGATGGTGTATTCGCCCATCGTGGCGCCGTTTTCACCGATAGTGGCGGTCAGGCCATCGCCAACGACATCAGCTTTCACGGCATCCAGCGTTGATGATTTGCCCAGTGTCGCGGCGGCTTTCTGCAAGGCTTCCACCGCGCTTTGTACCTGCCCGAACGCACTGACGCGAGCCTCATAGCTCGCTTGACGATTCGTGTACAAGCTCAGTTTTTTGTCCTCGGCCGCCTGTAAATCCGTCAGGATCTTTTCGAGGGGCAAGCCGGTCGTCGAGCCGAGGTTGGTGATAGAAGCCATGTGAAATTCCTTTCTAGCAATGCGATTCTGTCAAAAATATGGTGCCGGCGATTGGCCGGGTAAGGGCATAAGGCGGGCCTAATTCGACGCTTCCGGATCCTTGCTCACTGTGGATGATGATCTGACCCGATTGTGGGGCCGGATCAGGCAGAGGTCTTGATGCCGTTTCCTTGCATGTTCACTATCATTTTGGCGATTTTCAGCAGTGTTTCGCTGGGAATCGTGCGTATGACGTCGCCCGATTCCGCATCCACGACAGACACAACGACCTGATGCACGTTCGGGTCTATTTCGAACTTCAGCTGCGTCGACCAAGCCTTCATCTGGTCGTTGATTTCATCCAGAGCCTTGTCCAGGGGAAGCTTTTGCGAATCGGATTGATCCGATGTCGCGCTGTCTGAAGCTCCGCTGTTCGTTGCGGCAGCTGCGGGCGCCACACTCACGGATGGGTCCGGCGCAACCGGCGCGGCCGCGACCGGCGCTGGTGCAAACGATGCGGGGGCTAGGGGGGTTACGGCCATGATCACTCCAACGGCGATGTGGGCGTCTCGGAGGAACGCGCTGTTTTCAGGGAATTCTCAGCTACCATTACGGCAGGCCCGCAGGGAACTTTAGCCGCCGGCGAGCCAGATGTTTCACGTGCTAAACAGTTCGGACCAGGTAATGAGTGTCAAGACGGCGCTGCGAGTTATCGAAATCATCGAAACCTATGCCCGCGAAAAGCGCGCGCTGCCGCTATCGGAACTGGCCCGGCTGCTGGATGTGCCGGTGTCCAGCTGCCTGGCCCTGATCCGCACCCTGACCGGCCTGGGTTATCTGTATGAAACCGGCCGGCGCCAGGGCTACTACCCGACCGGCAGGCTATTGGCCATGGCGCAGCGCATCGCCCGCGCCGATCCAGTGCTGGACCGGGTCTATCCCAGCCTTACCGAATTAAGGGACGCCACCCGCGAAACGATTGTTTTCGCCAAGCTGAGCCAGGACGGCCGGGTGGTCTACCTGGATGTGCTGGATTCCCCGCATACGATCAGATACGCGCCGGTTGCGGGTGAGTTCAAGGACGTTCACGCAAATTCGCTCGGAAAGGCGCTGCTGTCCCTGTTGGACACACCGGCCCGCGACGCCATGCTCGCGGATATGACCATGACCCGCCACAACGAGCGCACCCTGGTGACGCGCGAGGCGCTGCTGGCGGACCTGGAGCTGTCGCGCCAGCGCGGCTGGTTCATGAACAGCGGCGAGTCCATTGCGGACGTGGGCGCCATCGCCTGGCCCGTTACGCTGTCCGGCGAACACTACGCGATTTCGGTGGGCGGGCCGATCTACCGGATCGAGCCACAGCAGGAGGCCTACGCGCGCATCCTGCGCTCGGCTTGCACCGCGCTGGAGCAGCAGGCCTGACGGGCAGGCCTGGGCGCCTATCGAACGCCGTCGCTCAGTAGGACTTGGGCAGTCCCAGCACTTTCTCCGCGATGAAGCACATGATTAGCTGCGGACTGACCGGCGCGATGCGCGGAATGAAGCTTTCGCGCAGCAGGCGCTCCACATGGTATTCCTTGGCGTACCCCATGCCGCCCAGGGTCATGACCGCGGTCTGGCAGGCGTTATAGCCGGCCTCGGCCGCCAAGTATTTGGCCGAGTTGGCGTAGGGGCCGCAGGGCTTGCCCGCGTCATACAGGCTGGCGGCCTTGAATACCATAAGGTCGGCGGCTTCGAGCTGCATCCAGGCCTGGGCCAGGGGGTGCTGGATGCCTTGGTTCTGGCCGATGGGACGTCCGAATACGGTGCGTTCTCCGGCGTATTTCACCGCCCGGTCCAGGGCGGCTCGGCCGATGCCCACCGCCTCGGCCGCGATCAGGATGCGCTCGGGGTTCAGGCCGTGCAGGATGTACTCGAAACCCCGGCCTTCCTCGCCGATGCGGTCGGCCACGGGGATGCGCAGGCCGTCGATGAACAGCATGTTCGAGTCCACCGCCTTGCGGCCCATTTTCTCGATTTCGCGCACTTCTATCTTGCTGCGGTCCAGGTCTGTATAGAAGAGCGACAGGCCCTGCGTGGGCTTTTCGACGTCTGACAGCGGGGTGGTGCGGGCCAGCAGCAGCATCTTGTGGGCGACCTGGGCGGTCGAGATCCAGATCTTGCGGCCATGCACCACGTACTCGTCGCCCTGGCGCACCGCGCGGGTGCTGAGCTTGGTGGTGTCCAGTCCGGCGTCGGGTTCGGTGACGGCGAAGCAGGCCTTTTCGCGGCCCGCGATCAGGGGTGCAAGCCAGCGCTGGCGCTGCTCGTCGCTGCCGAATACCACTACCGGGTTCAGGCCGAAGATATTCATGTGGACCGCCGAGGCGCCGGTGAAGCCCGCGCCGGAAGCCGCGATGGTCTGCATCATCAGCGCCGCTTCGGTCATGCCCAGACCCGCGCCGCCATACTCCTGCGGCATGGCGATGCCCAGCCAGCCGTCGCGCGCCAGATCGGCATGCAGGGGTTCCGGAAAGCCGCCTTCGCGGTCGCGTTCCAGCCAATATTCGTCCGGATAGCGTTCGCAGATGCGGGATACGGCGTCCCGCAGGGCCAACTGGTCGGGGGTGAATTCAAAGTCCATCAGTCGTTTCCATCCAGGGTGATGCCGCGGGCCGTCATGGCGTCGATCCGGGCAGGGTCATAGCCGGCTTCGGCCAGCACCTCGCGGCTGTGCTGGCCCAGCCTGGGGGCGGGGCGGCGTATCGAGGTGGGGGTGTTTTCGTATCTGCCCAGCGGCGCGGTCGTGCGGATCCGGCCTTCGCTGGGGTGGTCCATGGGCCGGATGAAGCCGGTCGCGGCCAGGTGCTCGTCCTGCAGCAGATCGTCCACGGAATAGAGCGGCGAGGCCGGAATGTCCGCCCGCGCCAAGCCTTCCAGCCAGTCCTGGCTGCCCCGGCTGGCGATGACGTCGGCGACAAAGGCGTAGACCTCGCCGATATGGGCGGCGCGCGCGCCGTGGGTGCTGAAGCGCGAATCCCGCGACAATTCCGGGCGGCCGATCAGGTCGAAGAAGTTGCGCCAGTGTTTGTCGTTATAGATCAGCAGGCTGATATAGCCGTCGGCCGTGGCGTAAGGGCGGCGATGCGGCGCCAACAGGCGCGCGTAACCCGTGGGGCCGAGCGGGGGATCGAAGGTGGCGCCGCCGAGATGGTCCCCCAGCACGAGGTGGGCCATGCCCTCGAACATGGGGATTTCCACCTGCTGGCCTTGTCCCGTGCTGCGGGCGTGCAGCACCGCGGAGACGAGCGCGATGCCGACGTGCAGTCCGACCGCGCGGTCGGCCAGGGTCAGCGGCGCGTAGCGCGGCACATCTCCACTCTGGTGGGCGGAGAGGGCGGCGATGCCGGTCTGGCCCTGGATCAGGTCGTCATAGGCGGGACGGCCGGCGTACGGGCCGGCCTCGCCATAGCCGTAGGCGCCCAGGTAGACGATGCGCGGATTGCGCGCCGCGACCGTTTCGTAGGACAAGCCCAGCCGGGCCATCGCCTGCGGGCGGATGTTGTAGAGCAGGGCGTCGCAGCTTTCGGCCAGTTTCAGGCAGGCCTCAAGCCCCTCCGGCGTCTTCAGGTCCAGCACCACCGATCGCTTGTTGCGGTTCAGGTGCAGATAGATATGGCCCATGCCGGGGTTGCGCATGGGGCCGACGGCCCGCATGTTGTCGCCTGCCGGCGGCTCGACCTTGATGACGTCCGCCCCCAGGTCGGCGAGGACCTGGGTGGCATAGGGCCCCATCACGACGGTGCTCAGGTCCAGGATGCGTACGCCCGCCAGCGGGCCGCCGGGAGTTTCGGATTGCGGCCGGTCGCTCATTGCTGCTCGATTCCCGCGTCGCGGATCAGTTTTCCCCACAGGTCCAGCTGCGAGCCGACGAACTGGGAAAAGGCCTCGGGCGTGCTGGAAAAGGCGTCGAAACCCAGGCCGGCCAAGCGCTTTTGCACGTCAGGCTTGGCGACCACCTGATTGATCGCGGCATTCAGCTTGGCCACGATCTCCGGGGGCATGCCCGCCGGGCCGAAGTAACCGTTCCAGGAGTTCAGGTCGAAGTCCTGCACGCCGGATTCGGCCATGGACGGCAGGTCCGGGACGATGGCGCTGCGTTCGGCGGTCGACACGGCCAGCGCGCGCAGCTGGCCCGATTGCACGAAGGGCAGGCCGGAAGCCAGGTCGGTGAACATGAAATCGACCTGCCCGCCGACCACATCGGTCAGCCCTTGCGGCGTGCCTTTATAAGGTACGTGCAGGATGTCGATCTTGGCGCGGTTGGCCAGCGTGGCGCCGGCGACGATGCCCGTGCTGTTGCCGCTGGCGTAGGTGATGCGGCCCGGACGCTGGCGCGCGTCGGCCACCAGTTCGCCCACGGTCTTCCACGGGCGTTTCGGGTTCACGACCAGGATGAAGGGCAGGTTGCCGCCGCGGGCGATGGGGGTGAAGTCCTTGACCGGATCGTAGGGCACATTCTTCATCAGCCAGGGCGCGGCCGAATGCGAGGTGTTGGTGGTGACGAAGAGCGTGTAGCCGTCGGGCTTGGCGCGCGCCACGTAGTTGGCGGCGATGGTGGCGTTGGCTCCGGGCTTGTTCTCCACCACGACCTGTTGGCCGAGGATGTTGCCCAGCTCGGCGCCGAAGATGCGGCCCACGGCGTCGGTGCCGGATCCGGCGGGAAAGGGGACGATCAGGGTGATGGGTTTCGCGGGATAGTCGGCGGCGTGGGCGGCGGGGCCGGCGAACAGCGCTGCGCCGCCGATGAGGGCGGCGCCCAGCAGGCTTAGGGGTCTCATGGTTTGTCTCCTGTGTGCTTCGGGTCCAGGCGCGGTTTCTGCGTCCGCTGCCCGGGGCTGCGCCGCGTCAAGCGGCTGGGGATGGCGCCGGAAAGCCGCGTATCACGCGGTCTGGGGATTCTTCATAAGGGGGCGTATAGATCACCAGCAGGCGGGCGGGCTCGTCGCTGGTGACGGTGAAGACGTGCGGAATGTCCGGGGGGAAATAGCAGCAGTCGCCGGGTCCCATGTCGGCCCATTCGTCCTGCACCTGCGCGCGCGCCGTGCCGGACAGCAGATAGCAGACCTGCTCGATGCCGGGGTGGGCGTGCGGCAGGGCGCCCTTGCCCTTGTCGATCACGCCCAGCAGCACTTCCACGCCCCGGGAGCCGACGGTGTCCGGGCCGATCAGGCGCCGGTTCAGGGTGCCGGTGTGATTGGCGGGGTGGTAGCCGGGCACGTCGGCCTCGCGCACCAGCCAGGCGGGAGTCTTGCTTTGCGTCATGGTTGATCCGTTTAAATTTTCATACGTGAAATTATTTTTATGTATGAGAAAAATAGTGGCAAGCAGTTTTTCGCTGCGGATACCTTGCCGCTCCCTGGGGGATTAGGGAAAACACCGGGCGCGGACTGCTAAAATCGAAGGCTGATCTCACTACCGGCTTTGTCATGTCTTCTGCCCGCACGCCCGACGTTTCCGCCACCCTGTCCGATTGGCTGCAGTACCTGGAATCGATCCACGCCACCGCCATCGACATGGGTCTGGACCGGGTGCGCGAGGTGGCGGGGCGCCTGGGGCTGGAGCTGTCCGGCGTGAAGTTCGTCGTCGGCGGCACCAACGGCAAGGGTTCCACCTGTGCCATGCTGGAGGCAATCCTGCTTGCGGCCGGCTACAAGGTCGGGCTGTACACGTCCCCGCACCTGATCAATTTCAACGAACGCGCCCGCATCAATGGCCAGATCGCCACGGACGAGGCCTTGATCGCCCAGTTCCAGGCGGTCGAAGCCGCGCGCGGCGACGTGTCGCTGACGTACTTCGAGTTCACCACGCTGGCAATCCTGCGACTGTTCTCGCAGTCGAAACTGGACGCCGTGGTGCTGGAAGTCGGCCTGGGCGGACGGCTGGACGCCGTCAATATCGTCGATGCGGATTGCTCCGTCGTCACCAGCGTGGACCTGGACCACACCGACTGGCTGGGGGATACGCGCGAGAAAATCGGCTTCGAGAAAGCCCACATCTACCGCAGCGGCCGGCCGGCGATCTGCAGCGATCCCATGCCGCCGCAATCGCTGCTGGACCACGTCCAGGAAATCGGCGCGGACCTGTGGCTGTTCGGACGCGACTTCAACTATTCCGGCGACCGCCAGCAATGGGCCTATGGCGGCCGCGAACAGCGGCGCAACTCGCTGGCCTATCCGGCGCTGCGTGGCGCCAACCAGCTGCTGAACGCGTCGGCCGCGCTGGCCGCGCTGGAATCGGTGCGCGACCGCCTGCCGGTGCCGCAACAGGCCGTGCGCCTGGGCTTGCTGCAGGCGTCGCTGCCGGGCCGTTTCCAGATCCTGCCGGGCCAGCCCGCGGTCATCCTGGACGTGGCGCACAATCCGCATGCCGCGGCGGTGCTGGCGCAGAACCTGGACAACATGGGCTTTCATCCCTACACCCACGCGGTGTTCGGCATGCTCAACGACAAGGATCTGGCCGGCGTCATCGCCAAGCTCGGCACGCGCATCGACAACTGGTACTGCGCCGGCTTGCCGGGGCCGCGCGGCACCTCTGGAGACGCGCTGGCGGAGCAGGTCGCCGCCGCGCTGCCGCCTGCGCCGGCGGATGGCGAAAAACCAGGTATCTCCGCTTACCCGGATCCCGCCCAGGCCTTTGCGGCAGCGCGCGAACGGGCAGGGGAGAATGATAGAATCGTGGTGTTCGGCTCGTTTCTCACCGTAGCCTCGGTTTTGCAGGCTCTGGGTCGCAAGGCATAGGCAGCAGCGGGTCAGTCGCGTCCAGGCGGCCCGCCGCCATATCGCCGCAAGGAATTCTCCTCCATGGGTTTTTTCAAACGCAAAGATCCTGCCGACCAGGCGCAGTCCTCCAAGCGGGCGGCTGTGCCCAGCGAGGTGCAGGCTGCGGAGCTGCGCGGTCGCGCGCGGCGCAGGCTGGCAGGCGCTGTCGCGCTGGTGCTGGCAGCCGTCATCATCCTTCCCATGGTGCTCGATTCGCAGCCCACGCCTGTGGACGACAACATTCCCATCAGGGTGCCGGAACGCAATACGCCGTTCCAGCCGCAAGTGACCGAACCGCAAGTCGCCGCGCCGCAGACGCCCGCGCCGGGCAGTGCTGCGCCGACGGATCCTTCGGCCATCCCGACGCCGCCTCCCGTGACGTCCGTGCAGCCGCCGGCGACGACGACGCCTCCGGCCGCGCAACCTGCGACGCCGCCCGCGACGGCGGCCGTCACGCCGCCCAAGCCCGAGCCCAAGCCGGCTACGCCGCCCAAGCCGGACCCCAAGCCCGCGACGCCGGCCAAGCCCGATAACCGATCGGATGATGGCGCGCGCGCGCTGGCCTTGCTGGAAGGGCGTTCGGCGCCTGCGGCTTCGGCGCCCGCGCCCAAGCCCGCCGCCAAGGGCAATTTCGTGTTGCAGATCGCCGCCTATACGACCTCCGAGGACGCTCAGTCGCGGCGCGGCAAGCTGCACCAGGCCGGCGTCACCAACGCATTCGTGGAACAAGCCACCATCAATGGCAAACAGCAGTACCGTCTGCGGGTGGGGCCGTTCCCCTCGCGCGAGGCGGCGCAGGCGGCCCAGGCGCGGTTGCGCACCCTGGGCTATGACAATGGTTTCATCGCCGCCCAATAGTGACCGGCTTCGACTTCGTCGTGCTGGCCATCCTGGTGGTTTCGGGTGTGCTGGGCCTGGTGCGCGGCCTGCTCAAAGAGGTGCTATCGCTGGTCGCCTATCTGCTGGCCTTCGTGGCGGCGATATGGTGGGGGCCCACGGTCTATGCCTGGCTGGAGCCCTATATTGAAACGACGCTGCTGCGCATGGGAGTCTCGTACGCCGCGGTGTTCATCATCGTGCTGCTCGGCGTGGGCTTGGTCAACATGACGCTTGCCGCCCTGATCCGCAGCACCGGACTGAGTCCCGCCGACCACGGCCTGGGCGGGATGTTCGGGCTGGCCCGTGGCCTGTTGATCGTGCTGGCGCTGGTCGCCGCCGCAGGCTACACGCCGCTGCCGCAGGAGCCGTGGTGGAAGGACGCCATGTTTTCGCATTCGGCCATCGAGGCCATCAAACATATCAAGACGTGGCTGCCGCCGTCCCTGGCGACGTGGCTGCCGTATTGATTAGCTTTAAATCAACCAGGAAATCTCACCATGTGTGGAATCGTAGGGGTCATCGGGCGCGGGCCGGTCAACCAGCTGCTCTATGACAGCTTGCTGCTGTTGCAGCATCGCGGGCAGGACGCCGCGGGCATCGCGACATCGCAAGGTAACCAATTCAATATGTACAAGGCTCACGGCCTGGTGCGCGACGTCTTCCGCACGCGCAACATGCGCGCGCTGCCGGGTACGTCGGGCGTCGGCCAGGTCCGCTATCCCACCGCGGGCTCCAGCGCCAGCGAGGAAGAGGCCCAGCCGTTCTACGTCAACGCGCCGTTCGGCATCATGTTGTCCCACAACGGCAACCTGACCAACTGGCGCGAACTGCGCGAATCGCTCTACCGCGTTGACCGCCGCCACATCAACACCAACTCCGATTCCGAAGTCCTGCTGAACGTGCTGGCGCACGAGCTGCAATCGGCGGCCAGCGGCGTGTCGCTGGACGACGACGCCATCTTCCGCGCCGTATCGGCCCTGCACAAGCGCGTGCGCGGCGCCTATGCCGTGGTGGCGCAGATTTCTGGTTACGGCCTGCTGGCCTTCCGTGATCCCAACGGCATCCGTCCGCTGTGCATCGGTCGCCAGGAAACCGAAGAGGGCGTGGAGTGGATGGTCGCATCGGAATCGGTGGCGCTGGAAGGCAGCGGCTTTGCCTTCGTGCGCGACGTCGAGCCCGGCGAAGCCGTGTTCATCGACCTGGACGGCCGCTTCGTCAGCCGCCAGTGCGCCGACAATCCGCAACTGGTGCCCTGCATTTTCGAGTACGTGTACTTCGCGCGTCCGGACTCCCTGATCGACGGCGTGTCGGTGTATGACGCCCGTCTGCGCATGGGCGAGTACCTGGCCGACAAGGTCGCGCGCAACATGCGCCTGGGCGATATCGACGTGGTCATGCCGATTCCGGACTCCTCGCGTCCCGCAGCTATGCAGTTGGCCGCCCGCCTGAACCTGGACTACCGCGAAGGCCTGATCAAGAACCGCTACGTGGGCCGCACCTTCATCATGCCGGGCCAGGCCGTGCGCCGTAAGTCCGTGCGCCAGAAACTCAATGCCATCGGCATGGAATTCAAGGGCAAGAACGTGCTGCTGGTGGACGACTCCATCGTGCGCGGCACGACCAGCCGCGAGATCGTGGACATGGCTCGCGCCGCAGGCGCCAACAAGGTCTACTTCGCCTCGGCTGCTCCCCCGGTGCGTTTCCCGAACGTCTACGGCATCGACATGCCTACGCAGAGCGAACTCATCGCCACCGGCCGTAGCGACGAGGAAATTGCCCGCGCCATCGGCGCCGACTCGCTGGTCTACCAGGACCTGCACGACATGCAGCAGGCGGTGCGGGACATCAACCCCAAGCTGTCGCGCTTCGAGGCTTCGTGCTTTGACGGCCAGTACGTCACGGGCGACATCACCCCTGAATACTTGGCTCGCCTGGGCCAGTCCCGTGGCGAACCCGGTGAGGAAGGCGGGGCCAGCGGCCTGCAGTTCAACATGGGCTACGCCGCCAGCGACGCCTGACGCGTTTGTCTGATAGCAAGAAAATGCCGTCCTTCGGGACGGCATTTTTTATTGCGGGGTACTGGGCGCCTGCACTGCGATATCAGGCCGCGGCCTTCCACAAGTTTTCGCGTGTCGCCTCCAGGTGCGTCAGATACAGCCGCAAGTCGAACTCATACTGGTGGTACTGCGGCTCCATGCGCAGGCACAGGTTGTAGAAGGCCTTGTTATGGTCCTTTTCCTTCAGGTGGGCCAGTTCATGCACCGTGATCATCTTCAGGAATTCCGCCGGCACGGTCTTGAACAATGTGGCCACCCGGATTTCGTGCTTGGCCTTCAGCTTGCCGCCCTGCACGCGCGAGATATACGTGTGTTGTCCCAGCGCGTGCTGGATCACATGGATCTTGCTGTCGAAGGCGACCTTGTTGATCTGGTCGCCGTTGCGCATGTAGCTGTTCTTCAGGTCCGTTACGTATTGGTAGAGCGCCCGGTCGGTGCGCACGTCGTGGGGGCCGGCAGGGTAGCGCGCCAGCAGCGCCGCGCCCAGCTTGCCTTGGTCGAGCAGCTTTTGGGCCTGGGCGAGCAGGGATTCCGGGTATCCGGTCAGGTATTTCAGATTGGACATGATCAAGGCGGGGACGGCGCCGGAGCGAGACCAGGCTTCCCCGCGTTTGGCCGCCGCCCGCGATGCTGCGGGCGGCGTCAGGAAGGGCTGTTACTGCGATCCGCCGCGCCGGAACACGACCGGCAGCGCCATGAAGAAAATGATGACGAAGAGCGCCAGGCTCCACAGTGCATATTCGATGCCCAGCACCGGCACTTTGGCGTCCATGCAAGTGGCATAGATGCCGAACAGCCACGGCACGGCGCTTTCCAGGCCGATGCCGGTCATGAAGCGGTCGGCGAAGGTCTGGTCGCAGGACAGCATGTTGGCCGCTACGCTGTACTGATACCAGGCCGCGGCGATACCGCCCAGGGACAATAGCGCGGTGAGCGCGCCGCACAGGCGCGTCAGGGCGCGTCCGCCGCCGAATCCGCCCACCAGCGCAATCACGCCGATCACCAGGTAGATCAGGCGCTGCATGACGCACCAGGCGCAGGGCGGCATGTCGAAGACGTGCTGGGAAACGAGGGCAAGGCCGACGGCGCCGAAGCAGAAGAGGGCGATCAGGCGGAGCAGGCGTTCTGAGCGAGAGGTCATTGTTGCTTTGCAAGGGTTGGAAAAGGGGCCGGACGCGGCCCCGAGCCAGGCTTAGGCCTTGGGAATCGGAATTGGTTGCATCACTTGCTGCAACACGCCCAGCAGCAGTTCGCGCGAGCCTTCCCAGAAGATCTGTACGCCGAGGCACAGCATGATGAAGGCCGAGAGGCGCATGAACACGGCGGTGCCATTGTCGCCCAGGCGGTGCAGCATTTGCGCGGCAAAGCGCAGGCAGATGTAGAGCGTGACCGATACGACGATGATGCCCGGAATGGATCCGCCCAGCCGCACCAGGCTCAGCACGTGGTTCTGATCGCGCAGCGACACCCCCACGGTGATGGCCGCGGCGATGGATCCGGGACCGCAGCTGATGGGGAAGGTCAGCGGATAGAACGCGCGGGCCTTGGCCATCTCCGGGGTGAACGACTCGGCCATGCGCGCCACGCGCTCGGTATCGGCGTCGGGCGAATTCACCAGCCGCCAGGCGCTGGCGATCACGAGCATGCCGCCGCCGACCCGCACGATGGACAGCGAAATGCCGAAGAAACTAAGCAGCACGTTGCCCGCGACCATGGCGACGATCAGCATCAGGCAGACATTGATGGCCACGCGCTTGGCCAGCACCATCCGGGTGGATGATGACGCGCCCTCGGTCAGCGACAGGAAGATCGGCGCGATCGCGGGCGGGTTCAGAAAGGGCAGCAGGGTGGCCAGCGCGAAAAAGAAGCTGGTGCCGAAAACGCGCAGATAATCGTTTAGCTCCATGGGGAGGGTATCGCCTGGCCGAAAACCGGGATTGTATGCGGTCCCGGCGGCGCTGGCGATGCCAGGCACCCGTGATCAGGCGGCGCGCTGCTGGGCTTCCTCGCCCGCCAGGGCGTCCAGGACGTCGCGTTCGAACTGCATCTGGCTGCGCGGGCGCGTCAGCGCCGAACCGTCGACGATGAAGACGTCTTCGACCCGGTCCCCCAGCGTCATGATCTTGGCCATCAGCAGGTTCACTTCGTGCCCGGCGAAGACGCGCGCCAGCGCGTGCAGCAGGCCGGGGCGGTCGGTCGCGGTTACCGACAGGCGCCAGGAGGTGCTGCGCTCGTCGGGCTGCAGTTCGGCCTGCGGCATGACCGGGAACACCCGTGACACGCGGGACTGCCGGCCGCGGCCGTAGTAGCCGCCGCGCGCGGGCTGTTGCAAGGCGGCGGCGTGCGGGTCCTTGAGGCGTTCGGCCAACTCGTGTTCGACCAGGGTGGCCTGGGCGCGCAGGTCGCTGGCGCCTTCCGGCAACAGCACGATGAAGCTGTCCAGCGCCCAGCCGTGGCGCGTGGTGTGGATGCGCGCATCCTGAATGGAAAGCGATTTGGCGTCGAAATAGCCGCAGATCGCCACGAACAGGTCGGGCGCATCGCGGGTGTACACCATGATCTGCAGGCCTTCGCCATGTTCGGTGGGGCGGGCCTTGACCACTGCCTGCGCTGGCGCGACCTGATGATAAAGATGGCGCGTGTGCCAGGCGATGTCCGAGGCGTCGTGGCGCAGGAAATACGCCACGTCGAGCTGGTTCCAGAAGGCTTCCCGGGCATCGTCGCGCAGGCCCGCCAGTCGGGTCAGGCGGGCGGCTTCTTCCTTGCGCTCGGTCAGGACGGTGTGGGCGTCGGCGTGGGCGCCGCCCAGGGCGGCCAGCGTCAGCTTGTACAGGTCTTCCAGCAACTTGCCTTTCCAGGCATTCCAGACCTTGGGGCTGGTGCCGCGGATATCGGCCACCGTCAGCAGGTATAGGGCGGTCAGGTGGCGTTCGTCCTTCACGGTGGCGGCGAAGTCCTGCACCACGGCCGGATCGGACAGGTCGCGCTTCTGCGCCACGGCTGACATCAGCAGGTGCTGGCGGACCAGGAATTCGACCAGCTTGGCGTCCTCGGGCTCCATGCCGTGGTCTTGGGCGAACTTGCGCACTTCGCGCGCTCCCAGTTCGGAATGGTCGCCGCCGCGGCCCTTGGCAATGTCGTGGAACAGCGCGGCCACATACAGCAGCCAGTGCCGGTCCAGGCCGGCGATCAGCTGGCTGGCCAGCGGATACTCCTGGGCATGTTCCGGCATGGTGAAGCGGCGCAGGTTGCGCACCACCGCCAGCGTGTGCTGATCCACCGTATAGGCGTGGAACAGGTCATGCTGCATCTGGCCGACGATGCGGCGGAATACCGGCAGATAGCGCGGCAGGATGTTCAGCATGGTCATGCGCCGCAGCTCATGCACGATGCCGCGCGGCTGCTGCAGGATCTGCAGGAACAGCTTGCGGTTGACCGGGTTGCGGCGGAATTGCGCGTCGATGCGGTGGCGCGAATGCCAGATGGCGCGCAGCGTGCGCGCCGACATGCCGGTCAGTTCCGGATGCTGTTGCATCACCAGGAAGGCCCGCAGCAGCAGGGTGGGATTGCGCTCGAAACCGTCGTCGCGAATGATGTCCAGGCGGTCGCGCAGATTGCGGAAGTCGTCGTCGATGTCGCGCGCGTCGCTGTCCGGACGCGGGAACAGCCGTTCCTCGATGTTTTGCACCAGGATGCCGTTCAGCTGGGTCACCAGCCGCGCCGCCCAGTAGTAGCGCTGCATCAGCAGCTCGCTGCCGCGGCGGGTGGCGGTGGCGTGGATGCCATAGACTTCGGCCAGGGCGGGCTGCAGGTCGAACAGCACGCGGTCTTCGCGCCGGTTCGCCAGCAGGTGCAATTCGATGCGCAGGCGCTTGAAGGCTTGTTCTGCTTTGCGCAGGTCGCGCGCCTCGGACGAGGTCAGCAGGCCGGCTTGCGCCACCGAGCGCCAGCTGTTGCCAAAGCCAGCTGCCCGGGCCATCCACAGGATGACCTGCAGGTCGCGCAGTCCGCCCGGCGACTCCTTGCAGTTCGGCTCCAGCGCATAGGGCGTGTCCTGGTAGCGCGCGTGGCGCTGCTGCATTTCGACGCGCTTGGCGCGAAAGAACGCGCGCGGGTCCAGGCGCGACTTGGTCGCGGCTTCGAAGGCCTTCATCAGCGTGCGGCTGCCCGCCAGCCAGCGGGATTCGAGCAAAGCCGTTTCCACGGTGATATCGGCGTCCGCCTCGCGTTCGCAGTCCTCGATGGTGCGCACGCTATGGCCCGGCTCCAGGCCCAGGTCCCACAGCGAGGCCACCAGCTTTTCGATGGCCGACTCGTCCTCGGGCGTGGGAGCGTGCGGCAGCAGGATCAGCAGGTCCACGTCGGAGTGCGGGTAAAGCTCGCCCCGGCCATAGCCGCCCACGGCCGCCAGCGTGGCGCCGGCGGGCAGGGGGCAATGCTTGATCAGGTCGCGCAGCGCGGCGTCGACGATGCGGCGCAGCTCGGACAGCAGGGTGTCTGGCCGCAGGTGCGTGCGGAATTGCGCCACCGCGGTCCGCCGGGCTTCCTGGATGCGTTCGCGCAGGGCGCTGAGAATGGCGGCGGTCATGGTGGCTAAGGTTGTGTGTCAGACGGCTGGGATGACCAGGGGTTCGGTGACGAAGGCGGGCGGCTTGGGCATCCCCGGCGACAGGGTCAACACTTCGTAGCCGGTCTCGGTGACACAGACAGCATGCTCCCATTGGGCCGACAGGCTGTGGTCGCGGGTGACGACCGTCCAGCCGTCGGACAGCTGGCGGATCTCGCGGCGGCCCGCATTGATCATCGGTTCAATGGTGAACAGCATGCCCGTCGTCAGCTTCACGCCCGTACCCGGCTTGCCATAGTGCAGCACCTGCGGGTCTTCGTGGAAGCGCTGGCCGATGCCGTGGCCGCAGAACTCGCGCACCACTGAAAAGCCGTTGGCCTCGGCGTGCTTCTGGATCGCGTTGCCGATGTCGCCCAACGTGGCCCCGTTTTTCACCTGCTGGATGCCCTTCCACATGCACTCGAAGGTGATCTCGGTCAGGCGGCGCGACAATATGGATTGTTCGCCCACTGCGTACATGCGGCTGGTGTCGCCGAACCAGCCATCCTTGATGATGGTGACGTCGATATTCAGCGAATCGCCGTTTTTCAACACCTTGTCGCCCGGGATGCCATGGCAGACCTGGTGGTTGACCGAGGTACAGATGGCGCCGGGGAAGGGCGGGTACCCCGGGGGCGCATAGCCCACCGTGGCCGATTTCACGCCCAGCTCATCGGTCAGGTACTCCAGGCAGAGGCGGTCCAGCTCTCCGGTGGTGACCCCTGGCTTGACGTGCGGCGTGATGAAATCGAGGACTTTGGCCGCATCCTGGCAGGCGGCGCGCATCTTGGCCAGGTCGGCTTGATTGGTGATAGTGCCCATGGAATAGCTTAGCGATGTCTCGCTTGAATGTCTGCTTGAAAGAATAGTAGAATTATAGGCTTCCCTAAAATTTTGGGGAGCAATCGGGTTACGGCAAAGGCCGAACCCGGCGGGTGCAGGCAGCGGAACCGATGTCACGCAAACCCGGCAGGTAGTCTGGCAGCAGGTCCTTTCATAGTGATCGGCGGCGCGCCCTGAAGTTTCACCGCAAGCGAAGGTTGTGGAGCGAAATCGGGCAGGTCGTTGGTTCCGTGGGTGGGCACGCAGGCAGGAAACCAGTCGGGCGGGCGGAGCGGCGGCAAATCCGATGCAGGCGCCAGGCTGGGGACGCGGCGTGCTTGTAAGCCCGGTCATGTTTTAGAGCGGCGATGCAGGCTCAGGGTTTGGACTCGGTATGGATGTCGGCTTAAGTTCTTGAAAACGTTCGCGTTTTCTTAAGAAATGCCCCGATGGTCTGATGCGCGGTCGAACTGAAGCCAGGGTGTGACAACCCCGCGCTTGAACGCGAAGAGCTGGATTTTCCAGAGCTGGATTTCGCCGCCAACAAAACAGGTCCGGGTGCGCTTTCGGGAAACCGCCGGAAACTTCCAGGAAATTCCTGGTGGGTCTGGAAAAGCGCCTGCAAGCATGCGGTGCAAGGCTCTTGGTCGTGGCGGCCGTCTGGGTTTATCGCGGCAGCGTAGTAGAAGGCGCCCCAGGGCGTCGCAGTTATTGCGGCAGTGATCGGTCGGCCCGGTTAAAATTTTGTCATCCCGCATTTGCGGGAAATCGCGCGCAACACCACCCAGGGTGTCAGCCAGAGGCTGATGCAGGTGCGGCGCAAGAAATCAACCCTTGGAGAAAGTTATGTCTTTGATGCGCGAAATGCTGGAAGCGGGTGTCCACTTTGGTCACCAGACCCGCTACTGGAACCCCAAGATGGCCCCCTTCATCTTCGGCCATCGCAACAAGATTCACATCATCAACCTGGAAAAGACGGTTGATAAGTACCAGGAAGCCACCAAGTTCGTGAAGCAGCTGGCTGCTCGCGGCGGCAACATCCTGTTCGTCGGCACCAAGCGCGCTGCTCGCGAGCTGGTCGCCGCTGAAGCCTCCCGTTGCGGCATGCCCTTCGTCGACGCCCGCTGGCTCGGCGGCATGCTGACCAACTTCAAGACGGTCAAGACCTCGGTCAAGCGCCTGAAGGACATGGAAGCCGTGGTCGCCGAAGGCGGCGCCGAGCGCATGATCAAGAAGGAAGGCCTGCTGTTCCAGCGCGAACTGGAAAAGCTGAACAAGTCGATCGGCGGCATCAAGGACATGAACGGTCTGCCTGACGCCATTTTCGTGATCGACGTCGGCTACCACAAGATCGCCATCGCCGAAGCCAAGACCCTGGGTATCCCCGTGGTCGCCGTGGTTGACACCAACCACTCGCCCGAAGGCATCGACTACGTCATCCCCGGCAACGACGACTCGGCCAAGGCCATCGCGCTGTACGCCAAGGGCATCGCCGACGCCGTGCTGGAAGGCCGCGAACAGAACCTGAACGGTCTGGTCGAAGAACTGGGCGAAGGCCAGGAAGAGTTCGTCGAAGTGCAGGACAACCAGGCCTAAGCCTGTTGTCATGTCCGGCGGTTAGCGTCTGGGAGCGGTGCCGAAATCGGTCCGCTCCCGCCTCGCCGGCAATGCGAAGGTGGGCTCCCATCTTCCTGATCCGCTAGTCGCGGATGTCCCATCGAATCAAACCACTGTCCCGGTTTCCCGGGGCATGTTCTAGCAAATTGGAGCAAACATGGCTGAAATTACCGCTGCCCTGGTCAAGGAACTGCGCGAAAAGACCGACGCGCCCATGATGGAGTGCAAGAAGGCCTTGACGGAAGCCGAGGGCGACCTGGCCCGCGCCGAGGAAATCCTGCGCGTCAAGCTGGGCAACAAGGCCAGCAAGGCTGCCGCCCGCGTCACCGCTGAAGGCCTGATCGGTCTGTTCATCTCCGCCGACGCCAAGAAGGGCGCCGTCATCGAAATCAACTGCGAAACCGACTTCGTCGCCAAGAACGACGACTTCGTCGGCTTCGTGAACAAGCTGGCCGAGCTGGTCGCCACGCAAAACCCCGCCACCGTGGAAGCCCTGTCGGCGCTGCCCTACGGCGATGGCACGGTCGAAAGCACCCGTACCGCCCTGATCGGCAAGATCGGCGAAAACATCTCGATCCGCCGCTTCGAGCGCATCGAGACCCCGAACTCGCTGGCCAGCTACGTGCACGGCGGCAAGATCGGCGTGCTGGTCGAATACACCGGCGCGGAAGAAGTGGGCAAGGACCTGGCGATGCACATCGCCGCCACCAAGCCCAAGGCCCTGAACGCCGACGGCGTGAACCCCGCCGACATCGCCGCCGAACGCTCGGTCGCCGAACAGAAGGCTGCCGAATCGGGCAAGCCGGCTGACATCGTCGCCAAGATGGTCGAAGGCTCGGTCGCCAAGTTCCTGAAGGAAGTCACCCTGCTGTCGCAGCCGTTCGTCAAGAGCGACAAGCACAGCGTTGAGCAGATGCTCAAGGAAAAGGGCGCTTCGATCAGCAAGTTCGTGCTGTTCGTTGTCGGCGAAGGTATCGAGAAGAAGACCAGCGATTTCGCCGCTGAGGTCGCCGCTGCCGCCGCCGGCCGCGCCTGACCCAGGGTAGTGCTTAAGGGCCGGCGCTAGATTAAATTCTAGTCCGGCCTATTTCTTGTCTTACACTTTCGTCGGATTGTTCTTCGGGATATCACCTATGAGCAGCAGAGCATACAAACGGGTTCTTCTCAAACTTTCCGGCGAGGCGCTGATGGGCGACGATGCATTTGGCATCAACCGCTCCACCATCGTCCGCATGACCGATGAGGTCGCTGAAGTCGCCGCCACGGGCGTCGAGCTGGCCATCGTCATCGGCGGGGGCAATATTTTCCGTGGCGTCGCCCCGGGCGCGCAGGGCATGGACCGCGCAACCGCCGACTACATGGGCATGATGGCCACCATCATGAACGCGCTTGCGCTGCAAGACGCGCTCAAGCACAAGGGTGTCGACACCCGCGTGCAATCGGCCTTGAACATCGATCAGGTCGTCGAGCCGTACATCCGCCCGAAGGCGCTGCGCTACCTCGAAGAGGGCAAGGTCGTCATCTTTGCGGCAGGTACCGGCAACCCCTTCTTCACCACGGACACGGCCGCTGCGTTGCGCGGCGCCGAGATCGGGGCGGAGATCGTGCTGAAGGCCACCAAGGTCGACGGCATCTACAGCGCGGATCCCAACAAGGATCCCACCGCCACGCGTTACTCGCGCATCAGCTTCGACGAAGCGATCGTCCGCCGGCTGGAAGTCATGGACGCCACCGCCTTTGCGCTGTGCCGTGACCAGAAGCTGCCGATCAAAGTGTTTTCGATCAATAAGTCCGGCGCCCTCAAGCGGGTCGTCAGCGGCGAAGACGAAGGCACCTTGGTACACGTCTAAAGAAAAGGAAATTCCATGAGCGTCGCAGAAATCCGCAAATCCGCCGAAGCCAGGATGGCCAAGTCGCTTGACACGCTCAAGACCAACCTGGCCAAGATCCGCACGGGCCGCGCCCATACCGGCATCCTGGACCACGTGCAGGTCGAGTACTACGGCTCGCCCGTGCCGATCAGCCAGGTTGGCAACGTGAACCTCGTGGACGCCCGCACCATCAGCGTGCAGCCCTACGAGAAGAGCATGGCCTCCGCGATCGAAAAGGCGATCCGCGAATCGGACCTGGGCCTGAACCCCATGTCGATGGGCGACACCATCCGCGTGCCGATGCCCGCGCTGACCGAAGAGCGCCGCCGCGACCTGACCAAGGTTGTCCGCAGCGAAGGCGAGGACGCCAAGGTGGCCGTGCGCAACCTGCGCCGCGAAGCCAACGAAGCGCTGAAGAAGCTGGTCAAGGACAAGGAAATCTCCGAGGACGACGAACGCCGTTCGCAGGACGACGTCCAGAAACTGACCGATCGCAGCGTGGCCGAAATCGACAAGATGGTTACGCAGAAAGAAGCGGAAATCATGACCGTATAATTCCTGGATGCCGTCAGGGTGATAGGCTAGTCCGTATCCCCCTGGCGACCAGGATATCCTGCCTGAGCGCCGTCCTGTCCATTGGTTCGCAGCATTGCTGCTTAGCGGTGGAACGACGGCGCAGGCTTTTCTTCACGTAGTTCCGTTTTCGCCGTTTCACCGCGCGCAACCCCAGACCAATGGCAACCAGTTCGACCCAGGCGGTTCCCGCTACCCGCGACATTCCCGAGCACGTCGCCATCATCATGGATGGCAATGGCCGGTGGGCGACGAGGCGGCTGCTTCCGCGCACTGCGGGCCATGCCAAGGGCGTGCAGGCGGTGCGGCGCGTGGTCGAGGCGTGCGGGCGCGCCGGCGTGCGCTATCTGACGCTGTTCGCCTTCAGTTCCGAGAACTGGCGCCGCCCGGCCGAGGAAGTGTCGCTGCTCATGCGCTTGTTCGTGCAGGCGCTGGAGCGCGAGATCGGCAAGCTGGAAGAGCAGGGCGTGCGTCTGCACGTCATCGGCGACCTGTCGGCCTTCGAGCCCCGTTTGCAAGAGCTGATCTTCGCGGCGCAGGAGCGCACGGCCCACAACGACCGCCTGCACCTGACGGTTGCTGCCAACTATGGCGGACGCTGGGACATCCTTCAGGCCACCCGCGCCATGCTGGCCGCCGAGCCCGCACTGGCCACGCAGCCCCAGTTGGTGGACGAGGAGCGCCTGGCGCGCCATCTGTCCATGGCCTGGGCGCCAGAACCCGACCTGTTCATCCGCACCGGCGGCGAACAGCGCATTTCCAATTTCCTGATCTGGCAGATGGCTTACGCGGAGTTCTACTTCACGGACCGCTACTGGCCGGATTTCGGCGCCGCCGAGCTCGCGGCCGCCTTTGACTGGTACCGCACGCGCGAACGCCGTTTCGGCCGTACCAGCGCGCAACTCAGCGAAAACGGCGCGAAATAAAACGGACGGCGACTAGCGCGTCTTTCCAGGGCTGTACACGAGGAGACCGTCATATGTTGGGCCAGCGTATCGTTACCGCAGTCGTTCTGTTGGCCGTTCTGGCTGCCGCGATGATCAGCGCGAACCCCTGGTGGTTCGTTGCGCTTCTGGCTCTGGCGGCCGCCTGCGCCAATTGGGAGTGGCTCCGCCTGACCTTGCCGCAACCGCCTTCCCCTCTCATTGCCGTCGGCGTTGCCGTCCTGCTGTTCGCGGGCATGCTGGCGTTGGCCTCCGCATGGCTCGCGGGACAGAATGCCGGAATCGCAAATCCCGTCTGGGTGCTGCGCTACGTAGTGCCGGCGGTGGCCGCGGTCTGGCTGTTCGGCGGCCTGACGGCGGTGGTGCGCGGGCGTTCCGATGCGCCTCCCGCCAGTGTGGGCTGGTCGATTTTCTCCGTGCCCGCGGCGTTTGCCGCCTGGGCCGTGCTGGCGCAGATGTTCGTGGCGCATGGAGCCGGTTTCGTAGTGTCGCTGCTGGCGCTGGTCTGGGTCGCCGATATCGCCGCTTATTTTGCCGGCAGAGCCTTCGGCAAGCGTAAACTGGCCCCGCGGGTCAGCCCGGGCAAAACGATCGCAGGCGCGGTCGCTGGCGTCCTGGGGGCGGTGGTCTGGATCGGTCTTTCCAGCCTGTGGGAAGGCACGTACGGCCACGCGCTGGTCGAGCGCTGGACCTTCTGGCTGGCGCTGCCCATTGCCGCTGTGCTTGGCGTGCTGTCGATCGTGGGCGACCTGTTCGAATCGCTGCTCAAGCGGCGCGCCGGACGCAAGGATTCCAGCACGCTGCTGCCTGGCCACGGCGGGGTCTATGACCGCATCGACGCGATTCTCCCGGTCGCGCCGTTTGCGCTACTTTTGTCTGGAGTGTTGTTTTGACGGCTTTTCAACGCGTCGTCGTGCTGGGATCGACCGGTTCGATCGGTGAAAGCACGCTGGATGTGATCGCCCGCCACCCCGAGCGCCTGGCGGTTTATGCGCTGTCGGCGTACAGCCAGATGGCGCGCCTGGCGGAGCAGGCACAGGCCAGCCGCGCCGCGGTCGTGGTGGTGCCCGACTCTGCGGCGCGCGAGAAATTCATTGCCGCATGGGCTGGCGGCCAGTCCATGCCGGAAATCCGCGTCGGCGCCCAGGCGCTGGCCGATACCGCCGCCGATCCCCAATGCGACTCCGTCATGGCGGCCATCGTGGGGGCCGCGGGCCTGCCCGCCGCCCTGGCGGCTGCCCGCAGCGGCAAGCGCGTCTTGCTGGCCAACAAGGAAGCGCTGGTTGCGGCCGGCTCGCTTTTCATGCAGGCCATACGCGACAACGGCGCCGAACTGCTGCCTATCGACAGCGAACATAACGCCATTTTCCAGTGTCTGCCTCACGGCGGACGAGCCGTCGCGCCGGATAGCCCCGCACCCGGCGTGCGCCGGCTGCTGTTGACCGCTTCCGGCGGTCCGTTCCGCGGGCGCGACCTGGAAGACCTGCACGACGTGACGCCGGCCCAGGCTTGCGCCCACCCGAACTGGAGCATGGGCCGCAAGATTTCGGTCGATTCCGCCACCATGCTCAACAAGGGGCTCGAGGTGATCGAGGCGCATTGGCTGTTCGCCATGCCTGCTGATCGCATCGAGGTGGTGGTGCACCCCCAGAGCGTGGTGCACTCCATGGTCGAGTACGACGACGGCTCCGTGCTGGCGCAGCTCGGTCAGCCCGACATGCGCACGCCCATTGCCTATGGCCTGGGCTTTCCCGAACGCCTGGACAGCGGCGTCGGCCCGCTGGATCTGACGCGGCTGGGGCGTCTGGACTTCGAGAAGCCCGATCTGGCGCGTTTTCCGTGCCTGGCCTTGTCGTTTGCGGCGCTGCGAGCCGGGCAGGGGGCCTGCGTGGCATTGAATGCCGCCAACGAGATCGCCGTGGAGGCCTTCCTGAGCGGCCGGCTGCCCTATACCTGGATTCCGCGGGTAATCGAGGCTTCCCTGGAGTGGCAGGCACGGCAAGCATCTGTTACGCTCAACAGTCTTGACGACGTGCTCGCGCTGGATTCTGACGCGCGCGTCTTCGCTGGCAACCTGGGCCTGGCCTGATGCGGGCTCGGTCGCCCGTCCGCCGGCCTCTGATTTCCTAGATTTCTTCGATTCCGATGCTTTTCACCCTGCTGGCCTTTGCGGTTGCGCTTGGCACCCTGATCATCTTCCATGAACTGGGGCACTATTGGGTGGCCCGCCTGTGTGGCGTGAAAGTGCTGCGCTTCTCGGTGGGGTTCGGCAAGGTCATCCTGCGCCGCACCGACCGCCACGGCACGGAATGGGCGGTCTCGGCGCTGCCGCTGGGCGGCTACGTCAAGATGCAGGACGATCCCCCCGCCGGCGCGAGCCCGGCGGAAGTGGCAGGGGCCTTCAATAGCAAGCCCGTCGGCCAGCGTATCGCCATCGTTGCCGCCGGCCCCATTTTCAACCTGATACTCGCGGTCTTCCTCTATGCCGGCCTGAACATGGCCGGCACCGAGGAGCCCGTGGCCGTCATCGCCCAGCCCGCGGCGGACACGCCTGCCGCGCGCGCCGGCCTGCTCTCTGGCGACCGCATCATGGCCATCGACGGCGAAGAGGTCGCCTCCTGGTCCGACGCGCGCTGGCGCCTGATGGACGTCATGGCTACTGGCGGCAGCGCCAGGATCGAGGTCAAGACCCCTGCGGGCGCCGTCCAGCAGCGTGAACTGGTCCTGCCGTCCAACACCATGGATCCGGCCGGCGGCGACCCGCTGGCCGCGGCCGGCGTGCGCCTGGCTCAGCCCAAGCCCGCAGTGCGTGTCGTCAATGATGGCGGCGAAGGGCAGGCGGCCGGCCTGCGGACGGGCGACCTCATCCTGGCCGTGAACGGCGTTCCCACCCCGGATACCGGCGCGCTGGTGCGGCAGATTCAAGAAAGCGCCGGCAAGACCCTGGCGCTTACGCTGGCGCGCGACGGCGCCAATATTTCCCTGAACGCCACGCCCCGCGCCGAGACCGTCAACGGCCAGGTGATCGGCCGCCTGGGCGTCCAGCTGGGTGGCGACGTTCCCATGGTGACCGTGCGCTATGGCGTATTCGAAAGCCTGTGGAAGGGCGCCGTGCGCACCTGGGATACCGCCTGGTTCTCGCTGCGCATGATGGGGCGCATGATCACGGGCGACGTTTCCTGGCGCAATGTCAGCGGTCCCGTGACCATCGCGGACTACGCCGGCCAGACCGCCAGAATCGGAATTGTTGCGTATATCGCTTATATCGCCTTGATCAGCATCAGCCTGGGCGTACTAAATTTGCTGCCTATTCCCATGCTGGACGGTGGCCATCTGCTGTACTATCTCGTCGAAATTGTGCGGGGTAGCCCGCCGCCAGCAAGGTGGATCGATATCGGACAGCGCGCCGGCATAGGTTTATTGGCAAGCCTGATGGGGCTTGCGCTGTTCAATGATTTCACGCGTTTGTTCACTTGAACGCGATTTAGCATAAAATCCCCCGCCATTTGCACGACCGAGGATACTCAAGGATGTCTTTTCGCCGGATGTTTCATCACAAAAAGGGTGTACTGCCGGGTTTGATCGCCGCACTGCTGGTTCCGGCCATCGCCCACGCCTTCGACCCTTTTGTCGTGCGGGATATCCGCGTAGAGGGTATTCAAAGAACTGACGCCGGCACCGTCTTCGGCTATCTCCCCGTCAAAGTGGGCGAAAAATTCACCGAAGAAGAAGCCACTGAAGCCATCCGCCGCTTGTACGGCACCGGCTTCTTCACCGACGTACAGATCCAGACGGACAACAACGTCGTCGTGGTGGTCGTGCAGGAACGCCCCACGATCGCGTCGGTGAACTTCAACGGCATGCGCGAGTTCGACTCCAAGGCCATCACCACGTCGCTGGCCCAAGTGGGCTTCGCCGAAGGCCGCATCTTCGACCGCTCCATGCTCGAGCGCGCCGAATACGAACTGAAGCAGCAGTACCTGTCCAAGGGCAAGTACGGCATCGAAGTGACCTCCACCGTGACCCCGCTGCCGCGCAACCGCGTGGGCGTGAGCTTCGACGTGTTCGAAGGCTCGGTCGCGCGCATCCAGGAAATCCGCTTCGTGGGCAACAAGGCTTTCTCGGAGAGCGACCTGCTCGACGAATTCAAGCTGACCACGCCGGGCTGGTTGACCTGGTATACCGATACCGACAAGTACTCGCGCGAAAAGCTCGAGGGCGACCTGGAGCGCCTGCGCTCCTTCTACCTGGACCAGGGCTACCTCGAATTCTCGGTCGAGCCGCCCCAGGTCACGATTTCGCCCGACCGCAAGGACATCCGGATCACGATTACCGTGCACGAAGGCGAGCCCTACAAGGTGCGCAGCGTGAAGCTGGCCGGCAACCTGCTGGGCCTGGACAAGGAAATCAACGCGCTGGTGGAAATCAAGCCGGACGAAACGTTCTCGGCCGCCAAGGCCAACGGTTCGGCCAAGGCCATCACCGACTACCTGGGTGAACTGGGCTACGCGTTTGCCAACGTCAACCCGAACCCGCAGCTGGACCGCGCCAAGCATGAGGCCGACCTGACGTTCTACGTCGATCCCAGCCGCCGCGTGTACGTCCGCCGCATCCAGATCGGCGGCAATACCCGCACGCGCGACGAAGTCGTGCGCCGCGAAATGCGCCAGCAGGAAGCCGCCTGGTACGACGCCAAGGACATCAAGGCCTCGCGCGACCGTGTCGACCGCCTGGGCTATTTCAGCGACGTCAACGTCAAGACCGATCCGGTTCCGGGTTCGCCCGACCAGGTCGACGTCAACGTCGACGTCAAGGAAAAGCCCACCGGCATGATCAACCTGGGCGTGGGTTACGGCTCGTCCGAAAAGGCCATTCTGTCTGCCGGTATCAGCGAAGACAACGTCTTTGGCAGCGGTACCAACCTGACCCTGCAACTGAACACCAGCAAGACCAACCGCGCCATCGTGCTGTCGCATACCGATCCGTACTGGACCAAGGACGGCATCAGCCGCACCACGTCCGCCTACTATCGCGTGACCGAGCCCTGGAACAACAACGACGGCGACTACCGCGTCAAGGCCATGGGCCTGGGCATGAACTTCGGCGTGCCGATCTCGGAATACGACCGGATCATGCTGGGCGCGAACGTCGAACGTAACCAGATCGACCTGTTCACCAACTCGCCGGCGGCCTACGAGAAGTTCGTCAAGGACTATGGCGACGCGACCAACTCGGTGATCTTCACCACCGGCTGGACCAAGGACACCCGCGACAGCGGCCTGGCGCCGACCAAGGGCGGGTACACCCGCCTGAAGGCCGACCTGTCGACCATCGATCTGCAGTACACGATGCTGACGGCCCAGCAGCAGTATTTCGTGCCGCTGGGCGGCTCCTACACCCTGGCCTTGAACGGCATGGTCGACTGGGGGCAGGGCTACGGCAGCAAGGATTACCCGATCATCAAGAACGTCTATGCCGGCGGTATTGGCACGGTACGCGGCTACGAGGGCTCGTCGCTGGGCCCGCGCGATACCAAGACGGGCGACTACCTGGGCGGCACGCGGCGCGTCATCGCGAACGCGCAGCTCTATCTGCCGTTCCCGGGCGCGTCGAAGGACCGCACCCTGCGCTGGTTCATTTTCTCGGACGCGGGCCAGGTTTCGGCCGGCAGCGGCCAGAGCTGCACCGGCGGCAAGCCTGGCAGCGAGGTCGAGGATCCGTGCGGCTGGCGCTTCTCGGCCGGTATCGGTCTGTCGTGGCAGTCGCCGATGGGACCGCTGCAGCTGTCCTATGCCCGTCCGCTCAATTCGAAGTCGGGCGACGACAAGCAGAGCTTCCAGTTCCAGATCGGGACTGGTTTCTAAGCGCGCCGTTACGCTTGAAAACAAGGGAGAAGAGCGCACGGCCGGCTCCCTTGCTGTTTAGTGGCACAATACACACTTTGGCTTTGCCTTACTGGAAGGTGAGATTTTCATGATGTCTGATTCCGCACTTAAAACCTCGAAATCGCTGCGCACCACGCGCCGCGGCAAACTGGGCGGCTCCATTGCCCTGGTAGGTGCGCTCATTCTCGGTTCGGCTGCTGCGATTCCCGCGCAGGCCCAAGGCACGAAGATCGGTTTCGTCAATACCGAGCGGATCCTGCGCGAGTCGGGTCCGGCCAAGGCAGCGCAAAGCAAGATCGAAGCTGAATTCAAGAAGCGCGACGACGAGCTTCAGCGCCTGAACAACAGCCTGCGTTCGCAAGCCGAGAAGTTCGACAAGGACGCGCCTGTCCTGTCGGAGTCCGATCGCGTCAAGCGCCAGCGTGAACTGTCCAACCTGGATACCGACCTGCAGCGCAAGCGCCGCGAGTTCCAGGAAGACTTCAACCGCCGCCGCAACGAAGAATTCTCGGGCATCGTGACGAAGGCCAACGACGCCATCAAGCGCATCGCCGAGCAGGAAAACTACGACCTGATCATCCAGGACGCAGTGACCGTCAACCCGCGCATCGACATCACCGACAAGGTGATCCAGAGCCTGGGCAAGTAAGCAGCACCCGTCACGTTATGCCGGTTCTACTGGATCTTGCCCGCGCGCCAACGCTGGAAACACTGTTGAGCGCCGCCAACACCCAGGGGATGGACTGGCGCATCAGCGCGGTTCCCGGCGCGGACCCCATGCGGGTCTGCGGCATCGGAACCCTGTCATCGGCGGGACGGCAGGAAATCGCTTTCCTGGCCAACCCCCGCTACCAGAGCCAGCTAGGCGCCACGCAGGCTGGCGCCGTCATCGTCTCGCCGGACGTGGCGCAGGCTCTGGAGGCCGAGGGCAACGCCCGGCCGCCGTTCGCGCTGGTCGTCTGTCAGCATCCCTATCTGCTTTACGCCCGCGTGGCGCAATGGTTCGATGCCGCGAGACGGCCCGAGTTGCCCGCGTCCACGCATCCTTCCGCGGTGGTCGCCGCTGACGCCATCATCGAAGAAGGCGTGCGCATCGGCCCGAATTGCGTCGTCGAATCCGGCGCCCGCATCGGCCGCGATACCGTGCTCGGACCTGGCTGCGTCATTGGCGCAGGCTCGTCCGTCGGCCCTGGCAGCCGGCTGTACGCCCACGTCACGCTGTACGACGGCGTCAAGGTGGGCGCACGCGCCATCATTCATAGCGGCGCTGTGCTGGGCGCGGATGGTTTCGGTTTCGCGCCGGATCCCACGCTGGGCAAGGGCGCCTGGGGCAAGATTCCCCAGCTCGGCGGCGTGACGGTCGGTGACGACGTCGAAATCGGCGCCAACACCACCGTCGACCGGGGCGCGCTGGAAGACACCGTCCTGGCCGATGGCGTCAAGCTGGACAACCAGATCATGGTGGCCCACAACTGCCGGATCGGCGCGCATACCGCGATTGCGGCCTGCGTTGGCGTGGCTGGCTCGACCACCATCGGCGAGCGCTGCACCATAGGCGGAGCGGCCATGCTGTCCGGGCACCTCACGCTGGGCGACGATGTGCATGTCTCCGGCGGCACCGCGGTGACGTCCAGCATCTCGAAGCCTGGCCGCTACACCGGGGTCTTCCCGTACGCGGAACATGGCGAATGGCAGCGCAACGCCGCCGTGATACAACAGTTGGCGCAATTGCGCCGGCGCGTGCGGACGCTGGAAAAAGATTAGGGCGGCGCATCGCCGCCCCTGGCGCGTCCGCGCCGCACAATTACTTTACTTCGCAGGAAAGCATAGAAAAATGGAACTCGACATCAAGGGGATCATGGAGAGGCTGCCGCATCGTTATCCGATGCTGCTGATTGACCGCGTCGTCGAAATGGTGCCTGGCAAGTCCATCGTGGCCATCAAGAACGTCTCGATCAATGAACCGTTTTTCAACGGCCATTTCCCGCACCACCCGGTGATGCCGGGCGTGCTCATCGTGGAAGCCATGGCTCAGGCCTCCGCCCTGTTCTCGTTCACCGACGAGAATGGCGGCCTGAAGTGCGAAGGTTCCAAGACCGCGTATTACCTGGTCGGCATCGACGGCGCGCGTTTCCGCCGCCCCGTGGTGCCGGGCGACCAGTTGCGCATCGAGGTCGAAGCCGAACGCCTGAGCCGCAGCATCTGTAAGTATCAAGCGCGCGCGACGGTGGATGGCCAGGAAGTCGCTTCGGCCAAGCTGATGTGCGCGATTCGCAGCCTGGAAGAGTAAATGGCAGGAAACATTCACCCCACCGCCGTCGTTGATCCGGCGGCAAAGCTCGACCCGACCGTCGTGGTCGGTCCGTTCGCGACCATCGGTCCCAACGTGACCATAGGCGCGGGCACCGAGATCGGCCCGTACTGCATGGTGGACGGGGTGACGACCATCGGGCGCGACAACCGTTTCTACCGGTACTGCTCGATTGGCGGCATGCCGCAGGACAAGAAGTACCAGGGCGAGCCTACCCGCCTGGAAATCGGCGACCGCAATACGTTCCGGGAATTCGTCACGCTCAACACGGGCACCGTGCAGGACGGCGGCGTTACGACGATTGCCGACGACAACTGGGTCATGGCGTACGTGCACGTTGCACACGATTGCCACATCGGCAGCAACACCATCCTGGCCAATTCGGTGCAGCTGGGCGGCCACGTCCACGTTGGCGATTGGGCCATCGTGGGCGGCCTGACCGGCGTGCACCAGTTTTCGCGCATCGGCGCGCACAGCATGACGGGCGGCAACAGCTCCCTGATGCAGGACACGCCGCCGTTCGTGCTGGCTGCGGGCAATCCGTGCCGTCCGGTGGGCGTCAACGTCGAAGGACTGAAGCGCCGCGGCTTTACGGCCGCCGACATTGCGGCGCTGCGCGACGCCTACAAGATCATCTACCGCCGGGGCCTGTCCCTGGACGCGGCGCGGGCCGAACTGCGCGCCCGCCAGCAGGCGGAGCCCGAGGTCGCCCCGCACCTGCAGACCATGCTCGACTTCCTGGACGTCGCGAGCCGCGGCATCATCCGTCCATGAACGCTCGGATCGGCATGGTGGCCGGCGAGCCTTCGGGCGACCTGCTGGCCGGTCGCATCATTGCCGGTCTGCAAGCGCGCGACGCCGGCGTGCGCTGCGAGGGTATCGGCGGGCCGCAAATGCAGGCCCGCGGCTTCGATACCTGGCACCCCATGCATGCCTTGACCGTGTTCGGCTATGTCGACGCGCTCAAGCGCCTGCCCAGCCTGCTTGGCACCTATCGCGACGTCAAGCGGCGCTGGTTGGCGCAGCCGCCCGACGTGTTCGTCGGTATCGATGCGCCGGACTTCAATCTGCGGCTGGAACACCAGTTGCGCCAGGCGGGCACGCCCACCGTGCATTTCGTCGGACCGTCGATCTGGGCCTGGCGCTATGAGCGGATCCATAAGATCCGCGAGTCGGTGTCGCACATGCTGGTGCTGTTCCCGTTCGAGGAAGAGATCTACCGCAAGGAAGGCATTCCGGTCACCTATGTGGGCCATCCGCTGGCTGGCGCCGTGCCCATGCAGCCCGACCGCGCCGCGGCGCGCGAGCGTCTGGGCATCGACCAGAATGCGCGCGTGCTGGCGATCCTGCCGGGTAGCCGCTCGTCGGAGATCCGTCTGCTGGCGCCGCGCTTCCTGCAAGCCGCGCAGATCCTGCAGAAGAAGGATCCGGCCCTGCAATGCGTCGTCCCCATGGTCAACGACCAGCGGCGCGCGGAGTTCCAGGCCATCCTGGCCCAACACCCCGTGCCTGGACTGCGCTGCGTCACCGCGAACGATCTGCACGGCGAGGGCGGAGAGCGCCAGGCGCCCGTGGCCTGGTCCGTCATGGAAGCGGCCACGGCAGTGCTGGTGGCCAGCGGCACCGCCACCCTGGAAACGGCGCTGTACAAGCGGCCCATGGTGATTTCCTACGTGCTGTCGCCCTGGATGCGCCGCATCATGGCCTGGAAGTCCGGCCAGCAGCGTCCCTACCTGCCCTGGGTGGGGTTGCCGAACGTACTGCTGCGCGATTTTGCCGTGCCGGAGCTGCTGCAGGACGACGCCACGCCCGAGAAACTCGCGGAGGCGGCCTGGACGTCCCTGACCGACGACGCGGGCAGGGCGCGCATCGAAGCCCGCTTTACCGCCCTGCATCAGGAGCTGCTGCGCGACACGCCCGCGCTGGCTGCGCAGGCGATCCTGGAGGTGGCCGGTGGAGCAGCCTGACCTGTTCGCGGCTCCTGAACAGCCCGTCATGATCACGGCAGGCGTGGACGAGGCGGGCCGCGGCCCGCTGGCGGGCGCCGTGTACGCGGCGGCGGTCATTCTGGATCCGGCGCGGCCCATCGCGGGCCTGGCGGATTCCAAGGTGCTCAAGGCTGCCACGCGCGAGGCGCTGGCGCTCGAGATCCAGGAATTTGCCGTGGCCTGGTGCATCGCCAGCGCCAGCGTGGCCGAGATCGACAGCATGAACATCCTGCGCGCCACGATGCTGGCGATGCAGCGCGCGGTGCAGGGCTTGTCCACCTTGCCGCAGCTGGCGCTGGTGGATGGCAACCAGGCTCCCAAGCTCGGCTGCACCGTGCAGACCGTCATCAAGGGCGACGCCCTGGTGCCCGCGATTTCCGCGGCTTCCATTCTTGCCAAGACCGCGCGCGATGCAGACCTGCTGCGCCTGCATGCCCTGTATCCCCAATATGCCTTCGATCAGCACAAGGGTTATGGCACCCCGCTGCATCTGGAGATGCTGCGCGAGCACGGCCCCTGCGCCGAACATCGGCGCAGCTTCGCCCCCATCAAGGCCTTCGGCCTGACTTCATGAAGCACATCAGTTCTCGCGACAATCCCGCAGTCAAGGCGCTGGCCAAGCTGGCCGGCACGGCGGGCAAGCGCGGCGCGCCGGTGCTGCTGGATGGCGTCCACCTGTGCCAGGCCTGGCTGCAGCATCACGGCGCGCCCGATCAGGCCATCTTCGATGTGGAGCGCTTGTCCCAGCCCGACATAGCGGCGCTTGCGGCCGCTGTGCCGGACCGCGACTGCCTGGCCCTGGACGCGCGCTTGATGCAGTCCCTGGCAGCCGTGGAAAGCGGGCAGGGCGTGGCCTTTCAGGTGACGCCGCCGGTTCTGGACTTGCCTGACGCTGTGGACGAGAACTGCGTGCTGTTCGACCGCATCCAGGATCCCGGCAATGTCGGCACGTTGCTGCGCACCTGCGCCGCAGCGGGAGTGAAGCGCGTCTTCCTGGCCACGGGCACGGCCGCGGCCTGGTCTCCCAAGGTGCTGCGCAGCGGCCAGGGCGCCCATTTCGCCTTGGCCATCCACGAACACGTGGATCTGGCTGCCTTGCTGCCGCGGCTGAAGGTGCCGATGGTGGCGACCGCGCTGGACGGCGCGCGCGATCTGTACGAAGGCTTGTTGCCGGAACGTTGCGCCTGGGTGTTCGGCCACGAAGGCCAGGGCGTGGCCGCGGAGCTGATTGCCGCCGCCAGCCTCAAGGTGCGTATTCCGCACGACATGGTGGCGGTGGAATCGCTCAATGTGGGCGCCGCAGCCGCGATCTGCCTTTTCGAGCAGCGGCGCCAGGCTTTGCGCGGCAAGCCGGACTGAACGCCGATCTGCCCTTCGTTTCGCCGCTTTTCCGCGGATTGCGGGCACCGTCCCCTGTTTATACTGCCCCGTTTGCCCGAGCCGGAGCGGTCCTGAGCCGCGTCTGGCGGCCGGGATCCGATCAAGGACGGGACATGAAAAGCTGGATCAAATCGAGTCTTGCCGCGCTGGGCGCGGCGGTGTTGCTTTCTGCGTGCGCCGGTCCCCGGTATGGCGATGTGGCGGACCGCATCCCGGCGCTGGAGGCTGCGGAAGGCCGGATTTACTTCTACCAGCCCGTGACGTCCAACGGCGACAAGGTCGCGCAGCCCGCGATCCTGGTCGACGGCCGCAAGGTCGGTCGCTCCAAATCCGGTCGTTTCTTCTTCGTGGACCGCGCGCCCGGCGAGGTGGAAGTGATCACCGCCACTGACCGCAAGGAGCGCAAGGACGCGCTCAAGGTTCCGCTGGCCGCCGGGCAGACCCAATACGTGCGCGTCGATATTGCGGGCGGCAGGCAGGTCCTGAGATTGGAGGGCTCCGCTGACGTAGCCGTGCAGGCGATGTCTGACCTGCGCTATTGGGGTGCGGGACGCCGCGAGCGCGAGCCGCTGCGCTATGAGTAAAATTACAATATGTAGTGTTTAAATTCATTCACATACTTTCGCGCCTGGACCAATCATGTTGGGTGGCCAGCGGGATCGGCAAATCGGAGAAGACGGAATGAAGCGCAGGTTCAAGATGGTGGCTGCCGCCGTGCTGGGCGCGGCCTTGTTGGCAGGTTGCGGCGGACCCCGGTACAAGGACGTCGCCAGCACCATCCCCATGATGGTGCCGGAAACGGGGCGGATCTACTTCTACCAGCCGCCGGCGCCGGTTGGCGTGGTGTCGGCCCAGCCATACCTGCGCGTGAACGGCGTCAAGGTCGGCCGTTCCAAGCCGGGCAGCTTCTTTTACGTGAACCGGCCTGCCGGCCAGTACGTGGTCGACACCTTGCGCGACGACGAACAACTGTCGTTCACGCTGGCCCCGGGCCAGACCCGTTACGTGCGCTTGAGCATCGAAGGCGTGAGCGGCAATTCGTCCAATATGGGTCGCCAGGACATGCGCCTGGAAGACTCGGAGGCGACCGCCCAACAGGAAATGGGACCGCTGAAGTACTGGGGCGCGGGCTCGCGCGAACGCGTCAAGCTGCGTCCCTGATCCGGAGCACGTTGCAGGAAAGGGCGCGCCATGGGCGCGCCCTTGTCGTTTTCAGCCCCGGTCCAGGCCGACTTCCTGCAGCACCGTCGTGGCGATCTCCTCGATCGATTTGGTGGTGCTGGACAGCCAGGAAATGCCCTCGCGGCGCATCATGCGTTCGGCCTCGGCCACTTCGTAGCGGCATTGCTCCAGCTGCGCGTAGCGGCTGTTGGGGCGGCGCTCGTTGCGGACTTCGGCCAGGCGCTCGGGCTGGATCGACAGGCCGAACAGCTTGCCGCGGTGCGGGGCGATGGTCGAAGGCAGGGTGCCGCGCTCGAAATCGTCCGGCGTCAGCGGGAAGTTGGCGGCCTTGATGGCGTATTGCATGGCCAGGTACAGGCTGGTGGGCGTCTTGCCGCAGCGCGATACGCCGACCAGGATCACGTCCGCCTGGTCCAGCTGGTTGACGAACTGGCCGTCGTCATGCGCCAGGCTGAAGTTGATGGCGTCGATGCGGTTGCGGTATTTTTCCGAATTGGCCTGCATGTGCGAGCGGCCGATGGAATGGCTGGACTTCAGGCCCAGCGCCTGCTCGATGTGGCTGACGAAAGTGCCAAACAGGTCCAGGAAAACGCCGTTCGCCTGCCGAACGCGTGCCAGGATATCCGGATTGACCAGGGTGCTGAACACGATCGGGGGAACACCGGCCTCCTGGGCGCTGCGATCGATGCGCATGGCCACTTCCGCGGCCTTTTCCAGCGTGTCGACAAAGGGCAGGCGGACAGGCTTGAAATTGACCTCTTCAAACTGCGAAAGCACTGACTGGCTGAAGGTTTCTGCGGTGATGCCGGTACTGTCGGAAACGATGTATACCGTGCGTACGATCGGGGTAGATGTCATGTGTAAAAAATTCCAACCAGGCAGATGGCCGGACGCACTCCACCGAGTACAATCAGGCCCCTATAAGTCACCCCAAGGGCGGTCCAAGGCCAGTTTGGTCAGCGCGTAAATCGGGGCTGTGATCCAGCTTTCCGACGCATTGACCAAACTCGCTTTCATTCCATTGTAAAAGGTGACTTCAATGTCGTACGTTGTTTTGTTCGAGCAGCTCCGCATGACGGACGTGGACTCGGTAGGAGGCAAGAACGCATCACTAGGTGAAATGATCAGCCAGCTGTCTGGCGCGGGTGTCCGCGTGCCGGGCGGCTTTGCCACGACCGCTGATGCTTTCCGCGACTTCCTCAAGGCCTCCGGCCTGGACAAGCGCATCGCCGAACGCCTGACCACGCTGAACCCCGAAGACGTGCGCGAACTGGCCAACGCCGGCTCGCAGATCCGTCAATGGATCATCGACGCGCCGTTCTCGCCCGAGTTCGAATCGCAGATCCGTACCGCCTTTGCCAAGCTCGACGCTGATGGCAAGGGCTCGTTCGCCGTGCGCTCCTCCGCCACCGCCGAAGACCTGCCCGACGCTTCGTTCGCCGGCCAGCAGGAAACCTTCCTGAACGTCGTCGGCATCGACGACGTGCTGGACAAGATCCGCCACGTGTTCGCGTCGCTGTACAACGACCGCGCCATTTCCTATCGCGTGCACAAGGGCTACGCCCACGCCGACGTCGCGCTGTCGGCCGGCATCCAGCGCATGGTGCGTTCCGACAAGGGCAGCGCCGGCGTCATGTTCACCATCGACACGGAATCGGGCTTCCAGGACGTGGTCTTCATCACCTCGTCCTACGGCCTGGGCGAAACGGTGGTGCAGGGCGCGGTCAACCCCGACGAGTTCTACGTCTTCAAGCCGACGCTGGCCCAGGGCCACTACCCGATCGTGGGTCGTCGCATCGGCTCCAAGCTGATCAAGATGGAGTTCGATCCCGAGCGTCCCGAAGGCCGCGCCGTGCGCACGGTCGACGTGCCGGTGTCCGAGCGCAACCGCTATTCGCTGACCGACGACGAGGTCAACGAGCTGGCTCGCTACGCCGTCATCATTGAAAAGCACTACGGCCGCCCGATGGACATCGAGTGGGGCCGCGACGGCATCGACGGCAAGATCTACATCCTGCAGGCGCGTCCGGAAACGGTGAAGTCGCAGCAGGGCGCCAACGACGTGCAGCAGCGCTACCGCCTGAAGGCCACCGGCCAGGTCCTGATCACCGGCCGCGCGATCGGCCAGAAGATCGGCGCGGGTCCGGTGCGCGTGGTCGGCGACATCTCCGACATGGACAAGGTCCAGCCCGGCGACGTTCTGGTCACCGACATGACGGATCCCAACTGGGAGCCCGTGATGAAGCGCGCCTCGGCCATCGTCACCAACCGCGGCGGCCGCACCTGCCACGCGGCGATCATCGCGCGCGAGCTGGGCATTCCGGCAGTCGTGGGCTGCGGCAACGCGACCGACCTGCTCAAGGAAGGCCAGGCCGTGACCGTGTCTTGCGCCGAGGGCGACGAAGGCCGCATCTATGACGGCCTGATCGAAACCGAAGTGGAAGAAGTGCGTCGCGGCGACATGCCCCCCATCGATCTGAAGATCATGATGAACGTGGGCAACCCGCAGCTGGCTTTCGACTTCGCGCAGATCCCCAACGGCGGCGTGGGCCTGGCCCGCCTGGAATTCATCATCAACAACAACATCGGCATCCACCCCAAGGCGGTGCTGGACTACCCGAACGTTGATGGCGAACTGAAGAAGGCCGTGGAATCGGCCGCTCGCGGCCATGCCAGCCCGCGCGCCTTCTTCGTCGAGAAGATGGCCGAAGGCGTGGCGACCATCGCCGCCGCCTTCTACCCCAAGCCCGTCATCGTGCGCATGTCGGACTTCAAGTCCAATGAGTACCGCAAGCTGGTCGGCGGTTCGCGCTACGAGCCCGAGGAAGAAAACCCCATGCTGGGCTTCCGCGGCGCGTCGCGCTACATCGCCGAGGACTTCGCCGAGTGCTTCCGCATGGAATGCGAAGCGCTCAAGAAGGTGCGCGATGAAATGGGCCTGACCAACGTCGAGATCATGGTGCCCTTCGTCCGCACCCTGGGCCAGGCGGCCAAGGTCGTGGACCTGCTGGCCAAGCACGGCCTGGCGCGCGGCGAAAACGGCCTGAAGCTCATCATGATGTGCGAAGTGCCGTCCAACGCCATCCTGGCCGACGAATTCCTGCAGTACTTCGACGGCTTCTCGATCGGTTCGAACGACATGACCCAGCTGACGCTGGGCCTGGATCGCGATTCGGGTATGGAGCTGCTGGCCGCCGACTTCGACGAACGCGACGAGGCCGTGAAGTTCATGCTGCGCCGCGCGATCAAGGCTTGCCTGGCCGCCAACAAGTACGTGGGCATCTGCGGCCAAGGCCCCAGCGATCACCCGGACTTCGCGCAATGGCTGAAGGAAGAGGGCATCCTGTCGATGTCGCTCAACCCGGACACCGTTGTCGATACCTGGCAGCGCCTGGCCAAGAGCTGATCGGTTTGCCGATGTGAAAACCCCGCGCCTGCAAGGGCGCGGGGTTTTTTTATGCGTGCAGGCGGGAAAGGGCTACGCCGCCAGCGCTTCGCGCGCAATCAGTTCGCGCTTGCGGTCTATGCCCCAGCGGTAGCCAGCCAGCGAGCCATCCGTGCGCACCACCCGGTGGCAGGGAATGGCCAGCGCGATGTTGTTGGTGGCGCAGGCGCGGGCCACGGCGCGCACGGCGCGTGGGGAGCCGATGCGTTCGGCGATGTCGGTATAGGTGGCGGTTTCACCCACGGGGATCTCGCGCAGGGCTTGCCATACCTGGCGCTGGAAGGCCGTGCCGCGCACATCCAGGGGCAGGTCCAGGCCGCGAGAGGGGTCTTCGACGAAGCCCACCACGGCCGCCACCCAGCCTTCGAATTGCGCGTCCGCGCCGATCAGGCGGGCGGCCTTGAAGCGGTCCTGCAGGTTGCGCACCAATTGTTCCGGGTCTTCGTGCAGCGCGATTTCACAGATGCCGGTATCGCTCGCCGCCACCAGCAGCGCTCCCAGGGAGCATTGCGCCACCGCGAAGCGGATATCCACGCCCTCGCCACTCTTGCGAAAGGCGGTGGGCGTCATGCCCAGGATGGCGGGGGCGGCTTCGTAGAAGCGGCCGCTGGAATTGAAGCCGGCGTCGTACATGGCGTCCGTGACGCTCGCGCTCTGCTTCAGATGCTGGCGGGCGCGGCTGGCGCGCAGGGCGTCGGCGTAGGCCTTGGGGGTGATGCCGGTGGCCGCCTTGAAGACGCGGTGGAAATGGAAGCGGCTCATGCCGGCCTGTTCGGCCAGGGTGGACAAATCCGGCGGCTGCTCGGCTTCCAGGGCGCGGCAGGCGCGCTCGATGGCGGCGGCGTGCTGTTTGCTCAGGGCGGCGGCTTGGTTCATGAAAAAGCTCCTGTTGCGCGTGGATTCGCGCGCTTGGACCCATCGTCTCAAAAGCCTTCCGCCGCCGCACTCCGTATATTGCGCGGTGGCCGCGCAGGGCGCTACGCGGGTGCGTAGGCGTCCAGAAAGCGCCGCAGGAGACCGCCCGCGACGGGCGTGGCGCGGACATTGGCGGACAGCCCCGGGACGTCGAGATTTTCAGCCGCATAGCGGCGGCCGAAGCGTTCCAGATGGGCGCGGATGAAGTCAGGGCCGAATTCGGGATGGAACTGGGTCGAGAACACGTTGCGGCCGATGCGGATCATCTGGTGTTCGTCCAGGTCCGAGCGCGCCAGCACGGCGGCGCCAGGCGGCGGCTGCAGCACGGTCTGCGCATGCAGCATCTGGGCGGGGAAGGTGGACGGCAGTCCGGCCAGCAGCTTGTCGCCGGCCGCGGGCGGCAGCAGTTCCACGGTCTGGGTGCCGACTTCGCGCCCGGCGGGGTTGTAGCCGACCTTGCCGCCCAGCGCGTAGGCCAGCAACTGATGGCCGTAGCAGACGCCGAACATGGGCAGGCCGGCTGCGGCGGCTTCGCGCAGCCAGGCGGCGGTGTCCTCGCTCCAGGGTTCCTTGTCGGTCACCATGGCGGGCGAACCCGTGATCAGCGCGGCGCGATAACGGGCGGGAGCCTGCGGCCGCTTGCCTTCATGGACGGGCACGATTTCCATGGCCTCGGCGGTCAGGCCGGCGGCCTGCGCGAGTTGTTCGGCATAGCCGCCGAACTGGCTTTTGAGCGTGTCGTCCGGATCGCCGGTGTGCAGGATCAGGACGGGGAGAGCGGTGGGTATTGCAGCGGTCATTGGGGGCTTGTGCGTAAAGGATGCGGGCGCCGGGTTCCAGGGGGAGATCCACCGCCAGCGCACATCATAATCCAGCCCTCCGATCCGTGATGAAAGGCGCTTTTCCGTTCCGTCCCGGAAATACGTACAATTCCGCTCAGAGACTCATCCTTTCGGGCGAACGAAGACTATGTGGATTTGGCTGGGATTGGCTGCGCTGGCCCTGATCGGGGAATTGGCGACCGGCACTTTCTATCTGCTGCTGGTGGCCCTGGGGCTGGCGGCCGGGGGCGTGGCCGCATGGTTCGGCGCAGGCCTGGAATGGCAACTGGTAGGCTGCGGCATCGTGCTGCTGCTGGGTTTGCTGGTGCTGCGCAAGACCCGCGTGCTGAAAAAGCGCGAGGTCGATTCCGCCCGCAATGCCGACGTCAACCTGGACATCGGCCAGACGGTGTCGGTAGAAGCCTGGTCCGACCAGGGCACCGCGCGCGTCTGGTACCGCGGCGCGCACTGGCAGGCGGAGCTGGCCCAGGGCCAGCCGCCCGTGGCCGGAGAACAAACCATCATCGAAATGCGCGGCTCGATCCTGGTGCTGGCCCCCAGGGGCGTGCCGGGTTCGGTCTGACGAAGGCCATCCCGCCGCGGGCGGGACCGGCTGCGGGCGTCCGCAAGGTCCGGACGTTTCCCGCATATGTATTTACCAGAAGGAGAGGCTCCGAATCATGATGATCGATACATCCACCATCGTCCTGCTCGTCATCGTCGCGCTGGCGATACTGATAGTCATCAAGGCGATCGCCATCGTGCCTCAGCAGCACGCCTGGGTGGTCGAGCGCCTGGGCAAGTTCGACCGGGTCCTGTCGCCCGGCGCGGGCTTCGTCATTCCGTTCATCGAGCGCGTGTCGTACAAGCACTCGCTCAAGGAAATCCCGCTGGACGTGCCCAGCCAGGTTTGCATCACGCGCGACAACACGCAGCTGCAGGTCGACGGCGTGCTGTACTTCCAGGTGACCGATCCGATGCGCGCGTCGTATGGCTCGTCGAACTACATCTCGGCCATTACCCAGCTGGCGCAGACGACCCTGCGTTCGGTCATCGGCAAGATGGAACTGGACCGCACCTTCGAAGAGCGCGACTCCATCAACAGCAACATCGTCTCTTCGCTGGACGAGGCGGCGCTGAATTGGGGCGTGAAGGTGCTGCGCTACGAGATCAAGGACTTGACGCCGCCCAACGAGATCCTGCGCGCGATGCAGGCGCAGATCACCGCCGAACGTGAAAAGCGCGCGCTGATCGCGGCCTCGGAAGGCCGCCGCCAGGAACAGATCAATATCGCCACCGGCGAGCGCGAAGCCGCCATCGCCCGTTCCGAAGGCGAGAAGCAGGCCCAGATCAACCAGGCCCAGGGCGAGGCCGCCGCGGTGCTGGCGATCGCCGAGGCCACCGCCAAGGCCATCACCCAGGTGGCGGACTCCGTGCGCCAGCCGGGCGGCATGGAAGCGGTGAACCTGAAGGTGGCCGAGCGCTACGTCGAGGCCTTCGGCAATGTCGCCAAGGAAGGCAACACCTTGATCCTGCCGGCGAACCTGGCGGACGTGGGCGGCATGATCGCTTCCGCCATGACTATCGTGAAGTCCACCCGCAACAGCTGATAACCGCGCCTGGCGGCGCCTGACGATGATCGCTCCCGTTAACTTGCTTTTGATAGCAGCATTGGCGGGAGTGCTTGCGCTGTGCGTGCTGGGGTCGCTGGCCCGCAGCGGCATGGCGGGCATCAAGGAGGCGATACGCGCCAACCTGCTGACGCTGGCGGCTTTCGGGCTTTACGCCTTCCAGGTTACCGAGGCGCCGCTGTGGGTGTCGGTGATGGCGGCGAACACCGCCGTTGCCCTGGCGCTTTGCGCCTACTACACGGGATTGCGCCGGCTGGTCGGCCTGACCGTGCCCAAGCGTCTCATGGCGCTGGCTTCCTGTACGGCGCTGCTGGCGCTGGCGTACTACACCTATATCGATCCCCAGGTCGGGCCGCGCATGGTGGTCATGTCCTGGCTGATGTTCGGGTTCATGGTGGCCATTGCCATGACGGTCAAGCGCGGCATGCCGATGAACCGGTCGCGCTACAGCTACCATTTCGTGCGCGTGGTGGCCCTGATCTCCGCGCTGGTGTGCGCAACGCGGGCCGTCGTCTACATGTTCGACATCGCCATCGCGCAGGCCCTGCTGCTGCCCACGGCATGGAACGTCGCGTTCATGACGCTGGGCGTGCTGACGATGCCATGCCTGACCCTGGGCACCATCATGATCATCCACGACCGCATGCTGGCCGACCGCGAACAGGAGGCCAGCACCGACTTCCTGACGGGCCTGATGTCGCGCAAGGCGTGGTGGCTGCAGGCCGAGCGCTATTGCGCCCAGGCGCTGCGCACGCGGCGGCCGCTGACGCTGCTGTTGCTGGATATCGACTATTTCAAGCGCATCAACGATACCCATGGCCACGCGGCCGGGGATGCGGTGCTGCGCCATTTCGGCCTGCTGGCGACCGCCACGCTGCGCACTGGCGACCACGTCGGGCGCGTCGGCGGCGAGGAGTTCGCGGTGCTGTTTCCGGACATGCGCAGCGATGCAGTGATGGATGTGGCGGAGCGGCTGCTGGATTCGGTGCGGCGCACGCCCTGTGCGCACGGCGGCAGCACCATTTCCTATACGTTCAGCGCCGGAGTCGCGGACTGGATGCCCGGAGAGAGCCTGCAGGCGTTTTTCGAGCGGGCCGACCGCAAGCTGTATGCGTCCAAGTCGGCCGGGCGCAACCGCATCACGGGACCGGGGCAGGAGGCCGAGCGCCAGACGCTGCCCGAGGCCGCCTGATCAGTCGTCCTTGCCCTTGCGCGGGGCGCGGGTGTCGTGCTTCATCATGCGCTCTTTCTCGCGCTGCCAGTCTTTCTCGCGCGCGGTGTCGCGCTTGTCGAACAGCTTCTTGCCGCGGCCCAGCGCGAAGTCCAGCTTGATGCGCCCGTTCTTGTAGTGCAGGTTGAGCGGCACCAGCGTGTAGCCGCGTTGCTCGACCTTGCCGATGAGCTTGCTGATTTCCTCGGCCTTGAGCAGCAGCTTGCGCGTGCGCATGGCGTCGGGGTGGATATGGGTGGAGGCCGTGGGCAGGGGGCTGACGTGCATGCCCAGCAGGTAGAGCTCGCCGTCGCGCACGATGACGTAGCTTTCCTTGAGCTGCACGCGGCCATCGCGGATCGCCTTGACTTCCCAGCCTTGCAGCACCAGGCCGGCCTCGTAGCGGTCTTCGATGAAATAGTCGTGCGTGGCCTTGCGATTGTCGATAATGCTCATAAAGCCCTTGTGCCTGGGTGCCGCGGGCCCGCGCTAGGCGTATTTTGGCCCCAGGTCGTGTTGTGCCGGTAAAATCGTGCCATTCTAGCCATTTGCGATAGTCGATGCACAAAGTACAACGATCCGTCCTGGTGCCTTACAGCGCCGCCCAGATGTTCGATCTGGTCGCCGACGTGGAGAAGTACCCCGAGTTCATGCCCTGGTGCGGCGGCGCCGAGGTGCAGACCCGCGACGAGCACGGCATGCAGGCCTCCATCCTGATCAGCTTCGCGGGCATGAAGCAGCGCTTCACCACCCGCAACACCCATGCCTATCCCGACCGGATCGACCTGGAACTGGTCGACGGCCCGTTCTCCAGCCTGGTCGGGCACTGGGAGTTCCAGCCGCTGGCCGAGGACGCCTGCAAGGTCCTGTTCACCATGGAGTACGCGTTTTCCAACCGCGCGCTGGAAATGGTGGTGGGCCCGGTGTTCAACCGCATCGCCACCAGCTTCATCGATTCCTTCACCAAGCGCGCGCAGGCCAAGTATGGCGAATGAGCCGTTCGCGGCGCAGATCGGCGTCAGCGTCTGTTATGCCCTGCCGGGCCATGTCTGGCTGCGTGAATTGCGCCTGCCCGACGGCGCCACGGTGGCCGACGCGCTCGCGGCCAGCGGCTTTGCCCAGGCTTTTCCGGTGGTGCAGCCCTGGAGCCGGGGCGTGGGTATTTTCGGACGCGCCACCGAGCCGCAGGCCAGGCTGGCCGATGGCGACCGGGTGGAAATCTACCGCGGCCTGAGTTTCGATCCCAAGGAATCGCGGCGCCGCCGCGCCGAACACCGCCGCGCCAAGACGGCCAAGAACGGCAGGGTGCGCCCGGCCGGGCTGCTGTAGGGAAGCGCTCCGAGGGGTGGCGCGCCGCCCCGCACAATGTCGCAAATAGGACAAATTCCTTTGCCGCTTCCGGCGTAACATAGGCACCGTCACGCATTTACGTTTACGTCAACGTCATGTCAAAATCGACGAGCTGGCGTTCACGAGACGGCAGCAACGCCAACAGACAATACTCAGTACAACAGGAGACAGGCTGTGGACTTGGAACTGACCGACGAGCAACGCGCTTTTGCGCAGGCGGCGCGCGACTACGCCGAGGGCGAACTGGCGCCCAACGCGGCGCGCTGGGACGCCGAAGGCATCTTCCCGCGCGAGGCCTTCGCCCGTGCGGGCGAAATGGGTTTTTGCGCCATCTATGCCAGCGAGGACATCGGCGGGCTGGGCCTGCCGCGCCTGGATGCCACCCTGGTGTTCGAGGAAATGGCGGCGGTCGACCCGTCGACCACGGCCTTTCTCACGATCCACAACATGGCCACCTGGATGGTCGGCAAGTGGGGCCAGCCCGCGCTGCGCGAAGCCTGGGGGCCGTTGCTGGCCAGCGGCCAGAAGTTGGCGTCCTATTGCCTGACCGAGCCGGGCGCCGGTTCGGACGCCGCATCGCTGTCGACCCGGGCGCAGCGCCAGGGTGATGACTACATCGTCAACGGCGCCAAGGCCTTCATTTCGGGCGGTGGCGACACAGACCTGCTGGTGGTCATGGCGCGCACCGGCGGCGAGGGCGCGGGCGGCATCAGCGCGTTCGCCATTCCGGCCGACAGCGAGGGCATAGGCTACGGCCGCAAGGAAGAGAAGATGGGCTGGAACAGCCAGTCCACGCGCCCCATCACCTTCGAGAACGTGCGCGTGCCGGCGGCCAACATGCTGGGCCAGGAGGGCGAGGGCTTCAAGATCGCCATGAAGGGCCTGGACGGCGGACGCATCAACATCGGCACCTGCTCGGTCGGCGCGGCGCAAGGCGCGCTCGATGCCGCCCGGCGCTACATGGACGAACGGCGGCAGTTCAACCGCCGCCTGGCCGAGTTCCAGGCGCTGCAATTCAAGCTGGCCGACATGGCGACGCACCTGGTGGCGGCGCGCCAGATGGTGCGCCTGGCGGCCTGCAAGCTGGATGCGGGGGCGCCGGACGCGGCGACCTACTGCGCCATGGCCAAGCGCTTCGCCACCGACATGGGTTTCCAGATCTGCCTGGACGCGCAACAGATCCACGGCGGCTACGGATACCTGCGGGACTATCCCTTGGAGCGTCTGGTGCGCGATACTCGCGTTCATCAGATTCTGGAGGGGACCAACGAGATCATGCGCGTGATCATCGCCCGCCAATTGTTGGAAAAAGGAGCCGACATAAGATGAATGCACCGGTGCTGTTCGAAGAAAAAACCGCTGCCAATGGAGTACGGTTCGGGATCGCGACGCTGAATTCGCCGCAGACCCTGAACGGCCTGTCGCTGGAAATGGTGGACCTGCTGGCCGAACGGCTGGACGCCTGGGCCCGCGATCCCGGCGTGGCCCTGGTGGTCCTGCAGGGTGCGGGCGACAAGGCCTTCTGCGCGGGCGGAGACCTGCATGGCCTGTACCGCAGCATGACGGAAAACGCCGGCAAGCCGGGCTGGAACAACGCCTACGCGCGCCGCTTCTTCGAGCACGAGTACCGGCTGGACTACCGCATCCACACCTATCCCAAGCCGGTGCTGTGCTGGGGCCATGGCATCGTCATGGGCGGCGGCATCGGCCTGATGATGGGCGCCAGCCACCGCGTGGTCAGCGAGACCTCGCGCCTGGCGATGCCGGAGGTCACGATCGGCCTGTTTCCGGACGTGGGCGGCAGCTGGCTGCTGAACCGCATGTCAGGCAGGATCGGACTGTTCCTGGCCTTGACCGGCGCGCAGCTGGGTACGTCGGACGCTTTCTTCGCGGGCCTGGCGGACTTCCGCCTGGATCACGCGGATTGGCCCAAGCTGCTGGCTTCGCTGGAAGAGCAGCCCTGGGCCGGCCAGGCGGCCGGCGCGGCGGAGGATGCCATTCCTCCGCGCGCGATCAACGACGGCCTGCTGCGCCGCGCCCTGACGGCGCTGGAGCCCAAGACGCCGCTGGCGCCGGGCAACTTGCGGCAGCACTCGTTCCTGATCAACAGCCTGTGCAGCGGCAATCGCCTGGACGACATCTACGAAGAACTGGCCGCGCTGAAGGACCACGAGGATCCGTGGCTGGCGCGCGCGGCGCAGACGATGCTGGCCGGCTCGCCTGGATCGGTGCGCCTGTCGTTCGCGCTGCAGCAGCGGCTGCGCCTGCGCTCGCTGGACGACGTTTTCCGTGCCGAGTACATCGCGGCGCTGGCCTGCACCGCCCATGGCGATTTCGCCGAGGGCATCCGCGCCTTGCTGATCGACAAGGACAAGAAGCCGCGCTGGAATCCCGCCGTCATCGACATGGCGACCGACGCCTGGGTGCAGAAATTCTTTGACGAACCCTGGCCCGAGGGCGAGCCCCACCCGTTGGCGGACCTGGGCCAGGAAGGCCGCTAGGCGCCGGCGGGCGGCGGACCGGCCGCCGCCCGCCGGCGCGGCAACGCTAGTACCACGATGGTTTCACACCTATAGCAATAGCAACAGGAGACAAGACATCATGAGCAGCATCGCGTTTATCGGTTTGGGCAATATGGGCGCGCCCATGGCATTGAATCTGGTCAAGGCCGGACATAGCGTGACGGTTTTCGATCTGGTGCCGGCAGCGGTGAAGACCCTGACGGACGCCGGCGCCCGCGCCGCCGCGTCCGCTTCGGAAGCCGTCAAGGGCGCCGAGGTGGTGGTTTCGATGCTGCCCGCCAGCAAGCACGTCGAAGGGCTGTACCTGGGCGAGGACCTGCTGGGCAAGATCCCGTCCAGCGCGCTGGTCATCGAATGCAGCACCATCGCGCCGGACTCGGCGCGCAAGGTGGCGCAGGCGGCCGAGGTGCGCGGCATCGCCATGATCGACGCGCCGGTGTCCGGCGGCACGGGTGGCGCGGCCGCCGGCACGCTGACCTTCATCGTCGGCGGCCAGGCCGCGGCGCTGGAGCGCGCCCGTCCGGTGCTGGAAAAAATGGGCAAGAACATTTTCCACGCAGGCCCGGCCGGCGCCGGCCAGGTGGCCAAGATCTGCAACAACATGCTGTTGGGCATCCTGATGGCGGGCACCTCCGAAGCCCTGGCCCTGGGCGTGGCCAACGGGCTGGATCCCAAGGTGCTGTCGGACATCATCGCCAAGAGCTCCGGGCGCAACTGGGCCACGGAACTCTACAACCCCTGGCCCGGCGTGATGGAGCACGCGCCGGCCTCCAAGGGTTACGCCGGCGGCTTCGGCGTGGACCTGATGCTCAAGGACCTGGGCCTGGCGGCCGAGGCCGCCCTGTCGGCGCGCGCCTCGATCCCGCTGGGCGAGCTGGCGCGCAACCTGTATTCGCTGCATAGCTCCGGCGGTTCGGGCAAGCTGGACTTCTCCAGCATCGTCAACCTGGTCAAGCGCGAGCAGGACTGACATGGCGTCATCGCAAACGCCGCTGGACCCGGCCGCCAGGGTCCAGGAGAGCTTCGCCCGGCAAAGCATCATGACATTGCTGGGTGCGCAACTGGACGTGGTCGAGCCGGGCAGGGTGGACATCGTGCTGCCTTACCGAGCCGACCTGTGCCAGCAGAACGGCTTTCTGCACGCCGGCATTTCCACGACCATCGCCGACAGCGCCGGCGGCTATGCCGCCTACACGCTGTTTGGGCCTGGCGAGGACGTGCTGACCTCGGAGTTCAAGATGAACTTCCTGGCGCCCGCCAAGGGTAGCCGCTACGTGGCCAGCGGCCGCGTGGTCAAGCCGGGCAAGCGCCTGTCCGTCTGCCAGGTCGAGGTGCATGCGTACGACGGCGAGCAAGCCACGCTTTGCGTGATAGGCTTGCTTACCGCGGTGCGCGTGACGCCGCGCTGAATCCCGCGCGTGGCGGGTCCTGCGCAAGCCGGACCCGCCACGCGTTCATCGCGCGGCGCATGGGTTTCTGGCAATGCCTTCAAAAGAACATCATCGGATTTTCCGCAGCAACTGGCTGCGCGCGGCCGTCCTGGGCGCCAACGACGGGATCGTGTCCACCGCCAGCCTTATTACCGGCGTGGCGGCGGCCCAGGTCACGCATGACGCCATCCTGACCTCGGGCGTGGCCGGACTGGTGGCGGGGGCGCTGTCGATGGCGGCGGGCGAATACGTGTCGGTGCGGTCGCAGGCCGATACCGAGGCCGCCGACCTGCGCATGGAGCAGCGCTCGCTCAAGCGCAATTCCGGCGAGGAACTGGCCGAACTGATCGACATCTACGTGGCGCGCGGCCTGACCCGCGACCTGGCCGAGCAGGTGGCACGGCAATTGACCAGCCACGATGCGCTGGACGCGCATGCCCGCGACGAGCTGGGTATCTCCATCCATAACCGCGCCCGTCCGGTGCAGGCCGCGGTGGCGTCCGCGGCCTCGTTTGCGGGCGGCGCGGCCTTGCCGCTGGCCGTGGCGGCGACAGCGCCTTTGCCGCAATTGATTGTGTGGGTCATCGGCGCATCGGTCGCCTGTCTGGCCGGCCTGGGCGCTCTGGCTGCGGGCGCAGGCGGCGCGCCCAAGGGGCCGGCCGCGTTGCGGGTGACGATCCTGGGCGGCCTGGCGATGGCGGTGACGGCGGGGGTGGGCGCGCTGTTCGGCGTGGTGGTGTAAGGGCCGGCTTGGGAGCGTCCGGCCCGGCGCAACCGCGCCGGCTCAGGCGCGGCGGCCTTTGGTTTACGGCGTGATGGAGTAGGGCAGCGCAGCGGCCGCAATGCGCGGACCGTCCACGGCGCCCAGCCGCAGGTCGCCTTCCGGCAAGGCTGCCAGCGTGGTTTCGAACAGCACCGAGACAGCGCCTTGCGCGCCGGCCGCGTCCACGATCCGTCCGGTAGGTTCGCCGGGCTGGCTGGCGTCATAGACATCCATGCCGGCCAGCGCCTGGCCTTGGACGGCGGCGTCGGCAATGGTGCCGTATGCCATGCGCCGCTTGACCGTGCCGCGGTAGTGGCTGCGCGCCACCACTTCCTGGCCCGGATAACAACCTTTGGTGAAACTGACGCCCTGGATCAGGTCCAGATTGACCGTTTGCGGGATGAAGACGTCCTGCGTGGCCGCAGTGATCCACGGGATGCCTGCGGCCAGGTCGGCGGCGTGCCATTGCGCGGCCGGCGCCAGGCCCAGCGCGCCTGCCAGCGCGGCGGACTGTTCCAGTTGTTCGTCGGACGCGATCCACCACCAGCGCAGGCGCGCGTCGGCGGACGGCGCGGCGATCCAGGTGCCGGACGGCAGGTCGGCGCGCTGCCAGGGTTCGCGCGGCAGCGCGCCGGCGGCGGCTTCCAGCGCGGCCACGTCCGTGGCCGAAGCCGTCACGCCCGCCACATGCAGCGGCGTGGCGGCGAGCTTGGCCTTGGCGCGCAGCACGAACATCGACAGGCGCTTGAGCAGCGCCTGCGCCAGATCCTGGCGCACCAGGCCATAGAGCTGGGGCGCGTCGTCCGCGCCGGGGGCGGCGCGCCACATCACCAGGGTGGCCAGCAGGCGGCCCTTGGCGGTGCAGTAGCCGGCCAGGCGGGCGGCGTCCCGGGGCAGGCCGGTGACGTCCTGCGTGAGCTGGCCGTGCAGGAAGCCGAGGGCGTCCGCGCCGGATGCGGAAAAGACCAGGAAGTCGTCCAGCGGCGCAATTTGCGCGCAACCTTCCGCGCGGGCGGGAATCGAAGAATGGAAAGCGTGCATGGAGGCGGTGTTATCGCGTCATCAAAGTGCTGATGATAGCCGTGTTCCCCTCCGGGCTGGGCCATGTCCCCGCGGCGCGCAGGGCCGCGCGCTACGTTCCGCCCCCCTTTAGCCGCAACAGGTCCGCGCGATCAATTAAACTTCCGACACTTATGAAGAAGCGACTCTTTTTTTTCGTCCTGTGGTTTTTCCTGTTGATCGCGCTGGCTGCCGCCGCAGCCGTGGGCGGCGCCTGGTATTGGGCGCACAAGCCCATGCAGCTGAAGGCCGACAGGATAGATTTCGTGGTGGATCCGGGCAGCAGCCCGCGCACGGTGGCGCGGGTGCTCAACGATGCCGGCGTGCCGGTCTGGGAGCCTGGCTTCATCTGGATGGCGCGCTTGTCCGAGCTCGACAAGCAGATGAAGGCGGGCGGCTACCAGGCCATCAACGGCGACTCGCCCTGGAAGTTGCTGGAACGCCTGGCGCGCGGCGACATGACGCAGCGGCAGATCACCTTCCTGGAGGGCTGGACCTACCGCCAGATCCGCCAGGCGCTGCGCGCGAATCCCGACGTCAAGCAGACGCTGGGCGAAACCACCGATGAAGAACTGATGGAACGCCTGGGCTCGGAAATCAAGCAGCCGGAAGGGCTGTTCTTCCCGGACACCTATATCTTCACGCCCGGCAGCACCGATTACGACCTGCTGCGCCGCGCCTACCAGGAAGGCCAGCGCATCCTGCAGGACACCTGGGCCAAGCGCCAGCCGGACCTGCCGGTGACCACGCCCTACGAGGCCCTGGTGCTCGCATCGATCGTTGAAAAGGAAACCGGCCATGGGCCGGATCGCCGCCGCGTGGCCGGCGTATTCACCAACCGGCTCAAGATCGGCATGCTGCTGCAGACCGATCCCACCGTGATCTACGGCATGGGCGACGCCTACCAGGGTCGCATCCGCAAGCGCGACCTGCAGACCGACACGCCCTGGAACACCTATACGCGTCCGGGCCTGCCGCCCACGCCGATCGCGGCGCCTGGCCGCGCGGCGCTGTTGGCCGCGGTGCAGCCGGAGCAGCACAAGTTCCTCTTTTTCGTTTCCCGCGGCAACGGCACCAGCGAGTTCTCGGTCAACCTGAACGAGCACAACCGCAACGTTTCCCGCTATATCCTGGGCCAGGGCCAAAGCCAGAATGCCGCGCCCGGCCCGGCTTCGAGCCGCGGCGCAGCGACTGGCAACCAGGCCAACGGCACGCCCGCAGCCGCGCCCAGCGCCAGCCCGGCGCCGGACGCCGCGCCCGAGCCGGATCAGGGACAGGCACAAGTACAAGGACAAGACCAATGACCACGCGCGGACGCTTTATCACGCTGGAAGGCGTGGACGGCGCGGGCAAGAGCACGCACACCGTCTGGATCGCCGATTTCCTGCGCGCGCAGGGGCTGGACGTGGTATCCACCCGCGAACCCGGCGGCACGCCCTTGGGCGAGAAGTTGCGCGCCTTGCTGCTGACCGACCCCATGGGGCTGGACACCGAGACGCTCCTGATGTTCGCCGCACGCTGCGAACATCTGCACCAGGTCATCGAACCCGCGCTGGCGCGCGGCGCCTGGGTGGTCTGCGACCGCTACACCGATGCCACCTATGCCTACCAGGGCGGCGGGCGCGGCCTGGGCGCGGCGCGCGTGGCCGCGCTGGAAGCCTGGATGCAGGCGGGCCAGCCCGACCGCACCTGGCTCTTCGACGTGCCGCTGGAAGTGGCGCGCGCCCGGTTGGCCGACGCGCGCGAGCCGGACCGCTTCGAGCGCGAGGGCGCGGCCTTTTTCGAACGCACCCGCGAGGCCTACCACGCCCGCGCCGAGGCTGATCCGAAGCGCATCCGCATTGTCGATTCCACCCAATCCATTGCCCAGATCCGCACCGGCCTGGAGGCGGGACTGCGTGAATTGCTGGGGCAGGCGGCATGAACGCGACCCGCGCCGCCAAAGATGAGGACGCCACGGCTTCCAACGCGCCGCAGTTCCTGCCCTGGCAGGCCGAGACGGCGCGCAACTGGCTGGGCAACCGCGACCGCTTCGCCCACGCCTGGCTGATCCATGGGTTGGCCGGCATCGGCAAGCTGGACTTCGCGGTCGCCGCGGCGGCCAGCCTGCTGTGCGAAACCCCGGACAACGGCCTGGCCTGCGGCCGTTGCGCCGCCTGTGCCTGGTTCGCCAGCGGCAATCATCCCGACTTGCGCCGCATCCGGCCCGAAGCCGTGGCGGTGGAAGAGGGGGCGGACGCCGCCGAACCCTCGGAAGACGCCGAACCTGCCACGGGCGCAGCCAAGCGCGCGCCGTCCAAGGAAATACGCATAGACCAGATCCGCTCCCTGGAGTCCTGGTTCAACACCGCCACGCACCGCGGCGGCTGGCGCGTGGCGCTGCTGTACCCGGCCCATGCGCTGAACGTGGTGTCGTCCAACGCCTTGCTCAAGGTGCTGGAAGAACCGCCGCCGCACACGGTGTTCCTGCTGGTCGCGGACGCGCCGGACCGCCTTTTGCCCACGCTGGTGTCGCGTTGCCGCCGCCTGCCGCTGCCGGCACCCGACCCGGACACCGCGCTGCAATGGCTGCGCGAGCAGAACGTGGAACCCGCCCGCGAATGGCTGGCTGCGGCCGGCGGCGCGCCGCTGGCGGCATTGAGGCTGGCCCAGTCGAACGAATCCGCTTGCCCGCCCTGGCTGACCCAGCTGGTCGGGCCGCTGTCCAAGGGCCAGTCGCCCGACGTGGGCACGCTGGCCGAGGCCCTGGAAAAGGTGGCGGCCACTGAGTGGATCGACGCCTTGCAGCGCCTGTACACCGACCTGATGCTGGCCAGCGCGGGGGCGCCGTCGCGCTACTTCCCGGCCCTGGGCAGCGCGGTCGCGCAGGTTGCCGAGCGCATGAATCCGGCCAAGGTGGCCGAGGCCGCGCGCTGGCTGACGCGCCAGCGCGCGCTGGCCACCCATCCCTTGAACGCCAAGCTCTTCGCCCACTCGACCTTGCAGCGCGTGGTGCTATCCTGCCTGGCGTAAGCCTTTGATCCGGCGGCGTTTCGTCCGGCAAAGGACGCTTCGCCGCGGCACTTGTATCCAGACTCATCATGTACGTCGATTCCCACTGCCATTTGAACTTCCCGGAGCTGGCCGCCGACCTGCCGGCCATACTTGACCGGATGGCCGCCAACCAGGTCACGCACGCGCTGGTCGTCAGCGTCAACATGCCGGAATGGCCGGGCCTGATGTCGCTGGTCGAACCGCAGGCCAATCTGTGGGCCTCGGTCGGCGTGCATCCCGATTACGAAGACACTCCGGATCCCACGCCCGAAGAGCTGGCGCGCCTGTCCGAGCATCCCAAGGTCGTGGCCATCGGCGAGACCGGGCTGGACTACTACCGCCTGTCCGAACCGCTGGACTGGCAGCGCGAGCGTTTTCGCCGCCACATCCGCGCCGCCCGCGACACGGGCCTGCCCCTGATCGTGCACACGCGCTCGTCCGCCGAGGACACCGTGCGCATGCTGCGGGAAGAGCGCGCGGCCGAGGTCGGCGGCGTGATGCATTGCTTTACCGAAAATTGGGAAGTGGCACAGGCTGCGCTGGACCAGAACTTCTATATTTCCCTGTCCGGCATCGTGACCTTCAAGAATGCGCAGATCGTGCATGAAGTGGCCGCCAAGGTGCCGCTGGACCGCTTGCTGATCGAAACCGATTCGCCGTATCTGGCGCCGGTGCCGTACCGCGGCAAGCTGAACGATCCGTCCAAGGTGATCCACGTGGCGGAGAAGATCGCGGATCTCAGGGGCATACCCGTGGCCGAAGTGGCGCGTGCATCAACCGAAAATTTCTTCCGTCTTTTCAATAAGATAAAGAAATAATCTAATCTAATTTATTTAAAGTGATTTATAGGAAATCCATGGCTGCCCGCAACGCTTCCGTCCAGAACGCCTTCTTGTCGTGTTGCCGTGGAGCGCTGCTGGCGCTGGCCGTGGGCATGGCGGTTCCCGCTGCGGCGCAGGCCGCCAATCCCGGCGATTGGTGGGTCTACGTCGCCAATGACTACCCGGACGACATCAAGGAACTGCTGGCGCGCGGCGAAGATCCCAACGTGCGCTACAAGAATGGCCAGCCCGCGCTGATGCGCGCGGTGGTGGACGGCGCCTGGAAGGTGTTCGACGTAATCGCCGCCGACAAGCGCACCGACGTCAACGCCGAGAACCCGGCGGGCGAGACGCCGCTGATGTACCTGGCCATCGCCGGCCAGACCGAACGCGCCAAGAAGCTGATCGCGCGCGGCGCCCAGGTCAACCGCCTGGGCTGGACGCCGCTGCATTACGCGGCCTCGAAGGGCCAGCTGGAAATGGCGCGCCTGCTGCTGGCGCACAAGGCCATGGTCAACGCGCCCGCGCCCAATGGCGAAACGCCGCTGATGATGGCGGCGCTGTCGGGCCGCAAGCCCATGGTGGACCTGCTGCTCAAGGCGGGGGCGGACGTGGGGTCGCGCGATACCAAGGGCCAGACCCCGGCCGATTGGGCCAGGACGGGCAAGTCCACGGCAGTGGCGGCGGAACTGGACAAGCTGATCGCGCAACAAGAAGAAACCCGCCGCAAGCTGCGGGCGGCGCGGCCGGCCGAAGAAGGCGCCGAGGCGGCGGGGACGACAACGGGCGCGGCAGCGGGCGCGCCGGCCAGTGCGGAGCAGGGCGCGGCAGCCGCGCAGGCTCCCGCCGCAGAAAAGAAAGCCCCGGCCGCGTCTTCCGCGGTCCAGGGCGTTTCGGGCGTGAAGCTCAATAACTACGACGAGCCCGCCGCGCCCTGAGGCGCGGGCTTGCCCAAGGCCGGCCCGCAAGGGGCCGGCCCGATTCAGATCACGTAGTTCTTGTAGCGCTCGATGTAGTCGCGGGCGCTGCCGTTCAATTCGCGCACGCAGCGCTCGGCCTCGTCGCCGTCGCCGCGCACCATGGCGTCCAGCAGGGCGCGGTATTGCTTGATCCCCATCTCTGAGCGGCCCGGCAGCAGGGCCACGCGGCGCATCGACACGCGGGTGCGGTCGTAGATGCGCTCGATCATGTCGCTCAGCACCGGATTGCGCGCCAGTTCCTTGATGTGGTTGCGGAACTGCTCGATCGTGGCCACGTGCGCCTCGATGTCGCCGCTTTTCAGGCTTTGTTCGAAGGGCTCGCCCAGCAGGGCCTGCATCGCTTCCCAGTCGGCGGGCGTGGCGTTGGCCATGGCCAGCCGCACCGCCAGTCCGTCCAGGGCTTCGCGCACCTGATACAGGCGATAAGTGGTTTCCATGTCGACCAGGGCCACCACGGCGCCCTTGTTGGGCACCCGTTCCACCAGCGCGCGGTCTTCCAGCGTCGCCAGCACTTCGCGCGCCTTGGCGCGCGGGATGTCATAGGCCTGCGCCAGGTCTTCTTCCGGCACGCGGGTGCCGGGCAGCAAGGCCTGCGACGCAATGCGTTCCCGCATATCCAGTATGACTTCGTGGGTGGAGGCCGCCTTGCGTGTTTCGGGGGCGGCGGCGTCAGCAGAGGCAGTCGCGCGTTTAGTGGGCATGTAGGCACCTGGGTTGAGTGGGGCAAAGCATATCACAATTTGAACGCAAGATTGTGCACAATTTAGAATGCGTAGTTGTAAATCAGCATTGACACAATAAAACGCACAAGAATATAGTGGCTTCACTTCGTCGCCGTACCCACTCATCCAAGGAGCCCTGGGCAATGAAAGACGCCGCGCAGTCCCCTCAACTTCCCGGCCCGCAGTGCCAGGCGTATCTGGCCCGGCGCAATGCCGCGGTCGCGCTGGGCGTGGCCAATGGCCCTCCGGTGTTCGCGGCCGCTGCCCGCGGCGCCACGCTGACCGACCTGGACGGCAACGCGTACATCGATTTCGCCGGCGGCATCGGCACCCTGAACGTGGGACATGCGCACCCCGAGGTGGTGGCCGCCGTCCAGGCGCAGGCGGCGCGCTACCTGCACACCTGCTTCAACATCGTCATGTATCCGGAATACATCGAGCTGGCCGAGACGCTGGTCGGCCTGGTCCCGGGATCCTGGCCCAAGAAGGCCATGCTGCAGACGACTGGCGCCGAGGCCGTCGAAAACGCCATCAAGGTGGCGCGCCGCGCCACCGGCCGGCAGGCGGTGGTGGCCTTCGAGAACGCCTTCCATGGCCGCACCTACATGGCGCTGTCCCTGACCGCCAAGGCGCCCGCCTACAAGACCGGCTTCGGTCCCTTCGCATCCGAGGTCTATCGCGCGCCGTTCCCGGTGCGCTACCGCTCGGGGCTGACCGAAGCCGAATGCGCCGAGGCCGCCTTCAATGAATTCCGCCGCCTGGTCGAAACCGAGGTCACGCCGGAGCAGGTCGCCGCGGTGATCATCGAGCCGGTGCAGGGCGAGGGCGGTTTCCATGCCGCGCCGCCCGCCTTCCTGCAGGCGCTGCGCGCCTACTGCACCCAACACGGCATCGTGCTGATCGCCGACGAGATCCAGTCTGGTTTCTGCCGCACCGGTGAATGGTTCGCCACCCAGCATGCCGGCATCGAGGCCGACCTTTACACCCTGGCCAAGTCCATGGGCGGGGGGCTGCCGATAGCGGCGCTGGTGGGGCGCGCCGACCTGATGGACGCGCCCGCCGTGGGAGGCCTGGGCGGCACCTATGGCGGCAACCCGCTGGCGTGCGCCGCGGCGCTCGCCACCATTGCCGTCATGCGGCGCGAAGACTACGCGGCGCGAGCCAGCGACCTGGGCAGCCGGGTGCGCACACGCTTTGCGGACTGGGCCGGCCAGTACGGCATCGTCGGCGACGTGCGTGGCCTGGGCGCCATGGTGGCGTTCGAAGTCGTGCGCGGCGCGGGCGACGACAGTCCCGCTGGCGACCTGGCGGCCCACATCGTGCAGGCCGCCTACCAGGGCGGGCTGGTGCTGGTGAAGGCGGGCTTTTACGGCAACGTGATCCGCTTCCTGGCGCCGCTTTCCATTACCGACGAGGAACTGGCCCGCGGCCTGGACATCCTCGGACGCGCGGTGGCCGACGCCCAGCGTATCGCCGACGCCCGCGCGTCGCAAGCGGCTTGAGGAGCGCGCCATGCATACATTGTTGAAACTGAAGAACGCGCGCAAGGTGGTCAGCCAGCTGGGCGCGGCCAAGCCGGGCATGGAAGTGCTGGTGCTGTATGACCTGCATACCCACCATAACGTGGAGCCCCTGGCCATTGCGGTGGACGAGGCGGGCGCCGGCCTGCATCTGCTGCAGATCGCCGGCTCCGCGCGCCACGGCCGGCAGTTGTCGCCGGTGGTGGCCCAGGCCATGCAGGCGGCCGACCTGGTCATCGCGCTGACCCGCGCCAATGCCGCGCACACCGATGCGCGCCAGCAGGCCACGCGCGCCGGGGTCGGCGTGATCGTGCTGCCCGAATCACACCTGCCCGATTTCTTTCTGGCCGAAGGCTGGGACTGCGATTTCGATGCGTTGCGCCCGCAGATCCAGGGGCTGGCCGACGCGCTGACCCGCGCCGACACCGCCCGCGTCACCAGCGAACTCGGCACCGACGTGACCATGAGCATCGCCGGCCGCCGCGGCCGCGCGCTGCACGGCTTTGCCAACACCACCGACATTTCGGCGGGCTATTGCCTGGAGTCCAGCCTGGCGCCCGTGGAAGGCACGGCCGAAGGCGTGATCGTGGTCAACGCCAGCATCCCCGGCGTCTCGCTGATCCGCGACGAACCCGTGCGCATCCATATGGAAAAGGGCATGGCGGTGGCGATCGAGGGCGGCGCGGTGGCGCGCCAGTTCCGCGATCTGCTGGCCAGCTTCAACGATCCGCTGGTCTACAACCTGGGCGAGCTGGGCGTAGGCATGAACCCGCGCTGCCAGCTGGACGGCACCATGCTGTCCGACGAATCGGTCTACGGCTCGATCCAGCTGGCGCTGGGCACCAGCGCCTACATTGGCGGCACCGTCAAGGCGGCGGCGCACTACGACACCATCGTCACCGACGCCACGCTGGAACTGGACGGCAGGGTGGTGCTCAAGGGCACCGAACTGCGCCTGGAGGGCGCGGCATGAGCATAGACCTGAGCCGCGACGCCGACGGCGTGGCCACCGTGCTGATGAACCGCCCGGAAAAGCGCAACGCGTTCACGCTGGACATGTACCGGGAATTCGGCCGGGTCATGCGCGAACTCGACGCCGACGACGACGTGCGCTGCGTGGTGCTGCGCGGCGCGGGCGGGGCCTTCTGTGCCGGCAGCGACATCGGCGGCTTCGAGGAAGACCGCGACGGCGCCGCGCAAGCGGCCGAATACGCGCTCTTCACCCTGTCCATGACCGACACGCTCAAGCACCTGCGCCATCCGACCGTGGCCTGCATCGAAGGCGTGTGCGTGGGCGGCGGGCTGGAGCTGGCCGCCCTGTGCGACATCCGCATCGGCGGGCGCAACAGCCGCTACGGCATCCCGGTGAATCGCATCGGGCTGACCGTGGACCATCAGGAACTGACCGACCTGATCCGCGTGGTGGGCGCTGCGCGCGTGCTGGAAATCCTGCTGGAAGGAAACATCTTCGGCGCCGAAGAGGCCATGTCCAAGGGGCTGCTGACCCGCGTGGTGGATGACGAACGCGTGGCGGAACAGACCTACGCGACCGCCCGCCGCATCGCCGCGGCGGCGCCGCTGGTCAACCGCTGGCACAAGCGCTTCGTGAGCCAGCTGCGCGAAGGACGCGCATTGACTCCGGACGAACGCAGCGAAGCCTACGAATGCTTCGGCACCGAGGACTACCGGCGCGGCCGCGAAGCCTTCGCCGCCAAGCGCATTCCTGAATTCATCGGCCGCTGATCCGGCCACCGACCCAAGACGGACCGCATATGACTCAAGCTGCATCCCCCCTTGCCGGCATCAAGATCCTGGATCTTTCGCAGATCATGGCCGGGCCGTACTGCACCATGGTGCTGGCCGACCTGGGCGCCGAGGTCATCAAGGTCGAGAAGACCGGCGCCGGCGACGACTCCCGTGAAATGGGCCCCTATGTGAACGGCGAATCCACCTGTTTCGCCCAGATCAACCGCAACAAGCAGGGCGTGGCGCTGAACCTGAAGGACCCCGAGGCCCGCGAGGTGCTGTACGAGCTGGCGCGCTGGGCCGACGTGGTGGTGGAGAACTACCGCGTGGGCGTGACCAAGTCGCTGGGCGTGGACTACGAAACGCTGTCGCGCATCAATCCGCGCCTGGTGTATTGCTCCATCTCCGGCTACGGCCATTCCGGACCCTACGCGGGCAAGGGCGGCTTCGACCTGGTGGCCCAGGGCATGAGCGGCATCATGAGCATGACGGGCGAACCCGGCGGGCGGCCCTTGAAATCGGGCATCGCCATTTATGACGTGGGGGCGGGCCTGACCGCGGTCTACGCCATCCTGGCCGCCTGCATCCACCAGATGAAGACGGGCGAGGGCCAGCACATCGACATCGCGCTGGCCGAGTGCGGACTGCCCTGGTTCGTCTGGGAAGCCGCCGCCTATTTTGCCGACGGCACGGTGCCGGAAGGCACCGGCAGCCGGCACCGCGTGTCGGCGCCATATCAGGCGTTCAACACGCGCCAGGGCTACATCATGATAGGCGCGGCCAACCAGCGCACCTGGGAACGCCTGTGCGCGGATGTGCTGGAACGGCCTGAACTGATCACCGATCCGCGCTTCATTACCAACTCCGACCGGCTGACCCACATTGCCGAGCTGGAACCCATATTGGAAGCGGAGTTTGCGCGCGCCGACGCGGCCGAATGGATCGAGCGCTGCGAACGGGCGTCCGTGCCCTGCGGCCCGATCAACGATTTCGGCCAGGCCATGCAGGACCCGCATTACCTGGCGCGCGGCATGGTGCAGGAACTGGACCATCCCGCGCTGGGCAAGATGAAGACCATCGGCATTCCGACCAAGTTTTCCAAAACGCCAGGCGCCTTGCGCACGGCGGCGCCGCTGATGGGCCAGCACACCGACGAGGTGCTGCGCCGCTTTGGCGTGGCGGAAGACAGCATTGCAGGCATGCGCGCCCGAGGAGTCATCGCGTAGCAGGCAAACCGCAGCAGGCAGTATCGAAGTCGCATCCAAGCTACAAGGGGACGCCGGCGTTTTCGACGCCGGCGGCTATTCGAAGTTGAACAAAGATGTTCACGCCGCAAGGAACCTTCATGACACAGCCCATCCATCTCTCCCGCCGCGGCTTTATCGCGGCCAGCGCCGCGCTGGCCGCCTGCGCCGCCGCGCCCTCCCTGGTCCGGGCGCAGTCGGCCCAGCCGTTCCGCCTGGGGGCGCTCAATTCCATCACCGGCGTCGGCGGCCCCTACGGGCCGGCCATGCTGGAAGCCATCAAGATCGCCATCGACGAGGTCAACGCCGCCGGCGGCGCCGCCGGCCGCAAGATCCAGCTCTACGCCGAAGACGACCAGACCAAGCCCGACGCCGCCGTGCTGGCCGTGAAGAAGCTGATCGAGATCAACAAGGTCGAGGCGGTGGTCGGCATCTGGCCGTCGTCGGTGGGCCTGGCCGCCATGCCCATCACCAATGCCGCGGGCCTCATCACCATGAACACCTGCGGAGCGCCGGAAATGCTGACCGAGAACAAGCAGGGGCTGGCCTGGATGTTCCAGGCGTCCAACGCCGTGTTCGGCCGCGCCTTTGCGGAAGTGGCGCGCCAGCGCGGCTTCAAGCGGCCGGCGGTCATGGCTTTCAATAACTCCACCTTCGTGGGGCAGGCCAACTACTTTCGTGATGCCTGGCAGGAGAAGGGCGGCAAGGTCAGCGCCTTCACCATCTACGAACCCAACCAGACCACCTACCGCACCGAGCTGACCAAGGTGCTGGCCTCCAAGCCCGACGTGATCTCGCTGAGCGCTTACCGGCCCGACGCCACCATCATCCTGAAGGAGTGGTTCCAGACCGGCCAGGACTGCAAGTTCATCATGCCCGGCTGGACCGCCAACGAAGACCTGGTGAAGGCGCTGGGCAAGGAAGCCACCGAGGGCATCATCTCGATCTCCAACGTCGCGGCCCACGAGCACCAGGCGTACAAGACCTTCGCCGCCGAATTCCGCAAGCGCACCAAGCGCGAGCCGGACATCTTTGCTTCGCAGTCCTACGACATGGTGATCACGCTGGCGCTGGCGATCGAGGCGGCGGGGGCCACCGCGGACGTGGCCGCCATCAACGGCAAGATCCGCGCCGTGACCGCGCAGGGCGGCGGTGAAAAGGTCAGCGGCTTTGCGCAAGGCCAAGCGCTGCTGCGCGCAGGCAAGCCGGTGGACTACGACGGCGCATCCTCGCGCCTGGACTTCGGCAAGCAGGGCGAGACCGTGCCGGACTTTGGCGTCTTCGACATCCGCGACGGCAAGCTGGTGCTCAATGAAGTCATCGCCGGCAAAGTCTGACGATAAAAACACTAGGGGAACACAAGTATGGATGCAATCACCGTCATCAACGCCGGGATCAACGGCGTTGTGATCGGGATGCTGCTGGCCTTGCCGGCACTGGCGATCACGCTGGTGTTCGGCATCGCCCGCTTTCCCAATGCCGCCAGCGGCGACTACATGACGTTGGGCGCCTACGCCGCCGTCTTCACGCAGGCGCTGGCCGGCGGCTCGATGCTGGCGGGCGGCCTGGCCGCCGTCGCCGGCACCACCCTGGTCAGCCTGTTCTTCTATGCCTGGGTGTTCCGGCCGCTGGAGTCGCGCTCCAACGTGTCGCGCCTGATCGCGTCCATCGGCGTGGCGTTCGCGCTGCGCAGCACGATCACCTTCTTCGCCGGGCAGGACCAGTACACCTTTGACCTGCCGCTTACGCGCGCCTGGAATTTCGGCGGCGTGCGCATTTTGCCTACCGATCTCTACATCGTCGGCACGGCGGTGGCGGCGCTGGCGCTGGTGTTCGCGCTGATGCACATGACGCCCACCGGGCGGCGCATGCGGGCGGTGGCCGACAACCCGGAGCTGGCCGCGGCCAGCGGCATACGCGGACGGCGCGTGATGATCACGCTGTGGAGCATCGCGGGCGCCTATTGCGGGCTGGGCGGCGTGCTGCTGGGCATCAAGGCAGTGGTGATCCCCGAACTGGGCTGGGAACTGTTGATGCCCATGTTCGCGGCCGTGATCCTGGGCGGCATCGGCAATCCGGTGGGCGCCATCGTCGGGATCATGGTGTTCAGCATTGCGCAGGAAATCGCCAGCCTCGTGGTGGGACCTGCCTACAAGATCGTGTTCGCCTTCGCGGTGCTGCTGTGCGTGCTGCTGCTGCGTCCCCAGGGCATCTTCGGCCGTCCGATGGCGGCGAGGTGAAATCATGGAAGCCTATCTGATTGCTATCGCCATCGGGATCCTGATCTACATGCTGCTGGCCTTCGGCCTGTCGCTGCATTACGGGTTCACCGGACTGATCAACTTCGGCCACGTCGGCTTCTTCGCCATCGGCGCCTATACCTCGGCCCTGCTGTCGCTCAAGGGCGTGCCCATCCCCATCTCCATGGCGGCGGCCGCGGCCTTCGCGGCGCTGGCCGCGTGGCCGCTGGGCATGATCGCCTTGCGGCTGGGCAGCGACTACCTTGCCATCGTGACGCTGGGCTTCTCGGAGTCGGTGCGCATGATGCTGCAGACCGAGGAATGGCTGACGCGCGGGATGCACGGCCTGCCAGGCATCCCGCGGCTGTTCGCGGGCTGGGCCTCGCCGCAGACGGTGGACCTGTGGATCATGCTGCTGCTTCTGGCGGTCAACGCCGGCGCGTTGTTCCTCATCCATCTGGTGATACGCAGCCCGTTTGGCCGCGTGATCGAGGCGGTGCGGGACAACGAAGTCGCGGTGCGGGCGCTGGGCAAGGACCCGGCCCGCTTCAAGACCCGTTCGCTGATGCTGGGCGCGGGCCTGGCCGGCCTGGCGGGCGCCTTCCAGGCGCACTACCTGACTTTCATCAGCCCCGAGCAGTTCGTGCCGCTGATCACCTTCTACATCTGGATCGCCATCATCCTGGGCGGAGTGGGGCGCTTGAGCGGCGTGGTGGCCGGCACGGTGCTGCTGGTCGGATTCCTGGAAGGTTCGCGCTTCGTGCGGGACTTCGTCGGCGGCATCTCGGAGGTGCAGATGGCCAGCGTGCGCATCGGCGTCATCGGCCTGGCGCTCATCTGCGTGGTGCTTTACCGGCCCCAGGGCATTTTCGGCAATGCTGCCGCTACCCGCAGGAGAAAGGCATGACGCTGCTTTGCATCAAAGGGCTGAGCGCCAGCTTCGGCGGCTTCAAGGCGCTGGACGACGTGTCGCTGGAAGTGCGCAAGGGTGAAATGGTGGGGGTGATAGGCACCAACGGCGCGGGCAAGAGCACGCTGTTCTCGGTGGTCACGGGCTACATCCCGCCCAGTTCCGGGTCCGTGCGCTTCGCGGACGAGGACATCACGGGCGTGGCCGTGCACCAGCGCGTGCGCCGGGGCCTGGCCCGCACCTTCCAGGTGCCGCGCGAGTTCAGCCAGCTGACGGTCTTCGACAACATGATGGCGGCGGCGCCGGACCAGCGCGGCGAAAAGCTGGCGGCGCTGGTGTTCGCCCGCCGTGAGGTGGCCCGCGAAGAGGCGCGCAACGCCGAGCGCGTGCATGAACTGCTGGCCTTCCTGAACCTGTCGCGGGTCGCGGACGAGCCCGCCGGGAAACTGTCGGGCGGCCAGAAGAAGCTGCTGGAGCTGGGACGGCTCTTGATGCTGGAGCCGCGCTGCATCCTGCTGGACGAGCCGTTCGCCGGCGTCAACCCGGTGCTGATCGAGGAGCTGTCGGCGCGCATCGTGGAACTCAACCAGCGCGGCCTGACCGTCGCCATCATCGAACACAACCTGGAAGAGCTGTCGCGCATCGTGCCGCGCATGTACGTCATGGACCGCGGCCGCGTCATCGCCGAAGGCACGCCCGACAGCGTCCTGGCCAATGAACAGGTGCGCGAAGCGTACATGGGGGGAGTGATATGAGCCAGCTCGTCATGCAAAGCCTGTCCGGCGGCTACGGCGAGGTCGATATCGTGTCCGGCATCGACATGCACGTGGCGCCGCGCGAGATCGTTACCATCGCCGGCACCAACGGCGCAGGCAAGTCCACGCTGGTCAAGGCGGTGATGGGCCTGTTGCCGCGCATCGCCGGCACCATGGCCTTTGACGGCCGCGACCTGCTCACGCTGCCGGTCGAGGAGCGCGTGCGCATCGGTATCTCCTATGTGCCGCAGGTGCGCAATGTGTTCGGCGCGCTGACCGTGCTGGAGAACCTGCAGGTGGTGGAACACGTGCAGGCGCGTGAAAAGCGCATTCGCGACATGTTCGAGCTGTTCCCGGCGCTGGCCGGGCGGCGCAAGACCCACGCCGAGAACCTGTCCGGCGGCGAACGCCAGCAACTGGCCTTCGCCCGGGCGCTGATGTCCTCGCCGCGCCTGATGGTGCTGGACGAACCGTCCGCCGCCTTGTCGCCGGCGCTGACCGAGCAGGTGTTCGCCGAAGTGCGGCGGTTGCCGCAGATCGGCGTGGGCGTGCTGATGGTGGAGCAGCGCGCGCGCCAGGCGCTGGCGTTCAGCGATCGCGGCTACATCCTGGATTCCGGCCGCATCGTGCTGACCGACACGGGGCAGGCGCTGCTGGCCAACCAGCATATGAGCGATCTGTACATAGGACGGGGCGGCCACGCGGGCGCGGACCGTCCGCCCGGCGGCAGCATCCCCGCTTGAAACCGCCAGAGCCATCCCGCCGGCAGCCGCCGTCGCGGATGGCAAATCCATATTTCCATATCCCTTTGCAGGAGCCGTATCTTGCCTACTTCCGAAACCATGGTTTCCCCGGCGTCCGTTGCGCGCCGCCCGGCGCCCGACGCCATCGCCGCCTTGACCGCCACCCAGGGCCTGGCCGCGCTGGAGCAGGGCACGCTGACCTGCGAAGCCTGGGCGCGCGCCTGCCTGGACCGCATCGAAGAGCGCAACGGCGGCGTCAAGGCCTGGGTCCGGGTGGACGCCGAGGGCGCGCTGGCCCGCGCCCGTGAATGGGACCGCCACGGCCGGCGGCGCGCGCTGGACGGCGTGCCGCTGGGCATCAAGGACACCATCGACACGGCGGCCATGCCCACCGAATTGGGCGACCCCGAGATCTTCCCCGGCCGCCAGCCCGAGGCCGACGCGCCCGTGGTGACGCAGGCGCATGAGCTGGGGTTCAACGTGCTGGGCAAGAACACCGTGTCGCGCCACGCCATCATGCTGCCGGGGCCTGCGCGTAATCCGCATGACCTGACCCGCACACCGGCCGCGTCCTCGGCCGGTTCGGCGGCGGCCGTTGCCGATTTCATGGCGCCGCTGTCCATCGGCACGCAGACGGCGGGTTCGATTCTGCGGCCCTCGGCGTTCTGCGGCGCGGTGGGCTTCAAGCCCACGCTGGACGCCATTCCCTACGTGGCGATCCGGCGCTATTCGCGGGTGCTGGACGTGATCGGACCGATCTCGCGTTCGGTCGACGACGCGGCCTTGTTCATGCGGGCGTTTACCGGCGATCCCCGGTTCGATCCGGCCTCCGCATTGCGCAGCGATTTCCGCCTGGGCGTTTGGCGGCCGAAGGACTGGGCCGACACCGAGCCCTGCATGCGCGAAAGCTTCGAGGCCAATCTGCGCGCCTTGTCGGCCGCAGGCGTCAAGGTCACGGAATTGGCCATGCCCGCGGCCTTCGACACCATGGGCGAGGCGCAGGACGTGATCATGGCCTACGACCTGGCGCGCGAGTATGCCGCCATCAAGCGCGATCATGCGGCGCTGTGCGATCCCGGGCTGATCGAGTACCTGACGATGGGCGAGGGCCTGTCCGCGGCCGAGTACGCGGGGGCGCTGGATGCCGCCGACGCATGCCGCCGGGCGTTCTACGACGTTGCGCGCGAAGTCGACGCAGTGGCCATGCCGTCCACGCTGGGCGAGGCGCCGCCGGCCAGCTCCACCGGCAGCTCCGCCTTCATCCGCATCTGGTCGCTGCTGCACAACCCGTCCATCACCTTGCCGGTGGCGCGCGGCCCCAATGGCCTGCCGCTGGGCTTCCAGATGGTCGGCTTCGTGAAGGAGGACGCGCGGCTGCTGTACTGGGCGCGTTGCGCCGAGCGCATCCTGGGGTCGACCGCGCACCAGCCCTGACCGGCCTCTGGCCGCGGCTTGCGCCGCCGTGCGCCGCCGGGGCGCGGCGGATGCTTTGGCGCCTTCGGGCGCTTTTTTTGCGTCTGGGCTCTGGGGTTTTCCCTATTAATTCTCAGTATTCGGGAATAAAAAGCAGGGTAAGAGCCATAAATTGATAATCTGCGCTCCGTTAGCTTGGAGCCAAATGTTGAAAGCGGATCTATCAGTCGGGGCAGGCGCGGATCGCGTGCTGTATGTGCTGGCCACCCTGGCCAGGCACGACGGCCCCCTCAGCATCGCCGCGCTGGCCGAGCAGACCGGCCTGGCGCAAAGCACCCTCTACCGCCAGGTGGCGCTGCTCAAGCGCTGGGGCTTCGTCGCCGAGCACGATGGCGAGTACGGTCCCGGCCCGCTGTGCGTGCAACTGGCCTGGGGCTTTGACCAATCCTCGTTCCTGATCCATGAAGCGCAGCCCGACATGGCCGCGCTGGCCGCCGCTTCTGGCGAAACCATAGGCTTGCTGGTGGCGGTCAAGGATCAGGCCGTGTGCCTGGACATGATCGAGAGCCAGCATCCGCTGCGCTGTTCCTTCACCAAGGGGCGCGGCCTGCCGCTGGCGCGCGGCGCCTCGGCCAAGTCGCTGCTGGCTTTCATGCCGCTTGCCCGACAGCAGGCCGCGTTGGCGTATCTGGCGGCCGAGGCCGACGTGGACGCCGGCCGGCTGGGCCACGAACTGGAAGCCATCCGCACCCAGGGCTATGCCGTCACCGACAGCGAAGTCGATGCCGGCGTCTGGGGCGTCAGCGTCCCCATTTTTCAACGCGCCAACCAGGCCGTGGCCTCGATCACGCTGATGGCGCCGTCGACCCGGGCCGCCCAGCGGCCCGAGGCATTGACCGAAATGACCGTGGCCGCGGCCCGGCGCATCTCGGCGAAGCTGCAAGCTCATTAAGACCGCCTTCTTCCATTCCACGCCGTACCCGTAGACACCCGACTGCCGTATCCATATTCCATAGAGGACCCACCATGACCACTCGCCGCACACTGCTGACCGCCGCCCTGACGCTGGGCCTCGCCTGGAGCGCCGCCCCGGCGTTTGCCCAGGACACCATCCGCGCCGTCACCGACGCGACCTTCCCGCCGATGGAGTTCGTCAAGGACGGCAAGCGCACCGGCTTCGACATCGAACTGGTGGAAGCCCTGGCCGGCGCCATGGGCAAGAAGGTCGAATGGATCGACATCGACTTCAAGGGCCTGATTCCCGCGCTGCAGGCCGGCCGCGCCGACATTGCCGTGTCCGCCATCTACATCACGCCCGAACGCGCCAAGGTGGTGGACTTCACCGATCCGTACTACGCGGGCGGCCTGGTCGTGATGACCAAGAAGGACGGCCCGGTCAAGACCCTGAAGGACCTGGACGGCCGCAAGGTGTCGGTGCAGGTGGGCACCAAGTCGGTCAACTACCTGAAGGAACACTACCCGGCGGTGCAGCGCGTGGAAGTCGAGAAGAACCAGGAGATGTTCAACCTGGTGCAGATCGGCCGCGCCGAAGCCGCCGTGACCGGCAAGCCCGCCGCCAAGCTGTTCGCCCAGAGCACGCCGGACCTGACGGTGCTGAACGACCAGATCACCACCGAGGACTACGGCATCGCCGTGCCCAAGAACAAGCCGGAGCTGACCCGTGAGCTGAACGCCGCGCTGCAGAAGCTCAAGGCCGACGGCAGCTACCAGGCCATCGTCAACAAGTGGTTCGAGGCCCCCGCGAAATGAACCTGGATTTTTCTCCCGTCTTTGCCGACTTCGGCGCGCTGATCAATGGCGCCGTGGTCACCGTCGAGGTGACCGCGGGCGCCTTGCTGCTGGCCTGCGTCATCGGCCTGCTGGTGGGCGTGGGACGCCTGAACCCCAAGCGCTACGTCATCTACAACCTGTGCAGCGTTTATTTGCTGCTGTTCCGCGGCACGCCCTTGCTGGTGCAGCTGTTCATCTGGTTCTTCGGCCTGCCGCATTTCGGCATCACCCTGCCGGCGTTCGCCTGCGGCGTGCTGGGCCTGGGCATGTACTCGGGCGCCTACGTGTCCGAAATCGTGCGCGGCGCGATCCAGTCGGTGGACCGCGGCCAGACCGAAGCGGCGCGCTCGCTGGGCATGTCGTCCGGCCAGGCCATGCGCATCATCGTGCTGCCGCAGGCCGTGGTGCGCATGATCCCGCCGCTGGGCAATGAATTCATCGCGCTGATCAAGAACTCGGCCCTGGTGTCGCTCTTGACGATCCATGACCTGATGCATGAAGGCCAGAAGATCATCAGCGTGTCCTATCGCTCGCTGGAAACCTATCTGGTGGTGGCGCTGATTTATCTGATCCTGACCACGGCCACCATGCTGGTGCTGCGCAAGGTTGAACACCGCCTGCGCGCGGGAGGGATGGTGCAATGAACTCCGCAATGAACTCCGCTACGACCCGGGCCGCGGACCCGCAAGAAATGATCCGCATCCGCGGCCTGCGCAAGTCCTACGGCGACCACGAGGTCTTGCGCGGCATCGACTTCGACGTGCTGCCGTCCCAGGTGGTGGTGGTGATCGGGCCCAGCGGCTCGGGCAAGAGCACCTTGCTGCGCTGCTGCAACGGCCTGGAAGTGGCGCAGACCGGCACCATCGACATCTGCGGCCAGACCCTGCTGGACCACGGCGAGCTGTTGCCCGAGGCCGAGCTGAACCAGCTGCGCATGCAGGTGGGCATGGTGTTCCAGGGCTTCAACCTGTTCCCGCACCTGTCGGTGCTGGACAACGTGACGGTCGGTCCGCGCAAGCTGCGCGGCATGGGCCGCGAAGAAGCGCATGCGCTGGCGGCGGACCTGCTGGACAAGGTCGGCCTGGGCCAGAAGATGTCGGCCATGCCGGCCAGCCTGTCCGGCGGGCAGAAGCAGCGCGTGGCCATCGCCCGCGCGCTGGCCATGCAGCCCAAGGTCATGCTGTTCGACGAGCCGACCTCGGCGCTGGATCCGGAGCTGGTGGGCGAAGTGCTGCAGGTCATGAAGCTGCTGGCCAAGGAAGGCATGACCATGATGGTGGTCACGCACGAAATGGGCTTCGCCCGTGACGTGGCCGACGTGGTGGCGGTGATGGACGGCGGCGTAATCCTGGAATCCGGTTCGCCCGACGTGATCTTCACGCAGCCGCGCGAGCCGCGCACCCGCGAGTTCCTGCAGGCGGTGCTGAACGCGGGGCAGGGGGCGGCATGAGCGTGGCGCAATTCGACCCAAGTCTCTGGAAGGCCCGCGACGACAGCGCCGAACAAGGCGACACGCGCCGCCTGGCGCATATCGTCGAAGCGGCCAGTGGCCAAGCCCGCAAGGGCGAGGCGGTGCTGCTGGGCTTTGCCTGCGACGCCGGCGTGGCCCGCAACCAGGGCCGCATCGGCGCGGCCGAAGGCCCGTCGGCCATCCGCAAGTTCCTGGCGGGCCTGCCGGCGCACGGCCTCACGCGTTTGCTGGACGCGGGCGACGTGGCCTGCGAGGGCGACCGGCTGGAGGACGCGCAGGAGCAACTGGGCTTGCGCGTGGCGGAACTGATGGAGCAGGGCGCACGCCCGCTGGTGCTGGGCGGCGGCCATGAGATCGCCTGGGGCAGCTTCCAGGGCCTGGCGCGCTGGCTGGACGCCCGCGGCGACACGGAACCCGTGCTGGTGCTGAACCTGGACGCGCACTTCGACCTGCGTACCGGGCGGCCCGGCAGTTCCGGCACGCCCTTCGACCAGATCTCGCGCTATTGCGAGGAACGCGGCCGGGCCCTGCAATACGCCTGCCTGGGCGTATCGCGGCTGGCCAATACGCCGGCGCTGTACGCGCGCGCCGCCGAAGTCGGCGCGGTCTGGGTCGAGGACCGCGACATGCAGGAGCGCCATCTGGCCGCGCGCCTGGCCAACGTCGACGCCTTGCTGGCCCGGGCGCGCCACGTCTACCTGACCATAGACCTGGACGTGCTGCCCGCGGCGGTCATGCCCGGGGTGTCGGCGCCGGCGCCCTATGGGGTGCCGCTGGCGGTGATCGAGGAAATCGTGCTGCGGGTCAAGGCCAGCGGCAAGCTGCGCCTGGCCGACATGGCGGAGTTCAACCCGCGGTTTGACGTGGACGGCCACGGCGCGCGGGCGGCTGCCCGCCTGGCCTGGCAGTTGTTGAACGATTGAGCGGACCGGCGTCTCATCCTTCGGATGGGGGCAGGACCATACGGGGCGGTTTCCTGGGAGGAAACCGTCCCGTTTTTCATCCCCCTTATGGCGGGCGGCAGGGCTTGCAGCTTATGGCTGGCAGGCTGGACGCTGCCGATTTGGCGGCTTAGGATAAGGGCAGCATCAGGCTTGGGTTTGCGGCCCGTTCAACCGCCGCAACAGTTATATGCCCCCAATTAAAATATTTTCGTTTTAAATGGGGACGCTATAACTTTCGTGGATAAAATGGCGCAACTTTGTCAGGAGAGCCAGCTCATGTCTCAAACTCCCACCCACGCATTGCCGTCTTATCTGAACGCCGAGGACCTCGGCCCCTGGGGCAACTATCTGCAACAAGTCGACCGGGTCACCCCGTATCTTGGTTCGCTGGCGCGTTGGGTCGAGACCCTGAAGCGCCCGAAGCGTTCCCTGATCGTCGATGTGCCGATCGAACTCGACAACGGCAGCATTGCCCACTTCGAGGGCTACCGCGTCCAGCACAACACCTCGCGCGGCCCCGGCAAGGGCGGCGTGCGTTTCCACCAGGACGTCACGCTCTCCGAAGTGATGGCGCTGGCAGCCTGGATGTCGATCAAGAACGCTGCGGTGAACCTGCCTTACGGCGGCGCCAAGGGCGGCGTGCGCGTCGATCCGCGCAAGCTGTCGGCCTCCGAACTCGAGCGCATGACGCGCCGCTACACCTCGGAAATCGGCGTCATCATCGGACCGTCCAAGGACATCCCGGCGCCTGACGTGAACACCAACGCCCAGACCATGGCCTGGATGATGGACACGTACTCCATGAACGAAGGCGCCACCGCCACCGGCGTGGTCACCGGCAAGCCGATCGCGCTGGGCGGCAGCCTGGGCCGCGTGGAAGCCACCGGCCGCGGCGTGTTCGTGGTGGGCTGCGAAGCCGCGCGCGATCTCAACATCGACGTGTCCAAGGCGCGCGTGGTGGTGCAGGGCTTCGGCAACGTGGGCGGCACCGCCGCCCGCCTGTTCCATGAAGCCGGCGCCAAGGTCATCGCCGCGCAGGACCACACCGGCACCGTCCACAATCCCGCGGGCCTGGACGTGCACAAGCTGCTGTCCTACGTGTCGCAACATGGCGGCGTGGGCGGCTTCTCCGGCGGCCAGGCGATGGACAAGAACGAGTTCTGGACGCTGGAAACCGAATTCCTGATCCCGGCCGCCCTGGAAAGCCAGATCACCGTCGACAACGCCGCCAAGGTGCGCGCGAAGATCGTCGTGGAAGGCGCCAACGGCCCGACCACGCCGGAAGCCGACGACATCCTGGCCGAACATGGCGTCTACGTGGTGCCGGACGTGCTGGCCAATGCCGGCGGCGTGACGGTCAGCTACTTCGAATGGGTGCAGGACTTCTCCAGCTTCTTCTGGAGCGAGGACGAGATCAACCAGCGCCTGGAGCGCCTGATGCGCGAAGCCTACGCGTCGGTGTCGCAAGTGGCCAAGGAACACAAGGTCACCCTGCGCACGGCGGCGTTCATCGTCGCTTGCACGCGCATCCTGCAAGCGCGTCAGGTGCGCGGCCTGTACCCCTGATACCCGATACGGCGGGGCGTCTCCGGACGTCACGCCGAGGAGGGCAGGAGACAAAAACGGAAATCGCCCCGCAAGGGGCGATTTCCATTTGCGTGGCTGCAAGCGCATCACGTTGCGCGCATGGATAGCACACCGACATTGCAGGCCTGCGGGCGCCGCGCCCTACGTGGGGGCTGTCGGCAGGACGCCACATCCCCCTCACTTTTTTGCGGCCTAGGGAATTTCCCAGCTTGCGTTACAAGAACTGACACATTGCGTCCCTAGAATTCGTTCCTGCCATGCGCCGAGCGCGCCGCACGCGATGCGTGCCAGCCCGGATGCGCATGTCTGTTCAATCAATGGGAATTTGCAATGAAAAAGACTTTGTTCGTCACCGCCATGCTGGCCGCGTTCGGCGCAACGGCGCAAGCGGAAACCTCGGTGACGCTCTATGGCCTGATCGATACGGGTATCGGCTACCAGCGCATCAAGGGCGATGGTTACCATGAGTCCAAGGTTGGCATGGTCAATGGCGTGTCCAGCGGTTCGCGTTGGGGCCTGCGCGGCGCCGAGGACCTGGGCGACGGCCTGAGCGCCGTGTTCACGCTGGAAAGCGGCTTCAACTCGGCCAACGGCACGTCGGGCCAGAACAGCCGCCTGTTCGGCCGCCAAGCCACCATCGGCCTGAAGAGCACCTCGTGGGGCCTTCTGGAACTGGGTCGTCAGACCAACATCGCCTCGAAGTACTTCGCCGCGATCGATCCGTTCGGCGGCAGCTACGGCCAGGCCAACGTCGGCGTGGCCTTCAGCGCCGCCAACACGGTCCGCTACGACAACATGGTGCAGTACTCGACGCCGTCGTTCAGCGGCCTGCAGTTCGGCATCGGCTACTCGTTCAATGCCTCCGACACGACCACCGCGCAGACCGGCTTCAAGACCGCCGACAACACCCGCGCCATCACGACCGGCCTGCGCTATGTCAGCGGCCCGGTGAACGTGGCGCTGACGTATGACCAGCTGAACCCCGCGAACCAGTTGAACACCGACGCCACGCCCAAGTCGTGGATGATCGGCGGTTCGTACGACTTCGAAGTGCTGAAGCTGGCGCTGGCCTACGGCCAGACGCGTGACGGCTGGTTCACCGGCCAGGGCGCCAATGCCTTCGGCAGCGGCAGCCCCACGGCCAAGGGCTTTGGCACCAACGTTGCGGTGTCGGGCTTCAAGGCCAATTCCTACCTGGTGGGCCTGAGCGTGCCGATCGGCGGCGCCAGCAACATCCTGGCTTCGTGGCAGCGCGCCGACACCGACAGCACCAAGCTGACCGGCGACGACGCCACCATGAACATCTACAGCCTGGGCTACACCTACAACCTGTCCAAGCGCACCAACCTGTACGCCTTGGGTTCGTATGCCACCAACTTCGCGTTCACCGACGGCGTGAAGAGCACCGTGGCCATGGTGGGCGTGCGTCACCGCTTCTAAGACGAGAGGCGCGCATGGGCGGCGCTTGGGCGCCGCCCTGCCGCCGCGGTTGCACTGAGCGGACTGGGCGTCTTACCCGGCCACAGACGCGAAAAAAGCGGCCACCTCCCTAGCTCCATCCTCAGTCCGCTCAACCGAACCCCGGCTTGCTGCCGCAGGGAGCGCCCGCGCAGGCCGCGGGCGTTTCCAGGGGCGGCTTATGAAGCCGGCAGCAGCTCAGGCTTCAGGATCCCGCGCAGTTCCGAATACGGAATGTTCAGCTCGGGTTCGCCATGCGAGTACGGCGCGATGGAATAGGCGTCGTACTTGACCACGATGCCCTCGCGCGTCAGCGCATAGTTATCGCTTTCCTGGAACGGCCACATCTTGTTGTAAGCCGTCGGATCGCGGCGCGCATCCGGATTGCCGGCCAGCCACTTGGCATGCGCCTGGCGCAGCGCCGCCACGTACTGCGGATGGCGGCCCGGTATCAAGGCTTCTTCCAGGCTCATCACGCGGCCGTGGCTGCGCTCCCAGTTCAGGTACTGGGTGGCCGGAATGCCGTGCGCCGCGCCAGTAAGGAATTGCTCGGTGTGCAGTTCGACGGCCACGATGTCGCCTACCGTGTCCTTCACGCTGGCCTTGAAATAGGTGGCGTCGCGCGCGCGAGCCACCGACCAGAAATACTGCGTGTATTCGGACAGCGTGTCATAGGGCCCGCGGCGGTTGGCATCGGTGCCGGTCATGTAGGCCAGCACGTGGTCTACCAGCGCGGTCAGCTTGGGGATGCCGGGAAACGCGACGCTGTCGATTTCGATGCGGGGGCAATCGCCCTCGCAGCCTGGCTTGCTGGACGCCCACTTGATGCGCTCGGTGGACAGGTCGCCGACTTTTTCCGGCGTGGACGCCGAGGCCGGAGCCTGCGTGGCCAGGGTGATGTCCGCGGGCGGCGTACTGCCGCAGCCCGCCAAAGCCAGCAGGGCCGCGCCCAGGATGAGACCGCTTATCGCGCCTTGCGGCGTGAATGTGCGACGCATTGAAACTACCTCCAGAAAATCGGGGCGCGGCCGTTCAGGGCACCACGCCGGTCCACTCGGGCGTGGCGAACTTCTCGGCCGCCTGCGCCTGCGCACGCGCCAGCGTGTCGCTGCCTATCTGCCCGGGGGTGAGACGGTGCAGGCCGGCAAAAGTTTCCACCATGCGGTCGATGATCACTTCCCGCGCCAGCCCGGTCTGGGTGCGCAGGGGATCGACGCGCTTCTTGGCGCTGGTGGTGCCTTTGTCGGACAGTTTTTCGCGGCCGATGCGCAGGACCTCGACCATTTTATCCGCGTCGATGTCGTAGGACATGGTGACGTGGTGCAGCACTGCGCCGCCGCGGCGGGCCTGCGCCGCGCCGCCGATCTTGCCGATGTCCGAAGCGATGTCGTTGAGCGGCTGGTACCAGGCCTTGATGCCCAGGCCCTGCAGGGCGGTCAGCACCCAGGCGTCCAGGAAGGCGTAGGACTCCTGGAAGCTCATGCCATGCACCAGCGCCTGGGGGGCGCTGAGCGAATAGGTGATGGAGTTGCCGGGTTCCATGAACATCGCGCCGCCGCCGCTCACGCGCCGCACGACCTGGATGCCGTGGCGGCGCGCGCCTTCGGGGTCGACTTCGTTCTTCAAGGATTGGAAGCGGCCGATCACGACCGCGGGTGCGGCCCATTCCCAGATGCGCAGCGTGGGCGGACGCAGGCCGGCGCCGACCTCGTCGGTGATGACGGCGTCCAGCGCCATGTGCAGCACCGGGTCCTGCGGCCCTTCATGGATCAGCTGCCAGTCGTAGTCGTTCCAGTCGGTGCGCGTCATGCCAGCGCCCTCCGCAGCACCACGGCAACGGCCTCGGCCGAGAAGCCGAACATTTCGGCATCGGCGGGCAGGGCCGATTGCACGGCCAGCGCCAGTTCCAGTTCGCCGGCGTCGGCCGGCAGGCCGTTCAGGCCGCTATTGATGGCGTCCAGCGCCTCGGGCGGCTCAAGAAAAAAGTCGCCGCTGATGCGCACGTCGGCCAGGCGGCCGTCGCGCACTTCCAGATCCGCGACGACCAGTTTGCCGCCGGGGACTTTGTATTCGCCATGCATGGGCGCTCCTTGCTGTATCAGTACCAAAAACTACAGGCTGAGCTTCATGCCGTCATGGCTGGCTTTGAAGCCCAGGCTTTCATAGAACCTGCGCGCGTCGGGCCGGGCGCGGTCCGTGGTCAGCTGCACCAGGCTGCAGCCCTGGATGCGGCATTGCTCGATCGCCCATTCGAACATCTTGCGTCCGAGGCCCGCGCCGCGCGACGACGAGGCGATGCGCACGCTCTCGATCTGTCCGCGCCATTGGCCCAGCCGCGACAGGCCGGGTATGAACGATAACTGCAAACAGCCGACCAAGTTCGAGTCCTGCTCGACCACGGCCAGGAATTGATTGGGGTCCTGGCCGATTGCGGCAAAGGCGGCAGCATAGCGCGGGTCCAGCGGCAGCGCGGGATTCTCGCGCGTGGCGCCGAGTTCATCGTCGGCCAGCAGGGCGACGATGGCCGGCAGATCCCCCAGGCGCGCGCGGCGGAAAGCCAGTTGCGGGTCGGGCATGGCGGCTCCTTCAGCGGGTGGTGTTCTGGGCGGTCTGGCCGAACAGGATGCGGCGCGATTCCTCGTCGCTGATGGACGGCGCCGTGTTGATGGTGTCGGCCAGGGCATAGGCGCGCTGCGTGGCGGGGCGGGCCGCGATGGCGTCGAACCAGCGCTTGAGGTGCGGGAACTCGTTCAGGTCCTGCCCCTGCTTGGCGTGCGGCACGATCCAGGGATAGGCCGCCATGTCGGCGATGGAATAGTCGCCGGCGACGAACTCGCGGTCCGCCAGGCGCTTGTTCAGCACGCCGTAGAGGCGGTTCGTTTCCTTGACGTAGCGGTCGATGGCGTAAGGGATGCGCTCTTGCGCGTAGCCGGAAAAGTGGTGGTTCTGGCCGGCCATGGGACCCAGGCCGCCCATCTGCCAGAAGAGCCATTGCGACACTTCAGCGCGGCCGCGCACGTCGGCGGGCAGGAATCGGCCGGTTTTCTCGGCCAGATACAGCAGGATGGCGCCCGACTCGAACAGCGAGATCGGCGCGCCGCCGCCGGCCGGGGCCTGGTCGACGATGGCGGGAATGCGGTTGTTCGGGGCAATGGCCAGGAACTCGGGCTTGAACTGATCGCCGCGGCTGATGTTCACCGGATGGATCTTGTAGGGCAGGCCGGTTTCTTCGAGGAACAGCGTGATCTTGTGGCCGTTGGGGGTGGTCCAGTAGTAGAGATCGATCATGGGATGTCCTGTGCGTCGCGCCGGCGGCGGCCGGCGCAGGGAAAGGCCATGATAGCGGGGCCGGCTTCGCGCCGGCCCCAATAACCGGGGGGCGGGTACGGGTTTGCCCCGGGGGCTTGCCCTGGCAGCGGCCCGCGTTCAGGCCGTGCCCGCGCGCGGCCGCCCCGGCAGGCGCCAGCTCCAGTTCAGGCTCACGCCCGCCGCCGCCAGGAAGATCATGGCCACGCCCGCGATCTGCGTGGCGTCCATGCGGTGGCCGTAGACCATGAAGTCCAGCAGGATCGCGACGGCAGGATAGATGAAGCTCAATGCGGCGGTGGACGTGGTAGGCAGCTTCTGGATGGCCGAATACATCAGGATGTACATCAGGCAGGTGTGGATCAGCCCCAGGGCCACCAGGTAGCCCCATTGCAGGGGCGCGGCGGGCAGGGCGTTGAAGTCCGCCATGGGCAGCAGCATCACCGCGCCCAGCGTCACCTGCACCAGCGCCAGCACCTGCGGCGGAATGTGCTTGAGCCGCTTGACGATGATGGCGGTGACGCCATAGAGCGCCGCCGCGCCCAGCCCCAGCATCAGCCCCGACAGATAGGCGCGGCCGTCCGCGCCGCCAGCTTCGGACAGGCGCAGCACCAGCATCAGGCCGGCGAAGGCCAGCACCGACCAGGCCAGCTTGCCGCGCGTGGGCCGCTCGCCCAGGAACAGCACGCCCAGGCCGATCAGGAAGAAGGGCTGCACGTTGTAGACCGCGGTGGCCAGCGAAATGGACGCCAGCCGATAGGCGGAAAACAGCAGCACCCAGTTCAGCACCAGCGCAGCGCCCGCGGCCAGGGCCAGCATCAGCGTGCGGGCGGTGAACAGGCCCGGCTTGAGCAGGCCGCGCGCCCAGCAATACACAAACAGGGAGAGGGCGCCGAACACGCAGCGGAAGAAGACCACGTTCCAGGCGCCTTGCCCCGACTCCAGCACAAACACGCCCAGGGTGCCGGACAGGGTCATCGCCGCGGCCATCTGGGCCAGGCCCACGCGTTCTGATGAGGGATTCATGAGGGTTCTCCAGGGCCTTGCGGCCACGATATTCGATGGAGAAATTATCCCAGGCGGATCAAGCTGGTTATATGATGTTGATGTGGCGAATCGATTCCGAAACCTTTGTTTAGGTGGAATTTATGCAAAACGACCTAAAAAGTGAAAACCCGGTCCTGGACGGTATCGACCGCCGCCTGGTGGAGATGCTGACCACCAATGCGCGCACCACCACGGCCGACCTGGCGCGCCAGGTCGGGATGTCCGCGCCCAGCGTCGCGGACCGCTTGCGGCGGCTGGAAGAATCGGGCGTGATCCGGGCCTACACCCTGGACGTGGACCCGGTCGCGTTGGGCTACGCGCTGGAGGCCATCGTCCGCATCCGCCCCTTGCCCGGGCAACTGCGCCACGTGGAAGGCCTGATCCAGCAGATTCCGGAATTCGTGGAATGCGACAAGGTGACGGGCGACGATTGCTTCATCGCCCGCGTGGTGCTGCGCTCGATCTCGCATCTGGACGGCATCCTGGAGCGCGTGACCGAATTTGCGGAAACCAATACCGCCATCGTCAAGTCCCACACGGTGCGCCGCCGGCTGCCGCCGCTGCGCTGACGCGCGGCTCAGACCGGCGCGGACAGCGCCTTTTCGATGTCGTCCTTGATGCCGGCCGGGGTGTCGGTGGGCGCGTAGCGCTTGATGACCTGGCCGTCGCGGCCCACCAGGAACTTGGTGAAGTTCCACTTGATGCCCTCGGTGCCGAAGACGCCGGGCTTCTCGCCCTTGAGCCAGCGGTAGAGCGGGTGGGCGTCCTCGCCGTTGACGTTGATCTTGGCGTAGAGCGGAAAGGTGATGTCGTACTGCGTGCTGCAGAAATTGCGGATTTCGGCTTCGTCGCCGGGTTCCTGGTGGCCGAACTGGTCGCAAGGAAAACCCAGCACCGCGAAACCATCGTCGTGGAACGAGCGGTAGAGTTCTTCCAGGCCGGCGTACTGCGGCGTGAAGCCGCATTTGGAGGCCACGTTCACCACCAGCAGCACGCGGCCGCGGTACGTGTCCAGGGACTGTTCCGTGCCGTCGATGGCGCGGGCGGAAAAATCGTAGAGGGTGCTCATGCGGGCTCCTTAGGCGTCCGAACGCGAGGGCGTCAGCGCGCCGGCTTGTTGTCCAGCGAGTGTAGCCCCGGCATCGCGGCCGTAGTAGCGCGTACCCCACAAGGTCAGCAGCAGGACGGCGGCGGTGATGCCGGCCGACATCCAGGGCAGGTCTGTCAGCGGCAGGCCGTGGCCCAGCGCCACGCTGCCCAGCCAGGCGCCGCCCGCATTGCCCAGGTTGAAGGCGCCCTGATTGAGGGTCGACGCCAGGTTGGGCGCGTCGGCCGCCTGGTCCACGATCAGCGTCTGCAGCAAAGGCACGACGGCAAAGCCCAGCACGCCCCAGATGAAGGTCATGACCAGCATGGGCGCCAGCGCGTGGATGGCCTGGCTGAGCGCCAGGAAGACCAGCAGCAGGCCGATGAAAATGCGGCGCAGCGACACTTCCAGGTTGCGGTCGCCCAGCTTGCCGCCCAGGGTGCTGCCCACGGTCAGCGCCACGCCGAAGAGCAGCAGCACGCCGGTGACGCCGCGTTCGGACACGCCGGTCACTTCGCGCAAGAGCGGCGCGATGTACGTCAGCACACAGAACAGCGCCGCGGAGGCCAGCACGCTGGCGGCCAGCGGCCAGACCACGCGCACGTCGCGCAGCACCTTGAATTCGCGCAGGATGTTGCCGGGCTGCATGGGGATGCGGGCCGGCAGCCAGGCGGCCAGCGCGGCCACGGCCAGCAAACCGATGCCGCTGACCACCCAGAAAGTCGAGCGCCATCCGGCCACCTGGCCCAGCGCCGTGCCCAACGGCACGCCCAGCACGTTGGCCAGCGTCAGGCCGGTGAACATCAGCGCAATGGCGCTGGCGCGTTGGTTGCGCGGCACCAGGTCCGCGGCCACCACGGCGCCCAGGCCGAAGAAAGCGCCATGGCAGAAGGCGGTGAACACGCGCGCCGCCATCAGCAGCGCGTAGTTCGGCGCCAGCGCGCACAGCAGGTTGCCCACCACGAAGGTGCTGGCCAGGCCGATCAGCGTGGCCTTGCGCGGCAGCCTGGCGGTGAGGATGGCCATGATGGGCGCGCCGATCACCACGCCCATGGCGTAACCGGTGATCAGCAGGCCTGCGACGTCAATGCTGACTTGCAGATCGGCGGCGACGTTGGGCAGCAGGCCCATGATGACGAACTCGCTGGTGCCGATGCCGAAAGCGGCGGCGGCCAGCGCGATAAGGTGCAGGGGCATGGGACAGGGCCGGGACGAAAGGAAGGCCCCGGCGCAAAGAGAAGGCAAGGGCGGAATTCTAGGGCAGCGCCGCGCAAGCGTCGGGGGAAAGCCCTATTCTGAATAAGGGTATACCCTTAAATTGACGCGGCGCGGGCCTTTGTTCCGGACCGGCCGCGGCGCCGCCAAGGGCTTGCGCGGCGCGGGGCCATTGGGCGGGTTTCGCCACAGCCGTCCTATCATGTCCATCAGATCCAAATGCGCGCGCTGTAGGAGAAATCGGCAATGGAAGGAATGATTGAACGCCTGGAGGCGATGCTGGCCAAGGGCACGGACAACATGCTGCTGCGTTTTTCGCTGGGAAAGGCCTACGCGGAGCAGGATTGCTTCGCCGATGCCGAGCCCCATCTGCGCGCGGCGCTGGCGTTCGATCCCGCCTATTCGGTGGCCTGGAAATGGCTGGGCAAGGCTTGCCTGGGACAGGGCGACAAGAGCGGCGCGCGCGCCGCCTGGGAATCGGGCCTGCAGGCCGCGCAGGCGCGCGGCGATCAGCAGGTGGTGAAGGAGTTGCAGGTGTTCATCAAGCGCTTGGACAAGGAGGCTGCGGCTGGGCACGCGTGAGCCGGAATACCTCGATGGCGTGGCGCAGCTCCTCGGTTTCGGCCCGCTGCGCAACCGTCCCAGGCGCATCCGCGATGCCGGTGTGCACGTCGCGGGCCAGGCCGACCAGATTCCTGCGCGTGGCCTCCAGCGAAAATCTTAATGCGCCGATCTCATCGTCCGGATTGCCCGGCGCCAGCGGCGTGCCCAGATTGCCGGCCGCGATCTGCCGCGTGAAGTCGGTGGCCGTGGCCAACAGGCCGGACAGGGAGCGGCCATAGGCCCAACCCGATGCGAAGATCAGGCAGACGCCAGCGGCCAGCACTGCCGTGGCCAAGGCCAGTTGCTCGATATTCAGATTGGCGGCCATGCCATGCAGCGCGAAGCCGCCGGCGGCCAGGAACAGCGCGGACGAAAGTCCCGCCCAGGCCAGCATGCGCGCGCGTATGCCCGACGCCCGCCAGTCGCGCAGACGCGCCAGCGGGCCTCCGGGCAGGATCCGCCCCGCGCGCAACCGCAAGCCGCCGGTAATGCCGGTGCGCAGGCGCCGGTAGGCGCTGTCCGCGGTGTCGATCTGGGCGCGCGTTGGTTTGACGCGCACGCAGGCATAGCAGACGGTGACGCCGCGCTCCACCACCGGGGTGATGCTGGCCAGCGACCAATAGTGGCCGCCATGCTTGCGCCGGTTCTTGATCACGCCCGTCCATGACTGGCCCCGCTGTATCGTGCGCCACAAGTCGTCGTAGGCGGCCAGCGGCATGTCGGGATGCCGCATGGTGTCATGGCCCTTGCCCATCAGATCCGCCTGCGTGTAGCCGCTGACCTCCAGGAACGCCGGATTGGCGTAGATGATGCGGCCGCGCGCGTCGGTGCGGGTGATGAGGCACTGCTCGTCGTGCAGCGTGTATTCCTGGTCGTGGACCTGCGGATGGTCGCGCATGGCTGTGTCGTCCTGCGATCGGCGTTGGCGGAATGTCGTAGACCGATCATCCGGGACGCGGACGGAAGCGGCGTTGACCTAGGTCAAGCGGGGCCGACGTCGTTCCCGCCCGCGGCCAGCGTCTCAGGCCGGCGGCAGCCCGCTGAACGCCTCCAGCGCGCGCAACCGGCTCTGGGCCAGGTCGACAATGGGCAGCGGATAGCCGGCGGCGGCGCGCTCCATCGGGCTGGGATCATGGATGGCGCGGCCGTCCAGATGCGCCAGTTCCGGCAGCCATTCGCGCAGGAACACGCCGTCCGGATCGAACTTGCGCGACTGCGACAGCGGATTGAAGATGCGGAAGTAGGGCACGGCGTCCGCGCCCGTGGACGCGCTCCATTGCCAGCCGCCGTTGTTGGCGGCGAGATCGCCGTCCACCAGCTGCGCCATGAACCAGGCTTCGCCCAGCCGCCAATCGATCAGCAGGTTCTTGGACAGGAACATGGCCGTCACCATGCGCAGGCGGTTGTGCATCCAGCCCAGCGCCAGCAACTGCCGCATGGCCGCGTCGACGATGGGAATGCCGGTCTGGCCCTGCTGCCAGGCATGCAGGTCCTCAGGCGCGTCGCGCCACGGCACCGCGGCGGTCTCCGGCTTCATGGGCTGGTGCATGGACAGCGCCGGGTAGGCGGCCAATAGATGCTGATAGAACTCGCGCCACAGCAATTCGTTGATCCAGGTGGCGGCGCCGCGCTTGCCGCCCTCTATTTCCCCGTGGTTTGCGGCCTGCGCCGCGCGCAAGGCCTGGCCCGGCGACAGCACCCCCGCCGCCAGATAGGGCGACAGGCAGCTGGTGGCGGGCAGCGAGGGAAAATCGCGTTCTTCCTGGTAGGCGTCGATGACGCCGTCGGCAAAGGCTTCGAGGCGTTCGCTGGCCGCGTCCTCGCCAGCGGGCCAGAGCGCGCGCACAGGCTCGGCGGGCGCATCGAAACCCTCGAAGGCCGCGGGCAGCGGATCCGCCGGCCAGGGCGGCGGGGTCTGCGCGCGCGGGGCGGGCAGGGCGCGCAGCGGCGCCGTGCGCAGCCGTTCGCGGCAGGCCCGCGCGTATGGGGTATAGACGCGGTAGCACTCGCCCTTGCCGGTCAGCACCGTGCCGGGCCGCAGCAGCGAAGCGCCATGATGCAGGGTCCAGTCCACGCCCAGGGCTCGCAGGCTGGCGGCGACCGCGGCATCGCGGCGGCGTTCGTTGACGGCCCATTCGGCGTTGGCGTGGACCTGGCCGATGGCGTGGTCGCGGCAGAAAGCGGCCAGCGCGTCCGGCGCCTCGCTCCAGTCATGCACCGTCAGCAGCCGCAACGGAATGCCCAGGCGGCCGAGTTCGCGAGACAGTTCGCGCAGATTGCGCAGCCAGAAATCCACCTTGGCCGGCGCGTCGCCGTGCTGCCGCCATTGGCCGGGCGCGGCCAGGAACAGGGCGGTGACCGTGCCGGCTTCGGCGGCCGCGGCCAGGGCAGGGTTGTCATGCGCGCGCAGGTCGGTGCGCAGCCAAAGCAGCGTGTTCATGGGTGGTCCAGGGCAGGGGCGGCGAGGCTGGCATTCTATATTGCGCCCGCCGCGCGGACGCGCCGGCAGACCGGCCTTGGAAGACGATGTAAAAACTACGAGTAGATGTGTCCTGGCTTGCGCCGGCTGGCGCCGCGGGCCTCGCGGGGGAAAGCGGCCGGCGCGGCCGGATTGCGCCGCTTTGCGGTCAAACCATGAAACACGCTGGCGCGCCGCGGATATTGACGCCGCCTGGTCCCCGCCCTGTAATTCAAATAAACGACTAGAGCAAGATGAACGCTATGGGAAATCTGATGGACCTACGCCCGTCTTTTCTGAGGGGCCGCACACCCGCAGGCAACGCGTCCCGCGACGTCTTGCAAAAACTCTGGCGCTCGGTGGATCTGCCCGGCGAATCGCTGGACCATGTGGTGTTGACTGGCGCCGATCCGGTACTCCCATCGTCCTTCGCTGTCGGCATGGCGGCGCAGACCAGCATGGCCGCGGCCGCGCTGGCCGCCGCGGAGATCTGGAATCTGCGCGGCGGCGCCAGGCAGCAGGTCGGCGTCGACATGCTGCACGCCGCGCAGGAATGCCGCAGCCACTACACCATCAACGGCATCACGCCCAATCCCTGGGACCCCATCACCGGGCTGTACCGCTGCGGCGACGGCGGCTGGGTCCGAATCCATGCCAATTTCGCTCATCACCGTGATGGCGCGCTGGCGCTGCTGGGCTGTCCGGCCGGCGAAGACACTACCCGCGCGATGGTCGAGCGCGCCTTGAGCCGCTGGAAGGCCCTGGACTTCGAACAGGTGGCCGCCGACGCGGGCCTGCCCGTGGCCGCCATGCGCAGCTTCGACGAATGGGACCGCCACCCCCAAGCCCTGGCGGTGGCCGCGCAGCCCCTGCTGACCATCGAGCGCATCGGCGAAGCCGATCCGCGTCCCTTGCCCAAGTACGGCAATGGCGCCCGGCCGCTCAAGGACATCCGCGTGCTGGACCTGACCCGCATCATCGCCGGCCCGGTCTGCGGACGGGCGCTGGCGGCGTACGGCGCCGATGTGATGCTGCTCAATTCCCCGCATCTGCCCAACATCGACAACATCATCGATACCAGCCGCGGCAAGCTGTCGGTGCTGGCCGATCTGGATACGGCCGACGGCCGCATCGCGCTGGGCAACCTGCTGCGCAGCGCGCACGTGTTCGTGCAGGGCTACCGCCCCGGCGGCCTGGCCGCGCTGGGCTTCGGCCCGCAGGACGCGGCGCGCATCCGTCCGGGCATTGTCTACGTGTCCTTGACCGCCTATGGCGACAAAGGTCCCTGGGCCGGCCGCCGCGGCTTCGATTCCCTGGTGCAGACCGCTACGGGCTTCAACCACGCCGAGGCGCAGGCCGCGGGCCAGGACACGCCCAAGCCCATGCCCATGCAGATCCTGGACCATGCCTCGGGCTACCTGATGGCGTTTGGCGCGCAAGCCGCGCTGGCGCGCCAAATGACCGAAGGCGGCAGCTGGCATGTGCGCGTGTCGCTGGCGCAGACCGCGCATTGGCTGCGCGGCCTGGGCCGTGTCGAGGGCGGCCTGGCCTGTCCGATGCCGGGTTTCGACGGCCTGCTGGAAACCGAGCCCTCCGGCTTTGGCGAACTGGTGGCTCTGCGCCACGCCGCTCAGTTCTCCGATACGCCGGCCCGCTGGACGCGTCCGTCCAGCCCGCCCGGCACGCATCCGCCGGTCTGGCCATTCAACTAGAAACACCCGCTCAAGCCTGCGCGCCGCCGGCGTCTGGCTGGAAGCAGCGCGTCTCCAAGCAAGGGCCGCGGTTTCATCTGCGGTTCTGTCTGATTTTCATGTAAGCGCCTCAGCACGGCCCCGGAGCCTGTGGCCGGCGCTCTGCCTGCACTTCTTGCGTCCAGCCATGGCTGAGGCGCTTCCATCTCTTCCCACGCAAGTCCGCCCGATACTGCCATGCGCAGCTATCGGGTTTTCTGTTATGGAATCAATAAATTACATATTGATATTAACAGTCATATAAATAGCATGTCGTCATATTTTGTCATTATTAAGTAACAACCAGAATCCCCGGGTGTAGTCGCTGGGAGTGCGCGCAGGACTTCGTCCTGGATGTGGCTCAGAACGGATCCGCCGACGCCGCAGTTCAGTAGCTTGGCGACTTTGCCTGGTCGGCGCATCTCCCGCCCGCGGGATTCCTTTCAGACAAGGTCATGACGATGCTGAAGCCATCCAAGGCACACGCTTGGTGCATAGCGGCTGCGCGCCAAGTCAGAAAGGCGCTGTGCGTGGCGCTTTCCAGTTTGCTCCTGTTCCAGGGCTGCGCCGCGCCGCTAGCCGGCGAACACCGCAAGCCGCTCCCCGACGCCGAAGGCCGAGCCGCATCCGCCAGCATTGCCGTTCAGGACCGGGCGCGGGCGATGGATCCAAGCGCGGCCGCGGCCAGCGCGCCTATCCCCGGCGGCATGGATCCCGCGCCCGATCTGGAGGGACGCCCCTTGCCCGCCAATCCCAACCAAATGGCGAGCGCGGACGCCAGGTCGACGGCCAGCGGCAAGGCCATCGGTGCAGCCCAGCAAGCGGCGGAAAGTTGGCTGCGCCAGTTCGGCACGGCCAGGCTGGACCTGCTGGGCAGCTTCCATGGCGGCGCTCTGGATATGTTGTTCCCGCTGCGCGATTCCGGGACGAGTCTGATTTTTTCCCAATTCGGCGCGCGCCGGACCAATCTGCTGCAAGAGTCATATCGGACCACGGTCAACCTCGGGCTGGGCTACCGCCATTTCGGCGATGGCTACATGGCTGGCGTCAACACATTCCTGGACCAGGACGTGTCGCGCGGCCATCGGCGCCTGGGTCTGGGCGGCGAATGGTGGGCGGATTATCTGAAGCTCAGCGTGAACGGCTATTTCCGGCTGAGCGACTGGAAGCGTTCGCCCGATGCGCGGGACTATCAGGAACGCCCGGCCAGCGGCTGGGACATCCGGACCGAAGGCTATCTGCCGCAGTATCCGCAGTTGGGCGGCAAGCTGATGTTCGAGAAGTACTACGGCGACGAGGTCGGGCTGTTCGGCGCCAGCAACCGGCAAAGAAATCCCAGCGCCTGGACCCTGGGTGTTTCCTATACGCCGGCGCCGCTGGTCACGCTGGGCCTGGACCATCGCATGGGGCAGGGCGGGCAGTCCGACACCAGCTTCAAGCTGGGCCTGAAGTACGCGCTTGGCGTGCCTTTGGCCAAGCAGTTGCAGCCGGGTGAAGTCGCGCGCAGCCGCAAGCTGGCCGGCATGCGCATGGATCTGGTCGAACGCAACAACGAAATCGTCCTGGAATACAAGAAGAACGATCCCATGACGATACAGCTGCCGGCGGCTGCTTCCGGATATCCTCGGACGGCCCTCAGCTTTCCGGTAACGCTGACGGGCGCGGATGCCGCGCCTCGGATCGAATGGTCCGGTTCCGCGGCGCCGTTTGCGATGCCATACAGCGGCGGCGCGTCCGCATCGCTGATGCTGCCCGACTACCGCAGCGGCGGCATCAACAGCTATCAGCTGATGGCGTCCGCTATGGATGTGCACGGCCGCAAGATCAGGTCCAACGTCATGACCGTGAGCGTCAACCCGCTCAGCGTCAGCGTCGCGCGTTCCAAGGCCGCCGCCATGGCGGACGGCGTGGACAACGTCAGATTCACGGCCCAGGTTCGCGGCGTCCAGGCCGAACCCATGGGGGGGCGCACCGTCACATGGGTCCTGCAGGGGGCCGGCACGATCCGGGAGTCTTCGGACCGCACCGATGCCGACGGCGTGGCGTACGCCCTGGTCAGCAGCACTGTCTCGGGCACGATCGGGGTCGAGGCAATGGAGGCGCAAGGGTTCAAGGGCAGGAGCGAGGCAGAGTTCCTCGAAGCGCCGGGCACGGCCAGCGTGGCGCTGCTCGTTGCGCAGCCCGCGTCCATTCTTGCAAACGGCAGGGACAAGACCGTATTGAAGGCGACAGTCAAGGACGGCAAGGGCAACGCAGTGGGCGCGGGCGTTGCGGTGAACTGGACCGCCACCGGCGGGCGGCTTTCCAGCAACAGCAGCAATACCGACGCGAGCGGCATTGCCGTGGCGGAACTGCTGTCCGCCACTGTTCCAGGTCTTGCGGCCATCACCGCCAGGGCCGGAGCCGAGGATCCGGGCAAGACGGGATCCGTCGCATTCCTGCTCGATGCATCCGATGCCCAGGTGCTGCGGCTCACGCCAAGCAAGACCACCGCCCTGGCCGATGGCCTGGACACGGTGACCTTCACCGCCACCGTCGCGGATGGCCGAGGCAATCCGGTGGGAGCGGGCGTCGCCGTCAACTGGGGCGCCAGCCTGGGCACGCTGGGCGCCGCTTCCAGCAACACGGACGCGAGCAGCCAGGCCACGGTCGTACTGACCGCGCCGACCGCGGCTGGCGCGGCGACCGTCACCGCCAGGGCCGCAAGCGGCGACCCGGGCAAGACCGCCGCGGTCGCGTTCGTCGCGGATGTCGCTAACGCGCGCGTCGTCCAGCTCACGCCCAGCCAGGCCAGGGGCACGGCCAATGGCGCGGATGCCGTGGTTTTCACCGCCATGGTTGAAGACGGCCGCGGCAATCCGGTGGGGGCGGGCGTCACCGTCAACTGGAGCGCCAGTCTTGGGACGCTCGCCGCTACCAGCGTCACCAACGCCAGCGGCCAGGCTTCCGCCTTGCTGATCGCGCCGATCGTTCCCGGCACGGCAACCGTCACGGCCCGGGCGGCGGATGGCGATGCCGGCAAGACCGCGTCAGCCGTCTTCGCGGCAGACGAACTGAGGGCCCGCGTGGCCGCGCTAAGCCCAAGCAAGACCACCGGCCTGGCCAACGGCACTGACACCGTCACACTCACGGCCACGATCGATGATGGCAGAGGCAATCCGTTGGGGGCGGGCATCGTCGTCAACTGGAGCGCCGATCGGGGCTCGATAGGCGCTTCCAGTATCACCAATGCCAGCAGCCAGGCCACCGTCGTCCTGACCGCGCCTACCGCGACCGGAGCGGCGACTGTTACCGCCAAGTGCGCGCCGGCCCGCCAGGCGAAGAGCGCCGGCGGAGATCCCGGCAAGACCGCCGCCGTCGATTTCATCGCTGACGCCTCCAGCGCCCACGTCATGGAGCTGGCCGCGAGCAAGACCGACGCGGTGGCTAACGGCGCCGATACCGTGACCCTCCGGGCCGTCGTCGTCGACAAGCAAGGCAATCGGGTGGGCGCAGGTGTTACCGTCAACTGGAGTACAAGTCTGGGCCAGCTCCCGGCGGCCACCACGACCGATAGCAAGAGCGAAACCTCGGCCGTCCTGATCGCGCCGACTTCCACGGGCGTCGCGACGGTTACCGCCAAGGCTGCGGGCGGCGATGCGGGGCAGGTGGTGTCTATCACCTTCATGGCCGACGCGTCGACCGCCCGTGTGGCGACAGTCGCGGCGAGCAAGACGAGCGGCTTGGCCGATGGCACGGATACCGTGACCTTCACGGCCACGGTTGCGGACGCCAAGGGCAATCCGGTGGGCGCGGGCGTCCCGGTCAACTGGGGCGCCAGTCTGGGCACGCTGGCTGCAACGGTCAGCAAGACCGACGCCAACAGCCAGGCCTCGGCTGTATTGACCGCGCCGACTGCGGTGGGCACGTCGACCGTCAACGCCCGGGCCGCGGGCGGCGACGCGGGCCAGACTGCCACGATAGCCTTTACGGCCGACGCTTCCAGCGCCCGAGTGGTTAGTTGGGCGTTCAGTAGCAATAGCTCGCCGGTACGGGCCAATGGCGTAGACGCCATTATCCTCAGGGCCCACGTGAAAGACGCCATGGGCAATCGCGTGGCCGGGGCGACGGTCGACTGGACCACCAGCCTGGGCAGCCTTGCTAGCGCGACAAGCGTTAGCGATGTCACTGGCGAGGCTCTTGTCAAGCTGGTGTCCACCACCGCCGGTGAAGTTGTCGCCACGGCCAAGGCAGGGGCGGCGGATCCGGGCAAGATCTTGCGCGTGGGTCCCTTCGTGGCCGATCCCGCCACCGCCCGCGTGGTCGTGCTTACGCAAAACAAGACCAATGGCGTCGCCGATGGCGCAGATACGGTGAGATTTACGGCCACGGTACAGGACGCACACGGCAATGCGATGATGAGGTGGGACGTCAACGGCACGCCGAGGCCGCTCGACATTCCCGTCAATTGGACCACTTCCGGCGGCAGGCTGGCCGCAACTGCCAGCAGCACCGATGAGACCGGCAAGGCCACAATGGTATTGACCGCGCCGAAGGTTGCCGGCAGCGTGAATGTCACCGCCATGGCCCCTGGGCGGGATGCGGGCCGGACAGCCAGCGTGACCTTTGCGGCCGCCACGCCCAGCACCCGCGTCGGCAGCGCTTCGGCCAGCAAGGCCAGCATCGTGGCCAATGCCCGCGATACCGTGATCTTCACGGCGGTAGTGCTGGACGGCAACGGCAATTCAGGAGGCGCAGGCCACGTGGTCAACTGGAGCACCGATCTCGGCACGCTGGAGGCGTCATCCACCAGGACCAACGCCAAGGGCGAGGCCACGGTTGTGCTGACGGCGGGAAAGCTCGCGGGGCAGGCCACGGTGACTGCCAAGACGGGCGCAGACGATTCGGGCCGTGCCTTCCGCGTGGCATTGACCGCTGATCCGATAACCGCCCGCGTCGCTTCCCTGGCCAGCAGCAAGACCTCTGCCCGGGCTGACGGTCAGGAAAAGCTGATCCTTAAGGCGACGGTGAAGGATGCCAACGGCAATCTGGAGGTCGCGGGCGTCACGGTCAACTGGCGGACCAACCTCGGCACGCTGGCCTCGGCAACCAGCAGTACGGATAGCAATGGCGTTGCCACGATGGAACTGCGCGCGCCAGGCGCTCCAGGTATCGCCGTGCTTACCGCGAGGGCAATCGCGGCGGACGGGGGCAAGACCGTGCGCGTGGAGTTCATATCGTCGAGTACGATCCCGCCGCGGCCATGGCAATGAGCAGGCATGTGCGCGGATACATGCGGGACTGCCGTCATGAACGGACTTGCGGCCGAACAGTAGCGGCGCATGCCCGCCAGCGCCGCCTACTGCTTGGCCTTCCAGTCGCGCAGTGCGCGCATGGTGTTGGCCACGTGGGAGTCCGGATTCATGTCGGTGTATTCATACAGGATCTTGCCTTGCGGCGAGATCACGTAGGAGATGCGCTGCGCGTACTCGGGACGCTTGTCGTGGACCGCGTCGTAGGCCTTCATGATCTTGCCATCGCCGTCGGCCGCTACCGCGAACTTGCCGCGGCATTCGCTGACCGAGAACTTGTTCAAGGTGTCGATATTGTCGGTCGACACACCGATGACGGTAGCGCCCAGGGACTTGTAATCATCGGTGGCTTCGGCGAAGTTGTGCGCCTCTATCGTGCAGCCCTGGGTGAACGCGGCGGGGAAGAAATACAAGACCACCGGACCTTGCTTGAGCGCCTCGCTCAGCGAGAACGTGTAGACCTTGCCGCCCAGCGATGCCTGGGTGCTGAAGTCCGGGGCGGGCGCGCCCACGTCCAGCGCGGCCTGGGCCGAGGGACCGGCCAGCAGGCCGCAGAGGAGTAACCAGGGGGCAATGCGCTTCATCGGAATCTCCAGGAATTTCAGGGGCCGCGCGGCAACGGGTCTACTGTAGCCGTGCAGGAGGCGAGGGTCCAGTAAGCGGCGCGGCGGCGTCGCCCGTCCTAGTCGCGTCCGGAGCCGCCGCGGCCATTCCCGTTGCCATTGCCGTCTCCGCGCGGTTGGTCGCGCTGCTGTTGTTGACGCGCCTGCTGCTGGGCCTGTTGGTCGCGTTGCTGTTGTTGACGCGCCTGCTGCTGGGCCTGCTGGTCGCGCTGCTGTTGTTGACGCGCCTGCCGCTGGGCCTGCTGGTCGCGCTGCTGTTGTTGACGCGCCTGCTGCTGGGCCTGCTGGTCGCGCTGCTGCTGTTGACGCGCCTGCTGCTGGGCCTGCTGGTCGCGCTGCTGTTGTTGACGCGCCTGCTGCTGAGCCTGCTGGTCGCGCTGCTGTTGCTGACGCGCCTGTTGCTGGGCCTGCTGGTCGCGTTGCTGCTGCTGGCGTTCCTGTTGCTGGGCCTGTTGGTCACGTTGCTGTTGCTGACGCGCCTGTTGCTGGGCCTGCTGGTCGCGTTGCTGTTGCTGGCGTTCCTGCTGCTGGGCCTGTTGGTCACGTTGCTGTTGCTGACGCGCCTGCTGATCGCGCTGCTGTTGCTCTCGCGCCTGTTGCCCCTGCGGCTGCTGGGGGCGGCCTGTCTGCCCGGCAGACATATCGCGTCCGCGTTGCATGTCGCCGTGGTCCGCGTTGTTCCGGTCAGCGCCGCCGCGGTTATCGCGCCCGTTGTTGTCCTGGCCGCGGTCGCGTCCGTCGCGTCCATTGTCCGGACGCTGGCCTTCATGCGGCCGGCCATTGGATTGATGGTCCACGTAGGCCTGGGGCGGCCGGCCCTTGTTGTGGTCGTAGAACTGAGCCCGGTTATTGCCGGCGTCGCGCGCGTAGCCGCGCTGTATGTCGGTCTGCGGAGAATGGCGGTCCTTGCGCGCGGCAAGTTCGCGCGGGTCCGCGTTGCGCCGGATGCCGGATGGGCCGCCGTGGTAGCTGACGCGGCGGTTGTCCACGTTGTTCACGACCACGGTGTGGTTATAGACATTGGTCACGCGCGTGACGTTCACGTTCGTGACGGAACGGTTGTAGTAGAAGCGGTCGCGCTTCCAGTAACCGCCCACATAGCCCAGGCCGTTGTAGCCAAAGCCGTAGTTGATTCCGCCATAGAAGCCCACGTGTGGACCCCAATAGCCGGGGGTCCAGAGGTAGATGCCATTGCTGAAGCCCCAATAACCGGGTGTCCAGAGCGCGCCGGCATAGGGCGCGAGCACCCATGCGCCGGGTACCCAGAAAAACCCGTAGCGGTTCAGGCTCCAGTAGCCCGGCACCCACATATAGCCGTCGGCGGGCGCTGGCGGCTGGACATAGACGGGTAAGGGCGGCGGCGGCTGGGGGCTGCGGTCCACCAGCGCCAGGTTGGCGTTGGCGGGATCGCCGTCGTCATAGACGGGCGCGGCGGGCGCCGGCGGCGGCTCATAGGTCTGCGCCGCCACGCTGGCACAGGCAGCCATCAGGACAGCCGCGGCCAAAGGGCGCGGGCGCAGGATCCGGGAACAGGTATTCATGGTTTTTCCTTGGCGCAACGGGCGCGCGGATCAATAGCCACGATAGTAGTAATGGGGGGCTGGATACGCCGGGTAGTAATAATGCGGCGTGTAGTAGACCGGCGCGGGACGATAGTGCGCGGGCCTGGCGGGTACGACCACGCAACCGGTCAAGGCGCTGGTCACGGCCAGCATCAGCAATAGACTTTTCTTCATTTTGCGACTCCTGCCGAGCGCCTGGCGTGGTTCACGCCTTTTTTGCGCTCGTCAGGATTAGGCCACAGGCCGGTCTCCACGGTTCTGCACTGTAATCGTTCCGAAACAGCTTTCCGGTGACGGATATTTGCGCCTGCGTGACCGTCGATGTCGTTCGTATCAATGTCCGCGCAAAAGAAAAGGGGCCGCCTCGGCGACCCCCTCATAGCGCGTAGCGCCGTGTTACGGCTGTCAGTTCCAGCGGCCGCCGTTACCGGCGAGGCTGAAGCGGCCCGCGCCCATGAAGGCGATGGCCAGGCCGGTGAACAGGAACATGCCTTGCAGTTCCAGCGCCCAGCCACCGTTGTTGGTCATGCTGCTGATCTGGCCGGAGTGGGCCAGCAGGATGGCGACGACCATGTTGATGGCGATCAGCAAACCGCCCAGGCGGGTGTAGATGCCGACGATGAGCAGCACGGGGGCGAGGATTTCGCCGACGTAGGCGCCATAGGCGAGGAAGCCGGGCAGGCCGTGCGAGGACAGCATGCCGCTGATGCCGCCGACGCCGCCGCCGGTCAGTTTGAACAGGCCATGCAGCAGAATCAGAATACCGAGGGTCAGGCGCAGGATCAGCTTGCCGGTGTCGTCGGATTTGATCATGGTGAGTTTCTCATCTATTGGTTGAAAGGGGACCGCGGCCGTTGGAACAGGGCGCGAGCCTTTGGTTCCGCGCCCCGGTGATCGCGGGCAGGGCGGCCGCCGGGGCAGGCCGCGCCATTATTGCAAAACCCGAGCAAAACCATCAAGTTTTTGTCGCCCGCCGACACTCAGAACTCTTCCAGATAGCGCATGCGGAAGCGCCGGCCCTTGATATTGCTGTTGGACAGACGCGAGAACGCCTGCTTGGCGATCTGCCGGTCCAGCGCCACGTAGGAGTTGAATTCGGTGATGTTGATCTTGCCAACCTGCTCGAACGTCAGGCCACCGTCGCCGGTCAGCGCGCCCAGCAGGTCGCCGGGGCGCAGCTTGTCCTTCTTGCCGCCCTGGATGCACAGCGTGATCATGGGCGCGCGCAAGGGACGATCCGCCTTGGGCCGCAAGGCCTTGATGTCGCCCCACACCAGCGGCGCGCCCTGATACTGCTCGATCAGGTTGGCCCAGCGCATCTCCTCGGGCGAGCACAAGCTCAGCGCCAGGCCCTTTTGTTCGCCGCGGCCGCTGCGGCCGATGCGGTGCACGTGGACCTCGGTGTCCTTGGTCACGTCGACGTTGATCACGGCGCCCAGGTTCTGGATGTCCAGGCCGCGCGCCGCCACGTCGGTGGCCACCAGCACGGCGCAGCTGCGGTTGGCGAACTGGATCAGGATTTCATCGCGCTCGCGCTGTTCCAGGTCGCCGTTCAGGGCCCGGGCGCTGATGCCCTCGGCCTGCAGCCGTTCCACCAGGTCGTGGCTGCGGATCTTGGTGTTGCAGAAGGCCAGCGTGGATTCGGGGCGGAAGTGCGCCAGCAGGCGCGTCACTGCGTCGAGCCGGTCCTTTTCGTCGATTTCGTAGAAGATCTGCTCGATGCGGCTGGCGTCATGCTGCGCCTCGACCTTGACCTCGGCGGGATTGCGCAGGAAGCGGGCGCTGAGCTTGCGGATGTTGTCGGGATATGTTGCCGAGAACAGCAGCGTCTGGCGCTTGGTCGGGCAATGCGAGGCGATGGCCACGATATCGTCATAAAAGCCCATGTCGACCATGCGGTCGGCCTCGTCCAGCACCAGGGTGTTCAGGCCCGACAGGTCCAGGCTGCCGCGCTCCAGGTGATCCTGGATCCGGCCGGGCGTACCCACCACCAGGTGCGCGCCGCGCGCCAGCGATTCGGCTTGGGGACGGGCGGCGGCGCCGCCGCACAGGGTCAGGATCTTGACGTTGGCGATCTGGCGGGCCAGCCGGCGCAACTCCTGTGCGACCTGGTCCGCCAGTTCGCGCGTGGGGCAGACCAGCAGCGCTTGGGGCGTCAAGCGCGCGGGATCGAGCTTCTGCAGCACGCCCAGGCCGAAGGCCGCGGTCTTGCCGCTGCCGGTCTTGGCTTGCGCAATGAGGTCGCGGCCTTCCAGGATCAGCGGCAGGCTCTGGGCCTGGATGGGTGTCATCTGCTCGAAGCCCAGGCTCTTCAGGTTGTCGAGCAGGGCGGGCAGCAGGGGCAGGGAGGTAAAGGAAGTGTCGGTCACGATAGAAGAGTGTCGCTTTCTGCCCGGCATCGGCCTGGCGGCAAAAGGAAGGGGCGGCTGCGTCATGAGGCAGGCGCGCGTACGCCCAAGAGTGTAATGCCTGCGGCCGATGACCCTTGCAACAAAGGCGGAACATAGCGTTCCAGACGCGCCCCTGGGCGGGCGGGAGCCGCCGGCCGCTAGGCGTCAGGCCCGTAGGTGCCGGCCAGCGCCCGGGCGGCCTCTTGCATGCGCGGCAACCAGGCGCGCGCGCCTTCGATGGACAGTCGGGCCACCGGTGCGTGCAAGGCGACCGCGGCGATGGCGCGCGTGCCATGCAGAATGGGCACCGCCATGCAGACGATGCCCAGCAGGAATTCCTCGCGGTCGAAGCTCGCGCCTTCCTTCTTGATGGTGCGCAGTTCCTGTTCCAGCGCGGCCACGTCGCACAACGTGTTGGGCGTGTAGCGCGGCAAGGGCGCCGCGGCCAGCAGCCGCTGGCGCGCCTCGCGCCGCATGTGGGCCAGGAACAGTTTGCCGCTGGCCGAGCAATGCAGCGGCACGCGCGAGCCCGATTGCAGGTTCACCCGCAGCGGCCAGGCGGTTTCGACGCGGTCCAGGTAGATGACCTCGTCGCCGTCCAGCATGGTGCAGTTGCAGGTTTCGCCGATTTCGTCGACCAGGCTGTCCAGGATGCGGTGGCGTTCGCCGCGCAAGGGCGAATTCAGCAGGGTTTCACGTGCCAGCGCGCTCAGGCGCGGGCCGCTGACGTAACTTTTGCCGGCGGGCTCGCGCAGCAGCATGCCGGCGTCGACCAGCCGCGACAGGATGCGCAGCACGGAGGGCTTGGGCAGGCCGGTGGCGTCCGTCAGCGCGGCCAGCGATACCGGCTGCCCCGAGCGGGCGACCTGTTCCAGCAGGGTCAGCGCGCGCAGCGCTGCGGAGGATTCGTCTTTCATCTTTCAATAATTGAAGATTCGGCGGCTTGCTGCGCATCGTCGCACGGATTTTGCAGAAAATGAAACGCCGTGGGCTGGGAACGGGCAGGTTTCTGCTGCAGTATCGGATCATGCCGGCCCAGATGCAATCCGACACCGCCGGCCTGCCAGGAGAGAGACCATGAGCAGCAAGCAACACATGACCCCCAGCGAAGCGTTTGTGGAAACGCTGGTCGCGCAGGGCGTCAAGGACGTATTCGGCATCGTCGGCTCGGCCTTCATGGACGCGCTGGACCTGTTCCCGGCGGCCGGCATCCGCTTCGTGCCGACGGTGCACGAGCAGGGCGCCGCGCACATGGCCGACGGCTACTCGCGCGTGACCGGCCGCCACGGCGTCTGCATCGCGCAAAACGGCCCCGGCATCACCAATTTCGTGACCGGCGTGGCAGCGGCGTACTGGGCGCATAGCCCGGTCGTGGCCATCACGCCCGAGACCGGCACCGCGGGCATGGGGCTGGGCGGCTTCCAGGAAACCGAGCAGTTGCCGATCTTCTCGCGCATCACCAAGTACCAGGCCCATGTGAACCGGCCCGACCGCATGGCGGAATTCACCGCCAAGGCCTTCGACAATGCGCTGGCCGAGCGCGGTCCGACGCAGTTGAACATCCCGCGCGACTATTTCTACGGCGAGATCGACGTGGCCATTCCGGAACCGCGCCGCATCCGCCGCGGTCCGGGCTCGGAAGAGGACCTGGAGGCGGCTGCGCAAATGCTGGCGCAGGCCAAGTTCCCCGTCATCGTGGCGGGTGGCGGCGTGCTGTTCTCGGAAGGGCAGGCGGAATGCGTGGCTCTGGCCGAACTGCTGGGCGCGCCGGTGGTCACCAGCTACCTGCACAACGACGCATTCCCGGCCAGCCACCCGCTGTGGTGCGGCCCCTTGGGCTACCAGGGCGCCAAGGCCGGCATGAAGCTGCTGTCGCAGGCCGACGTGGTGCTGGCGCTGGGCACGCGCCTGGGACCCTTCGGCACCTTGCCGCAGCACGGGCTGGACTACTGGCCGCAGGGCGCGCGCATCATCCAGGTGGACGCCGACCACCGCATGCTGGGCCTGGTGCGTCCGGTGTCGGTGGGCATCTGCGGCGATGCCAAGCCGGCGGCTGCGGCGCTGGCGGGCAAATTGCGGGGACGCGAGATCGCTTGCGCCGCCACTAAAGGTGGCCGCGCCGAACAGATCGCGGCGCAGAAGGCCGAATGGGAAAAGGAACTGGACAGCTGGTCGCACGAACGAGACGACTGGAGCCTGGACATCATCGAGCACGGCGGCGGCCGCATGCATCCGCGCCGCATGCTGCGCGAGCTGGAACGCGCCATGCCCAAGCATGTCATGGTGTCCACCGACATCGGCAACATCTGCTCGGTGTCCAACAGCTATCTGCGCTTCGACGAGCCGAACTCCATGCTGGCCGCCATGAGCTTCGGCAATTGCGGCTACGCCTTGCCGGCGCTGATCGGCGCGAAGCTCGGCCGGCCCGACCGTCCGGCCGTGGCCTACGTGGGCGACGGCGCCTGGTGCATGAGCTTCCAGGAATTGCTGACCTGCGTGCGCGAGAAGATACCGGTGACGGCCGTGGTGTTCCACAACGGCCAATGGGGTGCGGAAAAGAAGAACCAGGTGGACTTCTACGGCCGCCGCTTCGTCGGCAGCAACCTGAAGAACCCGAACTTTTCGGAGTTGGCGCGGGCCATGGGCGCGGAAGGCATCAGGGTGGAGCATGCCGACCAGGTGGGCGCCGCCCTGCAGGCCGCATGCAAGGCGCAGTCCGAAGGCAAGACCACCGTGCTGGAGATGATGGTCAGCCAGGAACTGGGCGACCCGTTCCGCCGCGACGCGCTCAAGCAGCCGGTACGCTTCCTGGACAAGTACAAGCAGTACGTGAACCAGCCTTTCCATCCGGGCGAGGTGCCGCTGTCGATCGATCCGGCCAAGCGCTGATCGCGCAGCGTGCGTCCGGCGTGGCGGCGGCCGCGCCGGATTTCTTCCGCCAGGCGCCGCGGATCTCCGCGGCAGGAGCAGACAGAAATGGAAAGCGATCGCTTGTTCGAGCCGCTGCGCAATGCCGCGCTGTCGGCCGGCCGCTTGCGCACTGCGGTAGCGTATCCGCTGTGCCCGACCAGCCTGGGCGCGGCCGTGCAGGCGCGCGACGCCGGCTACATCGAACCGGTGCTGGTCGGCCCGGCCGCCGGGCTGCGCGTCCTGATGGCGGAACTGGGGCTGCGCGACAACGAAGTGGAAGTGGTCGACACGCCGGATGACGAGTGCCAGGCCGCGCGCGCGGCGGCGGCGCTGGCCCGGGACGGCGCGGTGCGCATGCTGATGAAGGGCAGCCTGCACACGGACCACTTCATGTCGGCCGTGGTGGCGCGCGACGCCGGCCTGCGCACCGATCGGCGCATCAGCCACGCCTTCGTGATGGCGGTGGCGGCGTACCCCAAGCTTTTCATCCTGACCGACGCGGCCGTCAACATTGCGCCCACATTGCAGGAGAAAGCCGACATCGCGCAGAACGCCATCGACCTGGCGCGCGCGCTGGGCGTGGACCGCCCCAAGCTCGCGGTGCTGTGCGCCACGGAGTCCGTCAATCCTTCCATGCCCGCCACGCTGGACGCGGCGGCCCTGTCGAAGATGGCGGACCGCCAGCAGATCCGCGGCGGCGAGATCGACGGCCCCTTGGCCTTCGACAACGCCATCTCGCGCGAGGCAGCCGATCAGAAGGGCATCGTCTCGCGCGTGGCGGGCGATGCCGACATCCTGCTGGTGCCCGATATCGAGGCTGGCAACATGCTCTACAAAGAGCTGACCTGGCTGGCCGGCGCAGGTACCGCCGGACTGGTGCTGGGTACGCGCGTGCCTGTGCTGCTGACCAGCCGCTCCGATTCCATGCAGGCCCGCGTCAACAGTTGCGCAGTCGCTTCGCTGTACGCGCGGGCGCTGGCAGCCTGAATCCAGACCGTCCGCGGGGCTGGCTCCAAAAAGTCCGGCGGTTTGGTACTAAGCCTGGACCAGCAGGCTGGATACGCTAGCCCCAAGGCCATCCGATGAATGGCTCGTGACACTGGACATCAAGGGGTAGAACATGCGCAGCGCAAAAAAATGCCTGACCACGATACTGACGGCGTTGGCCCTTGCGGGCGGGGCCATGGCTGCGGACGCGCCCAAGTCCGGCGGTACGTTGGTGATAGGGTCGACGCAGGTGCCGCGGCACCTGAACGGCGCGGTGCAGTCGGGCATCGCAACCGCCTTGCCCAGCACGCAGCTGTTCGCCAGCCTGCTGCGCTACGACGCCGAATGGAAGCCGCATCCCTATCTGGCGCAGTCCTGGGAACTGGCGCCGGACGGCAAGTCGCTGACCCTGCATCTGCGCAAAGATGCGGTATTCCATGACGGCAAGCCAGTGACTTCGGCCGACGTGGCGTTCTCGGTCATGGCGGTCAAGAAGAACCATCCGTTCCAGACCATGTTCGCGCCTGTCGAGGCCGTGGACACGCCGGATCCCTACACCGTGGTGCTGCGCATGAGCAAGCCCCATCCGGCCATCCTGCTGGCGCTGTCGCCGGCCCTGATGCCGGTGCTGCCCAAGCACATCTACGACGATGGACAGGACCTCAAGAGCCATCCGCGCAACTCGGCCGACGTGGTCGGATCGGGTCCGTTCAAGTTCAAGGAATTCAAGCCGGGCCAGGAAATCGTGCTGGAGAAGTTCGACAAGTTCTTCCTGCCCGGCAAGCCCTACCTGGACCGGATCGTGGTGAAGATCAATCCCGACGCCACCAATCTGCTGATCGGGTTGGAGCGCGGCGACATCGGCGTGTTGCCCTTCATGACCGAGCCCACCATCCTGCGGCGCGCCAAGGAAAATTCCGCCATCGTCATGACCAGCAAGGGCTATGAGGGCATAGGCGCCCTGAGCTGGCTGGCTTTCAATACGGCGCGCAAGCCCTTGAACGACGTGCGGGTGCGGCAGGCCATCGCCTATGCCACCGACAAGGGCTTCATCACCAAGGCGCTGAACGCGGGCTTCGCCAAGCCCGCCGACGGGCCTATCATCGGCACCAGCCCGTTTGCCACGCAGGACGTGGCGAAGTATCCGCTGGACCTGAAGAAATCCGAGCAACTGCTGGAAGAGGCAGGCTACAAGAAGGACGCCAAGGGCGAACGCCTGTCGCTGACGGTGGACTACATGCCGGGTTCCGACGTGCAGGGCAAGAACGTGGCGGAATACCTGCGCAGCCAGTTGAAGAAGGTCGGCATCGCGGTGCAGGTTCGCGCCTCGCCTGATTTCCCGACCTGGGCCAAGCGCATCGCCGGCAAGGATTTCGACATGACCACGGACATCGTCTTCAACTGGGGCGATCCGGTGATCGGCGTGCACCGCACCTACCTGTCCAGCAATATCCGCGACATCATCTGGACCAACACGCAGTCCTATTCCAACCCCAAGGTGGACGAACTGCTGGAACAGGCCGGCACCGAAACCGACGCGGACAAGCGCCGCGCGCTGTACGCCGAATTCCAGCGCCTGGTCACGGCCGACGTGCCCATCGACTTCCTCACGGTCATTCCGTACCACACCCTGTCGCTGAAGAAGGTGCACGGCCTGCCGGACGGCATCTGGGGCGTCATATCGCCCATGGACGACACCTACCTGCAGTAGGGTGGAGCCGCCATGACGCGCTATCTCTTGCGCCGCCTTGCCTATGCGCTGGTGCTGCTGCTGGCCGTGGTGACGCTGAATTTCCTGCTGATCCACATCTCGCCGGGCGATCCGGTCGAGACCATCGCGGGCTCCATGGGCGGCATCAGCGAAGAACTGCGTGCGCAGCTGCGCGCGCAGTACGGGCTGGATAAACCCTTCCTGACGCAACTGGGCATCTACCTGATGCAGGTGCTGCGGGGCGACCTGGGCTATTCCTATTTCTTCAACGTGCCGGTGGCGCAGCTGATCTGGGACCGCGTGCCTGCCACGCTGCTGCTGGTGGTGACCTCGGTGCTGAGCGCGTTCCTGGCCGGCACGCTGCTGGGCACGCTGGCCGCGCGCAAGCCCAATGGGCCGCTGTCGCAAGGCATCACGCTGTTGTCGGTGGTGGGCTACTCCGCGCCGGTGTTCTGGACGGGCATCATCCTTATCATCCTGTTCGCCTCGGCGCTGCCGATCTTCCCGGTGTCGGACATGCGTTCCGCCGGCGGGCCGCAGGACGGCTGGGCGGGTGTGCTGGACGTGCTGCATCACCTGGTGCTGCCGGCCTTCACCCTGGCCTTCGTCTACCTCGCGCAGTACAGCCGGCTGGCGCGCGCCAGCGTCATGGAGGCGCTGTCGGCCGACTACATCCGCACCGCGCGCGCCAAGGGCTTGCCGGAACGCTCCGTGCTCTACAAGCACGCGCTGCGCAACGGCGTGCTGCCGGTGGTGACCATGCTGGGCCTGCAGTTCGGCAACGTGCTGGCCGGCGCGATCCTGGTCGAGACGGTCTTCAACTGGCCCGGGCTGGGCCGGCTGGCGTTCGACTCCGTGCTCAGGCGCGACTATCCCACGCTGCTGGGCATCCTGCTGTTCGCCTCGCTGCTGGTGGTCGTGATGAATCAGCTTACCGATCTGGCCTATCGCCTGATCGATCCCAGGATCAAGACCTCATGAGCCAGACTCCTCCCGCCGTATCCATCGCCGCCATGCAAGGCCAGGCGGCGCGGCCGCCAGCCCGTCCGTCGTACGAGGCCTTGCGGGTATTCGCGCGCAATCCCGCGGCGCTGGCAGGCGTGCTGCTGCTGGCCGCCATTCTGGCCGTGACGCTCTTTGGGCCCATGATCATGGAGGCGGATCCCTTCGAGATCGCCGGCGCTCCCATGACGCCGCCGGGCGCGGACGCGCTGCTGGGCACCGACTACCTTGGACGGGACGTATTGACCGGCATGGTCTATGGAGGCCGAGCCACCTTGCTGGTCGGCGTGGTGGCGGCCGTGCTGTCCATGGCCATCGGGCTGACGGTCGGCGCGCTGGCGGGCTATTACGGCGGGTGGATCGACGAAACCCTGATGCGCATCACTGAATTCTTCCAGGTGCTGCCGACCCTGCTGTTCGCCATGGTGCTGGTGACGCTGTTTTCGCCGTCGCTGGCGACCATCGCCATCGCCATCGGCGTGGTCAGCTGGCCGGGCACGGCGCGGCTGGCGCGCGGCGAGTTCCTGCGCCTCAAGCGCCGCGAGTACGTGCTGGCCGAGAGGGTGATAGGCGCGGGCGACGCGCGCATCATCTGGCGCGTGATCCTGCCCAACGCGCTGGCGCCGTTGATCGTGTCGGCGACGCTGGCGATAGGCACGGCGATCCTGTTCGAGGCCGGCCTGTCGTTCCTGGGGCTGGGCGACCCCAACATCATGAGCTGGGGCTTGATGATAGGCAGCAATCGCCCCTACATCCTGACCGCGTGGTGGGCGGTGACCCTGCCGGGCGCCGCCATCTTCGTGACCGTGCTGGCCGTCAGCCTGATCGGCGACGGGTTGAACGACGCGCTCAACCCGAACTCGCGGGGGCGGGCATGAACGCCGCGCTGCAGGCGCCCGTGCTGGAGGTCGACAGCCTGAGCCTCGAGTTCCAGTCGCGCGGCCGTGTCGCCGAGGTGCTGAGCGCGGTGAGCTTCGACTTGAACCCCGGCGAAACCCTGTGCCTGGTGGGCGAGTCCGGCTGCGGCAAGAGCATGACGGCGCTGGCCATCATGCGGCTGATACCAGCGCCGGGGCGCATCGGCGGGGGCTGCGTGCGCCTGCGCGGCGACGACCTGGCCGGCCGCGACGAGGAGGCCATGCGCCAGGTGCGCGGCAACAAGATCTCCATGATCTTCCAGGAGCCCATGACGGCGCTGAATCCCGTGTATACGGTCGGCGACCAGATCGCGGAGCCCCTGCGGCTGCATCAGGGCCTGAGCAAGAGCCAGGCGCGCGAGCGCGCCATCGAAATGCTGAAGTCGGTGGGCATCCCCTTGCCGGAGCGGCGCGTGGACGATTATCCGCACCAGATGTCCGGCGGCATGCGGCAGCGCGTGATGATCGCCATCGCGCTGGCCTGCGATCCGGATGTGCTGATCGCCGACGAGCCGACCACGGCGCTGGACGTGACGGTTCAGGCGCAGATCTTCGACCTGCTGCGCGAACAGCAGGGGCGGCGCGGCACCGCGGTGCTGCTGATCACGCATGACATGGGCGCGGTGTCGGAGATGGCCGACCGGGTCGTGGTCATGTACGGCGGACGGGTGGTGGAGCAGGGCGGCGTGCGCGAGATCCTGGCGCAGCCCCGCCATCCCTACACCCAGGGGCTGATCGCCTGTCTGCCGGAGCTGGACCGCGAGCCCGACGACGTGCGCCCGGACCTGCCGGAGATTCCCGGCGTGGTGCCTTCGATCTGGGAGCGCGGCGCGGGCTGCCCCTTCATGGAACGTTGCGGGCAGGCCATGGCGCGCTGCCGCGACGCGTTTCCGCCCCTGACCCGTGTAGGCGAGGGGCAGGAAGTCGCCTGTTGGCTGTATCCGGAGACCGCGCAATGACGTCACCGCAATCTTCCGCCTTGCTGTCCGTGCGCGATCTTGCCGTGCATTTTCCCATCGGCGGGCGTGGCCGCGACGGCAAGCCGGTGGTCGTGAAGGCCGTGGACGGCGTGTCCTTCGAGCTGCAGCGCGGCCGCACGCTGGCGATCGTGGGCGAGTCCGGTTCGGGCAAGACCACCACGGCCTTGTCCGTGCTGCGGCTGGCGGACCCGACCGCGGGCTCCATCCACTTCGACGGTACGGACATGACGGCGCTGAACGGCTCCGCCCTGCGCCGCATGCGCCGCCGCGTGCAGCTGGTGTTCCAGGATCCGTATTCCTCGCTCAATCCGCGCCAGCGGGCGGGCGACATCGTGCGTGCGCCGCTGGACCTGATGGGCATCGATCCGCCCGGCGGACGCGAGGCGCGCGTGGCCCGCATGTTCGAACTGGTGGGCCTGCGCCCGGAGCAGCGGCAACTGTTTCCGCACCAGTTTTCCGGCGGCCAGCGGCAGCGGCTGAACGTGGCGCGGGCGCTGGCCAGTGCGCCGGACCTGATCGTCTGCGACGAACCGGTGTCCGCGCTGGATATCGCCATCCGCGCGCAGATCCTGAACCTGCTGCGGCGCATTCAACGCGAGCAGGGCCAGTCGTTCCTGTTCATCTCGCACGATATGGCGGTGGTGGAGCACATCTGCGACGACATCGCCGTCATGTACCTGGGCAAGATCATCGAGCAGGCCACCCGCAACGCCTTTTTCACGCGTCCGCTGCATCCCTACAGCGTCGCGCTGATGTCGGCGGTGCCGACCGTGAAGGGCGGGCGCGAGCTGGCCGCGCGCCGCGTGCGGCTGGCGGGCGATCCGCCCAGTCCGGTCGATCCGCCGCCGGGCTGCCGTTTTGCCGGACGCTGCCCGGCCGCGCAGCCGCTCTGTACCACGCGCGAACCCGGCTTGCGCGAAGTCGCGCCGGGCCACCGCGTGGCCTGCCATTTCGTCGAATCCCGCGATGGCGTCCTGGCGTCGCCGCTGCAGGGATGAGCCCACCCTCCGATAGAAGGACAGACAGATGACCGACTCCCGCGCCCGAACCACGATCTATGCCGCGCGCAGCATCCTGACCATGAACCCGATGCAGCCCCGCGCCACGCACGTGGCGGTGCGCGAGGGCCGCGTCCTGGGCGTGGGCAGCCGCGAGGAACTGGCGGGCTGGGGTCCGGCCGACCTCGACGAGCGCTATGCGGACAGAGTGCTCATGCCAGGCCTGGTCGAAGGGCATTGCCATCTGCCGGAAGGCGGCATGTGGAAGTTCGTGTACGTGGGCTTCTACGACCGGCGCGGACCCGATGGCAGGCTGTGGGAAGGCTTGAAGAGTTTCGATGCGGTGGCCGCGCGGCTGCGCGAGGCCGAACGCGTCCTGGCGGCCGGCGAGACGCTGATAGGCTGGGGCTTCGACCCGATCTTCTTCGAAGGCGCGCGCATGCGCGTGCAGGACCTGGACGCGGTGTCCGCCGAGCGGCCCGTGGTGGTCATGCATGCCAGCATGCACCTGATGAACGTGAACACGCCCATGCTGGCGCGCGCCGGCATAGACCGCGATACCGACATCGAGGGCGTGACGCGCATGGAAGACGGACGGCCCAGCGGCGAACTCTGCGAATTCGCCGCGATGTTCCCCGTCATGCGCCTGATCGGCAGTCCATTCCGCACCGTGGGCGTATCGGAAGAGGGCCTGCGCATGTTCGGCAAGGTGGCGCAGTGGGCGGGCGTCACCACGGCCACGGACCTGGTCAATGAACTGGGCGACGAGGGCCTGGCGACGCTGGCCCGCATCACCGCCGAACCGGACTATCCCGTGCGCATCGTGCCGGCCGCGTCCGCGCTGACCTACGCGGGCGATCCGCAGCGCTGCCTGGCCAAGCTGGCCGAGGCCCGGCGCCTGAACAACGACAAGCTGCATCTGGGCATGGTCAAGCTGGTGGTGGACGGTTCGATCCAGGGCTTTACCGCCCGGTTGCGCTGGCCCGGCTACTACAACGGCGCGCCCAACGGCATCTGGGTGATCGCGCCGGCCGAGCTGGACGCAATGGTCCAGACCTACCACGACGCCGGCGTGCAACTGCACATACACACCAATGGCGACGAAGCCACCGAGCTTGCGATCGACGCGGTGGATCGCGCCTTGCGCCGCAGCCCGCGGCGCGATCACCGCCATACCTTGCAGCATTGCCAGATGGCCGACGCGGCCCAGTTCCGGCGCATGGCCAGCCTGGGCATGTGCGCCAATCTCTTTGCCAACCACATCTTCTACTGGGGCGACGCCCATCACGCCCTGACCATGGGGCCGGATCGCGCCAGGCGCATGGACGCCTGCGCCTCGGCGGCGCGCGCCGGCGTGCCGTTCTCCATCCATTCGGATGCGCCCATCACGCCGCTGGGACCGCTGTTCACGGCCTGGTGCGCCGTGAACCGCCAGACTTCGTCGGGCAAGGTGCTGGGGGAGTCTGAACGCATCGGTGTGGAGCAGGCCTTGCATGCGGTCACGCTGGGCGCGGCCTACACCTTGCACCTGGACCATCTCGTCGGCTCCATCGAGGTCGGCAAGCATGCGGACTTCTGCGTGCTGCAGGACGATCCGCTGGAGGTGGCGCCCGAGAAACTGAAGGACGTGCGCGTACTGGGCACCGTGATCGGCGGCAGGCCCTTGCCACTGCGGGAAGCCTGAGATGGCGGCCCATGGCGCACCGCGAATTGCGCTGACCGTGGTGGGCGGATTCCTGGGCGCGGGCAAGACCAGCTTGCTCAATCATGTGTTGTCCCGCAGCCAGCGCCGCGCGGCGGTCCTGGTCAATGACTTCGGCCCGGTCGATATCGATGCCGGGCTGATCGCGCAGCGCAGCGACCAGGTGATCAGGCTGGCCAACGGCTGCGTCTGCTGTTCCATGGCGGGCGGCCTGGACGATGCCCTGGCGCGCGTGCTGGCGCTGGACCCCTTGCCGGAATGGATCGTGATCGAGGCCAGCGGCGTGTCGGATCCGGGCCGCATCGCGCAGGTCGGCATGTCGGATCCCATGCTGCAGCTTGAGGGCGTGGTGGTGCTGGCAGATGCCGCGAACGTGCGCACGCTGGCGGCGGATCCCTTGCTGGCCGATACCGTGGAACGCCAGCTCAAGGCTGCGGATCTGCTGGTGTTGAACAAGACCGATCTGGCGTCCGCCGCCGAACTGGCGTCGTTGCGTTCATGGCTGCAAGCGGCGACACGCGGGGCCGCGATGGTCGAGACGCGCGAAGGGCGCGTGGACCTGCGCCATCTGCTGGGCGAAGGCGGGTCTTGCAGCGTTGCGCATGAATGCGCAAGCGGCGCTTGCGGCCATGCGGGACACGTCCACGCCGCGATGCCCGACGACCCCGACCATCCATTCCAGAGCTGGCTGTGGCACGCGCCCGCGTTGCTGGACGCCGACCGGCTCGCCAGCCGGTTGCGCGACGCGCCCAGGCAGCTGCTGCGGGCAAAGGGCTGGGTGCGCACCGATCGCCACGGCCTGGTGCTGGTGCAACTGGCGGGCCGGCGCGTGCGCTACGACACGCAGGCCAGGCCGCCCGAGGATCTGGACGAGCCGTCGCTGGTGCTGATCGGCATGCGCGGCGCCGTTGATCCCGCGGACGTCGACGCCTGGCTGGCGCCGGCGGCGGCGTGAGGGGCGGGCGTAGATAGGTATAGATTTATTGGATTGCTTGTCAATTTTTTCCTTGTTGACCGATTCGAGGCAAACGGGAGAATTCGCCGGTTCGATAGCCGGCCCTTCTCCCGGCTGCTTACTGACCTATCGGCTTACAAGGAGCGAATCATGACAGACATTTCCGGGGGCTTGCGCAAGGCCGCAATCGTATTCGGCGGCTCGCGCGGCATCGGCGCCGCCATTGTCCGGCGGCTGGCGGCCGACGGCGCGGACGTGGCGTTCACCTATGTTTCCGCGCCCGAGCGCGCGCGCGAGACCGCGGCCGCGATCGAAGCGGGCGGGGCGAGGGCGCTGGCCATTCATGCCGACAGCGCGAACTCGGAGGCGATTCGCCTGGCCGCCGCGCGCGCGGCCGAGCATTTCGGACGGCTCGACATCGTGGTGGTCAACGCCGGCATCCTGAAGTTGGGCGGGGTGGCCGATGTGAGCGTGGCGGATCTCGACCAGATGCTGGCCGTCAATGTGCGCGGCGTGTTCCTGGCGATCCAGGCCGGCGCTGCGCACCTTGCGCGCGGCGGCCGCATCGTTACCATCGGCAGCAATTTGGCCGCGCGCATCGGCGGGCCGACCGTGAGCGTCTATGCGATGACGAAGGCGGCGGTGGCGACGATGGTCAAAGGCATCGCGATCGACCTTGCACCCCGCGGCATCACCATCAACAACGTGCAGCCCGGGCCGATCCAGACCGATATGACGGTCAACCATCTTGATGCGGTCGTTCCGCTGATCCCGTTGCAGCGCGCCGGCAGCGCCGATGAAATCGCGTCGCTGGTGGCATGGCTTGCCGGCCCCGAATCGGGATACATGACGGGGGCCAGTTTGACTGCCGATGGCGGGATGACGCTGTAGCCGGCGCCGTCCGCAACACGGCGGGACGCCCAACCGGGTGGCCGGTTGCGCATTGCGCGGCCTGCCACCCGATGTCGCTTCTGGTGCAAGCGATTTCCCGTTTCTGGTTCTAGACCCTGCCTGGGGGCTCACTTACCTTTGGTCCTGAATGCTGGCGCGTGTTGCGCCCGCGTCTACCGGAGGTATGCAATGCAGAAGACCGTCACCGCGGACATGCTGGCCGAATTCGCGGCGGCCTGGAACCGCCACGATATCGACGCCTTGATGTCCTTCATGAGCGACGACTGCGTGTTCGAGACCGTGGCCGGCCCCGAGCGATGGGGCGCGCGGCACGAAGGCCGCGAGGCGGTGCGGGCGGCCTTCGCGGCGGCCTGGGCGAATTTCCCCGATGCGCAGTGGCAGAACGGCACGCATTGGGTCGCAGGCGACCGCGGCGTGTCCCAATCGACCTTTACCGGCACCGCCGCCGACGGCTCCCGCGTGGAGGCGGACATGGTGGACGTCTTCACCTTCCGGGACGGCAAGATCCGCGTGAAGAACGCCTACCGCAAGCAGCGCCCGGTATTGCCGGCCCGCGGTTGAACACGCACCCGCATCCAGCAACCGGAACGCAGCATGGATACTCAAATGTCCTTCCAACCTGTAGGTCCGGCCCCCGCTGGCCGGATGGCGATCAGCGCCTACAACCCGGCCTACGATCCGCTGGTGTCCCCGCTCGGCCGCGGGCAGGACTACGCGCCCACCTACTGGGTCGCGACCGCCGGCGAACCGCCCGAGGATGACGGCCCCGTCAACGGCGATATCGACGCCGACGTGGTGATCGTGGGCTCGGGCTTTACCGGGCTGTCGGCGGCGTTGACGCTGGCGCGCGACTTCGGCGTGAAGGCCGTGGTGCTCGAGGCCAATCGCGCGGTGTGGGGCTGCACCAGCCGCAACGGCGGACAGGGACAGAATGCGTCCGGACGCCTGTACCGTTCGCAATGGATAGCGCGCTGGGGCCTGGCGACCGCCAAGCGCCTGGACGCCGAGATCCGCGAAGGATTCGAATATTGGAAGAGCCTGGTGGCCCAGGTGGATTGCGACGCGCAACCTGGCGGCCATCTGTACACGGCGCACCGCCAGAAGAAGATGGCGTTCCTGGAAAACGAAGCCCGCGTGATGCGCGAGGTGTTCGGCTATGACGCCCGGATGTTGAGCCGGGAGGAATTGCGCGAACGCTACGTGTACGACCGCGAGGCGGTGGGCGCGATGCACGAGCCGGATGGCGTGGGCGTGCATCCGTTGAAGCTCGCCTATGGCTATATGCGGCAGGCGCGGGCCCTGGGCGTGCGCATCCATCCGGGCAGCCCGGTGCTGGGCTGGCGCGCCGAGAATGGCGGCGTGCGGCTGCAGACTCCCAACGGCTACGTGCGCGCGCGGCGCGTGGCGTTCGCCACTGGCGGCTATACCGCGCAGGGCGTCAACCGTTTGCTGGACAACCGCATCATGCCGGTGCTGTCGAACTCGCTGGTGACGCGGGTGCTGACGCCGGCGGAACGCGATGCAGCGGGCCTCAAAAGCACGGTGTTCATCACCGACACGCGAACCCTGCGCTTCTATTACCGCCTGCTGCCCGACGGCCGCATGCAGATCGGCAGCCGCAGCGCGCTGCGCGGCGCCGACGCGCAGCATCCGCGCCATCTGGCTCTGCTGCGCGAAGGGCTGGCGCGCAAGTTCCCCACGCTGGCGGGCGTGGACGTGGACTATTCCTGGTGGGGCTGGGTGGACGTGAGCCACGACATGATGCCGCGCGTGACCCAGCCCGACCCGGCGCAGCCGGTCTATTACGCCTTCGGCTACGGGGGCAATGGCGTGGCGTTCTCGGCCCACGCGGGCAAGCGCCTGGCGCAACGCATGATGGGCAAGGACGGCGTGGCCTGGGACCTGCCGATCTACGACTCGCCCTTGCCGGGGCATATGTTCGCGCCGTTCCGCAGGCTGGGCCAGGGCCTGCTGTACCGCTGGTACTACCTAAGAGACGAAGTGCTCTAGCGCGTGCAAGTCCGGGCCCTGCGGGGCCTGCTTGCCGTCCGCGGCGCGGCCGCGGTAGCGGTCGACCACCTTGGCCAGCCGGGCAATCCCCGGCTCGATGTGTTCGGGTCGGATCGATGTGAAGCCGACCCGCAGGAAGTTGCGCGGCGCGTCGGCTCCGTTCATGAAGAAGACGTCGCCGGGCTCCACCACCACGCCCTCGGCCAGCGCGGCCTCGGATAGCTCGCAGGCATTGAGCCAGGGCGGGCCTTGCAGCCAGCAGGACGAGGATCCGGTAATGGGTATGACCTTGAAATCGGGCAGGTGCCGCGCCAGCGCGCGGGCCAGTTCGGTGCCGCGCTCCTGGTAGGCCTGCGATTGCCTGCGCAGCAGCGAATGGTGGTGCCCCAGCGAAATGAACAGCGAAAACGCCCGCTGGATGTAGGCCGAAGGGTGGCGCAGCATCAGGCGGCGCAGGGCGCGCAGTTCCGCGGTGAGTTCGCGCGGCGCCACGATGTAGCCGATGCGCAGGCCGGGCGCGAAGGACTTGGCCAGGCTGCCCACGTAGATCACGCGGCCGTCGCGGTCCAGGCTCTTCAAGGCGGGAATCGCGCCTTCGCCCCAGCGGCTTTCGCTTTCGAAGTCGTCCTCGATGATCAGGCTGTCGGCCTGGCGCGCCAGCGTCAGCAGGTTCTGGCGGCGCTCCGGAGATAGCGTGACCGTGGTGGGGCACTGGTGGCCCGGCGTGACGAAGAGGTAGTCGCAGCCCAGCAGATGGGTGCCGGTGCACAGCCCTTGTTCGTCCACCGGCAGGGGCAGCAGATTGCGCGTGTGGCTGGCGAAGATGTTGCGGGCGTCAGGGTAGCCGGGGTCTTCCATGCCGACCACCGTGTCCTCGTTGACCAGCAGGTCGGCCAGCAGGTAAAGCGCATGCTGCGCACCCACGGTGATGACGATTTCCTCGGCGTCGGCCCAGACGCCGCGCCGGGGCAGCACCTGGGTGCGGATCTGCTCGATCAGCGCGGGGTCGTCGTGGGTGATCAGGTCCGGCGCCCAGCTGCGGATGTCCAGCACCGACAGCGCCTTGATGCAGCATTCGCGCCATTCCGCGGTGGGGAACAGGTCCTGGTCGAACTGGGCGTAGACAAAGGGATAGGGCTGCTTCTGCCAGTCGCGCGGCTTGGTGATGTTGCGTTGCCGGGACGGGCGGAAGCGCAGCCTTTCGTCCCAGCGCACGTCCGGCTCGCCGCCGTCGGCGGGCGGGGCGTCGGAAGCGGGCCCGGAATGGCCGCGCATGACCGTGTCGCTGACGAAGTGGCCGCTGCGTTCGCGCGACACCAGATAACCCTCGCTCACCAGTTGCTGGTAGGCGAACACGACAGTGTTGCGCGCGATGCGCAGCTGGTCGGCCAGATGCCGGCTGGACGGCACCGGCGTGCCGGGCGGCAGGTGGCCGCTGAGGATGGCGGACACCAGCATCTGGCGCACGCAGCCCTGCAGGCTGAGGTTGGGCGCGCTTTCGCGTTCGAACAGGCGCTCCCACAACACAGGCTTGAGCATCGAGGCCTGGCTGGACATGACGGCTCCTTGTCTAGGCCGCGCAGCCGGTAGCCGCTGCGCAGGCGCCGCTCTTGAGGATAGAGGAGCCGGATGGGGGACGAAATGAGGGATTGCCCGGGCGCGTTTCAGACCCGTCCCTTCCATGGAATGGCGAACTTCTCCAGATAACGGACCAGCAGGTCGAAGGCGAAGGCGAACACGCCGATCACGATGATGCCCATGATTACGGTGTCGCTGGCCAGGAACTGGGCGGCGTTCAGCACCATGAAGCCCAGGCCGCGGTCGGCGGCCACCATTTCGGCGGCCACCAGCGTGGTCCAGCCCACGCCGATGCCGATGCGCATGCCCGTGAAGATCTCCGGCATGGCGGCCTTCAGGATCACGTGCCAGACCACCTGCGCAGGCGTGCCGCCCATGGCGTAGGCCGCGTGGATCTGTTCGATCGACACCGAGCGCACGCCGGCGCGCGCCGCGATCGCCATGGGCGCGAAGATCGCCAGGTAGATCAGCAGGACCTTGGGGAATTCGCCGATGCCGAACCAGATGATGATGAGCGGCAGGTAGGCCAGCGGCGGCAGCGGGCGGTAGAACTCGATGGGCGGATCGAAGATGCCGCGCGCGTAGCGGTTCACGCCCATCAGGATGCCGACGGGAATGGCGGTCACGCAAGCCAGGAAAAAGGCCCCGAACACCCGCGACAGGCTGGCCAGCGCATGTTCGGTAAGCGTGGAGTTGGCCACGCCATCGGTCATGGCCGAGACGAACTTGTCGTACACGGCCAGGGGCGAAGGCAGGAACAGCGGCCGCACCCAGCCGGCGCTGGTCACCAGGAACCATAGGCCGATGAGCGCCAGGCTGGTGATCAGGCTGATGTGGCCGCTGTAGCCCGCGCCCGGCGCGCCGTAGACCTTGCCCGGCGCAGCGGGCTTGTGTCCCGGGCGGCTGCTAGCCATGGAAGCCTTGGGGGGAGGAGGCTCGCTCGTCGCCATAGATGATGCCAAGGACTTGTTCGCGCATGGCGATGAAGTCGGGGCTGGATTTGATGCTGCGGCCATCGCGGGTCTCCAGGTAGCGCCGGTTGAAGTCCGGGGTGAAGGTGTGCGTGATGCGGCCCGGGCGGGGCGACATGACGATCAGCCGCGAACCCAGAAACAGCGCTTCTTCGACGCTGTGCGTGATGAAGAAGAACATCTTGTTGGTCTGCCGCCAGATGTCCAGCAGCAGCTCCTGGATGGTCTCGCGCGTCAGCGCGTCCAGCGCCGCCATGGGTTCGTCCATCAGCAGCATGGCGGGGTTGCAGGTCAGCGCGCGCGCGATGCCCACGCGCTGCTGCATGCCGCCGGACAGCTGGTAGATCATGTGGCGGTGGAAGTCCTGCAGGCCCACCAGCTCCAGATTGCGGCGCGCGCGGGCGCGGCGGGTTTCCTTGTCCACGCCTTGCAGCTTCAGGCCGAACTCGGTGTTCTCCAGCACGTTCAGCCAGGGCAGCAGGGCATGCTTCTGGAACACCACGCCGCGGTCGGCGCCGGGACCCACGATAGGCCGGCCGCCCAGCGTGATCTCGCCCTCGGTGGGCGACAGGAAGCCGGCCAGCAGGCTGAGCAAGGTGGTCTTGCCGCAGCCCGAGGCGCCCAGCGCCACGACGAACTCGCCAGGCTGGATGGTCAGGTTGACGTTCTGCAACGCGATGACCGGACCGCTTTCGTGCAGGCCGGGGTAGGTGACGCTTACTTTTTCCGCGCACAGGCTATGCGTGGCGGACGAGGACTGCATGGTCATGCCGGCTCCCCTGGTTGCGACGGGCTGCGCGCAGCCCTGCGTGGCGCTGGGCAGGCGGCGCCGGACGGGCCGCCTTGGCCGCAAGCGCTCCTTACTTCTCGGCCGCCTTGGCGTACTTGTCGGTGACGTGCGGGCTGTAGTCGGCCAGGGCGCGGTCGATCTGCTTCTGGTCCTTCAGGAATTGGGCGCTGGCCGCGAAGGCGCGCGCGGCGCCCGATTCCTTGCCGCCGCCCAGCCAGACATTGGAGGCCTGTTCCTGCACGGTCGGGAAGACCAGCAGCTGGAGCGCTTCGACCATGTCCTCGGGCTTGCCGCCGATCAGCTTGACGATGCTCTTGACCTGCGGGGAATCGGCGGTCCACTTGGCGCTGTTGGCGCGGTAGTCCGCATAGGACTTGGCCAAAACGCTGGTGAAGGCGGCCATGAACTTCGGATTCTTGGCGGCCCAGGCGCGATCGACCACGATGCCGTCGAAGGTTGGCACGCTGGCTTTGCCGATCTGTTCCGAGTCTGCAATGATCTTGCCGCTCTTGGCGATCTCGGTCAGGGCGGGCGGCCAGACGTAGGCCGCGTCGATGTCGCCGCGCTGCCAGGCGGCCACGATCTGCGGCGGCTGCATGTTCAGGATGCGCACGTCGCGCGGATTGATCTTCCAGACCTGTTCCAGCCCGACCAGCAGATGGAAGTGCGAGGTGGACACGAAGGGCGTGGCGACGCGCTTGCCCTTCAGGTCCGCCGTGCTGTTGATGCCGGAACCGTTGCGCGCCACCAGCGCCTCGGATTTGCCGATGTTGTCCAGGATCCAGAACAGTTCCATGTCGACGCCGCGGGTGGCGGCCGCGGTGATGCCGGTGGAGCCCAGCACACCGACCGGCACGTTGCCGGAAGCCAGCGCGGTGGAAATGTCGCCGCCGGAGGTGAACTGGCGCCAGTCCACCTGGTAGCCGGCGTCCTTCAAGGCCTTGTCGAAACTGCCGTCGGCGATGGCCGTCAGGAATGGTCCCACGATCAACTGGTAGCCGACCACCAGCTTGGTCTGGGCATAGGCGGGAGCGGCCAACAGCGCGGCGGCCAGGCCGGCCAGGGTGCAGCGGCGGATGAGGCGGAATATCGCGTTCATGGAGATCTCCGGGAGGGAACGGCCGCGCTCCGGCGCGACCGGCATGCTGGAGCCAGTTTGCCCGGATGGAGCCAGAACGCTAGGGCCAGATGCCCTAATCAGTAGGAGCCAAAAAGGCCCGGGCCCGCCCGCCGCGCCGGCAACGCCAGTCCTGGCGCGGCCGGCGCGGCGGGGTGCGGCCGGCGAGGCGGCCCGCGATATGCGCCAAAAGGGGGAGAGGGGGATCGGCCTAGCGGATGAGGCTCAGGAACTCGGCCCGGGTCGACGGATTGTCGTGGAATTCACCCAGCATGACCGAGGTGACCATGGACGAGTTCTGCTTTTCCACGCCGCGCATCATCATGCACATGTGCTGGGCCTCGATCACCACGGCCACGCCGGCCGCGCCGGTCACCGACTGCACGGCCTCGGCCACCTGGCGGCTGAGGTTTTCCTGGATCTGCAGGCGGCGCGCGTACATTTCGACGATGCGGGCGACCTTGGACAGACCCAGCACCTTGCCGTTGGGCAGGTAGGCCACGTGCGCCTTGCCGATGAAGGGCAGCATGTGGTGTTCACAGAGCGAGTACAGCTCGATGTTCTTGACCAGCACGATCTCGCGCGTGTCGGAGGTGAACAGCGCGCCATTGACGATTTCGTCCAGGTTCTGGCCGTAGCCGCGGCACAGGTGGCGCATGGCCTTGGCGGCGCGGGCGGGCGTATCGGCCAGCCCTTCGCGGGACGGATCTTCCCCTAGTTCTTGAAGAATGGCGGTGTAGTTCTTTTCCAATGACATCGGGGACTCCTGGGGGCGGCGCTGGTTGCGGCGCTTTACTGTGTAGCGTAGTGCTGCAAGTCTACCGCAGCGCGGGAAAACGATCAGGCCGGGCTCAGGTCCAGGCCCGGGTCAGACCCCGCGGTTCTCGACGGCGTACTTGATCAGTTCCGCCTGGCCGTCTATGCCCAGCTTGCGCTTGATGTTCAGGCGATGGGTCTCCACCGTGCGCACCGACAATCCCAGCGCCTGCGCGATCTGCTTGTTGGCCTCGCCGCTGGCGATGTGGCGCAGCACGTCGCGTTCGCGCTGCGTCAGCATGGTGGCTGGCGCCGTGGCCTGCGACAGGCGCACCGCGACCGCAGCGCTGAAATAGCTGCGGCCTGCCATGACCGCGTCGATGGCGGTGACGATCTCATGCGCCGGTTCGTCCTTCAGCAGATAGCCGCGCGCGCCGGCCTTGACCGCCTGCACCATGTATTCGGGGTTGTCGTGCATGGACAGCACCAGCACCGCGATCTGCGGGTAGCGCTCGTGCAGCAGGGCGGTCAATTCCAGCCCGCCCACGCCGGGCATGTTCAGGTCCATCAGCGCCAGGTGCGGCAAGGTGCCTCCTTGCGGGTCCTCGGCCAGGCAGGCGGCCAGGAAGGCCTGGGCGGCGGCGGCGTTGCCGGCTTCGCCCACGACCCGCAGTTGCGGCACGGTTTCCAGGCGCAGCCGCAGCCCGTCCCGCACCAGCGGGTGGTCGTCGATCAGCAGCAGCCGGATGGCGTCGGGCTTGTGGTTCATGCGTCGGAACTCGCGGGGAGAGGGGCGGCGGGCAGCGGCAGCCAGGCCTGCAGCACCGTGCCGTGGGAAGTGGAGCGGAAAGTCAGCGTGCCGGACAGCGCGTTCATGCGTTCGCGCATATTGCGCAGGCCGATGCCGCGGCGCGGATCCTGTTGCACCTCGGCATAGTCGAAGCCGCGGCCGTCGTCGGCGATGGTCAGGCGCAGGTCGCGCGGCGAATAAGCCAGCGTCATGTCGGCGCGGGTGGCGCCGGCATGGCGGATGACGTTGGTCAGGGCTTCCTGGGTGACCCGGAACAGGGCGGTGGCATAGGCCTCGGGCAGCTTCACCGGCTGCCCGGCGGTGTGCAGGCGCACGGCCAGAGGCGGGGCGCCATCCTGGCTGGGAATGGCGAATTCCCGGCCCAGATGTTCGAGTGCGGCCGGCAGGCCCAGGTCGTCCAGCAGCGTCGGCCGCAGGTTGTGCGAAATGCGGCGGACTTCGCCCACGGCGGTATTCAATCGGTCCAGCGCGCCGCCCAAGGGGGTGTCGATATGAGCGAGGACGCGTGGCTCGTCCGGCAGCGTCTGCCGCAGCCGTTCCCGCGCCGCTTCCAGCGACAGCTTGATCGACACCAGCACCTGGCTGATGCCGTCATGCAGCTCGCGCGAGAGCCGTGCGCGCTCGTCTTCCTGCGAACGCACCAGCTGGCGCGCCATCAGCCGCAGCTTGGCGTCGGACTGGCGGTGGTCGCTGATGTTCAAGGCCAGGCCGCAGGCCGCCACGCCCAGGATGGACACGGCGGCAATCCCGGCCACCCAGGCGAACATGCTGCGGATATTGGCCTGGGCGGCGGCGTCGATGCGCTCCAGCGCCTGCTGCACGTCGTCCAGGTAGATGCCGGTGCCCAGCATCCAGCCCCAGCGCTCCAGCACCACCACGTAGCCCAGCTTTTCCTCGGTCTGGTGGGTGGACGGCTTTTCCCAAAGGTAGTGCACCGCTTCGCCGTCCTGGCCGCCGCGCCGGGCGGCGGTCAGCAGATTCTGGATGACGGGCTGGCCCTTGGTGTCGCGCAGTTCCCAAAGGTCCTGCCCAACCAGCTCCGGCTGGCGCGGGTGCATCAGGTTCCTGCCCTTCAGGTCGTAGACGAAAAAGTAGCCGTCGTGGCCGAATTCCATCTGCGCCAGCAGGTCCAGCGCGCGCTGGCGGGTGGCGTCATCGTCGGCCGCCGCCTGCAGGGGGGCGATGGCGCTGTAGGCCAGGTTGACGTAGTGGCGCAGCTCGCCTTCCTTGCTGGCCAGCCAGGCGTTTTCCACGACCTGCTTTTCGCGCTGCGCCAGCTGCAGGCCCTGCACGTAGACGGCCACCGTGATGGCGGCGACGGCCACCAGCAAGGGCACCGCGGCGAGCAGCAGGATTTTCAGGCGCAGCTTCATGAAGGATTTGTATCAGCGCGAACGCAAATATTGCGGCGCAGCATTTTGCTTGCCGCAGTCAGGATCGGGAAATTTCAGTCGTGATTTTACGGTTTTCGCCAAATCATGCTGCGGCGCATTGCGTAGTAACACGTAGCGGAATTGCGTAGTTTCGCGCTTGTTGCTGCGTAGTCAAAACGAAATACTAGCGTCCGCGTCGACACGGCGCTGCGTGGACGCGCGCGCGTCCGCCACCCCACAACAATGAGTCTGCCTTCCGCGGGACGATAAAAGCGTTTCACGCCAAAAGCATGGCGGGAGGCTAGAGGAGCACTTATGCAAACCAGCAGTAAGGGACTGGGTCAGCACCTGGTCTGGCTGGCGGTTGCGGTACTGGGCGCGTTCGCGCTGGGCACCGTGGCGCTGGCCAGAGGGGAGACCATCAATGCGCTATGGGTGGTGATCGCCGCCGTATGCGTGTATTTGATCGCATACCGTTATTACAGCCGCTTCATCGCCAAGAACGTGTTCCAGCTGGATCCGACGCGCATGACGCCGGCCTGGAAGCACAACGACGGCCTGGACTACGTGCCCACCAACAAGCACGTGCTGTTCGGCCACCACTTCGCCGCCATCGCTGGCGCTGGCCCCCTGGTGGGCCCGGTGCTGGCCGCGCAGATGGGCTATCTGCCGGGCATGCTGTGGATCCTGGCCGGCGTGGTGTTCGCCGGCGCCGTGCAGGACTTCACGATCCTCTTCATCTCGACCCGCCGCGACGGCCGTTCGCTGGGTGACCTGGTCAAGTCCGAGCTGGGCAAGATCCCGGGCGTGATCGCGCTGTTCGGCGCCTTCATGATCATGGTCATCATCCTGGCCGTGCTGGCGCTGATCGTGGTCAAGGCGCTGACGCATTCGCCCTGGGGCACCTTCACGGTGGCCGCGACCATTCCCATTGCGCTGTTCATGGGCGTGTACCTGCGCTACATCCGCCCGGGCAAGATCGGCGAAGTGTCCATCATCGGCTTCGTCGGCCTGATGGCCGCCATCACCTTCGGCCAGGACGTGGCCGCGCACCCGGTGATCGGCCCCATGTTCGACTTCGACGGCAAGGGCCTGACCTGGATCCTGATCATCTACGGCTTCATCGCTTCGGTGCTGCCGGTGTGGCTGCTGCTGGCCCCGCGCGACTACCTGTCGACCTTCCTGAAGATCGGCACCATCGTCGGCCTGGCCATCGGCATCGTCGTGGTCGCGCCCGAGCTGAAGATGCCCGCGCTGACCCAGTTCGTCGACGGCACCGGTCCGGTGTGGTCGGGCAACCTGTTCCCGTTCCTCTTCATCACCATCGCCTGCGGCGCGGTGTCGGGCTTCCACGCCCTGATCTCCTCGGGCACCACGCCCAAGCTGATCGAGAACGAAACCCAGGCCCGCTACATCGGTTACGGCGGCATGCTGATGGAATCCTTCGTGGCCATCATGGCGCTGGTGGCGGCTTGCGTGATCGAGCCGGGCATTTACTACGCCATGAACAGCCCGGCGGCCGTGATCGGCACCACGCCCGACCAGGTGGCCCAGGTGGTCTCCAGCTGGGGCTTCGTGGTGACGCCCGCGGACCTGATCCAGACCGCCAAGGACGTGGGCGAAAGCACCATCATCTCGCGCGCCGGCGGCGCTCCGACGCTGGCCGTGGGCATGGCGCACATCCTGCACCAGGCCATCGGCGGCCCGGGCATGATGGCCTTCTGGTACCACTTCGCCATCCTGTTCGAAGCGCTCTTCATCCTGACCGCTGTCGACGCCGGCACCCGTGCGGGCCGTTTCATGCTGCAAGACCTGCTGGGCACCTTCGCCCCGTCGCTCAAGCGCACCGACTCGCTGCCTGCCAACCTGATTGCCACCGGCCTGTGCGTGGCGGCCTGGGGCTACTTCCTCTATCAGGGCGTGGTCGATCCGCTGGGCGGCATCAACACACTGTGGCCGCTGTTCGGCATCGCCAACCAGATGCTGGCCGCGATTGCGCTGACGCTGGGCACCGTGGTGCTGTTCAAGATGAAGCGTGACCGCTACGCCTGGGTCACGGTGCTGCCGACCCTGTGGCTGCTGGCATGCACGCTGACCGCCGGCTGGCAGAAGCTGTTCCACGCCGACCCGCGCGTGAGCTTCCTGGCCCATGCCGACAAGTACAACGCGGCCATCGCCGAAGGCAAGGTCCTGGCTCCGGCCAAGTCCCTGGGCGAAATGTCGCGCGTGGTCTTCAACGACTACATCAACGCCGGCCTGTGCGCGATCTTCATCTTCGTGGTGGTGAGCATCGTGGTGTTCGGCCTGCGTTCGGTGCAGCGCGCGCGTAACGAGAACAAGCCCACCGCCCGCGAAATGCCGTACGAAACGCTGCCGGCCGCCGCCGGCGCGGACTGAGCGCAACAGGGAGACGACGCATGCTGTTCACCAACATGAGTTCCGCGGCCGGCGCCGCCGGCCGCTATCTGGGGCAGACGCTCCGGCTGATGGTCGGCGTGCCGGACTACGAGACGTATGTGGCGCACATGCGGCGCACGCACCCTGACCAGGAGCCGATGACTTACGAAGCATTCTTCCGCGAGCGCCAGGACGCGCGTTATGGCGGGAAGAAGCGGATCGGTTGCTGCTGACAGGAAAGGCCTCGCTTGCGAGGCCTTTTTTTCGTTGGGCGCAGGCGGCGACGGGTTATACCGACTTTCTGCGTACCCTTTCGGCGTAGACCACCAAAGGCACCGCCCCGATCGCGCACAGCGACATCACCAGAAATCCCCCCGGCGCATAGCTGCGGTACAACGCGCCGCCCAACTGGATGCTGGCGAACATGAAGACCCCTCCCGACAGCAGCGCGTAGAGCGCGATGGCCGACGTCTTGATGGCGGCGGGCACGTGGCGCGTGATGTACCACATGATCGCTGCGTTATTGCCCGCCAGCGTGAAGCACTGCAGCAGTTGCAGGCCCGCGATCAGCGCCGGATCGGTGGTGGCGGACAGACCGGCCCAGCGGATCGCGGTCATGACGGCGGACGCCAGGATCAGCCATTGCGCGCCCGTGCGGGCCAGGATGCGGGGCGCCAGGAAAAAGAACAGGACCTCGCTGGCAACGCCTACCACCCACAGCATGGAAATCAACGCGGTCGACAGGCCGCTGGCGGTCCAGTACAGCGTGGAATAGGAATAGAGGAAGCCGTTGCTGGCCTGGACCAGCGAGGCCGCAGCGATGCACATCAGCAGCGGGCGGTCGCCCAGGACTTCGAGCATGGGCAGGCGGACCGCCGGCGCGGGCGCTTCGCCCGCAGCGGGGCGCGCCGCCCGAGGCAGCAGCCGCACGCAGGCCAGGCAGGCGATGATGAGGACGATGGACAGCCACATCACCCAGTCGGCGTCGAACGTCTTGATCAGGTAGCCGCCCGCCAGGGTGACCACGGCAAAACCCAGCGAGCCGCAGGCGCGCATGACGGTGTAGGAACTCCCCTGGCCCCGACCGCTGGCGATGGCCATGCGGTCCATCAGCGGCAGCACCGCCGGGAACACGGCATTGAGCAGCAGCGTGATGGCCAACAGCAAGCCGGGCGCGCTGCTGAACGGATAGCAGACGAACAGCGCCAGCGATGCCGCCAGCGCCGCCGCAATCAGCGCATGGGCGCGGCCGGTCTGGTCGGCGACGTGGGCGACCACGGGCGTGGACAGGATCTTGGGCAGGAAGGACGTGGCGACGATCAGGCCGATGACGGCGGGATCCAGTCCGCGGCTGGCGAACCACAGGGGCAGAAAGGGGATGCTGACTCCCTGCAGGCCGTAATACAGGAAGTAAAACCCGTGCAGGGCGATGGCGCCTTGCCTGGGGTCGGGGTTGCCGCGCATAGCGATGGAGGGATCCGGCTGAATTGACGCGCCGTAGCATACTCCTAGCCGGACCGGATTTCAGAAGGGAGGGCGCCTTGATCCCGGACATTGGCAAAAGAACGCGTGCGGATTTACGCTAGCGAAGTCGCGGCGCAAGCAAGCCTCGCGCCGCGCGTGTGTTTTCACCATCATTCCTAGGAGTTGCGACCCATGGCCAAGAAACTGGATGAGAAGACCACCAAAGCCCTGAAAGAGCGGCGCAAGCGCCCGCTGGCGACGCCGACCGACCTGGCGTCGGCGGCCACCAGGGATATTTCCGCCGCGCTGAACCAGATACTCGCCGACGTGTTCGCGCTGTATCTCAAGACCAAGAACTTTCATTGGCACGTCAGCGGCCCCCATTTCCGCGACTACCACCTGCTGCTGGACGAGCAGGGCGACCAGCTGTTCGCCATGACGGATCCCATCGCCGAACGCATCCGCAAGATCGGCGGCACGACGCTGCGTTCCATTGGCCACATTGCGCGTTCGCAGCGCATCTCGGATAACGACGCGGACTACGTGCAGCCGCTGGATATGCTGGCCGAGCTGCGCGAGGACAACAAGGTCCTGGCCGCGGCGCTGCGCGAAGCGCACAACATCACCGACGAGCACCGCGACATCGCCAGCTCCAGCCTGATCGAGAACTGGATCGACGAGACCGAACGGCGCACCTGGTTCCTTTTCGAAGCCAGCCGGGAAGGGGATTCGACCGGCCATTGAGCCGGCCGTGATGGCTTGATTGTGGGGCAAAGCTGGCCGCGTTGACGTGGCCAGCTTTGTTTTTCCCGTAGACGCCGCAGCGGGCAGCGGCTCGCCGCCGATGCTCGTCAGCTTGGCGTATCAGCCGTGCTTGCCGAAGCCGCCGCTGGCCCACTCCGAGGCGCGCTGCACGCTCAGCTTGTAGGTCGGCGCGACATGGGTCTGGGCCAGTTGTTCGCCGGATTCGTCGTAGGCGCTCAATACGGCATACGGCTCGTCTTCGTCGGGAACGATATCCAGCTTGACGGTCAGGCGGCCGGCGGCGGCGTCGATCTTCACGCTTTTGTGTAGCGTCGCGTGCAATTGCTGCTCGTGGCGGCGCAGGACTTCCCGGGCGGTCTTGACCAGGGTGATGAAGGCCGGGGAGTCGAGCGGCTTGGGGTTTTTCTTGTCGCGGCCCATGGTCCATGGACCGACCAGGGCCGGCTCGGCCTCGCCGTCCATGGTCATTTCCACGGCCCAGCCGTCGTCTTCCTCGTTCTTGATGATCCTGGCGGTCCAGCCATCGTCGCGCCACAGCGTGGGCAGCTGTTCTTTGCGGTCTTCGGGGGTTTCCGTTTCCGGTATGTGGGTATCGTTCACTGCTGTACTTCTCCTGGACTCGTTTGCCGGCAGGCCCGCGATTGGCGGGCATCGCAGCTTCCGGCTGTTGCCGGAAACCGTTGCCGCAGCGCGAACGCCATCGCGATGGCGGCAATTCCGCCTGCCGACAATTGGGTGCCGGCAACGCCGGTCTTGGCCAGCATGATACCGCCCAGCGTCGCGCCGCGGCCGATGGCGCAGGATGCAGCATTGCTTTTCCGTTTTCGTCATTCACGCAAAGCGCCGGAACCTGGACACGCCCGCATCGGGCAAGCCGATACCCCGATCGGACATTCCTGCTGGCGCCCGGCACTTCGTAGCGCCACCATCGCCTGCTCCAAACACGTGTTTCAAGGAAATGAGCATGGACAATGGTCTTGCAGGACAACGGGTGGTGGTGGTCGGCGGTAGCTCGGGCATGGGGTTGGCCGTCAGCGAGCGATTGCTGGGCATGCACTGCGAGGTACTGATCGTGGGCAGGTCCCGCGACAAGCTCGACGCGGCGCGCGAGCAGTTGCGCGCGTTTGGCGCGCCTCGCCTGCACCAGGCGGATGTGACGAGTGAAGCGCAAGTGCAGCGGCTGTTTGAAGAATCAGGCCCGGTGGATCATCTGGTCTGCACGGCTGCCGACATACGCGGCGCCTACGAGCTACTGCCGCAACTCTCGCTGGACGCGCTGGACCGAGCCATCCGCTCCAAGGTCGTCGCGCCCATCCTGCTGGCCAAACATGGCGCCCCGCACATGTCGGCGCACGGTTCCATCACCCTGACGTCGGGCATTGCCGCCTACCGGCCCCGGCCGAAGGGCATCGCCGTGGCGGCGATCAATGCCGCGTTGGAGGGTGTCGTGCGCGCCATGGCGGTCGAGCTTGCGCCGCTGCGGATCAATGCCGTATCGCCGGGCTGGGTGGATACGCCCATCTGGAATGACGTAGCCGGCGCCGACAGCGGACCGCTTTTGGCATCGATGGCCGAGCGGCTACCGGTGGGCCGGGTCGGCGCCGGCAGCGATATCGCCGATGCCATCGGCTTCCTGATCGGCAATGGCTACACCACCGGCACCGTGCTTCATGTCGATGGCGGCCATCGGCTGGTCTGAGCCAGTCACCGCGAGGCGGATCATCTCGATGAAGGCGGCCACCTGGCGCGTAGGCGTCCGGTGCAAGGTGAGCAGGCAGATGGGAAGACCTGCTCCCGCGGTCGACAACGGCCGCCACCGGACGCAAGCGGTTGTCGCTGCGGGATCCATGGCCATCCGCGGCAGGATCGATACCCCAAGGCCCGCGGACACCATCTGTATCAGGGCCGGTACGCTGTCGGCGACACCGCGGATACGCGGCTGCACCGGGGCTTCCTGCAACACGGCCTCCAGGTATTCCCGGTATCGGCAGCCGTCCATCGTGACGACCAGCGGGAATGCGGCAAGCGCGTCGGCCTTGATGTCTACAGCCTCGGATAGCGGATGCCCAGGGGGCATTACGACCACCGGCATGTCCCGCGCAATGGCTTGCGCCCGGAGCTTGGCGTCGCTTGCCGGCCATCCGTGCACCAGACCGAGGTCGGCCGTCCCATCGAGCACCGCCTGAGCCGTCGCCAGGGAGTTTCTTTCTTGAACTGCAACCTGCGTTCCGGGGTGCATGCCGGCAAAGCGCAACAGTTGCGGAACCAGCACACTGGTGCACAAGGTCTGCGGCGCGGCGACCCGGATCGTGCCTCCTGAATCGTCGACGTTGTCGCGAACTTCTTGGAAGGCGTCATCGGCCCGGGCAAGCAATTCGCGTGCTCGAATGGCCAGTCTCTCTGCGGCCGGGGTGGGTTGCAGGCGATTGTTCTGGCGGATGAAGAGCGCCTGGCCGACGCTCTCTTCCAGCGCCCGTATCTGTTCCGTAACGCTGGGTTGCGACAGATGCACCTGTTTGGCGGCTTTCGTGAAGCTCAACGTTTCCATCGCCGCGACGAAGATCTTCAGCTGTCGTAGTTGGAACATGTGGGTACGCGGTTGTGCTGGGTGGGCCTGTGTGCAGGTGGCTGTCTGCTGCCGAGTGTACTTCCGGTCCAAGACGGGCGGTTCAGGCATAGCGGGCGCCCTTGGCCAGCTCAGGCCGCGGGCAGGCATGACACCCCGAAGGCATCGAACCGCATGCGCCGGTGCTGGGCTCGGCTGGCGCAGCAAGCAACGCAAATTGATGCCGACCGTCGTGGAACGGTTGATCTGGGGCTATGGCGACGGCTCCACCATGCCCGTGTTCGATACACCCCGCGGAAAACTGGGTGCCGTGATCTGCTGGGAAAACTACATGCCGCTACTGCGCATGGCGATGTACGGGACAGGCATGAGCCGCCGTGGCCGAACTGATACGGTCGCGGATACGTAGCAGTTTCCGGTGCAGCAAGTTGCGAGAAGTTCGACGGTAAACTCCGATTGTTTGCAGGGCGTATGGCGCTCGCTCTGCCCATTTCCAACCTCTTTTTGCGTTGCCATTTTTAAGCAACCGTCAGAGGAAGGCATGGGGAAAAATCTCCGGTTCCTATTTGCGGTACCTGCTGATAGCGCTCGGCGGCGCTGAGTTCGTTTGTCGTTGCCTGGCCCGCGAGTCGTAAATGAAGCTGCTGAAGCAGCGTTTTGAGGAAATGATGAATTTTTGGGTCCCTGTAGTCTTCGGTACGTTCAAGCTTCTGGTGTTGGGCACGGGCATGTTTCTCGCCATCAAGTCCCATTACGATGGAGAAAAAAAGGAGAAAGAGGAAAAGAAGGAGATAAAGGCTCCGTAAGCGAGCCTTCGTTGCTACGCAAGGGTTTAGAGCGCGGCCGACTTTATTCGGCGCGGCCGGCTCCATTTATCGTCTTCAGTTCACCAGCACAGGCTTGTCCCGATACTGCTGCGGAAACGTCTTGGCCAGGTTTTCGACCTTGGGCACGTCGTTGACCATGATGTACATGCTGTACGGATGGCGCACGAGATAGTCTTGGTGGTAGTCCTCGGCAGGATAGAAGGCTTTCAGCGGTTCTATCGTCGTGGCAAGCGCCTTGGGGTACACACCTGTCTTGTTCAGCTGCGCGATGTAGGCTTCGGCCACTTTGCGCTGGCCGTCGTCCGCAGGAAAGACCGTTGAACGGTACTGGGTGCCGCTGTCCGGACCCTGGCGGTTGAGCTGGGTGGGATCGTGGGCCACCGAGAAATAGATCTGCAGCAGCTGGCCGTAGCTGACCTGAGCGGGGTCGTAGGTGATCTCGACCGCTTCGGCGTGGCCGCTGCGTCCGCCGCTGACGGTATCGTAATTGGCGGTGGACGCCTGGCCGCCGGCGTAGCCGGAGACGGCGGAGCTGACCCCCTTGACGTGCTGGAACACGGCTTGCACGCCCCAGAAGCAGCCGCCGGCGATGACGGCTTTTTGCGGTGCGGCGGCCGCGGGCTGGTCCATGGCCGGGGGCGGAATGATGAAGGCGGTTTCCGCGGCGCTGGCCGAGGCGGCGCCCAGCAGGCCGCAGGCGACGGCCAGCGCGGCGCAAAGTTTGCGGGGCAGGTGGATGGCGGACATGGTGTCTCCTGATGGATGGGGCGGCCGGAGTTCAGGCCTGCGGGGTGAACGCCAGGGCCACGCCATTCATGCAGTAGCGTAGCCCGGTCGGACGCGGGCCGTCGTCGAAGACGTGACCCAGATGGCCGCCGCAATTGGCGCAATGCACGGCGACGCGCGTCATGCCGAAGCTGCGGTCCTTGGTTTCGCCCACGGCGCCGTCCAGCGGCTGCCAGAAGCTGGGCCAGCCGGTGCCGCTGTCGAACTTGGTGGAAGAAGAGAACAGCGGATGGGCGCAGCCGGCGCAGGCGTAGGCGCCCTTGCGATACTCCTTGTCCAGCGGGCTGGAGTAGGGACGCTCGGTGCCTTCGCGGCGCAGCACTTCGTATTGTTCGCGCGTGAGCCGTTCGCGCCATTGCGCGTCGCTTAGCGTGTAGGGGAAGGCCTGGGCGGCGGCGGCCGGGCCGCCGCGCGCCGCCAGGACCGGGGCCAGGCCGGCGGCGATGGCCGCCGCGCTGCCCAGGCCCAGGAAATGCCTGCGGTCTAGTTTCATGACATGCTCCGGATCAGGGGCGGGCCGGGTGGGCGCTATTGCTTCATGCCATCCTTGGACATGCCGCCTTTCGACATGCCGTCCTTGGACATCGAATCCTTGGACATGCCATCCTTTGACATGCCATCCTTGGACATCGAGTCCTTCGACATGCTGTTCTTGGACATCGAATCCTTGGACATGCCTTCCTTCGACATGCCGTCCTTGGACATGGAATCCTTGGACATCCCGCTCTTGGCCATTCCGTCCTTGGCCATCGAGCCGCCGCCCATGGCGTCCTTGCTCATGCTGTCCGCGGCATGGACCGCCGCGGCGCCGAAAGCCAGGCACAGGGACAGCGCGGCGGTGGTAGCGATTTTCTTCATGATGCGTTCCTTTATGGAGAGTGAAAGCGTGAAAGATTCCACCTAGCTGCCGCCGAACCAGTTGTAGCCCTGGTCCTCCCAGTAACCGCCCGGGTAGGTGTTGGTGACGAAAATTGCCTGTATGTGCTTGGGGTTCTTGTAGCCAAGCTTGGTAGGCATGCGCAGCTTCATGGGGAAGCCGTACTCTGGTGGCAGCGTCTGGCCGTCATAGGTCAGCGCCAGGATGGTCTGGGGGTGCAATGCGGTGGGCATATCGATGCTGGTGTAGTAGTCGTCGGCGCACTTGAAGCCCACGTACCTGGCGCTCAGGTCCGCGCCCACGCGCTTGAGGAAGGCGGAGAACGGCACGCCGCCCCATTTGCCGATGGCGCTCCAGCCCTCGACGCAGATGTGCCGCGTCACCTGGTCGATCTGCGCCATGGCGCGCAGTTCCTCCAGCCGCCAGCGGCGCTTGTCTGCGACCAGTCCGCTGACTTCCAGGCGGAACGATTCCTCGTCCACATGCCGCACCTCGTCAATGCCGTAGTAGGCATTGAAGGGGAAGGGCCGCGTGATCATCGATTCGGGATAGGTCGGCGCCAACTGGTCGGGGTCGAAGATCCAGCCCTGCACCCGGTCGTTGAAGCGCGAAACCGCGGTCAGCGCTTTCTCTACACTTTCGTCGTCCGACAGCGAGCAGCCCGACAGCATGGCCAGTCCGCCCAGGGTCAGGCTGCTGCGCAGGAAGGCGCGGCGCGAGGGCTGTTCGACCCGCTTTTCCAGGATCCTGCCGGCTTCCTTGAGGATGGCCGGGCCGTCCAGGCCGGGCAGGGAGGGGCGCTTGTGCTTGTTCACGGATGGCTCCTTATTTGCCGCGGATCATGGCGATCAGGCTGCGCGGCACCAATGCAACCATCACCAGGTGGACCGCCACGAACGCCGTCAGCAAGGCCATGGCAATGAAGTGCACGCGGCGCGCGGTCTCGTAACCGCCCATCAGTTCGCGCAGCAGTTCGAACTGCACCGACTTCCACAGCACCAGTCCGGAAAGCACCAGCACCACGATGTCGAGCATCACGAACAGATAAGCCAGCCGCTGCACCTGGTTGTAGCGGCGCGGATCGGCGTGGGCGAGCTTGCCGCGCAGCGCCGCGCCCAGGTCGGCGGCAATGCCGCGGATGCTCAAGGGGAAGAACTTGCGCCAGAGGCGGCCGGTGGCCAGATTCATGGCCAGGTACAGGATGCCGTTGAAGAACAGCAGCCACATGCCGGCGAAATGCCATTGCAGGGCGCCGCCCAGCCAGCCGCCCAGCGTGATCTCCCGTGGAAACACGAAGTCGAACAAGGGCGAGGCGTTGTAGATGCGCCAGCCGCTCATTACCATGACCACCACGGCCAGGGCGTTGAGCCAGTGCATGGCGCGCAGCCAGCCGGGATGGATGGGTACATTGGCCGGCGGGGCCGGAACGTCGTGGCTTGCGGGAGGGGCCAGCATGGCGGGACTCCGGGGGGGGCTTGTTGTCGTTGGAGCCATTCTTCCCCGGGGCCGATACCGAAGTCCTCACGCAAACTTAAATTAATTGTGATAACTCGGCGGCGCGGATTGGCGACAATAGGCGCATAACCCCTTTAGAGTTTCCTGCCCATGGACACGCCCCGACGCGTACTCATCGTCGAAGACGACGCCCACATCGCCGAACTGCTGCGCCTGCATCTGCGGGACGAAGGCTACGCGGTCGAGCATGCCGCCGACGGCAACGAAGGCATGCGCAGGCTGGAGGAAGGCGGCTGGGACGCCCTGGTGCTGGACCTGATGTTGCCCGGCATCGATGGCCTTGAAATCTGCAAGCGCGCCCGCGCCATGGCGCGCTATACGCCCATCATCATCACCAGCGCGCGCTCCAGCGAAGTGCACCGCATCCTGGGCCTGGAACTGGGCGCGGACGACTACCTGGCCAAGCCGTTCTCGATGCTGGAACTGGTGGCGCGGGTGCGGGCGCTCCTGCGCCGCAGCGACGCGCTTGAGCGCAACGCGCGCATCGACGCCGGCAGCCTGGCCCTGCACGGCGTGGCCATCGACCCGGTGGCGCGCACGGCCGAGGTCGACGGCCGCCGGCTGGACCTGACCCCGCGTGAATTCGATCTGCTGCATTTCTTCGCGCGGCACCCGGACAAGGTTTTTTCGCGCATGGATCTGCTGAACCAGGTATGGGGCTACCAGCACGAAGGCTATGAACACACGGTCAATACCCACATCAACCGGCTGCGGGTGAAGATCGAAGCGGACCCGTCGGATCCGCAGCGCATTCTGACGGTCTGGGGCAAGGGCTATAAATTCGCCGCGGGGCCGGGCGGCGCGGGAGGCGCATCATGAAGCGGTTCACGCTTACCCAACGGCTGTCCGCCGTGTTTGCGTTGCTGTTGCTCGCCAGTTGCGGCGCCTCGGCCTGGCTGCAGATCGCGGCCAATTCCCGCTACGAGCAGGAGGTGGTCCAGCGCCTGTCCAGCGGACTGGCGCAGCATATCGCCGGCGCCAACGAATTGATGGACACCAACGGCTGGAAGCCCGCTGCGGTGCGCTCGCTGTTCGACATGCTGATGGCGGTGAATCCGGCGGTCGAGGTCTACTTGCTGTCCAACGACGGCCACATCGTGGGCGATGCCGCGCCCGCCGGCCAGATCAAGCGCGAGCGTGTCGACCTGGGGCCGGTCAAGCGCCTGTTGGCCGGCGAGATGCTGCCCATCACCGGCGACGACCCGCGCAGCCTGGACGCGCAGAAAGTCTTCAGCGCCGCGCCGGTGCGCGTGGGCGGGCAGGACAAGGGCTACGTCTACGTGGTGTTGCAGGGGCAGGCGCACGACGCGCTGGCGATGGCCGTGTCGCGCAGCTCCGTGCTGCGCACGACCTTGTGGTCGATCGCGCTGGTCGCGTTGCTGGGCCTGGTGGCTGGCCTGGCGGCGTTCGCCTTGATCACGCGGCCGCTGCGCGGGCTGACGCGCGCGGTGCGCGCCTTCGACGGCGACGACGGGCAGGCCCTGGCCGCGCTGGAGCGCCCGGGTGACGCCTCGGAGCGCAATGGCGACGAGATCGCGGTGCTGCGGCGCAGCTTCGTGCAGATGGGCAAGCGCATATCCGACCAATGGCGCGAACTGACCCGGCAGGATCAGCAGCGGCGTGATCTGGTCGCCAACATCTCGCACGATCTGCGCACGCCGCTGACCTCGCTGCACGGCTATCTGGAAACCCTGAGGTTGAAGGACCAGACGCTGGACCCGGACGAGCGCCGCCGCTACCTGGACATTGCGCTGGCCCAGAGCCGCAAGGTCGGCCGCCTGGCGCAGGAACTCTTCGAACTGGCGCGGCTGGAGTCCGGGCTGGTGCGGCTGGAACCCGAGACCTTTTCGTTGCCGGAATTGGTGCAGGACGTGATCCAGAAGTTCGAGCTGGCGGCCGAGGCGCGCCAGCAACGCCTGACCACCGACATCCCGCGCGAACTGCCGCCGGTGCGCGCGGACCTTGGGCTGATCGAACGTGTGCTGACCAACCTGCTGGACAACGCCATCCGCCACAGCCCGCCCGGCGGCCTGATCGAACTGCGGCTGGGCAGCGCGCATGACCTGGTGCAGGTGCAGGTCAGCGACACGGGCGAGGGCATTCCGCAGGCGCTGCGCGCGGGACTTTTCACGCGGGCCAGCGCCTTGAATCGAGGCCCTGGCGACGGCGGCGGGCTGGGGCTGGTGATCGTGCAGCGCATCCTGCAGCTGCACCACAGCGAGATCAGGCTTGTGGACCGCGCCGGATCGGGCGCGGTGTTCCAGTTCGACCTGGCCGCGGCGCGCTAGCGGGCTTCTACGAGTCGGATGCGCCCAGGCTGGAAGCGGCTGCCAGCCGCCGCACCGTGCCGCGCGACGCGTCCACTTCCAGGACGTCGCCTGTGACGACCTGCCGCATGATGCCTTGCACATTGACGATAGCCGGTATGCCGAACTCGCGCGCCACGATGGCGCCGTGCGACAGGTAGCCGCCCGCCTCCATGACCAGGGCCCCGGCCCGCAGGAACAGCGGCGTCCAGGCCGGGTCGGTGGACGCGGCGACCAGGATGCCGCCGGCCGGCATGGCCAGTCCTTCGGAGGGCGAGCGGGCGACGAAAGCGCCGGCCCGCGCACGGCCGCCCGCGGCAGGCGTGCCGCGCCAGGATCCGGCGGCGCCGGCATCGGCAGGCGCGGGGGGCGGCATGTCCGTGGCGGCGCCTGCGGCATCTTCGGCGATGACGTCCTGATCGGGGGTCGCGGCCCAGGACTCCAATTGAGCGCGGCGCAGGGCGGCGCGGCGGCCCGCGGCGGCGGGCGTCAGCCTGGCGTCGGCCAGGGCGAAGAGTTCGGCCGCATTCAGGTGGAAGATGTCGTCCGCGGCGGCCAGGCCGTCGGCGTGGACGTAGCGGCGCCCCAGCGCCAAGGCGTTCTGGCGCGCGGCGGCAAGATAGGCCACCAGTACGCTGCGCGCGGCCTCGCGCTGCCTGCCCTCGATGCGGGCAGCGGCCAGCAGACGGGCGATCAGCGGGCGCTGCCAGAAAGGTAGCGCCGCGCGCAGGCGCAACCGGGCCTGGCTTGCGGCGCTGTCCTGCCGGGCGCGCAACGCGGCAGGGTCGGCGTCGGTCAACTGCAGCACGCTGTCCAGCAGATAGCCGGGGTCCTCGCGCCAGCGCGGGTTGCGCAGATAGGTTTCATAAACGGCGCGATGGCCGTATTGGCGCAGGAAGTCCGCGAAGGCTTGCTTGAAGGGAGCTCCATCCGGCAAGGCGCGCTGCCAGCCGGCGCTGTCGCGCTGGGGATCGCGCAGCCACTCCATCACGCTTGCGTCGCCGGCGGCCAGCTTGGCCAACGCCATGAGGGCATAGCTTTGCGCCGCGGTCACGCTGGGTTCGCCGCCAGCCATCAACGCGGCCGTGAGCGCATGGCCTTCGCCCGGGCAGGCTTTCTCCACCAGTTCCAGCAGCTTGTGCAGCGCGCCGCCGCCCGAGCCCTGCAGGAAGAACAATTGATCCGCCGCCAGCACCGTGTGGAACTGTTCCCGCAGGCGCGCGCCCAGCGCGGCGTTGGACGCGGGCGCGGGCTCGTCCAGCCAGGCCTGGGCGCGGGCGAACAGGCGCGGCAGATCCTGTTCCGCCTGCTTGCGCAAGGGGGCTGCGCGGCGCAGGTAGCGCAGGATGCGCGCGCCATGCCGCAGGCGTTGCGCCAGCGTCAGGGGCGTCACTGCGATTTCGGGCTGGGGACCGCCCAGCAGCGCGTTCATGGCTTTCGGCGGCACGCCCAGCGCGTCGTAACCCAGCCATTGGATGACCGAGGCGTCCAGATAGACCCGGCCCTGGAACAGCGCCGCCAGCCGCACGCCCGGCAGGGTGGAATAGCCGCTCAGTTCAAAGCCCGTGGTCAGCATGCGCTGCGCCATGACGCGCCCCGTATCCCATTCCAGCGCCGACATGGCCAGCGGCAGCACTTCGCGGGTGTTGCCGCGCGACCAATAGGCTGGCTGCGCGCGCAGCGCCGGATAGGTGTGGCGCGCCGCCGCGGTGATGGGACGGGCCTGCACGATCCAGAAGCGCCGCCCATCCCAGACCCATTCGATGTCGTAGCCGCCGCCGGCATAGTCCAGCGCGCGCGCCGCGTCGCGCACGATATCGCCCAGGGTTTCGGCCTGCGCGTCGCTCAGCACGGCCTGGGCAGCGCGCGCGGCCGGCGTCGGAGCAAGCAAGGTGCCGGCGCCTTCCGCGGCCTGGCTGGCGTGGCGCTTGGCGCCGATGCGCCGGCCGACCAGCGGCCAAGCCTGGCGCAGATAGTCTTCGCGCAGGCGGTATTCGTCGCCTTGCGCCGCGCCGTCGACCAGCGACTCGCCCAAGCCCCAGTTGGCGTGGATGACCATCTCGTCATGCCGCCCCGACACGGGATCGAGGGTGAAAGCGATGCCCGAGGCGACCGCGTCGATCAGCGGCATGACGACCACGGCCATTCCGGCCGGGTTCAAGCCGAGCTTCTGCCGGTAGGCGCAGGCCTGCGGCGTCCATTGCGAATCCCAGACCTGCCGGACCGCGTCGATCGCCGCATCCGCGCCGCGCACGTTCAGGCAGGAAAGATGGATCCCCGCGAACGAGGCGCCCGCGGAATCTTCCTGTGGCGCGGACGAGCGCAAGGCCAGCGGCCGTTCGAGCCAGCCGCGCGCGGCCAGTTCATCGCGCAGCGCCTGGGCGACAGCGTGCGGCAATGCCTGGCCCGGTTCGCGAGCCAGGCTCAACGCTGCCGGCAGCACGAAGCCGTCGGGCACCGGCACGCCCAGTTGCGACATGCGGCCCAGCTGCCAGCCCTTGCCGCCGGCCGCCTGCGGGCCGGCCAGGGCGGCGGCGGCCCAGTCCAGCGCGGCGGCGCTCATGCCGCCGCCTCGGGCGTCACGCCGCGCACGAAGAGGCTGATGGCGGCATCGAACTCTGCCTTCAGGCTGCTGCGGGGCTGGTCCAGCCAGCGCAGCATCGCGCCCAGGTACAGGAATTGCAGCTGATGGGCCAGTTGTCCGGCATCCAGATCGGTCCGCGCCTGGCCTGCCGCCTGCGCCTCTTCGATCAGCGCGGTGTACAGCGCCTGCATGCCGCTGCGTGGGTAGCGGCCGTCGTCGCGCGCGCCGGGCTGCAGCGTGGATAGCCGGTAGCGCAGGTACGGCCCCAGATAGGTCCGATGCGATTCGGACCAATGTGCCGAAGCATGCAGTATCCGCGTCAGGCGCTGTGCGAGGGTGGGCAGGGCGCGCAGCGCGGGCTGCAGTTCCCGCTGGCTTGCCGCCAGTTCGCCATGGAAGCGATGCGCAAGCAGGGCTTCCTTGACGGGAAAATGGTTGTACAGCGTGCCCTTGGAAACATCCGCCTGCGCGGCGATCTGTTCCATGGTGACCACGTCATAACCCAGGGTCTCGAACAGCCGCCAGGCGGTCTGCGCCAGGTGGTCCAGGGTCTGCAAGCGCTTGCGTTCGCGGCGTCCGGCTTCGGGTGCGGCGGCTTCGGGTGCGGCGGATTCGGATGGAGATAGGGCGGAGGTATCCATGGGCGGAAATAATTGAACGACGAATAATATTGTACGTCGTTCAATTATTTTAGGAAGCCCCCGCGTTTGGGCCGACCTGTTTCAGGCGGAGGCGGGCATCTCGCCGTGCAGCAGGTAGTCCATCAATTCACGCACCGAGCGCATGGCGCTGCCGAACGGCAGCTTGGACGCGCCGCGGAAGAACAGGCCGCGGCTGACCTCGCCGCGCATGGCGGCCGCCAGCTTCAGGTCGATGCAGAATTGTCCGAAGCGCGCCAGGCCGTCGCGCAATCCGCATTGCGTCAGGCAGTCCATGCGCTGGCTGCAGCGGCGCGCATCGCAGCGGGTGTTGGCTTGCAGGGTCTTTTCCTGCCGCAGATAGCGCGTCAGCCAGGGCGTTTCCACGGCGCGGGCGGGCAGGCCGGCCACGCTGGTGAATTCGGCCAGCTTGTCCGGATCGGCGTCAATCAGCACCCGCTTGAAGTTCTCATGCGCGTCGCCTTCGCTGGTGACGGCAAAGGCCGTGCCGACCTGCACGCCGTCGGCGCCGTTGGCCAGCCAATGGCGCACCTGCTCGTGGCTGCCCACGCCGCCCGCCACGATCAGGCGGGGCGCATCCGAACCCAGCGCCAGTTCCTGGAACAGCTTGTGGCAATCGGCCAGCACATGCTGGAAGTCGAAGCGCTCGCTGTGCACGTCATCCAGCCGGGCCGCGCCCAGATGGCCGCCGGCGTAGCCGGGGTGTTCGATCACCACGGCATCGGCCATGCGGCCCTTTTTCATCCATTTCTTCAGCACCACCGCCACGCCGCGCGCCTCGGACAGAATGGGCACCAGCGCTACCTTCGGATAGTCGGCCGTCATCTCGGGCAGGTCCAGCGGCAGGCCCGCGCCCATCACGATGGCGTGGGCGCCGCTTTCGCAGGCCTGGCGCACCAGGGCGGGATGGTCGCGCACCGCCTTCATGACGTTCACGGCCACCAGGCCGCGGCCTTGCGCGGTGTCCAGCGCGGCGCGTACCTCGCGGTCCAGCGCGACCTGGTTGGCGCTGTCGATGACGTCGCGATCATGGCAGCGTTCGGTTTTTTCCAGCAGGTCGGGATGGTGGTGGCGCAAATCGACACTGGCGATGGTGCCCATGGCGTTCTGGCTGGCGACCGCGCCGGCCAGGCGATGGGCGGATACGCCGACGCCCATGCCGCCCTGGACAATGGGCAGCAATTCGCGTCCGGCGAGGGTGAGTGATTTGAACCACGTCATGATGAGTCTTTCCTCTTTTCAAGTGGAAAGAGGCTAGAGCAAGGGAGTTCGCGTCGCCTTGCGCAGGATCAAGCGGCGAACAATGGAGGGCCCGGCTTAGGCGCAGGCCCACCGCTGGGCCGCCCCAAGGTGGGCCAGCCCCCTCGGGGGGCAGCTAGCCCCGCAGGGGCGCGGCGTGGGGGTCCTCCCAGGCGCAGGCCCACCGCCGGGCCGCCCCAAGGTGGGCCAGCCCCCTCGGGGGGCAGCTAGCCCCGCAGGGGCGCGGCGTGGGGGCCATTAGCCTAGCAGCTTGACGATTGCCGGCACCGACAGCACGGCGGTGTAATAGCCCATGAACTGCACGCCCGTATTGAAGCCGAACAGGCGCGACAGCAGGCCGCCGATCAAGCCCATGGTCAGGATCACCAGCAGGCCGAGGAACTGCCCTTCCCAGATGCTGATGACGATGATCAGGCCGACGAAGGTGGCGATGATGGCTTCATGGCTGACCTTGCGCGACACGAAGAGCGCGGCGCGGCGTGCGAAATTCATCGCGAACGGATAGGAGACGACCGCGGCCAGCAGCACCGCCAGCATGCCGTAACCCAGGAATTCCCAGTGGTTGAGCAGATTGTGCAGGTTGTGGGTCTGGCCCGATGCGGCATCCACCGTGAAGCGCGGCGGCGCGTTGAAGAGCGGCGCGGCCGGGCCGGCGGCAACCGGGCTTAGCGGCAGGCCGAAGGCGATCAGCGGGATCAGCGCCTCGGCGATGTAGGTGGCCTCGGTCACGCCGTTGCGCGCGCTCAGCACCGTCGTCAGGCGGTGGTAGGCATGCTTGATGCGCGAGCCGACCAGTTCCCCCAGCACCACGGTCATGGCCACGGGACTGAACACGAAAGTGGCGCTGGAGATCGCGGCCGTGGCCAGGGTCCAGCGCGTCTGCGTGCGGTCCATGACCTTCAGCGGGTTGGGAAAATAGCCCGACCAGCCCTTGACGTCGGGCGCCAGCGAGAACGTGCGCACCTTGTCGCGCATCATGCGCGAGCGGCCCTGGGGCGAGATCACCGTGAACAGATCCGCGATCAACGGGCCGATGGCGATGCCCAGGAAGTAACTGATGCTCAGCTTGACGCCGTACTTGGCCGTGAGGCTTTGCAGCGCGATGATGACCACCACGAAGGGCACCAGCAGCGCCACGGCGGCCCAGCGTCCGGCCGAGAAATAGGCGATCAGCACCGCGGCGGCCAGGAAGATCCAGGGCGCGGACTTGGTGATGGCGGCGCCGAACGGAGCCAGCAGCACCGCGAACAGCACGGCCAGGGGCACGGCCACGAAGGCCGCGACGATGGCGCCGGACACCATCTTGCGCAGAGCGATGTGCGGCACGCCCAGCTTGCGCAGCATGTTCGCGTCCTGCAGCAGCGGCGTGGCCAGCGTGTCGCCCGGGATGCCGAGCAGGGCCGTGGGCACTGCGTGCGTCATGTGTTTGGCGACCGCGCCGGCCAGGAAGAAAGTGAATACGCCAGCGGGCGGCACGCCCAGCAGCACCACCAGCAGGGTCAGCGGCGCCAGCGTGGTGGTTTCGTCGGTGCCGGACACCAGGCCGATGGCCGCGAACACCACCGCGCCCAAAAGCCCCATCGCGGCGGCCACCATGATTTGTTCAAGCAGGATGGGGTCGCTCATGCCAGCGCCTCCTTGCTTGGTCCGGCCTGCGCTGCCGCGGCGGGTTGCGGTTGCGCGGGTTGGGCGGCGGCTTCGGCGAACAGTTCGTACAGACCCAGTTCCTTCAGTTCGCGCTTGGTGGGTTCAGGCAGGTCCGCCAGGGAGCCCAGGCCGCCCGGTTGCTCGGCCAGTTCAGCCAGGACTTCGGCGCGCCAGGCAGGATCATGGGCGGCGCTGTGTTCGATGACTTCGCGCTTGGGCGGAAACAGCCGGGCGCAGATCACGCCCGCCAGCACGCAGCCGGCCAGGCCGGCCAGCATGGCGTAGGCGTGCGCAAGTTCGGGTGATGCCACGATGCCGCGCAGCCAGCGGCTGGCGGCGTAGAAGCCCGCCACGCTGATGACGATGCCGAGGCCGATGGCCCAGGCCAACTGGCGCAGATCCACCGTGTCGCTCCAGACTTCCGCCAGGCGCCAGGAGGGCGCCGGGGTGCTTGGTTTCATGTCTCTCTCCTCTGTGGTCGGGCGGCATCCGGGGAGTCCGTGCGCCGCCTCTGTCGTTGTCCAGGGCCCGCGAGGGGCGCCTGTCGCTGCATGCAAAGCCGCCTGACCTTGCGGGACAAACTCATCGCGGGTTGCGCAGTTCCTCCAGCAAGGCCAGCGCGCGGTCGGTGCGGACGTCTTTTTCCGCAGCCATGCGCTTGGCGACCGCGTCGATCTCCGCGCCCGTCGCGCCGGCCACCAGCGCGATGTTGCGGGCGTGCAAGGCCATATGGCCGCGCTGTATGCCTTCGGTGGCCAGTGCGCGCAGCGCGCCCAGGTTCTGCGCCAGGCCCACAGCCACGGCGATTTCGCCCAATTCCTGGGCGGAGCGCAGGTCCATGATCTTCAGCGCCACCTGCGCCAGCGGATGCGTCTTGGTCGCGCCGCCCACCAGGCCCACCGGCATCGGCATTTCTATCGTGCCGACCAGCGCGCCCGAATTGTCTTTCTCCCATTGCGTCAGCGAGGTGTAGCGTCCCGAGCGGCTGGCATAGGCGTGGGCGCCGGCTTCGACCGCGCGCCAATCGTTGCCGGTGGCAACGATGACGGGGTCGATGCCGTTCATGATGCCCTTGTTGTGCGTGGCGGCGCGGTAGGGATCGACGGCGGCGAAGGTGTAGGCGTCCAGCACGCCCTCGATGATCTCGGCGCCGCTGCGCTCTTTGGTGTCCAGGACTTGCGGCGTGAGACGCACGCGGGCGCGGGCCAGGCGCAGGTCCGCCAGGTTGGACAGGATGCGCAGCCGCACCGAGCCGCCGGTGATTTGTTCGACCAGCGGCGCCACGGCCTCGGCCATGGTATTGACCGTATTGGCGCCCATGGCGTCGCGCACATCCACGATCAGATGCATCACGATCATGGGACCGCGCGGCGTGTCGGGGAATACATGGACCTCGATGTCCTGGCAGCCGCCGCCCAGCTCGATCAGCACCTTGTCGCGGCTGTTGGCCAGCGTGACGATGCGTTCGCGCTCGCGCAGCAACGCCAGGCGCGCCCCTTGCGGGTCGCCCAGTCCCAGCAACTGCACCTGCGCGCGCATCAGCGGGCGGGTACTGGAGGTTTCGAAGCCGCCGCATTCGCGCGCCAGCTTGGCCATGTAGGATGCGGCCGCCACCACCGAGGGCTCTTCGACCGCCATGGGCACCAGCACGTCGCGGCCATTGACCTGGAAATTGCCGGCTACGCCCAGCGGCAGCTCGAACGAACCGATGACGTTCTCGATCATGCCGTCGGCGCGGTCCAGACCAAGCGCGCCCGGTTGGGCAAGCAGCGCGCGCTCCGCGGGCGTGAGCGCGGCGGCGTCGGCGATGGCTGTCAGGCGTTGCGCGGGGGTCAGGGCGCGGAAGTTGGGCAGGCGTGAATCGGCCACGATGAGGTGTCTCCGTATAAGAATCAAGTGGCCTGATTCTAGGTAAACTGTACCGCTATTGAGAGGTACAGTTTTGGCAAACAGTACCATTGCACTGCACCAATTCTGATAGTCCAGCCAACAGGAAGACGCGCGTGGAAGCAGCACACACCGGCGGCAGGCCCCAGCGCGCCGCGCCCATCGCCGAAAGCCTGGCCAAGTTGATCGGCCAGCAGATTGCCGATGGCCTCTACCGGCCGGGCGACAAGCTGCCGTCCCTGCGCGAACTGGCGCAGTTGCATCGCTATGCGAAGAACACGGTGGTGGTGGCGTTTGAAATGCTGGTGGCGCAAGGCTTGGTGGAACCGCGGCGGGGCTCGGGCTTTTTCGTGCTGGAGACGAAGTTCGCGCGCCAGGCTGCGGAAGAAGAGCCAGGGCAGTTGAGCCGCGCCATGGACATCGTGTGGCTGATGCGCGAACAGCTCAAGACCCAGCCCGACGCCGTGGCCGTGGGGGACGGCTTTCCGCCCGTGGAATGGCTGGCGGACATGCGCATGGACCGCTATCACCAGAAGGTGGTGCGCACCGGGTTGGGCGCCTTGTTCCGATACGGCAGCCGCTTCGGCTATGCGCCGCTACGCGAGAGCCTGGTGCGCAAACTGGGCGACGTGGGCATCAACGCGGCGCCGCCGCAATTGGTGCTGACACAAGGGGCGAACGAAGCCATGGATCTGGTGATCCGCTATTTCGTGCCGCCGGGCGCCGCCGTGCTGGTGGACAACCCCGGCTACTACCCTCTGTTCGGCAAACTGAAGCTGGCCGGCGCGCGCATGCTGGGCGTGCCGCGCCTGGCGGACGGCCCCGACGTGGCTGCACTGGAAGCGCTGCTGCAACGCGAAAAGCCGCGCCTGTTCTTCACCCAGTCGCTGGCGCACAACCCCACTGGCTCGGACATCTCGCTCGCCAAGGCCTACAAGGTCCTGCAACTATCCGAACGCTACAACCTGACGGTGGTAGAGAACGATCCGCTGGCTGATTTCAAGCCCACCTCGGCCGTGCGCCTGTCGGCGCTGGATCAGCTGGAACGCACGATCTACATAGGCAGTTTTTCAAAGTCCTTTTCGGCTGCGCTGCGGGTGGGCTTTATCGCATGCAACGCGGCCCTGGCCAGCGATCTGGCCGACCTGAAGGCGCTGGTGCATGTCAGCAGCTCAGAGTATTGCGAACGCATGGTGGACGTGATGCTGCGCGAAGGGCACTACGAACGGCATCTGGTCAGGCTGCGCCAGCGGCTGGAGGCGGCGACCGGCCATGCCTTGCAGGTGCTGGACGCGCTCGGCGCCGGGGTATACACCCGGCCGACCAGTTCGCTGTACCTGTGGTCGACCTTTCCGGGTGTAGAGGACTCCCTCAAGCTGGCGGCCGATTTGATACCCGAGAAGGTCACCATGGCGCCGGGACGCGTGTTCAGCGTGGATCCCACGGCGGTGTCGCCGTGGTCCCGCTGCAACGTGGGCGCGGTGGGATCGCCTCGTTTTCTGGCCACCATGCGGCAGCACCTGGCTCAGCGATAGGAGAACTCCTCGAACCATTGCATCAGCAGCGCCAGGGCCGGCGAGCTTAGCGCGCGTACCGGCGGCGCATCGGGCGAGCGGCGCGCGCCTTGCACGGCAAAGCGGCGCACGCCGCGACGCGCCAGCTCGCGGGCCAGGGTCAGCAGCCGGGTCTCGTCCAGCCAGTCCGGGTGCCAGGTGATGCGGCACTCGAAGTCGATGTCGGCCGCCAGCAGTTGCGTCAGGCAGGCCAGCGCGGGGCGCTGTGAATCGCGGCGGCCGGTGATGTCGTCATAGCCCTGGGCATCGGCCTTGATGTCCAGGCCGATCCAGTCCAGATGGCGCAGCACGTCGGCCAGGCGTAGCGGATAGATGCCGGCGGTATGCATGCCGACGCGGTAGCCCATGCGCCTGACGTCGCGGATCATCTGCGGCAGGCGCGGTTCGCTCAAGGGCTCGCCGCCGGAGAAAACAATGGCGTCGAGCAGGCCCTTGCGCGTCTCCAGGAAGGCGCGGACCTCGCGCCAGTCGTAGCGGGCGGCGCGGGTCTGGAGCTCGACGTTATGGCAATAGTGGCAGCGCCAGGGGCAGCCCGAAATGAATACGACCGCCGCCAGTTGCCCGGGCCAGTCCACGGTGGAAAACGGCACCAGCCCGCCGACGGCATGCGAATGCCGGGGCAAGGGCTGGGCCACCGGTTGCGGCGCGGCCGGGTAGGCCGGGCGCGCCGTCAGCCGCCGCGTGCCCGGGCCGCAGCCCGTGGCTGACGCGGCGGCTCGCGTGGCGCCCTCAGGCGCGGCGTTCGACGAAGAAGCGGCGTTCATTGAATTCGCCCTGTTTGCCGGTGTTGAAGGAAGTGACGGGGCGGTGGTAGCCCATGACGCGGGTCCAGATCTCGCAGCGCACGCGCTGGCTGTCGTCCAATTGCGCGGCGGGAGCGGTGGTGACTTCGGGAGCGATCAAGGTTTGCATGGCGGTTCCTTATGGAGTGGATGCCGGGCGGTTGCCCGGCGGTCCGGTCCGGGGCCTGTCGTTTACAGGTCCTAGGCCGGGGTGCAGCATGCCGCTTGCTTGGCCAGCAGTTCGGCATCGCATTTCGGGCAGAACTCATGGTGCCCCGCCAGATAGCCATGGTTGGGGCAGATGGAGAAGGTCGGCGTGACCGTGATGTAGGGCAGCCGGAAGTTCGACAGTGCGCGGCGCACCAGCTGCTTGCACGCGGCGGAAGAAGAAACCGCTTCGTTCATGTACAGATGCAGCACGGTGCCGCCGGTGTACTTGCCCTGCAGCGTTTCCTGCAGTTCCAGCGCATGGAAAGGATCGTCGGTGTGGCCGACCGGCAGCTGGCTGGAATTGGTGTAGTAGGGCTGCGTCTCGCTGCCCGCCTGCAGGATGGCGGGATAGCGCTTCCTGTCTTCGCGGGCGAAGCGGTAGGTGGTGCCTTCGGCGGGCGTGGCTTCCAGGTTGTACAGGTGGCCGGTCTCTTCCTGGAACTCGGTCATGCGGTCGCGCACGCGGTCCAGCAAGCGCACGGCCAGGGCATGGCCCGCGGCGGTGGTGATGTCCTCGGCGTCGGCCGTGAAGTTGCGGACCATCTCGTTGATGCCGTTCACGCCCAGCGTGCTGAAGTGATTGCGCAAGGTGCCCAGGTAGCGGCGGGTATAGGGGTAGAGGCCTTGATCGATATAGCGCTGCACCACCTTGCGCTTGGTTTCCAACACGTCGCGGCCCAGTTCCAGCAGGTGGTCCAGCCGCTGCATCAGCCGTGCTTCGTCGCCGCGGCAGGTGTAGCCCAGGCGCGCGCAATTGACCGTCACCACGCCGACCGACCCCGTCTGCTCGGCCGATCCGAACAGGCCGTTGCCGCGCTTGAGCAGTTCGCGCAGGTCCAGCTGGAGGCGGCAGCACATCGAGCGCACCATGTGCGGCTCCAGGTCCGAGTTCAGGAAGTTCTGGAAATAGGGCAGGCCGTAGCGCGCTGTCATCTCGAACAGGCGCTCGGTGTTGGGGTGGTCCCAGTCGAAGTCGGGCGTGATGTTGTAGGTCGGGATGGGGAAAGTGAACACGCGGCCCTTGGCGTCGCCAGCCATCATGACTTCGATGTAGGCGCGGTTGATCATGTCCATCTCGGTCTGCAGGTCGCCGTAGGAGAAGGGCATTTCCTCGCCGCCGATATACGGGATCTGGTCCTTCAGGTCCGGCGGGCAGGTCCAGTCGAACGTGAGGTTGGTGAAGGGCGTCTGCGTGCCCCAGCGGCTGGGCACGTTCAGGTTGTAGATGAGTTCCTGCATGGACTGCTTCACGTCCGCGTACGTCATGGCGTCGCGGCGGATGAAGGGCGCCATGTAGGTGTCGAAGGAGCTGAAGGCCTGCGCGCCGGCCCATTCGTTTTGCAACGTACCCAGGAAGTTGACGATCTGGCCGATGGCCGCGGACATGTGGCGTGGCGGCGTGGCTTCGACCTTGCCGGGGATGCCGTTGAAGCCTTCGGTCAACAGCTGGCGCAGCGACCAGCCGGCGCAATAGCCGCTCAGCATGTCCAGGTCATGGATGTGGATGTCGCCTTCGCGATGGGCGCGGCCCGCCTCGGGCGCGAATACGTTGGACAGCCAGTAGTTGGCGGTGACCTTGCCGGCCACGTTCAGGATCAGGCCGCCCAGGCTGTAGCCCTGGTTGGCGTTGGCGTTGACGCGCCAGTCGCGCTGGTCCAGGTATTCCTCCATCGCGCTTTCCACGTCCACCAGCGTGTGGCGCAGCGCGCGCAGCCGGGCGTGCTGTTCGCGGTGCACGATGTAGGCGCGCGCTGTGCGCCAATGGCCGGCCTGCACCAGGGCTTCTTCCACGCGGTTCTGGATGGTCTCGACGCCCGGGCAGGGGTTGCCTTCCAGTGCGGCGATGACGGTGTCGGTCAAGGCCTGCGCGCCTGCCAGGTCCAGTTCTCCCGTGCTGTTGCCGGCCGCCGCCATGGCTTGGGCGATCTTGTCGCGGTCGAACTCCGCGACCCGGCCGTCGCGCTTGAGGATGTGCTGGATATGCATGACTGACACCATATGTAGTAGGGTGTGAAAACTCTACCACCACATATGGTGCGGGCGCCGCCCGGCACCGCCTGGATATCAGGCTTGCTTGATGCGCGTCAAACCTGCGCTTCAGAAGCCGATGCCGACCCCGGCCAGGGATATCGCCACGGCCAGCGCCGCGGTGCGGGCTGCCGGACGCGGCGCCCACGACAGCATGCCGACCCAGAGCAGCGCGCCGGCCGACAGCCAGCCCAGCCAGGCCACCACGCCTACGGTGTTGCCCCAGAGTCCCACGCAGGGCAGTAGCGCCAGCGCCAGCAGCAGCACGCCGGCGCCGCGCAGCACGCGGGTATGGCCGGCGGAGGGATCGCGTCCCCAGACCTGGTCGTAATGGCGCGGCATGGCCAGGCTCAGGCAGGCCATGCCTGAATAGGTCAGCAGCAGCGCCATGGAAATCGCGTACAGGTCGTTGGTGTTCATGCGGCCGCCTCTGCGTCACTGCGGGGATTGCGCCGGATGGGCGCGGATGCGGGCCGTCGCCACAACAGCAGGGCCGCCCAGCCCGATAGTACGCCGAATGCGGCGGACGTCAGTTCGACGCCCGCGCTCTCCCAATCGCCGCGTGCGATCTGCGCTGCCGGATGGTCGCCCAATGTGACGAACGATAGCGCCGGCAGCAGCAGGCACAGCGCGGACAGCAGGACCAGTTGCGAGATCCAGGCGCGGCGCGGGCTGCACAGCCAGGCATGCGCCAGGGTCAGCGCCCACACCAGGAAGAAGCAGCGCAACTCCCATAGCGCGCGGTTTTCCAGCGCCACGGGCAGCAGGCGGTTGGCCCAGAGGTAGCTGATGCAGGCGATCGCCAGCCCGGCCAGCGCGGCCACGTTCAGGCCTTCTATCAGCCGGTACATGCGCGCCGTCGCGCTGCCGAATTCTCCGCCATGCTTGGCGCGGCGCTTGACCATGAACAGCAGCGCGCCGGTACCCATCATGGCCGCGCCCGCCAGGCCGCAGACGAAGTACAGCCAGCTGACGGCCAGCCCGCCGAACCTGGACATGTGCAGGTCGCTCATCACCTGGAACGCCAGCGCCGGCGCGCCGCCGTGCACGCCGCCCGCGGGGCGCAGGCGCAGCAGTTCGCCGCTGGCGGAGAACTCCGCCATGCCCGTGGTGGCGCTGATGTTGTGGAAGGTGTCGGCGTCTTCGTTCCAGCCGTAGACGCCGATCCGCATGGAGCTGTCTTCGGGATTGTTGATGACGATGGCGCGCGCCGTCTGTCCGATCAACTGTTCGCCTCGGGCCACGATGGGTTCGAGCGCCGGCATGGCCAGCGCCACACCCGTGCGCGAGGGACGCTCCTCGCCGGACAGTTCGGCCAGATAAAGGCGGCTGGCCTGGGGACCCGGGCCGTAGGTGGCCGTGACGGGGGCGGGCATCAGTATCGCGCTCGAAATCACGATGCCCGTGTAGGCGATCATGAATTGGAAAGGCAGGGTCAGCACCGCCACGGCGTTGTGCGCATCCAGCCAGGACCGTTGGCCCTTCCTGGCGCGGAAGGTGAAGAAGTCCTTGAAGATGCGCTTGTGCGTGACCACGCCGGAAATCAGCGCGACCAGCATCGCCATGCTGGCGAAGGCAACGATCCACAGCCCCAGGCCGGCGTCGTGCAGCGTGTAGTGGAAGTTCACGAAATGCGTGCCGCCCATCGTCGCGCGGCCTTCGGCGTCGTGGTGGTCCGCCAGTTCGGCGCCCGTGTCGGGGTCGAGTTCGGCATCCGCGTACTGGCCGTTCTGGTCGAACCAATAGGCCGTCAGGCCGTTGTCGTGAAAGCGGTCCACCGGCCAGATTTCCCACATGCCGGCGCCCGCATGGTTGCGCGCCATATAGTCCACCGCCAGTTCCAGCCGGCGCGCGCGGTCCACCGGAACGCTTTCCTTTTGCGCAGCCTGCGCTTCCGCCTCCTGGTGCTCGGGCGTCATCCAGTGCGTGATGGGTTCGGAGAAGACGGCCAGCGATCCCGTCAGGAAGATGGCGAACAGCAGCCAGGAAAACCACAGGCCGACCCAGGTATGGAGCCAGGCCATGGATAGGCGGAAACCGGATTTCAGGACGAGCCTCTTTCTTGTTGGCGCCGCCGCGAGCCGGGCGGTCTGATTTTATTGAGAATGGTTCCAATTCTAGTCTAAATGGGGACGAGGTTGTCCCTGCCGTCGGCCTTGTATTTTTTGCCGCGCAAGCGGCATCCGCTCCGAGCTGCCGCAGGCAACTGCCATCGCGCGGGCCGGGCACGGCGATTGCTGGGTAGGCGCTCCATCCGCATATCCGCCGCGGGCATGCGCGGATGCCCGCAAGACATGAAAGAGGAGCGCCACATGAAACGCAAAGCTGCAAACGCCTCGCAGATCGAGGAACTGCTGTACCAGGCCTTGGAAACCGAAATAGGCGGCCTGGCCGTGTACGAAACCGCCGTGTCCTGCGCGGTGAACGAGGACCTGAAAAAGGAATGGCTCGGCTACCTGGAAGAAACCCGCACGCATCGCCGGGTGCTATTGACCGTATTCGAGCAACTGCGGCTGGATCCGCAGGCGCAGCCGCCGGGCCGCCAGGTCGTGCGCCATATCGGCGAGGCATTGGTCAAGGCCATGAAGATGGCGATCAGCGCGGGCGATCCGGACGCGGCCCAACTGGTCGCCACCGAATGCGTGGTGCTGGCCGAGACCAAGGACCACGCGAACTGGTCCCTGATCGGCGTGATTGCCGAGCAGCACAGCGGCGACGAGGCCAAGGTATTGAAGCAGGCGTATGACGCCGTGGCCACCGACGAGGACCACCACCTTTATCACACGCAGGGCTGGTCGCGCGAACTGTGGATCCAGTCGCTGGGATTGCCGGCGGTGCTGCCGCCTCCCGAAGAGGTCAAGCAGGTGGAGACCGCCATCGGCGCATCGCGGGCCGAGCAGGCGCGCGGCAAGATGTTGAGCCACTAGGAGATTGCGATGCCAGCCAAGAAAGCAGCAGGCAAGGGCGGCGCAGGCGCGGCCGTGGACACGGCCTACCTGAATACGGACAGCGGCCCCGCGTCCGGACCCGCGGGCAAGCCCAGCCATCCGGCGCTCAAGCGCGCGGCGGCCGTGGGTGATACGGCCGCCGCGATTCCCCACAATGCCGGCAAGGCGGCGGAGTACGGTGAAGCAGGGGCGCGGTGCCCCTACGCCGGCGCGCACGTCGCGGCAGCGGATCCTTCCGCGACGGCCAGTTCGCTGTCCGAAGCCGAGACCTCGGCCAAGACCGGGGGCGCGGCCGCGGCCGGCATCAACGCGGCCGACGGCCGGCTGGAACGCGTGCGTGCGGATTCAAGCGGACAGATGCTGACCACCAACCAGGGCGTGCGCGTCAGCGACAACCAGCACTCGCTGAAGGCGGGTTTGCGCGGGCCGGCGCTGCTCAAGGACTTCATCCTGCGCGAGAAGATCACGCATTTCGACCACGAGCGGATTCCCGAGCGCATCGTGCATGCGCGCGGTTCGGCGGCTCACGGCTACTTCGAATGCTACAAGCCGCTGACCGACCTGACCGCGGCCTCTTTGTTCGCCGAAGCCGGCAAGCGCACGCCGGTGTTCGTGCGTTTTTCGACGGTGGCAGGTGAGCGCGGCTCCAAGGACACGGCGCGGGACGTGCGCGGTTTCGCCGTGAAGTTCTATACCGACGAGGGCAACTGGGATCTGGTCGGCAACAACATGCCGGTCTTCTTCATCCAGGACGCGATGAAGTTCCCGGACCTGGTGCACGCCGTGAAGCCCGAGCCGCATCATGGCATGCCCCAGGCCGCGTCCGCGCACGACACCTTCTGGGACTTCGTGTCGCTGATGCCGGAATCCACCCACATGCTGATGTGGCTGATGTCGGACCGTGCCATCCCGCGCAGCTACCGGATGATGCAGGGCTTTGGCGTGCACACCTTCCGCTTCGTCAACGCCGCGGGCGAGTCGCGGCTGGTGAAATTCCATTGGAATCCGCTACTTGGCACGCATTCGCAGGTCTGGAATGAAGCCGTGAAGGTATCCGGCGCGGACCCTGACTTCCACCGCCGCGATCTTTGGGAGGCGATCGACGCCGGCAATGGCCCGCAGTGGGAGCTGGGCGTGCAGGTATTCACCGAGGAGCAGGCCGAAGGCTTCAGCTTCGACGTGCTGGACGCCACCAAGATCGTGCCGGAGGAACTGGTGCCCGTGGTGCCGGTGGGGCGGATGGTGCTGGACCGCAATCCCGACAACTTCTTCGCCGAGACCGAGCAGGTCGCTTTTTGCGCTGCCCACATCGTGCCGGGCCTGGACTTCACCAATGACCCGCTATTGGCCGGGCGCATCCATTCCTACGTGGACACGCAGATTTCGCGGCTGGGTGGCCCCAACTTCCATGAAATCCCGATCAATGCGCCGCTTGCGCCCGTGCATAACAACCAGCGCGACGGCATGCATCGCCAGGCCATCCATCGCGGCCGCGTGGCCTACGAGCCCAACTCGCTTGCCGGCGGCTGTCCGTTCCAGGCCGGCATGGATGGCTTCGTGTCGTTTCCGGAGCCGGAGACGGGCGACGAACTGCGAGGGCATCCTGAAAAATTCGCCGAGCATTACAACCAGGCGACGCTGTTCTACGACAGTCAGGCAGACTGGGAAAAACGCCACATCGCCGACGCCTATGCCTTTGAATTAGGCAAGGTCACGGTGCCGGCGGTGCGCCAGCGCATGGTCGCGTCGCTGCGCAACGTGTCCGAAGAACTGGCGCAGGGCGTGGCCGACCAGCTGGGCATGGCCTTGCCCGCGCCCTTGCCGCGGGCGATCGAGCGTCCGCCCAAGCCGGAAGTCGAGGTGTCGCCGGCATTGTCATTGGCTGCGCGCCCTGGGGATGGCGGCATCGCCACGCGCAAGGTCGCAATCCTGGTGGCGGAGGGCGCGGATGGCAAGAGCGTGTCCGCCGTAGCCCAGGCGCTGATCGCGACGGGCGCCATCGTGCGGCTCGTCGGGCAGCGCATCGGGCCCGTCCCGGCTGCCGGGGGCGGCACGCTGGATGCCGATGCTTCCCTGGACAACCATCCTTCGGCGCTGTTCGATGGCGTGGTTGCGGCGGGCGGCGAGGCTGCGGTGGCCCGCCTGGAATCGGACGGACGCGCGCTGGAGTTCCTGCGCGACGCCTATCGCCACGGGAAGACTTTGATGGGCATGGGCGAGGGCGTGCAGCTGCTTGCCGCGGCGGGCCTGTCCGCCGATACGGCGGATGGCGGACTGCTAAGGATGGACGCGGCGGCCGCCGCCAAGAGCGTGACCGCCTTCATCGAAGCCCTGGGCCGGCATCGCCACCCGGAAAGGGAGACCACGCCGCCCAGGGTTTGATGCCGCCGCTGCGGCCAGGTGCATGTGTATCTTGACAAGGCATCGGCGCCTGCCAATACTGATCCGGCAAGTCGGGGCGAGCGCGTCGGGCGCTTGCCGTCCTTTTCCTTTCGAGATCAGGGGGCTGTATGCGTCGCGCGTCCGTTTTGCCTATGAGTATCCGCGGCTGGCTTTGGGCCAGCCTTTTTTTGTGGGTCGCCTGTATCTTCCTGGCGCCGCAGGCCAGGGCGGAGTCGGCGGCCGAGCTCAGCCGTGAAGCGCAGAGTGCGCTGGATCGCCTGTACCAGCAGGAACCCAAGACGCGTGTACTGGGCAACAAGGCGGTGGGCGTGCTGGTGTTTCCCCGCATTCTGAAGGGCGGCCTGCTGGTCGGCGCGGAAACCGGCGACGGCGCGCTCATCCGTCGCGGCAAGGTCCAGGCTTACTACAACATATCGGCCGTATCGTTCGGTCTTCAGGCCGGCGCGCAGGAGTTCAGCTATGCGCTGTTCTTCATGAACGAGCCGGCGATGCGGTACCTGGACCAGAGCGACGGCTGGTCGCTTGGCGCCGGCCCCAGCCTGGTCGTGGTGGATGACAGCTATGCCGCCAGCATTACCACCACCACCCTGAGCCAGGATGTCTATGCCGTGCCATTCGGCGGACAGGGGCTGATGGCGGGCATGGGCCTGGAAGGGTCCAAGATCACCCGCACCCAACCGGACTGAGGCCAGGCTTCAAGCTGCCGCGGTTAGTCCAGCGTGATGCCCGCGCGGGCCGCTACTTCGGAAAAGGTGCGCAGTTCCTTCGTGATCTGCGCCTTGAATGCCGGCCCGGGCAGATAGACCGGATCCAGCGCCAGGTCCGCCACCGATTTGCGGACCTGCGGATCCTCCATGATTTCCGCCACGGCGCGGCTCAGGGTATCCACCACAGGGGCCGGCGTGCGCGCCGGCGCCACCAGCGCGTACCAGCCCACGAAAGAAACGTCCGCCATGCCGGCTTCCGCGAAGGTCGGCACGTCGGGCAGTTGCGGCATGCGGCGTTCGCCCGTCACGGCCAGCGCGCGGATCTTGCCGGCGCGGACCTGCGGCGCGGCGGAAGACACGGTGTCCACGCCCAGGTCGACCTCGCCGCCTATCATGGCCGTGACCAGCTGCGCGCTGCCCTTGTAGGGCACCGGCAACATCTTGGCGCCCGCGGCCTCGGCGTACATCTCGCCCGCCAGGTGTGGCGCGGATCCGGGACCGAAGGTGCCGTACATCAGGCCGCCCTTGGCGCTTTGCTGCCGGGCCAGCGCCGCCGCTTCCTGCGCAGTGCTGGCCGCAAGGCCGTTCTTGGCCAGCAGCACCACGGGCGCCATGGCGACGATGGCGATGTGTTCATAGCTCTTTTGCGGGTCGTAGGGCAGCCCGGGCTTGAGCGCCGGCAGCACGGTATAGGTGGTGCTGCCCGACAGCATCAGGGTGTAGCCGTCAGGCTGCGCGCGCGCCGCCGCTTCCGCGCCGATCACGGTGGATGCGCCGGGGCGGTTCTCCACGATGACCGGCTGGCCGAACTTGCCGGACAGCTTGTTGGCCAGCAGACGCGCCACGGCGTCGGTCGCTCCGCCCGGCGTGAAGGGTACGACGATCTTGATTGCCTGTTCTGGATAGGCGGCTTGGACGCCGCCCGCATGCGCGGCGGCGGCAAGGCTTGCGGCGGCCAGGGCGGCGCGGAGTTTGACGTTCATGTCGGAGATTCCGGTCAGTTGGCGTTGGAAGACGGGCGCGCAGCCGCCTGGCGCAGGGCGCTGCCCTGATCGCCCAGGTCCCAGTACAGGCCAGCCATGATGGCCAGCCCCTCGCGGGCGACGCTGCCCAGCAGGTGTTCGTTGGGCGCGTGCTGGGCGCAAGCGGGATAGGAATGCGGCACCCACAATGTGGGCAGTCCCAATTGGTCGGCGAAGATGTCGTTGGGCAGCGAGCCGCCCAGGTTGGGCAGCAGCGCCGGCCGCTTGCCGGTGCTGCGTTCCAGCGAGGCCGCGGCCCAGCGCACCCAGGGATTGTCGGGCGACAGACGGGTGGCGCCGGCCTGCATGCCGATGCGCACCTGCACGTCCTCGAAGCCCGCCGCGCTCAGGTGTTCCCGCACGTGCGTTTCCAGCGCGCGCCAGTCCGTGCCGACCACGAAACGCAGCTGGCACCAGGCCACGGCCTCGGGCGGTATGGCGTTGACCGGCTTGGCCGGATCGCCGGCGCCAAAGGTCAGGACGTCCAGGCTGTTCCAGCCGAACACTTTTTCGGGCGCGCTCAGCCCGGGTTCGCCCCACCACGCGTTGATGTCGGGGTCGTCTTCGCCGCCGCCGACTTCCAGGTCGGCCAGCGCCCCGGCCACCGCCTCCGGGATGGGGGGCGGGCGCAGGCCGGGCACCGTGATTCGGCCGCGCGCATCGACCAGCGTGGCGATGGCGTGCGCCAGCACGATGGCGGGGTTGGCCAGCAGGCCGCCCCAGTTGCCCGAGTGGTAGCCGCGTTCGCGCGCGCGCAGTTTCAGTTCGAAGTTCACCGCGCCGCGCGAGCCCATGAACAGGGTGGGACGCTGCGCGCTCAGCCGCGGGCCGTCGCTGGCGATGAAGACATCCGCCGCCAGCGCCTCGCGCTGTGCCTCGCAGAAGGCGGCCAGTCCGGGGGAGCCCGCTTCCTCGCCGGTCTCGATCAGCCAGATCGTGTTGAAACCGAGCCTGCCGCCGCGCGCGGCGATGACCTGGCGCAAGGCTTCCAGATTGATGCTGTGCTGGCCCTTGTTGTCGGCGGTGCCGCGTCCGTACCAGCGGTCGCCTTCGACCTGCAGGCGCCAGGGATCGCGGCCGGCTTCCCACTTGGCGGCGTTGCCGCGCACCACGTCGCCGTGGCCGTACATCAGCACCGTGGGCAGACCGGCCTGCTCGATGCGGCGCGCCACCAGGATGGGCAGGTCGGCGCCCGAGGGGTTGGGGTGCACCTCACAGGCGAAGCCCAGTTGCTGGAGCAGCGGAACCAGTTCTTCGTTCAGGTAGGCATGCTGGGCCGGCGCCTGGTCGGGCACTTCGCTTTCCGTCGCGTAGGCGACGCGGCGGGTCAGCGCGGCATGCAGGTCGCCGTTGTCGTAGGCTTGAACGGCTTGGAGCAGGGCTTGTTCGCGTGTCACTTCGGTGCCTGGGATGGGATGCAGAGGGAGGCACAAAGTTATTACGCTTCACTACATGCCACAATTAGATAATTAGCATTCTTTCATTGCCATAAAGGCATGGATAAGAGGGGCCGCCATGATTTCGCTGGGCTTGAGGTATTTTCTGGAGGTCGCGCGCTGCGGTTCCATCGCGGGCGCCGCGGCGGCACAGCACGTGGCGGCTTCTGCCGTAAGCCGGCAGATCGCCAAGCTGGAGGACGGGCTGGGCATCGCGCTGTTCGAGCGGCAGGCGCGCGGCATGGAACTGAGCGAAGCCGGCCGCCAATTGGCGGCCTACGCCAATGCCGCCGCCCTGGAAGCCGAGCGCGTCACCACCGAGATCCGCCAGCGCGGCCACCTGGGCGACGTGACCATACGCCTGGCCTGCACCGAGGGTTTCGCCCACCGCTTCCTGCCCATGTGCATGGCCGAGTTCAAGCGGGTCAGGCCCGAGGCCCGTTTCCATTTGCACGTGGAGCGCCCCGAGGAGGTCAGCCGCCAGATCCTGGAGGGCCTGTCGCAGCTGGCGCTGCGCTACACCACCGCGCAGGACGACCGGCTCAAGACCGAACTGCTGGTGCGCGCGCCGGTCTATGCGGTCATGTGCCGCAACCATCCGCTGGCCAGCCGCCGCAGCCTTGGCGTGCGCGACCTGACCAAGGTGCCGCTGTCGCTGGGCGACCATGGCACTACGGTGCGGCAGCTGTTTGACGCGGCCTGCGCCAACGCCGGGCTGCACATCGAGCCGGCCTACGTGTCCAATCATTCCGCGGCCTTCCTGCCCATGCTGCCGGGCAGCGACATCGTGGCGCTGTCGGGCTACCTGACGGTGCTCGGACAGCGCGACGGCGAAGGCCTGGTCGCGGTGCCGTTCAGCAATCCCGAAATGCGGCAGCGGAGCATCCAGGTCCTGACCTTGCAGGGCCGGACCTTGCCGGCGCTGGCGCGCGAGTTCCTGGAGTTCATGGCGCAGCGGCTGACGGCCACGCCCAAGGCGCCGGAAGGGTAGCGGGGCCGCCGCGGGCGGCCCCGGGACTGCGCTTCAGTCCAGCGAGATATTGGCCTCTTTGACCACGGCCGCGAAGCGCGCCGAATCCGCGTCGCGGGCCTGGGCCAGCGCGGCGGCATCCTGCGGCCAGGCGTCGAAGCCATAGGTCTCGAAGCGCTTGCGCACCGCGGGCGTGACCACGGCCTGGGCAATGGCGGCGTTGATGCGCTTGACCACGGCATCCGGCGTGCCTTTGGGCGCGAAGGCCGCGACCCAGGTCTTCAACTCGAAGTCCTTGGGGCCGCCGGCCTCGGTGACCGTGGGCACGTCGGCGTAGGAACCGAGGCGGGACGGCGCCGCCAGCGCCAGCAGCTTGACCCGCTTGGCCTGGTACAGGTTCTGCACGGTGGCGGCCGTGCCGAAAGCCCAGTCGACCTCGCCATTGGCCACCGCCGTGTAGAGCTGGGCCAGGTCCTTGAAAGGGACGTGCGTCATGCTGGTCTGCGTGGCGGTCTGGAACATGGAGGTGCCCACATGCGCCACGCTGCCCATGCCCCAGGTGCCGTAGGTCAGCTTGCCGGGCTGGGCCTTGGCCGCGGCGATCAGGTCGGTGACGTTGTTCCAGGGGGACGAGGCCGACACCACCATGAAGAAATGCGTGGTGTAGATCGGCGCCACAGGGACGAAATCCTTGACCGGATCGAAGGGCAGATTGCGGTAGAGCTGCGGCTGCAGCGTCATGTGGGTGTTGTCCACCACGGCCAGCGAGTAGCCGTCGGGCGTGGCGCGCTTGACCTCGCCGATCGCCAGCCAGCCGTTGGCGCCGGGCTTGTTCTCCACGATAAGCGGCTGCTTCCAGGCCGCCGTGAGCTGTTCGCCCAGCATGCGGGCGACGGCGTCGGGGCCGCTGCCCACCGAATACGGCAGCACGATGCGCACCGGCCGTTCGGGGTACTTGTCGGATTGGGCCTGTGCCGAGGCGCAGGCCAGGGCGCCGGTCAGCGCCATGCACCAGAGAGTATTTTTCATGTCTCCTCCACTTTCCATGGATGGTTTTTGCGGCGCTTCCCCGCGCCGCTTATCGTCGGGGCCGCATGCGCGGATGCGCCGCGGCCGGGTACTTACAGCAAAAGGGTGCGTGGCTTAGGACACCGCTGCCGCCTCCGGGTGCAGCGCCTCGTAGGCGGCGGCGAAGCCGGGGTCGCGCTGGCGCAGGTCGTCGTGGCTGACCTGGCCCGTGCGGCGCATGTAGTCGTAGGCGAAGGACACCGGGTCCAGGTGCATCTTGTCGGCCACGTTCTCGTACCAGTCCAGGCTGCGCGCGGCGGCGGTCTGGAAATTGGCCGATGCCGGACGGCGCTGCGCCTCGAAGTGCGCGAACGCGGCCTGCGTGTCTTCCGGATGCTGGGTGAGGCCCTGGTGCAGCGCGATCGCATCCTGCATCGCCATGCGGGTGCCGGAGCCGAGCGAGAAATGCACGGTGCGCAGCGCATCGCCCAGCAGGACGATGTTGCGATGCGACCAGCGTTCGTTGCGCACGATGTTGGCCTCGAACCAGAGGGAACGGTTGCCCAGCAGTTCGTTGGCGCCCAGGTCGGCGCGGAACACCTCGGCGCAATATTGGCGGCTTGCGTCCTCGCTGGCCGTGTCCAGGCCGGCGCGCTGCCAGGTGTCCGGGTCCACTTCCACCAGGAAGGTGCTGAGGTCCTTGCTGTACTGGTAGCTGTGCGCGATGAAGATACCGTGGTCCGTTTCGCGGAAGATCAGCGATACCGGATGAAAGCGCTGGCGTGTGCCGTACCAGGCGAACTTGTTGCGGCGGCGTTCGAAGCTGGGCCGGAAGTGTTCGGCGTACTGCTTGCGCACGGCGCTGTTGCTGCCGTCCGCGGCCACGACCATGTCCACTTCCGCGGCCAGCCGCTCCACGTCGTCGATCTGCTGTTCGTGCAGGATCTGGACGCCGGCCTCCAGGCAGGCTTTTTCCAGGACTTCCAGCATGTCGATGCGGGCCGTGCGCGAGAAATGGTTGCCCTGGACCTGGACGCGGGCGCCTTGGTGGATGATCTCCATGTAGTCGCAGCGTTCGTGGTGCGCGACGAAGGCCTTGAAGAATTCCGGGTCGGCTTCGCGCAGGAAGGCCAGGCCGATGTCCGAGAACACCACGCCCCAGCCGTAGGTGGCGCCGCGCGGGTTCCGTTCGTAAACGGTGATTTCATGCTGCGGCGCATGCTTCTTGGCAAGCAGCGAAAAGTACAGGCCGGCGGGGCCCGCTCCGATGACAGCGATCTTCATTTGGCTTCACTCCTGTTTGCTTCGGCCTGCGCGCAGGCTTGCCGATATGACTGCAGCGCGCCGCGCAGCGCGGCGGGTACTTCGATGGCGCGCCGTTCGCCGCGCGCCACGCAGATCGGGGTCAGCCTGGCGTCGAACGCGGGCTGGCCCCGCACGCTGCCGGCGACGTGCAGGGTGTAGGTGCGGGTGCGGATTTCCTCGACCCTGACGCACATGTCGAATTCCTCGTCCGGCCACAGCGAGGCCTGGAAGTCGAACGACAGCGCGCGCGTCGGCGTGCCGAAGCCGTGTTCATCCTTGATGCGCTGCGGCGTGCCATTGAACAGGTGGCCGTAGAACAGTTCGGCGGCCGACAGCACGTATTCGCCGAACGTGACGGTGTAGACCACGCCCGCGGGATCGCAGTCGCCCCATTTGACGCGGCGGCGCACGATGAAAGGCGTTTCGCTCAGGACGTATTCAGTGCTGGTCATTGCCGTTCTCCCGGGCCTTGGCGGCTTCCTGGTTGAGCATTTCCGCGACGCTATGGCGCAGGGCCGCCTTGTCGAGCTTGCCGACCTTGGTGACGGGGAAGGCTTCGATCTGCTCGATGCGTTCCGGACACTTGTATTTTGCGAGCCCCTGGCCGGTGAGGAAGTCCGCCAGCTCCGTCAGGCCGGGCGCCGTGTGGCCGGGCCGGACGATGATGAAGATGCAGCCTTTTTCGCCATAGAAGGGGTCGGGCATGGCCACTAGGCGCGCTTCGGAAATGGCGGGATGCGCGCCCACCAGCGCCTCGACTTCCTCGCAGCCGATCTTCTCGCCGCCGCGGTTGATGTTGTCGCGCAGGCGGCCTTCGAAGGCGTAGCAGGTTGCGCCATCGACCACGCGCGCCGTCATCATGTCGCCGGTACGGTAATAGCCGTCCGAGGTGTACGCGGAGGCGTTGGCCGCGGGAGCGTCGAAGAACCCGGGCAGCGTGGCGGGGCCGCGGAAGCAGAGTTCGCCCATCTGGCCTTCGGCCACTGGTTCCTCGGTGCCGGGCGCGAGCAGGCGGATGTCGTCCTCGGGACAGCCCGAGCGGCCTTGCGTATGGTGCCGTTCGTACTCGGACGCGTCGGCGGGCGAGCCCAGCAGCAATCCTTCCGTGATGCCGAACAGGTTGGAGCAGGGCACGTTCAGGTGCGCTTCAAGCCGGTCCGCGGCGCTCATGGTGATGAACAGGCGCAGGGACGACAGGTCGTAGTTCGCCAGGTCGGCGAAGGCCATGATCTGCGGCGCTATCGGCCCGATGGACATGGCGCGGGTGACGCGGTGGCGCTCGATCAGTTCCAGCATGCGTGGCACGTCGACCCGCGGCATCAGCACCGCGGAAACGCCCATGGCGATGACGGGAATCAGCACATAGACCTGGGCCGCGTTGTGCAGCAAGGGCAGGGCCCAGATGATGCGGTCGTCGTCCTGCATCTTGTAGCGCCGGGCGCAGGCCAGTGAATGGCCCAGGTACTCGGCATGGAAGCGCGGGATGATCTTGGGCATGCCGGTCGTGCCGCCCGACAGCTGGAAGCTCAGCACGTCCTCGCAGCCGGGGCCTTGCTCGGCGAGGATGAGGCGGGCCTCGGCCAGCGGCATCGCATCCAGCAGCGCGTGCAGGGACACGCCATGCGGCGAGTCGCCGCGCGCCACGACCAGGTGCTCCAGCGTGTCGCTGGCGGCCAGCATGCCGGCGGCGAAGGCGGGCAGATCGAACTTGCCGAAGTCGGCCTGCACGAAATAGCCGCGGGCGCGGGTCTGGCGCGACAACTGGCCGATCTCCAGTTCGCGGTGCTGCGGCAGGGAACAGACGGGGACGATCCCCGCCTTGTAGCAGGCAAGCAGGGCCAGCGCCGTTTCCAGCGTGGTGCCCATCTGGAAGATGGCGCGGTCCGCGGGCGCGAGGCCCAGCTTCAGCAGCGCGGCGGCCAGCCGGTCGGTCTGTTCGTCCAGCTCGCGAAAGCTCAGGCTGCCTTCGTCGATGATCAGCGCGGTGCGCTCGGGGCAGCGCTGGGCGGTGGCGTGCAGCGCCGCGCCGACGGTCGAAGGTTCCCAGGCGCCGCTGGCGAAGTACTGGCGCGCCCGCTCGGGGTGGTGGTAGATCACGCCCTCTATGGGGTGGCGTATATCTCGCATGATGGTCTCCTCCAGGCCCGTGTCTCAGTGCCGCGCGGCCGAGATCCGCACGCGGTCCCGGTCCAGTACGTCGATCGTGCCGCTGACGCCGCCGGTGAACAAGCCATACCAGACGGCGGGCTTGAGTCCCAGGGCCTTGCGCTGGAATTCCACCGGGCCGTCGGAGACGATGCAGTCGAAATGCTCGCCCGGCACCACGGTGCAGTTTTCGCGACCCGAGGCGTCCTCGACCAGGGATGAAAACTCTTCGACGCGCGGCACGAAGATCCGCACGGACGGTTCGACGCCGCCATCCGCCAGCTCCAGCCGGTCTTCCAGCAGCGCCGCCTTGCGCGCCCAGACGTCGTCGATGTGCTGGATGCGCCCGCCGGCTGATTCCGCATCGGCCTCGGCCTGCATGGCCGCCTGCAGCGTCAGGGCGGCGTCGATCGAGTCGACTTCGCCCAGCGGCCGCAGCTTGCGCGTGAATTCGATGAAATAGCCGTTCGGATCGCGCACGTAGATGGATTCGATCACTTCATGGCGGGTTTCGACCGAGACTTCCAGCCCGGCATCCTGCAACTTCTGCTTCCAGGCCTTGAGCTCGTCCTCGCTTTCCACCAGCCAGGCGGTATGCGTGGCGTCGAACACGTGGTCTTCCGGCAGCGGCCGCATGCGGCTGCGTCCGCGCAGCGCCTCGGGTTCGTCGGAACCCAGGTAGTAGAAGAAGGCGATGGTGCTGCCCTGGCCGCTGTCGAAGAAGAAATGCAGGAAGTCCGGGTGCGTGGCGGGACCCCAGCCGCGCGCCGAGATCACATGCACCAGCGGCAGGCCGAGGATGTCGCGATAGAAGGCGACGGTTTCGCGCAGGCGCCAGGTGGGCCGCGCCGTATGGTCCACGCCGTGCAGGCGCAGGGGGGCGGGGGTCTTGGGAGTTGCAGTCATGACTTGCTCCGTCGGCATTCGGATTACAGGAAACGTTGGCGCAGCCAGGCGGCCAGTTCGCGGCCGGCCGCGTAGCGCCCGGGCTCTTCGCCTTCAACCAGCGCGCGGCCGTGGTGATCGCCGCGGATGCGCAGGTGGGTCTTGTCCGGCGCGGGGATGGCGTCGTGGATGGCGCGCACGTCGGAAGGGAAACAGGCCTGGTCGCCCGTGTATTCGACGATCAGGGTGGGCTGACTGATGCCGCCGGCGGTGCGCGCCATGCTGGCGTTGGAAGACAGGCCGGACCAGGTCGACAGCCAGCTCTCGGGCGTGCAGAAGCGGGCGAAGCCGACGGCGCCGTAGTTCGACGCGTACGGATCCTTGCCCCAGAGCGAGCCCGGGTGGCGGTCCGAAGGATCCAGGCTGAGGTCCAGGCAACGCAGGTCGGCGTCGGTGCGCCAGACCACCAGCACCGGCGTGTGCGCGGCCTGGCGCCGGCGTTCGGCCGAGGCGTCGGCGCCGCTCTTGACGTCGGCGCGGGCCGCGAGGCGGTCGGCGATCATCTGCCGCGCCTGCGCGTCCAGGCGCGCCACGCGGTCGCGCTGCGCCTGGCGGTAGCGGGCGACGAACTCCGGCGCATAGCGCGCCTGGCCCTTGGGCCGATAACCGTTCTCGGGCGCCAGCGGATCCAGGTCCGGCGTTACCGACAGCGCGTCGTTCTCGTCGGCGACGGACGGATCGATGCAGTTCAGCAGCAGCGAGCCCTGGCCCGGGTGCGGGCCCACCAGCACCAGGCCGTGCACTTCGGGCATGTCCAGTTCATCCAGCCCGCTGGACTTGCCGCCCGGTGTGCGGGTGACGCGCTCGCCAGCGGGCAGGCCGGCCTGCTGCGCATAGAACGCGTACAGGCCGGCGCCGCCGGAATTGCCCAGCAGCACGATTTTCTTGAAGCCCTGTTCGCGCAGGAAGCGCAGGCCGGCGGCCACGTCCTGCAGCGCCTGTTCGTGTTCCAGCCTGAGATCGTTGCCGACGGAGCGCGCCCCTTGCGACCACGCCGCAAGACCGGCGCCGACGATGTCGGGGATCAGGTAGTGGCAGGCCATGAACTCGCGTGGATGCATCACGCAGACCACGGTGTCGGGACGGGGGCCGGCCGGCTGGTACAGCGATCCGGAAGTGGCGGCGCCGTCGGCGGTGCGCAGCACGACGTTGCGGGTCGAGGCGCCGGCGGGCAGGTCGCGCGGATTCCAATCGGTGTTGAGAAAGCCTGCGGTGATCTGGCTGGAGGGGGCGGCGGTAGTCACATTCGTCTCCTGTGGCGATGGTCCTGGGACCTCGGTTTGACGTATTAGACGAATATTTGACTTTAGTGTCAATTAAATTTAAAAAACTGACAGTAGCGTCAAAAATTGGGGACTCAGTCGCGGGAAAACGCCGGCCGGCGCGGCTTGGAGACGTAAACGCGCATGCCATAATTTCGGGACGGGGCCGTCCCGGACGGTCCATTCGAGGAACATCGCAACGTGAACGACGCAAGCACCAAGGGAGCGCTGAAGGGCGAAGCGCTGCGCACCGCCATACTCGACGCCGCGGCGACGCTATTCATCAAGCGCGGCAGCGGCGGCACCAGCATCCAGGACATTGCCGAATCCCTGGGACTGAGCCGCACCGCCGTCTACTATTACTTCAAGAGCAAGGACGAGATCCTGCGTTCGCTGACCGAGGACGTGCTGAGCGCGGCCAAGAAAATGGCCGGCGAGACCGCCACCCGCGAGGACCTGGATCCGGTCGAGGCGCTGCGCGCGCTGGTCACGCGGCATGCCGACCTGATCCTGTCGCGCACCGCCGAGTTCCGCGTGGCCGACCGTACCGAGGCCGACATGACGCCCAAGCAGCGCGCCGCCGTGCAGGCGTCGCGCCGCAACGTGCTGGAGAACTTCAGCCGCGTCATCGAAAACGGCATCCGCGACGGCCAGTTCCGCATGGTCGATCCGCACGTCGCCGCCTTCAGCCTCATCGGTATGTGCAACTGGTCGGCGTGGTGGTACAAGCCCGACGGCCGCCTGAGCCGTGCCGAAGTCGCGGCCATCATGGCCGACATGGCGGTGCAATCGCTGTTGCGCGACGCTGCCCGTCGGCCGCGCTCGCCGGACGTGAGCGAGTCCTTGCGGTTGGTGCGCGAGGATCTGGATTATCTGGAGAAGCTGGTGTTGCCCGGCGGGCAGCAGCCTTGATTGTCGTGGACCGCGGCGACTCAAGAACCATGTGTCACAGAGTCGAAGCGACAGGGCTTCGAGCTTGCGGATGTCGGGGTTCTTAAGCCGCCGAGGCAGCCCTGCGCCATTCCGATGCTCGCCCCGGTGGGGCTGCGCTTCGGATGGCTCCGGGCCGCCTCGGCTGACAGTCGCCTAATGCGTTGGGTTTGGATCCCGTTCATGGGCAGATGCCGTAAGCCGGTGGCCGGGCGGAGGGATCCGAAGCGCAGCCCCACCGGGGCGAGCATCGGAATCCCGCAGCCCGGACGCCGGCGACTCAAGAACTCCACTTCACCGCTTCGAGCTTGCGGATATCAGGGTTCTCTAGCCGCCGAGGCAGCCCTGCGCCATTCCGATGCTCGCCCCAATGGGGCTGCGCTTCGGATGGCTCCGGGCCACCTCGGCTGGTAGTCGCCTAATGCGGTGGTTTCGAACCCCGTTCATGGGCAGATACTGTGAGCCGGTGGCCGGGCGGAGGGATCCGAAGCGCAGCCCCACCGGGGTGAGCATCGGAATCCCGCAGCCCGGACGCCGGCGACTCAAGAACCCAGCCTCACAAAGTCGAAGCGACAGGGCTTCGAGCTTGCGGGTGTCAGGGTTCTTTCGCCGCCGAGGCAGCCCTGCGCCATTCCGATGCTCGCCCCAATGGGGCTGCGCTTCGGATGGCTCCGGGCCACCTCGGCTGGTAGTCGTCTAATGCGGTGGTTTCGAACCCCGTTCATGGGCAGATACTGTGAGCCGGTGGCCGGGCGGAGGGATCCGAAGCGCAGCCCCACCGGGGCGAGCATCGGAATCCCGCAGTCCGGACGCCGGCGACTCAAGAACCCTTCCTCAGTGGGGCCCCGGCTCCGGGTCCGCTAACCGACTTTCCCCGTCAGGCGCCGCGCCGCCTCCTGTACCGCTGCCAGATGGGCGGCAACGTAACGATGGACGGGCGCGGTCAGCGTCACTGCCGCCGCGATTTCGCCATTGAGCAGAAAGACGGGCGCGGAAATACCCGCCACTTCCGCCAGGCGATCGCCCATGGCTGCGAAATAACCGTCGGCGCGGATGCGCGCATGCAGTTCCTGGTCCGGTCCCGGCGCCCGCCCCAGTAGGGGATCGTAGGCCGTCAGGACGCGTCCGCCGCTGCCGCGGTCCAGCGGCAGCAGATCGCCCGCGCGGATGTGGTCTCTTACCGGATGCGGCGAATCCACGCGGTAAAGGCACAGACGCGCATCGCCCTGGCGGACGTGATAGGCCGCGCTTTCGCCGGTTGCCGCGACCAGGTCGCGCAATACCGGCATGACCACCTCTTCCAATGAAAACGAGGCTGCGTAGATGCCGTGCAGACGGGCGATTTCTCCGCCCAGGGCATAGCGGCCATCGTCCAGGCGCTGGATCCATCCGGCATGCTCCAGCGACGCCAGCAGTCGCAGGACCGTGCTCTTGTACAGACGCGTGCGCTCGGCCAGTTCGCCCAGTGACAGAGCTTTGTCGCCGGCCGCATAAACCGACATCAGGCTGAGCGCGCGGTCTACCGCAGCCACGCCGCCTTGGGCGGCATCGGTATCGGCCAGTGATTCCGTGGCGGCTTTACGCGGCATGCGCGGCTCCGTGGGGTTGATTCCGGGGCGGGACCATATTCCATCCTTTAGAACGAATGACGGCATTGTAGGCGCTGCCTAATGCCCCGCTCGTGGTTTTCCTGTACGCCACGGCGCTTGACAGCTACGGTCGGTGAATTCAATAATTCTATCTAAAGAAACATCGTTCTATTAGATAGAATTATTGGAGATTTCAAACATGGCCCAGCCCAACGACCGCAAACCCGACGTCCTGATCAGCGAGGTCGGTCCGCGCGATGGCTTGCAGTCCGTCAAGGCGACCATGCCCACCGCCGACAAGCTGCGCTGGATCGATGCGCTGGTCGCGGCTGGCGTGCGCGAAATCGAAGTGGCTTCCTTCGTGCCGGCGCGCCTGCTGCCGCAGATGGCGGATGCTGCCGAGGTGGTGCGGCATGCGGCGCGCCATCCGGCGCTTACCGTCATGGCGCTGGTGCCCAACCTGCGCGGCGCCGAGGCGGCGCTGCGGGCCGGCGTCCACAAGCTGACGATGCCGGTCTCCGCCAGCCGCGAGCATTCGCTGGCCAATGTGCGCAAGACGCCCGAGGAAATGGTGGAGGAGGTCCGGGCGATCGCGCGGCTGCGCGACGAGCTGGCTCCCGCGGTGAAGCTGGAGGCCGGCATTTCAACGGCCTTCGGCTGCACCTTGCAGGGCGTGGTGCCCGAAGACGAGGTCATCCGCCTGGCGGCGCTATGCGTGGCTGCGGGCGCCGACGAATCGGGGCTGTCGGACACCGTCGGCTATGCCAATCCCGCGCAAGTGCGGCGGCTGTTCCGCCGTCTGCGCGCGGAAATCGGCGAGAAGGCGGGCGCCGCCCACATGCACAACACGCGTGGTCTGGGCCTGGCCAACTGCCTGGCTGCCTGGGAGGAAGGCGTGCGCACCTTCGACAGTTCGCTGGGCGGCCTGGGCGGATGCCCCTATGCGCCGGGCGCGTCCGGCAACGTCGTCACCGAAGACCTGGTCTTCATGTTCGAGGCCATGGGCGTGCGCACCGGCATTGACCTGGATGGAATCCTTGCCGCACGCGCGCCGCTGGCGGCCGGCCTGCCCGGCGAGCCGTTGTATGGCATGACCCCCGACGCCGGCTTGCCCAAGGGATTCGTCCAGCGGGCCTGATCGGCCATTCCCGCAGGCCTACGACCTAGATACACGCGGCCAGGCCGGCCTTTGCCGTAATGGCCCTTACTTGCAGAAGATCCACACCCATGTCCAGCCACGCCCATCCGCGCCTTCCGTACGAAAACATCCGCGTCGTCGAATTCACTCACATGGTCATGGGCCCGACCTGCGGCATGCTGCTGGCGGACCTTGGCGCCGAAGTCATCAAGGTTGAGCCGATAGGCGGCGACAGCACGCGCCGCCTGCTCGGGTCGGGCGCGGGCTTCTTCCCCATGTTCAACCGCAACAAGAAGAGCATCGCCCTGGACCTGAAGCAGCCCGAGGGCATAGAGGCCGCGTTGCGCCTGATTGATTCCGCCGACATCGTGAGCGAGAACTTCAAGGCCGGCGTCATGCAGAAGCTGGGCCTGGACTACGCCACGCTCAAGCAACGCAATCCCCGCCTGATCTACGTGAGCCACAAGGGCTTCCTGCCCGGACCCTACGAACACCGGACGGCGCTGGATGAAGTCGTGCAGATGATGGGCGGTCTGGCCTATATGACGGGGCGTCCCGGCGATCCGCTGCGTGCGGGCGCCAGCGTCAACGACATCATGGGCGGCATGTTCGGCGCCATCGGCGCCATGGCGGCCCTGGCGCAGCGCGAGCAGACGGGAGAGGGCACGGAAGTGCAGGCCTCGCTGTTCGAGAACAACGTCTTCCTGGTGGGGCAGCACATGATGCAGTACGCCGTCACCGGACGCGCTGCCGCGCCCATGCCCGGCCGCATCTCGGCCTGGGCCATCTATGACGTGTTCACCGTCAAGGGCGGCGAACAGATCTTCCTGGCCGTGGTCAGCGACAAGCAATGGGGCACCTTCTGTCGCGCCTTCGGCTTGGCCGAGCTGCTGGCCGATCCGCGCCTGGCCAGCAACAACGACCGCGTGCAGGCGCGCGACTGGCTGATGCCGCAGCTGCGCTCGCACTTGGCGGACCGCAGCGCGGCCGAGTTGGCGGCGGTGTTCGAGCATGAAGGGTTGCCCTTCGCGCCGATCACGCGGCCTGAGCAACTGTTCGACGATCCGCATCTGGCGGCTACCGGCGGCCTCGCGCCCATCACCCTGGAGGACGGGCGCGAGTCCCTGGCGCCGCTCGCGCCCTTCACGCTGGGCGGCGCCCAGCCCGGAATACGCCTGCAGCCGCCTGCGGTGGGCGAACACACCGACGCGCTGCTGCGCGGCGTCGGCTATCGCGACGACGAAATCGCAGCCTTGAAAGCAAGGCAAATCACACAAGGAGACTAATCATGATCACGCTATCCCGCCGCGCTTTCCTGGGCGCGGCGATGTGCGCTGCGGCCTTGCCGCTGCGCGCCCAGACCGCAGCCGCCTATCCGAACGGGCGGCCTGTGCGCCTTATCGTTCCCTATACGCCGGGCGGCGGCACGGACTCAGTGGCGCGCGCCATCGCGGCCAAGGTCACGGCGCTGGCCGGCTGGTCGGTGGTGGTGGAGAACCGACCCGGCGCGGGCGGAAACATCGGCATGGATTTCGTGGCCAAGGCCAAGCCGGACGGCTACATGCTGGGCCTGGGCCAGACCGCCAACCTGGCCATCAATCCCGCCCTGATGCCGCAGATTCCCTTCGACGCGGAAAAGGACTTCGCGGCGGTCTCCCTGATCGCATCGCTGCCGGTCGTGCTGGTGGTCAAGGCCAACGCACGCTGGCAGACCTTGGCCGACTTGATCAAGGATGCGCGGGCCGAGCCTGGCGCCATCAAGCAGGCGCTGGCGGGTTCCGGCACGGTGGGCCATCTGGCGGGCGAACTGCTCGCCTATCAGGGCAAGTTCCAAGTGCTTAACGTGCCTTATCGCGGCGCGGCGCCTGCGCTCAACGACTTGTTGGGCGGCAATACCGACTACATGTTCGCCACGCCGCAGGCCGCGCAGGAAATGCTCAAGGGCAAGGTGCTGCGGCCGTTGGCCGTCAGCTCGCGCGCGCGGCTGGAGATCCTGCCCGATGTGCCCACCGTGGCCGAGTCCGGCTACGAGGGCTTCGAGGCGCTGGACTGGAAGGCGCTGGTCGCGCCGGCCGGCACCCCGCCCGAGGTGGTCCGGGCCGTCAACGCGGTAGTGGAGAAGGTGCTGGCGGATCCGGCCACAGTTGCCATGTTCACCGCTGAGGGCAGTACGGCCATGGGCGGATCTCCGGAGGCCGCGCAGCGCTACATCCAGGAAGAACAGAAGAAGTGGGCGCGCCTGATACGCGAAGCCGGCATCCAGACCGCCGCCTGACGCGCGCCGCAGACCATACCAGGAGACAAATCCGTGAAGCATCTTTTAGGAATTGCCGCGCTTGCCTGCGCTGTCGTGGCACAGCCCGCGCTGGGCAGTACCGGGTCGCAATGGCCCGAACGTTCCATCCGTCTGGTCGTACCGTTTCCCGCAGGCGGTCCGACCGATATCGCCGCGCGCGTGGTCGGCAAGGCGCTCTCCGACCGCTTGGGCACGCCTTTCGTCATCGAGAACAAGGCCGGCGCGCATGGCTTCATCGGCGCAGGCGACGTCGCCCGCAGCAAGCCGGACGGATACACGCTGATGATGGCCAGCATCGGCACCATGGCGATCAATCCGGGGCTCTATCCCGACATTCCCTACGATGCGAACAAGGACTTCACGCCCCTGGCGCTGGTCCTTACGGTGCCCATCGCAGTCGTGATCAACCCGCAACAGATGCCGGCGCAGACCGTGGGCGAGCTCGTGGACTACCTGAAAGCCCACCCAGATCGCGTGAACTACGGTTCGGCGGGGAATGGCGGCTCTTCCCACCTGGTGCCGGAGTATTTCAAGTACAAGACCGGCACCTCCATGACCCACATTCCCTACAAGGGCTCAAGCCCGGCAGTGACCGATCTGGTGGCGGGTCAGGTCCAGGTCATGTTCGATACGCTGCTGACCAGCACGCCTTTCGTGAAGGCCGGCAAACTGCGCATGCTGGCTGTCACGACAGCGCAGCGGCTGCCGGACTATCCAGAAGTGCCAACCATGGCCGAGGCCTTGGGCGCGCCGGATTTCGAAGCCTCGTCCTGGTTTGCGATGTATGCGCCGGCAGGCACGCCGCAGGCGGTGCAGCAAAAGTTGTCCCTGGCCATCAACCAGGCCCTGGGCGACGCGGCGGTGAAGCAGCGCCTGGCTGAACTGGGCGCGATTCCGGCAGGCGGCACGCCGGGCGAACTGGCGGACTTCCAGCGGGCTGAGCAGCGCAAATGGGCGCAGGTCATCAAGGCGGCGGGAATACTCCCGGACTGACCCTGCAGGCTGGCCCCTGCTTCAGGCCTCGGGGCCAGGACGCAGCCGGCCAGCCTTCCACTTCAACCGCAGCCTCTCCAGCGCCAGATACACGATCGGCGTGGTGTACAGCGTCAAGAACTGGCTGATCATCAGCCCGCCGACGATGGCGATGCCCAGCGGGCGGCGCAGCTCGGAGCCTTCGCCCATACCCAGCACCAGGGGCAGGGCGCCCAGCAGCCCCGCCAGGTTGGTCATGACGATGGGCCGCAGCCGCAGCATGGCGGCGCGGTGGATGGCCTGTTCCGGCGTGAGCCCTTCGCGCCGTTCCAGGCTGAGCGCGAAGTCGATCATCAGGATGGCGTTCTTCATGACGATGCCCACCAGCAGGAACAGTCCCAAGAGCGCGATCAGCGTGAATTCGATGCCGGCCAGGCGCAGCGCCAGCAGCGCGCCCACGCCGGCGGACGGCAGGGTCGACAGGATGGTGAGCGGATGCAGCGGGCTTTCGTACAGGATGCCCAGCACCAGGTAGATCGCTACCAGCACCGCCAGGATCAGCCAGGGCTGGTCCTGAAGGCTTTGCTGGAAGTTGCGCGCATCGCCGCCCAGGCGGGTCTGGATGTACGAGGGCACCATCAGCTCGGCCATGGTCTTGTCGATGGCGGCCAGGGCCTGTTGCAGCGATACGCCCTCGGCCAGTGAAAAGCCCACGCCCACGGCGGCGAACAGGCCGTCATGGAACACGCGGTCGTTCACCAGGCCGTAGTCATAAGTGGCGAAGGCCGTCAGCGGCACGCGCGTGCCGTCGGCGGCGACCACCTGCACCTGCTCCAGCACCTCGGGGTCCTCGGTGTAGCGCGGGTCCAGCTCCAGCACCACGCGGTACTGGTTCATGGCGTCGTACAGCGTGGCGACCTGGCGCTGGCTGAACGAGTTGCTGAGCACGCTGCTGATGGTGCCCATGTCCACGCCCAGGCGCTGCGCGGCGGCGCGGTCTATGTCGATCACGACCTGCTGGGTGGCGCCGTCGCCTTCCGCGTCGACGTCGCGCAGTTCGGGGATCTCCTGCATGGCCTTGGAGATCTTGCGCGACCATTGCCGCAGCGCCGGCACGTCGCTGGCCATGATGGCCAGTTCATGGTCGCCCGAATTACCGAACCCGCCGGGCATGCGCAGGTCCTGGTCCACGTTCAGGAAGAACATGCCGCCCGGCACTGCCGGCGCATTGGTGCGCAGCCAGTTGATGACCTCGGTCGACGATTCCTGGCGTTCGGCGGCGGGCTTCAGGCGGATCAGGAACAGGGAATTGCTGATGCCCAGGCTGCCGCCGTTGTAGCCGATGACGTCCTGCACCGCCGGATGCTTGAGCACCAGTTGGCGGTACTGGTCGATCTTGGGCTGCATGACCTGGAACGAGAAGCCGTCGTCGCCGCGCACGAAGCCCACCAACTGGCCGGTGTCCTGCACCGGCAGGAAGCCCTTGGGCGCCTGCACGTACAGGTAGACATTCAGCCCCACCACGCCGGCCAGCAGCAATAGCGTCAGGCGGGCATGGCCCAGCACCCGCCACAGGGTGTTGCCGTACCAGGCATGCAGGCGTTCGAAGATCGCCTGCATGCGCGATGGACGCGCGTTCGCCATGTGCGCGGCGGGAACGGCGGGCCTGAGCCAGCGGGCGCACAGGCTGGGGATGATGGCGACCGAGACCACCAGCGAGATGACGGTGGCGGCGACCAGGGTGATGGAGAACTCGCGGAACAGCCGCTCGACCAGGCCGCCCATGAACAGGATGGAGACGAAAACCACGCTCAGCGCCACGGTCATGGCCACCAGCGTGAAGCCTACTTCGCGCACGCCGCGCAGCGCGGCCTTGCGCGGCGAGAGGCCGCGCTCGATATGGCGCGAGATGTTCTCCAGCACCACGATGGCATCGTCCACCACCAGGCCGGCCGCGACGATCAGCGCCATCAGCGACAGATTGTTCAGCGAAAAGCCCCACAGGTACATGACGGCGAAGGTGGCGATCAGGCACACCGGAATCGCCACGCTGGGAATGGCCGCGGCCCGTGCATTGCCCAGGAACGCCCACACCACCAGGATCACCAGCGCGGTGGCCAGCCCCAGCGTGATGTGCGCTTCGCGCAAGGTGGCGTTGATGCCAGGCGAGCGGTCCAGCGCCACGGTCAGGTCCACGTCGGCCGGCATCAGCGCGCGCAGGCCGGGCAGGGCCTGGTTGATGGCGCCTATGGTTTCGATGATGTTCGAACCGGGCTGGCGGCTGATTGTCAGGACCACGGCCGGGTTGCGGTTGTGAAAGCCGCTGCTGTAGCGGTTTTCGACGGAATCGCTGACGCGTGCGATCTGCGACAGCCGGATCACGGCGCCGTCCTGGTGGCGCACGATCAGGCTTTCGTAGTCCCCCGCGGCGCGGGGTTGTTCGGGCGTACCGACTTCCCAGCGCCGGCTGGCGGAATCCAACTGGCCTTGCGGCCGCATGGGCGCGGCGTCGGCGATGGCCTGGCGCACTTCATCCAGCGCCACGCCATAGTGGGCCAGGGCGTTGGAATTGACCTGTACGCGCACCGCGGGCAGGGAGCTGCCGCCCATGGTTACTTCGCCCACGCCGTTGATCTGCGATATCTTCTGCGCCAGCACGGTCGAGCCCAGGTCGTAGAGTTCGCCCGCGGGACGGGTGGGCGAACTGAGCGCCAGTGCCATGATCGGTGCCTGGGACGGGTTGACCTTGCGATAGCTGGGATTGCCGGGCATGCCGGCGGGCAACTCGGCGCGGGCCGCGTTGATGGCCGCCTGCACGTCGCGCGCGGCCTCGTTGATGTCGCGATCCAGATCGAACTGCAGCTGTACGCGGGTCGCGCCCTGGTTGCTGGACGAAGTCATGGCGCTGACGCCGGCGATGCTGCCCAGCGCGCGCTCCAGCGGCGCGGCCACGGTGCTGGCCATGCTTTCGGGACTGGCGCCCGGCAGTTCGGCGCGCACCTCGATGGTGGGAAAGTCGACCTGGGGCAAGGGCGCGACCGGCAGCAGCCGCCATGCGACCGCACCCAGCAGGGTCAGCGCGATCGCCAGGAAGATGCAGGCGGTCGGGCGGTGCAGCAAGGCGCGGATCATGGCGCGGGGCCTTCAACCCCGGGTTTGGCGGCTGCGGCGCCGCGGCGCTGGCCCAGGCGGTGGAAGAACAGGTACACGGCGGGCGTGGTGAACAGGGTCAGCACCTGGCTGACCAGCAGCCCGCCCACCATGACCCAGCCCAGCGGCTGGCGCAGTTCCGCGCCCGAGCCCGTAGCCAGCATCAGCGGCAGCGCGCCGAACAGCGCGGCCAGCGTCGTCATCAGAATGGGACGCAGGCGCAGCAGCGCGGCTTCGCGGATGGCGGCCTGCGGCGCCAGGCCGCGCGAGCGTTCTGCCTCCAGGGCAAAGTCCACCATCATGATGCCGTTCTTCTTCACCAGCCCGATCAGCAGGATGATGCCGATGACGGCGATCAGGTCCAGCGGACGCCCGGTAAGCAGCAGCGCCAGGAAGGCGCCCACCGCGGCCGAGGGCAGGGTGGACAGGATGGTCACCGGGTGGATGGCGCTTTCATACAGCATGCCCAGCACCAGGTACATGGTGACCACCGCGGCCAGCATCAGCCACAGCGTGTTCGACAGCGAGGCCTGGAAGGCCGCGGCAGCCCCCTGCAAGCGCAGCTCCACGCTGACCGGCATGCCGATCTCCTGCCGCGCCGATTCGATGGCTGCGATGGCCTCTCCCAGGGAGCCGCCGGCGGGCAGGTTGAAGGACAGATTGACCGCGGGGAACTGCGACAAGTGGTTCACGGCCAGCGGCGCCGCGCGTTCGCTGACGGTGGCCAGCGCCGACAGCGGGATCGCCTGGCCGTCCTCGGTCTGCAGATGGATGCGTTCCAGCGCGTCCGGGTTCAGCGCCAGCTTGCGGTCCACTTCCAGCACGACCCGGTACTGGTTGGACTGCGTGAACAGGGTGGCCACCTGGCGCTGCCCAAAGGCGTTGTAGAGGGTCTGCGCCACGTCGTCCATCGTCACGCCCAGGCGGGCGGCGGCGTCGCGAGAGACCTGCAGGTAGGCCTGGCGGCCGTCGCCTTGCAGGTCGGTGGAAACGTCGGCCAGCGCGGGCGACTGCGCCAGGCGTTCGGCCAGGGCATGGGTCCAGCGCGCCAACAGCGCGCTGTCGGGGGAGGTCAGCGTGAACTGGTACTGGCCGCGGCTCACGCGGTCCTCGATATTGAGTTCCTGCACCGGCTGCAGATAGAGCGAGATGCCCTGGACCTCGCGGGCGCGCGCATCCAGCCGCGCCATGATGTCCGCCAGCGGCGCGCTGCGGTCCGACCAGGGTTTCAGGTTGATCAGCAAGCGGCCGGTATTCAAGGTGGTGTTCATGCCGTCGATGCCGATGAAGGACGACAGGCTGGCCACGTCGGGGTCGGCCAGCAGTGTCTCGGCCACCGCCTGCTGGCGCCGCGACATGGCGTCGAACGAGGTGCTCTGGGACGATTGCGTGACCCCTTGCAGCGTGCCGCCGTCCTGGGTCGGGAAGAAGCCCTTCGGCACGGCCAGGTACAGCAGCCCGGTCAGCGCCACCGTCGCCAGCATCACGGCCAGCGTCAGCCGTTGATGGCGCAAGGTCAGGTCCAGCCAACGGGCGTAGCCGGCCTGGATGCGGTCCAGCAGCCCCGGGCGCGTCGCTTCGTGCGCGGGCAGCAGCCGCGCGCACATCATCGGCGTCAGCGTCAGCGACACCGCCAGCGATATCAGGATGGCGACCGCCAGCGTCACAGCGAACTCGCGGAACAGACGGCCCACCACGTCTTCCATGAACAGCAGCGGAATCAGCACGGCGATCAGCGACAGCGTCAGGGACACCAGCGTGAAGCCGATCTGGCCGGCGCCCTTGAGCGCGGCCGACATGGGGCTGTGGCCTTGCTCGCGGTAGCGCGCAATGTTTTCCAGCATCACGATGGCGTCGTCCACCACGAAGCCCGCGCCTATCGTCAGGGCCATCAGCGTCAGGTTGTTGGTGGAGAAGCCCGCCAGATGCATGAAGCCGAAGGTGCCGATCAGCGACAAGGGGACCGCCAGGCTGGGGATCAGCGTGGCGGGCAGGTTGCGCAGGAACAGGAACGTCACCAGCACCACCAGGCCCACGGCGAAGGCCAGTTCCCATTGCACGCCGCGCACCGATGCGCGGATGCTCTCGGTGCGGTCCGTCAGCACGCGGACCTGCGCGGCGGCGGGCAGGCTGGCCGTCAGTTGCGGCAGCAGCGCCTTGACCTGGTCGGCCACGGCGATGACGTTGGCGCCCGGCTGGCGCTGGATGTTGACCAACACGGCCGGCTGCTTGTCGACCCAGGCGGCCAGATAGCGGTCTTCCGCCCCGTCTTCGACCGTGGCGACCTGGCCCAGCCGCACCGGCGCGCCGTTGCGCCAGGCCACGATCAGTTCGCGGTATTCCTCGGCGCTTTGCAGCTGGTCGTTGGCGTCCATGATGACCGAGCGCACCGGCCCGTCGAAGCTGCCCTTGGGCTGGTTCGAATTGGCCTTGCTGATGGCTTCCTGCACGTCGGCCAGCTGCAGGCCGCGCGCGGCCAGCGCCATGGGATTGACCTGCACCCGCACCGCCGGCCGCTGGCCGCCCGCCAGGCTGACCATGCCCACGCCGGACAACTGCGACAGGCGCTGCGTCATGCGGGTGTCGACCAGGTCGTAGACCTGGGGCAAGGGCAGGGAATCCGACGTGACCGCCAGCGTCAGGATAGGCACGTCGGCGGGGTTGACCTTGCGGTACACGGGCGGCGTCGGCAGGTCATTGGGCAGCAGCGCGCCGCTGGCGCTGATGGCCGCCTGGACTTCCTGCTCGGCCACGCCCAGCGACACGTCCAACGCGAATTGCAGCGTGATCACAGAGATGCCGCTGCCGCTGGTGGAGGACATCTGCTTCAGGCCCGGTATCTGCCCGAAGCGCCGTTCCAGCGGCGCGGTGACGGTGCGCGCCGTCACGTTCGGACTGGCGCCGGGGTACTGCGTGGTCACCTGGATGATGGGGTAATCCACCTGCGGCAGCGCCGCCACGGGCAACATGCGCCACGCCAGGATGCCCGACAGCAGCAGGGCGATCATCAGGAAGGACGTGGCGACGGGGCGCAGGATGAAGGGGCGCGACAGGCTCATGATTTCTGCGATTCGACAATTTGCACGTCGCGGCCGTCGTGCAGGCGGTCCACGCCTTCGACCACCACGCGTTCGCCTTCGGCCAGGCCGGCCTGCACCACGATGCGGCCAGCGTTGGCCGGGCCCAGCTCCAGCACGCGGCGCGTGGCGCGCGTGTCCTCGCCGATCACGAACACGAAGGCGCCCTCGGAGCCGTACTGCACCGCGGCCGTGGGAATGGAAATGACGTTGTCCTGCTGTACCACCGCCAGCCGGATGTTCACGAACTGGTTCGGAAACAGCGATTCGTCGGCGTTGGCGAAGCGCGCGCGTAGCCGGACGGTGCCGCTGGCGGCCTGGATGCGGTTGTCCAGCGCCTCCAAAGTGCCTTCGGCCAGCAGACGGCGGTCGTCCGCGTCCCAGGCCTGGACCCGCAGCGCGGCGTCGCGCGCCTGGGCCTGGCGCAGGATGTCCAGGCGCGTTTCGGAAATGCTGAAGAGCGCCGAGATCGGCCGGGTCTGGACCAGCGTGGTCAGGCCCTCGGCGTCAGCTGCGCGCACATGGTTGCCGGCGTCGATGCGGCGCAGCCCGATGCGGCCGTCGTGGGGCGCAACGATACGGGTGTGGTCCAGCAGGCGCCGGGCGTCGGCCACCTGGGCCTGGTTGCGTAGCCGCTGGGCCGCATGGGCGCGCACCTGGGCTTCGGCGGTATCCAATTGTTGACCCGACACCGCTTCCTGGCGCGCCAGCTTGCGGTAGCGCTGCAGATCGGCCTCGGCGTTCTCCAGCAGCGCCTGGGTGCGCGCCAGTTCGCCTTCGGCCGCGGCCAGCGCCGCAAGGTAGGGACGCGCATCGATCTCGGCCAGCAGTTGCCCGCGCGTCACGGCCTGGCCTTCAGTGAAATGCAGCTTCAGCAGTTCGCCATCGACCTGGCTGCGCAGGGTCACCTGCGCCAGGGGCGTGATGGTGCCAAGCGCATGCAGGTCGCGCTGCAGCGGACCGGCGCTGGCAGCCTCGACCGCGACGGCGACAGGGATCTGGCCATACTCGGGCGGACGCGCGGCGGGTGTGCCCTTGGATCCGACGTACCAGAGCGCCAGGGCAGCCAATATGACCAGCGCGGCGGCGATCAGGACCAGGCGTTTGCGTGGGAAATGAGGGCCCGTGGAAAGGGGCAGGGACATCGGGACTGCCAGGCTATGGGGTTACGGACAGTCCGGATTCTATATGAATAAAAACTATTCGCGTTTTTAAGTCAGTGAAATGTCAGCTTCGAGCGGCTTCGCGATCAGGGCCCGCAGCAGTTCCCCGGATAATCGGCTCGCGGCGCGCCGGCATAGGCGGCAAACACAAGCGGGTTCCGTTGCGCTACCGCAGTATGGGACAACACCAGATTCTCCAGCTTGGACCAGGGAAAGTTGATTCCGGGATCCGACCGGCGATTCGGGTCCAGCTTGGCATGCGAAATGACATGCTTCAGGTTCGGATACTTGCTCCAGGCATAGGTAATGATCCGGGCCGTCGCTTCGATTTGCCAAGCCGAATAGGGGTCCTTGTAATTCTGGACATCCTGGGTGTTGACGATCTCGATCCCCAGGCTGCGGTTGTTGACGTTCGGACCCTGGCCCAGATGCGGCGCGTAGTTGACGTCCCCGACATGGAATGCCGCCTTGGCTTCGGCGACCACGGACCAGACGAAGTGGCCATGCTGCGGCTCGTCTTCATCCGGGACGATCCAGTGGGCGCTCGCCTTTCTGACTTTCCAGTTGTCAATGGCGTGCTGCGTGGCATAACCCGCCGTGGCGTGGATCACGATCGTGTCGATGACCGCGAAGACGTCCGCTCCGCGCGACCGAGCGCGATTCGCGGTCAGCCAGGGGAAGTCGGGGTGTACCTCCTCGTTCAGCGGGCTGAATGACGGGCGCTTGTCCGCTGGAAGCAGGAAATGAAAACTCTTGGGGTCCATGGCGACACCTCCTGATTCCTCGTGCTCATAAGTACTTGGGGGAGGGGCCTGCGGCATCATGATCGACGTCGCGGTGGCCCGGGAACCGCTGTCAGCGACTTTTGCAGTTCTGGCGTGGCCGGGCAATACTCCAAATCGAGTATCCGCGATCGTCGGATCTGGACTAGGGCATGGGAGCAAAAGACGTGCTTCACGCCTCGTTGGACGGCCTGCGCTCGGGCTCAAGAACGGCTGGAGAGTGTCCGCGCAGCCGGTTCGCAGGAATCGCGATAGGCAACCGCATACATCGTTGCCACCACAAACACGAGCGGGACGCAGAGCAGTGCGCTCATCGCTGCCCGCGCCAGTCCAACGTCCGGGTAGCCGTACGCGAGCATGCCCAGGATGTAGCCGGCATGGCCGGCCGCCGCGATCAACATGAGCAGCGCCAGCATCAGCGGCCAGGGCTTGTACGGCATGGCGGCGCGCGCGGCGTGGAAACGGTACTCGCCGGCTACCGCCGCGCGCGGCAGGCTCAGTCCATACATTGCCAGCGCGTACAGCGTGGGCACCCAGATCAGCGCCAGCGCGGCGCACAAGACGCTCCAGAACACGGCGTCATTCGATCCCGCCAGCACCATGTAGATCACATAGGGCAGGTCCCCGGTGGCGCGGGCCATCGCAGTGCCTGCAATAACGAGCGCGCAGAGCAACGCCAGATGACGGGCCTGCGCCGCGCTGCCGCGGGTGGCGCCGACGTCCGTCAAGTCCGCCGGCTGGACGACGCGATGCCAGGCGCAGGTCATGCGCGCCAACGCAATCAGGTTGATCAGCGCCAGCGCCATGAACAGCCCATTCCCGTACGGAAACAGGTTGGTGATCAGCAAGGCGAAAGGCAGCGACAGGATGAATAGCGCCAGCGACCAGGGGGCCGCGGCCAGTATGGCGCGGCCCTGCTGGCGCATGGCGTCAGCCGTCGCCGCGAGGAAATGGCGGGCTCCGAGTTTGTTCGACAAGAGGGGGCGCTGCCTTAATTGCTGCGGTAGTTGTTGGCTTCACGCTCGCCCGCCCACTTGCGCAGCGCGGCGATGAATTCGGGGCAGACATTGCCGTCCACCTGGCTGTCGATGATGACGCTGTTCTGCATGCGCATCACCACGGTGCATTCGTAGACCTTGGTGCGGTTGTTGTAATAGCCGTGGTTGGTGTTCTGGAAGACGGGGGTCGCGGCGCTGGTCGAGGTGGCCGGAATCATGCCCACCACCTGCTGGGAGGTGCCGGTCGAGACCCATTCCGTATAGGGCGCGGTCTGGTAGTCCGACCAGATGAGCTCCATCGTGTTGCCCACGCCGCGCTTCTTCGACGGTTCGCCCAGCGCCGTGATGGCGTCGCCGACCGGACGGCCCTTCATGTTCTTGGCCACGTTCACGCTGGGCGAGAACGACAGCCCGGACGAAAAAATGTTGGTCAGCGAGGGCAGCGTGGAACTGCCGCCCGTGGGCATCGGCGCGCAGCCGGCCAAGGCGGCAAGGACCAGGGCCGCCGGCAGGGCGCGGCCCAGCAACCAGGTCGAACGGAGTCGCGATTTATTCATGCTGAGCCCTAGCTCCCTCAAAGATCCGGCGTGCCGGAACATAATTCAGCGGCCGCAAGATTTTGTCTTGTTTTAGTTTCGTTTCGTGACTAGTCGTATCGCGGCGCCCGAGCACTGGCAGTGCGGCGTACACCTGCAGGCGGTCGTCTGACGCTGCGCTGCGAGGGCAGAATGTTAACGAAAAAATAGTGGCGCATCGGCTTTCTCCCGCTGAAAAATTGGTTACGTAATACCTGGAAACGTGAGAAAGCGGGGAGAGGAAGACAAACTGTAACGTGCTACGATCCGCGCGTTCTGCGCCCCGGGGGCGCCTTGGCGATGGCAGATCGCGAGGCGCACGGCGCCACAACCACTGGATATTGCACACCCATGATGCTCGCGCGATTGCTCGTTCAGTTCCGTTCCACCGTGGCCGCATTGGCCGGCGCAGGCGCGCTGGCGCTGGGCTTGGCTGCCCCAGCGGCGCACGCCGACACGCTGTACGGCGCCGTGGCCACCGACGAAGCGCACGCCAAGCTGTATTGGGTCATGCCCGAAACCTCCACCAAGGAAGCGCAGGACGCCGCGCTGGCCAAGTGCAACAAGGCCGGGGGCAAGGGCTGCAAGAGCGTCACCTCATTCTCTGACAGCTGCGTGGCGTTCTCGCGCAATTCGCGCGGCGACCTGTTCTGGGGCGCCAGCGTGTCGCCCGAGGTCGCCGCGAAGAAGGCCATCCGCACCTGCACCAACGACAGCGCCGACGGCAAGTGCAAGCTTGCCGTCATGCCCTTGTGCGTCGGCCCGGGCTACAGCGAAGCCGACCTGAAGGCGCCCGACACCGCCACGCCCGCCCAGCTCGAAGCCCTGTCGGCCAAGCTGGATTCGCGCGGCTATTGGGGCTCCGTGGCTGAAAAGGACTCGGGCCAGCTGACCTATGCCGATGGCTATCCGAGCGAGAAGGAAGCGGTCGACGCCTTGCTCAAGTGGGAAGACTGCGTGGGCTGCCGCACGGTGCTCACCTATACCGACACCTGCGTCGGCATGGCCTGGGGCAAGGGCAGCAAGGGCCGCGGCACCAGCTTTACCGCGAAGAATCCCGATCCGGTGGCCGCGCGCAACGAAGCGCGCGCCACCTGCGACGCCAAGAGCGGCGGCCTGACCTGCGTGGCCTTCGTGCGCTGCTCGGGGCGGGCTTATATCAGCGGTTACAAGGGCGAGGACGAGAAGGCGAATTAAGCCCCGGGGCCTGGAGGCCGTGGGGCGTCCAGGCATGTCATGCGGCGGCGCGTGGCGTCACTCTGCAAGACCGGCGAGCCGGTTGAACTCGGTGATGTGCGTGGTGCGCTCTTTGTCGGCCCGGTCTGCGGTGTGTTGCTTCAGGGCCTGCCCCAGCGGCATCAGCAATCTGTCGAGCGCATCCAGAGTCAGGCTCTCATCGCGGATCCGCTCCACGCGATCAAGATAGAGTTGATATCCCTCGGACGTGCTTGCGCCGCTGGCCGAGGCTTTCCATTTTCCATCCCTAGTGGCCAGGAGGCTGCGGCATAGTCCGATCTGGCCATGGGTCATGCCGCTGTCGATGGCCCAGAGCGCGCGCAGGGCGTGCTGGTCGTAGATGGGCCGGGATGAATTCGCAAGATGCTTTGCGAACGCGTAGAAAACAACGTCGGTGGTCTTTGGCGCGCTGTTGGCATCGGCGACATATCCGACGAACGATCTATAGACTTCCCACTTGCCCATTTTCCACAGCAGGGCCTCAGCCAGGGATTGCGGAGCGTCCTGCAAATCGGTGGGCCAGGCGTGGTTGGAAGGAAGCGCGGGAAACCGGGCCACGTCGTATTCGTATCCGGCAGCGGCAAGCATGCCAGTCATCGAAGTGACGATGCCGGCGCCGAGCCTGCCGGTGGTCAGCCGTTCGCGTAGCGAATGAATAATCTCTCGTAGATTGTTGCTTGTCACGGTCCGTGGGTGCCTGGAAATGGATGGCCAAAAGGAGCGGCGAAGCTGCGCTTGATCTATTGCTCACACTACTGAAGTGCTTACGTGCAGCAAGGCTGCCTGCTTCAATATTCCAACCCGCTCCAGGTCGCGCCCCGCATTGTTCCAGCTTGCCGGAATGCCAAATCCGTTCATCAATCAAGCGGTTTCAGCGTTAATCAGGCATTTGGCATAGGATTTCGCTGCGCAGTTCCTGGGCTCGCTTCGATGTGCGGCGCTAAACTCAAAGGTGGTGGGTTTCTTGCCTTCAATGGAGTTTTTCATGAAAAAGTCCATACACCCCTGTACCGCGACGCTTCTTTCCTTGTTCTGCCTGTGCGCCACCGCACAGACGGTAACCCCGCTCAAAGGGCAATCGCCCCAAACCACCCAGCAGGACATCAGCGCATGCCAGGCTCTGGCAGGCAGCGGCGCCAGCACCAGCACGAACGATCCTAAATCCGGCGGACGGGTCCGTGGCGCCGCTGCGGGCGCGGCTGCGGGTGCGGCGGCAGCCAGCGTGCGCGGCAATCAGCACGAGGAGGTCTACGACCGGATGAGCGACGATGCCAAGCAGCAATACCGGCAGAACCAGGCGAAAGACGCGGCGGCGGCAGGGATGGTCGTGGGCGGTTCGCGGCAACGCCAGGACCGCCGCCAGGATCGCGCCGAAGCGTCGCAACAGAATGCGGCAGCGGCCTCTACATATAGCAATTGCATGCAGCAGCGCGGGTATCAAGTGGCGCCGTGAGGCGCGAGGGTTGACCGGTGAACGGGCTGGGGGTGCGCTGCATTGCGACTGAGAATAAATCTCAGTACAATCCGGCCACTTTCAACCGACCCGCGCCGCATGAGCCGCAACCCTTTGCTGGCGTCCGACACGACGCCCGCATCCGCCGACGACCAGAACGGAAATTCCAGCGCGATCGCCAAAGCCTATGCGCGCTGGCGCTTGCCGCTCATGCGCGGCCTGGCCCGCTTCAAGGGCAGCATCGGCAGCGCCGAGGACGCGCTGCACGATGGCGTCGTCAAATGGGTGGCGGCCAATCCCGCGCTGGATTCTTCCGATGAGCAGGGCGCATACCTGCGCAGGACGGTATTGAACGGCGTGGCGGACGAATTCCGCGAGCGCAAGGCGGGGCGGCGCCTGCAGACCGTGTCGCTCGATGAAGCGGAAGAGGGCGTGCGGGCCCTGGCGGCGGGCGATGCTTCATGCCCCATGCGCGCTGCCGCGCATCAGCAACGGTTGGCGCGCCTGGGCGAGGCCTTGCAGGAACTCCCCGAACGCCAGCGCGAAGCCTTTGTGCTGAGCCGTTTCGATGGATTGACACAGGACGAAGTCGCCGCCCGCATGCAGATATCGCGGCGCATGGTGGTCAAGCATCTGGCGCGGGCAATCGCTTACTGCGAGGTCCGCGTGCACTATGCTACGGTTGCCCAGATGCAGCAATTGCATCGGCCCGCTGGCGATGACGCCGGCCTGGACAAGAACAACAATAGCGACTCCGCCTCGTCATGACCGAACCGTCTTCCTCTGCCTCGCCGGACACGCTCGCCTTGCACGAAGCGGCGGCTGAATGGCTGGTGCGTCGCCAGGACGCCAGCTGGTCGGACGCTGATGAGCAGGAATTGCATGCCTGGCTGGCCGCCCAGCCCGCGCATCGGCAGGCCTATTCGCGGGTATCGCGAACGTGGGATGACCTGTCGCAGGCGCCTCGCCCCGTCTTGGCCCGCGACGCGCAGGCGGCCAGCCGTCCATCCCCGCGCTTGCCGCGACGCGCCTCGCGGAAGGCCTCCACCCAGCCGCGTTTCTGGGGCGCGCTGCTGGGGCAACCCGTCTTTTCGAAGACCTTCGCCGCCGCCTGTGCGGCGCTGGTCGTGGGCGGCGGCTACGGTTGGTATCGCTGGGACAACACGCCCGGTTATGTGTTGAGCGTGAGCACGGCGGCGGGAGAGGTGCGTCAGCTGGACCTGCCCGACGGCTCCCATGTCGCGCTGAATTTCGGCAGTACGCTGGAGGTCCGGTACTACCCGCGGCGCCGCGAGCTGGTGTTGAACCAGGGCGAAGGGTTCTTCGACGTGGCGCCGGATACCAGCCGTCCGTTCACCGTCGATGCACGGCAAAGCCGGATCACCGTGGTGGGCACGGCCTTCAATGTGCGCAACACCCCGGATCAGGTCGTCGTCAAGGTGTCGCACGGCCGTGTGCGTGTGCAGCCCGATCGCGACAAGGCCACGCCGGAATTGTCGCTGAACGCCGAGCAAGGCGTGACCGTGGATGCGCGAAACGCCACCTATCAGGCAGTGGCAGCGGTGCCGGACGGCGTGGGCGGGTGGCGCAATGGCCGTCTGGTGTACCGGCGCACGCCGCTGGGCGAAGTGGTCCAGGAAGTCGCGCAGTACCTGGGCAAGCCGGTGGCGCTGGCCAGCCCGGGCCTGAAGTCCCTGCCGGTCTCGGGCTTTGCCGCGACCAATGCGCCCGCCGCATTCCTGGAAGCCTTGCCGGATCTGCTCCCGGTGCAGGTCAAGCGCGCGCCCGACGGCGGCTACCTGATCCTGGATCGCTGAGCGTCCAGGTGCCTGCCTGAAAATTATTTTTATTCGCATGTGGTGTGCGGGTTCCCAATCCCGCCCCGGAATCCGTTTACTCCCGCAAGGCCGGTAGCGGCCAACAACGATGGAGCGGGAATGGGACGGGGATTGTTGAAGGGCGCGCTTGTTGGCGGCGCGTTGACGACGGGCATGCAGCTCAGGGCGATGCCGGCAATGGTGGCGGGCGCGCTGGCTGCGCTGGCATGGCCCGCTGCGGTGCATGCGCAGCCGCAAGCGTCGCAGGTGGATTTCAGCATTCCGGCTCAGCCGCTGGAGCATGCCTTGAGGATGTTTTCGGAGCAGTCCCGGCATCAGGTGCTGTTCGACGAGGCCGTGGTGGCGGGCAAACGCTCGCCAGCGGTCAACGGCCGTTACACGCCGCGGGAAGCGCTGGACCAGTTGCTGTCCGGTAGCAACGTGCGTGTGAACAGCGCCAGGCCGAATGCGTACACCTTGACGGTGGTCGGGCAAGCCTCGGGCGATGCTGTCACGCTGCAGTCGGTGACAGTCACCGGCAGCGGCGTGGGCAATCCCACCACCGAAGGAACCGGCTCATACACGAGCGATGCCATCACGATCAGCAAGATGACACAGTCGGTCAAGGAGACGCCGCAATCGGTCAGCGTGCTCACGCGCCAGCTGCTGGACGACAAGAACCTGACCACGCTGGACGAGGCGCTGGCGCAGACCACCGGCGTGACCAAGACGGCAAGAAACTTCGGCAACCACAAGTTCTCGATCCGCGGCTTCACGGTGGACGACAGCAATTACCTGGTCGACGGCGTGGCCGGCGTGGTCTATGCCCCGGTGGGCTGGTTGCCCATCGACACCGCTGTCTTCGATCGTGTGGAAGTGCTGCGCGGCGCGGCCGGCTTGATGCTGGGCTCGGCGGATCCCAGCGGCGCGATCAACATGGTGCGCAAGCGTCCGCGCGGCGAAGGGCATTTCGAGGGCTCCACCACGGTGGGATCCTGGGACAACTACCGCATGGAACTCGATGGCGGCGGCCCGCTCAACGAGTCCGGCACGGTGCGCGGCCGCCTGGTGACCGCCTATCAGGACCGCCATTACTTCTACGATGGCACGAAGTCGAAATCGCCCCTGGTCTACGGCGTGATCGACGCCGATCTCGGGCGCGACACGACGCTGACGTTCGGGGCGCGTCACCAGGCCACCGATACGGACGGCTATTGGTTGTTCGGCCTGCCGCGCTATACCGACGGCGGCGCGCTGGACGTTTCGCGCTCGACCTCGCTGATCCAGGATTGGAACCGGCAGAAGGGCCAGGTGAACGAAGTGTTCGCCGAAGCCGAGCACCGGCTCGACAAGGACTGGAAAGTGCGCCTGTCGCTCAATCACACCGAGGTCGACCTGGACCAGCGCGTGGCCATTCCGGTCGGCGGCGTGGATCGGGCGACCGGCGTGGGTTCCAGCTTCTATACCATCTATTTCAACAATGCGAGCGTGAAAAGCGATGGCATCGATCTGAACACCACGGGCAGTTTCCAGGCGCTGGGCGGCACGCACCAGATTCTGCTTGGCACCAGCTGGTCGCGCCAGCGCGTCAACCAGAAGTCGGCGAATCTGGACAGCGACTCGCCCATCAACGTGTACGACCCGGACCATTCCTCCATTCCTGAGCCCACGCGTCCAGCGTGGGGCAGCAAGGAAACGTCGCGTTTGGAGCAGACCAGCCTGTACGGCAGCATGCGCCTGCAATTGGCGGACCCGTTGCATTTGCTGCTGGGAGGCAAGTTCAGCTGGCTGAAGTACCGGTCCGACGATGGTCTGACGGGCGCGAGAACCCGGGACTATGAGCAGAAGCACGAATTCACGCCCTATGCCGGACTGGTCTACGACCTGGACCAGCAATGGTCGGTCTACACCAGTTATGCGGACACCTACCAGCCGCAGAGCACCTACGTAACGTCTTCGGGCAAGCCGCTGGACCCGTCCATCGGCGCCAACTACGAGGCGGGGGTGAAGGGCGAACTCTACGACGGACGCTTGAACCTATCCGCAGCGGTATTCACCGTGAAGAAGTCCGGCATCGCAGTGGAGGACTTGTCTGCCCCCGGAAACTGCCCGGGTTCGCTGGCCTCGCCCAATTGCTATCGCAACGGCGGGACGCTGCGCAGCAAGGGCTTTGAACTGGAAGCCAGCGGGGAACTGTCGCCGGGTTGGCAAGTGATGGCCGGCTACACCTACGTCACCAGCCGCGACGACGAAGGCGAGACGATCAGCGCGGAAACCCCGCGCCATCTGTTCCGCCTGTCCACCACGTACCAGCTGCCGGGGCGCTGGAACGCCTTCAGCGTCGGCGGCGGCGTGTCGGCGCAAAGCGGCTACTCGTACAAGGCCTATGACGACATGTCGGTGCGGATGGGCGCGCCCGGCCGCGCGGTGTGGGACCTGCGCGCGGGCTATCGCATCAACAAGCACTGGTCCGCCAGCCTGAACGTGGCGAACGTGTTCGACAAGGACTACTACGGCATGGTCAGCCAGATCCGGCGCGGCAACCACTACGGCGAGCCTCGCAACGTGATGCTGACCTTGCGGGGTACGCTGTGACCGGCCGCGTGTCGGCCGATGATCACGGCGGCCTGCGGACCCGGTTGTGAAAGGGGGATTTCGCCAAAGCATGTCATGGCTGCACACCTGGTGCGGCCTGACCTGCGGCTGGCTACTGTGCGCGATCTTCCTGACCGGCACGCTCAGCGTGTTCCGGGAACCCATCACGCGCTGGATGGAAGCAGGGCCGCCGGCCGATCCCGCTGCCGCGGCCGTGGACGCCCGGCAGTGGCTGCCGCGCGCCACGCAGGAGCTGTCGTCCCGCGCGGCGGCGGCTTCCGCCTGGGACATCTCCCTGCCGGTCCGGCCCGGCTGGCCGGCGCAACTTTCCTGGCGCACCGACGACGGCGCACGCCAAGAGATCTGGCTGGACTCGCGCACGGGCGCAGTGCAGCCGCCGCCCCAGATCCGCGAGACCGAGGGCGGCCGGCATTTCATGTCCTTCCACTACACCTTGCACGGCGGCTTGCCGGGCTACTGGCTGGTGGGCTGGATATCCATGTGCATGCTGGTCGCGCTGGTCTCCGGCGTGGTGGTGCACAAGCGCATCTTCAAGGACTTTTTCACTTTTCGTCCGGGCAAGGAACTGCGCAGCTGGCTGGACGCGCACAACGCCACGGCAGTGCTGACGCTGCCGTTCCTCTTCATGATCGGCTACACGGGCCTGGCGTTCTTCTACACCAGTTACATGCCCTGGCCGCTGCATGCGGCGTATGGCGGAGACGCCGGCGCCTATCGCCGCTACCAGGCCGAGCTCGCGCCTGCGCTGCCTGAGCCTCGCCTCGCAGGGCCCGGTTTTGACGGGGCTCCGGATCTGTATCCCATGCTGTCGCGCGCGCGCGAGCTGACCGGGCAGGAAGCCGCGCGCATCACGATAGCGCGTGCGGGCGATGCGCGCGGCATCGTCCTGGTGTCCGGGCGCAAGCCCCTGGCCGGCGCCGCCCCGCGCCTGCTCACAGATGCCAGCCGCGTCGTGTTCGATGGCGCGAGCGGAGCGGTCTTGCAGGTCGTGCCCGCTCATCACGAGGGGTTTGAAGCAAAGCAGGTCCATGAGACGATCGAAACCCTGCACAAGGCAGACTTTGGCGGATGGACCATCAAGTGGCTGTATTTCTTCAGCGGCCTGATGGGAACCGCCATGATCGCCATCGGCACGCTGCTGTACTCCATCAAGCGGCGCAAGAAGAGCGAGCATGAATTCGGGAGGGGCACGGCGCGGGTCTACCGTTGCGTGGAGGCATTGAACGTGGCGGCGCTGGCGGGCGTCGCCGTGGCAAGCATCGCCTACTTTTACGGCAACCGCCTGATCCCCGCCGCCTGGCCGGAACGCAGCGTCTGGGAGATTCGCATTTTCTTCGCCGTGTGGGCCGCGACCCTGGTCCATGCGCTGTTGCGCGCGCCGCGCAGCGCATGGATCGAGCAACTGGCTGCGGCTGCCGTGCTCTGCCTGGGGCTGCCGCTATTGAACTGGGTGACGACGGGCCGGCATGCATGGACCTATGCAGCCCGGGGAGAATGGCCGCAGGCGGCAGTGGAGATCACTGCGCTCGGGTTTGGCCTGCTGCTTGCCTGCATGGCTCATGCGCTGGGGCGGCGCTGGAAGGCCGTGCCAGCGGTCGCCGCGCCGCCGTCGCGCAAAGCGCCTCCTGCCAGCCACGATGATGCAGTTTATCGCTGGGGAATCGCGAGCCGCGTGATGGCTGCGGCAGCGGGCGGCTACCTGTTATCCGCCCTGGCGATGTCGGTCCTGGCGCTGGCGTGGCCTGCCAGGGCCGGCGTCTCGCCGGCTGCCGGCGTGCTCGGCGGAACGCTTTTGAGCTTTGTCGTATACACGGCGATCGGCGTAGGCGTGTTCGGCGCCCGCAGCGCGCAACGTGCTTGGGCGCTGATCGCGGTGGCCAGCCTGGCGTCTGGCGCGTTGGTACTCGGTCTGCGCCCATAAGGGCGGGTTGCGCTATCCGATGGCTACCGATGGGAAACGTCAGGAACGGCGGCCCATCGCACCCAGCCGCGCCTGCATCAATTCCAGCAGCGCCCGAACCCGCGCCGTGATCATCGGCGCCGATGGCCGCATGGATTCGGTGGCGCGCCGATTCGTCGCGGGAGACAACGCGCCGGTTTATCAGGGCTTCGTGAATTGGATAGGCGTGGCGCAGGCGGACGGTGTGCTGGTCGACGAAATCGCCATCCAGGACTATTGGGGCGCGGGCGAGCGCTTTGGCGCCGTGGCGGTGCGGCCGGGCCTGGTCTACTGGGCGGGCGCGCAGGCGCGGCCCTTGTCCGCGGCCGGGCCTGCGGCGGACCTGCGCCAGGAGGTCGAGGCGTTGTTCGGGATATGGCCCGACCCTGTCGCCCGCATCATCCGCGCGACGCCGGCGCACGCCATCCGCCTGATCGCCGTGCACGACCTCGATCCCCTGACAAGCTGGAGCCGGGGCAACGTGCTGTTGGTGGGCGACGCCGCGCACGCGCCCCTGCCGACCTCGGGGCAGGGCGCGTGCCAGGCGCTGGAGGATGCCTGGCACCTGGCCCGATGCCTGAACGGCCCGGACGCGGGCCTGGCGGCGGCTCTGAGTGAATTTGCGCAGATACGCATTCCCAAGACCACGCAGTTGATCGAACAGGCGCGGGTATCTGCGCGCGGCCTGTTCGCCATGGACCCGCAGACCTGCCGCATCCGCAACGAGCACGCCAGGACGGCAGATCCCGTGCATGTCGCGCAAGCCCTGGCGGCGGGTTGGGCCCAAGAATTGCCTATGCCCGGACTCGGGAGCGGCGCGCCTGTTCACGGCGCCGGATTCGGCCGCCTGGCCCGCATCTGAACGCCTGAGCCGGGTCAGAACGCTACAAGCCCAGTCCCAGCAGCATGAGGAAGGTGCCAAACAGGATGAAATGGGTCATGCCCTCGATCGCGTTGGTCTGGCCGTCATTGAGGTTGATTGCCGCCACCAGCAGGGTGACGAGCATCATCAATGTCTGCGCCGGCGTCATGGCCATGACGATGCGCTGACCTGTGATCAAGGCCAGGGCCTCCATCGCCGGCACGGTCAGTATCACCGTGGACAACGAAGCGCCAAGCGCGATATTGACCACCGATTGCATCCGGTTCGCGAGCGCCGCGCGCAATGCGGTCAGCATTTCCGGCGCGGCGGAAATGCCGGCCACGATCAGTGCCACCAAGCCAGGAGGCACTTCGATGCCTTCCAGGCTGCGATCGAGGGAATGGGACATCAGTTCGGCAAGCGCGCCCACGGCAATGATGCCGATCGCCATGACCGCCGCCGATTGGCCTCGGGTTGGGTAGCCTGAGGTTGGCAGGGGCCTGCGGGTTTTCTTGTCCGGATAGCTGTAGCTGAAGAAGTAGCTGTGCGGGCCAGTCTGCATGCGCAGGAACACGCCGTACAGGAGCAGCATGGCCGCAATCGTGAAACTGCTATACGCGCGCCAGCGCGACTGCGGAATGAACTCGGGAATGATCATCGAGACCGTAACCGCGGTCAGGATCATCACGCTGTAAGTTCGGGCGGAATCGTCGTTGTATGCCTGCTCGCCGTGCTTGAAACCGCCGATCAGGGCGGCTACGCCCAGGATGCCGTTGATGTCCAGCATGACGGCCGAATAGATACTGTCGCGCACCAGGGTGGGTGAGTGGGCCTTGGTGGACACGATTGCCAGCACGATGACTTCGACCAGCACGGCGGATAGCGTCAGGATCATGCTGCCGTAAGGGTCGCCAAGCTTCTGCGCGACACGCTCGGCGTGGCGGGCGACGCTCAGCGAAGCGGCCAGGATGGCGGTGATCAAAACGGCAGTCTCGACCAGGCTGGCAAGGCGGCCGTAACCGCTTGCGCCGGAATCGGCCAGGTAGCCGGCGGCGGCCAGCGCGCAGGCCAGCAACAGGAGCTTTTCGGACTGCAGAATGGATTTCATCTGGGCTCCGCCGGCCGCAATCCTGTCAGCCTAGCACGCCGCATGTCTTCTTTCCCTGGCCGGGGGCGGGCACGGAACTTGCTGAACAGGATGTCCCGTGGAGCAAGGGGGCCAGCATGCACAACACTCGCGTACCCAGGCGGCGTGCGGCGCCGAAGCGTTCGGCTGCACCCGACGCGGGCGGTGCTGACCATCCGGTAGCGCGCTTCTTTGATCATTTTGCCGCGCATGTGACCAAGTGGGTGGGGTCGCCCATCGCCTTCGGATTGGCGGTCATCACTGTTGTGCTGTGGGGGGCCTCCGGTCCTGCGTTCGGCTATTCCGAAGTGTGGCAATTGGTGATCAATACCGGCACGACCATAGTCACATTCCTGATGGTGTTCCTGATTCAACAAAGCCAGAACAAGGACAGCGAGGCGTTGCACCTCAAACTCGATGAATTGCTTATTGCGCTGGAGGGCGCGGACGAAGGGCTGGTCGACGCGGAGCGCCTGGACGAAGACAAGCTGCTCGCCCTGGCCGCGGCCTGTACCGCTCGCGCCAGGCAGGAACGCCGCCGCCGCGCCCGCAAAAGGAGGCAGCCATGATCGGAATCAAGCCCACGGTCCGCAAGGGCCAATACGACGGCCCGCTAGCGCGGGAAGAATTCCGCCTGCGCTTCATGCGGCGCTTTTACGATCCAGCGTTCGAGGCCGAGCGCGACGCGCTGGAGCGCCTGGAAGCGATTGCCTGGGAAGGCTACGAAGCAGGGCGCAAGGCGCCTGTCACGGTGAAAGCCGGCCAGGGCTACGCCGATCCCGATTACGATCTTTCCCAGGAGTGGAAGGAAACGCGCGACCGCCTGGAGCGCGCGGAGGCAGTTCAGCGCGATCCGGACACCCCGTCTCGCGTCCTGGTGATCGTCGGCGCCGCGCGCAATGACGGCACCTGTCCCGGGGAGGTCTCCAAAAGCTGGCGGCTGGCGCGCCTTGTCCTGGATGAGCTGCAGACGGCCGGCGTGCAGACGGATCTGTTGGATCTCAGCCGCCTGGTTTCCGAATATGAGTACCGCATCCATCCCTGCAAGGGCTGCGTGTCGACCGCGATGCCCCTGTGCCATTGGCCATGCAGCTGCTATCCGAACCACTCGCTGGGGCAGTCCAACGACGCCATGGCCGGCATCTACGAGCAATGGGTCGCGGCCCATGGCGTGATCCTGGTGGCGCCCACGTACTGGTACCAATCGCCCAGCCCCTTGAAGCTGATGATAGACAGGCTGGTGTGCGCCGACGGCGGCAATCCCGATCCCACGCTGACTGGCGGCAAGGATCCGCTCAAAGCCAAACAGGTCGAGCTTGCCGGTTGGCCATACCCCAAGCATCTGGCCGGCCGCGCCTACGGCCTGGTGGTGCATGGAGACGTGGCCGGCGTCGAGGCGCAGCGGCGCGGGTTGGCCGATTGGCTGGACTGGATGGGGCTGATGGACGCGGGCGCGGCGTCGCGGCTGGACCGCTACATCAGCTATTACCGCCCGTATGCCACCAGCCACGACGACCTGGACCAGGACCAGGCGGTGCAGCAGGAAGTGCGCAACGTGGCGCAGGCCATGGCCAATTTCCTGCCGCGCCTGCGGCGCGGCGAATTCGAGGGACTGGATCAGGGCATCCGCGATCCCAGGCCGAAGTAAACCGCAGTAGCATGAAGGCAGGATTCGACAGGAGGCCCCTATGGAACACGCCAGTTGGGATTTCGAGCTCGAGCGTCCGGTTGAGCATCAGGGCAGCTGGAGCATCGCTTATGTGCTGGTGCCGCCGGCGGCGGGAGCGCCGCAGGAGCGGATAGCCGTCGAGGAGCGCTTCGCCTCGGCCCAGGTTGCGATAGACGAGGCGACGCGGCTGGCCCAGATCCACGTCGCGGACTTGAACGGGGATACCGCGTCGTTCGAGAAGCCGACAGACACGGAAGTGCCGTTCGGCAAGAATCCACGGTTCTGACGCCTCTTGCGCGGGCGTTGTGGCATGGCGCTTGCTGATACCGGGCTGCGGCGGATTTCGCCGCACTTCCTGATAGGTGCTGCGATGCCCCAGATCCAATTCGAGTTGGCTTTGCATCCGATAACGATGGCGTCCGTGCCGCCGCCCGGGACCCCAGCCCATCGGCCGCCGGCGCAGAATCCGGATGACGCCAACGACAGCGCTCAAGGCGATGAGGTGCCCGACGAGGACATCGAGCCCGCCGACACGACGTCCAAGGACAACGCCGCCGAGGGTTCGGCGGACAGGTAACCTAAAATGGCGCTCCGATCATTTCAAGGCGCCTATGGCGCCGCCTGCCCAGGTTCCCTCCATGCAAGAAAACACGTCCGCCGCGCAGCCGGCATCCGGAACGCCGCAACGTCAGAGATTCGAGTCGCTCGTGCGCACGCTCGAAGCGCAGCGCGCCCGCCTGCGCGGCTGGCAGGCCGTGCTGCCGGAATACCAGAAGAAATACGAAGACGTGCTGGCGCCGCTGGAGACGGTCGAGGTCGAACTGAAGGCCAAGCTGGTGGCCTGCTTCGACCATGCCTGCAAGCAGAAGGAACTGACCAAGGCGGAACGCGCCCTGGCGTCCGAGATCGCTGCGCAGCTGGCACAGGAAACGCTGGACGCCATCGTGCTGGATGGCACGCCGGCCGAGTGCGACACGGACAGGCTGAAGGCCTTGTATCTCAAGCATGCCGGCTCGGACTACGACGCCGGCGCGGAAGACGGACAGGACGAGGACGATGCCGCAGGGCTGCTGACCCAGGCGGCGGGCGATAGTCCCGCACCTGCGCCCGAAACGCTGGCGGAAATCGAAGCCTTGGCCGCTGCCGGTCCTGATCGTCTGGCTGGCGTCGATGAGGAACGCTACGCGCAGTACATCCAGGCGCTGGACGCGCAGCTCGCCAAGCTGGCCGGCGAAATCGCAGCCGCGGAAGACGGCTTCAAGGCCAAATACCATTTCGATCCCGCGCAATCCATAGACCCTTCCGAACTGATGGAAGACCTGGACGCGGAGATCGCCGATGCCGAGGAATACATAGGCGAACTCGAATTCGAGCTGTCGCAGTTCGTCGACATGCAGCAGGTCAAGGCCTGGCTCAAGGCCATGAAGCAGCAGCTGGCGGCCACCCGCCGGCGCGAGGGGCGCGGCTGAGGCTCAGGCGGCCGGACGCCGAGCGACCGGCACCACCTTCATCACCGGCGCGGCCGTCTTGCCCGCATCGGCCCGCGGCCGGATCATCATCGGGAAGAAGCGCCAAAGGTATAGCGCGAAGGCCAGCGCCCAGGCGGTCGCCGAGGCATGCAGGAAGCCGATGGTGGCGGCGGTCGGGAGCAGGGCGGCCAGGCGCAGCAGGGCCGCCAGAATCATCAGCGCATAGCTCAACACCATGCTGCGGTCGGTCTGCAGCGGCCGGCCCAGGTGGCCGAGCGCGGTGCGCGTGACCATGCCCAGGATCAGCACCGAGAATCCGGCCACGCCGATCACGTGGGCGGGCCAGGCGGGCCGCAGCACATAGCCGGCCAATTGCGCCGCGCCTGCCAGCAGGCCGATGCCCAGGCCGCAATACCCCGCATACAGGATCCACAACAGCGGCACCTTGCGCACCGCCCAGGGCTTCCAGGATATCCATTGCGCCAGGGCGATCAAGCCGGTCGCGGCCAGCGCCAGCGCCGCAGCTTGCGGCTGGCCGGCAAGCAGGCAGGCGATGGCGACGATGCCCGTACCCAGCTGCCAGTGGCCGCTGCGGGTGTGCGGCGGGATGTCCAGTCCCGCCACGGCGCGCTTGGCGAAGAAGGGGATGACCCGGCGCGCGATCAGCAGCGTCAGCACCGCCATGCACAGCAATCCGGCATTGAAGTAGCGCATCAGCGCAAAGTAGTCGCCCTGGACCGAGGCCCAGAGGTAGAGCGCGTTGGTGGCGGCCAGGCCCAGCAGCAGGAAGGGTATGCCGTAGTTGCGCTGGTTGCGCGTGACGGCGACGGCGCGGCCCAGCGCGCCCGCGGCCCACAGGAAGAACAGCAGGTCCGCCGCCGCAGCCACCACGAAGGCCGGACGTCCGGGTACGAGATAGCCCGCGCGCGCCACGATCCACACCGCGCACAAAATGGCCAGGGGCGTGCCGCGCAAGGGGTTCTTGCCGGTCCAATTGGCGCCCGCCGTCAGCAGGAAGCCCACCGCGATGGTGGCGACGAAGCCCCACAGCATCTCGTGCGCGTGCCAGAACATGCCGTTCAACACGCCCGTGAGGCGTGCCGGCGCATGCACCCATAGCAGCACGGACGCCAGCGCCCAGAAGCAGCCGGCCAGGTAGAGCGGCCGGAAGCCCATTTCCGTGAAGGCGCGCCATTGGGGCCGCGGACGGGGAGGGGCAGCGGCGGGTTCTTCGATGCTAAGCAGCGTGCTCATGAGGGCAGTCGCGGCGCCGTTTCGGCTTCGCGTTTAAAGGTGTATTTGAAATGCATATTAATGCCTCCCGCGCGTTGCCGCCAGCGCGGCCGCTTGATCCAGCGCAAGCCGGGCCGCCAGGAAAGGGGTGACTAGTCACATCGGCAAGGGGCTTCTGGTCGGCTGGCGAATGGTCCGCAAGGCCCGCCATGCCTAGGCTAGCCACATGTCTTCGTGAGTAAAGCGAGAGTAACCATGGCAGCAAGTCAACCTTCCGCCGGCGCGCCGATGCGGGTCCTGATTTCAAGCACATTCGCCTTCACCATCTGTTTCGCGGTGTGGATGATCTTTGCGGTGCTGGGCATTCCCATCAAGCAGCAACTGGGCCTGTCCGAAACCGAGTTCGGCCTGCTGGCCGCCATGCCGGTGCTGACCGGTTCGCTGGTGCGGGTGCCGCTGGGCATCTGGACGGACCGCTACGGCGGCCGGCCGGTGTTCTTCATCCTGATGCTGCTGGCGGTGGTGCCGATCTGGCTGCTGTCCTATGCCACCGAGTACTGGCAGTTCCTGGTGCTGGCGCTGTTCGTCGGCCTGACTGGCGGCTCGTTCTCGGTCGGCACGCCCTACGTGGCGCGCTGGTTCCCGCGCAACAAGCAGGGCCTGGCGATGGGCGTGTTCGGCGCCGGCAACTCGGGTTCGGCCATCACCAAGTTCGTGGCCCCCGCCCTGATCGCGGCGGCGGGCGGCGCCTGGGTCATCGTGCCCCAGGTCTATGCCGTGGCGCTCCTGGTCACGGCCATCCTGTTCTGGCTGTTCTCTTCTTCCGACCCCGCGCACCGCGTCAAGAGCGGAGCCAGCCTGTCGGCCCAGATGGCCATGCTGAAGGACCCGCGCGTCTGGCGCTATTGCCAGTACTACTCGGTGGTGTTCGGCGGCTACGTGGCGCTGGCGCTGTGGATGACCAAGTACTACATCGGCGAATACGGCTTCGACATGAAGCTGGCGGCGCTGCTGGCAGCCTGCTTCTCCCTGCCCGGGGGCGTGCTGCGCGCCGTCGGCGGCTGGATCTCGGACCGCTACGGCGCCTACAAGACCACCTGGTGGGTGATGTGGGTGTGCTGGGTGGCGTTCTTCCTGCTGAGCTATCCGCAGACGGAATTCACCATCGTGACGGCCAACGGTCCGCGCAGCTTCGGCATCGCGCTGGGGCCGGTCACCTTCACCGTGCTGCTGTTCGTGGTCGGCATCGCCATGGCCATCGGCAAGGCCTCGGTCTTCAAGTTCATCTCGGACGAGTTCGGCGAAAACATCGGCGCCGTTTCCGGCATCGTCGGCCTGGCCGGCGGGCTGGGCGGCTTTGTGCTGCCGATCATGTTCGGGATCCTGCTCGACCTGACGGGCGTCCGCTCCAGCGCCTTCATGCTGCTGTACGGCACCGTCTGCGTCTCCCTCATCTTCATGCACTTCAGTTTCCGGCCGGAAAGCGCGGCCATTGCCCGGCAACACGCCGCCTCTCCCTCCACCACCTCCTGAGAGTATCCCTATGTCTTCCACTCAAGTCCTTGCGCGCTGGGAGCCGGATAATCCCGGTTTCTGGAAGCAGACCGGCGCCCGCGTCGCCAACCGCAATCTCTGGATCTCCATTCCGGCGCTGATGCTGGCGTTCAGCATCTGGATGCTGTGGAGCGTGGTGGTGGTCAATCTGGACCGCGCCGGCTTCATGCTGTCCAAGAACCAGATGTTCTGGCTGACGGCGCTGCCCGCGCTGTCGGGCGCGACCCTGCGCATCTTCTATTCCTTCCTGGTGCCTGTCTTCGGCGGGCGCAAGTGGACGGCCATTTCCACGGCTTCGCTGCTGATTCCCGCGCTGGGCATGGGGTTCGCCCTGCGCGACCCGACGACTTCGTTCCCGACGCTGCTGATCCTGGCGCTGCTGTGCGGATTGGGCGGCGGCAACTTCAGTTCCAGCATGGCCAACATCAGCTTCTTCTTTCCGAAGGAGAAGAAGGGCCTGGCCACCGGGCTGAATGCCGGTATCGGCAACCTGGGCGTGTCCCTGGTGCAGTTCGTGGTGCCGGTGGTGATCTCCATCGGCGTGTTCGGCGTGGCGGGCGGCGAGCCCCAGGTCATCAACGCCAATGGCGCGCAGCAGAACCTGTGGCTGCAGAACGCCGGCTTCATCTGGGTGATCCCCATTGCGCTGGCCTCGATCGCCGCGTGGTTCGGCATGAACGACATCGCGGACGCCCGCGCCTCGTTCGCGGACCAGGCCGTCATCTTCAAGCGCAAGCACAACTGGCTGATGTGCTGGCTGTACGTGGGCACCTTCGGTTCCTTCATCGGCTTTTCGGCCGGCTTCGCCATGCTGACCAAGACGCTGTTCCCGCAGGTCGACCCCATGGCCTATGCCTTCCTCGGCCCGCTGGTGGGTTCGCTGACGCGGCCGTTCGGCGGCTGGGTGTCGGACAAGCTGGGCGGCGCGCGGGTCACGCTGTTCACCTTCGCGGCGATGATCGTCGCGGTGCTGGGCGTGGTGATGTTCCTGCCGGTCGCCGGACAGCCCGGCAACTTCAACGGCTTCCTGGCCATGTTCATCGTGCTGTTCGCGCTGACCGGCGTGGGCAACGGTTCGACCTTCCGCATGATTCCCGTGATCTTCCTGCGTGAACGCACGCAGGCGGCCGAAGGCAAGGGCGCCGCGGCGCAGAAGCAGGCCCAGGCGGACGCCGCCAAGGAGTCGGCCGCGGTGCTGGGCTTCTCGGGCGCGATCGGCGCATACGGCGGCTTCTTCATCCCGCGCAGCTTCGGCACCTCGCTCGAGATGACCGGCAGCGTGCAGGCGGCCCTGTATTGCTTCATCGGCTTCTACGCCACCTGCATGGTCATCACCTGGTGGTACTACGCCCGCCGCAATGCGCCGGTGCCTTGCTAGAGCGAAACGGACGCGGCCGGAGTGACTAGTCATTCTGCCGCGCCCGGCCTGTGCCACCGGCGAATGGTCCGGCAGGCGGGCCGCGCCCACAATGGATTCAACAGCATTGATCGCAGTACGCGCCGGCCGGACCGGCGCTCTTGGAGAATAGAGAATGAGCCATTTTCTGGACCGCTTGAAGTTCATGTCGCGGGTGAAGTCCACCTTCGCGGACGGTCACGGCGAAACGGTCAACGAGGACCGCAAGTGGGAAAACGCCTACCGCGCGCGCTGGCAGCATGACAAGGTGGTGCGTTCGACGCACGGCGTGAACTGCACGGGCTCCTGCTCCTGGAAGGTCTACGTCAAGAACGGCCTGATCACCTGGGAAACCCAGCAGACCGACTACCCGCGCACGCGGCCGGACCTGCCCAACCATGAGCCCCGCGGCTGTCCGCGAGGCGCTTCGTACAGCTGGTACGTGTATTCGGCGCAGCGCGTGAAGTACCCGATGATCCGCGGTCGCCTCATGGAAATGTGGCGCGAGGCCCGCAAGACCATGGACCCGATCGCGGCCTGGGAGTGGATCAGCCAGGATCCCAAGCGCGCCAAGCGCTACAAGGCCGTGCGCGGACTGGGCGGCTTTGTGCGCGCCGACTGGGATACGGCGATGGAAATCGTGGCCGCCGCCAACGCGCTGACGATCAAGAAGTTCGGCCCTGACCGCGTGATCGGCTTTTCGCCGATCCCGGCCATGTCCATGGTCAGCTACGCCGCTGGCGCGCGTTACCTCAGCCTGCTGGGCGGCGCCTGCCTGAGCTTTTACGACTGGTACTGCGACCTGCCGCCCGCCAGCCCGCAGATCTGGGGCGAACAGACCGACGTGCCGGAATCGGCCGATTGGTACAACTCGACCTACCTGATGGTGTGGGGTTCCAACGTGCCCCAGACCCGCACGCCGGACGCGCACTTCTACACCGAAGTCCGCTACAAGGGCACCAAGACGGTGGCCGTGTCCAGCGACTTCGGTGAAATGGTCAAATTCGGCGATATCTGGCTGGCGCCCAAGCAGGGCACCGACGCCGCGCTGGCGATGGCCATGGGCCATGTGATCCTGAAGGAATTCCACCTCTCCGGCGCGTCGGACTACTTCCGCGACTACGTGCGCCGCTACACCGACATGCCCATGCTGGTGCAGCTGAAGGAGCGCGACGGCTTCTACGCGCCGGACCACTTCCTGCGCGCCTCGCACCTGGACGGCGCGCTGGGCGAACAGAACAACCCCGATTGGAAGACGCTGGTGCTGGACGCCAAGAGCGGCGACCTGGTCGCGCCCAACGGCAGCATCGGCTTTCGCTGGGGCGAGGGCGCGGTCAACGGCGGCGAAAAGGTCGGCCGCTGGAACCTGGAGTCCAAGGACGGCGGCAGCGGCCGCGAGATCGAACCCACGCTGAGCCTGCTGGACCAATCCGACGCCGTGGTCGGCGTGGGCTTCCCGTATTTCGGCAGCGAGCATGGCGAGCTGCAGGTGCGCAATGTGCCGGCGCGCCGCATCCGCCTGGCCGACGGCAGCGAAGCCCTGGTGGCCACGGTGTACGACCTGCAGATGGCCAACTACGGCCTGGACCGCGGCCTGGGCGGCGGCAACGTCGCCAGTTCCTATGACGATGACGTGCCTTACACGCCCGCCTGGCAGGAAAAGCATACCGGCGTGCCGCGCGCGCAGGTCATCCAGGTGGCGCGCGAATTCGCGCAGAATGCCCACGACACCGAAGGCAAGTCCATGGTGATCGTCGGCGCCGGCCTGAACCACTGGTACCACATGGACATGATCTACCGCGGCATCATCAACATGCTGATGATGTGCGGCTGCGTGGGCAAGAGCGGCGGCGGCTGGGCGCACTACGTGGGCCAGGAAAAGCTGCGTCCGCAGTTCGGCTGGGCCCCGCTGGCCTTCGCCGCGGACTGGGTCCGTCCGCCGCGCCAGATGAACGGCACCTCGTTCTTCTATGCGCATACCAGCCAGTGGCGCCATGAAAAGCTGAACGTCCAGGAGATCCTGGGTCCGACGGCAGACCGGGGCCGCTACGGCGACCTCAGCATGATCGACCTGAACGCCCGCGCCGAGCGCATGGGCTGGCTGCCGTCGGCGCCGCAATTGCGCACCAATCCGCTGGACGTGGTGGCGCAGGCCGAAAGCCAGGGCAAGGATCCGGTGGCATTCGTCGCAGAGCAGCTCAAGTCGGGCGAATTGCGCATGTCGTGCGAGAACCCGGACGATCCGGCCAACTTCCCGCGCAACATGTTCGTGTGGCGCTCCAACATCCTGGGCTCCAGCGGCAAGGGCCATGAGTATTTCCTGAAGTACCTGCTGGGCACGCAGAACGCGGTGTTCGGCGACGAAGCCGAGGCGATCAAGCCCACCGAGGTGACCTACCAGGAAGACGCGGCCGAAGGCAAGCTGGACCTGCTGACGGTGCTGGACTTCCGCATGAGCACCACCTGCCTGTACGGCGACATCGTGCTGCCCACGGCCACCTGGTACGAAAAGGACGACCTCAATACCTCGGACATGCACCCGTTCATCCATCCGCTGAGCGAAGCCGTGCAGCCCTTGTGGGAAAGCAAGACCGACTGGGAGATCTACAAGCTGCTGGCCAAGAAGTTCAGCGAAATCGGCGGCCCCTACCTGGGCAAGCGCCGCGACGTAGTGCTGACTCCTCTGATGCACGACACCCCGGGAGAACTGGGCCAGGCCTTCGAACCCAAGGACTGGAAGCTGGGCGAATGCGACCTGGTTCCCGGCAAGACCGCGCCCAACATGACCGTGGTCGAGCGCGACTACAACGACATCTACCGCAAGTTCACGTCGGTGGGGCCGTTGCTGGACAAGCTGGGCAACGGCGGCAAGGGCATCAACTGGAACACCGAGCACGAAGTGCATGAGCTGGCCGGCATCAACGAGGCCGTGACCGAGCCGGGCGTGAGCCAGGGCCGGCCCAAGCTCGACACCGCCATCGATGCGGCCGAGATGATCCTGACCTTCGCGCCCGAGACCAACGGCCACGTGTCGGTCAAGGCCTGGGAAGCCCTGGGCAAGATCACCGGGCGTGACCACGCACACCTGGCCATCGGCCGCGAGCACGACAAGATCCGCTTCCGCGACATCCAGGCGCAACCGCGCAAGATCATCTCCGCACCCACCTGGTCGGGCCTGGAAAGCGAAGAGGTCAGCTACAACGCCGGCTATACCAACGTGCACGAGCTGATCCCATGGCGCACGCTGACCGGCCGCCAGCAGTTCTACCAGGACCATCGCTGGATGCTGGACTTTGGCGAAGGCTCCTGCGTGTACAAGCCGGCTATCGACACCAAGACGGTCGCGCCCATGCTGGGCCGCTACCCGAATGGCGAGAAGGAACTGGTCCTGAACTGGCTGACGCCGCACCAGAAGTGGGGCATCCACAGCACGTACTCGGACAACCTGCGCATGCTGACGCTGAGCCGCGGCGGTCCTCACGTGTGGATTTCGGAAGCCGAGGCCAAGCAGGCCGGACTGGTCGACAACGACTGGGTCGAAGTCTTCAACGTGAACGGCACCCTGACGGCGCGGGTGGTGGTGAGCCAGCGCGTGCCGGTCGGCATGTGCCTGATGTACCACGCGCAGGAAAAGATCGTGAACGTGCCTGGCGCCGAAACCAGCGGCAAGCGCGGCGGCATCCATAACTCGGTCACGCGCACGGTGCTCAAGCCCACGCACATGATCGGCGGCTACGCCCAGCAGGCCTACGGCTTCAACTACTACGGCACCGTGGGCGCCAACCGCGACGAATTCGTGGTGCTGCGCAAGATGAAGAAGGTGGACTGGCTGGAAGGTCCGCTGGTTGAAACGCAACAAGAAGAGAAGCAATCATGAGGATACGCGCCCAAATCGGCATGGTGCTGAACCTGGACAAGTGCATCGGCTGCCACACTTGCTCGGTCACCTGCAAGAACGTCTGGACCAGCCGCGACGGCGTCGAGTACGCCTGGTTCAACAACGTGGAAACCAAGCCCGGCATCGGCTATCCCAAGGAATGGGAGAACCAGGAAAAGTGGAAGGGCGGCTGGAAGCGCACCGCCGCCGGCAAGCTGGAACCGCGCCAGGGCGGCAAGCTGCGCATCCTGGCCAATCTCTTCGCCAACCCGAACCTGCCGCAGATCGACGACTACTACGAGCCGTTCACCTTCGACTACGAGCACCTGCAGAAGGCGCCGCTGTCGCAGACGCCGCCCACCGCGCGTCCGGTGTCGGTGCTGACCGGCAAGAAGATGGACAAGATCCATTGGGGCCCGAACTGGGAAGACGACCTGGGCGGCGAATTCAGCGCGCGCAGCCGCGACGCGCTGTTCGAGGGCGTGCAGAAGGAGATGTACTCGACCTTCGAGAACACCTTCATGATGTACCTGCCGCGCCTGTGCGAACACTGCCTGAACCCGGCCTGTGTCGCCAGCTGCCCGTCCGGTTCCATCTACAAGCGTGAAGACGACGGCATCGTGCTGGTCGACCAGGACAAGTGCCGCGGCTGGCGCATGTGCATCTCCGGCTGCCCGTACAAGAAAATCTATTACAACTGGAGCAGCGGCAAGGCCGAGAAGTGCACCTTCTGCTATCCGCGCATCGAGGCCGGCCAGCCCACGGTGTGCTCGGAAACCTGCGTGGGCCGCATCCGCTACCTGGGCGTGATGCTGTACGACGCCGACCAGATCGAGCACGCCGCGTCCACCGCCAGCGAGCAAGACCTGTACCAGTCGCAACTGGACCTGTTCCTGGACCCGCATTCGCCCGAGGTGATTGCCGCCGCGCGCGAACAGGGCATCCCGGAATCGTGGCTCGAAGCCGCCCGCAAGTCGCCGGTCTACAAGATGGCGGTGGAGTGGCGCGTCGCCTTCCCGCTGCATCCGGAATACCGCACCTTGCCCATGGTCTGGTACATCCCGCCGCTGTCGCCCATCCAGACGGCTGCCGAGTCCGGCCAGATGCCGCGCCGCACGGTGGGCAAGAGCGGCATGATCCCCGACGTCTCCAGCCTGCGCATCCCGGTGCGCTACCTGGCCAATCTGCTGACCGCGGGCAAGGAAGCGCCGGTGGTGCAGGCGCTGGAACGCATGCTGGCCATGCGCGCCTACAAGCGCTCCGAGACCGTGCACGGCGAACGCGACACGGCCTTGCTGGACCAGGTCGGGTTGACGGAGGCCACCGTGCAGGACATGTACAAGATCATGGCCATCGCCGACTACGAAGACCGCTTCGTGGTGCCCAGCAGCCACAAGGAAGTGGTCGAGGACAGCTTCAACGAGAAGGGCAGCTGCGGCTTCACCTTTGGCAACGGCTGCTCGGGCGGGGTGTCGGAAGGCACCTTGTTCGGACGCAAGCCCCAGGGCAGCGAGATCTTCATCGAGATGCCGAAATCCCGCAAGAAGGCCGCCTCGGTCTAGGAAAGGAGAAAAACATGAGTCTGTACCGTCTGCTTTCCGCCTTGCTGTGCTACCCGGAACCCGAGCTGCTGGACGCGCTGGGCGAAGTCGAGACCGCCTTGGCCGACTATCCCGACGCGGAGGAAACCCTGCAGCCGCTGGTCGGCTACCTGGCCACCAACGACCTGATCGCGCTGCAGGAGAACTACGTCGCCACGTTCGACCGCAGCCGCTCGCATTCGCTGCATCTGTTCGAGCACGTACACGGCGAAAGCCGCGACCGCGGCCAGGCCATGGTGGACCTGCTGGATACCTACCGCGAGCACGGTTTCGAGCCGGTGGTGTCCGAATTGCCGGACCATGTGCCGCTGTTCCTGGAGTTCCTGGGCGTCATCGACCCGGCCCAGGCGCAGGATCTGCTGGACGACGCCATCCACGTGCTGGCCGCCATCGGCGCGCGCCTGGCCAAGGGCGAAAGCCCCTACGCCTGCATTTTCGCGGTGTTGCGCGCGCAATCCCGCGTGATTCCGCGCGAGCAGACCGAGGCGCCCGTGCGCGACATGGACGAGGCGATGGAAACGTTCGGCATAGGCGCGGACGGCGTGGAACCGCTACTGCGGCCGTTCTCGGGCGATGGCGCGCAGACCGTGCGCTTCTATCCCCGCGCGCCCGCGGCTCATTAAATCTTCAGGACGACGCATCATGAACTCCCTGAATCAGTTCTTCTTCGGCATCTATCCCTACATCGCGCTGACGATCTTCCTCTTGGGCAGCCTCGTGCGCTTCGAGCGCGAGCAATACACCTGGAAGACGGACAGTTCGCAGTTGCTGCATCGTGGGCAATTGCGGTTGGGCAACATCCTGTTCCACATCGGTATCCTGGGTCTGTTCTTCGGCCACTTGGCTGGCTTGCTGACGCCGGTGGTGGTGTGGGACACGCTGGGCGTATCGCACACGCTCAAGCAGACCGTGGCCATGGTGGCCGGCGGCGTCATGGGCGGCCTGTGCCTGATCGGCCTTCTGATCCTGATCCATCGCCGCCTGAGCGACCCGCGCATCCGCGCCACCACGCGGCCCGGCGACAAGCTGTTGCTGCTGTGGATCCTGGTCACGCTGTTGCTGGGCCTGTCCACCATCGCGCTGTCTGCAGGCCACATGGACGGCGAAATGATGGTGCGCCTGATGACCTGGGCGCAGCACATCGTCACCTTCCAGGGCGACGCGGCCAGCCATGTTGCCGACGTGCCGCTGCTGTTCAAGGCGCACCTCTTCATGGGCCTCACGCTGTTCGTGATCTTTCCGTTCACGCGCCTGGTCCACGTCTGGAGCGGCTTCGCGTCGGTGGGCTACCTGGGCCGCGCCTGGCAGCTGGTCCGCCCGCGCTGATTCCCTGTCCCAGGAGCCGAACATGCCTGTCATCGTCAATGGCGTCGAACTGAACGACGCGGATCTGGAACGCGAACTGCCGCTGCATGCAGAGGCCGGCAACCCCATGCGCGAGGCGATCACTGCCCTGGTGCTGCGCCGCGTGCTGCTGGACGAGGCTGGCCGCCTGGGCCTGGACGCCGCGGACGAGGAGGGCGCCATCGGCGCCTTGCTGGCCCGCGAGGCGCCCGCGCCCGTAGCCGACGAGGCCGCCTGCCGCCGCTTCTATCAGATGCATCCGCAGCGCTTCATGGTGGGCGAGCTGATCGAGGCGGATCACATCCTGTTCCAGGTCACGCCGGGCGTGAATCTGGACATGCTGCGGGCCCACGCCAACGTGGTGTTGGCTGAGCTGCTGGAAGATCCCTCGCGCTTTGCGGAGGTAGCGCGCGAGCAATCGAACTGTCCGTCCGCCGCGCTGGGCGGCAGCCTGGGACAACTGGGCCGGGGCGATACGGTGCCGGAGTTCGAGCGGGCGGTATTCGCGCTGCCCGCCGGCGGCCTGCTGCCGCAGCTGCTGGAAACCCGCCACGGCCTGCATATCGTGCGGGTGACGCGCCGTATCGAGGGCCGCATGCAACCCTACGAGCATGTGGACAAGCAGATCGCTGCCGCGCTGTCGTCCATGAGCCGCGATACTGCCTGGCGCCAGTATGCCAAGCTGCTGGTGGAGCGCGCCGATATCCAGGGCATAGATTTGCAGGGCGAGGAGCCCGAGCGCGTCTACGGCGGGAGCGCCGCATGATGGACGAGCCGGCTGCGGGACCTCTAACGGATGGCTACGGACGCCGCATCGACTATCTACGCGTCTCTGTCACGGACCGCTGCGACCTGCGTTGCAGCTACTGCCTACCCAAGGATTTCAAAGGTTTTGAAACTCCCGCAAACTGGCTGCGCCACGAGGAAATGGCGCGGCTGGTGGGGCTGTTTGTCGGGCTGGGCGTGCAGAAGGTCCGGCTGACCGGCGGCGAGCCCCTGCTGCGCCGGGGCGTGGCCGGACTGGCCGGCGTCATCGCCGCCATGCCGGGATTGCAGGACTTGTCCGTGTCCACCAACGGCACCCAATTGGTCCGCCATGCCCAGGAACTGCGCGCCGCCGGCGTGGACCGGCTGAACATCAGCCTGGACACGCTGGATGCTGCCGCCTTCAGCCAGATTACGGGCCGGGATTGCCTGGAATCGGTGCTGGCGGGGCTCGCTGCAGCCAAGGACGCGGGCTTTGCGCCGATCAAGCTCAACAGCGTGGTGCACGCGGCCACGCCGGAGGCCGAAGTGCGCAGGCTGCTGGACTACGCGATGGCACAGGGCTTCGTGCTGCGCCTGATCGAGCCCATGCCCATGGGCAGCTGCGGCCAGGGCTACGCCCACACCGACCTGAACGCCATGGGCGCGCGGCTGGCCGCCGAAACCGGCCTGGTTCCCGCGCTGAACGGGGCGGGCGCGGGACCGGCGCGCTACTGGACCACGGGCCATGGCACGCCGGTGCTGGGTGTGATCACCCCCATATCGCGCCACTTCTGCGCAAGCTGCAACCGCGTCCGGCTGGGCGTGGACGGCACCCTGTACCTCTGCCTGGGCCAGGAAGACCAGGTGCCGTTGGGTCGCCTGCTGCGCGCGGGCGCCAGCGACGCCGAACTGGTAGCGGCGATCCGGGCCGGTATCGCCGCCAAGCCGGAGCGCCATGATTTCGTGGCCCGTCCGGAACGCATCGTGCGCTTCATGGCGCAGACAGGAGGCTGACATGCGCGATATCGAACGGCTGGTCGACGGCTTCCAGCGCTTTCAGCAGCAGTACTACGAGGACGCGCCATCGCTTTACCGCAATCTGCGCGAAGGCCAGCACCCCAGCACCTTGCTGGTCGGCTGCTGCGATTCGCGGGTGGATCCGGCCATGCTGCTGGGCTGCGACCCTGGCGACATCTTCACGGTGCGCAACGTCGCCAATCTGGTGCCCCCGGCCAGCACCGACCGCGGCCTGCAAGGCGTGCTGGCCGCGATACAGTTCGCGGTGGAGCAGTTGCAGGTCAGCCGCATCATCGTGCTGGGCCACGCCCACTGCGGCGGCATACGGGCGCTGATGGACCGACGCACCCGGGGCGACGGCGAGACCGACTACCTGGAACGCTGGATGGACATCGCCGAACCGGCCCGCAGGCAGGTGCTGCAACAGATGCCGCAGGCAACCGCGGCCGAGCGCCGGCGCGCCTGCGAACAGGCCTCCATCCTGATTTCGCTCCGCAACCTGGAGGACCTGCCCTTTGTGCGGCGTGCGGTGGAGGCGGGCAGCCTGACGCTGCACGGCTGGTATTTCGACCTGGTGGCAGGCGCTTTGCTGGCATACTCGGCGCGGGCGGACGCATTCCTGCCCATCGTATGCCCATTGTTCACGGAGCTTGCATGACCCCAGTTTTCGGCATCGCCGGCCGTTCCGGCAGCGGCAAGACCACCCTGATCGAGGCGATGCTGCCGCTGCTGGCCGCGCGCGGCCTGCGGGTCAGCGTCATCAAGCACAGCCACCACGATTTCCAGATGGAGCCGCCTGGCAAGGACAGCGCGCGCTTCCGCCAGGCGGGGGCCCTGGAGGTGATGGTAGCCTCTCCGTTCCGCTACGCCATCGTCCACGAGCTGCGCGACGCGCCCGAACCCACGCTGGACGAGCAGCTGGCGCGCCTGTCGCCGGCCGACCTGGTGCTGGTCGAAGGCTTCAAGCAGGCCGCGATCCCGCGCATCGAGGTGTACCGGCCCGCCGTGGGCAAGCCGCCGCTGCATGCGGAAGACAGCAGTTTCGTGGCGGTGGCCACCGACGCGCCGCTGGATACCGGTTTGCCCTGCCTGCCGCTCAACGAGCCGGCGCAAGTCGCGGATTTCATTTGCCGTACCCTGGGGCTCGCTTGAGGGCCTGGCTCGGGAACGGGAGGCGCAGCGGCTACACTGGAAGCCGCAGCATTCCTACAGCAAGACCGCGTTGAAAGCCATGAAGCCCACCGATACCGCCGCCCCAGCCGACGGCCTGCCTTCGCCCTGGCATCGCCTGTCCACGCGCATCGTCATCAGCTCCCTGGTGGCGCTCGTGGTGGTGCTGTCCATGGTCAGCTGGACGCTGTGGCTGTCCTGGCAGCTGGAAGGCGCGGGCGCGGCCATCAACGATACGGGCAGCCTGCGCATGCGGGCCAACCGGGTGGCGGTGGAGCTGATGCGGCCGCAGGCCGGGCGCGAGTTCCGCACCAGCGAGCAGGTGCAGCTCATGGATGACACCATCGCCCGCCTGGCGCGCGGCAATCCTGCGCGCCCGCTGTTCATTCCCAACGACGAAGCCATCCGCAAGCAATGGCATGACGTGGCCGCCTACTGGTACGACGTCATGAAGCCGGCCGCCACGCGCGCCCTGGCGCAGCCGGATGCCGCCACCTATCTGGAGACCCTGCCGGAATTCGTGGCCCGGGCCGACACGCTGGTGCGCATGATCGAACAGGACAACGCCGGCAAGACCACCTCGCTGCGCCTGTCGCAGGGCGTGCTGGCGGCCATTGCCAGCGCCGGCACGCTGGCGATGATCTATCTGCTGTATCTCTGGATCATCTCGCCGGTGCTGCGCCTGCGCGACGGCCTGCAGCGCATGGCGGCCAGGGAATTCAGCACCCGGCTGCCGGTGGAAAGCCAGGACGAGTTCGGCGTGCTGGCGCGCGGCTACAACCGCATGGCCGATGAATTGCAGGACCTGTACACCGGCCTGGAGCGGCGCGTCGAAGAAAAGACCGCGCAACTAGCCGCGCAGAACCGCGACATCGGCGCGCTTTACGACATGGCTGCCTTCCTGAACCAGCCCAACGAGATCGAAGCGCTGTGCGACGGCTTCCTGCGGCGCGTGATGCTGCAGTTCGACGCCGAGGGCGGCAGCATCCGGGCGCTGGATCCCAACAACGAAAAGCTCAACCTGATGGTGTCGGTGGGCTTGTCCGACGAACTGGTCGAGTCCGAGCATTGCATGCGCGTTAACGACTGCTATTGCGGCGTCGCCACGCGCCAGGCCGGGGTCATCGTCATCCAGGATTTCCGCGAGTCGCCGCCAGCCATGGAACTGAACTGCCAGCGCGACGGCTTTGCCAGCGTGGCCGTGTTCCGCATCGTCACGCGCGACGAGGTGCTGGGCTCGTATTCCTTGCATTTCCGCCAGCAACGCCGCCTGTCGCCCGCAGAATCGCAGCTGCTGGAAACGCTGGGCCAGCATCTGGGCGTGGCCCTGGACAACCGCCGCCTGAGCGCGCAGGCGCGCCAACTGGCGGTGGTGCGCGAACGCGGGCTGGTGGCGCAGGGGCTGCACGACAGCCTGGCGCAGGGCTTGAACTTCCTGAACCTGCAATTGCAGATGCTGGACGCTGCCGTCAAGCGCGGCGACCAGGCGGAGATCGACGAGATCCTGCCGCTCTTGCGTACTGGCGTCGACGAAAGCTACCAGGACGTGCGCGAACTGCTGACCAACTTCCGCACCAAGCTGTCACAGGGCGACCTGCAGGCCGGCATCGAAGACACGGTGGCGCGCTTCCGCCGCCAGACCGGCATCGAGACCGAACTGCGCTTCGGCCGGGGCGAGGGCGCGCCGCTGCCGCCTGACGAGCAGTTGCAGGTGCTCTTCATCCTGCAGGAAGCGCTGTCCAACGTGCGCAAGCACTCGGAAGCCAGCCACGTGCGCATCGACGTCTCCAATGACCGCGACTTCAGCCTGGTCATCGCCGACGATGGCCAGGGCTATGACCCCGCGGAGGTGGCCGAGCGCGGCGAATCGCATGTGGGCCTGCACATCATGCGCGAACGCGCCGCGCGCATGCGCGCCGTGATAAAACTTGAATCGCAGCCCGGCGCCGGCACGCGCGTCGCGCTGACCTTGCCCGGCAGCGAACGCCAGGCCGCTTGAATATTCCCACCATGCCCATCCGTATCCTCCTCGTCGACGACCACACCCTGTTCCGCTCGGGCGTGCGCCTGCTGCTGCAACGCCAACCCGACTTCGAGGTCGTGGCCGAGGCCGGCGACGGCGTCGAAGGCCTGAAACGCGCCAAGGAACTCAAGCCCGACGTGGTGCTGCTGGACCTCAACCTGCCCGGCTTGTCCGGGCTGGAAACGCTGCAGCTGCTGACGCAGGAGTTGCCGTCTTGTGCGGTCATCATCCTGACGGTGTCGGAAGAGGCAGACGAACTGGGGCAGGCGTTGCGCGACGGCGCGCGCGGCTATCTGGTCAAGAACATCGATGCCGAGGCGCTGACCGCCGCGATCCGCCGCGCGGCGGGCGGCGAGCCGGTCATCGCCGAGAGCATGACCGCCAAGCTGGTCGAACAGTTCCGCGGACAGGCCAGCCTGGCCGCGCAAGCGCCGCAGCCGGGGGGCAGCGCCGAGCGCCATCGCCTCACCGCGCGCGAGACCCAGATCGTGCAATGGCTGGCGCGCGGCGCCAGCAACAAGGTCATTGCGCGCGAACTGGACGTCAGCGAAAGCACGGTCAAGATCCACGTGCAGAACGTGTTGAAGAAACTCAATCTCACCAGCCGGGTGCAGGTCGCGGTGTACGCGGTCGAACACGGCCTGTACACGGAAGAATAGGGCGGCATGCGGCGTTCGGCATAGGCCGTTTGATCTGCGACAAGGCCAGGGGCGTGACGGCCCCATAGACTGGCCGGCATGGAAACTCGAACCTCTCCCCTGGAGCTCGTGGCCCCCGCCGGCAGTCTGGCCGCGCTGAAGGCCGCCATCGATGCCGGCGCCGACACCGTCTACCTCGGGCTCAAGAACGCCACCAATGCCCGCAACTTCGCCGGGCTCAATTTCACCGAAAGCGATATCCGTGCGGGCGTGGAACTGGCCCACAGCCGCGGACGACAGGTGCTGTTCGCCATCAATACCTTTGTGCAGGCCGGACGGGCGCCCGAATGGCGCGCCGCCGTCGACGCCGCCTACGGGCTGGGCGCCGATGCGGTCATCATGGCCGATGCGGGGCTGCTGGCCTATGCCAGTGACCGCTATCCGGACTTGCGCCTGCACCTGTCGGTGCAGGGTTCCGCCACCCATACGGACGCCATCGAACTGATGAAGGAACAGTTCGGCATCCGCCGCGTGGTGCTGCCGCGCGTGCTGACGCTGGCGGAGATCGCGCGCATCTGCACCAACGTCAGCGTCGAGGTCGAGGTGTTCGGCTTTGGCAGCCTGTGCGTCATGGCCGAAGGCCGCTGCCTGTTGTCGTCCTACGCCACCGGCGATTCTCCCAATAACAAGGGCGTCTGTTCGCCCGCGCATGCGGTGCGCTGGTCGGAAGAGAACGGCCGCATGGACGCGCGCCTGAACGGCATCCTGATCGACCGCTACGAGCCGGGTGAGCCCGCCGCCTATCCCACCCTGTGCAAGGGCCGCTTCGACGTCGACGGCCAGGCCGACCATGCGCTGGAGGAACCCACCAGCCTGAACGCCATCGGGCTGTTGCCGCGCCTGGCGGAGATGGGCGTGTCCGCCATCAAGATAGAAGGGCGGCAGCGCAGCCCGGCCTATGTCACCCAGGTGGTGTCGACCTTGCGCGCCGCGCTGGACAGCGCGCATGCGGACGCTTCCCGCTTTTCGCCCCGTCCCGAATGGAACGCCATGCTGGCGCGCCATTCCGAAGGTTCCCAAGTCACGCAAGGCGCATTCGAACGTCCATGGAAATGAAACCTAGCGCGTACCGGATATCGGTCGCACCGTTGCAGTATTACTGGCCGCGCCAGCACACGCTGGATTTCTACGCGTCGCTGGCCGACAGCCCCGCCGACATCATCTACGTGGGCGAAACCGTCTGTAGCCGCAGGCACGAGCTGCGCGCAGAGGACTGGATGGAGCTGGCGCGCGACCTGCGCGCCGCGGGCAAGGCGGTGGTGCTGTCGGGCCGCACGCTGATCGAGACCGGGGCCGAGGCCAGCGCGCTGAAGAAGCTCTGCGGGCAGGACGACTTCATGGTCGAAGCCGGCGAGCTGGGCGCGGTGCGTCACCTGAACGGCCGCGCCTTCGTGGCGGGGCCCCATGTCAACGCCTATCACGGCGGCACCCTGGAATGGCTGGCCGCACGCGGCGCCGCGCGTTTTGTCGCACCGCTGGAAATGGACAGCAAGACGCTGGCTCTTCTGATGGCGGAAAAACCCGCCGGTCTGGAGACGGAAGTCATGGTCTGGGGCCGCATGGCGCTGGCGTTCTCCGCACGCTGTTTCACGGCGCGTCATTTCCGTTTGAAGAAGGACGACTGCGGCTTTCGCTGCATCGAACATCCGGACGGACTGGACATGCGCACACGGGAGTCGAGCGATTTCCTGGCGATCAACGGCATCCAGGTGCAGTCCGGAGCCTGCCTGGACCTGCTGTCGCAGGCGCCGGCGCTGGCCGCCCTGGGCGTGGAGGTGCTGCGGGTGAGTCCTCAATCGGCCGGCACGCTGGAAGCGATCGCCGCGCTGGATGCGATGCGGCGCGGCCTGGCGCCGATGGAGGCGCGGCCGCCTGCCGGCATGGCCCGCTGCAACGGCTACTTCCATGGCAAGCCGGGCATCGACCTGCTGGAGGCCGTGGCATGAGCGCGGCGATTCAGGTACCGGGAGTGCTCGCCAGGCTGGGGCGGCGTCTGCCTGCGCCGTTCGTCTCGCTGCACTTCACCGCCGGACTGGAACTGGCGCGGCGGCTGAGATGGCTCACACCGCCGGCCGAACTGGAGGGCCGCAGCTTCGGCATCACGGTCGAGGACCTGGGCCTGCGCAGCAGTTTCGCCGTGCGACAAGGCGCTTTTCGCCCGGTATGGAACGGCGCTGCCGCCGAACTGGAACTGGGCGCGAAGCTGGCCGATCTGCTGGCCCTGATGCGTTCGGAAACGGACGCCGATACCTTGTTCTTCCAACGCCGGCTGCGGATCTCCGGCGATACGGAGCTGGGGCTGATCGTCAAGAACTGGCTGGACGCGGCGCCACGGCCGGCGTGGCTGCAGGGCGCGGCGCGTTGACGGCGCAATGCCCGCCGTCGCTTGCGGGCATTGCTTGAATCCGCAAGGGATCGTGCTATACCGGGCGTCGTTGCCGCGGGGGGGCTTGGCGCTTTCCCGGGCGTGATTGGATGGAGGCAGCAATGCGGATCATGGTGGTGGGCGCCAGCAAGGGGCTGGGCAGGGCGTTCGTGGAAGGACTGGGCCAGGATGCCACGCTGATCGTGGGCGTGGCGCGCCGCGCGCCGCAGGATATCGCCGTTGCGCCCGGCTGCGAACTGCGCTGGATCGAGGCCGATCTGTCGCAGCCAGTGGCCGCCGTCGAGCAGATCGCGGCGCAGGCCCCGGACGGTCTCGATGCCATCCTCTACAACCTGGGCGTGTGGGAAGAGCACGCATTCAGCGAACACTACGACTTCCTGGCGGACTCGCCCGCGGAGATCGCGCGCATGGTGGACATCAACGTCACCGCGACCATCCTGTTGCTCCAGCGCTTGATCCCGCGCGTCCTCGGTGCGCGCAAACCGCAAGTCATTCTCACTGGTTCGACCTCCGCGTTGGCCGGCAGCGGCCGTCCCGAGGTGACGTTCGGCGCGTCCAAGCACGCGCTACGGGGTATCGCGGACGCCCTGCGCGAAAGCTTCAGAGCGCGAAGGCTGGCGGTGACCTGCCTGCAATTGGGCTACTTGAACACGGAAGACGGCTTGGGCGTGCCGCGCGACGCGGCCAGCCTGCGGGGAGAGGGCGGCCTGATACCCGTGCACGACGTGGTGACGATGACACGCGCGCTGCTGAATCTGTCCGATGCGTCGTTCGTGCGGGAAATCGTCATGCCGGCGCTGATGGACGAGCGCTTCTGAAGCGGGTCCACCGCGCCAACGGCGTCATGCCGGCCTCAACTGCGGCCGGGCTTGCCTTCCATGGCGCGGGCCACGCGCGATAGGGCCAGGCTGGCGGCGAAGTACAAGGCGGCCACGGCCAGGTAGACTTCGACGTGGTAGGGCCGCCAATCGGTGCCGGCCACCACCGCCTTTGCTGCGCCCAGCACGTCGAACACGCCGATGATGCTGACCAGCGAAGTGTCCTTGACCGCGCCCACGAATACGCCCAGGGCTGCAGGCGCGGCAATGCGGCGGGCCTGCGGCCAGATCACCGAACCGTAGGCCATGGCCGCAGGCATGCCCAGGGCGCGCGCCGCCATCATCTGGCCGGGCGGTATGGCTTGCAGCGCGCCGCGCAGCACCTCGGCCAGCAGGCAGGCGGTGTGCAGCGTCAGGGCGGCCAGCGCCATGGCGAACTTGGACACGCCGCCGCCCAGCAGCATGGGCAGCACGAAGGACGCGAACAACAGCTGTGTCACCAGCGGCACGCCGCGGACGGCCTCGATCAGGCCGGCGGCAGCCAGCGAGGCGGCGCGGTTGTGGCTACGGCGCAATAACGCAAGCGCGAAAGCCAGCGGCACGGCCGCCAGCAGGGCGGAGATGGCCAGAATCAATGTGACGAGCAACCCGCCCCAGCGTTGCGGACCGATGGCGGCGCCGCCCCAGGGCCAGCCGGACAGCGCGCTGATGGCCGCGCCCAGCAGGACGGCGAGCAGGGCCGCACGCGTCGCGGGACGGACACGCGGAGCAGTCAACGCCAGCGCAACTCCGGCGAGCAGGGCTGCGCAGGCGGCCAGCGCGGGCGCCCGGTCGGCCTGGGCCATGGTGCCGAAGAACAGCACTGGCAGGTTCTCGCTCACGGCGGCCCAGCATGCGCCCGCCGCGTTCGCGCATGCTACGGGGTCGCCGCGCCACACCGCGCCGAGCAAGGCCCATTCCAGCAGCCGCCATAGGATCAAGCCCAGGACAGCGGCCAACGCGGTCGATAACAGCCCGCCACGCCAACTGCGGCGTTCGCCCGTAGCGTTCCACGAAGGCCGCTCGCCCAGGCGCGCGCCATGCGTGTCGCCGGGGCCGTGGCGGGTATTGCGCGCGTTCCATGCCGACAATCCGCCGCCCAGCGCCAGCGCCAGGCCCAGATAGACCGTGACGGCCAGCGCGATGCCTTCAAGCGCCAGGCCGGTCTGCGTGATGGCGGTGTTGATCACCGCCATCAATTCCTGATAGCCGATGGCAATGGCCAGGGTGCTGTTCTTCACCAGCGCCAGGCACTGGTTGGCATACGGCGGCAGCGCCACGCGGGCGGCATAGGGTGCTATCACCAGCCGCAGCACGCTGCGGGGCTTCAAGCCTAGCGCCTGCCCGGCCTCCACAAGTCCAACCGGCACGGCGCGCACGGCCGCGCGTGCGATGTCGGCGATGTAGGCCGCATGGAACACCACCAAGCCTATCGTCAGCGCCGCGAATTCCATGCTGGGCTGCCAGCCGCCCTGCAGTCCCAGGCCGCGCCTGACCGGCATATCGATGCGCATGGGCGGCAACAGGACCCACGCCAGCAGCGCGCCGGCCAGCGCGGCATACAGCGCAGGATTGCCCCAGCGGCGTCGGACCAGGCCGCCCAGCGCCAGCGCGGTCACCGTTACGGCCGCGTAGGGCAGCCAACCGTGCACGGCTGGCAGAGCCAATCCGCGATTGGACAGCAGCATGTGCGGCAACGGCGACCACGCCTGGCGCAGATCGGGCAGGCGCAGCAGCAGCCCGTACCAGACGAAGAGTTGCAGCAGGACCGGCGTATTGCGCAAGGGCGCGATGATGGCGGCGGCGCAACGCGCGGCCAACGGGTTGCGCGACATGCGCAACAAGCCCAGTCCCAGGCCCAGCGCCGTCGCCAGCGGGATTGCCACGGCGGCGACGGTCAAGGTGTTGACCAGGCCGGCCGCTATCGACATCCAGTAGGGATCCTCCGGCGTGATATCGAGCAGGCTTTCGGAAATGCGGAAGCCTGCGGGCTGGAACAGGAATCCGAAGCCGCCTTGGATGCCGCGTGCAGTCTGCACCGATTCGATGTGCCAGAGCAGGACCGCGGCCATGCCGCCCAGCGCGAGCGTCCACGCCAACGCTGGCAGCCAGCGTCGCCACGGGCCGGTGGAGGGAAAACGGAGAGCGGTCGCTGCCATGGTCGAGAAAGAGTCGGGGCCAGGATCACTGGAACGGCGGCGAGTACAGCAGCCCGCCCTGGTTCCATTGCGCGTTCAGGCCGCGCTCCAGCCTCAGCGGCGTTGCGGCGCCCAGATTGCGGTTCCAGACTTCGCCATAGTTGCCCACGGCCTTGATGGCGTTGCGGGCCCAGCCTTCGTCCAGCCCGAAGCTCTTGCCTATGCCGGGGTCCACGCCCAGCAGGCGGCGTACCTGGGCATCGCTGCTTTGCGCCTGGTTGTCGGCGTTCTGCGCGGTGATGCCGAGTTCCTCGGCCGCCACCAGCGCGTTGATGGTCCACCGGACGATGGCGGCCCAGTTGGCGTCGTCTTGCCGCACGAAGGGGCCTAGCGGCGATTTGTTGATGCGTTCAGGCAGGATGACGAAGTCGTCCGGCTGGCCGGCTCGCGCCGCGCGGCTGGCGGCCAGGGTGGACGCATCCGACAGGTAGACGTCGCAGCGTCCTGCGTAAAAGGCTTGTTCGAGCTCGACCAGATTCTCGATGACGACCGGACGATAGCTCAGCTTGTGCTTCTTGAAGTAGTCGACCAGGTTCTGCTCGTTGACCGTACCGGGCTGCACGCAGACCTGCGCGCCTTCGAGCTCCGTCGCGCTCTTGACACCCAGCTTGCGCGGCACCAGAAAGCCCTGGCCGTCATAGAACACGATGCCGGCGGACGCGATGCCCAAGCCGGCGTCGCGGCTGGAGGTAATCGTGGTGTTGCGGTTCAGCACATCGATCTCGCCCGACTGGAGCGCAGGAAAACGTTGCTGCGAACTCAACGGCACGAAGCGCGTCTTCTCCGGATCGCCGAGCACGGCGGCGGCCAGCGCGCGGCAGAGGTCCGCATCCAGGCCGGTCCAACGGCCTTGCTTGTCGGCGATGGACAAGCCGGCAGATCCCTGGCTCACGCCGCAGACCAGTTCGCCGCGTTTCTTGATGGTCTCGACCGTGCCCGCATGAGCCGCGCCGGCCAGCGCCAGCATCGCCGCCACGCCCGCGATCTTCAGTTGTTGAGTCAAACGCATGCCATTCCTTTGTTTGATGCAGTCCGGAAAGGCAGGAATTCTATGGGTGCTATGACGTTCGGCGAGCGACTATATGGTCATATGGATATAAAAACTAAGCCTTACTCAAATCCGCGTCATATACCTAGAATCGCTGCATACCAAGTTGAAATGACGGAGCGGTGGCGCATGAGCTGGCAGGACGAATTCAGGCAGTTGTTTCCGATCACGCAAGACCAGGCTTACGCCAACATTGCCTACACCAGCCCGCTGGCGCCCAAGGTGGCCGAGGCGGTCGGCGCATTTTTCCAAGGCATAACCTACGCACGCAGCGACAAGCCCCAGTGGCTGCGGGACGCAGATGCGTTGCGCTTGCGGCTGGCCCGCCTGATCGGCGGCGACGCCAAGCGCCTGGCTTTCACCAAGAACACCACCGAAGGGTTGAACATCGTTGCGCAGGGGCTGGCCTGGCAGGAAGGCGACAACCTGGTGGTGGACGACCAGGAGCATCCCACCAATGCCTTGCCCTGGTTGAACCTGCGGCGCCGTGGCGTCCAGGTGCGCGTGGCGCAGGCGAATTCGCATCGCTACACGGTGGATGACCTTTGGCAGCATGTGGATGCGCGCACGCGGCTGATTGCAGTGTCCTGGGTGCAGTACGGCACCGGCCTGCGCACCGATATCGCCGAACTGGGCCGGCGCTGCGCCGAACGCGGCATCTTTCTGGTCGTCGACGGGATTCAGGGCGCGGGGCTGTTGCGCGTCAACGTGGATGAATGGGGCGTGGATGCCTTTGCTTGCGGCGCGCATAAGGGCATGCTTGGACCGCTGGGCGTGGGCCTGCTGCATGTATCGCCCCGGCTGCTCGAAGCCCTGGATCCGCTGTATATCGGACCTTCCGGCGTCAACACGCTGGATAAATCCGGACTGCAATGGCAGGTGGGCATCGCCGATGCTACTGACGCCCGCAGGCTCGAATCGGGCAACCTGAACTATCCGGGCATCGCGGGCTGGGCCGGCGCGCTGGACCTGATCGAAGGCGCGCGGCCCGAACGTATCGAGCCCTGGGTGCTGGAGCTTTCCGAAGCGCTGAGCACGGGCTTGCGCGGAGTGGGCCTGCAGGTCGTGTCACCGGCCGGTCCGGAATTCCGCAGCACGACGACGGCGCTGCGCGTGCCGGATCCCGCGGCCGCGCTGGCGCATCTGACACAATCCGGGATCGTGGCCAGCATAGTGGAGTATGGTTACGTGCGCTTGTCCGTCGGCGCCTATAACAATCATGCGGACGTGGAACGCATACTGCGCGCAGCGCGGACGCTTCCCGTCTGAGAAGAATCATTGATAAGCAACACTTCAGGAGATACTGATGACCGAAGCGAAGAAGCCCCAGTGGCGGCTTGAAACCGTGGCCGTGCATGGCGGCTACCGCCCCGATCCGACCACGCGCGCCGTGGCCGTGCCCATCTACCAGACCGTGGCCTACGCGTTCGACGACACGCAGCACGGCGCCGACCTGTTCGACCTCAAGGTGCCGGGCAATATCTACACCCGCATCATGAACCCGACCACCGACGTGCTGGAGCAGCGCGTGGCGGCCCTGGAGGGCGGCATCGCCGCGCTGGCGCTGGCCTCGGGCCAGGCCGCGGTGACCTACGCCATCCTGACCATCGCCGAAGCCGGCGACAACATCGTCTCGTCCAGCACACTGTACGGCGGCACCTACAACCTGTTCGCGCACACGCTGCCGCAATACGGCATCACTACGCGTTTCGCCAATCCTTCCGACCTGGCCGCCTTCGAGGCCCAGATCGACGACCGCACCAAGGCCATCTTCGCGGAATCCGTGGGCAATCCGCTGGGCAACATCACCGACATCGCTGCGCTGGCCGAGCTTGCGCATCGCCACGGCCTGCCGCTGATCGTCGACAACACCGTGCCGTCGCCTTACCTGCTGCGTCCCATCGAGCACGGCGCCGACATCGTGGTGCAGTCGCTGACCAAGTACCTGGGCGGCCACGGCACCAGCCTGGGCGGCGCGATCATCGACTCGGGCAAGTTCCCGTGGGCCGAGCACAAAGAGCGCTTCAAGCGCCTGAATACGCCGGACGTCAGCTACCACGGCGTGGTCTACACCGAAGCCTTCGGTCCGGCCGCCTACATCGGCCGCGCCCGCGTGGTGCCGCTGCGCAATACCGGCGCGGCGATCTCGCCCTTCAACTCGTTCCAGATCCTGCAAGGCATCGAGACCCTGGCGCTGCGCGTGGACCGCATCGTCGAGAACACCGTCAAGATCGCCAAGTACCTGCGCGAACATCCGAAGGTCGAGTGGGTAAACTACGCCGGCCTGCCGGACCATCCCGACCACGCGCTGGCGCAGAAGTACCTGGGCGGCAAGGCGCCCGGGCTCTTCACCTTCGGCGTGAGGGGCGGCCGCGAGGCCGGCGCGCGCTTCCAGGACGCACTGCAGCTGTTCACCCGCCTGGTCAATATCGGCGACTCCAAGTCGCTGGCCACGCACCCCGCATCCACCACGCACCGCCAGCTCAATCCCGAAGAGCTGCAGAAAGCCGGCGTGCGCGAGGAAACCGTGCGCCTGTCGATCGGCATCGAGCATATCGACGACCTGCTGGCGGATCTGGATCAGGCGCTGGCGCAGGTGTAAGCCATGACGATGCTTCCCCGCAGAACCTTGTTGAAGCTGGCCGCGGGCTTGCCCGCGCTGGCAGCCGCGGGAGCGGCCGGGGCGGCAGCCCCGGCTGCCCCGACCGCAAAGGCCCGCAACTACGTCCTGGCCCACGGCTCCTGGCATGGCGGCTGGTGCTGGCGTCCGGTGGCGGACCGCCTGCTGGCGGCCGGCCACCGCGTGTACGCGCCCAGCTACACCGGCATGGGCGACCGCGCCCATCTGCTGAGCAAGAACATCACCATCGACACCTTTGTCGAGGACCTGGTCCAGGTCATCGATACCCAGGAACTGAAGGACGTGATCCTGGTGGGCCATAGCTTCGGCGGCATCCCGATCACGGGCGTGGCCGACCGGATTCCGCAGCGGCTGGCGCATCTGGTGTACTTCGACGCCATCGTGCTGCAAAGCGGCCAGAATGCATTCTCGGTGTATCCGAAGGCGGATGCCGACGCGCGCATCGCCGCAGCCTCGAAGGCCACCGATGGACTGGCCGTGCCGATTCCCGATCCGCTGCCGGCGGCCTGGGGATTCACGCCGGGCAGCGCGGACCATGATTGGGTCAAGCGCCGCCTGACCGCCCATCCGCTGGCCAGCTACACCACGCCGCTGAACCTGAAGCACCCCATCGGCAATGGCGTGGCCCGCACCTACATCCATTGCACCCAGCCCGAGCTGGCCGTGCTGGATGAATCGCGCAAGCTGGTGCAGTCCCAAGCGGGCTGGAACTGGGTCGACATCGCCGCGCCGCACGAAGCCCACATCACGCATCCGGCCTTGCTGGCGGATCTGCTGCTGGGCCTGGCCTGAGCCGGCACGGCCAGGATGGGCGGCTGATACGGTCGCCCGGGCATCGCAGTTTGCGGGCATCATGCGGGATTGCGCCGGGCCGCCAGTGCCCGCGCGTCCGATGCCGACCCGCAGGAGACCTCCATGGCCCGTCCGACCGTCCACGCCGCGCTGCCCGCGGATCTGCAAGCCTGGCTGCGACAGCATGCCGATGCGCTGGACGACGGCAGCATGGATGCGGCGGTAGTGTTGCCGCAACTGGCTGCCGCCGACGTGTTGCGCCATGGCGTGCCCGTGGGGCAGGGCGGCTTGCCAGACACGGATATCGGCGACGCGATCGAAATGATCGCGCAATTGGCGGAGCTTTCCGTTGCCGGGGCCTTCGTGGCCTGGAGCCAGCGAGTCTTCATCGAGTATCTGCTGCGCAGCCCCAACAAGGCTCTTGCGGAAGCCTGGCTGGCGCCGCTGCTGAAGGGTGAGCAGGCCGGTGCGACCGCGCTGTCGAACGCCATGAAGTTCCTGAGCGGCATCGAGTCGCTGCAGATCGCCGCGCGCGAGGCGGACGGCGCGTGGGTGCTGGACGGCCGGATGCCCTGGGTCACCAATCTGCGGCCCCAGGGCTTCCTGGTGGCCGCCGCTGTTGCCGCGCCCGATGGAACGCCGGCGGTGGTCGCGCTGCCGCATGGCATCGCGGGACTTGCCCGCAGCCCGGACCTGCCTTTGTTGGCGCTGCAATCGACCCACACCGCGGCGCTGGACCTGCGCGGCGTGCGCATGGGTCCCGAATGGATCATCCATCCTGATGCGCGCGAGTATCTGCCCCAGGCCAGGCCGGCCTTTGCGGGCATGCAATGCGGCCTGTCCATCGGCCTGGCGCGGGGCGCTTTGCGCGCCGCGCAACAGGCAGGGCAGGGCCAGGACTCGCGCGGCATCCTGGGCCAGCCGCTGCAAGCGCTGGAGACGCAGTTGCACGCGCTGACGGCGGGTTTGATCGATGGGGTGCGCAGCGGGAGCTTCGTCTCGCAGCCCTGGCGGCTGTTCGAGCTCCGCATCGCCTTGGCCGAAGCGGCCCAGCAGGCGGTGCAGCTGGAACTGCAGACCAGCGGCGGCGCGGCCTATCTGCGGCCGGCTGGCGCAGGCTTTGCGCGGCGCTGGCGGGAAGCGGCATTCCTGCCCATCGTCACGCCCAGCCTGGTGCAATTGAAGACGGAGCTGGCCAAGCGCCAGGCGCGGCTGGCGGCCGAAGCGGGTGGATAGCGGCGCGGCGGGGCCGCGACGGCCGGGTGTTATCGCCGTATGCCTTTGCCATTGACCGGGCAGACAATCTCGCGCAGCTTGCGCTGCACGGGGTCTTGCGCGATTGGCGCGTTGCGGATGCCGGGCGGAGGCAGGGACTCGACGATGGGGCCGGTGGCGTTCTCGCCCGCATGGTGCACGACCTGGCTGACGGTATAGGTGCCGGCGGTGCAGTTCATGGTGACCGGCTGGATCACGGAGCGGTAGGGTTGCCCGTTGGCGGCGGAAATCTTGGGTTGGGCGTAGAACCAGGCTACGTTCACGGCCATCACGGCCGGGCGCTCCGATACCACCTTGATCGACGCGCTGTCGTAGAACACGCCAGGCATGGCTTGGGGGTCCAACGGCAGCCAGGCTGCTGCGGCGGACGGCATGTCGCCGGGCGGCGCGGCCTGCGCGGGGTGGACCCAGGCGGTCACGGCCAGGGCGATCAGGAATGCGTGCCTTGCGGTCATTGGTGTTTTCCGGTGGTGGCGCGGCGCGCCGGCGCCAGGCTTGTGGCCATGGCGTGTACCTGATCATACCGGGCAGGGCGCGTGCGCGCGGAGCGAATACGTCCGAGGGGCGGCGGGGCCTAAGCCGTCAACACATATTCCGGATAGCGCCTGCAGATCTCGGCTACTTGGCTGAGGGTGCCCGAAAGGTGTTCCCGCAGCACCTGCTGGGCGCGCTGCGGGTTCTGCGCGACGATGGCGTCCAGCAGGCGCTGGTGGTCGTCCAGGATGCGCTCGGCCTTGCCGGCCTCGGGCAGGTGCAGGCGGCGCAAGCGGTCCAGGTGGCCGCTGTAGCGTTGCGCCAGTTCCCACAGCCGGGTCACGCCGGCGGCTTCGTGCATGTCGCGGTGGAAGGCCTGGTCGGCGTCGATGAAGCGCTGGTACTGGCTGCTGGCGTGGCTGGCGCGCTGCAGGTCGATGCTGGCCTGCAGGCGCTGGAAGAGCTGCGGATCCGGGCGCTGCGCCAGCATCTGCACGATCTCGAGCTCCAGCGAGCGGCGCAGGAAATGCGCCTCGCGGGCGGCGTCCACATCGATGCGGCTGACCACCGTGGTGTGCTGCGGATAGATCTCGACCAGCGCTTCCTCGGCCAGCCGCATCAGCGCGTCGCGGATCGGGGTCTGGCTCAGGCCGTAGGTTTCCGCCAGCGTGATGCGCGACAGGGGCGTGCCCGGAGCCAGTTCCAGGGACACGATCTGTTCGCGTAGATGTTCGAAGACCTGGGGCGCGGCGTGGCGCGAACGGTCCAGTCTGAGCTTGGTGCTTTGCATCGGGTCGCGTGCGGAGTTGGGCCTGAAGAGTAACGGAGTTTAGCGGGTTTTTACCTAGCTGACGCACTAATGTATTAGTGTTTAAATGACCCGGTCAACATTACGAAAGACCGCCTCACCCCTATGAAACGCTCCTACGAAAGCCTGCGCAGCGCCGCCTGGATGGCCCGGGACGACCTGCGTTCCTTCGGCCACCGCTCCCGCATGATGCAGATGGGCTATGGCCCCGACGACTGGGCGGGCCGCCCGGTCATCGCCATCATCAACACCTGGTCGGACCTTAATCCCTGCCACAGCCACTTCAAGCAGCGCGTCGAGGACGTCAAGCGCGGCGTGTTCCAGGCGGGCGGGTTTCCGGTGGAGCTGCCCGCGATTTCGGTATCGGAATCCTTCGTCAAGCCGACCACCATGCTGTACCGCAACTTCCTGGCCATGGAGACCGAAGAGCTGCTGCGCAGCCATCCGGTCGACGGCGCGGTGCTCATGGGCGGCTGCGACAAGACCACGCCGGGTCTCATCATGGGCGCGGTCAGCGCCGGGCTGCCTTGCGTCTACGTGCCCGCCGGCCCCATGCTGCGCGGCAACTGGAAGGGCAAGATCCTCGGGTCCGGGTCGGATGCCTGGAAGCTCTGGGACGAGCGCCGCGCCGGCAAGATCACGCAGGAGCAATGGACCGAGGTCGAGGGTGGCATCGCCCGCAGCTACGGCACCTGCATGACCATGGGCACGGCCAGCACCATGACCGCCATCGCCGAAGCCATAGGCATGACGCTTCCGGGCGCCTCCTCGATCCCGGCGGCGGACGTCAACCATATGCGCATGTCGGCCGAATGCGGCCGGCGCGTGGTGGAGATGGTCTGGGAGGACCTGACGCCGCAGCGCATCCTGAGCCTGGCCTCCTTCAAGAACGCCATCAACGTGGCGATGGCCATGGGCTGCTCCACCAATGCCATCGTGCACCTGGTCGCCATGTCGCGCCGCGCCGGTTGCGCCGTGGGCCTGGACGACTTCGACGCCGCCAGCCGCAAGGTCCCGGTGATCGCCAACATCCGGCCCAGCGGTGACACCTATCTGATGGAAGACTTCTTCTACGCGGGCGGGCTGCCGGCGCTGATGTCGCGGCTGCAGGATCATCTGGATCCGTCCGCCATGACAGTCACCGGCAAGACCCTGGGCGAGAACATCGCCGGCGCCGAGGTCTACAACGACGACGTGATCCGCCCGCTGGACCAGGCCATCTACGACGAAGGCGCGCTGGCCGTGCTGCGCGGCAATATCGCGCCGGACGGCTGCGTCATCAAGCCCAGCGCCTGCGCGCCGCAGTACCTGCGCCACACCGGCCCGGCCCTGGTGTTCGACGACTACCCCAGCATGAAAGCCGCGGTGGACGACGAGAACCTGGACGTCACGGCCGACCACATCATGATCCTGCGCAATGCCGGACCGCAGGGCGGTCCCGGCATGCCGGAGTGGGGCATGCTGCCCATCCCGACCAAGCTGGTGAAGCAGGGCGTGCGCGACATGCTGCGCCTGTCCGACGCCCGCATGAGCGGCACCAGCTACGGCGCCTGCATCCTGCACGTGGCGCCGGAAAGCTATATCGGGGGCCCGCTGGCCCTGGTGAAGACGGGCGACCTGATCACCGTCGACGTGCCCGCGCGCAGCATCCACCTGAACGTCAGCGACGAAGAACTGGCCGCGCGCCGCGCCGCCTGGACGCCGCCGCCCCGGCGCTACGAGCGCGGCTACGGCTGGATGTACTCGAAGCACATCCTGCAAGCCAACGACGGCTGCGATTTCGATTTCCTGGAAACCGCTTTCGGCGCGCCCGTGCCCGAACCCGAGATCTTTTAGAGCGTCATCCGCGCCCATCCCACCGTCTTCAGAATACGGAGCCATCGTGTCCCAAATGAATCCCGAAACCCGCGCCCGCCTGGCCGGCGTCAGCACCGCCACCCTGTGCACGGCCTTGTTCAAGCGCGGCCTGCGAAACCAGTTCATCCAGGACGTGCGTCCACTGAACGCCACGCTGCCCAATATGGTCGGCCCGGCGTTCACCCTGCGCTACATCCCCGCGCGCGAGGACCTGAACACCATCAAGGTGTTCGAGGACCGCGCCCATCCGCAGCGCGTTGCAGTCGAGACCTGCCCTGAAGGCGCGGTGCTGGTCATGGACAGCCGCAAGGACGCGCGCGCGGCTTCCGCCGGTTCCATCCTGGTGACGCGGCTGATGAAGCGCGGCGTGGCTGGCGTGGTGACGGACGGCGGTTTTCGCGATTCGCCCGAGATTGCCGAACTGGGCTTTGCCGCCTATCACCAGCGGCCTTCGGCGCCCACCAACCTGACCCTGCACCAGGCCTTGGATATCAACGCACCCATCGGCTGCGGCGACGTGGCGGTGTGGCCGGGCGACATCGTCGTGGGCGACCGCGAGGGCGTGGTGGTGATCCCCGCCCACCTGGCCGACGAGATCGCCATCGAGGCCGTGGAGATGACGGCCTTCGAGGACTTCGTGACCAGCGAGGTGCAGCTGGGCGCATCCATCCTGGGGTTGTATCCGCCCACGGATCCCGGCACCAAGGACAAGTTCGCCGCATGGCGCAAGCAACAGGGCCGCTGAGCCTTGCCGCCGGCTCAGCCGGCAACCCCATAAGCCAAACAAGAGGCAGGAGACAACCATGAACACGCAACGACGCGGCGCGCTGGCCGCGCTGCTGGCCGCCGCCATGCTGGGCACGTTGGCGGCGCCCGCGCAGGCCGCCGACTGGCCCGCGCAGAAGCCGATTTCCTATGTGGTGCCGTTCACCGTGGGCGGTTCGACCGACGTGGTGGGCCGGGTGCTGGCCCAGAAGCTGGGCGACCGCCTGCATCAGAACGTCATCGTCGAGAACAAGCCCGGCGCCGCGGGCGGCATCGGCGCGACCTATGTGGCCAAGGCGCCGCCGGATGGCTACACCCTGTTCGGCGGCACCATCAGTACGCACGCCATCAATGCCAGCCTGTACAAAAACCTGAAGTACGACCCGGTCAAGGATTTCGAGCCGGTTTCGCTGATCGCCTACCTGCCCAACGTATTGCTGGTGGATCCGAACCTGGGCGTTAATTCCGTGGCCGACCTGATCGCGCTCTTGAAACGCGATCCTTCCAAGCGCACCTTCGCGTCCTCGGGCGCCGGCACCTCCACGCACCTGGCGGGTGAACTGTTCTCCAGCATGATAGGGGTGCCGCTCACGCACGTGCCGTACAAGGGCACGCCGCCCGCCATGGTCGACGTGTCCTCGGGCGCGGTGACCTTCATGTTCGACCAGATGACGGCGGCGTTGCCCCTGCTGCAGACCGGCAAGCTCAAGCTCCTGGCCGTGACCACCAAGGACCGCATCGCCTTGGCGCCGGAGGTGCCGACCATGCAGGAGGCCGGCGTGCCGGGCTTCCAGATGGCGTCCTGGCAGGCGGTGTACGCGCCCAAGGGCACGCCCAAGCCCATTCTCGACAAGCTGTCGCAGGAAATCGCGGTGATCCTGAAAGAGCCGGACGTGCAGGAGAAGCTGGGCAAGACCATGGGCATGGAACTGGTCGGCAGCACGCCCGAACAGCTGCGCGACCTGATGGCGACGGAGATCCCGCGCTGGGCGGAAGTGGTGAAGAAGTCGGGCGCGACGGTCGAGTAAGCGGATCGGGCAAGGGGGGACGGCATATCGGCGCCGTCCCCGCCGCCGCTCAGGATGTCACCATCAGGGCTTCAAGTTCAGCTTCGGCACCAGCGCCTTGAACGCCTCTTCCTGGCGCGCCACGTCGGCCGTGAATTGCGGCTGGTCGGCATAGGAGGGCGTCAGGTTCTGCTTGCGCATCAGCGCCTGGAAGTCCTGCGATTGCGCGACTTGGCGGGCCGCGGCGCGCCATTTTTCAACCGCGTCCGCGGGCGTGGCCTTGGGCAGGCCGATGCCGCGCCAGACGCTGAATTGCAGGTCCGCGCCTTTTTCCTTCATGGTCGGGACGGAGGGCAGGTTGTCCAGGCGCTTGGGCGCCATGACCGCCAGGGTGCGCAGCTTGCCGGTTTCCACGTGCTGCTGCAGTTCGGCGTAGGCAACCGTGGTGGCCTGCACGTCGCCCGCCAGGAGACCCATGATGGCCGGGGCCGAGCCCTGGTAGGGCACGTGCACGAACTTCACGCCAGCCTGTTCGCCCAGCGCCGCCGCCGCCATGTGCGGCACCGTGCCGATTCCGGCGTTGGACACGGCGACGCGTTCGGGATTCTTCTTGGCGTCCGCCAGGAATTCCTCCACCGTCTTCCAGGGCGCATCGGCGCGTACCGTGACCGACGAGGGATCGTCGGTGAAGCGGGCGATGGGCTGGAAGTCGCCGACCGTGGTCTTGCCTATGCCCATCAGGGGCACCACCAGCATTTCAGGCGTCATCAGCACCAGCCGGTAGCCGTCGGGCTGCGCGTTGGCCACGTAGGCCCAGCCGATGGAGCCGCTGGCGCCCGGCTTGTTGATCACCACCGTGGGCTGCGCCAGCATGGGCGGGCGCACCGCCTCGGCGATGGCGCGCGCGGTGTTGTCGCTGCCACCGCCGGGCTGGTAGGCGACCACCAGTTCCATCGAGCGGGCGGGGTAGTCCGCGGCGTGCGCGGCGGACAGGACGGAAACTGCGGACAGGGCGCTGAAGGCCAGCGCGGACAGGCGGTATGGGCGCATGGTGGCGGCTCCGGTATCAGTAGCCCAGGGCGGAAAGATCCGCGAGCGTCTGTTTGGTGATGGCGATGGTGCGTTCGCGTTCGGCCCCGACCAGGTCCAGGCGCGGCGGCTTGACGGTTTCGGCGCTGCCGGTGATCAGGTGCTCGGCCAGCTTGATGTGCTGCACCAGCTTGACCACGGTGTCCAGGTGGAACAGCGGCGTCAACGCGGCGTAAAGCTTGCGGGCCCGCACGAAATCGCCCTCGACGGCCAGCTTCAGCAGGTCGACCGAGGCGCGGGGCACGGCGTTGGCCATACCCGACACCCAGGCCGTCACGCCCAGCGCGGCGCTTTCCAGGATCAGGTCATCCACGCCGCAGACCACGGCAAGACGGTCGCCGAAGCGCGTGATCAGGTCGGTCACGCGGGTGGTGTCGTAGGACTCTTCCTTGATGGCGACGATGGTCGGCTCTTCCAGCAATTCGGCCACCAGGTCCGGGGTCAGGTCCACGCCGTAGCCGCGCGGATTGTTGTAGAGCAGGATGGGCAGGGCGCTGGCGCGCGCCACCTCGCGATAGAAGGCCACGGTCTCGCGGCCGTCGGACTTGTAGGTCAGGCCGGGGAACACCATCAGGCCATTCACGCCGATGCGCTCGGCTTCCTGCGCGAAGGCCGCGGCGCGGGCGGTGCCGGTTTCCGCCACGCCGGAAATCACCGGCACACGGCCGCGCACGGTGTCGACGGCGGTGCGCAGCACCTGCAGTTTTTCTTCGGGCGAGAGCTGGGCGTTTTCGCCCACCATGCCCATCATCACGACGCCGCCCACGCCGTTCTCGATCAGCCGTTCCAGTCCTTGGCGGATGGCCTCCAGATCCAGCGAAAAATCGGGTTTCAGCTTGGTGGTGACGGCGGGAAATACGCCTTGCCATTGAATGCTCATGCTGCGGCTCCTGATGCGTGATCCATCCGGTGCAATCCGGTTGGATAGTGGTTATTGGATATTGGATCCAAAAATATGGGGCTTAAAAAAACGAGGCTCGGGCCTCGGTCCGTCGCCCTTGGGGGCGCCGGCTTGAACTGGATCATGGATCCAATATACTCACATTAAAAGGGCTGCGGGTAGCGGCTGTCTCTCGGGGTTTTCCTGGGCATGGCGGCCCTGTTTTCCACCCAGTCCTGCCGTGCCGCCCCCGCCGCACGGTGCAACCAGGCAGGTTTCATGTCCCAGAATTCGCCGCTTTCCGCTTCCAATCCGTCCCGTTCCCAGGCCGCCAGCCCCGGCCGCCTCGTGCGCAAGACCGCCGTCGAACTGGTGGTCGACGAACTGCGCGACCGCATCCTGTCCGGCGCGATTCCCCCCGGTTCCGCGCTGCGCCAGGAACTGTTCGCCGAGGAACTGGGGGTGAGCCGCCTGCCTGTGCGCGAGGCCATCCGCCAGCTCAGCGCCGAAGGACTGATCGACATGATCCCGCATCGCGGCGCCTACGTTTCCATGCTGTCGCGCGCCGAGGTGCAGGAGTTCTTCGACATCCGCCTGCGGCTGGAGCCGTGGCTGTTGCGCCTGGCCGTGCAGCAGCATCAGACGCAGGATCTGGATCTGGCGAGCCAGGTGGTGGCGCAGATGGACACGGCCGAGCCTGAGCAATGGGGCCGCCTGAACTGGCAGCTGCATGAACTGCTGTACCGCTCGGCGCAACGTCCCGCCGCGCTGGCCATGGTGCGCGCGCTGCATGAAAAATCCGAACGCTATTTCCGCTTCCAGATCGTCAACGCGCCGATCCGCCAGCAAGCCCACGACGAGCACAGCGAACTGATCGCGCTCGCCCGGCAGGGGCGGGCCGAAGACGCCGAGGCCGCGCTGGAGCGGCACATCGGCGAAGCCGCCGAGCAGATACTCGCCATCGTCGACCATCTGCTGGATGCGTCGGCGCAGCAGGAACCTGCCTAGACGTCCAGCTCCAGCGTGCCACAGCCGCGCGACACGCAGACCATCATGCTGCGGTTGGCGGCGCGTTCCTCGTCGCTGAGCACGTAGTCGCGGTGGTCGACCTTGCCGGACAGCACGCCGGCTTCGCAGCTGCGGCACAGGCCTTCCCGGCAGGAGTACGGCCAGGCGACGCCGGCCGCTTCCAGCACATCCAGCACCGACTTGTCCGCGGGCACTTCGTGGCAGCCGCCGCTGCGCGCGAGCCGCACGGCAAAGCTTGAACCGGGCTCGGCCGCAGCAGGCGCGCTGGCGGAAAAGCGCTCGAAATGCACGCGCGCCGCGGCGATTCCGCCGCGTTCGCAGGCCGTGGCCACGGCATCCATCAACGGCCCGGGGCCGCAGCAATAGACATGCAAGCCTGGTTCCCCCAGCGCGCCCAGATAGGCGTCGAGGTCGCAGCGCGCGCCGCCTTGTTCGCTGTCGACATGCAGCGTCACGCGCTCGCCGTGCAAGGCCAGTTCAGACAGGTAGGCTGCCGCGTCGCGGTCGCGCACGCAGTACAGCAGCCGCCAGGGCTCGCTGCGCCTGACGCTTGCATGGATCATGCTGAGGATGGGCGTGATGCCTATGCCGCCCGCGATGAAGACATGGCCGGCGGCCTGCGCATGCAGCCCGAACAATTGCCTGGGCTCGCCGATATCCACCAGGTCGCCCTCGCGCAGCTGTTCATGGATGTAGCGCGAACCGCCGCGCGTCTCGGCCGCCAGGCCGATGCCCAGCCGGTACACGCCCAGTTCCGCCGGGTCGCCGCAAAGGGAATACTGCCTGACCAGGCCATTGCCCAACGCCACATCCACATGCGCGCCGGCCTCGAAGGCCGGCAGCATGGCGCCGTCAGGACTGCACAGCGTCAGGCCGAGCACGCCGCGCGCCTCGCGCACGATGCGGCTGATGACTAGCCGGCGCATTTCAGGCCACCGCCTGCGCCGGGCGCACGCCGGACGCGCCGGCTGCCTGCTGCTCTTCTTCGATGCGGCGCGCCACCACCCAGCGGAACTGGGACAGCGCGGCGTCGATGGACAGCGGCACCATCTTGAAGTCGGGCGCCAGGGACAGCGAGCGCTGCTGCGCGGTGATGATGTCGCGGTCTTCGTCGAAGGCATCCACCACACTCTGGTGGATGGAGGCAGTGACCTCGGGCCGGTCGATCGAGAAGTTGTGTGGATGCGCGAAGAAGTAGTGCGTCGAGGTTTCGGTTTCGGGCGTCAGGGCCTGGCAGCCGCGGAATTCGATCGCGCCGGCGCGGTTTCCTTCTTGTGCGCCGTCTCCGGCCGGGGCCATGCCCGAGTCCATCAGCAGGATGCCGGGCAGGGTGAAGTTGTAGATGTTCCAGCGGTCCACCAGGCCTGGCCATTCGCGGACTTTCTTGGCAAAGGCCGGCGCTTCGGTATTGAGCGTCCAGCGCGTGATGCGCACGCCGTCGGGCAGCCGGTCGACCTTGGGCGAGACCGAGGCATAGTCCTCGCTGCCGCCCAGCGTGGTCGGGTGTACGAAGGGCAGGTGGGAGAAGTCCAGCAGGTTGTCTGCGATCAGCAGATAGTTGACGTCATAGTGGATATAGCCGTCCAGGCTGCGCCAATCGGGATGATCCAGCCATTGGGTGTCGGGGATGAGGGCCGGATCCGCGCGTTCCGGATCGCCCATCCAGATCCAGATCCAGCGGTGCCGCTCCACCACGGGAAAGGTCCGCACCCGGGCCTGAGGCGGAATGCGCGCCTGCGCCGGGGCCTCGACACAGGCGCCGCTGGGATCGAACTTCAGGCCGTGGTACATGCAGCGCACGCAGTCGCCTTCGCGCCGTCCCACCGACAAGGGCGCGCCGCGATGGCAGCAGCGGTCTTCCAGCGCCACCAGCCGGCCGGCGCCGTCGCGGTACATCAGCACGGGCACGCCGGTGATGGTACGAGAGAACAGGCCGTCGGCGCTGACTTCCTGGTCCCAGGCGGCGACGTACCAGGTGTTTTTGATGAACATGGATGAGCTCCTTGGTTTACTTGACGTAGCGCCAGGCGCCGTCCTTGATCTGCACCATGACAGCGGCGCGTTCGTCATAGCCCACGTGGTCGGAGGGCGACATGGTGGACACGCCTTGCGAAGTCACGGCGTCGCGGGTGGCTTCCAGCGCGTCGCGCAGGCCCGCCCTGAATTCCGGCGTGCCCGGCCTGGCCTTGGGCAAGGTGGTCTTCAGCGCCTGTTGCAGCACGATCCCGGCATCCCAGGCGTTGGCCGCGAACACCGACATGGAATCCTTGCCGTGGGCGGCTTCGTAGCGCTGCGTCAGGTCCATGGCGACCGCGCGTATCGGGTTGGCCTGGTCCAGCTGGCTGGCGACCACGACCGGGCCCACGGCGAACAAGGCGCCCTCGGCGTCCTTGCCGGCGATGCGCAGGAACTCGCGGTTGGCGATGCCGTAGGTCTGGTAGATGCGGCCGGCATAGCCGCGCTCGCGCAGGGACTTCTGCGGCAGCGCCCCGGGCGTGCCGGACGCCGCCACGATGACCGCGTCCGGCCTGGCGGCCAGCAGCTTCAGGGTCTGCGCCGTGACGCTGGTGTCCGTTTTCACGTAGCGCTCGGTGGCAACCAGCTTGATGCCGGCGCGCTGCGCCTGCGCGGAAACTTCGGCCAACCAGCTGTCGCCGTAGGCGTCCGCAAAGCCGATGTAGCCCAGCGTCTTCACGCCGGCGGCCTGCATGTGCGCGACGGTGCTGGCGACCATCAGGTTTTCGTTCTGCACCACCTTGAACACCCAGCGGCGCTGCGCGTCCATCGGCTCGACCAGCTTGGCCCCGGCCGCCAGGCTCATCAGCGGCACTTTCTTCTCCTGGGCGATAGGCAGCAGGGTCAGGGTGGCGGGGGTGACGGACGTACCCAGCACCACGTCCACGTTATGCTCGTCGACCAGCCTGCGGAAGGCGCGGGCGGCGCCGGTGGCGTCCGAGGCATCGTCCAGCACGATGTAGCGCACCGCCTCGCCCGCGATCTCGCGCGGCAGCAGGTCTATCGCGTTCTTGGCCGGGCCACCCAGCGATGCGGCCGGGCCGGTGAGCGACAGGATGACGCCGACGCCGACATCGGCCGAGGCGGCGTTACAGGACAGCAGGGCGCACGAAACCAGCACCGCGCGCACGGGGTGTAGAAGGGGCTTCAAGATGTTGTCTCCTTGTGGAAACGCCGGTCTGCGCGGCGTTTGACAAGACGATAGATAGCGGCGGAATATGCGTCAATGTCATGAGCATGATTCTGGAAATGCACGCTATGCATAACGAGAAACTGGACCTCAACCTGCTCGCCGTCTTCGACAGCCTGCTGCGCGAGCGCAGCGTGACCCGCGCCGGCGAGCAGCTCGGCCTGTCGCAAAGCGCCATGAGCCACGCCGTGAACCGCTTGCGCGCGTTCTTCGACGATCCGCTGTTCGTGAAGACCGGCCAGGGCATGCAGCCCACGCCCAAGTCCGAGAGCCTGGCGCCCACCATCCTGGCGCTGATGGCGACCATACGCGGCCAGGTGCTGTCGCAAGCGCAGTTCGATCCGGCCTCGGCGATGCGCGTGTTCACCCTGTGCATGACGGACATGGGCGAACTGGTGTTCCTGCCGCCGCTGATCAAGCGCTTGCGCGAACTGGCGCCGCATTGCACCCTGCGCACGCGCCAGGTGCCGCTGCAGCAGGTCGAGCCGCTGCTGGCGTCCGGCGAGGTGGATCTGGTGCTGGGATCGCTGCGGGCTGCGCCCCAGGGCCTGTTTCAGCAGCAGCTCTTCATGCACCGCTTCGTGACGCTGGTGAGCGTGAAGAACCAGGAGGTGGGCGACGAGCTGACCCTGGAACAATTCCAGCGCATGCCGCAGATCGTGGTGACCTTGGCCGGACGCTCGTCTGAAGCCTATGACAGCGCACTGGAGGAGCAGGGCGTCAAGCGCAACATTTTCCTGTCCACGCCGCACTTCCTGGTGGTGCCGCTATTGCTGGACCAGCACCCGGATCTCATCGCCACGGTGCCGCAGGAGTTGGGCAATGTGTTCGGCGGCTACGGCGTGGTCAAGGTGCTGGAGCCGCCGCTGCCGCTGCCGTCCTTCGCGCTGCGCCAGCATTGGCATCCGCGCTTTCACCAGGATCCGGCGATCATCTGGCTGCGGGAACTGGTGAAGGATACGTTCGATGGGTATCCGTGGGAGGCCATGCCTGCCGCAGCCCGGAAGGCATGAGCCGCCGCGCCGCCCTCAATTGATCTTGATATTGCGTTCCTTCACAAGCGCCTTCCACTGCGCGGTCTCACGCGCCAGGTGGTCGCGCAGTTCGTCCGGCGTGCCACCAATGGGCTCGGCGCCGATGGAGTCCAGCGTGGCGCGCACCTTGGCGTCGTTCAATGCGGCGCGCATGGCGGCGTTCAGTTTCGCGACTACGTCGGGCGGCGTGCCGGCGGGGGCGAAGGCCGCGAACCAGGGCATCAGTTCATAGCCGGGCAGGCCGCTTTCGGCCACGGTAGGCACGTCGGGCAGGGCGGCCGAACGCTTGCTGGTCGTTACCGCCAGCGCGCGCAGCTTGCCGGCTTCGATGTGCGGCTTGGCGGAGGTGATGCTGTCGAACATGTAATCCACCTGTCCGCCCAGCAGGTCGGCGACGGCAGGGCCGCTGCCCTTGTAGGGCACGTGCAGCATGTCCACCTGGGCCATGGACAGGAACAGCTCGCCCGCCAGATGGATGGACGTGCCCACGCCGGCCGAGGCGTATGTGTAATGGTTGGGTTGCGCCTTGGCCTTGGCGATCACGTCCTGCACGCTGGTGGCGCCGGTGCGTGCGGGATTGGTGACCAGCACGTTGGGCACCACGGCCAGCAGCGAGATCGGGGCGAAGTCCTTGACCGGGTCGTAGTTCAGGTCCGTGTACAGCGCCGGGTTGACGGCCATGCCGTTGGCGACGATCAGGATGGTGTAGCCGTCCGGCTTGGCGCGGGCCACGCTGGCCGCGCCGATGTTGCCGCCCGCGCCTGCGCGGTTTTCCACGATGAAGGTGGTGTTGAGCTGCTTGCCCATGGATTCGCCCAGGGTGCGCGCGATGCTGTCCATCGCGCCGCCGGGCGGGAAGGGCACGATCCATTTGACCGGGTGATCCGGGTAGGTTTGCGCCAGGGCGGCGGACGAGCCCCCCAGCAGCGCCAGGCCCACACAGGCCCGGGCGAGTCGTTGGAATGCAGAGCGCAAGCGCATGATGGTCTCCGTATTGCTGGAATTATTGTGTCGCTGCGCGCCGGCGGTCCGCAGATCACGGGAAGATGTTCCCGCGATTCATACTTTCCATGATCAGGTTCGTGCGATAGCTCAGTATGGCTTGCGTTTTCCCTGCGAGTCCAAGACTATATGGGTTCCGATTAATACCTTTATGGTATGTATAAGACCACGCGATGCAATTGAGGCAACTGCGTTATTTCCAGGCCGTGGCAGAGGAAGGCAGCTTCACCCGCGCGGCAGCGCGGCTGCACATGGCCCAGCCCCCGCTCAGCCGCCAGATCCGTCTGTTCGAGGAAGAACTCGGCGTGCAGCTGTTCGAGCGCACCACGCGCGCGCTGCGCCTGACGGAAGCGGGCCGCTTCCTGCTGGAACAATCGCGCCTGCTGACTGCGCGCCTGGAAGAAGTGCTGGAAGGCACGCGGCGGCTGGGGCAGACCCAGCGGCGCTGGTTCGGCATAGGCTTCGTGCCGTCCTCTCTTTACGGTTTCGTGCCGGAGCTGATCCGGCAACTGCGCAACGCGGACCCGCAGGTCGAAGTGGGGCTCACGGAAATGACCACCTTGCCGCAGCTGGAGGCGCTCAAGGCCGGCCGCATCGATCTGGGCATCGGCCGCATCCTGTTCGACGATCCCGCCATCGAGCGACGGGTGCTGATGACCGAAGCGCTGATGGCTGCGGTGCCGCTGGGCCATCCCATTGCGCGGCTGCGGCGGGTATCCGTCGAACGCCTGGCGCGCGAACCCTTCGTGCTGTATCCGGCGCGGCCAAGGCCGAATTTCTCCGACCATGTGCTGGGCCTGTTCCGCGCGGCGGGGCACGCGCCGCAGGTGGTGCAGGAAGCCAACGAACTGCAGACCGCCATTGGCCTGGTGGCGGCGGGGCTGGGCGTGACGGTGGTACCGGCGTCGGTGCAGCGCTTGCAGCGGCAGGACGTGGCGCATGTGGCGATAGACGCCAATACTTTTGTGTCGCCCGTGATCGTCAGCTATCGCAAGGACGACACGTCGGCGTTCCTGGCGCGGGCATTGGGGCTGGCGCAGGCGCTGGCCGGTTAGCACCTGAGGAAACATGACCATGCCGGATCAGGCCGCAAAATCCCTCTCCCTCAGGCAATTGGAACTGCTGCTGGCGCTGGCCTCCGCCGACAGCATCGCGGGCGCCGGCGCCCGGCTGGGGATGACGCCCTCGGCCACCAGCCACGCCCTGCGCACGCTGGAGGCCACGCTGGGAGCGCCCTTGCTCGACCGCAATGCATCGGGGGTGCATCTCACCTATGCGGGACAGCAGATTCTGCCGCATGTCAGGGACGTGTTCGCGTCCCTGCAGATCGTGCGCGCGACGGCGAACGCCAGCGCGGGCCTGCGCTCGGGCCTGCTGAATCTGGGTTCGCTGGGAGCGAGCTCCTCCTTGAACATCCTGCCGCAGCTGCTTGAGATGTTCAAAGCCCGCTATCCGGGCGTCGACGTGTTCGTTACCGAGAAGCCGGACCCGGAATTGGAGCGCGCGCTGGTCGAACGCCGCATCGAGATCGGCGTGGTGGCCTTGCCCAAGCCGGATTTCGACACGCTGCCGCTCGTTACCGATGAGCTGATGGTGGTGCTTCCCGCTGGCCACCCGCTGGCCGAGCGCAAGACCATCGCGGTGAAGGACCTGATCGACTATCCGCTGATCATGACGCGCGCCGGTTCGCAGCCTGTGATTACGCGCATGTTCGAGCGAGCCGGCGCCAAGCCGCACATCGCGCACGACCTCTCGCAGATCATGTCCATCCTGGAGTTCGTCAGGCGCGGGCAGGGCATCTCCGTGCTGGCGTCGCTGGTGCTGCCGCAGGCTTACGACGGGCTGGTCTACCGCAAGATCAGTCCCGCCTCCAAGCGCAGGATCGGCTTGGCCTGCCTCAATGAACGCAAGCTGTCGCCTGCTGCGCACGCCTTCTGGGCCATGGTCAGGGAAGCCGCGCCCAAGCTGAAGTTTCCGGTCAAGTAAAGCCGCGCGTCAGCCGTCTTGCTTGGCTCGAAGGCTGCCCTTCATATTGAAAAAAAACTCAATTGAAGGTGAGGATTGCGAATTTTAGACTGCATCGATCGACTCTGATGGAGAAGGCGTATGCAGTCAGTGGAAGCTTCCGCGCTCAGCGGCGTGCGTGTCGTGGACCTCTCTCGCATCCTGGCGGGCCCGAGCGCGACTCAGCTGCTGGGCGACCTGGGCGCGGACGTGGTCAAGGTGGAAAAGCCGGAGGAAGGCGATGACACCCGGAAATGGGGGCCGCCCTACATCAACGACCAGGACGGCCGCGCGACCGCCGAAAGCGCCTATTACCTGAGCGCCAACCGCAACAAGCGGTCGATCGCGCTGGATATCGCCACCGAGGCCGGCCGGGACGCGCTGCATCAGTTGCTGGACCATGCCGACGTGCTGGTCGAGAACTATAAGGTCGGCGGCCTGGCCAAGCATGGGCTGGATTATGAACAGCTCAAGAGCAGATACCCGCGCCTGGTCTATTGCTCCATCACCGGATTCGGGCAGACGGGTCCGTACGCCAAGCGCGCGGGCTACGACTTTTTGATCCAGGGCATGGGCGGCATCATGAGCCTTACCGGCGAGCCGCAGGGCACGCCCATGAAGGTGGGCGTGGGCATCGCCGACGTCATGACCGGCATGTATGCCGCCGTCGGCATCCTGGCTGCGCTGCGCCACCGCGACCTGACCGGCCAGGGGCAGCACATCGACATCTCGCTGCTGGACAGCCAGATCGCCTGGCTGGTGAACGCTGGAACCAACTACCTGGCACAGCAGGAGCTGCCCGCGCGCCTGGGCAACGGCCACCCGAACATCGTGCCTTACCAGGTATTCGACGCGGTGGACGGTCCCATGATTCTTGCTGTCGGCAACGATGCGCAGTTCCGGCGTTTCTGCGAAGTTGCAGGCCTGGCCGGGCTGGCGGACGACGAGCGCTACGCCTCCAACGCGGCCCGCGTCGCCCACCGCGCCGAACTTTGCCAACGGGTACAGGACGCGCTGGCCCTGCGCTCCAGGAAAACCTGGCTGGAACAGCTGGAAGCCGTGGGCGTGCCTTGCGGCCCCGTCAACGATTTGCGCGATGTGTTCAACGACCCGCACGTCCAGGCCCGCGGCGCGCAGTTGCGCATGCCCTGCGCGTGGGCGCAAGGCGGCGAGCTCAACCTGTTGGCGAACCCGCTCAAGCTTTCCGCCACGCCGGTGTCATATCGCAGGCCGCCGCCGCGCCTGAACGAGCATGCGCAGCAGATCCTGCGCGATTGGACGGCGGGCTGACATCACACACCTTAGACAACACCGCTGCGACGACGGCGGATACAAGAGGAGAGAGGCATGGATAGGAGACAGCTGTTGGCGCTGGCCGCATTGACACCCTTGAGCCGCGCATTCGCGCAGGGCAAGTACCCGTCGCAGAGCATCAGGCTGGTCGCGCCCTATGCACCGGGCGGAACCGTGGACATCCTGTCGCGGCAGCTGGCCGAGCCGATGCGCGCCAGCCTGGCCCAGTCGGTCATCGTGGAAAACCGCGGCGGCGCCGGCGGCACGCTGGGCGCTGACGCCGTGGCCAAGGCCCGACCCGACGGCTACGCAATCCTGTTCGGGGCGGTGCATCACGCGATCGCCCAGTCCGTGTATCCGAAGCTGGGATACGACATCCGCGAGATGACGGCGGTGGGCTTTCTGGGGCGCGTCAACCATGCGCTGATCGTCAACAAGGATCTGCCCGCGCAGAATGTGCAGGAGCTGGTGGCGCTGCTGAAGGCCAAGCCGGACAAGTACAGCTATGCCACGCCGGGCGCGGGCACCATGCAGCACCTGATGGCCGAATACTTCAAGAACGTCACGGGCACCCAGATGATGCACGTGCCATATCGCGGTTCCGCGCCGGCGATCGTGGACATCATTGCCGGGAACGTCCACATGATGTTCGAAACCATGCCTTCGGCCATCCAGCACATCCGGGCGGGCAGCGTGCGCGCCATCGCGGTGACGTCGAAGGTCCGTTCACCCAGCTTGCCCGATGTGCCCACGGCGGCGGAGAGCGGCGCGGCCAATTACGACGCGACCAGCTGGTACGGCATCTATGCGCCGCCGTCCACGCCCGCAGACGTGGTGCGCGTGCTCAATGCGGCGGTCAACGCGGCATTCGCCGACCCGGCTTTCGTGCAGCGGTGGATCGCACTGGGCGCGGATGCGGGCGGCGGCACGCCGCAGGAACTGGCCGCGCTCACGCGCAGCGAAGTCGAACGCTGGGCCGAGGTGGCGCGGCGCGCGGATATCAAGGTGGGTTGATGCCGGCGGGCCAAATGGCCCGGCCGGAGTTTTGCACGTAGCAAGGATGAACCATGACTGAACTTTCCCAAGAGCAATTGGCGCTGCAGCAGCGCGCGCGCGAACTGGCGCAGACCGTATTCAAACCGACAGCCGCAGCCACCGACCAATCCGAGCAGTATCCCTGGGACAACGTCCGTCAACTGCGCGAAAACGGCTTCATGGGCATGACGATCCCGCGCGAGTACGGTGGGCGGGGCCTAAGCTATCTGGATACAGTCCTGGTCGTGGAGGAAATGGCCAAGGCTTGCGCCACCATGGGGCGCATCACCGTCGAAGCCAACATGGGCGCGATCGGCGCCATCATGCAGTACGGCACCCATGAACAGAAGGCGCTGGCCGCCGAGTGTGTATTGGCTGGCGACAAGCCCGCCATCTGCATCTCGGAACCCCAGGCCGGCAGCGCGGCCAGCGAAATGGGCACTTGCGCAGTCCGTCAGGGCGATGACTACCTCATCAACGGCGAGAAATACTGGATCACCGGGGGCGGGGTGTCTCGCCTGCACCTGATCTTTGCGCGCGTGTTCGACGACGGCGCGGATCTGGGCATAGGCGCCTTCATCCACGTGCGCGAACCGGACGCCGAGGACGATGGCCTGGAGATCGCCAAGCGTTCCTACGCCATGGGCGTGCGGGGTATACCCGAGACCTACATCGCGTTCCGGGATCTCAAGGTGCACAAGTCCATGCTGGTGGTTCCGCCAGAGGGCTTGAAGCGCGGCTTTGCCGGGCTGATGCAAGCCTACAACGCCCAGCGCGTGGGCGCGGGCACCGTGGCGTTGGGCATCGCGCAGGGCGCCTTTGAAGAAGCCGTCGACTACGTCAAGCAGCGCCAGCAGTTCGGCCGGCCGATAGCGGAGTTCCAGGGCTTGCAGTGGATGGTCGCCGACATGGCCATCCAGTTGAATGCGGCGCGGCACATGCTGCATGCGGCCGCAAGCAGCGGCACGGCGCGGACCTTTGGCTTTCCGGACCTGTCGCTGGCCGCGCAGGCCAAGATCTACGCGGCCGAAACGGCGCAGCGCGTAACCAACGACGCCTTGCAGCTGCATGGATCGTCCGGCTATGGACGCGACCTGCCGATGGAACGCCATGTGCGCGATGCGCGCATGTTCACCATCGCGGGCGGCACCGCGCAGATCCTGCGCACCCAGGTCGCTTCCGCCGTGCTTGGGATGAAGCTGCCGCAGACGCGGGATGGGTATATCCGCGGGAAGTGATGCTTGACGACGAATTCCGCTGCGCGTAGCATCTTTTGAACCGATCGGTATAAAAGGAGCTCGGCGATGGAATTCCAAGGCAAGGTTGCGCTGGTCACCGGGGGCACGCGTGGCATCGGCGCCGCTATCGTTCGCAGGTTCGCGGAACGGGGCGCCGATGTCGCCTTCACCTATGCCAGGTCGGATCAGACCGCGAAAGACTACGCCCAGGAACTTGGCGCAATCGGCGCCAGGGTCCTGGCCATCAGGGCGGACAGCCGCGATCCGGCCGCCGTCCGGACGGCGGTGGAGCAGACTGCCGGGAAACTGGGCAGGCTGGACATACTGGTCAATAGCGCCGGCGTGTTCCCCTTCGGGCCTGTCGAGGACGCCACGCTCGAGGAAATCGACGACACCCTGGCGATCCACGCCAAGGCGGTATTCGTGGCCTCGCAGGCCGCGCTGGCTCATATGGGGACCGGCGGACGCATCATTTCCATCGGCTCCTGCTTCGCGCAACGCGTGCCTTATGGGGGCGTGACGCTCTACGCGATGAGCAAGTCGGCGCTCATCGGATTCACCAAGGGCCTGGCTCGGGAGGTCGGCGGCCGCGGCATCACGGTCAATATCGTCGATCCGGGATCGACCGACACCGACATGAATCCCGCCGATGGCCCGGCGGTAGCCGCCGAGCTGGAACTCATGGCGGTCAAACGCTATGCCGAACCCCAGGAAATTGCCGCTGCCGTGGCTTATCTTGCGGGGGCCGAGAGCCAATTCATCACCGGCGCGTCGCTCGCCATCGACGGTGGCTTCACGGCCTAGGGGCCGGGGAAGGCGAACAGGAATGGGGATTCAGATGGCATGGGGTTTCCTGGTTCTGGCCGGCATGCTTGAAATCGTCTGGGCATTGGCACTGAAGCAGGCCGACGGATTGACGAGGTTTTGGCCAAGCCTGATCGGCATAAGCGTCGCCATGCTGAGTCTTGTCCTGCTGGCCTTGGCCCTGAAGCATCTGCCGGTGGGCACCGCTTACGCCATCTGGGTGGGCATAGGCGCTTTCGGCGTGGCGGTTTTCGGCACATTGGTGCTCGGCGAGCACATGTCATCGGCCAAGCTGTTGTTCCTGGGCTTGATAGGCATAGGCGTGGCGGGCCTGCGGATAATTGAAACGTGAATTCTGGCAATCAAGCTAAACCGGCCACCGCGCCGAAAATCGGGCGTCCGAAGGCGTTCGACAAGGACCGGGCCTTGCTGGCGGCCATGCGTACCTTCTGGGCGCAAGGTTATGAAGGCACCTCGATCCAGGATCTGGTCAGCGCCACGGGCGTCAACAAGCCCAGCCTCTATGCGACCTTTGGCTGCAAGGAGGAAATCTTCCGGCAGGCCGTCGAACTTTACGACCGCGTCGAAGGCCGAGCGACGTCGCAGAGCCTCAGCGCAGCGCGGACGGCCCGCGAGGCCGTCGAAACCATGCTGCGATCGAACGCGCGCGCCTATGCCGTCAACGAGGGCCCGCGTGGGTGCATGATCGTGTTGTCATCGCTGCTGGGCGCGCCTGAGAACGAGAGCGTGCGTGCGTTTCTTGCCGCAAATCGGGAGGAAGGAGAATCGACGCTGAGGGAACGGCTTGCGCAAGGCATTGCGGAGGGCGACCTTGCGCCGTCCGCCGATGTCCGGCAGCTTGCCGCCTTCTACACGACCGTGCTTGAAGGCCTGTCGATCCAGGCCCGCGATGGCGCGGGCGCGAAAAAGCTCAACATGATCATTGATGCCGCGATGCTTGCGTGGCCGGCCGGTTGACATTGCCGGCGCAGCTCGTCGCAGCGCTTGCGGGCCAGCTTAGGGCGGGACCACCATCCAGGCGACGATCCGCCGCACGACAGGCAGCAGCAGCAAGAGGCTGGGAAAAGCCACTATCCACGAGGCTCCCCAGGCGCTGGGCCAGTTGAGGACAAAGTCGGGACCCACGCCCACGCTCGCGGCGGTCGCCACCGCTGAAACGATGGCCGACATGAACACGGAAAGAACCAGCGGCATCAGAACGGGGGCATAGTGCCGCGGGAGCTTTTTCAGGGTGGGGCTTGATGAATGGTCAGCCATCTCAATACTCCTTGCCGCCGCGCGCCGCTTGTTTCTCGGCCACCAGGTCCTTGACGTACTCGCGCAGTGAACGCGGATCCCGTCCGAGTGCAGCCTTCAGCACAAGACTGTTTCCTCCAAGCCCGCAGGCCCGGTAGTGATCGAAGACTTTGGACAGAAGAAGCAACTGCTGTTCGCCATATGGCAGGCGCGCGTCTTGCGCCCACGCGCTGAAACCGGGCTCCAATGCAGTGACCGGAGATCCCAGCTCCTCGGCCAGGGCCATCACGATGTCCATGCGGCTGTACATGCCGGCGCATAGCTCCAAGGTCGCGTAGGCCAGCCTGTCCTCGGTCAGGGCGATCGCGGCAACCTCGGCCACATCGCGATAGTCCACGCGGGCGATTCTCGTGTCTTTGGGAAAGGGTTCGCTGAAGCGGGAATGGTCGCGGATCGACGGCCAGGCCAAACCGATGTTCTGCATGAAGTTCGCGGGATGCAGGATTGTGTATTCCAGTCCCGACGAGTAGAGCGCGTCCTCCACCGGGATCTTGCTGGCGTGATTGGCCAGTCGCACGTTCGTTGGCTGGATGACCGATGAAAAGACGAACCTCCTCACGCCGCTGCGCTTGGCCGCGTCGACCAGGGCAACGCCCATGGGCGCTTCGTCTGCGGTGAACGCGGGGCCGATATGAAAGACGCCGTCCACGCCTTGCGTTGCGGCTGCGAGGCTGTCGACGTCGCGGAGGTCACCGATGGCGGTCTCGGTCGCTCCCAGCGAGCGGGCCTGAGCGGCGCGTGTTTCGTCGCGGACGAGCGCCCGGACCGCGACCTTGCGCCGCTGCAATTCAGGAACGACCAGGCCGGCGAATTTGCCGGTGGCTCCTACGACCAAAACCGTGGGCTGAGTGCCGTTCACAGGGTTTCTCCTTCGTATGCATGTGGGTACGAAGGCAGTGTATTTTCTACCGATTAGTGGAACAATACTTGTGAAATATGAATGTGAATCACGTCATACGAGATAAATAATGAGCCGCCTCGAAGACCTGGAAGCGTTCATCCACATCGCTGAAACGGGAAGTCTGACGAAAGCCGCGCGCCATCTCAGCCGCTCGCTACAGGCCGTCAGCCGTTCTCTTGCCGCGCTGGAAGAAGACGTCGGCGTGCAACTGGTCCATCGCACTACGCGGCATTGCTCTCTCAGCGAAGCGGGCGAGGCGTTCTTCCGGCGGGTCAAACCGGCGATGGAGGAAATAGGCGAGGCCCGGCTGGAGGTTGCAGACCGCCGAGCCGCGCCGTCGGGCATATTGCGTGTCGGCGCGCCGGTACTGTTCGGGCCGGACTTCCTGGTTCCGATCATCGCGCAGTACATGCGCGCATACCCGCAGATGGAAGTCGATCTGCAATTGACGGATACCTTTGTCGACCTGTCCGCCGCAGGCCTCGATCTGGTCGTGCGCATCGCAGACCTGCCGAATTCCGGCTTGCAGGGAAGACGATTGGGAGCCTTGCGCAGAGTCGTATTCGGAGCGCCTTCCTATTTCGAACAGTATGGCCGTCCCGCGCATCCTTCGGACCTGCGGCAGCACGCCTGCATTGTCAGGACTCTCGATCAACGCTCGGGGCAGTGGGCCTTTGAGATAGACGGCAAGCGGCGCAGCGTCGGGGTGCGGGGTCCGTTCCGGACCAACACGATGGCGGCGATCTATTCCGCGGTCAGCGCCGGACTCGGCATCGGCTATTCGCCGCTATGGCAGATCAGGCACCTGCTGGATGCGGGGCAGGTGGAAGTCATACTCGAAGCGTTCGAGTCCAAGCCTGTGCCCATACACGTGCTTTGGCAGGAGCACAGGCTTCCGCCTGCCAAAGTGCGGGCTTTTATTGATTATCTGGCGGCTGGGCTGAAGCTCGATCGGTTCTAGGGGCGCCGCGGGAGTCTGCGGGCGAGGGCGCCGCTACTATCCCAAGCGCGGCACGGTAGACTAAGAATCCCCGTATCCTGATGCGCACTTTCGCTCCAAGGAGGATCATCATGCCGGTATTTCAGATCAAGCACTTGGACCATGTCGTGCTCAGGGTTCAGGACCTGACGCGTAGCGTGGACTTCTATACGAAAGTACTGGGCTGCGAGATCAAGAAGAAGAACGATGAGTACGCATTGATCCATCTGAGCGCCGGCGGTTCCATGATCGATCTGGTCGATGTGCAGGGGCCTCTGGGCGCCGCGGGCGGGGCAGCGCCAGGGAAAGACCGGCACAACCTGGACCACTTTTGCCTGCGGGTCGATCCATTCGATGAAACGGCCATCCTCGAGCATCTGCGAGCTTTCGGCATTGCTGCGGACAAGGCCGTGTTGCGGTATGGCGCGGAAGGCGAGGGACTTTCGATCTACTGCTTTGATCCCGACGGCAATCAGATCGAACTGAAGGGGCCTGCGATCTAGGGCTGGCGCAGGTTGGATCTCTGTATTAGGTCAACGCACCGGCAGCAGATATCTCAAGGCCTGCATAAAGCCACGCGGCGCCACGGTGAGATGGTCCTCGTCATTCAGGACCACGGACTTCAGTTTCAAACCTGGATATTTCCGGCTTTGCAGCGCCGCCTCCAGCGCCCGGTTGTCGGCGACCATGTCCACCGTCTGGTTGTAGCGCCGGTCGCCTTTGCGCAGGGCTTCGTAGGCGCCAACATAAAGAAAGACATTCGCCGTCAGGTCCCGATGCTGCTGGGCATAGCCCGCTTCCAGCTTCAAGGCATGCCTTTTGTCGTACCAGAGGGACGGGCTGCCGAGGACATAGCCGTTGAACATGCCGGGCTCGGTGAACAGGATCTGCGTCCCCAGCAGCGCCCCATAGGAGTGGCCGAGAAAGAGGGCTCTGGCCGGGTCGGTCCGGTAGCGGGCGGTGATGTAAGGCTTTACCTGATCGCGCAGATACGCTTGATAGGCCCGCGCCTGGCCATGGACCGCATTGGCCGGCGCGGTGCTTGGGCCGTTCGGTGTAGGCGTGTAGTCGCGCTGGCGGCTGACTCCGCCATCCTCGCCTTTGCCATATGACAGGCCGACAAGAATGAACTCCTCGATCCGCGGTCCTTCCACGTTCAGGCGGCGCGCCAACTGCCGGATGATAGGGAAGGCATAGTCGGCATCGGTAACATAAAGCACGGGGTAGCGCCGTTGCGGCTGCTTCGCATAGGACGGCGGCAAGGCGACGTAGACCTGATAGCCGCGGCCCGACACGGGATCGGGCACGTCCCAGACTTCGCTATCGGCGATTTCGTATGGGCGACCCTCGCCAGATTGCATCTTGGGCGTCGATTTGGCCTGGGCTTGCGTCGGGCCGCCATGTAGGCCGAAGCTGACGAGGAGGGCAATCAACAGGGCATTCAGAAGGCGTCGTTGCATGGGGGAAGGCTCGGCAGCCTGCAAGTTTGAGCACATGAAGTGGGCGGAATTGTAGACTGGCACCATAATCCCGGTCCGTTGCCGCCAGCAGACGTGACGAGTTCCTCAAACTTGCTGCCAGGAAGATCGCCCTGCAAATGCGCCGCGGCGACGGCGTTCGTACCTCAAGGAGCAAAATCATGGCCACAACCCTGCGCGCAATCCGTTCAGACATCACGAAGCTCGAGGTGGACGCCATCGTGAATGCCGCGAACTCCTCATTGCTGGGCGGCGGCGGCGTCGATGGCGCCATCCATCGCGCGGCGGGCCCGGATCTAGTGCATGAATGCAGATTGCTGGGCGGTTGCAAGACGGGGGACGCGAAGGTGACCAAGGCCTATCGCCTGTCCGCTCAATACATCATTCATACGGTGGGGCCGGTGTGGCGGGGCGGGGATGGCGGAGAACCGGCGCTGCTGGCCAGCTGTTATCGCCGATGCATCGAGCTGGCGCAAGAAAGAGCGGTCAAGTCGATTGCGTTCCCCAGCATCAGCACGGGGATATATGGGTATCCTATTGAGCGGGCGACAGAGGTGGCCGTCGCAAGCGTCCGCGAAAGCCTGGCTGAGGACTCATCCATACGGGAGGTGATCTTCTGCTGTTTCTCAGCGGAAGATCTCATTCAATATGAGCGCATCTTGAATGGGCCACATGCATGACTCTGCAAAGGCGCGGTCGCCAAGGCGCAACATGGTCCGCTGACCTAGTTCAGCGTTCGAATGAACCGGTGCAGCCGCCAAAGCGCCAGTCCAACGAAGAGGCTCAGGCAGGCCGAGATGAAGGCTGCCGCGAGCGCGGCCGGATTGACTTTTTCTAGTGTCCAGGCGAGAGCCGCTGCTGCGGACAATGGCAGGGCGGCGGCAGAAATCAGAGTCGCCGCCAGCATGCTGGCCGAAGGATGTAGTCCGAACCATGCTGCGTGATCCGGTTTTTGGTTTGACTTTTGAATACGCCTGAGCAAGTCATGGAGAAGAATCAGGAAGTACGCTTGCACGCAAGCCAAAATGACCATAGCCCCAAAAATCGCACCCTCACGGGGCAGCTTGAGGCCAAATAGATCTACTGCCTGGTCGCTTGCGGAGTGAAGAGCCTTCACGCGCTGAATTGCCTCGTCAATATCAAAATCCTGAAAGCCGTCAGAGACTTCCGCCAACTCATGAAACGCGGCGGCGTATGTGCCGCTGCGCCATGCCGGATACATTTTTTGGAGTGCGGATGGGTCGATGGGCGCCTGCACAAGCTCGAACGGAATGGTGATTTGCACGTCGCGCCTGGGCTCATAACGTGTAGGCCCGAGTTCCAGGATCAGGTCGATTACCTGATTCTTGTCAACCCCGGAAGGTGCATGAGGCTTGCTCAAGCGTGTCGATGCCGGCGGATAGTCATCGTCGGGTGGTTCCGATCGTGCCTTGAAGCACATGCTGTGGATGTAGGAATCGGCTTCAACACCAGAGAACGAGCGGCGAACCCGCACCTTACAGTTCCTTTCCTGGATGTTGCTTGGGAACTTTATGTTGGGGCCCGAGACGACCACGCCGCGTCGTAGTGCATCCCAAAGATCCTCGAAGCTTGCAAGCGAGCGGTTGGACAAAGACAAGTCGGCGTCAAATTGCCAAGCTGCGTATGCCCACAGCTGCTCGGGCTGCAGTTCCGCGTACCCCTGAAACCACAGCTCAATTGGGGGAGGATTGTTCATCTGCATCACTCCGATTGCACTAAGCGATGCAAAGTCGCCTGCCACTGGAATGATCGAGTCCAGGTAAATCTGCTGTCGTAGGACAGGCCAGCGGCTCATGACCTCCCGGATCTGAAGGGCTTGTGTCAGCGCGGTGTTCAGCTTATGGAATTGGCTATTTACAACGCCGACGAAGATCGCGATCGAGAGCATGATCAAGCCGAATTGCATGCCGCGGAGCTGGCTAAGCAGCTCTGCCGGAAGGCTCGCGGGCACCACAGCGGCGGTTGGCGCCGACTTCTTTTTGCGCTTCATGCGTATTTTTCCGTACTCGTTCGGGTGCGTTGCACCGCTCGCCAACGGTTTTCGGAACAGCAAGTGTGACGCGGATCGCCGGCCTGAACGTCGTGGCGATGACGTTGACTTTAGCGCTGAACGTTCGAGTTCGTCGAGCTTTGGAAGCTGGCAAGGCAGTCGCCTATCTCGGGACGTGCACTAGCCGGTATTCAGTATGGCGATTGTCCACATGGCCGGCACCTTGGTGGCCGGGCCGGCGGGTATTCGCGTATTTCCGGATATGCGCTGCAGGTGCTCATGGAGGACACGTTGACAATGCGCCCATGATCGCGCAGGACGGGCAGGGCTTGCTGGATCAAGAAAGGGGATCTTCAGGTTGACTTGGAGTGCCCAATCGAACGCGTCCACCGGCAGGTGGCCGCGCAGGCCTACGCTTGCATTGTTGATCAGCATGTCCGGGCGCTGGGATAACGCCTCGGCGTTTCTTTGGGGGAAAAACGGGTCGACGCATAACGGCGATACTTCGACAGGCGTCGTACATCCACGGGCACCTATCGGAATATCGGAAGTAGATGAAACCTCATTTCAAGTTCCAGCCAGGCTTCAAATGCCTGTTCAAGGTGGCTGAATTCTCCGTGGATCGTCCTTCGGAGGCCTCGTTCCAGGTACAAGATTGCGTAGCCTGACGCAGTTTCCACTAGCCAATTGCCATCATCGTTTGGCTTCGTAGTGATAAAGCAGCCCAAGCCGCGCCGCCGAGCTTCCGCAGAAATTTCCGAAAACGAAACAGTCCAACTCGGTGGCAGACGGCTCCAGGCGCCACCACAGTAGCGATGGACCAAGTTCCACACGCGGCCCGATAATACGGCGTCGATTTGCTCAAGCTCTGGAATTTCCACCTCATTCCCTTACTCTGACTCCCGGAGAATTGGCGATTTTCAGGGATATCCCTGAGCATGTCTACGACCGTTTTTGGGTCGGTATTTGACTTGGGAATGCTTGGGCTTGCTTCGAGCGGAACATGCGCTGCCGATCAACGATGATGCGGCCAGCCAATCCTACAGCCGCTGCCCGCCCGTCGCATCAATACGCTGCCCCGTGATCCAGCGCCCCTCATGCGACGCCAGAAAGGCGACGATGTCCGCAATGTCCTCAGGCTGCCCCACGCGCCCCAATGCAATCGTCTGGGCGATGACCTTGCTCTGCTCCGGATCGCGTGCGCGGGCATTGAGGTCCGTGGCCGTGGCGCCGGGCAGGACGGCGTTCACGGTAATGCCGCGTGCGCCCAATTCGCTCGCCAGCAGCAGGGTCAGCGCTTCCAGGCCGGCCTTGGCCGGCGCGTAGACGCTCATTTCCGGATAGGCGGCGCGCGTGCCCATGGAGGACACGTTGACGATGCGGCCATGGTCGCGCAGGAAAGGCAGGGTCTGCTGGATCAGGAAGAAGGGGGTCTTCAGGTTGACCTGCAGCACCCGGTCGAACGCGTCAGGAGTGACTTCCGGCAGGCGGGCGCGCAGGCCCACGCCGGCGTTGTTGACCAGGATGTCCAGGCCGTCGTCGGCGTAGCGTTCCTTGAGCGAGGCGCGCAAGTCCCGCGCCAATGCTGCGGCGGCGTCCGCCAGCGCCAGGTCGGCCTGCAAGGCCCAGGCTTGGCCGCCAGCTGCCTGGATCTGGCGCACGACCTCGTCGGCGGCATCGCCAGCGCTGTTGTAGTGCACGGCGACGCGCGCGCCGCGCCGGCCCAGGGCCAGCGCGATGGCGCGGCCGATGCCGCGGCTGGCGCCGGTCACGAGCGCGGTTTTGCCCACGAGGCTGTCGGGGAATTCAGTCTGGCTCATGCCGTTTCCGTTTCGGGTTGGGTCCACGCATGCTGCGCTTCCAGTTCGCGCGCGGCAAGCAGCAGCGAGTTGCGGTCGATCTTGTTGGTGCCGGCCCAGGGCAGTTCATCCACGAAGCGGATGCGCCGCGGATGCTGGTAGGCGGGGCCGTACTCGAGCGCGTGGCGCTTGAGCGCATCGGCATGCAGTCGGCTGCCGTCGCGGCGCACGACGAAGGCGACGGGGATATGGCCGCGTTCCTCGTCGGCCAAGGGCACCACGCAGCTCTGGCGCACGTCGGGGTGCGATTCCAGCAGTTTCTCGACCTCGACGGGATAGATGTTCTCGCCCGAGCAGACAAACATGTCGTCGGCGCGGCCCACGAAGTAATAGAAGCCGTCGGCGTCGCGCCGCAGCACGTCGCCGCTGTAGTACCAGCCGTCCTTGAGCACCTGTGCGCTCTTTTCCGGGAGGTTGTGATAGCCGGCGAGCACTGCGGGGTTCTTCATCAGCAGCACGCCCTGGTCCGGGCCAGGACCGTCAGCGAGCCGCACCTGGGCGGGATCGAGCGGGTAGCCCAGCGCCAGCGCGGGCGTGGGCAGCCCGTCGGGATGCGGGCCAAACACGGCGGGGCCGGCCTCGGTGGTGCCGTAGCCGTGGGTCACGCGCACGCCGGGCAGGGCGCGCTGGATGCGTTCCAGCAGCGCCACGGTCATGGGGGCCGAGCCCAGCATGACGCGGCTCAGCGCCGACAGGTCGCGTCCTTGCAGCAGCGCGGGGTCCTTGACCAGTCGCGCGAACATGGTGGGCACGGCGGTCAGGACGGAGATGCGGTAACGCTCCAGCGCGTCGGCATAGGCGGGGACGTCGAATGATGGCTGGATCACCAGCAGGCTGTTGCTGGCGAAGGCGCGCTTGGCCATGAACAGGCCGTTCATGTGGAATAGCGGCTGGGCCAGCAGGTATCGTTCCTGCACGCCGGCGCGGGCGACGACGGCGGCGGAGGTGGCAGCCAGCGCCCACAATTGGCCGCGATGCGTGAGCGGCACGCCCTTGGGCTTGCCGGTGGAGCCCGAGGTGTACAGCATCTGCGCGATGTCGTCGGCCTGCGGCGTGACGAAGCCGAAGTCCGTGGGCGCGATCTGCGCGGCAAAGCCTTGCGGACCGGCGTCGTCGAAGTCCAGCACCGGAACCTTGGCTTCGAAGGCGGCGCGGCGCGGGCCGTCCACCAGTGCGAGCGCGATGCCGGCGTCGCGCAGTACATAGTCGATGTTCTCTTGCGACTGCTTGATGTTGACGGGAACGGCCACGTAGCCCGCCCGCATGATGCCGAAATAGGCGATCAGGTACTCGGCCCGGTTCAGCGCGGCGATGGCGACGCGGCTGCCCGGCGCCAGGCCGCGCGCGGACAGCCAGGCGGCCACGCCGCCCGCCAGCAGGCGGACCTGGGCGTGGGTGTAATGCCGCGGCGTGTCGGACTGGCGCAGGTCGATGATGGCGGGCAGATCGGAAGACAGTTCCGGGTCGGCCAGATGGCCCAGATTGAGCAGGGAATGCGTCATGGAATTTTCCGGAAAGAATGCGGCTCAGCGCTTTTGCAGCTTGGGGTTGAGCGCGTCGTTCAGGCCGTCGCCGACCAGGTTCAACGAGAGCACGGCCAGCATGATGGCCACGCCCGGCACGGCGCAGATGTACCAGGAAGAGCGGATCAGGCTGCGGCCTTCGCCGACCAGCCGGCCCCAGCTGGCGATGTTGGGGTCGCCCAGGCCCAGGAAGGACACCACCGATTCGTAGAGGATGGCGCCGGCCACGACCAGCGAGGACATCACGATGACGGGAGGCAGGGCGTTGGGCAGGATTTCCGCGGCGACGATGCGCAACGGACTCATGCCCAGCGCGCGGCAGGCCTGCACGAACTCGCGTTCCTTGAAGGACAGGAACTCGGCCCGGGTCAGGCGCGCGATGGGCGGCCAGGACACCAACCCTACGGCCAGTGTGATGTGTTCGATGCGCGGCCCCAGAATGGACACCACCGTCAGCACGAACACGACGTTGGGAATGATCTGGAACAGCTCGGCCACGCGCATCAGGCCCTCGTCGACCCAGCCGCCGGCCCAGGCCGCGGCCGCGCCCACGCTCACGCCGATCAGCGTGGCGGTGGCCGCGGCCACCAGGCCGGTCAGCAGGGTGGCGCGCGCGCCGTGGGCGATCATGGCGGCGATGTCGCGCCCCATGGAGTCGGTGCCCAGCGGATGACGCCAGGATTCGAACGGCCAGACCTCCGGCGCGGCGACGATGCGCAGCGGGTCTGTGGGATATAGCCAGCCTGCGCCCACCGCCAGGAAGGCGACCAGGACGAGCAGCGCGGCGCCCGCGACGGCGCCCCGGTTGCGCGCAAAGCGCGCCGCGAACGAGGCGTGGCGGCGGCGCGATGCCGCGGGCAGGGCAGGGGCAAGAGTGGGGGATGCGGACATGTCAGGCAGCCTTGATGCGCGGGTCCAGCCGCGTGTAGATCAGGTCGACGGCGATGTTGGCGATGATCACCACGAAAGAGCTGAGCACCAGGATGCCCAGGACGACGGGATAGTTGCGGCTCATGACGCTGTCGAACAGCACGGCGCCGATGCCGGGCCAGCTGAACACCGCCTCGACCACGATGCTGCCGCCCAGCACCGCGCCCAGTTGCAGGCCCAGCAGCGTCACGATGGGCAGGAAGGCATTGCGCAGCACGTGGCGCAGGACCACGGCGCTGCGCGTCAGGCCCTTGGCGTACGCGGTGCGCACGAACTCCATGCGGCTGACTTCCAGCATCGAGGCGCGCATCACGCGGGCATAGGCGGCGGAATAGAACAGCCCCAGGGCCAGCGCCGGCAATGCCAGGTGGTGCAGCACATCCAGCGCCTGGCGCCAGGCGCCGCCGGACAGGCCGATGGTCACCATGCCGCCCACCGGAAACCAGCCTAGCTTGACCGAGAACAGCACGATCAGCATGATGCCCAGCCAGAAGCTGGGCGCGGCAAAGCACAGCACGGCGAACACCGACACCGCGCTGTCCCACCAGGTGTTGACCTTGACGGCCGACACGATGCCGGCCGCCATGCCCACCAGCACCGCGATGGCGAGGCTTGCGCCCATCAGCAGCAGCGTGGCTGGCAGGTGCGCCAGGATCACGTCCAGCACGGACAGGTTGTGGCGGTAGGAATAGCCCAGATCGCCGCGCGCCACGGAGCCTATGTACTTCAGCAACTGCACGGCGGGCGGCTGGTCCATGCCGTAGGTCACGCGCAGGCGCTCGATGAGCGCCGGGTCGGTGACCTGCTGCTCGGCCGTCATCACGTCCAGGAAGGTGCCGGGCACGGATTGGATGAGCGCGAAGTTCAGCACCACCACGCCCAGCAGCAGCGGGACGGCCTGGGCCAGCCGGCGCAAGATCAGTCGGATCGGCATGCGTGCGCCTCAGGCCTGCAGCCAGACGTCGGCCAGGGTTTCGCCCTGGACGTTGGCGCCGGTGGTGAAGTTGCGCACGTTCTTGCCGGCCAGCGTGAACGACTGGATCTCCACCAGCGGCACGTGCGGCACGTCGGTCGAGGCCAGGCGGGCGAACTGGTGCGCAAGCGTTCGGCGCGCGTCCGGGGCGGTCTCCTGGGTCAGCTTGGCGACCAGCGCGTCCATTTCCGGGTTGGAGTAGCCGGTGGCGTTGCGGAAGGCGGCGCCTTTGACGATGCCGTCGGTGGTGTAGAACTGGGTGACAGTGGGCACCAGTTCCAGCGGCGAGGTGAAGTTGGAGACGGCGATGTCGTAGTCGTAGTCGCCATAGATGCGCTTGAGCGCCGTGGCGCGGTCCACGGAATCCAGCTTGACCTCGATGCCCACGTCCTGCAGCGCCTGCTTCAGGTACTGGCCGAGCTTGGCGTTCTCTTCGAACCAGGCGGCGGCGACCAGATTCACGGTGAAGCGCTTGCCGTCCTTCACCGGCAGGCCCGCGGCGTCCAGCAGCGCGGCGGCCTTCTTGGGGTCGAACGGATAGCGCGGCACGTCCTCGGTGTAGAACAGCGGGTTGCTGCTGAAGACCGGCGCGATGGCGGGCTTGCCGCGGCCATAGTAGATGGTGTCGACGATGAACTGGCGGTCGATGGCGTGCAGGATGGCCTGGCGCACCTCGCGGCGGTTGACGATGTCGCGGCGCTGGTTGAATTCGGCGGTCACGGTCCATGCCGAGTTCTGGTAGCCGCGCGTGTCCACCACCACCTTGCCGGTCTTGAGCAGGCGGTCGATGTCGCGGGCAGGCACCGGGTTTGAATAGGCCAGGCCCAGCTCGCCGGTCTCCAGCGCGGCGCCGCGCGTGGCGGGGTCGCCCCACCAGCGGATGATGAGGCGGTCCAGATTGGGCTGGCCGGCATTCCAGTAGCTGTCGTTGCGCAGGTATTCGACGTGGCTGCCGCGCACCCACTTGCCGTACTTCCAAGGGCCGGTGCCGACCGGCGTGTTGTTCAGCGGGTTGGTGATGATGTCGCGCCCGTCGTACAGGTGTTTCGGTATCAAGAGCTGGAACTGACCGGCCAGCGTGGATTTCAGGAAGAACTCCGGAACCGGCGCGTCGAAGTTCAGCACCACGGTCAGCGGATCGGTCGCGGTCGCGCCGGTCAGCGACTTCAGCGCGATGCCGGCGGAAATCGGCTTCCAGTGCTGCAGCACGTTGTAGACCACGTCGGCGGACGTGAACGGCGCGCCGTCGTGCCAGGTGACGCCTTCGCGCAGCTTGATGGTGTAGCTGCGGAAGTCTGCGGCGGGCGTCACGGACAGGGCCAACGCGGGCTGGAACTTCAGGTCGGCATCCAGCTTGAGCAGGCGTTCGAGGATCTTGGTCGCGGTCTGGAACGGGCTGGACCCGCCGCCGCCGGGCACGAACAGGGCCTGGGGCTCCAGGCCGCCCCAGCTGGCGACCAGGGTGCCGCCTTTGCGGGCGGGGCCGGCGTCGGCGCCGGGCTGGGCAGTCGCGGCCAGCAACGCCTGGGGCGCGATGCCCAGGCCGGCGGCCAGGCCGCCCGCGGCGGTACGGGTAAGGAAGGCGCGCCGTCCGGGGCGCTGCGCGGTGGTCATGATGGTGTCCTTGAAGATGAGAGCCCGCTCAGCCCTGGGCGAGCGTGGCGTAGGTGGCGCGGCCGATGGCCACCAGCGCACCCTGGTCGTTGTAGAGGTCCACGTCGGCCACGCCCACGCTGCGGCCGTTGCGGCGCACGCGGGCCACGGCGGTCAGCGCGGTGTTGACGGCGGGACGCAGGTAGTCGACGCGGAAGTTGATGGTCGGCAGGCCGCGGCCCAGCAGCATGCCGACGGCGAAATCGCCGACGGTGTCGATCACCGCGGCCAGCGGGCCGCCATGCCATTGGCCGCTGGCCGCGCCGCGCTCGAATTCCGGGCGCATGGGGGCCAGCACGGTCAGTTCGCCTTGCTCGTGATCGACGTCGCGCACCGACAGGCCGAGCCAGGCGATGAACGGCGAATCGTCGAACCTGGCCTGGATGGCCGCGGCGTCGAGGGTGGCAGCCGGAGCCAGCGCCTTCGTGTTCGCGCTCATGCCGACACCAGCACTTTGCCGACGATCTTGCGATCTTCCAGCGAGGCCAGCGCCTGGGCGCCTTGTTCCAGAGGCCACTTGCGGTCCACGTGGACGCGCAGCCGGCCGTCGCGCACCAGCGCCAGCAGCTCGTGCAGGTCCTCGCGTTCCCAGCCGTTGGAGCCGCGGATCTGCAGCTCGAAGGTCCAGATATAGCGCAGGTCTTCCTTGGGATCGAAGCCCGCGGTGGCACCGCAGGTCAGCAGGCGGCCGCCCAGGCGCAGGCAGCGCAACGATTTGACCCAGGTGTCGCCGCCCGTGAAGTTGACCACCACATCCACGCCGCCCGGCTTGCCGCTGCGGCGGCGCGACGGCTTGCCGAAGCGCTCCTGGACCGCCTTGAGGAAGTCTTCCTCGGTGTACAGAATGATGTGGTCGGCGCCCAGGGCGCGCAGCGCCTCGGCCTTTTCGGGGCTGCCGGCGCAGGCGATGACTTCGGCGCCAGCCAGCTTGGCCAATTGCACGGCGCACACGCCCACGCCGCCGCTGGCGCCTAGGATCAGCACCTTTTCGCCTGGCTGCACCTGGCCGATGCGGTTCATCATGCGCAGGGCGGTGCCGTAGGCCACGGGCAGCGCCGCCGCCTGATCGAAGCTGACCTCGTCGGGCAGACGCAGCAGCTGGTGCGCCGGTACGCGGCACAGTTCGGCCAGGCCGCCATGAATCGTCTCGCCCACCAGGCCGCCATCGACCCGGTCTATCGGGTCCACCAGCACGCGGTCGCCCGCCTTCCAGTCGCGCACGTTGGCGCCGGTCTCAACCACCACGCCGGCCACGTCCAGGCCGATGATGACGGGAAAGGGCAATTTGATACCGGGCATGCCGCGGCGAGTGAACACGTCGTGGTAGTTCAGGGACGAGGCCCCGACGCGGATGACCACGTCGTCGGGACCGGCAACGGGATCGGGGAATTCGGTTTCCAGGCGCAGCTTGTCGGTGCCGCCGTGTTCACGCAAAACAATGGCTTTCATGAGTCTCTAGATGTATGGGTAGGGAAAGAATCACCACGCGGCCAGGCCGGCGATGGCCTGGCGCGTGATCTGCAGGCCGTGGGCCACGACATTGCGGCGCCAGACGCTGGACACGGGTACGAAGGCATCGACCAGATCCGCCCGCAACTGCGCATCGCGCGCGGCGTCGGGCGCGGCCGGGGACTTGAAGCGCAGCCATTGGTCCAGCCTCAGGGCCGGCCGCATCTGCAGGCCGCGCGTGCCGAATTCGACGACTGCGCCGGCCAGCGGCCGCTGGCCCAACGCTTGCTGTACGCCACGGAACACCAGTCCCTGGTAGTCGGGACGGGCCAGGCCGTGCGGGCGCTGCCCCAGTACGCGATCCGCGCCCCACCAGGCCGCGGCTTGCGCCTGCTCGGCGCTGCCGTCGGGGTTGAAGCACAGGAAGAAGGGCTCGCCGTATTCGCCGATGCCGGTGTGCCAGTCGATGAAGGCCACCCGTTCGCTCGCGCCCAGGTGCTCGTCGACGATGCGGCGCAGCGTGCGGTTGGACCATTCGGGGCCGTTGCCGCCATAGACCAGGCCGTCCGGGTGCGTGTACTGGCCGCTGGCCGTGACGTTGAAGAGCGCGTCCGCGCCGTGCTCCTGGCGGAAGCGGTCCAGCGCCTCGGCGCCGGCGTCCAGCGCGGCCTCGGTCCAGTGCTGCGGGATCAGGTGCGGATGCAGGCTGGCATAGTGCGGGTTGGGCGGTGCGGCCCGGGTGTGGTCGATGAAATTGCGGTTCAGGTCGACATTGTTTTCGGTGGTGCGCGTGTCGTGCGCATAGCCGTAGGGATTCAACGCATGTACCAGCACCACGTTGACGTCGTCCGGCAAGGGTAGGCCGCCGTCCGCCTGCAGCCACGCGAGCTGCACCGCCGAGCCGGCCGCGCCTTCGAGGCCGTGGGTGCCGCTGATGGCCAGATGGGTGCGGGCGGCGCCGGGGCGGCCCAGCACCGCCACGTCTACGGTCAACGGCCGGCCCTGCGGGTCGCGCGCCGTGGGATGTTCGTGGCGCGAGAGCGCGGCGCCCCGCGCCGCGGCGGCGGCCACGAAGGCCTCGCGCGCTGTTGCGTAGTCGGCGGAAAAGCAGGTCCAGTAGTCGGGCAGGGGCTGGCCCATCATGCCTCCTGCACGAAGACTTGCAGCGCGCCGGCAGCATGCTCGGGCGCCACCGCCAGTTCGCCCTGCGCGTTGGCGCGGTACGGGACCTCGTTGGCGTCGAGCCACGCGCGCGTCTGCCCGATATCGCGCACGCCGATGACCGATCCCGCGAACCAGCCGCCCTGGCTGCTGGCGGGCAGGCCAGCTGGCACGCGCACATGGGGGAAACGCTGCTCGAAGGCGGCGGGCGCGAGGAAGTCGATGCGCAGGCTGCCGCGCCGCACTTGCAGGCCCTGGTCAGGAAGCTCGCTGATGGCAATGGGGCCCAGCACGCGTTCATACGCGGCGCGCAGGGCGCGTGGCTCGGGATGCACGGCGATCAGCGACTCGATGCGGCGGGCGCCGTTGGCATGGCCCTGCCATTCGGGCCGGTAGACCAGATGGCGCGTGAGATGGCCGCAGGTGAAGAAGTCCGGCACCGCGAAGAGGCCCGCGGGAAACTGGGTGTTGTTCCAGGCCGCGTCCTCGCTGCCGGCGGGCAGGTGCACCGGACGGCCGCCGCGCTGCGGCGCTTCGGCGTCTATGCCCAGGCGGGCAAGCTCGGCGTGCACGGCGCTGCTGTCGGTGGTCTGCAGCGCGACGGAGACCGGGCCTTCATAGGCGTCGTCAAAGCCCGCAAAGCGCGACTGCTCGCGCAGCTCCGGCGGGAATGCCAGCAGCTCCAGGTAATTGGCGTCCAGGATCAGGGTCTGGTTACGCGTGCCGCGATGGTGGCGGCCTTGCGGCGCCAGGGCAAAGCCCAGCTTCTGGTATTGGGCGGTTGCGGCCTGCAGGTCATGCACCCGGATGATGTAGTGGTCCAGTCCGGTGACTGAGGGTATGGACATCGCGTTTCCTGAATTTGCTTGACGGAAGCGGGCAGTCTGGCCGAAGCGCAGGCGGGCCAGAACGATTGAATTCGCATGTGGATATTTGCTTTCTGTTCGCGCCAGGGGACAGGAGGCATCCGCATATTCATATCTGAAAGTCTTCTTTGCTCCTGGGCCAACCCGCAAGCAGCATGGTGGTCCGTTCAAAGCACATCCCTCTACAACGACATGACGACTCGCAAGACTCCGGGCGGCGCCCGCATCGCATTCTCCCTGGCGCTGGCCCTGGCCGCCGGCGCGGCGCAGGCCGACGCCACGCTGGAAAAGATCAAGGAACGCGGCACCATCACCATAGGCGTGCTGGCCAATGGCGGCGTGTTTGGTTCGCTGGACCCCGCGACGCAGCAGCTGGTGGGCTGGAACCCGGAGCTGGCGCGCGAGCTGGCCAAGGGCCTGGGCGTGAAAGCGGAATTGGTGCAGGTGCAGACCGCCACGCGTACGCAGTTCCTGATCTCCGGCAAGGTCGACCTGCTGATCGCGTCCATGGAGCTGAACCCGGAGCGCGCCGAGATCCTGGGCTATGCGCCGACGCCGTTCTTCCGCGTGGGCGGCACGGCCGCCACGCTGAAGACCAGCGGCATCGCCAAGTGGGAGGACCTGCGCGGCAAGCCGGTGTGCGTGTCCCAGGGCAGCAGCTTCGCGCGGCCCTTGTCAGCCGACTACGGCGCGGTGGTCAAGGGCTACAAGAGTTCGTCGGATTCGCTCCTGGCGCTGCGCGGCGGCCAGTGCGTCGCGGCCGTGCACGATTCGACCTTGATCCAGCCGCTGCTGCGCAGCAATCCGGAATGGAAGGACTACCACGCGCCCATCGCCACCGAGGTGCTGCCGGCAAATTCGGTGGTCTGGACCCGCAAGGGCGAGGCCGACACCATCGCCGCCGTTGACAAGGTGGTGCAGGACTGGCATCGCACGGGCTGGCTGATCGCCACGGAAACTCGCCTGGGCATCGCACCGCCGCAGCCGCTATTGCAGGAACTGCATGCCAAGTACAAGCAGGGAAGTTGAGGCGGATCGGCGCATGTTCGAATCGGCACTGCAAGCCTGGGTCGGCCTTTTCAAGCCGCTAGGCCTGAACTACAGCTTCGTGTTGGACGCGGGTGAACTGTCCGCGTTCGGCCGCGGGCTGCTGGTCACGCTGCAACTATGCGCGTGGACCATACCAGTGAGCCTGGCGTTCGGCGTCCTGATCGCGGCGGGCCTGACCAGCGGCCGCGGCTGGCTGGCAAGGCCATTGCAGGCTTTTGTGGAAGTCACGCGCAACACGCCCACGCTGGTGCAGCTGTATTGCGCCTTCCTGGTGCTGAACATGCTGATCACGCAAAAGCTGGGCGGCGGCAGTCCGATAGCGCCGTTCGCCTGGGTGGTGATCGTGGTGGCGCTGCACAAGGGGGTGTTCCATGCCGAGGCCCTGCGCGCGGGTATCGAAGCGGTGCCCGCCGTAACCATGGAGGCGGCTCGTTCGCTGGCGTTCTCACGGCGCCAGATCCTGACCCAGGTGCAACTGCCGCTGGCGTTGCGCTTTGCCTTGCCGGCACTGGTCAACAACCTGGTGGACTTGGTGAAGATGACAGCGATTGCGTCGGCCATCGCGGTGGGCGACGTGACCTATGAGTCCATCATGATCTGGTCGTACCGCGACAACGTGTTGGAACTCTTGCTGCTCATCCTGCTGTACTTCGGCCTGCTGACCTGGCAGGTCGGTCTGGGCGGGAGATGGCTGGAAGAACGTTTGAGGATGCCTGGCTATGGCCAATGACCTGGTCCTGAACGCACAGGCCGCGGGGCGACGGCTGCCGCCGGCCTTGCGCGATCCCTGGCTTGTCGTATTGCTGGCGTTGGCGGCGCTGAACCTGGCGTGGGCGGCCACCAACTCGGCGCCCGCCGCCGTGCGGACGCTGTGGTATTGGTCGCCAGCCTTGCTACGCGGTTTGGCGATGAACGTCCAGATCAGCGTGCTGGCCATGGCGCTGGGTACGCTGGCCGGGCTGGTGGTGGGTGCGCTGTCGTTGTCGCCGTCGCGGCTGATGCGCCGCCTGACACGCGCCTACGTGCTGTTGTTCCGCAATGCGCCCATCCTGGTGTTGGTGTACTTCACCACCTACGTATTTCCCTTCGAGCTGAGGCTGGGCGGATGGAATCTGCCGTTTCCGGACTGGATCAAGGTGGTCATCGGCCTGGGCCTGCCGGCCAGCGCCAACGTGGCCGAGATCTTCCGCGGCGCGATCCAGTCCATCCCCAGCGCGCAATGGGAGGCCGCGCAATCGCTGGCGTTCCGCCGCGCGCAGATCTTCCGCATGATCGTATTGCCGCAGTGCCTGCGGCGGATGCTGCCGTCGTGGATGAACCTGTACGCCAGCATCACCATGAGCACGTCGCTGGCCTCGCTGGTGGGCGTGCACGATCTGGTGGACGCGGCCACGGTGGCCAGCAATACGGTGTCGCGCACCGACTTCACGATATTGGTCTACTTCACGCTATTGGCGCTTTTCTTCGCCTATTGCTACCCCATCGCGCGCTGGACGCGGTATCTGGAAAAACGCCATGAGCATTATTGAATTCGAGGCGCGCACAGCCGCCTCAAGGGGCGCGGCTACGCCGCCGCTGGTCAGCCTGCAGGACGTGCATCTGGCCTTTGGCCAGACGGAGGTGCTCAAGGGCATGGACGTCGAGGTGCGGCAGGGGCAGGCGGTGTCCATCATCGGACCGTCGGGATCGGGCAAGTCCACCATCCTGCGCTGCATTACCGGACTGCTGCGCCCGCAGCGCGGCCGCATCGAGGTTGGCGGCGTGCGCGTGGACGCCTTGAAGACGGAAGCCGAGCTGATTGGCCTGCGCAAGCGCGTGGGCTTCGTGTTCCAGCAATACAACCTGTTCCCGCACCTGAGCGTGCTGGAGAACCTGACGATCTCTCCCATCAAGGTGGGCGGCGTACCGCGCGCGCAGGCCGAGAAGCGCGCGCGCGAGCTACTGGCCCAGGTGCGGATGGAGCACAAGCAGGACGCCTATCCCGGCGAACTGTCCGGCGGCCAGCAGCAACGCGTGGCGATCGCGCGCGCGCTGGCATTGCGGCCCGAGCTGATCCTGTTCGATGAAGTCACTTCCGCGCTGGACCCGGAGATGGTCGGCGAAGTGTTGGCCGTGATTCGCGAACTGGTGGAGGACGGCCTGACTTGCGTGCTGGTGACCCATGAGATGCGCTTTGCCGAAGAGATCAGCGACATTGTGTATTTCACCGAGGCCGGCCGGATCGTCGAGTCCGGGCCGCCGGCGCGCCTGTTCGGGGCGCCTGCCAGCGAGCGCACGCGCGCCTTTCTGCAACGGGCGGTCGGCGCGGCGCCCGTGCGCGAGCGGACTCCCGATCCCATACAGAGCTACCTGCATTTCGATCCGCTGCGCCTGGCGGTGTGAACCCTGATGGAGTTGCGTATGATTTTCATATCCCTGATTCCCATTTGTGGCGAGGTGACCGCATGAGCCTTGCAGACGCTCGCGTCCAGACCCGGCTGGTGCATGCCGGCGCGCCCGACCTGAAGCAGGGCGGCGGCCCGGTGAACGTGCCGGTGGTACGCACCAGCACCGTGCGCTTTGCCGACACGGCCGCGCAGGCGGCCCTGGGCCGGCAACGCGCGGCCGGGGAACGCGTGGCGACCTATGGACGCCATGGTCTGGACACCCATCAGGCGCTGGAAGAGGCTGTGACGTCGCTGGAAGGCGGCTACCGCACGCTGCTGGCACCCTCCGGGCTGTCAGCCATCGTGCTGGTGCTACTGGCGACCCTGGCACCGGGCGAGCACGCCTTGGTGGCCGACAGTGTCTATTCGCCGGTGCGCAAGGTGGACCGCGCGCTGTTGCAGCGCTATGGGATCGAGGTGGAGTATTTTTCCGCAGCACGCGACGACCTCGCAGCGCTGATCCGTCCGAACACCCGCCTGCTATACCTGGAGTCGCCCAGCTCGCTCCTGTACGAAGTGCAGGACCTGCCTGCGCTGGCCGCGACGGCGCGGCGGCATGGCGTGCTGGTGGCGGCGGACAATACCTGGAGCGGCGGCCTGTATTATCAGCCGCTGGCGTTGGGCGCGCACATTTCGATTCAGGCGGCCACAAAGTACCTGGCGGGACACTCCGACGTGATGATGGGCGTGGTCACGGTCGATAGTCCGGAACTGGCCAGGCAACTGGGCGCGACCTACGACGCCCTGGGCCTGTCGGTGGGCGCGGACGATGCCTATCTGACCTTGCGCGGCCTGCGCACGTTGGATGTGCGGCTGGCGCGGCATCATGAAAACGCGTTGGTCGTGGCCGAATATCTGGCGCGGCACGAGGACGTCGCCAGAGTCTATTACCCAGCGTTGGCGCAGGACCCGGGCCATGCGTTGTGGCGGCGGGATTTCAGCGGCGCCAGCGGCCTGGTGTCGTTCGCGTTCCGCCATTCCGATGCCGCGGCCGGCGCGCGCTTCATCGATGCCTTGCGCTATTTCTCCATCGGCGCATCCTGGGGCGGCTACGAAAGCCTGGCGCTGGAGGCGGCGCCCGAGCGCCTGGCCGAGCACAGCCAGTGGCGGGATGGTCCGCAGACCCAACCCGTGGTGCGCCTGCACATCGGGCTGGAAAGCCCGCTGGACCTGGTGGACGACCTGGAGCGCGCATTCGCGGCAACACGCCAGGCCCTGCGGCGCAGCGCCTGAGGCATATGCAAATGAGCGGTTTTCTTTAGGGTTTCCGGCTATGTAGAAGCAACGTTTACCTCTTTGTCCGTCAGTACCCGCGACCACTAGAATTTGCCCTGTTCCATGATTGGCGGCAGGGCATGTCTACTATTCTTTCCATCGGTTCGGTGCAGCTTCCGTTTCTTGTCCAGCGGCAGGCGGCGGTACGCGAGTTCTATGGTCACATCATCGGCCTGGACGAAATGGCCGGGGCCGGCGGCCAGCGGCTGCTGTTCGCGCTGGGCGAAGCGACCTTGTCGCTGTCTCCCGTGGACGAAATCAGCAGGGAAGTGAAGCCCGATTACCTCGCGCTCAGGACCGGCGACTATGACGTCATCCTGGCGCGCCTGCGCCGGGCTGGACACCATCCGGTCTGCTCCTTGCCAGACGCCGGGCCGCGCGTGATGTACGTGAAAGATCCGTCCGGCAATCAGCTGGCATTCCTGGGCTGAGGCGCGCGATGAACTTCCAGCAATTGCGTTCCGTGCGCGAGGCCGTACGCCAGGACTTCAACCTGACCGACGTGTCCGAAAGCCTGCACACCTCGCAGCCCGGCGTCAGCCGTCAGATCCGCGAACTCGAGGAAGAGGTGGGCGTCGACATCTTCGTGCGCTCGGGCAAGCGGCTGATCGGCCTGACCCCGCCCGGCGAGCTTATCCTGCCCTTGGTCGAGCAGATCCTGCAATGCGCCGATAACATCCGCCATGCCGGCGCGGAGTACGCCGACAGCCGGACGGGCGTGCTGTCCATAGCGGCCACCCATTCGCAGGCGCGCTATGCCTTGCCGCCCGTCATCAAGGAGTTCCGCGAACGCTATCCCGAAGTGGTGCTGCATCTGCATCAAGGTTCGCCCAAGCAGGTGTCGGAGATGCTGCTGGAGGGCGAGGCCGACATCGGCGTGGCGACGGAAGCGGTGGCCGATTATCCGGGGCTCGTCAACCTGCCTTGCTACCGTTGGAGCCACAGCATCATCGTGCCTCGCGGCCATCCTCTGGAACGGCAGCAGGACGGGGTGACGCTGTCGCAGCTGTCGCGCCATCCCCTCATCACCTATGGGCGGGGCTACACGGGCCGGGCGCATATCGACGAGGCCTTCGCGCGAGCCGGCATCACGCCCGACATCGTCATGACGGCGATGGACGCGGATGTGATCAAGACCTATGTGGAGCTGGGGCTGGGCTTGGGCATCGTGGCCTCGGTGGCCTGGGACGCCGAGCGCGACACGCGCCTGTGCGCCATCGACGCCCGCCACCTGTTCGAGATTAACCTGACGCGGCTGGCGATACGGCGCGGCGCATGGCTGCGCGGTTACGCTTTTCACTTTATCGAGATGTTCGTGCCGACTTTGACGCGCGAGATCGTCGAACGCGAGCTCAAGGGCGAAGGCTGAGGCAAGCGGCGCAGGGACAGTCGTCCCGCGCATATCCATAGTTGCATCGCTTCGTTCCCGCCGCGGCGCCGCGCACGTAGGCTGACCTTTTCTTCCACACGGAATTCAGGGCCATCCCATGAGTACATCTGCACCGCTGTCCGCAACCGCGAGCATCCACAACCAACGCGCACGGGCCGTGCGCGAGTTCATCGCCCATGCACGGCGGCTGGCGCCCGATGCCGCCAGCGTCACGCGCGAACAACTGGCCGAAGTGGCAACGCTGCTGGAAGCGCTGGGCCGCCGCCGCGAGCTGTTCCCGGCCGAAGAGTTCGCCTTGGTCCCGGGCAGGCCGAACGCCATCTACCGGCTGGCGGAGGACCTGGACGGCGGCCATGCCCTTTACCTGTCGCTGGGCGCGCCGGGCAAGGCCCAGCCGCCGCACGACCACACCACCTGGGCCATCATCGCCGGCGTGCAGGGCAATGAGCGCAATGAGGTCTATGCGCGCGAGCGCAGCGCCGATCCGCTGCGCGATGTGCTGACCCACGTCCAGCGCGTGGATGTGCAGCCGGGCAGCTCCATCGTGCTGGGGCCGGCGGACGTACACACCATCGAACTGGTAGGTGACGAGCCTGGCGCGCACCTGCATTTCTATGGCCTGGCGCTGGACCGCCTTCATGGCCGTGTGGTGTTTGAAAGCACGGCGGGCGGCACCTACCGCACATTCTCGCCGCCTGCGGCGATCTATCATGCGCGTATTTCCACGCAGGCGCTGCAGGACGAACTGCGCGGCGCGGGCGAGATCGCCCTGCTGGACGTGCGCGAGGCGGGCCGTCATGCGCGCCGCCATCTGCTGCACGCCGTGCCAGCGCCCTTGTGGCGCCTGGAACTGCTAATCGACAGGCTGGCGCCGCGCCGCGATGCGCGCATCGTGCTGGTGGATGATGACGAGACGCTGGCACACCAGGCCGCGGCCAAGCTGACGCGCCTGGGCTGGAGCGATATTTCGGTGCTGGCGGGCGGGACGGACGCCTGGGAGCGGGAGGGGCGGGAGTTGTTCTCCGGCACCAACGTGCCCAGCAAGGCGTTCGGCGAAGTCATCGAGCATGAGAAGCGCACACCCTGGATCGACGTCGACGAACTCGATGCGCGCGTGGCGCGCGGTGACGACATCGTGGTGGTCGACAGCCGCACCCCGGAGGAATTCCATAACTTCACGCTGCCCTTCGCGCACAGTCTGCCTGGGGCGGAACTGGTCTATCGAATCCGCGAGCTGGCGCCGGACCCGGCTACCTTTGTGGTGGTGAACTGTGCGGGACGCACGCGCAGCATCGTCGGCGCGCAAACGTTGATCGACGCCGGCATACCCAACCGTGTCGCGTCGTTGCGCAACGGCACCATGGAGTGGCTGCTGTCGGGCCGCGAGCTGGCCCATGGCAGGCATGCGGCGCTGCCTGAGCCGGACGGCCAGACCTTGACTGCGGCCCGCCAACAGGCGGTCGGCGTCGCGCGCCTAGCAGGCGTCGCGCACATCGATACCGCCGCCTTGCTGGCATTCGAGGCGGAGCAGGACGTGCGCACGCTTTACAAGTTCGATGTGCGCACCCGCGAGGAGTACGAGACCGGCCATCTGGAGGGCTGGCGCTGGGCGCCCGGCGGCCAACTGGTGCAGGCCACGGACGAGTACCTGGCCACGCGCCGCGCCCGCGTGGTGCTGGCGGATTGGGACGGCGTGCGCGCCTTGACCACCGGCGCCTGGCTGGCCCAGCTGGGCTCGGTGGAGGTCTATCTGTACCGACCGCCGGCATCGGCCGCGTTGCAGAGCGGGCCGGAGCCGCGGCGGGTGCTGCGCCACCGGCCTGACGCCGGCGGTTTGCGGCCGCAAGCCTTGCGGGCCGCGTTGGAAAGCGGCCAGGCCGTGCTGTTCGACGTCGATGCACGGGTTGCGTACGAACGCGGCCACGTGCCGGGCTCCCGATACTCGGCGCCCGACCGCCTGGCCGAGTTCCTCCCCGAAGACCGGGACCGGACCATCGTGCTGACTTCCGCCGACGGCGTGCTGGCAAGCGTCGTGGCGGCCGAGCTGGCGTGGCGCAGCCAGCGGCCGGTGCGCTACCTGCTGGGAGGCACCCGCGCCTGGAAGGAACAGGGCCTTGAACTGGCCCGTGGCGGGCAAGGCGTGCTGACGGGGGACGACGACCAGAGCGTCAGCCCTTATCTGTTGGACGACCTGGCCGCGCGGGATCAGGGCTTCCGCGACTATCTGGACTGGGAGCTGGGACTGGTGGCGCAGCTGGAGCGCGAAGGCAGCCAGGAGTTTCGGTTGATCGCGCGGGAGTGACCGGAGCGGCCAGCGGGCGCAGGCTTCAGCGTGCAGTGCCTTTGATCGCGGCCATCAGGTCATCCGGGTGCGCCATCAGTTCGCGCGCCTGGCATAGCGTCGGGTGCTGCTGCAGCACGCCGGTCCATTGCGCCGATTGCAGCAGCTGTTGCCAGACCGGCTCCAAGGTATCGGGGGCTGCGTCCAGGCCCTGCGCCAGCAGACCGGCATATTCCAGGCTGGGCGGCGCGGACAGCAGCTGCATGCGGCTAGCGGCGCTGAGCAGGCGCGGGATCGCGTCTGCCGGGCCATCGCAGACATAGAGCACGGTGGTATCGAGCCGCGGGCCTTCGGCCGGCAACGCCCGCAGCGCCGCGCCGCGCAGGGGGAAGCGGCCCTGGCGCGTATTGAAGGCGTAGTCGGTCCGCGGATCGGCTTGCGCCAGCAGGCGCAGCCCGCGCAACAGGCGCGGGAAGTCGGTGGCGGCGGCGTCGGCCGAGGCCTTGGCTTCGAGAAGCAGGCACAGGTCCCAGGCCGGCGGCCCGCCATCGCCTTCCGCCTGGCGCAGCAGCGCGGCATCCCATTCGGTCTTGGCGCGGTCGGCGTTGGCGGGCATCGAAGGCGGTACGCGCATGGATGACACGGCCTGGTAGGCTGGGCTGCCATCGGCGTCGTTGAGGCGGCGTGCCAGGGCCTGGAGTGCTTGCAGCGCCTGCGCCTCGACGGCGTCGCCGCGCAACCGCGAGGCGTTGCCTTCGGCCAGGGCGCTGGCGCTGCCCGGGCGCGGGCCTTGCTGTTCCCACAAGGCGCGGTAGCGGCGCACATCGCTGTCGGCCGTCAGGACGTCCAGGCGTTGCAGATGATCCAGCGCGGGGCTGGCGAGCAGACGGTCGAGAGCGGCAGAGGCCGGCTGGGCTTCGGCGGACAAACCAAGAAGCCGGCGCGCGGCATCGGGCAGCGCCGTCCAGGAGTCGGATGCCGCCGCAGCCTGCAAGGCGGCCATGGCGTCGCGCGCGGGGCCTGCCGGCATGCGTTCAAGCTTGGCGGGATGGGCGACTGCGTTGGCGGCGGCAATGATCTCGCGGCGGTCCTGGGCTGCGCGCGCGGCCAGGGAGGCATACTCGCGCACGAGCGGCAGGCGGTGCCGCAGCAGCATCGCCTGGAATGCCGGATCGCCGTCGGACTCGCGCATGGCGTCGCGGATCAGGCGCGCCAGGGCGTCGAGAAAGGCTCGCTTGACCGCGGCCGGCGGCGCGGCGCCATCTTCGACCGACTGGCGCGCCTGTTCGATGGCGACGGCCAGAGCGGTCGCGGGCGGGGCGTCTTCCGTGGGGATGCGGGAAATGGCCGGCACGCGATAGCGCCGGGCGGTGCGGCGCAGGATGGCGTCGAGCAGGGATAGGGAGGGCGGCTGGGGCATGGCGCCCCCAGCCTACCGCGATGCCGCCGGCGCGGCAAACGCACCGCGCCCTGGCCGGCAGCGGCTTCTTACTTGAACAGCGCGGCGTTTTCCTGCAAGGCGGTGTCGGCGCATTGCGCGTCCAGGTTGCCGCCGGGTGCGCCCGCCACGCCGATGGCGCCGATCACGGCCGAGCCGGCCTTTACGGGCACGCCGCCGCCCAGCACCAGGAAGCCCGGAATGTCGGTCAGGGTGGCTGCGGCGGGATTCTTCTGGACGTTTTCCAGCATCGTCAGCGTCGGGGTCTTGGCGGACGCGGCGGTAAACGCTTTCGCACGGCTGGCTTCGATGGTGTGCGGGCCGGCATTGTCGGCGCGGGCGAAGGCCTTGAGCAGGCCGGCGCGGTCCACGACCGAGGCGCTCACGTTGTAGCCCTTGGCCTGGCAGGCGGCGACGGTGGCCGTCGCCAGCTTCTGCGCGTCGGCCATGGACAGGTTGCTCTCGTTGAGCACGGCGGCGTTGGCGGCGCCGGCGCAGGCGAACAGGGCGGCGAAAGCGATGAATTTGGGCGACATGTCTGTGTCCTTAGTGGGTCGGTGACAGGAACAGACAGATTAAAGATGACGGCCGATCGGCGGTATTCGGTCGGCTACGCTGGGGCCTCCGTAGGGCTACGGAGGGAGGCTGCGCAAGGCTGCCCGCAGCGTCGACAGCCTTCAGGCCAGCAGCCCTGCGTATTCGCGGATCAGTCCGGCCAGGTTGTCCGCTTCCAGCTTGGCGAAGACGTTGGCGCGGTAGGTCTCCACCGTGCGCGGCGACAGGTCGAATTCGCGCGCGATCTCCTTATTGCTCAGGCCTTGCACGACGCGTTCCAGCACATCGCGTTCGCGGCCGGAAAGCTTGTCCAGCCGTTCCTGCGCGGCCTGCGTCACGGCGAGTTTTTCGCGGCTGGCGATGTGGGTGCGCACGGCCGCCTGCACGGCGTCCAGGAAGACGTCGTCGTCCACGGGCTTTTGCAGGAATTCCATGGCGCCACCCTTGAATGCGCGGCGGCACAGGTCCACGTTGGCGTGGCCGGTCAGCATGACCACGGGCAGGTCCGATTGCTCGGCCAGCCGGCTCAGCACGTCCAGGCCGCTGATGCCGGGCATGCGGATGTCCAGGACCACGCAGCCGATGGCCTGCGGGTGCAACCGGGCCAGGAAGGCCTGCGGGTCGCCATGGCCCTCGCTGCGCAGGCCGACGCTGCGCAGCAGCAGCGCCAGGCCGTCGCGCACGGCGTCGTCGTCATCGACCAGATAGACCAGCGGGGATTGTTCGAACATGGAAGATTCCTGCGTCATCATGCGGCGGCGGCGGCGGCGGCGGCGCGCGGCAGGCTGACCGTGAAGCAGGCGCCTGCCGGGCTGAGATTGCGCGCGGCGATGCGGCCGTCCATGGAGCCGGCCAGCGTGTCGCACAGCGCCAGGCCCAGGCCCATGCCTTGTGGCCGCGTGGTGTAGAAGGGAGCGAACAGGCGCGGCAGCGCGTCGGCGGCGATGCCGGGGCCGGTGTCGCTGACGCTGAACAGGTAGGCGTCGCCATCGGCGCGGCCTTCCAGCAAGATCTGGCGCGGTCCGGGAACGTCGGCCAGCGCATCGGCGGCGTTCTGCACCAGATTGTGCAGGATCTGCTCCAGGGCCACGCGGTCGCCCAGCGGCCGCACGCCTGGGCTGGCGTTGTGCCAGCTCAGCCGTATGCCCAGCCGGGCCAGTTCCGCTTCGCGCAGAAAGCGCAGCGACGCCACCAAGGCGTCGGGGTCCAGCGCCTCGCGCCGGGCGGGCGAGCTGGGCTGCACCAGGGCGCGCATGCGGCTGATGATTTCGGCCGCGCGCTTGGCCTGTTCGGCGCTGGCCAATAGCGCGTGGCGCACGGCGGGGCGTTCCTCTTCGTCGTCCAGCAGCCGCTCGGCGGCGCGGGTCTGGGCCAGGATGGCGGTCAGCGGCTGGTTCAATTCATGGGCGATGCCGGCGGCCATTTCGCCCAGCGTGCTCAGGCGCGCCATGGCGCCCAGGCGCAGTTGTTCCTGGTGGCGGCGGGCCTGGGCGCGCGAGCGCTGCCACGCCGCGGCGCCGGCCACCAGCAGCGCGCTGGCCAGGCCCCAGGCGAGCCAGGTGGCCCAGGGCCAGGCGCCGGGCGTCAGCGTGCGCGTGCTGCGCATCTGGAAGGGTTGGCTGGCCGCGCCCAGCGGCTTTTGCAGGGCCAGCGGCCAGCCGGGGCTGCCAGCGTCGGGCTGCTTGTCCAGCAGCCGCAGCGGGGTCTGGTCCACCGTCAGGGTGAGGTTGGCGAGGCCGGGAGGAAAGTCGGCCGCGGGTATCAGCTGGCTGGCGTCCAGCAGCAGGCTCCAGCCCGAGGGCGCCACCAGCCAGTAGCGGGCGCTGTCCACTGGCAGCGTCACCGGCCGGCCCAGGCCGCGCGCGCGGTCGACGGCGGCCGCAAGGCCCGGAGGTTCCGCCACGCTGCCGCTCCAGGCGCCGCCGGGCAGGTAGCCCAGCCCCAGCAGTTGGGGCATGGCCGGCCGCAGGCTGGGATAAAGGCGTTCCGGAGCAGGGGGATGGGAAAGGGCGGCCAGCGTCGCCAGCACGGCTTCATGCTGCACCGTTTTTTGGCTCAGCATGCGCTGCGCCACGCTGGTGCTCTGGGTGAAGCGTTCGTACTGGTCCACATAGTCCTGCCGCCCGATCCAGAGGGCGCCGAAGGAGAACAGGACCAGCCAGCAGAAGAAGGCGCGAGCGCGCGATAGGGGATTCACGCCTGAAATTATGCCTTGCGGCCAACACGGGCAGGAATCCGTAGGGCTACGGAGGGGTGGGCGCTCAGGCCGCCAGCCGCTGGGCGTCCGGGTCCGGCGCCTGCGAACTGGCCGCGAGCGCGATCTGGTACAGCGCCGCCACCAGGTCCGATTGCGTCACCAGTCCGACCAGGTTGCGCGCTTCATCCAGCACCGGCACGCAATGCAGGCTGTCCGACATGGGGCGGGCCAGCTCGATGACGGGCAGGCCGGGGGTGGCGAAGGGCACTTCGCTGCGCATGCAATCGGCCACCAGCAGGTCGGGCGCGGCATCCGCATCGGCAGCGACGGCAGCCAGCCGGGTCCGGCGCGCCAGCACGTCGCCCTGGCTGACCATGCCGGCGTAGCGGCCGGCCGAATCCAGCACCGGCAATGCCTGCAGGCGATGCTTGTCGAACAGGCGCACGGTGTAGTCCAGCGGGTCCTGGGCCTGTACCGTGACTACGTCGCGCGACATGATGTCGGCGCAATGCACGTCGCCGAAGCGGCGCACGCTGGCGCGCATTTCCGCGGCCAGGACGATTTCTTCCAGGTCTTCCTTGCTGATGTCCAGCAGCTCGCCGCGCTGCGTGAGCGCATCGTCCAGGTCGGCCAGGCTGAAGCCCAGGCGAGCGCTGGGCGCGAGGTCGCGGGTGTTGTGGCCAGCGGCCGGGTCGGCGTGGCGGCGCGGATAATTGCGCTTGAGCGCGCCATTGAAGACCACGGCGATGCACAGCAGGATGGCGGAGTTCAGCGCCACGGGCCAGAGCGCAAAGCCGTAGCCCAGGCTGGCGACCGCGGGGCCGCCCAGCACGGCGGTCAGCGCCACTGCGCCGCTGGGCGGATGCAGGCAGCGCAAAGAGAACATGGCGCCGATGGCCAGCGCCACCGCCACGGCGGCAGCCACGCCGGGCACAGGGATGAACTGGGCGCAGAAGACGCCGATCAGGGCCGATACCAGATTGCCGGCCATGATGGACCAGGGTTGGGCGAGCGGACTGGCTGGGGCGGCGAACAGCAGCACGGCGGACGCGCCCATGGGGGCGATGAACCAGGGGCTGGCGTCGCCCAGCGCGTGGCGGCCCACCCATTCCGTGCAGAACAGGCCAAGCAGCGCGCCCAGCACGCCGTAGAGCTTCTCGCGTCCGTTGACGCCCACCGGCGCTGGCGCGAACGAGCCCAGCCAGCGCTTGATTGCTACACCCAAAACGATCTCCTCGCGCATCGATATGTCGCGGGGCGACAATTTATCACGCGAGGCAAAGCTGCGCTGCATAAGCTTATGCAGCAGGGCGTGGATCAGGCGTTGCCGGAGTCGTCGCCGATGCGGGTCAGCAGGCGCGTCAGCAGCGGGCGCATGGCGCGTAGTTCTTCCAGGTGCGAGGCCGAGAGGTCTTCGAGCATGCGCTCGGCCTTCGCGGTCAGCACGACCTCTACGCGGCGGCCGTCCTCGGGGTCCGCCTCGCGGCTGACCAGATCCAGGCGCGCCAGCCGGCCCACCAGTTCGGCGGCGGTGTGGGGCCGGATCAGGAGGCGTTCGGCGATTTCGCCCACGTACAGGCCGCGGCGGCCAGGGACGTTCTTGCGCGTGCCCTTGATGGCGAGCAGGGCCTGGTGCTGCTGCGGCATCAGGTCCAGTCCGGCGGCGGCGTTTTCGCTGAAGGCGGCAAAGCGGCGCAGCGCATAGCGGAAGTCGGCCAGGAGCTCGTAGTCCGTGGCGGTCAGCTGGGGTGGGGGCGAGGGCGGTTTCACCTGGGCGATTCTAATATATGTCGTGATACGATATATATGACATTTCGCAAATCCCTGCGCAATTCTTCCCGTCTTCGAACATGCCTCCCACTTCTTCCTCCGCCCGGGCCGCGCTGCGCCTGGGCGACTTCACCACGGACAAACGCGTGGTCCTGCTCATGGGCCTGGCCATCCCGGTCGGCCTGGCCAGCGTAGCCGCGGCCTGGGCCCTGCTGCGGCTGATCGCGCTGTGCACCAATCTGGCGTACCACCAGCAGTTCTCCTTCAAGGACCAGCCCATCACGACAGGCCACCTGGGCCTGGCTTCGGTCGCCATTCCGGTGGTGGGCTGCCTCATCATCGGCTTCATGGCGCGCTACGGTTCGGAAAAGATCCGCGGCCACGGGATTCCGGAGGCGATGGAAGCCATCCTGATCGGCAAGAGTCGCATCCAGCCCAAGGTGGCGGTGTTGAAGCCCGTGTCTTCCGCCATCTCCATCGGCACGGGCGGTCCGTTCGGGGCCGAAGGCCCGATCATCATGACGGGCGGCGCCATCGGCTCGCTGCTGGCGCAGACCATCCACCTGGACGACGGCGAACGCAAGACCCTGCTGGTGGCCGGCGCGGCCGCGGGCATGACGGCCATCTTTGCCACGCCCTTGGCGGCGGTGCTGTTGGCGGTTGAGCTGCTGCTGTTCGAATGGAAGCCGCGCAGCTTCCTGCCGGTGGCGATGGCGGCGCTGGTGGCGGCGGCCACGCGCGCCTTCGTGCTGGATGGCGGACCGATATTCGCGTATTCGGGTTCGCTGGGGTTCACGCCCGCGCATCTGCTGGCCTGCGCCGCCGTGGGCGTGCTGGCCGGGCTGGGATCGGGCGTGCTGACCTCCATGGTCTATGCGGCCGAGGACCTGTTCGAGAAACTGCCGCTGCACTGGATGTGGTGGCCGGCCTTCGGCGGCCTGGTGATCGGCCTGGGCGGCTTGATCGAGCCGGCGGCGCTGGGCGTGGGCTACGACAACATCCGCCATCTGTTGGCGGGCGACCTGGCATTCCAGGCCGTGTTGCTGCTTCTGGCGGTCAAGGTCATCATCTGGTCCGTCGCGCTGGGGTCGGGGACCTCGGGCGGGGTGCTGGCGCCGCTGCTGATATTCGGCGGCGCGTTGGGGGCATTGGCCACGCCGTTGCTGCCGCAGGCCGATCCGGGCTTCTGGGCGCTGCTGGGCATGGCCGCAATGATGGGCGGCACCATGCGCGCACCGCTGACCGCGACCCTGTTCGCGGTGGAACTGACCGGCGACATGGGCGCGCTGCTGCCAGTATTGGCCGCCTGCGTGTTCGCGTATGGAATGACGGTGCTGCTGCTCAAGCGTTCCATCCTGACCGAGAAGATCGCGCGGCGCGGCCACCATATCAGCCGCGAATACCGCGTGGATCCCTTCGACCTGCTCCGGGTCAGCCAGGTGATGACCACGCCGGTCCAGACCCTGCCGGCCGACTGGACGGTGGCGCAGGCCATCGCGCATTTCACGACGGCGCAGCCGGTGCATACCAGCTATCCGGTGCTGGATGCCGAAGGCGTGGTGGTAGGCGAAGTCACGCGCGCCGATACGCTGGCCTGGGCCATCGACGACGAGCAGACCGGGCGCACGTTGGCCGAGGCCCTGCAAGGCCGCGACCTGGTGTACGGCCATCCCGAGGAACTGGCAAGCCAGATCGCCGACCGCATGGCGCTGACCGGCGCCGGCCGCATACCCATCCTGGACCGGGCCAACGGCCGGCTGGTGGGCATCGTGGGGCGCAAGGACCTGTTCCGCTCGCGCGCGCGGCGGCTGCGCGAGGAAAGCCAGCGCACCGCGTACTTCCGCCGCACGCCTTCAGCGGGCGGGTGAGGCGCGCAGCTCCCACAACACGTCCAGCACGTGCCGGGTGGCTTGCTCCACCTGCCCGGCGCGGTGCGCGATGCCCAGCGGGCGCCAAAGGGCCGGCCGCAGCGCGCGCATCTCGATGCGCGGATCCGGCTGCGGCGCGGTGGCCTCGTGCGGCAGCAGCGTGGCGCCGTAGCCCGCGGCCACCAGGCTCTTGATGGCGTCGTTGTAATTCAGCTGGATGCGGGCGCGCGGGTTCAGGCCGGCGGCGGCGAACCATTCGCCCGTCAGGCGCGACAGCCGCGTGCTGGCGTCGTTCAGGATCAGCGGCCGTTCGGCCAGCCAGGCCGGCGTCAGGCGCGCGGGCGCTTTCCAGCTGGCGGGCAGGAAGGCCATGACCGGGTCGCGCCGCCAGGGGCGCAACACCAGGCCTTCCAGCGGCGGCTGGGGCAGGGCCACCAGGCCCACGTCCAGCGAACCGTCGGCCAGGCGCAGGAGCGTTTCCTGCGAAGTCAGCACAGCCACTTGCACGTCAATGCCGGGATGGTTGCGCCCCAGCGTTTCCAGGGCCTGCGGCAGCAAGTGGGCTATGGCGCCGGTGGAAGCGCCCAGCCGCACGCGCCCGGACAAGCCCTGCACCTGCCGCTGCACGTCGTCCAGCGCCTGGTCGGCATCGGCCAGCAGGCGGCGCGCGCGTTCCAGCAGGGTTTCGCCGATGGCGGTGGGGCGGACCTGGCCGCGCTTGCGCGTGAGCAGCGGCGCGCCAATGCGTTCCTCCAGGTCGGCCACATGCAGGCTGACGGTGGGCGGGGCCAGATGCAGCGCGCGCGCCGCGTCGGCGAACGAGCCCAGGTCGGCAATGGCAACCAGGGTGCGCAGGCGGTCCAGGCTGATTTCACGCATGGCGGTGTCGTTCAGGAAAGCTGAATTGGATAGTCATGATATTCGACTTTTGTTATCTGCCAGTCCAGCCGATGATGGAGTCCTGCGCCCGGAACCCCTTCCGGCGCGCCTTTGATCCAGGACGCAAGCGCCATGACCCAACCTCTAGTTTTCATCGACGGCGACCAGGGCACCACCGGCCTGCAGATCCATGAACGCCTGCATGGGCGCACGGACCTGCGGCTGCTGACGCTGCCCGAGGCGGAACGCAAGGACCCGCAACGCCGTGCGCAGGCGATCAACGGCTGCGACATCGCCATTCTCTGCCTGCCGGACGAACCGGCGCGTCAGGCTGCCGCGTCCATCGTCAATCCCGCGGTACGGGTGATAGACGCCAGTTCCGCCCACCGCACGACGCCCGGCTGGGTCTATGGCTTTCCGGAAATGAACGCGGAGCAGGCCGGACTGATCGCCCAGGCGCTGCGGGTCAGCAACCCGGGTTGTTATCCCACGGGCGCGGTCGCGTTGCTGGGTCCGCTGGTGCGGGCCGGGCTGGTGCCGGCCGACTATCCGGTGGTGGTGCACGCGGTATCAGGCTATTCGGGCGGCGGGCGCGCGGCGGTGGACGCCTACGAAGCCGCGGACGGCGCGCCGGGACCGGCGTTCCAGCTCTACGGCCTGGGCCTGGCGCACAAGCACACGCCCGAGATCGAGCGGCATGCGGGCCTGACGCAGCGGCCGGTGTTCGTGCCGGCCTACGGCGCGTATCGCCAGGGCATCGTCCTGACCGTGCCGCTGCAGCTGCGCCTGCTGCCGGCGGGCGTCGACATGGAACGCCTGCACGCCTGCCTGCAGCAGCATTACGAGGGCGCGCGCCACGTGCAGGTCGTGGCGCCGCAGGACGCGGCCGCCCATACGCACCTGGATCCGCAGGCGCTCAATGGCACCAACGATCTGCGCCTGGCCGTGTACGGCAATGCGCAGCACGGCCAGGTGTTGCTGACGGCGGTCTTCGACAACCTGGGCAAGGGCGCGTCGGGCGCGGCGGTGCAGAACCTGGACCTGATGCTGGCCGCGTTGCGATAAGCGCCGCGCCTGCGCGGGTTCAGGCCGGGTCCGCCAGCGTCTCCACCACCAGGCGGCGCAGCCAGACGGTGCCCGGATCGCTTTCGAAGCGCGCGTGCCAATGCACCGTCACGGACAGCGGCGGCAGCGCGATGGGCAGCGGGCGTATCTGGAACGCGTCGTCGTGGTTGAACCAGATCGCGGCTCGCAGCGGCAGGGTCATGGTGAGATCGGTGCGCCGCACGATCTCGGCGGCCGCCGAGAAATGCGGCAAGGTCAGATATGGCCTGCGCGGCAGGCCGGCCTCGCTCAGCACGTCGTCCAGCAAGCGGTGGGCGCTGGCGCGCGAGGCCACCAGGATGTGGTCCAGGCGCTTGTATTGGCTACGGGTGAGGCCCGCCGACAACACCGGATGGCCGCGCCTGCCCATGCAGGTGTAGCGTTCGCTGAACAGTTCCGCGTGGCAGGTCTCGCTGCCCAGCCCGGCCAGGTTGCCGATGGCGAGATCGACCTCGCCGTCTTTCAGCGCCTGCGGCAGCCGTTCCAGCGGGATCTCCAATACTTCCACCTGCAGACGCGGCGCCAGGGCGTGCACGCGTTCCATCAATGACGGCAGGAACACCATTTCACCGATATCGGACATGGACAGGCGAAAGCGCCGGGTGCTGCTTGCGGGCTCGAAGCGCTGCCGCAGGTTGACCGCTTCCGCAAAGCTGTTCATGCCGCGCTCTATGGGGTCGGCCAGGGCAAACGCGACCGGCGTGGGCTGCATGCCGGACGCCGTGCGCGCGAACAGGGGGTCGTCGAATTTTTCGCGCAAGCGCGCCAGCGCGTAGCTCACGGCGGGCTGCGTCAGGTTCAGGCGCTGCGCCGCGCGCGTGACGCTGCGTTCCTGCAGCACGGTCAGGAAAACCCGCATGAGGTTCAGATCGAAGTCCACGCATGCCTCTCATATCAGCTTGATTTATAAGATAAATAATATCCATAAATTTGACATATAAATAGTTGATTCCTAGACTAATTTCATAAGGCTGGGGCAACGCTTGCCGATGGCCGCAACACAGGGGAAGCACCGCCATGCATGCGTTGACACTGCCGTCGTTGTTGCTGGAGCAGGGCGCCCGATGGGGCGAGCGCACATGGGTGCAGGCGCCAGGCGGCGCACTGCGCTACGGCGATGCTCCCGGGCATGCAGCGGACTGGGCCGCGCGCCTGGCTTCGGCCGGCGTCGCCCGGGGCGACCGGGTCGGGCTGATGGCCGGCAACCGGCATGAATTCCTGTCCATCGTGCTGGGCTGCGGCTGGCTGGGGGCGGTGGTGGTGCCCATCAACACGGCGTCGCGCGGCATGCAGTTGCAGCACATCCTGGCCAACAGCGGTTGCCGCTTGCTGGTGGCCGACGCCGCGTCCTGTCCGGCGCTGGCTGCACTGGACATGCAGCCCCAGGCCTTGAACCGCATCTGGCTGCTGGACGGCTACGCCGACGCGCTGCCGGTGCAAGCGTGTCCGCCTCCTCCCGCACCGGACACGCCGCTGCCGCCGGCAGCCGACCTCGGGCCGGGAGATACGCTGGCCATCCTGTACACCTCGGGCACGTCAGGCCTGTCCAAAGGCGTGTGCTGTCCGCACGCGCAGTTCTATTGGTGGGGCAGGATCGCCGCGCGCAACCTGGAAATCGCCGAGAGCGACGTGCTCTACACGAGCCTGCCGCTGTTCCATACCAATGCCCTGAACGCCTGCTTCCAGGCGCTGGTCACGGGCGCGACCATCATCTGCGACGAGCGCTTCTCGGCCAGCCGCTATTTCGACCGGCTGGAGGCCACGGGCGCCACGGTGACCTATCTGCTGGGCGCCATGGTGCCCATGCTGCTGGCGCAGCCGCCTGCCGCAGCCGAACGGCGTCAGCGCGCGCGGATTGCGCTGGCGCCCGGGGTGCCCGAACGCTTCCATGCGGCGTTCGCCGAACGCACGGGCATCGCGCTGCTGGAAGGCTACGGCTCGACCGAAACCAACTTCGCGCTGGGCGGCACGCTGGACGAGCAGCGGCCGGGCACGATGGGGCGCGTCGCGCCCGAATTCGATGCGATGGCGGCTGACGAGCACGACGCGGCGGTGCCAGACGGCACGCCGGGCGAATTGCTGTTGCGCTCGCATATCCCATACGCCATCGCCACCGGTTATTTCGGCATGGACGACAAGACGGTGGAAGCCTGGCGCAATCTCTGGTTCCACACGGGCGACCGGGTGGTGCGCGATGCGGACGGCTATTTCCGCTTCCTGGACCGCACGAAGGACGCCATCCGCCGACGCGGCGAGAACATTTCCTCGTACGAGGTGGAGCAGGTGCTGCTGGCGCATCCGGCGGTTGCCGCCGTGGCGGTCTATGCGGTGCGTTCCGATCTGGCGGAAGACGAGGTCATGGCGGCGCTGGTCTACAAGACCGGGCAGGCCATCGCGCCCGAGACGCTGTTGGACTTCTGCCAGCCCCGTATGCCGTATTTCGCCGTGCCGCGCTATCTGCGCGTACTGGACGATTTGCCGCGCACCGAGAACGGCAAGATCCGCAAGTTCCGCTTGCGGGATGAGGGCATTACCGGCGACGCCTGGGACCGCGACGCCGCCGGCTATCGCGTGGCGCGCTGAGCGTCATCAATCCATTCAAACAGACTAGGGGCGGCAATGACGATGGCATACAAAGGGGCGGCCGCGGCCGCTGGCGACGATGCGCGCAGAAAACGCACGCGGCGTGTGGTGATGGCGTCCGTCGCGGGCAACGCGATGGAATGGTATGACTTCTTCATCTACGGCACGGCGGCGGCGCTGGTGTTCGGCGAACTGTTCTTTCCCAAGGGCACCGACCCGCTGCTGGGCACCATGGGGGCGTTTGCCGGCTTTGCGGTCGGCTTCCTGGCGCGGCCTCTGGGCGGCGTGATCTTCGGCCATATCGGCGACCGCTACGGCCGCAAGCTGGCGCTGGAATGGACCCTGGGCTTGATGGGCGCCGCCACCTTCCTGATCGGGCTGTTGCCTACCTATGATCAGGTCGGCTTCTGGGCGCCGGTTGCCATGGTGGTGTTGCGCATCCTGCAAGGCGCGGCCGCGGGCGGCGAGTGGGGCGGGGGCGTGCTGCTGATCAGCGAGGCGGTCGGGGGCAAGCGCCGCGGCTACTTCTCGTCCTTCAGCCAATTGGGAGTGGCGGGCGGCTTCGTGCTGTCGTCGGGCGTCTTCATGCTGGCGCAGCAGCTGCCGCAGGAAGCCTTCATGAGCTGGGGCTGGCGCCTGCCGTTCCTCTTGAGCGTGCTGATCTTCGGCGTGGGCCTCTACATCCGCAAGCACATCCCCGAAAGCGATGAATTCGTGCAGGCCGCCAAGACCGCCAAGCGCGGCATGCCGGCAGTCGAAGTGTTCCGCCGCTATCCGCGCCAGGTCTTTACCGCGATGGGATTGCGCGTGGCCGAGAACGGCGGGTCGTACATCTTCCTGGCGTTTGCGCTGGCCTACGGCAAATTCCTTGGCATACCCAACGACGTCATGCTGGGCGGCGTGCTGGTGTCGATGTTCATCGAGCTCGGCACGCTGGTCTGGTTCGGCCACCTGTCCGATCGCATCGGCCGGCGGACGGTGTACCTGATTGGTTCGGCCGGCCTGGTGCTGGTGGCATTCCCGTTCTTCTGGCTGGTGCAGACCAAGGAGCCGGTGTGGATATTCCTGGCCTTCTTCCTGGGCAACACGGTCTGCCATGCCGCGATGATCGGCACCCAGCCGGCGTATTTCGCCGAACTGTTTCCCGCAGAGGTCCGCTACACCGGATTGGCGCTGGGGCATGAACTGGCTTCTGTATTCGCCGGCGGCCTGTCGCCGCTGATCGCCATGGCGCTGCTGCGCAAGTATGAATCGGCGACCCCGGTAGCGTGGTTCCTGGTGGGCATGGCCGCGGTCACCGTGATCACCTTGCTGCTGACGCGCGAACCCCCACGGCAGGAGTCGGCGTGAGCGCGGCGCGCGGCCCGGGCATCGTCGGCGTGGGCGAAACGCCTTCGCTGCGCCATCCCGGCCCGGGAACCAGCACGGCCGGCCTGATGGCCGAGGCGATCGCGCAGGCGCTGCGCGGCGCAGGGTTGAAGCCCGGCGATGTGGACGGCCTGGGCGTGGCTTCATTCACGCTGCGCCCCGACCGCGCGATCGATCTGGCGTGGCGCCTGGGACTGCGGCTGAACTGGTGCATGCAGGACGAAATGGGCGGCGCCAGCGCCATCAACCTGTTGCGCCAGGCCTGGCTCGCGTTGCAGGCCGGGCAGGCCGAGACGATCGTGCTGGTCGCGGGAGACCATTTCACGGGCGCCGATTTCGCAGGGCTGGTACGCGGCTACAACCGCAGCGCGCAGGACTATCTCAGTCCCCTGGGCTGCGAGGGGCCGAATCCCCTGTTCGCCATGCTCACGCAAAGGCAGATGGCGCGCGCCGGTCTTGCCCGCGAGGACTATGGCGCGCTATGCGTCGCGCAGCGGCTATGGGCAGCAGGCAACCCCAACGCCGCGTATCGCGATCCATTGAGCCTGGCGCAATACCTGGCCGCGCCCATGGTCGCGCCGCCGCTGGGACGCCTGGATTGCGTGCCGGTGGTCAGCGGCGCTTGCGCGCTGGTGCTGAACGCGCGTCCGGCGGGAATCAGCGTGCGGCTGCTGGCCAGCGATGCGCGCTACAACGATGACCAGCAGGAAGGCGACGGATTGCAGACCGGCATCGCGGCGTTCGCGCCAGCGCTCTGGCAGCGCGCTGGCCTGGGACCGGAAGACATGGATGTGCTCAGCGTGTACGACGACTATCCCGCCATGGCGCTGGCGCAGCTGTGCGATCTGGGCTTCGCCAGCATCGATGACCTGCCTGGCTTCATCGCGCGCCGCCTGGCCACCCGGGACTTGCCGGTCAACACCGCAGGCGGCCAACTGTCCGCCGGGCAGGCGGGCACCGCCGGCGGCATGCATGGCCTGGTCGAAGTGGCGCGCCAATTGCTGGGGCAGGCAGGGGAACGGCAGGTGCGCGGCGCGCGTCACGGCGTGGCTACCGGCTACGGCATGGTGCAGCTGCGTTACGGGATGTGCGCCAATGCGGCCGTGCTGGCGCGGGAGGAAGCATGAGCGTCGACGTCAGCCAATGTTGCAGCTGCGGCCATCTGGTCTATCCCATGCGGCTGTGGTGCCCGGCTTGCGGCCATGGACAGGCGCGCGCGGCGGGGGTGGAACAGGCCGAGTTGCAGGCCTGGACCGAATTGCCGTCGCGGAACGGTGCGCCTGCCGCAGTCATCGCCACGGTCCGGGCGCTGCCCGCGGGACCGGTCCTGGTCGTGCGGCTGGAAGAACCGCCCGCCCATGCGGGCCAGCGCCTGTGGCTATTCGAACGCGATACGGACGGGCAGCCTTTGCCTTGGGCCCGCGTCGCGGCCGAACCGCAGATCTGAAGCGCCAACGCGTCAATCGCCGCTGGCCGGCGCCTGGATCGCCTCCAGGCGCTGGGCCAGCGAAGCCGCGGACAACTCGCCCACGCGCAGGTCCACCAGCCGTCCCTGGGCGTCCAGGAACAGCGTGGCGGGCAGGCCGCGATTGCTCATCTGGCGCGAGGCCGCGCCTGCGGGATCGAGCAGCACGTTGCGCAGCGACGGCGCGTGCTGCGCCAGGAACGCCGTCACGTCCGGCGGCGCTTCGGCCTGGTTCAGGAAGACGAAATTCACATCGGGATGCGCCGCTTGCGCCGCGGTGAATGCGGGCATTTCGCGGCGGCAAGGCGGGCACCAGCTTGCCCATAGATTGATGACGGTAGGTTTGCCCTGGTAGGCCGCGAGCGCTGCGGGCGTGCCGTCCAGCTGACGCAAGGCGAGCGCGGACAGTTCGGGCAGGGCCTGCGGCGCGGGCGCCAGCCACCGCCCGCCGCCTATCCAGACCGCGCTGGCCAGCGCCAGCGCGCCCAGCAGCGCGGGCCGCGACGCCTGGCGGCGCAAGGCCGCGTACAGCGTGTAGAGCCATGCCGCGGCAAGCCCGGCCATACCGGCCCAGCCGCCATCGCGCAGGTCCAGGATCCGGAGCGGATTCTCGATGAAGTGGGCCTGGAACTGCCAGACAAAGCCGAGCCGGGCGACGACCAGGCCGATGATGAGCGCGCGCCACAACACCGTACTGGTGTCGGGCCGGGACTCCTGCCCGCGGGTCAGCAGCCTGGCGGCCAGCAGTCCGATAGCGGCGGCAACGATGAAAACCAGCAGGTCCGAGGGAAAGACGAGGGGACCGATACGGATGGCGGGCGTCATGCGTGAATCTGGAACTGGCGCGGCGGGGATCAGGCTGCCTGCTGCAGCTTGGCCGGCGCCTGCGCGATGCGGCGGGTGATTTCGGTGGCGGCGCGGCAGGTCAGGCCGGCGAGGTAGTCCTCGCGGAAGGCCGCGAAGGCGTCCTGCATGCCGATGAGCGTGATGCTGCCCAGCACATGGTTCTCTTCATCGAAGATCGGCGCGGCGATGCCGGTCTTGCCGGAATCCAGTTCGCCCGACGAGATGCAATAGCCGGCCTTGCGCACTTGCAGCATGGCCCGGGAAAAGGACTTCCAGTCCTGGCCCAGCCGCTGCATGTCGGGGGCATCGGCGTGTTCGTCGTAGACGCGGCGCAACTGGCGCGGCCCCAGATTGGCCAGGATCACGCGGGCGGTCGCGCTGCGCAAAAGCGGCATGTGCCGGCCGCGGCCGAAGTTCAGGGCCTGGGTATTGCGCCCGGCCTGCTGGTGCACGTTGATGACCTTGTCGTCGTAGCGCGCGCTGAGCAGCACGTCCAGGCCGGTCTGGCTGGATAGTTCCTCGATCAGGTCGCGGCTGACCGTCAGCATGGGGTCGTACTCCCGCATCTGCAGATCCAGCGCGATGATGCGCGGACCCAGCGCGTAGCCGGCTGGCAGGCGCACCAGCAGGCCGCAGGCGCACAGTTCGCGCACGTAGCGGTAGGCGGTGGCGGGCGCGTAGCCGCGCAGCTGGCAGATGGCATCGACGTCCAGGACCGGCCGGTCGGGCTGAAAGAGGTCCAGGACATCGAGCATGCGGCGAAGACTGTTCATGTGCGTGAGGTGTTGTAAGGCTGACGTGCTGCGAGGGTGCACCAAGGGGCGCGTATTGGCAAATCGTCCTGCCGCGCGCGCAGCGTGCACGCGCGTATAGGAGATCCGCGCAGAACTATCAAATAGATAATTCTAATAAATTATCCAGCATCAATCCGCCAAAAAAAAATTGCACATTTATCAAATTACGATAAAGTAGCGAAAAAAGGAGGCGGTAATCATGACCGGAGCTAGTGCCTTGCTGGAGGCTCTGCGCAAGCAGGGCGTGGAAGTCTGTTTCGCCAATCCCGGCACGACCGAGCTGGACCTGGTGCGTGCGATGGAGGAGGTGCGCGGCATGCGCTGCGTGGTCGGCCTGCAGGAGAACGTCTGCACCGGCGCGGCCGACGGTTATGGCCGGCTGGCTGGAAAGCCGGCCGCGACCCTGCTGCATCTGGGGCCGGGCTTCGCCAATGGCATCGCCAATCTGCACAATGCGCGGCGCGCCCGCACCCCCATCGTCAACATCATCGGCGACCACGCCAGCTGGCACCTGGAATGCGACGCGCCCCTGACTTCGGACATCGAGTCGCTGGCGCGCCCAGTCTCCGGCTGGGTGGAGCGCATCGCGTCCGCCCAGGACGCCGCTGGCGCCGCCCGCGCCGCCGTGCAGGCCAGCCTGGCCGATGGCGGCCAGGGCGCGACGCTGATCTTTCCCGCCGACTTCCAGGCGGAAAGCGTGACGCCGGATTCCGCGGATGCTGCCGCCGAGGCCGCTGCGCAGCCCGAGACCTTCGACGCCGCCGCCGCATGGCAGCGCCTGAGCCGCGCGCAAAAGCCGCTGTTCCTGCTGGGCGGGGGCGGTCCCGCCAGCGGCCTGGGACGCCGCGCGCAGATTGCGGCCGCGCGCCTGTGCGCAGCCCTGGGCGGCAAGGCTTACGCCGAGACCTTTCCCGCCAGATCGGAACGCGGCCGGGACTTGCCGGACTTCGACCGCCTGCCGTATTTCCCGGAACCCGCTCGCGCTGCCCTGGACGCTGCCGACCTGGTGGTGCTGGTGGGGGCGCTGCCGCCCGTGACCTATTTCGGCTATGCCGGTCACCCCAGCCGGTTGGTGCCGGCGGAACGCCTGCTGGAACTGGCGGCTCCCGGCCAGGATGCGGCCTCGCGCCTGGAGGCGCTGGCCGAATTGGCGGGCGCGCCGGCTTTCGAACCCGCCGCCGCGCTACTGCCCGAGCCTGCGCCGGGCGCCTTGACGCCGCAATCGATTGCCGCAGCGGTGGCGCGGGCCTTGCCCGCAGACGCCATCGTCTCGGTCGAAGGCGGCACCTGCGGCTATCCGCTGTATGCCGCGTCCGCCGGCGCCGCGCCGCACACGGTGCTGACCAATACCGGCGGCGCCATCGGCCAGGGCTTGCCGGTCGCGATGGGCGCCGCCATCGCCTGCCCGCAGCGCCGAGTGGTGGCCGTGCTGTCCGACGGCAGCACCCAATACACGATCCAGGCATTGTGGTCGCTGGCGCATGAAAACCTGCCGGTCACGGTGCTGATCGCCGCCAACCACCAGTACGCCATCCTGCGCAACGAGCTGCGCCGCGGCAACGCCGTGCTGGGCGAACGCGCGGCCGAACTGACCGCGCTGGACCGCCCGCGCATCGACTGGGTGGGGCTGGCCTCCAGCTACGGGGTGCAGGCCAGCCGCGCCGCGACCTCGGAAGAATTGGCCACGCAGCTGGAATCGGCGCTGCGCCAGCCGGGCCCGGTCCTGATCGAGATGGCGCTGTAGGCGCCGCCATATATGTATAAGGAGCATCAAAGCATGGACTTGCAACTCAAGGGGAAAGTCGCGGTGGTCACGGGCGGCAGCCTGGGCATCGGGCGCGCGGTGACCGAAGCGCTGGCCGCCGAGGGCGTGCGTGTGGCCATCGTGGCGCGCCGCCAGGCGCAGCTGGACGAAGTGGCGGCTGAAATCACCCGGGCCACGGGCGTGGAAGTGCTGGGCGTGGCGGCCGACGTGTCGGACACCGCCCAGGTCAACGCGATGATGCAGCGCGTGGCCGAACACTTTGGCCGCATCGACATCCTGGTCAATGGTGCGGCCCACCCCGGCGGCCTGGTGCGCAGCGAGATCGACGAGGCCGATCCCGAAGGCTTGCTGGAAGACATCAACATCAAGGTCGTGGGCTACATGCGCTGCGCCAAGGCTGCGGCGCCGCACATGCGCCAGGGCGGCTTTGGCCGCATCGTCAACATCGGCGGCCTGACCGGGCGCGGCAGCAAGCAGCTTTCGGGCATGCGCAACGTGGCCATCTGCCACATGACCAAGACCCTGTCGGACCAGCTGGGTCCGCATGGCATCACGGTCAACGTGATCCATCCGGGCGTGGTAGAGACGCCCCACATCCATGAACTGTACGAAAAGGAAGCCGCCAAGCAGGGGCTGACCCCCGCCCAGGTCGAGGCCAACTATGCCAAGGCCACGCCCATACGCCGGGTGCTGCAGCCGGCCGAGATCGCCGACGCGGTGCTGTTCCTGGCATCGCCGCGGGCAGGGGCCATCACCGGCGAATCGCTGGGGGTGGATGGCGGCATCACGCGCGGCATCTTTCTTTGAACCGCTGAACCTCATTCGGGGAGTCTGGATATGCAAGGCACGATACTGGTCGGCACCGCCGGCCAAGGAATACTGCGCAGCGTGGACGATGGCGCCACCTGGCACCGCCTGGGGCTGAAGGAAGCCATCGAGTTCGACGGCACGGTGCGCAGCCTGGCCGTGGACCCGGCCGACCCGCGCCGCGTCTTTGCCGGGGCCGACGCCGGCATGTGTGTCAGCACCGACGGCGGCGCGCATTTCACGCGGGTGGACAGCCCCATGAACGGCATGACCGTCTGGGCCATGGCCATCGATCCCACGGATCCGCGGCGCATGTACGCGGGCACCGGCGCGCCGTCGCGCGCAGCGATGTTCCGTTCGGTGGACGGCGGCGCCAGCTGGCAGCGCCTGTCGCCCGAACTGCCGGAGTTCTGCCGCGGCGTGAACCGCCCGCGCATCCTGTCGGTCTGCGTGGATCCGGATGACGGCCGCGAGGTCTGGTTCGGCGTCGAAGAAGGGGGCTTGTGGCGCAGCCGCGACGGCGGCGATACCTGGTCGCGCGAGGACGATGAAGGCAATGCCGATGCCATCGCCAACCCCGACATCCATTGCGTAGCTGTCCTGCCGGCCACGGCCGCCGCGCCCAAGACCGCCATGGTGCTGACGGTGAACTCCGTCTATCTCAGCGAGGACGACGCCCGGCGCTGGAATGGCGTGGCTTCCAAGTCGCGCTTTGACGGCATGTACTACACCCGCACGGTGCAGGCGCTGCCGGACGATCCCGACACGCTGCTGCTGGCCATCGGCGACGGCACGCCAGGCACGCGCAGCAGGATCTACCGTTCGTCCGACCGCGGCCGCAACTGGCAGCCGGCGCTGCTGCACACGCCGCCAAATTCCACCTTCTGGGCCTTCGGCGTGCACGCAGCCGACCCGCGGCTGGCGTTCGCCGGCACCAAGTACGGCCATCTGTTCCGCTCCACCGACGGCGGCCGCAGCTGGTTCAAGGAATGGCGCGATTTCAGCGAAATCACCGCCGTGGCCTGGACGCCGTACGCCGCGCCCGTGACCGCGCACCCCCAGTCCATCAACTGACAACCCGCCCGAGACCGCCATGTCCACCAACACCACGCTTGCGCCGGCAGACCGCCGGCCGCGCATCGCGCGCACCCACCTGGCCCTGTTCGTGCGCGACCCGTTCGCGTCGGCGCCCTGGTACGAATCCGTGCTCGGCATGCAGGAGACCGCGCGCGGCGAGCAATGGGTGTTCCTGTCCTTTGGGCGCAAGCACCACGACATCGCCCTGATCCGCGCGGCCGAAGGCGAGCCCGCCCGCGGCCCCGTCAACATGCAGCACTACGGGCTGGAGATCGAGGGCGACGTGGACGAGCTGCGCCGCCTCTACGGCATGTTGCTGGCCAAGGGCGTGGACGTCGTGAAAATCACCGATCACAAAGTCGGCTACGGGCTGTACTTCACCGACCCCGACGGCCACCGCTTCGAGTTCTTCTGCGAAACCGTGCACGGCGACGAAGAGGGCAAGCAGGTCCTGCACGACCACAACGCGCCCAGCGTCCCCATGACGCTGGACCCGCTTTGACCGCCCGCACGGCGCACTCCTTCCTGATCCCACATTTTCTGGAGCATCCATGAGCAGCACCAACTTCGGTCCCTACCGCATCCGCAAGTGGTATTTGCAGATCGACGACACCCTCACTACTGAAACCGGCGAACCGGCCGACGGCGAGCCGTTGCGCAAGATCGTCATCGCGGCCGCGCTGCACAACCCCTATGCCGGGCGCTTCGAACGCGACCTGTCGGGCTATGTCGAACCCTCGGGCATGCTGGGCGAGGAGTTCGGCCGGCGCATCATCGCCGCGGCCGGCGGCCAGCCGCTGGAAAGCTACGGCAAGGCCTGCGTGGTGGGCACGGACGGCGAGTACGAGCACGGCAACGCGTTGTTGACCACCATCTTCGCCGAACCCGTGCGCGCAGCGCTCGGCGGCGGCAAGGCCTGGGTGCCTTCCACCGGCAAGCGCGGCGGTCCCGGCACCGTCATCGACATTCCGCTGGCGCATAAGGACGCGCTCTATGTCCGTTCGCACTACGACAGCGTGACCGCGCTGTTCGGCGACGCGCCCAACCGCGACGAAGTGCTGATCGCCTTCGCGTTTGCCACGCGCGGGCGCCTGCATGCGCGCCTGGGCGGCATCCCCGCCAGCGAAATCGAGGGCAAAGACGGACTCTGCTGAAAGGAAGCCGATATGCAACGCCGCGACACCGCTATCGCCGTCAACGGCATGACTTTGCACCTGACCGAGTGGGGCCCCCAGGCGGGGCGTCCGCTATTCATGCTGCACGGCATCCGCGGCTATGCCGAGACCTTCGCCGGCATCGCGCAGGCGTTGCAGCCGGATTTCCGCGTCCTGGCCTATGACCAGCGCGGCCGCGGCGCCAGCAGTTGGGATCCGCAGCGCAATTACTACACTGACGCCTACGTGGATGACCTGGCGGGCGTGGCCGGCGCGCTGGGCCTGGACCGCTTCGATCTGCTCGGCCATTCGATGGGCGGCATCGCCGCCATCGTCTTTGCCGCCCGCCATCCGCAGCGCGTGCGGCGCCTGATCGTCGAGGATGCCGGACCCGCCGCTTTCGAAGGCAGCGCGGGCGCGGCGCGCATCCAGCGCGAATTGCGCGAAACGCCCGAGTTCTTTCCCGACATCGCCGCGGCCCGCGAGTACCTGCGCGCGCTGCGGCCCAGCGTGACCGAAGCCGCCCGCGAGGAACGGCTGCGCCACATGCTGAAGGAAGACGGAGCAGGCGGCTGGATCTGGCGCCACGACCATGCGGGCATCGCCGCGACCCGGCTGGACCCCGATCCGGCGCGCGTGGTGGACCTGTGGCCGCAGGTCCAGGCGCTGGGCTGTCCGACCCTGGTCGTGCGCGGCGGGCGTTCGGACTACCTGCAGGCCCAGACCGCCCGCGACATGGCGGCGCGCAATCCGAACGTGGAATGGGTCGAGATAGAAGGCGCCGGCCATTACATCCATGACGATCAGCCGGCCGCCTTCGAGCAGGCCGTCGGCGGGTTCCTGCGGCGCGCCTGAGGCGTCTGAGCGCAACCCGCCAGGCAAAAGACAAGAATCCAAGGGAGAGCCGAGATGGCGCATATCGTAGAAGTGCCGGTGCTGGTGGTGGGCGCCGGGCCGGTCGGCGTGACGCTGGCCAATCTGCTGGGCAGTTATGGCGTGGAAACGCTGGTGCTGGAACGCAACCGGGACGTGCTGGACTATCCGCGCGCGGTGGGCCTGGACGACGAAGCCATGCGTACCTTTCAGAGCGCGGGCCTGGCCGATGAAATGCTGCGCGACATGATCCAGAACGTGCCCATGCGCATGTACACGCGGACCAAGCGCTGCTTTGCCGAGATCCTGCCGGCCACGCGCGAGTTCGGCTGGTATCGCCGCAACCTGTTTTCGCAGCCGCTGGGCGAACGCACCCTGCGCGCCGGTCTGCGGCGCTTTCCCCATGTGACGCTGGAACTGGGCAGCGAGCTGCTGTCGCTGGCGCAGGACGAGCGCGGCGTCACGGTGCGGGTGCGCGATGCCGAGGGCGCCGAGCGCGAGATCCGCACGCAATACCTGCTGGCCGCCGACGGCGGGCGCAGCACAGTGCGCGAACGCCTTCTGCAATTGCCCTTCGACGGCAATACGCATCCGCGCAAATGGGTGGTCATCGAATGCGACCAGGACCCGCTGGACGCCCCTTATACCGCGCTGCATTGCGAGCCGCGCCGCCCCTATGTCTGCCTGCGCCTGCCTTACGGCCTGCGGCGCTGGGAGTTCATGCTGTTTCCGGGCGAGGACGGCGAGCAGATGCTGCAGCCGGAAAAGGTGCAGGAACTGCTGCGCCATCACGTGGCCGACCCGGCCAGGTTGAACGTCATCCGCGCCCGCGTCTATACCCACAATTCCCGCGTGGCGCGTACTTTCGTCTCGGGCCGCGTCTGTCTGGCGGGCGACGCCGCGCACCTGACCCCGCCCTGGATCGGCCAGGGCCTGAACGCCGGTCTGCGCGACGCTTTCAACCTGGCCTGGAAGGTGGCCTGGATCGTGCAGGGCCGCCTGGACCCGGCCGCCTTGCAGAGCTACCACGACGAACGCCACAGCCATGCCCGCGCCATGATTTCGCTGGCCGACATGTTCGGCGCCATGCTGTCGCAGACCAACCCGGTACTGGCGGCGCTGCGCGACACGTTCTTCCTGTCGATCCGGAATATTCCGAAGATCCGCGACTATGTGCTGCAAATGAAGTTCAAGCCCATGCCGCGCTATAGCCGCGGCGTGGTGGGCGACAGCGCCGACAAGACGCAGCGCGAGTGCATCGGCCGCATGTTCATCCAGCCGCTGGTGGAATGCGAGAACGGCGCCACGCTGCGCCTGGACGAAGCGCTGGGCGCGGGCTTCGCGCTGATAGGCTGGCGCCGCGATCCGCGCGCAGGGCTGCCGCCGGCCCTGCGGGCGCAGCTGGACAAGCTGGGCTGCCGCTACGTGGCGGCGCAGCGCGCGCGCAGCGGCTGTGATCCCGACGAACTGCAAGCCGGCGCCTTGCCCGTGTTGCAGGATACGGAGAACGCGCTGCATTTCTGGTTCCAGCGCACCCGCGCGGACTGGGTGCTGGTGCGGCCGGACCGCTACGTCGCGGCGCTGGGCCGCAGCGCGGACGCCGCCGACGCCCTGGGTCGCTTCGCCGCCCGCTTCGTACCCGGGGCAACCCAGATGGCCGCGCAGCCGACAGGCAAGCCGTCGCACGCGCCCGGGGCGATCCTGAACGGAGCGCAGCCATGAACGCACCGGTCCAGCCCGCGGGCAACCCGGTCCGCAACGTGCTGTTCATCATGTGCGACCAACTGCGCGCGGATCACCTTTCCTGTTATGGCGGAGCCGGCGCCTTGCGCACGCCCCACATCGACCGGCTGGCACGCATGGGCGTTCAGTACGACCGCGCCTACGTGACGTCCGCGGTCTGCGGCCCGTCGCGCGCGTCCTACTACACCGGCCGCTATCCGCTGTCGCACCGCGTCACCTGGAACCGGGTGCCGCATCCGGTGGACGAATGGTGCCTGGGCGAATACCTGGCCCAGGCCGGACTGCCGCTGCATCTGCTGGGCAAGACGCACTTCGTGCCCGACCGCGCCGGATTGCGGGGCAAAGGCTATGCGGCCGAGGACGAGCAACGTTTCCTGCAAGGCGGCTTCGTGCCGATCGAGCGTTACGACGGCCATTTCGAACTGGCCAAGGACAGCCCATACCGCCGCTACCTGCGCGAACGCGGCTACGACAGCGAACGCCCCTGGGAAGACTACGTGGTGGGCAGCCAGGCGGCCGACGGCAGCATCGCCAGCGGCTGGCTGATGCGCAACGCGCCGCTGCCCGCCCGCGTGGACGCGGCGGATTCCGAGACGGCCTATCTCACGGACCGCGCACTGGACTTCATGCAGGGGCAGGGCGACAAGCCCTGGGCGCTGCATCTTTCCTACATCAAGCCGCACTGGCCGTACAAGGCGCCGGCGCCATACCACGCCATGTACGGCGCGGAAGACTGCGCGGCGCCCGTGCGCTCGCAGGCGGAGCGGGAACGCCCCCATCCTGTGCATGGCGCCTACCAGCGGCTGGAAGAGTCGCAGTCCTTCGCCCGCGACGAAGTCTGGCGCAGCGTACGGCCGGTCTACATGGGGCTGGTCAAGCAGATCGACGACCAGATCGGTCGGGTGCTGGACTTCCTGGAGCGCAGCGGCCGGCTCAAGGACACGCTGATCCTCTTCACCTCGGACCACGGCGACCACCTGGGCGACCACTGGCTGGGCGAAAAGGAATACTTCTACGACAGCGCGATGCGCGTGCCTTGCCTGGTCTATGACCCGGCGCCGGCCGCCGACGCGACCCGCGGCAGCCGCAGCGACGCATTCGTCGAATGCATAGACGTCGTCCCCACGGTACTGGAGGCGCTGGCGCTGCCGGGGCAAGAACACCGCATCGAGGGCCGCTCGCTGCTGCCGGGGATCCGCGGCGTGTCGGAGTCCGCGCCGTCCGCGCGCGAGTACGTGGTGGGCAGCCTGGACTACGCCTACCGCGAGGCGCGCCTGTTCCTGGGACGCGGCGAGCGCGAGTGCACCGGCCTGATGGTGCGCGACGAGCGCTACAAGTACCTGCATTGGCAGGGCTATCCCGCGCAATTGTTCGACCTGCGCGACGACCCGGGCGAGCTGCATGACCTGGGCGCCGATCCGGGCATGGCGCCGGTGGCGGCACGGATGCGCTCGGCGCTGCTGGACTGGCATGAAGGCCTCAAGCGCCGCGCTACCGAGACCGACGAGGAAGTACGCGAGCGCACGCATGCGCACGAACGGATGATGGGCATTCTGATCGGCCGCTGGTGAAGCGGACCGGTCCTGATCTGGATTTCCAGCCGCCCGGGTCCGTCCTGGCCCGGAGCGGCAACTCAGTCGCCGGACTATTCCGGGAAACGACATATACAAGGGGAAGTACCATGGGATCGCCGTACCGTTGTTGTTTGCAACCCGTCTTGTGGGCCGCGCTGGCGCTAGTGCCGGCCGGCCAGGCCGCGGCCCAGTCCTGGCCGTCGGACACCGTGAAGATCGTGGTGCCGTATCCGCCCGGCACCGAACCCGACGTGCTGGCGCGCGACCTGGGCAACCGCCTCTTCAAAGAGAGCGGCAAGACCGTGGTGGTGGAAAACCGCCCCGGCGCCAACGCCATCATCGGCAGCGATTACGTCGCCAAGGCGGCGGGTGACGGCAATACCTTGCTGATGGTCGACCGCCTGGCGCTCGAGACCAATCCCTTCCTGTACGCCAAGGTGCCGTACCGGTGGCAGGAGGATTTCAAGCCCGTCACCGACCTGGGCCAGGTGCAGCTGTACGTGGCGGTCAGCAATGCCTTTCCGGCCAAGACCTACAAGGAGTTCATCGACTACGCCCGGGCCAATCCGCAACGCATCAACGTCGGCACCGGCGGCCAGGGCCACGTGAACCATCTGGGCATGGCCATGCTGGCCAGCGCCGAAGGCGTGCAGTTCACCTATGTGCCGTTCAAGGGCGTGGCGCCGGCCATGACCGCGACCATGGCTGGCGACGTGGACAGCGTCATGGCTGGCGGCCTGGCGGTGTCGGAACAGTACAAGGCCGGCAAGATCCGCGTGCTGGTCGCCGGCGCTTCGCAGCGGGCGGCGATGATGCCCGACGTGCCGACGCTGCAGGAAGCGGGCGGCAAGGCCGGCAGCATCCCGTCCACGGTCTTTACCCTGTTCGCTCCCGGCAAGACGCCGGACGAGCTGGTGGCGCGGATCAACCAGGCGGTGACGGCGGTCACGGCGGATCCGGCGTTTCGCCAGACCTACGAAGCGCGTGGCCTGCTGGTGCGCGGCTCCACGCCCCAGGCCACGCTGGCTGCCATGAAGGAAGAGGCCGGCCGCTATGAAACCCTGATCAAGTCCGCTGGCATCAAGCCGGATTGAGCACGCGTCCCGGCGCCGCCGCGGGTGGCGTCCGGGGACGTGGAAACGCCGGGGCCGGCGCTATAGCGCCGCCAACAGCCGTTCCAGGAATGCATCGCACTCGGCGAGTTGCGCGCGCGAGATGAATTCGTCGGGCTTGTGGGCTTGCGTGATGGATCCCGGACCGCACACCACCACGGGGACGTCCAGGTGCCGGGTGAACAGCCCGCCCTCGGTGCCGAAAGCCACCTTGGTCTTGCCGGTCCCGGCGGGCAGCAGGGATTCCACGAAACGCACGGCCTCGCTGGCCGGATGCGTGTCCAGCCCCGGATAGGCGTTGATCTGCTCTATCCGGATATCCGCGGCGGGCGCACGCAGGCGCGCCTGATCGCGGATGTCCTCGGCCGCCTGGCGCAAGGGCGCAAGCAGCGCGTCGGGATCGTCCTGGGCCAGATGCCGGATCTCGAAGTCGACCGCGCATTCGTTGGGCACGATGTTCAAGGCGCGTCCGCCGTGGATGCAGCCCGCGTGGACGGTTGCATAGGGCACCTCATACGCCGGGTCGCGCGCGCCATGGGCTTGCAGCTCGTCCTGCAGGGCGCGCATGGCGCCGACCATGTCGCACGCCAGATGGATGGCGTTCAGCGCCCGCGGCGCCAGCGCGGAATGGCCTTCGAGTCCCTGGCAGACGGCGCGCAAGGCCATCTTGCCCTTATGGCCGGTGGCGATCTGCATGGAGGTCGGTTCGCCCACGATGCACAGCGCGGGCCGGGTGGGCGCCATTTCCATGACGTCCAGCAGCCGGCGCACGCCGACGCAGCCGATCTCCTCGTCGTAGGACAGCGCCAGTTGCAGCGGCCGCCGCAACGGACGCTTGCTGGCCAGCAGCATCGCGTTGACGGCACAGGCCACGAAGCCCTTCATGTCCGCTGCGCCGCGGCCATACAACAGCCCGTCGCGCTCGGTCAGCGCGAAGGGCGGCACGGTCCAGGCCTGTCCGGCGGCGGGCACCACGTCGGTATGTCCCGACAGCAGCACGCCCGGAACATCGGCGGGGCCGACGGACGCGTGCAGGTTGGCGCGGGTGCCGTCGTCGCTGCGCACCAGCGTGCAGGCAATGCCGTGCGCCGCCAGCAGCTCGCGCACGGCCTCGATCAGCGCCAGGTTGGGCGTGAGGGTCACCGTGTCGAAGGCGATCAGGCGCGCCAGCAGCGCCTCGGAAGCGGTAGGCATGGCGTTGCCGCCTCAGCCCGGAATGACCGCGGTCACGTCGATTTCCACCAGCCATTCGGGCCGGGCCAGGGCCGAGACCACGATACCGGTGGAGACGGGGAACACGCCCTTGAGCCAGCGGCCAACCACGTTGTAGACCTCTTCGCGGTAGCGCACGTCGACCAGATAGACGGTGAGCTTGCATATGTGCGAGAGTTCGCTGCCGCATTCCTGCAGCAGCATGGCGACGTTGGCCATGGCTTTTTCGGCCTGGGCGGCCACGTCGCCGACGCCCACCGATTCCCGGGTGTCCAGGTCCTGGCCGATCTGGCCGCGCAGGAACACGGTGTTGCCGGCGATCACGGCTTGGCACAGGTCGTTGTCCAGGCGTTGTTCGGGATAGGTTTGGCGAGTATTGAATTTGCGGATGCGGGTGTGGGCCATATTGAGTCCTGATGCGGGCGGATGGATCTGGCGGCTATCCGGCCGTCAGTGGGGAAGGATCTTGGAAAGAAAACGGCGCGCCTGGGGGCTGGCCGCGTCGCGGAAGAAGCTGTCCGTGGGGCAGTCCTCGATGATGGCGCCGTCTTCCATGAAGACCACACGATTGGCCACGCGGCGCGCAAAGCCCATCTCATGGGTGACGACCATCATGGTCATGCCTTCCTCGGCCAGCTCCACCATCACGTCCAGCACTTCATTGACCATCTCGGGGTCCAGCGCGGAGGTCGGTTCGTCAAACAGCATGGCCATCGGATCCATCGAGAGCGCGCGGGCGATGGCTACGCGCTGCTGCTGGCCGCCGGACAGCTGGCCCGGATGCTTGCCGGCATGGGCGGACAGGCCCACGCGTTCCAGCAGCGCGCCGGCCTTGGCGCGGGCCGAGCCGATATCCCGCCCCAGCACGATCTGCTGCGCCAGGGTCAGGTTGCGCATGATGTCCAGGTGCGGAAACAGCTCGAAGTGCTGGAACACCATGCCGACCTTGGTGCGCAGCTTGGGCAGGTCGGTGGCGCCCGTCACCGAGGCGCCGTCGATCAGGATGTCGCCTGCCTGGATCGGTTCGAGCGCGTTGACGGTCTTGATGAGGGTGGATTTGCCGGAGCCGGACGGCCCGCAGACCACCACGATCTCGCCCCGGTTCACGCGCGTCGAGCATTGCTTGAGCACCTGGTGGCTGCCGTAGAACTTGTCCACGCCGCGGATTTCGATGATGGGGGCGGGCGCGTTCATTTGTCGTAATGCCCTGCGCGGATGGACGCGCCGATGAGATTGAGGATCAGCCGGCCGGCCGTGATGCAGGAAATCTGGTTCAGGTCCTTTTCGGGCTGGATTTCGACGATGTCCATGCCCACCACGCGGCCCTTGCGCACCAGGCCGTGGATCAGCTTGCGGGCCTGGACGAAGGTGACGCCGCCCGGGGCCGGGCCGGCGACCGCCGGCATGGTGGCGGGATCCATGCCGTCGGCGTCGATGGTCAGGTAGTAATTGCCGCCGTCCGGAATGCGCTCGAGCACCGCGTCCATGCCGATGTCATGCAGTTCGTACGCGGTGACCAGTTCGGCGCCATAGGCGCGCGCCGCTTCCAGCTCTTCGGGGCGGCCGCTGCCCTGGGCGCGCAGGCCGATCTGGATGATGCGGTCCACGTGCGCCATTTCGGAGGCGCGCCGGATAGGGCTGGACAACCCGTCGCGCACGCCGTTGACGTCGTCGCGCCAGTCCAGGTGGGCGTCGATGTGCACCAGCGTGATCGGACCCTGCTGGTCCAGGCCGCGCAGGACGGGCGTGGTGATGCCGTGGTCGCCGCCCAGCACGATGGGCACGGCGCCCGCGGCGGCGATGCGCCGCACCGCGGCCTCGGCGCGTTCATAGTGTTCGCCGCGGGGCTTGGACAGGTCGGGGATGATGTCGCCGCAATCCACGAAGCGGATGTCGTCGCGGCCTTGCAGCAGCGGCCCGTCGATGTCGAAATCGTAGTGGCCGGGGCGGCGCACCACGCGGTCGGTCGCCTGGCGGATCGCCGTGGGCGCATTGGTCTGGTCGTTGCTGAAGTCCGCGGCCGAATAGGGCGAGCCGTAGGGCATGCCCAGCACGGCGACATCGGCCTGCAGGTTTTCCAGGTCCAGCGCCAGCGTGGAGTACAGCAGGGTGGGGTGGCCGGTGCGGGGAGGGACCGTATAGGTGCTCATGTTCTCGTTTCCTTGATGGTGGGAGGATCAGGCCTGGCGCGTCTTGCGGCGGACCAGGGTTTCCAGGCGGCGGCCCGTGCCGGCCATCAGCACGCTGCACACCCAGTAGATGAGGGCGGTGGTGCCCAGCACTTCCAGGTAGGCGAAGGTGTTGGCCGTGAGCAGATTGCTCTGGTAAGTCATTTCCGGCAGGCTCATCACCGAGAAGATCGCCGAGTCCTTGAACATCATGATGACCAGGCTGGTGGTGGGCGGGATGAGAAAGCCGAACAGCTGGGGCACGACGATGTGGCGCTGCGTCTGCCAGTAGGTCATGCCCAGCGACAGGGCGGCGCTGGTCTGGCCGCGCGGCACGCTCTTCAACGCGGCGCGCAGCACCTCGCAGAAGTAGCCGCCGGTGTAGAAGGCGGTGCAGCCGATGGCGACCGACATCGCCGAGGCCGGCACCCCCAGCTTGGGCAGGCCAAAGAACGACAGGTACACGAGGATCAGGTACGGGATGTTGCGCACCAGTTCGACGTAGGCCAGGGCCACTGGCCGCAGCAGGCTGCGCGACTGCGCGGCATAGGCCGCGATCGTGCCGATCAGGATGCCCAGCGGAATCCCGATGAGGCTGACCAGGGCGGTGATCCGCAGGCCCTTGAGCAGGACCGGGATGGACTGCCCGACGATGGAGAGATCAATGGGCATTGGGCAGCATCCTGGACACGCGGCGCTCGCACAGGCGCGAGGCGGCCGACAGGCAGAAAAGAATGATGAAGTACACCGCGGCCGTCACGGTGAACACCTGCAGCGGCAGGTCGCTTTGCAGCGTGGCGTTGCGCGCCACGGTGGCCAGCTCCGGAACGGCGATGATGGACATCAGCGACGAGGCCTTCAGCAGTATGGTGAGTTCGCTGGTCAGGGGCGGGATGGCGCGGTAGAACACCTGCGGCAGCAGCACGTGGCGCCAGATCTGCCGGCTGCGCATGCCCAGCGCGCGCGCGGCCGCCACCTGGCCGGGCGACAGCGTGCCCAGCGCCCCGCGCAGGATCTCGACGATGTAGGCGCTGGTGTTACAGGCCAGCGCGCCGATCCCGGCCGCCAGCGGCGACACGGAGATGCCCAGCAGGGGCGGCACCACGTAGTAGGCGATCAGCATATGGATGAGCGCGGGCGTGCCGCGTATGGCGCTGACCCAGAACATGACCAGCCCGCGCAAGGGCGCGTAGGGGGACAGGCGCGCCAGCAGCAGCGCGACCCCCAGGCAGATGCCGATGGCGAACGCCGCCACCGATGCCGCCAGGGTGATCGCCGTGCCCGAGACGACGCCGTGCAGGAACGGCGCCAGGGCGCCGTTCTGATTCAACCAATCCAGCATGGGAGGTCCGCCTAGATCGCGCCGTCAGGCAGGTAGTTGGCGCGCGGCGTGTCCATGGGGGCGCCGAACCACTTCTTCTGCAGCTCCAGCAGTTGGTTGCTGGCGCGTAGTTCGTCGAAGGTGTCGTTGATGAACTGGCGGATCTCCAGGTCCTTGGGGTTGGCGACCCATGCCAGCAGCTTGGCCTGGCCGATCTCGCCGGCGATGCGGAACGCTCCCGGCTGCTTGCGCATCTGCACGGCCGCGATGTTCGAGGGCATCAGCGCCACGTCCACGGTCTTGTTGGCCAAGGCGTTGGAGACGTCCGGGTAGGCCTGGAACAGCTTGGTGTCGGCATAGCCCTTGCCGTTCTTTTCCTTCAGCCGCTTTTCGAATTCTTCGGCCACCGGCTGGGAAGACGAGCCCATCTGGGTCCCGATGATCTTGCCGGCGATATCCATGTCCTGCTTGATGGACGCATCGTCCACCCGCACCATCAGCACCGAACGCACCACGCCCACGGGCTGGGTGAAGGCGAAGCGGCGGGCGCGTTCGGGGGTGATGCCCACGCTGGTCGCGACAAAATCGAACTTGCGCGACATCAGGCCCGGCAACAGACCCTGGAACGGCAGGTTCATCTGTTCCAGCTGCACGCCGAGCTTGGCCGCCATCAGCTGGAGCACGTCGTGCCCATAGCCCACGACCTTGCCGTTCTCGACGAATTCGAACGGTTCGTAGGCGGCTTCTGTGCCCACGGTCAGCTTGCCGCGCTTCTTGATGTCGGCCAGCGATCCGCCCTCGGCGTAGGACAGCGAGGGCAGGGCCAGCGCGGCCCCAGCTGCGAGCGTGGTCGCGACAAAACGCCTTCTGGACAGGTTCTGCATGATTTTTCCCTTGTATGTCGTCATGGTTCCGGCACTGGGCCGGCGGATATCCCTTGCGGAATGTGCCGGGGTCTGCGCCCCTGGACGCCAGTGCTGGACCCACTGTATCTGCCGGGTTGGGTTGTGAAAAATGATTTTTTTAGTGGTATGGTTTCGAAAACCGATACCTTTTCAGAGCCGCCGCCTTGTCCCGTCCCGAGTTCACCGAACGCGACCTGCGTTCCCTGCGGATCTTCTGCGCCGTGGCCCAGGCCAACGGCTTCGCGGCGGCGGAAAAACAGCTGCACATGTCCAAGGCGTCCATCAGCCGGCACGTGCGCGAGGTCGAGGAAACCCTGGGCGTGCGGCTGTGCGACCGCGGCCCCTCGGGCTTTGAACTCACGCAAGCCGGCAAGGTCGCCCTGGAGCTGGCCCGCGATGCCCTGAAATCGCTGGAGCGGATCCGTCCCGAAATCGACGCGGTGCGCGGCGTGCTGTCGGGCACCCTGTCCATCGGCATGGTCGAGCACGTCATCACCGACGCCGACTGCCATATCCCGGAAGCCCTGGCGGCCATGCGCGTCGAGGCGCCCGACGTCAAGGTCGAACTCACCGTCATGACCTTCAACGAACTGGACCAGGCGCTGCGCGAGCGGCGGGTGCAGGTCGCCATCCGCGGCATGTACCGGCGGGAAAGCGGCTTCAACTATCAGCGGCTGTTCATCGAGCGCCACCAGATCTTCGTGGCGCGCGGCAGCGTGCGCCAGGCCCGCGACCTGCCGCTGGTCTACCGTTCGCACCCATTCGTGCACGACGCGCTGGGCGTTTACGGCTTTGCCCGCGGGCCGGAGGCCACCGGGCTGGAGGCCATCGCCATGCTGGTGTCGTCCGGTCACTGCGTGGGCCTGCTGCCCGCCCACTACGCAGATTCGGTCTCGCGCCGCCACGCCCTGACCCGCCTGCCGGGCGGACCCACCTACGAAAACACCCTCTGCGCAATCACCGAGGTGTCGCGCCCGGGCTCGCGCGCCGTGGAACTGTTCCTGCGCCTGCTGGAGCGTTTCCACCCGGCGCAATAGCGCACGCCAGCCCGGGTCCGCGCCCGCGGTCGCGGGGGAGGCTAAAATACCGGCTCGCGGCTTTTTGACTGGCCATTCCGGCATTCTTCATTCTTGCGCCCGGCGCATCCATAACGATGAAAAAACTGACAGCTGTACTCCTCGCTTCCGCAACCGCGCTGCTGACCGCTTGCGGTCCCAGCGACAATGCGCCCGCCGCCAGCGCGCAGGCGCCTGCCGCCGCCAAGAAGGTCGTGGTTGGCCTGGATGACAACTTCCCGCCGATGGGTTTCCGCGATTCGAACAACCAGATCGTCGGTTTTGACATCGACATGGCCAAGGAAGCCAGCAAGCGCCTGGGCCTGGAAGTGGAGTTCAAGCCCATCGACTGGAGCGCCAAGGAAGCCGAACTCAACGGCAAGCGCGTCGACGTGCTGTGGAACGGCCTGACCATCACCGAAGAGCGCAAGAAGAACATCAGCTTCACCGCGCCCTACATGGCCAACCACCAGATCATCATCGTCGGCAACGCCTCGCCCGTGAAGCTCAAGGCTGACCTGGCAGGCAAGGTCGTGGGCGCCCAGGACGGCAGCAGCGCCACCGACGCCATCGCCAAGGACCCGGTCGCCGCCCAGATCAAGGAAGTCAAGAAGTTCGGCGACAACGTCACCGCGCTGATGGACCTGGCCGCCGGCCGCCTGGACGCCATCGTGGTGGACGAAGTGGTGGGCCGCTACCTGATCAGCAAGCGCGCCGGCGAATACCGCGTCCTGGACGAGAACTTCGGCACCGAAGACTACGGCGTCGGCGTGCGCAAGGACGACACCGAGCTGCTGGGCAAGCTGGACAAGACCCTGGACTCGATGAAGCAGGACGGCACCGCCGGCCGCATCGCCACCCAGTGGTTCGGCGCCAACATCATCAAGTAAGGGGCGGGCGGCGTCCGCGGCCATTGGGCCCGGGCGTCCCGGCCTGTATTTCGCAGCCCGCCGCGGCGCCATGCGCCAGGCGGGCTTACTCATGAAACGATCTTGCCCTGGCGTCCGCGGACGCTGACGGCGCGAACCCAAGCATGGACTACGTACTCTCCCTATTGGGGCCACTGGCGCAAGGCGCGAAAGTCACCTTGACGCTGTTTTTCATCACGCTGGCGCTGGCCGTCCCGCTGGGCCTGGTGCTGGCGCTGGTGCGGATTTCCAAATGGCGGCTGGCCAGCAGCCTGGTTAACGGCTACATCTGGCTCATGCGCGGCACGCCGCTGATGCTGCAGATGCTGTTCATCTACTTCGCGCTGCCGTTCGTGCCCGTGATCGGCATCCGTCTGCCGGACTTTCCCGCCGCCGTGGTGGCCTTCGCGCTGAACTACGCGGCCTATTTCGCCGAGATCTTCCGCGCCGGCATCCAGTCGGTGGACCGCGGCCAGTACGAGGGCAGCAAGGTCCTGGGCATGACTTATCTGCAGACCCTGCGCCGCATCGTGCTGCCGCAGATGGTGCAACGGGTGCTGCCGCCCATGAGCAACGAGACCATCACGCTGGTCAAGGACACCTCGCTCATCTACGTGCTGGCGCTCAACGACATCCTGCGCACGGCGCGCGGCATCGTGCAGCGCGACTTCACGACCACGCCGTTCCTGGTTGCCGCCGCCTTCTATCTCATCATGACGCTGATCCTGACGTGGTTCTTCCAGCACATGGAAAAGCGCTATGCCAAATATGACCAGTAATTCTCCGTCCGCGCGTCCCGTCATGATCGAGGCCCGCGAAATCATCAAGTCGTTCGGCTCCAACCGCGTGCTGGACCGGGTGTCGCTGACCCTGGGCCAGGGCGAAGTTGTGGCGGTGATCGGACCGTCCGGCTCCGGCAAGAGCACCTTCCTGCGCTGCCTGAACCACCTGGAAACCATCGACGAGGGCAGCATCGAGGTCGAAGGCGAGGCCATGGCCCGGGCCGTGCCGGGCGGACGCAGCCAGTACGCCAGCGACGCCGACGTGCGCCGTATCTGCCGCAAGATGGGCATGGTGTTCCAGTCGTTCAACCTGTTCCCGCACATGACCGTGCTGCAGAACATCATCGAGGCGCCCATTACCGTCAAGGGGATGAGCCGCGCCCAGATCGTTCCCAAGGCGGAAGAGCTGCTGCGTAAGGTCGGCCTGCTGAACAAGCGCGACAACTATCCGACGCGCCTGTCCGGCGGCCAGAAGCAGCGCGTGGCGATCGCCCGCGCGCTGGCCATGGAGCCGGACATCATGTTGTTCGACGAGCCCACCTCGGCGCTGGACCCGGAACTGACCGGCGAAGTGCTGCGCACCATGAAGCAGCTGGCCGACGAACGCATGACCATGCTGGTCGTCACTCATGAAATGGGCTTTGCGCGCGAAGTCGCGCACCGGGTCATCTTCATGGACGAAGGCCGCATCATCGAGGAAGCGCCTTCGGCGGATTTCTTCCGCGCCCCGCAAGAGGCGCGCAGCCGCGAGTTCCTGGCGCATATGCTCTGAGGCTCTGCGTTGCAGGACAAGGCCCGCTCAGGCGGGCTTTTTCATTTCTCAGCGGTGCTTGTCACCGCCGGGAGATTCCCAGGGAAGAGCAGACCGTCTCTGCGATGAGCGCAAAGGGCAGCTTCTGGGCGCTGCGCGGGAGCTGGGCGGAACGGAAGCCGTCGGCCAGCCAGTCCTCCACGGTATGTTCCGGCCGCTCTTGCGGGGAGGCCGCCGCCACCGTCTTGGGTACGGAGATGGCAAGCAACAAGGACTCCTTTTTCGCGTAGTACCTGGCGGTGGAGGAAAAGCCTTCTGGTCCGTAGTCGGTGATGCTGCCGCCGATCCACAACTCGATGTCGATGGTCCGCAGGCCGGCGACCTCCAGGTCGGCCAGCGCGGACTTCAGCCTGGGCCGCAGCAGGACGATTCCCGCGAGCCAGGCCACGCCGGCCTCGGGGCCGCCCATTTTTCCACTCAAGGAAACTTCCATTGACACTCCTGAAAAGCTAGCGCGCGCGCCGGGGTACGACCATGGGGCTGCCAGTCTCGGGGTCTGGCATGACGCGGCAATCCAGATCGTAGACTAGGCGCATCATGTCCTCGGTCACGACCGAAGCGGCATCGCCGTGCGCCGCGATGCGCCCATCGCGCATCATCACGATCCTTTCGGCGTAGCGCAAGGCCAGGTTGAGGTCGTGCAGCACCGCCACCAAGGTGCGCCCGGTGCGGTGCAGCCGGCCGCACAGCTCCAGCAGGTCCAGCTGATGGCGGATGTCGAGGAACGTGGTGGGTTCGTCTAGCAGCATGATGTCGGGTTCCTGGGCTAGCACCAACGCCAGCCAGACGCGTTGGCGCTGGCCGCCGGAAAGCGTGTGCACAGGCTCTGCCGCAAGGCCGTCCAGATCGGTCGCCGCCAGGGCGGCGTCGACGGCGCTGGCGTCCGCCGTCGACCATTGCCGCAACAGGGACTGATGCGGATAGCGGCCGCGGGCGACCAGGTCGCGCACGGTGACCATCTCGGGCGCAACCGGGTTCTGCGGCAAGTAGGCCAAGCGGCGCGCCACCGCTTTTCGGCGCAAGCTGGCGAGGTCGGCGCCGTCGAGCAGGGCATGGCCATGGCTGGGACGCAGGGCGCCGCCCAACACGCGCAAGAGCGTGGATTTGCCGCAGCCGTTGGGGCCCAGGATCACGGTGAACGAGGCCGGCGCAATGTCGAGCGTCAAGCCGTCCAGCACGCGGCGGGCGCCGTAGGACAGGCTGACGTCCCGGAGCTGGAGGACGGGCGTGGGCATTGCGGAAGTCACGTCGAGACCTTGTGCCATTCGAGCAGCAGCAGAAATGCGAGATAGAGGCCGCCGATCCCGGCGGTAAGAACGCCTACCGGCAAGCCGTTGGCCCCAGCGGAACGCGACAGCAGATCGGCACCCGCCAACAGCACGGCGCCGGTCAATGCGGCCAACAGCGGTTGCGGGCCGCTAGCCGGGACGCAGCGGCGCGCGATCTGCGGGGCCGCCAGCGCGATGAAGGCGATGGGACCGGCCACGCTGACGGCCGCGGCGGTGGCCAGCACGGCCAGCAGCGTCGCCGCCAGCCGGCTGGGTCCGGGTGCGATGCCCAAGGCGTGCGCCACATCGTCGCCCATTTCCAGCAGCCGAAGGCGCGCGCCCAGGCCGAGCGCCAAGGGCAGCAACACCGCGCAGGCGGCGCCGATCAGAGCGACATCGTTCCAGGTTTTGCCGGCCAGATTGCCGTTGAGCCAGGTTGCGGCCAGATGCGCCTGTTCGCGGCGCAGGTTGGAAAGGCCGTATTGCACGAAGGCGAAGGCGATGGCGGCCACCGCAATGCCGGCGACCACCATGCGATGGGGCGCGGAGAACCCGGCGCCGGATCCGAACCAGACGCCCGCCGTCGCCAGCAGCGCGCCGCCCGCGGCGCCCCAGGCTAGCGGCATCGCCCCCGGCCAGACCATCGTCACCGCCACCGCGCCTGCGGAGGCGCCCGCGGTGAGGCCGATGATGTCGGGGCTGCCCAGCGGGTTGCGGGTAATGCTTTGGAACAGTGCGCCCGACAGGGCCAGCGCGGCGCCGGCGCCAAGCGCGGCCACGGCGCGGGGAAGCCTGACGGTATAGACCAGCCAGTGCTCGACCGCCGTGCCGCCGCCCGCCAGGATGCGCCCCATCCGGGACCAGGCGGGTCCTTGCTCTCCCGCCAACAGGGCGCCGGCAATCGACGCAACGGCCAGCGCCGTCAGCAACAAGGCGTAGGCCAGCGCGCGTGGCGAGTAGGGCAGCGACAGCCAGGCGCCCACGCGCAACGTGCGCCGCTGGCCGCTCATGGGCGGCTCCCGGGCTGGCGGCGCAAGGCCGCCAGCAGGAACGGCGCGCCGAGGAACGCGGCCACCACGCCGGTCAGCAACTCTGCCGGCGCGCGCAGCAGGCGCGCCAGGATGTCGGCCGCTAGCATCAGGATGGGGCCCAGCAGCAGGCAGTAGACGAGTTGCCAGCGCAGGTCGGGACCGCCGATACGGCGGGCGATATGCGGAACGGCCAGGCCGACGAAGGCGATGGGACCCGCGGCAGCGGTGGCGGCGGCGGCCAGGACGGCCACGCCGAGCAGGCCCAGCGCGCGGTACCACCCGGCACGCACGCCGAGCGCCCGGGCAAGCGCCTGCCCCAGCGCCAGGACGTTCAGGGGCCGGGCCAGCGCCAGCGCCAGCAGCAGGCCGGCGCCGATGTAGGGGGCGGCGCGGGCCGCTTCGGCCATGGAGCGTCCCGCCAGCGAGCCCACGGCCCAGAATCGATAGGCGTCGAAAATGTCCTCGCGCAGCAGGGCCACGGCCTGCACGTAGGCGAACAGCACCGCGTTGACCGCCGCGCCGGCCAGGATCAAACGCACCGGCTGCAGGCCCCGGCCGCCCGCGCCGATCAGGTATACGGCCACTGCCGCGGCCAGTGCGCCGGGCAGGGCCGCCCAGAACGGATGCGCCGGCAGGCCGCCGAGCGCGAGGGCGGCAGTCACGATGGAGGCGGCGGCGCCGGCGTTGACACCCAATAGCCCGGGCTCTGCCAGCGGATTGCGGGTCAGGGCCTGGATCAGCGCGCCGGCCACGGCCAGCGCCGCCCCGGTCAGCACGGCCAGCAAGGTGCGCGGCACGCGCGAGGCGACCACCAGGGCGGCGTAACTGTCATCGGGCCGGAGCAGGGCTTGCCAGACCGAGCCGGGCGACAGGTTGCGTGAACCGAGCCAGAGGCTGCCCAGGATGGCGGCGGCGAGCAACAGACAGGCCGCGCCCAGGCCGGCGTCACGGGACGGCTTATTCATTTTGGGCGCCGGGTCCGGCTTTGGCCCGCTCGGCTGCCGCGGCCAATGCCGGCGCCAGCCTGCCCAGCATCCAGGCCACGGCCAGCGGCGTGCCCGAGGACGAGGCCATGATCAGCGCCGGGTCGCTCAGCGCCACGTAGGCGCCGCGCCTCACGGCGGGGATGGAGGCGTACAGCGGCAGCGCCGCGGTCCGGTCGCGTTCCTGGGGGGTATAGAACCAGGACACGAGCACGTCGACGTCGCCCAGCGCATCGGCATGCTCGAAACCCAGGTAGTGGGCGAAATGGCCGGCGCTGGCGTGCAGGCCCTGCATGGACGGGGCCAGTTTCAGGCCCATGGCGGCAATCGTGTCCACGCGCGGATCCCCCGCCACATAGGCCGCGAAATTGCCCGAACCCAGGTCGGCCCGCACATAGGCGAAGGTCTTGCCGGCCAGCACGGGGTGGTCTTGTGCGGCCTGCGCCAGTGTGCCGCGGATCTGCGCCTTGAGCGCCGCAGCCTGTTCGCGCCGGCCCAGCGCGGCGGCGATCAGGTCGATCTGGGTATCCACCGGAGTCAGGAATGGCTGCTCCGGATAGGCCAGCACCGGCACCAGCCGCGACAGCTGCGCATACGCTTCGGCGCTGACGCCGGAAAAAGGCGCCAGCACGACGTCCGGCCGCAGCGCGACGATGGCTTCGACGTCCAGCTCCGGAAACATGGCGATGGCCTGCGGCAGCGGTGCGCCGCGGGCCTCGATCGCGGCGCGCACCCAGGGCCAGTAGTGGTCGGCGTCGCCGCCCCAGTCGGCGCGGCCCACGCCCACCGGCACCACACCCAGCGACAGCGCCAGATCGTCGGCGCCCAGGCCCAGCGTGACCACGCGCTTGGGCGGCGCCGCGATGACGGCCCGTCCCAGGGCGCCGTCTATCGTGACCGGAAAACCATCGGCCTGGGCGACCGGCGGCGTTGGCGCGGCCGGCGCGTCGGCGGCGCGGTCGCAGGCCGCCAGGGCGAGCGCGGCCAGGCAGGCTGCCCCGGCCCGCAGAATTGCATGCTTGAAACGAGGAAGACTAAGACGCATCGTGCCGGCAGTTTCTCCGATCAATATTGGGCCCTGAGCGTCAGCATCACGTTGCGGGGCGCGCCCCACCAGCCCTGGCTGAAGAAGCCGATCTGGTCGTAATACTTCTTGTCGAACAGGTTGTTGACGTTGAGAGTGGCCGAGACCTGTTTGCTGAACTCGTAGCGCGCCATCAAGTTCGCCAGCATGTAGCTGCCTTGTTCCACTTCCACGTTGCCGCGCGGGCTGGCGGCGGACTGGTACATGCGGCTTTGCCAGTCCACGCCGCCGCCGACCGTCAGCCGGTTCAGGTCGCCGGGCAGGCGATAGGTGGTGTAGAGCTTGAACAGGCTACGCGGATGGCTGGTGTTGATGGGCTTGCCGTCGGCGGCCTTGGCGGTGAAGTGCGTGTAGCTGGCCGCGATGTTCCAGTTGGGCATGATCTGCCCGGTGGTTTCGAGTTCGAAGCCCTCGACTTTGGCGCCGGATACGGCGCGGTAGGCCTGCGTGCCGGGCATGCCTATGACCGACTCGCCGGGAATGGCCTGGGCCAGGTTGTTCTGGCGAGTCTGGTACAGCGATACGGCCGCGTCGAGCAGGCCGTCCAGGTAGGAAGCCTTCAGGCCGATCTCGTAGCTCTTGCCGTCGATCGGCGGCAGGATGGAACCGCTGGGCGAGCGTGCGTTCTGCGGCTGGAAGATCTCGGTGTAGCTGGCGTAGGCCGTGTAGGTCTTGTTGATGTCGTAGATCAGGCCGGCGTAGGGCGTGAACTGGTCGTTGATCTTGTATTGCCGCTTGCTGCCGAAGTAGGTCTGGTTCGTCTCCCAATTGCTCCAGCGTCCGCCCACGATCAGGTGCAGCGGATCGGCCAGCGAAAACCGGCCCACGGCGTAGGTTCCGGTCTGCTTGACCCGCATGTCGTCCGCTGGCGTCTTGCGGCTGGACCAGGCCGGTTCGGCGATATGGTCCTGGCGCCAGTCGAAGAAGCTGCCGATGGCGGGCTTGGCGCCGACCATGAGGTACTGGCCGATGTCGCTGTGGTCGTTCACGCTCATCCAGCCCAGGGCCAGTTCGTGCTTGCGGCCGAACAGCTGGAACGGGCCCGACAGCGTCAGGTTGATATCGTCGCGCGAGCGGTCGCCATCGTAGTTGTTGAAGCTGCTGCTCATGCCCGTGCCGCTGGTCCGGTCCGGATAGCCGCCGCGGTAAAGCTGCTTCATGCGGTACTCGCCCTCATTGTGGCTATAGGCGGCGCGCGCCTTCCAGTCATTGGCGAAGCGGTGGCTCAGGTCTACGAAGGTGGTGGTCGATTCGGTATCGATGCGCGCCCAGCGCGTATTGTTGGCCACGGACCGGTTGAAGTCGGTGCGCGAGCCATCCGAATAGAACAGCGGGAAACCGCTGCCGAAGCCGTTGCCCTGGTTGCGCTGATACTCCAAGCCGACGGTGAGCAGCGTGTCGGGCGTGAGGTCGGCGCTGATGACGCCGTACAGCGTGCGCTTGCGCGAATCCAGGAAGGTGACGTAGCTGTCGCCCTGGCTGTAGGCGGCGACGAAGCGCGAGCGGACGCGTCCGTTCTCCGTCAGCGGCACCGACAGGTCGGCGTCGCCGCGCACGTAGTCCCAGCTGCCGGCGCTGGCGCTGCCGGACAGCGCGAACTCGCGCAGCGGCTTCTTGCGGATGAAGTTCACCGCGGCGGACGGATTGCCCGAGCCGGTCATCAGGCCGGTGGCGCCGCGCACGATTTCCACGCGGTCGTAGATGGCGGCGTCCATGTCGGTGGAGCCATAGTTCCATTGGCTCAGGATCGGGGCGTTCAGGCCGTCGAACTGGAAGTTGTCTATCGCGAAGCCGCGTGCCGAGAACGACAGGCGGTTGCTGTCGCTGCGCGTGACCGAGATGCCGGGCGCGCTGGCCAGGATGGAACCGGTGTCCTGCAGTCCCTGGTCCTCGATCTGCTGGCGGGTCACCACGCTGACCGATTGCGGGGTCTCCCGCGGCGACAGCGTCAGGCCGGTCGCGGTGCTCATGGCCTCGGTGTTGTAGGCATGGGTGCCTTCGGTGGTGCCGGGTATGCCGGCGCCCCGAACCGTGACGGCCGGGAGTTCGGCGGGCTGGTCGGCGCCGGATGAGACGCTGGATTGCGCGTTGGCGGCGTGGTAGGGCAAGGCTGAGCACAGCAAGGCCGCGCGGACGGCCAGGGCAAGCAGATTCGCCCGGCGCGGAAGCGCGCGCGGCGGGGACAGTGCGGGGGACATGAACACAAGCTCCGGCTGAAAAATTTGGTAATGAGAATTATTGTTTTTGCTGGAGACTTGAACGTATGCCGGAAGATGCGATGCGTATGCCGAACGCCGCCGCATCAACCCGAGCGGGCGTTCGCCAAAGGCGCGGACTGCCGTTGCAGCCAGGCCCAGCCTGCCGCGCTTGCGGCGACGCAGGCCAGCATCGCAAGCGCCAGGCCGAGGGGCTTGCCATAGACCATGGGCACGCCCCAGCCGCTGGCGACCGAAAAGGCCAGCATCTGGGCGAAGCCGAGCACCGAAGCGGCGGTGCCGGACAGCCCTGGCGCACGGGCCAGGATGTGCAGGGTCATGGCCGGGACGCACATGGCCAGGCCGCAGGTATAGATGGCGGGCAGGATGACCGCCCAGGGCAGGGCGGGTCGCCCGGCGCCAGCGGCATACATGACGCTTGCCAGGCAACTGCCGCCCATCAGCAGGTACGCCAGCCAGGTGATGCGTTGATCCGTCCAGCGTCCGGCCTTGCGCGCCGCGAACAGCGCGCCCGCCATGGCGCCGATCACGAGCGGCACGAACAGATATGCGAAATCCGTTACGGGCAGGCCCAGGACGTTGGCAATGAAGTCTGGTGCGGCGCCGATGAGCAAGCCCTGGGCCGCGAAGATCAGGCTGAAGGCGCCGGCGAGCGCGACGTATCGCCGGTCCGCAAGCAGCGCGCCGTAGCCGCCAGCCAGTGCACGCCCGGACAGCGGCCGGCGCCGGCTGGCGGGCAGGGTTTCGGGCAGCCGCCAGGCGCATAGCGCCCAGGCCGTCGCGGCCAGGGCGACAAGCATCACAAAGACGGCGCGCCAGCCCAACTGCGCCGCCAACTGGCCGCCGATGATGGGCGCCAACGCCGGCGACAGATTGAACACCAGGATGAGATAGGACATGACGCGTTGCGCCGCCGGCCCTTCGTAGCAGTCGCGCACGATGGCCTGGCCCACCACGATGCCGGCGCCTGCGGACAGGCCTTGCAACGCCCGCGCGGCCAACAGCCAGCCGAAGCTCGGCGCGGCGGCGGCCAGCGCGCTGCCGCCGATGTAGCAAACCAGCGTCGCCAGGATGACGCGGCGCCGGCCCAGCGAATCCGACAGCGTTCCATGCAGCAGCAGCATCGCCGCGTAGCAGAACATGTAGACGCCCAGGGTCAGCTGCACGGTTTCTTGCGGCACGCCGAACTCCCGCTCCAGCGCGGCGAAGGCGGGCAGATAGGCGTCGATGGTGGCGGGCGCCACGCAGGCCAGCAGGCCCAGCATCAGCACCATCATGGGAAAGGAAGTCGGTTTGTCGGGGCTGGGCACGGGAGCGTCCGGGGCAGGAGCTTCCCGGGGCGGGAAGCGTGGCCTCATGGTCGCCCGCCAGCCGCGGTCGGATGAATGGGCAATGCCGCAAGAACAATGGATGCTGCCGAAAGCCGCGGGCCGGGGCGCTCACGGCAGCCCCGTTCAGTTCAGTTCGCTGGGCGCGACGCCATAGCGCTCGCGGAACGCCGTGGCGAAATTGGTGGCATGCCGATAGCCCACGCAGTGCGCGGCCTGCTGCACGCTGCAGCCGCGAGCCAATTGCTCGCGGGCGACCTCCAGCCGGCGCTCGCGCAGCCAGCTGAACACGGAGCATTGATAGGCGGCGCGGAACTTGGCGCGCAGGGTGCTGGGGCTCATGCAGGCCAGTTTCGCCAGATCATCCAGGGTGTGCTCTTCGCCAGGCGCGCTGTGCAGCCGTTCCCGCACGCGCTCAAGCAACTGGCGGTCGCGCTGCGACAGCGTGCCGGGTTCGGGCTCCTGCTGGTCCAGCGCAGCCAACGCATGGGCCAGAAGCTGCGCGCCGACGCCTTCGCGCAGCATGGCGCACAGCGGGTCGTCCCAACGGCATTCCAGCAGATGTTCGATGGACTGCATCAGATGCGCCTGCACCTGCCAGCGGCGCAGCCGGAAGGCGGGCGTGCGCAGGACTTTGCGGATCCGATCGCTGATCGGGTCGTCGTCCGCGGCGTCCGGCTCGGACAGCGACAGGTTGACGCTGCGCAGCCGTTGGCCGGCACGGTGGATGCCGGTCATAGCGACCGTATCGCCGTAGGCGGCGCTGATACCGCTTTGGGCGACCAGCGGCAGGTCGTCGTGGTTGCCGACGCGCGCCTGAGCCTGGCCCTGGAGCATGACGATGGCCGAAAAGCGCGGCGTCATGACCGAGGTCGATTCGTAGTGGTGATGAACCAGCACGTCGGACATGACCAGCGTCAGGCCGGGGCGGATGGCATGTTCCTCGACGCGGCCTTCGGCGATGCAGACGGTGTCCGGGTCGGCGCTAGCGGCCTGGAATCCGGGCAACTGGTAGCGGAAACCGTTATGGCCGCCCAGGCGGTTGAAGTCGGCGACGGTGAATCGGACTGCGGGGAAGGAGGGATTCAATGGCGTCACTCGCACGGCGGGTTGAGCCCCCCGGACGTCGGCCAGGGGAAGTGGCGGGGTCTAAATGAGAATAGCATATATTCGCATTTATTCAACGGTCTGGCAGCGGCGCTCAGGGCGCGGCGCAATCGCCCAAATGCTCGCCCATGATGTTGCGATACCACTCGTGGAAGTGCAGCATGCCGTCCTCCATGGGAGACTGGTACGGGCCGCTCTCGCTGACGCCGCGCCGCAGCAGCGCGCGTCTGCCGGCATCCATGCGCTCGCCGATTTCGTCGTCCTCGACCGCCGTTTCCATGTAGGCCGCGCGTTGCGCTTCGACGAATTCGCGTTCGAACAGGGCGATTTCCTCGGGATAGTAGAACTCGGCGATGTTGACCGTCTCCTGCGGGCTTTTGGGGTAGAGCGTGGACAGCACCAGCACGTGCGGGTAGAGCTCGATCATGTGGGTGGGAAAGTAGGTCACCCAGATCGCGCCGAAATCCGGAGGCGCGCCGTCGCGGTAGCGCATCAGGGTGCCGTGCCAGTCGCGGTATACGTCGGAACCGGGCTTCTCCAGGGCGTCGTGCACTCCCACGCGCTGCAGGCTGCGGCGCTTGCCGAACTCCCAGCTCAGATCCTCGCAGGTGACGAAGCGCCCCAGCCCGGGGTGGAACGGCCCGACGTGGTAGTCCTCCAGATAGACCTCGATGAAGGTCTTCCAGTTGTAGTTGCATTGGTGCACTTCGACGTGGTCCAGCACATAGTCCGAGAAGTCGAACTCGGGCCGGGCGAACAGGTCGCCCAGGTCCGCTAGCGGGTCGCCCGGCCCCTCGAATAGCAGGCCGTGGCAGCGCTTCAGGGGAAACCGCGGCAGGTTCAGGCAGGGCGTGCTGGGGAATTGCGGCGCGCCCAGGATCTGGCCGCGATTGTCATAGGTCCAGCGATGCAGCGGGCAGACGATGTTGCCGCCCGTGGCCGACAGATTGCCCGCCGGCTTGCCCGGCCCGGCGACGGCGCCGGTCTCGCCGCCCAGGATCAGCGACTGGCGGTGGCGGCATACGTTGGATATCAGTTCCACGCCGCCGGCGCCGCGCACGAGGACGCGCCCGCCTTCCTCGTGCGGCAGCCTGCGCCAGTCGCCGGATTCGGGCACGGCTTTTTCGTGCCCGACATACAGCGGCGAGCGCTTGAATATCACCTCCTGTTCCCGGGCGTACAGGTCTTCGTCGAAATATGCCCGCACGTGCAGCGGGCTGAGCGCCTGCTCGACGTGTGCAAGGCGGCCTATGTCCGTCATGTCCGACTCCTTGTGCCTTGCGCAAGGCGGCCGCCCGTCAGGCGGGCTCGACGCTCTCGGCGTCGATCCGGGCGATGCGTTCGGCAATATCCAGTTTGGGGCAGGTGCTGCAGTAGTCGCCGTCGCTTCTGCGGAAGTGGTGACAGCAGACCTGCCGGTCCACGGTGATGGCCGGTAGCGACCGCCGCTGATAGTTCAGGTAGCCGCTGCTGCCCGCGATGCCCAGGCGCGCAAGCCAATCGGCCGCGGCTGCGGTGGCCCAGGCATTGTCGGCGGCGCTCACGCCCGTTCGAGCCGCCAACAGGGCGGACAGGACGCAGTCGGCCTGCATGCAGGCGGTGGCCCGCGAATTGAGGCGCAGCGCCGCGCCCAGCTCGCGCTGGAACAGGGCGCCGATCTCGCGCAGCTGCGTGGCGGCCGCGTCCAGCCGCGCCTCCAGGCCGCCGCGCAGGGGTTCATGGCGTTCCATGGTGTAGCCGGCGATGAAGCCGTTGGCGACCGGCTGGCTGAGCCGGGTCAGGTCCGGGACGATGGCGCTGCGATGCGCGGCGATTACGCAGAGGTACACGGGCTGCCAGATCAACAGGCCCCAGCAGCGCAGCGCCAGGTAGTGCTGGCCGGCTTCTGGATGGCGTTCGCGCCACCAGTCGCGCAACCGCGCGATGGCGTCGGCGTTGCTCGCGCCCGGACGGATGCCGGGCGCGGCTGGCGGGCCCACGCGCCCGTCAAGGCCAGGCGCGAGGCGGCCCGCCAGCGCGAGCAGATCGTCCAGTTCGCGGGTCACGCAAGGGCCTGCGCGGCGTCGGCAGTCCGGTCCAGCCATTGCGGCCGGTAAGGCGCCACGGGGTTGGGCAGCCTGGGCGCCATCTGGAAGCTGCCGATGGGATCGGCCAGATTGACCATCTGCAGGTTGTTGGCGAGCTGCAGGCGGTTCAGGCACGAGTGGATCATGTCCGGCGCGTACAGGTCGTAGCGGCGGTATTTTTCGAGCCGCTGCGGATGTGCCTGCTGGTAGGCGGCGATACGGCCCGCGACCAGCTCCCAGAAATCGTCCTCCTGCATGAGGCCGGTGTCGGCCAGGATCTGGGACAGATGGCGGAAGTAGCCCTCGAACACGTCGACGAAGATCGTCAGGAGCTTGTATTCCTCGGGCACGTCCGCCGCCAGCCGCCGCGCGTTCTCGGGCAGGTCGGCCTGCGGGTCGAGGATGGAGGATTCCTCGGCGATGTCCTTCATGAAGGCGCGCACCGGCACATGGTCCCGGATCACCAGGATCACGTTCTCGCCATGCGGCATGAACACCAGGTCATGGGTGTAGAAGCAATGCACCAGCGGCGTCAGGTAGGCATCCACATAGCGTTCCAGCCACGCGGCGGCGCTCAACCCCGAGGCCCGGATCAGCGCGGGCAGCAGGGCTAGGCCCTGCGGATCCACGTGCAGAAGCGCGGCCATGGTCATCAGCCGTTCGCCGGGACCGATCAGCGCCTGCGGATTCTCGCGCCATAGCGCCGAGAACATCTTCTTGTAGGGCGTGTCGACGGAAATCGCAGCTTCATAGTAGTAGTTGCGGAATCCCAGGCTGGCGGCCTCGCGCAGGATGGTGAAGCCATTGGCGCGCAGCCAGGGGTCGGACGCGATCAGGCCGTGGATGTATTCGTTGATGGCGGGCGTGCCCGACATGTAATAGGGCGACAACCCGCGCATGAAACCCATGTTCAGGATCGACAGCGAGGTCTTCACATAATGCTTGCCCGGCTGGCTGATGTTGAAGAAGGTGCGTATCGACTGCTGTGCCAGGTAGTCGTCTTCGCCGTAACCCAGGCATACGATCTTGCGTTCGGCCACATAGGGTGCGAACGCCAGCGACAGCTTGTTGAACCACTGCCAGGGGTGCGCCGGCATCAAGTAGTAGTCGGCGGGGGCCAGTCCCTGGCCTTGCAGCGTGGCGGCGTGGCGCGCCACGGCGTCCTCGCCGAGTTCGCCGCGCAACAGGCTGGCGTAGTCCATGGTGGACAGGCAGGCGAAATGCGCGTTGTCCTTGTGCACCGCCAGCCACATCACGCGGATCGGGGCAGCGGCCTCCGGCGCATAGGCGTGGTAGTCCTCGGCGTCGAAACCCAGGCGGCCGTTGTTGGCGACGAAGCTGGGGTGTCCTTCGATCATCGAGGTTTCGATGGTCTGATAGTCGGCCAGCGCGAGTTCGGGGGCGGGCAGGCAAGCGCGCGTGTGCTTGTAGGCGGCGCCGTGCAGCGTGCTGGCGATTTCGTCCAGATAGATCGGCAGCCGGTCTTCCGGAATGCGCAGCTTGTCGCGGATCTCGATCACGAACTGCAGGGCGTCCAGGGGCGCGGGCGCGCCGGCCGTGGTCCTGGCGATCGATTCCGCGCGGATGCGCCAGTGGCGCATGGCCATCAGTTGCGCGTCGTAGCGGTACTCGACGCGGCCGTCCGCGAGCGCCAGGCGATAGCGGTCGAACCCCGGCGTGTCCGCCGGGCCCAGGCGTTCGGGTTGCAGCAGGCCTTCATGGGTGTACTCGGAGATGGCCTTGCGCACGAGCAGGCGGTTGACCTTGGCCCAGACTTCCGGCTCCAGATGGCTGGCGACCTGCGCGGGATGAGTGGTGGCATGCGGATTCATGGGGTCGACTCCTGGTATTGGACCTGTTCGAACTGTGTACGTGTGCAGAACGCCAGACTGGCGGTCTTGTCGCGGAATCGGGCCTGGCCTGCATAGGTGAATCCCATGGCCAGATTGAGCGCGTGGATCTTGGCGTTGTTCGCGTCGGGCTCGACCACGATGCGCGCGGCATCCAGCCGGTCGAACATGAAGCGCATCACGAAGGCGAACACCTGCCGGCTGAAGCCGGGAATCCGCAAGCGCGGCGGGCCGATGAAAAGATGCATGCCGAGGTCGCCTGGCCGCACCGCGTAGTGTTCGCCGACTTCGTCGCGGGCGGGGTCGTAGCACTCCACCAGAAAGGCTGGCTGTCCCTCATGGCTGCCGAGCCAGGCGCTGGCGTGTCCGCTGCCGCATAGGGCGTCATAGAAGTCGCGCACCTGGTCCTCGCTGTGCCGCTGCATGGACCAGAAGCGCGCGTAGTCCATGGAAAACCATTGCCGCAGCAGCGCGGCGTCCGCATCCGGAACCAGGGGGCGCAAGGCGAGTCCCCGGCCCTCGTCGTAATGGTCGCGCGACTGGCGCACGACCTCGCCCAGAAAGGTGGCTGTCATCGTGAGCATGCTGGCTCCCCGCAAGATCAGATGGTGGCGGCCCGATGGCCGTCCATCATGGGCATCGGCTCCGGCATGCCGAGGCGGTGCGCCAGTACGCCGTTCGCCGGCGGGCGGAAGTCCTGCAGTGCGGTGCGAGGCTCGATGGCGTAGTGCTCCACGCCGGTCAGGTCGCGCAGTATCTGCGAATTGCGGTAGCAGCAGAATCCCAGGTCGGGATTCGTGACGCCATGGCTGAGCAGCCCGGTGTTCTGCACGAAGATCTCCGTGCCGGCGCGGTCCACGGCGTAGTTGTGGGCGATGCGGTAGCCGCCGTTTTCATCCCAGGCGATCCGGTCGCTGATGGGGTTGACGCAGGCGGGGATGCGCGGGGCGTAGCCGGTGGCCAGCACCAGGCCGTCCGTCACGTGCTTGAACGGTTGGCCGGTGTCAACGTGCATGAAGTCCAGATGGTAGCGGCCCGTGGCGCGCTCATGCCGGCTGGCGCGCAGTTCCGCGCTGGTGAGCAGCGTGTAGCGGCGGTCGCCTGCGCGGATCTTCTCGTCCAGGAGGTCGTATATCTGATTGATCAGCGAGGCGTTGATGCCCTTGTACAGGCTGCTTTGCTGGCGCAGCATCTCGCGCCGCCGGGCTTCGGGCAGGTCGTGGAAATAGTCGGTGTAGTCGGGAGAGATCAGCTCCAGCGTGAGCTTGGTGTTCTCCATCTGGAAGAAGCGGGGCGAGCGGGTGATCCAGGTCAGGCTGTAGGCGTGCTTGGCGCTGTCGCGCAGCAGGTCGTGGAACACTTCGGCCGCGCTCTGTCCGCTGCCGACGATGGTGATGCCCTGCCTGCGCTGCAGCTGGGGCTTGTGGCGCAAGTAGTCCGCGCTGTGGATGTAGGGCGCGGTGCGCGGATCGCAGCATTCAGGCAGCTGGGGGTGCGTGCCCAGTCCCAACACCAGCTTGCGGCAGCGGACCATGAAGCGTTCGCCACTGACGGCATGCTGGCCGGTCACCAGGTAGGCGCGGCTGTCTGGATCGTGCAGCACGCTCTGCACGTCGTGATTGAAGCGCAGGTTCGGCAGGCGGGCCGCGACCCATTTGCAGTAGCGGTTGTACTCGGCCCGGTTCAGGTAGTGGTTTTCGCGCATGTAATAGGAATAGATGCGCCCGGTCTGTTTGCAGTAATTCAGATAGCTGTATTCGCTACGCGGGTCCGCCAGGCTCACGAGGTCCGCCAGAAAGGGGTTCTGCAAGGTGGAGTCCTCGATCAGCATTCCGGGGTGCCAATCGAAGCCTGGCTTCTTGTCCAGGAAAACCGCGCGCACGCCGGACAAGGGCGCGGCCAGGCAGGCGAGACTGAGGTTGAACGGGCCAAGACCGATGGCGGCGAAGTCATGGATTTCACGGTTCATATGGGATCTGCCTTTTGCCGGAGCCGGCATTGCGTGAACATGATTCTCTTCTGGGGATGATTATCATTTTCAATATGATCACTCTAGCAAATGCCGATTTATTGCGGTGTCTTGCCTGTGTGTTGCAGGCGGCACCCATATGCAGCGTGGCGTATCGCATAGGGAGCCTCATCGGATTTGGATTTTTCAGATAAGCGCAGCTATTTGCATCCGGACAGCGAGGTTCGCGTGGCTGCATCGTCAAAATTGGTCAATTTCAAGCGCGACCGCATCGACGTGGCGTTGCGGCATGGCCTGGGGCTTTACCCGGGCTGTCGGCCTTCCGGCTGATGCCGCCGGTGCTGCTGCTACTGCCCGTGGCCAGCCCCGCCATGCTGGCGCAAGGCCCCCCATCGTGCGGCCCGAAGACTGCCTGAAGTACCCGCTGCTGCAGGATTCCGACCGCGTGGACTGGCCCTTGTGGCTGCAGGCGCACGGCGTGGACGCCAGGAAGGAAGCGCAGCGCGGCCCGAGCTACGAGGACGATCTGCTGCTGCTGCTGCTGCTGCTGCTGCTGCTGCTGCTGCTGCTGCTGCTGCTGCTGCTGCTGCTGCTGCCGCCGCGGGGCAGGGCATCGCGCTGATGCAAGACACACATGCGCGCGAGGACATCGAATCGGGCCGGCTGGCCATTGCCTTGGACCAGCCTCGCGCATTTACGGTCTAAGATCGATACCCATGCCGACCATTACGTCTGAACCAGGGCCGCTGTTCACGCTGCGCGGCATCTACAGCGAACGCCTCTCTCCCGTCAGCCTGGATCTCGCCGCGGGCGAGTGCGCAGCCATCATGGGTCCTTCGGGCTCAGGCAAATCCCTGTTGCTGCGCCAGGCCGCCGACCTGGACCCCGGGCATGGCGAGGCCTTGCTGGATGGCCGGCCGCGCTCGGGCATGCGGGGCTACGAATGGCGCCGGCAGGTCATGTACTGCCAGGCCGAGGCCGGCTGGTGGGACGACCTGGTCGCGCGGCATTTCACGGACCGCGCCCGGGCCTTGGCCATCATGCAACGCCTGGGGCTGTCCGCGGACAAGCTGGACGCCTTGGTGCATGAACTGTCCACGGGCGAACGCCAGCGCCTGGGCCTGGTGCGCGCATTGGCGCTGGCGCCGCGCGTGCTGCTGCTGGACGAGCCGACCGCGGCGCTGGACCAGGCGGCCACGGATCAGGTCGAAGCGGAGCTGCGGCGCTACCTGGAGGGCGGGGCGGGGATCCTGATGGTGACCCATAGTCCAGCCCAGGCCGAACGGCTTGCGCGGCGTTCCTGGCGCATGGAACAAGGCAGGTTGGAGCCGCTATGGACGTGATCAAGCTGCAGGCCTCGGACCTGGCCATTGCCTCGCTGCTGGTGCTGCTCAGCGCCGGCATTTCCTTCGCCTTGCGCTTGAACCTGCAGCGACAGGTACTGTGGGCCGCGCTGCGCACCGTGGTGCAGCTGCTGCTGGTCGGCCACATTCTGCGCATCGTGTTCGCGCACGCCGCCCCGTGGCTGACGGCGCTGGTGGTGGCGGTGATGATGGCGCTGGCGGCCAGGGAGGTCGCCGCGCGCCCGAAGGCCAGGCTGACGCAACGCGGAAACGGCTGGGTCGGCGCGATGGCGGTGGCGGGGACCACGGTCATCACGGTGCTGTTCATCCTGAACACGGCGCTGCGTCCGGACCCCTGGTACGACCCGCGCTACACCATCGCGCTGATCGGCATCGTGTTGGGCAGCGTGCTCAACGCCGCCAGCCTGGCGCTGGACGGGGTGCTGTCCGGCGCTCGCCGGGAAAAGCTGGCGATCGAGGCGAGGCTGGCGCTGGGCGCGACCGTGCACGAGGCATTTTCGTCCTTGCTGCGCGAATCCGTGCGGCGCGGCATCGTGCCCAGCATCAACCAGATGTCGGCCGCCGGCATCATCACGCTGCCGGGCATCATGACCGGGCAGATCATCGCCGGCATGGATCCGATCGAGGCCGCCAAGTACCAGATCCTGCTGATGTTCCTGCTGTGCGGCGCCAGCGGCATGGCGGCGATCGCCGCAGCCTACGGCGCCATGCGCCGCCTGACCGACGAGCGCGGGCGGCTCAGGCTGGACCGGCTGCATCCGTCCTAGGAAGCGGCGGCTTTTCCGGAAATTTCATGAAAGCTTGACGCGCGCTTGGCGATACTGCGCGAAATCTTGCATTTTCCTGAACCTTTCCCGGATCCCCATGCCTTTTGCTTCCCATTCCGCGGTGCCCCCGCAGCAGCTTGCTTCCGCTCAGCGCCGCCTCTCTGAGCGCGCCTTGCCGGAGCGCCGGGCATGAGCGTTTCCATGACCGCATCGATGGCGCCTGCGGCGCGCCGCGCTGCCTTTCCAGGCTGGCTGGTGCTGGCGTGCCTGGCTCTCTGGCTGGGCGCGCTGGCCTGGGCCCGCTGGCTGACCTTGCCCGACGAAGGCCGTTACGCCGGAGTGGCCTGGGAGATGCTGCGCAGCGGCTCGCCCATGGTGCCGCTGCTTGACGGCATGCCGTACTTCCACAAGCCGCCGCTGTATTACTGGCTGGCCCAGATCAGCTATGTGCTGTTCGGCGTGCACGAATTCAGTGCGCGGCTGCCGTCGCTGCTGGGCGCCTGGAGCGCGGGCGCCGGGCTCTATGCCTTCGTGGCGCGCTACCGCAATGCCGCGCAAGCGCGCTGGGCCGTGGTGATCCTGGGCATGATGCCGCTGTTCTTCGGCGCCGCCCAGTTCGCCAATATGGACATGCTGGTGGCCAGCATGATCACGCTGTGCGTGCTGGCAGCCGCCGACACCGTCTTGCGCCGCGCCGCAGGGCGGCCGTTCCGCGCGATGTCGGTGGCCACGGGCGTGCTGGCTGCGCTGGCGGTGCTGGCCAAGGGGCTGATCGGAGTGGCGCTGCCCGGCGCCATCGTGCTGGCCTGGCTGCTGCTGCGCCGCGACTGGCCCGGCGTGCGCGCCTTGCTGTGGGTGCCAGCCTTGCTGGCGTTCGCGGCAGTGGCGGTGCCGTGGTTCTGGCTGATGGAGCTGCGCTATCCCGGCTTCTACCAGTACTTCTTCGTCTACCAGCAGTTCGAGCGTTTTTCGCAGGGAGGCTTCAACAACGCGCAGCCGTTCTGGTTCTACCTGCCCATCGTGGCGGGGTTGGCGCTGCCGTGGTCGATTTGGGGCGCGTCGGTCTTCAGGCCGTCTTACTGGCGCGAGACCGATCCGCAGGGCCTGCGCCGCCTGGCGGCGATCTGGATGGCGGTCGTGATCGTGTTCTTTTCCATCCCGCATTCCAAGCTGATCGGCTATGTGCTGCCGGTGTTTCCGCCGCTGGCGTTCCTGGTCAGCGAGCGTATCGCGCCTGCCTGGGCGGCGGGCAAGCGCAGGGGCGTCTGGATCGCCGCCGGGGTGTCGGCCGTGATCTGCCTGGCCGCGGTCATCGTCGGGGCATCGAATCCGCGCGGCAGCGCGGGGCCGCAGGCGCGGGAACTGCGCGGCGAAATGCAGCCGCAAGACATACAGGTCGCGCTGCATGCCTTGCCCTTCGACCTGGGTTTCTATACCCAGGCCCGCGAGCCCGCCTGGATCGTTGACGACTGGCGGAACCCCGATATCCCCAAGCGGGACAACTGGCGCAAGGAGCTGTACGACGCGGCGCAATTCGATCCGGCCACGGGCAAGCGCGTGCTGATCGGCGACCAGGACTTGCGTCTGCGCATGTGCGAGGCCGCCGACGGGGCGCGTTTCTGGATCTGGGGCCAGAAGGAGGACGGCGGACGATATCCCGTACTCAACGGCGTGGCCGCGCGGCTTGCAAGCGAGAAGCGGAGTATTTGGCGCATCGACGTGGACGCGGCGTTGCGCCAGCGTGCGTGCGCCGGTCTGCCGTCCGCCAATCCGACCCCAATGCCGCAGCCCGGGCCCTGAACCCGAGCGCATGAAAAAAGGCCGGCTGCCCGAGGGCTGCCGGCCTTTTACTTGCCGCTATGCGCGGCAGGCGCTTAGCCGATCGAGGCCAGGGCCTGGTTCAGCGTGGCGCTGGGGCGCATGGCCTGGCTGGCGAGGGCTTCGTTGGGCTGGTAGTAGCCGCCGATGTCGACGGGCTTGCCCTGGGCAGCCTTCAGTTCGGCCAGGATCTTGTCCTCGCCGTCGGCCAGCGCGCGGGCCGGCGCCGCGAACAGGGCAGCCAGTTCGCGGTCGTCAGTCTGCGCGGCCACGGCCTGGGCCCAGTACATGGCCAGGTAGTAGTGGCTGCCGCGGTTGTCCAGGCCGCCGACCTTGCGCTCGGGCGACTTGTTCTCGTCCAGGAACTTGGCGGTCGCCAGGTCCAGGGTCTTGGCCAGGACCTGTGCGCGGGCGTTGCCGTAGCTGCGGCCCAGGTGGTCCAGCGATTCTGCCAGGGCCATGAACTCGCCCAGCGAATCCCAGCGCAGGAAGCCTTCTTCCAGGAACTGTTGCACGTGCTTGGGGGCGGAACCGCCCGCGCCCGTTTCAAACAGGCCGCCGCCGGCGACCAGCGGCACGATCGACAGCATCTTGGCGCTGGTGCCCAGTTCCATGATGGGGAACAGGTCGGTCAGGTAGTCGCGCAGCACGTTGCCGGTCACCGAGATGGTGTCCAGGCCTTCGCGGATGCGCTTGACCGAGAACTTGGTGGCTTCCACCGGGCTCAGGATGCGCAGATCCAGACCGCTGGTGTCGTGGTCCTTCAGGTAGTGCTTGACCTTGGCGATGATCTGCGCGTCGTGGGCGCGGTTTTCGTCCAGCCAGAACACGGCGGGCGTCTTGGTGGCGCGGGCGCGGGTGACGGCCAGCTTGACCCAGTCCTGCACGGCGGCGTCCTTGGTCTGGCACATGCGCCAGAGGTCGCCGGCTTCGACGGCCTGTTCCAGCAGCACCTTGCCCGCGGCGTCCGTGACGCGCACGGTGCCGGCAGCCGGGATGACGAAGGTCTTGTTGTGCGAGCCGTATTCCTCGGCGGCCTGGGCCATCAGGCCGACGTTGGGCACGCTGCCCATCGTGACCGGGTTGTAGGCGCCATTGCGCTTGCAGTCTTCGATGACGGCCTGGTAGACGCCGGCGTAGCTGCGGTCGGGGATCACGGCCTTGGCGTCCTGCAGGTTGCCTTCGGCGTTCCACATCTTGCCCGAGTCGCGGATCATGGCGGGCATGGACGCGTCGACGATGACGTCGCTGGGCACGTGCAGGTTGGTGATGCCGCGGTCGGAGTTCACCATGGCCAGCTGCGGCAGCGTCTTGTAGCCGGCGTCGATGTCAGCGGTGATCTCGGCCTGCTTGTCAGCGGGCAGGGACTGGATCTTGGCGTACAGGTCGCCGATGCCGTTGTTGGGATCGAAGCCCGCTTGCTTGAGCGCGTCGGCGTGCTTGGCCAGCACGTCCTTGTAGAACACGGACACGACGTGGCCGAAGATGACCGGGTCGGAGACCTTCATCATCGTGGCTTTCAGGTGCACCGAGAACAGCACGCCGGTGGCGCGGGCATCGTCGATCTGGGCTTGCAGGAAGGACTTCAGCTTGGCCGTGGACAGCACGGCGGCGTCGATGATCTCGCCGGCCTTGACCGGGGTCTTTTCCTTCAGGACGGTCTTCGCGCCGTCGGCGGCGGTCAGTTCGATCTTGACGTCGCCGGCTTCCGAAATCAGCGCCGACTTTTCGGTGCCGTAGAAGTCGCCTTCGCTCATGTGGGCGACGTGCGACTTGGAGTCAGCCGACCAGGCGCCCATCTTGTGCGGGTGCTTGCGGGCGTAGTTCTTGACGGACAGCGGGGCGCGGCGGTCGGAGTTGCCTTCGCGCAGGACCGGGTTCACGGCGCTGCCCTTGACCTTGTCGTAGCGGGCCTTGACGTCGCGCTCGGTGTCGTTGGCGGGGGCGTCCGGGTAGTCGGGCAGCTTGTAGCCCTGGTCCTGGAGTTCCTTGATGGCGGCCTTCAGCTGCGGCATGGACGCGCTGATGTTGGGCAGCTTGATGATGTTGGCTTCGGGCTGCACGGCGAGGGCGCCGAGTTCCGACAGGGCATCGCCCAGTTTCTGGCTGTCTTCGAGGTAGTCGGGGAAGACCGAGATGATGCGGCCGGCCAGCGAGATGTCGCGGGTCTCGACCGTGATGCCTGCGGGCTTTGCGAAAGCCTGGACGATGGGCAGCAGCGAACGGGTTGCAAGCGCCGGAGCTTCATCGGTGAGGGTATAGATAATCTTCGGAGTAAGAGACATGATCCTTGAATCTGTTCGGCAGGCGCTAGGCGCAAACCCGAACATGCTATGCGGCCAGAAGCCGGTAGATGTTGTCGGAGAGTGGGTTCGTATGGGCAAGCACGCGGACGCGTCCAGGACCTGGTCGGAAGGCGTATACCCAACATGGCTGGCGCCTGCCCTTTTTTGATTTGGGGAAGTGCGACTGCCACGAACCTTCCATTGTAATACCGCGCTACGCCTGCTGCGCAGCAAAAACCCGCGGATTCGGCCGGGATGTGGCCATAATGGCGCCAAATTAAACGGGGACATATCAAATCAGGCGCGCCATGGCCGATTGCCCGTTTGACAAAGCGCCGCACAAGGAGGAAGCTACGTCCCCATGAATTTCCGCGCCGTCCGCATTTCGCTGATTATTACCATCATTCCTGGAATGGTGGGTTAGCGCGCGACCGCAACAGTCACAGCCACCCGCCCCACGAGGCGGGTTTTTTGTGGCCGCCTCTGCCGGGCAAGCACACCGAAGCAGAGAGCCAGATGCACCACACCCCGCAAGCCAGCCAGCAAACCGCCACGCCGACCGCATTCCAGGACGGCCGGGCCACGCCGATGGAATACCTGAGGCAGATCCTGACCGCCCGCATTTACGACATCGCCCGCGAAACCGAGCTGGACCGCGCCCGCGGCCTGTCGGCCCGGCTGGGCAATCCGGTCTACTTCAAACGCGAGGACAATCAACCGGTCTTCTCCTTCAAGGTGCGCGGCGCCTACAACAAGATGCGCAATACGCCGCAGGCCGCGCTGGATCGCGGCGTGATCACGGCGTCCGCCGGCAACCATGCGCAGGGCGTGGCGATCTCGGCGGCCAGGATGGGTGTGCGCGCCATCATCGTGGTGCCGCAGACCACGCCGCAGGTGAAGGTGGATGCGGTCAAGGCGCATGGCGGCCCCACGGTGACGGTGGTGCAGGCGGGCGATTCGTATAGCGATGCCTACGGCCACGCCCAGAAGCTGGCCAGCGCGCAGGACCTGACCTTCATCCCGGCCTTTGACGATCCCTATGTGATCGCCGGCCAGGGCACGGTGGGCATGGAAATCCTGCGCCAGCACGCGGGCCCCTTGCATGCTGTCTTCGTGCCGATCGGCGGCGGCGGGCTGGCCGCGGGCGTGGCGACCTACATCAAGGCGGTGGATCCGGGCGTCAAGGTCATCGGCGTGCAGACCGAGGATTCCTGCGCCATGTCGCTGTCCATGCAGGTGGGCGAGCGGGTCAACCTGCCCGAGGTGGGCCTGTTCTCGGACGGCACGGCGGTCAAGCTGGTGGGCGAGGAGACCTTCCGCCTGTGCCGTGAACACCTGGACGAGATCATCCTGGTGGATACGGATGCGGTCTGCGCGGCGATCAAGGACGTATTCCTGGACACGCGCAGCGTGTTGGAGCCGGCCGGCGCGCTGGCAGTGGCCGGGCTGAAGAAGTACGTGGAACGCGAAGGCGTGCAAGGCCTGCCCATGGTGGCGGTGACCTCGGGTGCGAACATGAACTTCGACCGCCTGCGCTTCGTGGCGGACCGCGCCGAGGTCGGCGAAGCCCGCGAGGCGGTCTTTGCCGTGACGGTGCCGGAAGAGCGCGGCAGCTTCCGCCGCTTTTGCAGCGTGATCGGCCAGCGCAGCGTGACGGAATTCAACTACCGCATCGCCGATGCGCGTACCGCTCACATCTTCGTCAGCATGCAGATCTCGCGGCGCGGCGACGCCGCGGAAATCATGACGGCGCTGCAGGAGCAGGGTTTCTCCGTCGGCGACCTGAGCAACAACGAAGTATCCAAGCAGCACATCCGCTACATGGTGGGCGGCCGCTCGCCGCTGGCAGCCGGCGAGCGCCTGTTCCGCTTCGAGTTTCCTGAGCGTCCCGGCGCCCTGATGAAGTTCCTGTCCGAGATGGCGCCCAACTGGAACATCAGCCTGTTCCACTACCGCAACCAGGGCACGGAGTTCAGCTCAGCGCTGGTCGGCATCCAGGCTCCCTTGGCGGACAGCGCCGCGCTGGACGCATTCCTGCGGCAGTTGGGCTACGCCCATACCGAAGAAACCGCCAACGAGGCCTATCGCCAGTTCCTGATCTGAGCGGGCGAGATCAACCCGGCGCGCAGCCAGGCTTGCGCGGCAGGGCCACGCCCGGCTGCAGGCGCAGCGCGGCGCGCCCCTGCGCCGCCTGCGTCAGCTGCAGGGTGGCGGCGCGCCAGGCCGGCACGTCGTCGAAGGCCACGTCGGGCGCGGCCGACGTCTTGGATAGCGCGTCCGGCCGGTCGAACTGGATCGCGGGCAGGCGCAGGCAAGGGTCCTTGAAATCCAGGCGGGCCAGTTCGCGCCCGTCGCTCATGCGCACCGCGCGGAACGCCACCGGAGTGTCCACGAACTTGGTGATGGCCGGCACGATCTGCAGATAGCCATCGGCATCCTTGACCCGCTTGGTGGGCTCGATCTCGATCACGTCCCTGCCTGGCGGCACGGCCAGGTAGGCCACGCCGTCGGCCACGTCCAGCAACTTGCCCGGGCCCAGGTTCAGGGCGGCAAGCGGCGCGTGGCGGATCATCACGGTTTCGTTCCAGGAAGTCTGGACGCGTGTCCAGCCGGGCAGGCGCGCGTCTTCGAAGCGGGTCGTGGAGATGCGGTCGCGCTCGGGCTTGGCGGACAAGGCCAGGCGCTCGACCCGCAGCGCGCCGTTGGCCACGCGCAGTTGCGCCAGCACGGTATTGGCGCTGGAACTGGTGAAGTAGGCCAGCACGGCGTCCGTTTCCAAGGCCTTGGCGGTGGACGCGCAGAAGAAGGCGCGGGCCTCGATGCGCTGGCCATCGGGATAGAGCAGGGCGCCGACGTCCTTGCCGCAAAGCGGCTGGCCCCGGTAGGTGATGGTGGTGGCGCGGGTGGTCTGCCGCTGGCCGGTGTTCCAGTCGCTGCGGCTGCCGGTGGCGGCTTCGACCACCAGTCCATGGTTGTCGTAGACCACGTCTGCGCCCGCGGGCGCGGCAAGCATGCTGAGCAGAAACGCGAGGCTGCGTCGACGCGCCATGGTCGGACTCCCTGGTGTGGCTGGACGGGTCTATATATACCACCGCCAGGGAGCGTCTCTTACTGCGGGCCGAGCTTGCGGATCAAGGCGTCCAGCATCTCCAGTTCTTCAGTCCGCAAGTCCGTCAGAGGCGCGCGTACGGGACCCGCATCGTGACCGACCAATTTGGCGCCGGCCTTGACGATGCTGACGGCATATCCCGGCACGCGGTTGCGGATGTCGAGGTACGGCAGGAAAAAATCGTCCAGCAGGCGGTTGGTGGTGTCATGGTCGCCCGCGGCGATCGCGCGGTAGAAGTCCATGGCCATACGCGGCACGAAATTGAACACGGCCGACGAATAGACCGGCACGCCCAGCGCGCGGTAGGCGGCGGCATAGACCTCGGCCGTGGGCAGGCCGCCCAGGTAGGAAAAGCGGTCGCCCAGCTTGCGGCGGATGCGCACCATGGCTTCGATATCGCCCACGCCGTCCTTGAAACCCACCAGGTTGGGGCAGCGTTCGGCCAGTTGCGCCAGGCTGTCGGCCGACAGGCGCGACTGTGCGCGGTTGTAGACGATGACGCCGATGTTCACGGATTTGCAGACCTGCTCGACGTGCGCCGCGATGCCCTGTTGCGAAGCCTCGGTCAGGTAGTGGGGCAGCAGCAGTATGCCCTTGGCGCCCAGGCGCTCGGCTTCTTGCGCGTAGGCGATGGCAGTGCGGGTCGGACCGCCCGCGCCGGCCAGGATGGGAACCTTGCCCGCGCAGGTCTGCACCGCGGTGCGGATGACGTCGGCGTATTCCTCTGGCGCCAGCGAAAAGAACTCGCCCGTGCCGCCGGCGGCGAACAGGGCCGTCGCGCCGTAGGGCGCCAGCCATTCCAGGCGCTGCGCATAGTTCCTGGCGTTGAAGTCGCCGTTCTGGTCGAAATCGGTGACGGGGAAAGACAGCAAGCCTTCCGAAACGATGTGCTTGAGTTCCTGCGGGGTGGTCATGTTGCGTTGATCCGTATGGGGCGCCATCGAACGGCAAAGTCTGCCGGCAGCCTGGTTAAGTGGTAAGTCATCGTACAACATGAAATATCTCCATTCAAGGCAAATTCATTGCCGTAGGAGCCGGGATAGGTGCATACCCGATAAGGATATATTTTGCTTTCCAATAATAATTTCGTAGTTGTACGATGACTATGGTCTAGCCGGACGAAGCTGGCGCAGGTGCGCGCGGCGGCCGTTCCCAAAAGGCTGCGGCAGTGCGCCGGGGACGGCGTCCGCGCACAAGATAATTCCAGAGGAGACTGCATGAACCCGAGCAAGAGACAATTCCTGGGCGGCGCTGCGGCGCTATGCCTGTCGCCGTGGTTGCCGGCATGGGCGCAGCCGGGCGACTGGCCGACGCGCGCGGTCCGCATCATCGTGCCTTACCCGCCCGGCGGCTCGTCGGACATCATCGCGCGCATCCTGGCGCCGCGCCTGGCCGACGCCCTGAAGCAGACCGTGGTGGTCGAGAACAAGCCTGGAGCCAATGGCAACCTGGGCGCCGGCCTGGTGGTGCAGGCGGCGCAAGAGGGCCATACCGTGCTCTTGTGCGACGTGGGGGCGCTGGCGATCAGCCCGTCCGTGTACACCAAGCTGTCTTTCGATCCGTCCAAGGACTTGCGCGCGGTCGGCATGCTGGCCTATTCGCCGCACGTGCTGGCCGTGCATCCCGACGTGCCGGCCAAGACGGTGCCCGAACTGGTGGCCCTGTCGAAGAAGCAGCGCCTGAACTTCGCGGTCACGGCGATCGGCAGCGCGCCGCATCTGGCCGCGGTCGCTGTGCAGCAGGCGACGGGCGCGCAATGGGAGTATGTGCCCTACAAGGGCGGTTCGCAGGCGGTGACGGACACCATAGGCGGGCAGACCCAGGTCATCATGAATGGGTTGCTGGCCACGTTGCCCCACATCAAGGCCGGCAAGCTGCGGCCGATCGCGATCTCCAAGCGCGAACGCATGCAACTGGTGCCTGACATCCCCACCATTTCCGAACAGGGCGTGGCGGGCTTCGAGTCCGGCACCTGGCAAGGGGTGATGGCGCCCGTGACCACGACCGATCCCGTCGCCGTCCGCTTGTCGGAACTGATGGCGCAGATCGTCAACCAGCCGGACGTGAAGGCGCAGTTGAACGAACAGGGCGCTGAAATCGTCACCCGCAATCCCGCCGAACTGGCGCAGTTCTTCAACAGCGAACGCGCGCGCTGGGCGTCGGTGGTGAAAAGCGCGGATATCCGGCTGGATTGACGGCGGGGCTGCCTGGACAGGCATTCAGGCGCGGGAGCACACTGGAATCATCCCGCGTCCGTCCAGGCCCCGGCGCGACGCGGGCCCGGGCTGCGCAGGCAACATCGCGCGCGGCCGCAGACCAGGGGCAGAGGGGCTGCAGCCATGAAAATTCTTTGCGCCGCCGCGCTGCTGGCGGCGGCCTGCGGGCCAGCCGTCGCGCAAGGCGCCGGACCCGCGGTTCCCCAACCCCCGCCTTCGGCCCGCGTCATACCCGATGCCTGCGTCGGCGCATCATGTCCCCGGCTGGTCAATCCGGGCGCTACCCAGGAACCCTGCCTGGGCACCGGTTGCGCCACCGCCGGCAGGCCGCCTGGCCCGCCCGCGCCGCCCTCCAGCGGACCGAGCCGGCAGCCCGGCTGGATGAGCCCCGCGCCATCCCGCCTGCCGCCGATGCCGGCGCAGCGCGGCGTGCCGACGGGGCCGCTGACGCCTGCGCCGCCGTTGCCGGTGCCGAGGTGATGCGGGGGGATGGAAGGCGGCAAAACCTCATGGCGGTGCCGACCGCGCATCCGCCATCCGCATGTACGACCGATAAGGCTCCGCCTCAACCATGTCCCGCAGCAATTCACGCAGGATGTCCTGCACTATCTTCACCGCCTGCGTCAGCGGCCGGTTCGATGCGGTAGCCAGCATCAGGCGGGTGGACAGGGCGGGATTGACGATCCTGCGGGCGACGAGCTGGCCGCTGTTCAATTCGCCTACCACCGCAGGCAGGGCCAGCACCGTGTGGGCCAGTCCGTTCAAGACGATTTCCTTCATCAGTTCCAGCGCGTCCATTTCGAACACGACATTCAGGGGCGCATCGGCCTGCGCTGCCGCCTGTTCCAGCGTGCGGCGCAGGCCATGGCTGCGCGTGGGCAGCGCCAGGGGCAGATCGCCCAGCTGAGCGAAGTCGATGGAGGGCAAGGCCCGCGCGGCGGGGGACAGGTTCTGTGCGGGCGATACCAGCGCCAGGTCCAGCTCGGCCAGGGGATCGACCACCACGTGCTGGGAACGCCGCGCATCGTGCAGCACCGCGATGTCGACGCGGGCGTTGGCCAGCCATTCGTGCACATAGCCGCTGTAGCCGGTGATGACGTTGAGCTGGATGCGCGGATGGCGCTTCCAGACTGCCGCCACCAGCGGCATGCCGACCATGTGGGACAGCGTGGGCGTCAGGCCCAGCGTGACCTGGCCGGAGGGCGATTTCTGCTCGTCATGGAATTCGGTCACCACCCGCGCCATTTGCGCCAGCAAGGGGCGCAGGCTATCCAGCAGTTTCTCGCCTTCCGGGGTCAAGGACACGCCGCGGCCGTTGCGATAGAGCAGGGCGCAGCCGCATTCGTCTTCCAGCTTTCTGACCTGGCGGCCCAGCGCCGATTGCGCGATGCCCAGCACCGAGGCGGCCTTGGAGAAGCTGCCCGAGTCGGCCACGTGGATCAGGTTTTCGATCTTGCGCAGGTCCATCGCGATGTCTCGCCGCCAGCGCTTGCGGGCGGCTCCTCCATGTGTGCGTTTTTTGTATATCTGATAGGCACAGTATGCCTACATGGCCTGCCGCCAGCCACCCTAGAATTCCTGCGTATCAGACCCGCGCCTGCGCGCTTGCCCTTGGTTTCCTGCCATCCATGACACCTGCTGCCGAACTGAACACGTCTTCCCACGCCTTGCTCGGGGTCTTCGCCCGCAACGGCATCGACCGGGTCTTCCTGGTCCCTGGCGAAAGCTATCTGGGCGTGCTCGATGCCTTGCACGATTTCGCCGGCATCGACGTGGTGACCTGCAGGCACGAAGGGGGCGCGGCATTCATGGCGTGCGCCGATGGCCGGTTGACGGGCCGCCCGGGGGTGGTCATGGTGTCCAGGGGACCGGGCGCGGCGAATGCGGCCATCGGCGTGCATGCCGCGCAGCAGGACGGCGTGCCGCTGATCCTGCTGATCGGGCAAGTGCCGCGCAAGGACCTGCGCAAGGAGGCCTTCCAGGAGATCGATTACCAGAAGATGTTCGGTTCGATCGCCAAATGGGTGCATGAGGTGGCGGCGCCCGAGGACGTGGCCTGGGCCGCTTTCAAGGCTTTGCGCGTGGCCACTTCGGGTACGCCAGGGCCAGTGGTGCTGGTGGTGCCGGAAGACGTCCAGCAGGCCTGCGTGCCGCAACCGGACTGGGTGGCCGAGCCGGCCAGTCCCGCGCAGCCGGCGCCCGCCGCGCTGGCGCGACTGCAAGCCTTGCTGGACGCCGCCTGCAAGCCGCTGATCATTGCCGGGGGCGCCTTCAACGCGCCGGGCGGCCGCGAGGCGCTGCGGCAGCTGGCGGAGCGGCACGGCATACCGGTGGCAGTATCGTTCCGCCAGCATGACTTGTTCCCCAACACGCATCCGCTGTACGCCGGCGACCTGGACCTGGCGACGCAGCCCGCGCAGGTGGAGGCGTTCGATTCCAGCGATCTGATCCTGGCCTTGGGCACGCGCCTGGGCGACATCACCACCCAGGGCTACACGTTTCCGGCCTATCCCAGGCCGTCGCAGACGCTGGTGCATTGCCATGCCGACGCGCATTTCGTGAACCAGCACTTTGCGGCGGACGTGGGCATCATCGCGGATCCGGTGGCTACGGCGCAGGCGCTGGCCGCGCTGCCGGCGGCGGACCGTGGCGGGCGCGAGGACTGGGCGGAATCCTTGCGCGCGATCCGCGAGCGCTCCGCCGCCTGGCCCGATCCAAAGGCCGACGATGGCGTGCCCTTCGTGTCGGTGGTGCGAGCGCTGGCCGAACAGGCGCCGCCGGACCTCATGGTTTGTCTGGACGCGGGCACCTTCGCGGCGCCGGTGTATCGCCACTTTCCCTTCGTCTACCCGCAACGGCTGATGGCCTCGCAATCGGGCGCCATGGGCTACGGCACGCCGGCGGCGATTGCCTCGCAGCTGCGCAATCCGCATGGCAAGGTGGTGTGCCTGGTTGGCGATGGCGGCTTCATGATGACGGGCAACGAGATGATGGCCGCGGCCGAGCGCGGACTGCCGGTGTTCTTCATCGTCTCCAACAACAATTGCTATGGCTCCATTCGCCTGCATCAGGCGCGCACCTATCCCGGGCGCTACTCGGGCACCAATCTGGCAAGTCCCGATTTCGCGATGATGGCGCGCGCCTTCGGCATGCAGACCGAGTATGTCACCCATCCGGACCAGGTGGCCGCGGCCATCGCCCGCGGGCTGGCCTCGGCCGCGCCGTACTTCGTGGAGGTCAAGACCAGCCTCGCCGCGATCCTGCCGGACGGCGCGGACAGCGCGGCCGGCATCGACCTTCTGGGGCGAGACCAGGCAGGGGCTCAATCGCGGTAGCCAGGATCCTTCCTGTCCATCAGACGCACCATGGCCGGCCATTCCAGTTCGCCGAAGGGGCGGCGCGTTGTCGGCTGATACAGGTGCCAGGTCTTCTCGACGACCTCTGGCGGCGGCACGCATAGTTCGCGGTTGGCGGCCAGGGCGTCGACCTGCGCCTTGCAGGCCATCTCCAGCCAATACAGTGTGTTGAATGCCTGCGCGATGCTCGGGCCGGCGGCTAGCAGGCCGTGGTTGCGCAGGATCATCGCCTCGGACTGGCCCAGGTCCGCCACCAGGCGCGCGCGCTCGTCCAGGTCGATGGCCACGCTCTCATAGTCGTGGTAGGGAATCTTGGCGAAGCGCATGGCGGTCTGGGTCAGCGGCAGCAGGCCGCATTGCAGCGCCGATACCGCCATGCCGGCCCGCGTGTGGGTATGGATGACGCATTGCACGTCGTGGCGCGCGCCGTGCACGGCGCTGTGGATCACGTAGCCCGCAGCGTTGATGCCGTACTCGCCGGGATTGTCCAGCACGTTCCCGTCCAGGTCTATCCTGATCAGGCTGGAAGCGGTGATTTCGTCGTACATCATGCCGTAGGGATTGATCAGCAGATGGCCCTCGGGCCCGGGTATGCGCGCGGTGATGTGGTTGTAGATGAGATCGCTCATGCCAAAGTGGGACACCAGCCGGTAGCAGGCGGCCAGTTGAATGCGGGTGTCGCGTTCCGCGGGGCTCATGGCTTTTTGCATGGTTCGGGTCTCCGGTTCAGTCGCTGGCCTTGACGTTGAAATCGCGGACCACCTTGCCCCACGATTCGTATTCGGATTTCATCAGCGCGCCGAACTCGGCGGGCGTGGCGGTGGTGCGGACCTGGGCGCCCAGGTCCGCCAGCTTGTCGCGCACGGCGGGGTCTGCCAGCACGGCGTTGACCTCGACGGCCAGCTTCTGCTGGATCTCGGGCGGGATGCCGGCGGGCGCGATCAGGCCCAGCCAGGCGCCCATGTCGAAACCGGGGTAGCCCTGTTCGGCGACGGTGGGCACCTCCGGCAGGCTCGCGACCCGCTCAGGGGTGCTGACGGCGATCGCCTTCAGGCGTCCGGCTTTAACCAGGGCCAGCGAGGACACCATGGTGTCGAAGGTGGCGTAGGTCCGCCCGCCCACGATATCGGTCTGCGCCTGGCTGCTGCCTTTGTAGGGCACGTGGATCATGCTGGCGCCGGCCTTGGCCAGCAGCACCGAGGTCACCAGATGGCTGGTGGTGCCGACGCCGGTGGTGGCGTAGGTGTACTGGTTCGGTTTGGCCTTCACGGCAGCGAGGAAGTCCTGCAGGTTGTTGGCCGGATTGTCGGGGCTGACGACGAACAGGTAGGGCAGCCAGGTCAGCAGGCCGATGGGCGCGAAATCCTTGCGCGCGTCGTAGTTCAGGTTGGGATAGACATGCGGGTTGATGGCTTGCGGCGCGGACGCGCCGATCATGAGCGTATAGCCGTCGGGCTTGGCGCGCGCGCCCAGGCCGGCGGCGATGGAGCCGCCCGCGCCAGGCTTGTTCTCGACGATGAACTGCTGGCCCAGACGCTGCGCCAGGCGGTCGCCGACCATGCGGGCGACGGTGTCGGTGGCCGTGCCGGGCGGGAATCCGACCAGGATCGTGACGGGCTTGGAGGGATAGGGGGCTTGCGCCCAAGCCGGCCCGGCTGCGGCCCAGGCTGTGGCGGCCAGCATGGCGGCCAGCGCGGCTCGCCTTGTCGCATTGCGCATCGTAGTCTCCAGTCATTGTTCTGATGGCGGGAGAGCGCCTGCGCCTGCCCGCAACGGAACCGCGGTGGGCAGCCCGTCGCCGTTCAAGGTCGCACAAGGGCCCACCGCCTTCAATGGCGCTGGCGGCCAAGCAGATAACGCGAAATGGCAAGGATGGCGGACGCCGCGCGGGCGTCCGCCCAGGGGATCAAGCCGTCAGGCTGATCCAGGTCGTCTTCAGGTCGCTGTACTTGTCCAGCGCGTGCAGCGACTTGTCGCGGCCGAAGCCCGACTGTTTGACCCCGCCGAAAGGCACGGTGATGTCGCCGTCGGCGTAGCAGTTGACCCACACCAGGCCCGCGCGCAGGCGGCGCGAGAGACGGTGCGCGCGCGACAGGTTGGCAGTCCAGAGCCCAGCGCCCAGGCCGTAGATCGAATCGTTGGCCAGCCGCACCGCGTCGTCCTCGGTGGCGAAGCGCTGCGCGGCCAGCACCGGGCCGAAGATCTCCTCGCGCACCAGGCTGCTGTCCTGGCTGGCGCAATCGAAAATCGTCGGTTCGATGTAGTAGCCCCCGGTGGCGCCCAGGGCCTGGCGCCCACCCATGCGCAACTGCGCGCCTTCGGCCGAGCCCGCTTCGATGCGGGCCAGCACGCCGCGCATCTGGCGTTCGTCGACCATGGCGCCCATGGCGGTGGCGGGATCCAGCGGATCGCCCGGTTGCAGGGCGGCGGCGTAGTCCGCGACCTTGGACATGAAGGCGTCGTAGATGCCGTCCTGCACATACAGGCGCGAGCCCGCGATGCAGACTTCGCCCTGGTTGGAAAAGATGGCCAGGGCCGCAGCCTGAGCGGCGCGGTCCAGGTCGGGGCAGTCCTCGAACACGATGTGCGGCGACTTGCCGCCGCACTCCAGCCACACGCGCTTCAGGTTCGATTGTCCCGAATACTCCATGAAGCGCTTGCCGGTGGCGGTCGACCCGGTGAAGGCGATGCAGTCCACATCGGGATGCAGGCCCAGCGCCTGGCCGGCCTGCGCGCCCAGGCCGGGCACCACGCTGAAGACGCCGGCGGGGATGCCTGCTTCCTCGGCCAGCGCCGCCAGCCGGATGGCCGACAGCGAGGCCTGTTCGGCCGGTTTGAGGATGACGCTGTTGCCGGCGGCCAAGGCTGGCGCGACTTTCCAGGCGGCCATCATCAGCGGGTAGTTCCACGGCACCACCGCCGCGACCACGCCCAGCGCTTCGCGCGTGATGGTGGCCAGCGCGTCCGGGCCGGTGGGGGCGATCTCGTCGTAGATCTTGTCGATGGCCTCGGCGTACCAGGCGTAGCAGCGCGCCGTCTCGGGTACGTCGAAGGCCAGCGCGTCGCGGATGGGCTTGCCCATGTCCAGCGTTTCCAGCAGCGCGAGTTCCTCGCGGTGCTCGTCGATCAGCGCGGCCAGGCGCAGCAGATGCTGCTTGCGCTGGCGCGGCGCCAAGGCGCTCCAGACGCCGGCTTCGAAGGCGCGGCGGGCGGCCTGCACGGCGCGGTCCACGTCGGCCGCGCCGCAAGACGCCACGTCGGCCAGCTTGCGCCCGTCTATCGGGCTGGTGGCGGGGAAGGTGGCGCCATCGGCCGCGCCGCAATAGGCGCCGTCGATGTAGGCCTGGCCATTGAAGGCGAGCGCGGCGGCGCGGGCGCGCCAGTAGGCGGCGTCCTGGGTCATGAGCGGACCTCCTGGGCGTTGGCGCGCGCCACCATGGCGTCGAGCAGCACGTTGCACCCGGCTTCCAGGTCAGCGGGCTTGGCGTCCTCGATCTCGTTGTGGCTGACGCCGTCCTTGCATGGCACGAAGATCATGGCGGTAGGGGTGACGGCGGCCATGTAGACCGCGTCGTGGCCCGCGCCGGTGACGATGTCCATGGCGGCCAGGCCGCGGCGCGCGGCGCCGTCGCGCACCTTGCCGACCAGGTCCGGGTCGAACGGGGTGGGCGGGAAGTACTGCACGTGCTTCACGTCCACTTCCACGTTGTGGCGCTGGGCGATTTCGGCGCAGATTTCGTGCCAGCGCTGGTCCATGCGGGTGAGCGTGGCCTCGTCCTCGTGGCGCAGGTCCACCGTGAAACGCACCTGGCCCGGGATGACGTTGCGCGAACCGGGGTGCGCATGGATTTCACCCACGGTGCCGCGGCCATGCGGCTGGTTATCGTTGGCAATGTCGACCACCGCCTGCAGCAGGAAGCTGGAGGCGTACAGCGCGTCGCGCCGGATCGGCATGGGGGTGGGGCCGGCATGCATTTCCATGCCGGTCACGGTCACGTCGTACCAGCGCAGGCCGAGCGACCCGGTCACCACGCCAACCACTTTTTCTTCATGCTCCAGGATCGGGCCTTGTTCGATGTGGGCCTCGAAATAGGCGCCCACCGGGCGGCCGCCCACGGGGTCCGTGCCGGCATAGCCGATGGCTGCCAGCTCTTCGGCCACCGACTTGCCGTCGCGGTCGGTCGCGGTCAGCGCCACTTCCAGCGGGAATTTGCCGGCGAATACGCCCGAACCCATCATCACGGGCACGAAGCGCGAGCCTTCCTCGTTGGTCCAGATGGCGACTTCCAGCGGCGCCTCCGTGACCACGCCGTGGTCGTTCAGGCTGCGCATGACCTCCAGGCCCGCCAGCACGCCATAGCAGCCGTCGAACTTGCCGCCGGTGGGCTGGGTGTCGATATGGCTGCCGGTCATGACCGGCGGCAGGTCATTGTTGCGGCCGGCGCGGCGGGCGAAGATGTTGCCCACCTGGTCCACGCGCAGCGTCATGCCGGCATCGCGCATCCAGCCGGTGACCAGGTCGCGGCCCTGGCCGTCCAGCGCGGTCAGCGCCAGGCGGCAGTTGCCGCCCTTGGCCGTGGCGCCGATCTGCGCCAGGTCCATCAGCGACTGCCACAGCCGCTGTCCGTTGATCGATATCGTCGTCATGTTGGAGTTCCTCTGTGTCAGTGGCTGGCGGCGGCATTGCGGGCCAGTGCGGCTTCGCGGATGCCCATCAGGGTTTCGCCCGGCGAAATGCCATTGGCGTCGTAGCGGATTTCCAGAAGGGCCGGCATGTTTTCGCGTTCGGCAAAGGCCAGCGCGCGTTCGAATGCGGGACCGAAGCTGGCGGTGTCTTCCACGGCTTCGCCGTAGCCGCCGTAGCCGCGGATGATCTGCGTGAAATCCGGGTTCTCGAAGGACAGGGCGATGGTGCGCGCCGGGAACTCGCGTTCCTGGTGCGCGCGGATGGTGCCCCAGATGCCGTTGTTGAACACCAGCACCACCACGCCCAGGCGGTATTGCAGCGCCACGCCCAGTTCCTGCATGTTCATCTGGAAGCAGCCGTCGCCGGCATAGCAGACCACCGTGCGTTTGCGGTCTTCCAGCTTCGCCGAGATCGCCGCCGGCAGGCCGTAGCCCATGGAGCCCACGGTGGGCGTGAGGCTGGTGCCGGGGCCGGCATAGCGGCGGTAGCGGTGGGGGTACAGCGCATAGTTGCCCGCGCCCACGGTGATGCAGGCGTCGGCCGGCACGTGCGCGTCGACGTAGGCGGCGGCCTGGTCCAGGCTCATCGGCCCGGGCGAAGGCAGCGGCTTGAGGCTGTCAACCAGTTCCTGGTGCGCGGCGCGCACCGCCTCGCCGCGCGCCGTCTTGTGGCCGGGGACCAGGCCCGCCACGCTGGCGGCGAAGCTGGCCACGTCCGCCACGATGGCCTGGGTGGGCGAGAACACGCGGCCCAGTTCGGCGGCGTCCGGATACACGTGGATCAGTTGCTGGCGCGGCAACGGGCTTTCGATGACGGTATAGCCTTCGGTCGTGGCCTCGCCCATGCGCGTGCCCACGGCCAGCACCAGGTCGGCGTCGTGCAGGCGCTGGCGCAGCTCGGGCGTCATGGCCCAGCCGACGTGGCCGGCGGCGTTGGGGTGGCGCTGGTCGAAGCACTCCAGGCGGCGCCAGGCCGTGCCTACCGGCAGCTCGAAGCGTTCAGCGAAGCCGGCGATCTGGTCGATGGCGGTCTGGTGCCAGCCATTGCCGCCCAGCAGCAGGAAGGGACGTTCGGCAGCGTCCAGCAATTGGGTCATGCGGGCCAGGTCGGTGGCGCCGGGGTGGCTGTGCACGCGCGGGTAGCGCGGCAGGTCGGCCACGCGGGCGCGGCCCCACAGCGTGTCCTCGGGCAGCGCCAGCACCACGGGGCCGGGACGGCCGCTGGTGGCAATTGCGAAGGCGCGCGAGATGTACTCGGGGATGCGGTCGGTGCGGTCGATCTGCGCCACCCATTTGGCCATCTGGCCGAACATGCGGCGGTAGTCGATTTCCTGGAAGGCTTCGCGTTCCATGAAGTCATTGCCCACCTGGCCCACGAACAGGATCATCGGGGTGGAGTCCTGGAAGGCGGTATGCACGCCGATGCTGGCGTTGGTGGCGCCCGGGCCCCGCGTGACGAAGCAGATGCCGGGTTCGCCGGTCAGCTTGCCATAGGCTTCGGCCATGTAGGCCGCGCCGCTTTCCTGGCGGCAGACGATGGCCTCGATGGCATCGGTGTGGTCGTTCAGCGCGTCGATGCAGGGCAGATAGCTTTCGCCGGGGATCATGAACACGCGGCGCGCGCCATGGATGCGCAGCTGCTGCATCAGGATCTGACCGCCATTGCGTTCGGGAATTGCTGCTGACGTCATGCGGAGTCTCCTTGTTGCGGGACGGCCTGCGCGCGGCGCTCGGCGGCCCATCGTTCGAATTGGTGATGGCGCGCCAACAGGCGGCGCGCGGTGTTGTAGACAGGCGGATCGATGCGCTCGGCGTCGTGGCGGCCAGCGCGCTGGGCTTCATAGCGGGCGACGCAATCATGGGCCGCCATGACTTCGTCCGGGGCGGGCGTGAACACCGCGTGGATCAGCTTGACCTGGTCGGCCACGGTGGCGCACTTGGACTTCAGGCCCATGCGGCGGGCCCAGCGCACATCGGCTTCCAGCGCCGGCATGTCGCGGTAGTTGAAGGGGCAGTCGATGGGCAGGCAGCCGGCCGCCGTGCAATCCAGCAGGAAGCGGGCGCGCAGGTGATGCAGTTCGATGCCGTCCTTGCCGCGTTCGGCGCCCAGGCTGGCGGTCAGGTCCTCGGCGGCCAGCAGGCAGGCGGACACGCGCGGGCTGGCGGTCAGGATGTCATAGGCGCGGTGCACGCCCAGCGCGGACTCCAGCGTGGGCACGATCTCGGTGCTGCCCGCGGGCAGGCCCAGTTCGGCTTCCAGCGCGGTGATCGCCTGGTCCAGCGCGGCGATCTGCGCCGCGCTTTCGGCGTGGGGCAGGAACACCGCGTCCGGCGCGCCCGGCATCACGCCGCGCAGGTCCGCCAGGCCGTCGTCTTCGAGCTTGTTGATGCGCACCGCGGCCACCACGCCCAGGGCGCGGCAGCGGCCGAACAGTTCGGCGATGATGGGGCGCGCGGCTGGCCGGTCCGCCGGGGCGGTGAACTCTTCCAGGTCCGCGACCAGCGCATCGGCGCCGCTGGCCAGGCCGTCGGCCTGGGCGTTGGGGTCGAATCCGGGCACGAACATCCAGCTGCGGCGCAGGAAGGGGGGACGGCGGGAGGGGGTAATAGGGGTCATTGCACGTGCCTCGGCAGGAACAGCACCAGTTCAGGTACGAAAGTCAGCAGCAGCATGACCGCGGTCATGGCCAGCATCATCCAGGACAGAGGACGCAGGGTCTGCATCATGTTGATGCCGCCGATCTTGCACGCGGCCATCAGGTCGACCCCGACGGGCGGCGTGTTGGCGCCAATGGCCATGTTGATCGACAGCAGGATGCCGAAGTGCACCGGATCGATGTTGTAGTGCGCCAGCACCGGCATCACGACCGGGGCCACGATGATGATGACCGGGATCGCTTCCATGAAGGTGCCCAGAAGCAGCAGCACCACCGTCAGCACCAGCAGCACGGCAGTCTTGCTGTCGGTCCATTCGACCAGCAGCGTGGACAGCGCCTGCGGCACCTGCTCGGCCACCAGCACCCAGGCGAACAGGCCCGACGCGCCGATGATGAGCAGGATGGACGCGCTGCTTTCGCCGGTGGACTTCAGGTTGTCCCATAGCGACTTCAGGCTCAGCGTGCGGTACCAGAAGAAGCCGATCAGCAAGGCGTAGATGATGGCGCTGGAGGCGGCCTCGGTAGCGGTGAAGATCCCGAAGCGGATGCCGCCGATGATCAGCACCGGCACCATCAGGGCAGGCAGCGCGTCGATGGCGGCGGCGCGCAGTTCCGGCCAGCTGAATGGCTGGCCGCCGGCCCAGTTGTGCTTGCGCGACTGCCAGACGGCCACGCCGATCAGCGACAGCCCCAGCAGGATGCCCGGAATGATCCCGGCCACGAACAGCTTGCCCACCGAGGTGTCGGTGATGGTGCCGTAGACGATCAGCACGATGCTGGGCGGGATGATGGTGGAAGTGGCGCCGGCGCTGCCGACCAGGGCGCAGGAAAAGCCCTTGTCGTAGCCGCTGCGGGCCATGGCGGGCAGCAGCAGGCTGCCGATGGCGACCACGTCGGCCACGCCGGAACCGGACAGCGCGCCGAACATCAGGCAGGCCAGCACGGCCACCACCGCCAGGCCACCCTTGATGTCGCCGACGATGGCGGCGCACAGGCGCACGATGCGCTGGGTCAGGCCGGCGCCGTTCATCAGCTGCGCGGCCAGGATGAACAGCGGAATCGCCAGCAGCGTGAAGCTGTCCAGCCCCACCACATACTGTTGCGCCGCCACCATCATGGGCGCGGAGTCGAAGACCGCCAGATAGGCCAGGCAGGACAGCACCAGGCCGAAAGCGATGGGCATGTCGATCAGCACCGTGATCGTGAACACGCCCATCAGGAAGAGAGCACCCGTAGACATCTTGTTAATCCTTTGCAGCGGCGGGAGCGGAAGAGAACAGCTGCGCCAGGTGCACCACGATGGTGATGGCGCAGGCGAAAGGCAGCGCCAGGTAGACGGTGCCGGCGGACACGTCCAGCGCGGGCAGGGTCTGGTCCATGGTCAGCTCGGCCAGCTGCCAGCCGGCATAACCCAGCGCCGCCAGGCCGACGATGATGAGCGCCTGGTTGATGCGTTCAAAGGCGTTGAGGATCCGGGGATTGCGCACCACGAACGGCAGCAGCCCGGCCATCAGGTGCGAACGCTCATGGCTGCAGACGACGCCGCCGATGAAGGCCGACCACACCAGCACCAGCCGCGGCAGTTCCTCGGCCCAGTGCGGCGTGGTGTGGGTGACGAAGCGGGCGAACACCACGTAGGAGATCAGGATCGCCAGCAAGGCCACCGCCAGGGCGGCGAAGGCCTTGCTGATGCCCGACAGGATCGCGGACAGTCGGTTGAGCATTACTTGGCCTCGCGGTACTTCTGCACCAGCGCCATCAGCTCGGGGCCGTAGGTGACCGAGTAGGTTTTCCACACCGGCTCCACCGCGGCGGCGAAGGCGGCCTTGTCGACTTCGTTGACCTGCATGCCCTTGTCCTTCAGCTGGGCGATGTATTGCTGGTCGCCGTCGGTGATCATCTGGCGCTGGGCGTCGCGCCACTTGTCGGCGGCGGCCTGCACGATCTTCTTGTCCTCGGCCGAGAGGCGGTTCCACACCGGCTTGGAGATGATCAGGTTGGCCGGACCCCAGACGTGGCCGGTCAGCGACAGGTATTTCTGCACCTCGAAGAAGGAAGAGGTGTAGATGATGGACAGCGGGTTCTCCTGGGCGTCGAACACCTTCTGCTGCAGGGCCGAATACAGTTCGCCGAAGGCCAGCGGCGCGGGGTTGGCGCCCAGCGCGGTAAAGGTGTCCAGGCGCATCTTGTCGGGCGTGACGCGGGTCTTCAGGCCGGCCAGGTCGGCGGGTTTGGCCACCGCGCCGCGGTTGTTGGTGACGTGGCGAAAGCCGTTTTCCCACCACGAGATGATGGTCAGGTTCTTCTTGTCGGCCAGCTTGGCCAGCGCCTCGCCCAGTTCGCCGTCGAAGGCCTTGTAGGCCTGTTGCGAGGTCGACCAGGTATAGGGCAGCTCGACCACGCCGAACTTGGGTTCGATGGGCTGCAGCGAGCCCGAGCCGATGATGGCCGCGCCCTGGCTGCCGATCTGCAGGCCTTCGAGCATGGTCTTTTCATTGCCCAGCTGGCCGCTGGGGAACAGCACGAAATTGACGCGGCCGGCGGTCTTTTCCTTGACCTCGGCGGCAAAGCCTTCGGCGGCCTTGTTCCAGCTGTGGCTGGGCGCCAGCACGTGGCCGAGCTTGATATCCAGGGCGTGGGCCGACAACGGCGCGAGGCCGGCGAGGGCGAGCAGGGCGGCGGCCAGCAGGGCCGGTTTCTTTTGAGGAGCGGTGGTCATGGCGGAACTCCGGGAGCAGGGGGGATGGGTAGGGTCAGTAGGATTGGGCGCGCATCGAAGCGGGCCGTCCGGGCAGGGCGATGCGGGTGCCGGTGTCGCTCAGGCCGTGGTCGCCCACGGCCAGAATCTGCATTTCGGCATCGAGGAAATTGCCGACATAGAGGTAGCGGCTGTCGGGGCTGAAGGCCAGGCCCTCGGGCAGCGCGCCGACTTCGATGGCGCCGGCGCGGGTCACGGACTGCCCGTCGATGCGCAGCAATACGATCTGTCCGCGCGGGTGGTGGAACCAGACGCTGGACGGGTTGTTGGAACCTTGCACGATGGCGACCGCGGCATGGCGGCCGTCGGGACTGATGGCGATGCCTTCGGGGCCGTCCTCGACCATGACGCGGTCGATCACGCGCGGCGGATCGGCGCGCAGGTCCACCACGCTGACCGAATCCGCGTGGCCGTCCGACGCGGTCGGGCTGCCCATGTCCACCACCAGCGCCAGCGCGCCGTCGGGCGACACCACCAGGTTGAACGGCACCAGGCCGGTGGTCAGATCCTCGGCCGGATCGTGGGTCACGATGGGGGCCGCGCCGCTCTCGTCGATGCGCAGCACGCCCAGGCGATGGGTGTCGGTCTTGACCACGAAGGCGCGGCGGCCGTCCGCGGAAAATGAAACGGCCACCACAGGGGTGCCTACGTCCACTTCGCCGCAGACCTCGGCGCGCTTGCCCGCGATGCGCAGCACCGACACCGAGCGGCCGGCCTTGTTGGCCACCAGCGCCAGCGTGCCGGCGCGGTTGATGGACAGGCCCGAGGGCTGCAACCCGACCTCCAGCCGCTGCACAATGGCGGGCGGGCAGGCTTGCAGGTCGATCACGTACAGGCCGCGGCCCGGCTTGGGCTGCCAGCCGGCGCCGTCGGCGCGCGCGGGCCAATCCATCGAATCCGCGATCAGGCCCAGGCGCTGGTCGGGCGTGACGGCCAGGTTGACTGGCGGGCCGAACAGGGAGTTGGGCAGGGACAAGGTGGCGACCAATTCCGGCGCGGCGGGATTCGCGCCGGCGTCGTAGACGCACAGGCTGTCATTGCCCGGGGCCAGGAAACGGATCTGGCCGTCGTCCCAGGTGACTTTCTGGTCGTTGCCGACCAGCAGCAGGTGGCGGGTGGCGGGTGTGGTCATGCCGCGAGCTCCTGCGCCTGCGGTACCGCCAGGGTGGCGCCGATGAGCTGCCGCGTGTACGGGTGGACCGGCTCGAAGTAAACCTGGCTGGCAGGACCGCGTTCGACCACGCGGCCGCCTTGCAGCACCACGATCTCGTCGGCAATGTGCTGCACCACGGCCAGGTTGTGGCTGATGAACAGATAGCCCAGGCCGCGTTCGCGCTGCAGCTCCATCAAAAGGTTCAGGATCTGCGCCTGCACCGATACGTCCAGCGCCGAAGTGGGTTCGTCGCAGATCAGCAACTGCGGCTCCAGCATCAGGGCGCGCGCGATGGCCACGCGCTGGCGCTGGCCGCCGGACAGCTCGCGCGGATAGCGCGCGGCGAAGGCCGGCACCAGGCCCACGGCGTCCATCATGCGGCGCACCGACGCGGCCTGGGAGGCCGCATTGCCGATGCCATGCGTGCGCAGCGGCGCGGTCAGGATCTCGCTGATGGTGCGGCGCGGGTTGAGCGAGGAATAAGGATCCTGAAACACCATCTGGATGCGGCGGGCGCGGGCGCGGGCCGGCATCGCGGCCAGCGGCTTGCCGTCCAGCAGCGCCTGGCCCTGGGTCGGCGCCAACAGGCCCAGCATCAGCTTGGCGATGGTGGACTTGCCGCTGCCGGATTCGCCCACCAGGCCGATGGTCTGGCCGGCGGGCACGTGCAAGTCGATGTCATGCAGGATGCGCGGCGCGGGCCGGCGCGAGAACAGGCCGGCGCGGCCATACTGGAAGCACAGCGCGTTCAGGCTGATGCTGGCGGAAGTGACGGTCGGGCTGCTCATGCCGTGGCTCCTAGGCGCAAGGCGCCGGGTTTGATGCACAGGCAGCGGTGTCCGCCCTGCACGCGCGCGGGGAAGGGCTGGGCACAGCGGGCTTCGGCCGCCGGGCAGCGCTCGCGGAAGGCGCAGCCGCGGATGGCGGTGTCCAGCGAGGGGACGGCGCCGGCGATGGTGGGCAGGTCGGCGCGTGGCGCGGTGCGTCCGGGCTGGGGGATGCAGTTCAGCAGCATCGCGGTATAGGGATGGCTGGGTTGCTCCAGCACTTCGCGCACGCTGCCGCCTTCGACGATGTCGCCCGCGTACATGACGATGACATGGTCGGCGATGCGCGCCACCAGGCCCATGTCATGGGAGATGAACACCATGCCCAGACCGAATTCGGCCTGGATGTCGCGCAGCAGGTCCAGCAGCTCGGCCTGCACGGTGACGTCCAGCGCGGTGGTGGGCTCGTCGGCGATCAGCAGCTCGGGACCGCACATGAGCGCCATTGCGATCATGACGCGCTGGCGCAGTCCGCCCGAAAGTTCAAAGGGATACTGCCGCATGCGGTCGCGGGGATTGGCGATGCCGACGCGGCGCAGCAGGTACTCCGCGCGTTCTTCAGCCGCGCGCCGGCTGACACGCTTGTGCCGGCGCAGCACGTCGACCAGCTGGGTGCCGATGGGGAACACCGGGTTCAGCGAGGTCATCGGATCCTGGAAGATCATGGCGATGCGCGCGCCGCGCAGCTGCGCCAGTTCGGCGGGCGTGAGCGCCGCCAAGTCCTGGCCGGCGAACTCCAGCTTCGCCACGCGGCGGCGCGCGGCCGCCGGCAGCAGGTCCAGCAGCGCCAGCGCGGTCAACGATTTGCCGCAACCCGATTCGCCCACGATGCACAGTGTCTTGCCGCGCTCCAGGCTGAAGTCCACCGCGCGCACCACGTGCTTGACGTGGGTGGGCGTCTGGATGTCGATGTGCAGATCCTGGACCCGCAGCAGGGGATGGCTGGTATCGGTCATGGGGTCAGCCCTTCTTCATTTGCACGGCGCGCAGCGATTCGCCCGCGCGGTTCACGCACAGCACCAGCACGAACAGCACCACGCTGGGGATCACCACCAGCGAGGGCTGGAACAGCATGTTCTCCTTGCCTTCGGCGATCATCAGGCCCAGCGACGGCATCGGCGCCGGCACGCCCAGGCCCAGGAACGACAGCGACGCTTCCAGCGTGATCGCCATGGCGGCGTCCACGGTGCCGATGATGAGCAGGTTGCCCACCAGGTTGGGCAGGATGTCGCGCCAGATGATCTGCAGATGGGTGCAGCCCTGCAGGCGCGAGGCCGTGACGAACTCGGCGTTGCGCAGGCCGGCCGCCATGGTGCGGGCCACCAGCGCATAGCGTTCCCACAGCAACAGGCCCAGCACCAGCACCACCACGGTGAGCGAGGCGCCCACCACCGACACCACCGCCAGCGCCACCAGGATGATGGGCAGCGCCAGGCGCGCGGTGATCAGGAAGGACACGGCGCGATCCACCGCGCCGCCGAAGTAGCCGGCGGCCACGCCCAGCGTGGTGCCGATCAGCCCGCCCATCAGCGCGACCGACAGGCCGATCAGCGCCGACACGCGCACGCCGTACAGCGCGCGCGCCAGCACGTCGCGGCCCAGCTGGTCGGTGCCGAGGATATGGTTCCAGCTGCCGTCTTCGCCCCAGACGGGCTCTTGCAGCCGCGCCAGCAGGTCCTGCGTGTACGGGTCGTGCGGGACGAGGTAGGGGCCCAGCAGGCCGGCCAGCACCAGCAGCGCCAGCACGGCCAGGCCCAGGTTGCGGCCCAGGCGGGCCGCGCGTGCGCCGCGCGAGCGGACGGGAAAGGAGGAGGCGATGACGCTGCTCATGAGGAAACTCGCACGCGGGGGTCGAGCCAACCGTTGATCAGGTCGGCGACCAGGGTCAGGACGATGTAGATCAGGGCGAAGATCAGGATCAGCGCCTGCATCGTGGGAAAGTCGCCGCGCAGGATCGAGGTCCAGGCCAGGAGGCCCGCGCCGTTGATGGCGAACACGGTCTCGATGACGACGGAACCGGCCAGCAGCGTGCCCATCTGGGCCGCGGCCAGCGACACCAGCGGCCGCAAGGCGTTGCGCAGCGCGTACTTGAGCACCACGCTCGGGCCGCCCAGGCCCATGGCCCGCGCAGTCCGGATGTAGTCGGTGGCCAGCACGGTTTCCATTTCGGATTTCATCAGCCGCAGCATTGCCGGCATGGCGAACAGCCCCAGCGCGGTCACCGGCATCACGTAGTGCTTCCAGCTGTCAAAGCCCGAGGCCGGCAGCCATTGGTTGCGCACGCTGAAAAGGATGATGAGCAGGAAGGCCAGGCAGAACGGCGGCATGGCCTGGGCGCAGGCCGACAGCAGCATGGTGGCGCGGTCGATCAGCGAGCCGCGGCGCAGTCCGGCGATCACGCCCAGCGGAATTGCCAGCAGCAGCGCGAACAGCATGGCGGCCAGGCCCAGCTTGGCGGTGGCGGGGAAATGCTGGGTCAGCAGTTCGGCCACCGGGCGGCTGAAGTACAGGCTGTCGCCGAAGTCGCCGCGGGCGACGCCGGCCAGCCAGCGGCCGTACTGCACCAGGATGGGGTCGTTGAAGCCGTGCAGCTGCGCCAGGCGGGCCGCGTCGGCGGCGCTGCCTTCACCGGCCAGGCGCGCCGCCGGGTTGCCGGAAGCGAACACCAGCGAGAAGCTGATCAGCGAGACGAACACCACCAGCAGCGCGGACACAATCAGGCGGCGGAACAGGAATGCAATCATGGGGCTACCTATGACGGAATGCGCCGGAGAGGCCGCCGCTCCCGCCCGGCCGGGCGTGGGAACTGGGCCGCGCCGGCGGCGCCGGTCAGTTCCAGCGGGCCTTGTAGAAACGCGGGAACTCGTCGCCGTCGACCGAGAAGTTCAGGTCCTTGGACTGCACGGCGTTGAGCGAGTGGTTCCACAGCGGCACCCAGTAGGCCTGTTCGGCCACGATCTTCTGGGCGGCGGCGTAGTTCTTGGCGCGCAGCTCGCGGTCCACGGAGGTGTCGGCGGTTTCCAGGTACTTGATGACTTCCGGGTTGCGCGCCTGGTCGTCCGGACCGCCGCGGAAGAAGTTGCTGGTCGACAGCGCCGCGTCGGCGATGCCGTAGGAGCCCCAGTTGGACGACAGCATGGCGATCTTGCCTTCGCGCCAGTTGGTCATGGCGGTGCCGTACTGCTGTTCGACCAGGTTCAGCTTGATGCCGGCCTGCGCCATCTGCGCGGCGGCGGCGTCCAGGATGGCGCGCGGCGGGGCAGAGATCACCAGGTCCAGCGTCACGCCGTTGGGGTAGCCGGCCTGGGCCAGCAGCTGCTTGGCGCGGGCCGGATCGAACTTGTAGGACTGCACGTCGGCGGCGCAGCCGAACTGGGCGGGGTTGCAGGCCGCGTTGATCACCTTGGAGGCGCCGCCTACCAGGGCCTTGCGGATGGCTTCGCGGTCGATGGCGTAGTTGATGGCCTGGCGCACTTCCTGCTTGGCCAGCGGCGACTTGCCGTCGTCAGCGCGCGGGTTCAGCGAGATGTAGCTGATGCGCATGATGCTGCTGCTCTTGACCGTGACGGCCGGCTGCTTTTCCATGCGCTTGGCCACGTCCGGCGGCACGCGCCAGATCCAGTCCAGGCCGCCGGACAACATCTCGGCGTATTGGGTATTGGCGTCCGGCAGCACGCGCACCACGAGCTTCTGCACGGCGGGCTTGGGGCCGAAGTAGTCCTCGAAGCGCTCGTACACGTAGCGGCTGCCGGGCTGGCTTTCCACCAGGCGGTAGGGGCCGGTGCCGATGGGCTTGGCGCCCATGTCGGACTGGTTGGCCTCGTAGTACTTGCGCGGATAGATCGGCAGGTTTTCCGACAGCATTTCCAGCGCCAGCGGGTACGGCGTCTTCATCTTGATGCGGACGGTATCGTCGGAGGCCTTTTCGGCCTTGGCGATCCAGGCCACCTGGTTCTGGAAGCGCGCCTTGTAGCCTTCGGATGACACCAGGTTCAGGGTGTACAGCACGTCGTCGATGGTGAGCAACGAGCCGTCATGGAACTTCACGTCCTTGCGGATGGGCAGTTCGATCGTGGTGTCGTCCACGAACTTGTAGCCGGTGGCGATGGCCGGACCGAATTCGCCCGTGTCCTGGTTCTTCTGCAGCAGTCCCGAGAACACCATGCGCGCCAGCGCCAGGCCGGGACGGTCCGATTCCTTGTAGGCGTCCAGCGTGGCGGGCGCCGCGTCGAACGCGATGTTGAGGGAGTTGTCAGCCTTGTTGGCCTGGGCGGCATGGGCGCCAAGCGCCAATAGCGCCGCGCTCAAAAGCTTCACGGTACGGGTCAGCTGCATGTTTTCACCTTGATGTGTTTTAGGTATGGGACTTACGGGTACTGCGGAACTGCTGTTTGCGTATCGGCGGGCAAGCCGCTCCCCTTGCCGCAGGCGGCGCGTTCTGCGCCGGCGGTGCTTGTTCTGTCGGTAAGGGGAGGGGCCTGGCGTTCAGGCCGGGGTTCAGGCGTTCATCAAATCATCGGATCCCAGCGCTGCCGAAGTCTTCCCGCAGGCGGGCCAGGATGCCGACCAGGTGGTCGTGCATGGCGTGGCGCGCGCGGATGGGATCGCGGTCGGAAATGGCCGCGAGGATGCGTTCGTGTTCCTGCTGGGCTTCGCTCCACACCTTGGTGGTCACGAAGTGCTCTTCAAGACGGTTGAATACGGGACTCAGCGTGCTGAGGTGCCAGATATGGGAAATTGCCGCCGCCAGGGCGGCGTTGCCGCAGGCCGCGCCGATCGCGCTGTGGAAGGCGCGGTCGTGCACGCTGGGCGATTCGGTCAGGGACATGCCTTCGTGCGCGGCGCGGATCGCCGCGATCTGGGCGGGCGATGCCTTCTGCGCCGCCAGGGCCGCGCACTCGGGTTCCAGCAGCAAACGGGTTTCCAGCAGGTCGAAGGGGCCGATGTCGGTGGCTTCGACGCCGTTGGCGGCAACCGGCGCCTGCTGCGGCGACAGGTACTGGCCGTCTTCGCGCGCCGGGTTCACGAACACGCCCGTGCCTACGCGCACTTCTACATAGCCTTCGATTTCCAGCGCGATCAGCGCCTCGCGCACCGAGGCGCGGCTGACCTGCAACTGTTCAGCCAGTTCGCGCTCTGCCGGCAGCCGCCCGCCCGCGGGGAAGTCGCCCGCCTTGATGCGCGCGGCGATCTGGTCGGCAATCATGCGGTAGAGGCGGGTGGAGGCGACGGCCTGGAGAGAGGTCATTGTTGCGTTTGGATGAATGGTCGGGATGTAGAGGGTAATGGGTCTGCCCGGGCTTTGTCTTGCATGCCCCCCGGGCGATCACCGAGGGTGCCTGGATATCTAGTGGCCCAGTGGTCAGGCCACTGGACGAAATGTACCGGAGGCGCCCCGGCTTGTGAACCGGGCTTTTCCATTTCTAGGGAAAACCACTAGCGCGGCTTTTGCGCCACGGCAGCGGACTTGCGGCCGGCGTCCGCGGCGGGACGCCGGCGGCGCGCGGGGTCAGCCCGAAGCCAGTCCGCCGAAGAAGCGCGAGGCGTTCGATTCCAGGCCTTCGATGTAATAGCCGCCCTCTTGCACGATCAGGGTGGGCAGCGCCAGGCCGCCGACTTCCCGGCCCAGGCGTTCGAAGCCGTTTTCGCTGACGGCGACCATGGCCTGCGGGTCCTTCTCGAAGATGTCGAAGCCCAGCGACAGCACCAGGGCGTCGGGTTGGAACAGTTCGATGGCGCGGCGCGCCTCTCCCAGCTTGTCGAAGAACACCGATTCCGGCGAGCCATGGGGCATGGGCAGGTTGATGTTGTAGCCGTAGCCCGGGCCGGCGCCGCGCTCGTCCTCGTAGCCCGCGACGACGGGATAGAAGTTCTCGGGATCGCCGTGGATGGACACGTACAGGACGTCGTTGCGTTCGTAGAAGATCTCCTGGATCCCCTGGCCGTGGTGCATGTCGGTGTCCAGGATCGCCACGCGCGGAAAGCGCGAGGTCAGGCGCTGCGCGGCGATCGCGGCGTTGTTCAGGTAGCAGAAGCCGCCGGCCGCGTCGCGCCGCGCGTGATGTCCGGGCGGACGGCAGATGGCGTAGGCGTGGCGCTCGCCCGCCAACAGCGCATCGGCGCCGGCGATGGCGCATTGCGCCGACCAGTAGGCAGAGTGCCAGGTGTGCTGGCCGACCGGGCAGCTGCCGTCGGCCAGGTAACGCGCGGCCTGGGCCAGCACGCCGCGCAAGGCGTTGGGTTGGCGCACGAAGACGTTGGAGACGACCTCGTCGCCCCAATCGTCGGGCAATTGCTTCCAGGCGGAGTGCGCCCCTTGCAGGAAACGCAGGTAGTCCAGCGTGTGGACCGCCGAGATCGCGCCCGCGCCCTGGTCGGGCGGCGCCTGCACGTCAAAGCCCAGCTTGCGCGCGGCCTCGGCCAACGCGTCCAGGCGCGATGGCACTTCCTGGGGCGTGCGCATCTTGCCGCGCGAGAAATAGGTCTGCGGATGGTGCAGTTTCTGGTCGTCGTGGAAGTATGCCTTCATGCGGGGTGACACCTGGTTGCGGGTTGACGCGACGCCGGCCGGGTCTGTCGTCCCGGGCAGGCGGCCAAGACGACGTTATACGTGGCCGCGCTGCGAAGGACAATTGGCAACACCCAGGATTCAGCGCAAGGCGGCGCGCGCGGCGGTCTCCAGACTTACCAGGCGTTCATGGAGCTTGCCGCGGTCCTGGGCTGCCGCATACTGCCCCATCTGCATGCAGAGGTCGGCCACGGCGGTCTTTCCTATCATGGCGAACGCGCCGCGGATCGAATGGCATTGTTCGCGCACGCCTTGAAAGTCCGCTCGCGCCAGCGCGTCGCGGATGGCCGCCAGCGAGAAGCCCAGGCTGGAGTCCAGCGCCGCCAGGACGGCGGGATCCGGCGGCAACGCCGCCGGTTCGGCAAGCGCCGCGGGCTCTTCATTCAGCCGCGCCCGCGGAATGTGCTCGCTTATGATGCGCCGTAGCGTACGCAGCGACATGGGCTTGAGCAGCACCGCGTCGAAGTCCGCCTGACTGTTGTGCAGTTCGTCCGGCTCCACGTGCGCCGTGACCGCGACGACCGGCAGCCTGGGGCCGCGTTCGCGCAGGAACTGCGCCAGCGCATAACCGTTGATCTCGGGCATGGAGATGTCCGTCAGCACCATGTCGTAGCGGCGCATCTTCACGCAGCGCATCGCCGCCGCCGCTCCTTCCGCCGCGTCTGCCGCGACGCCCAGAGCGGCCAGCTGGTCCAGGATCAGTTCGCGGTTGGCCGGATGGTCGTCGACCACCAGCACGCGGATGTCCTGAGGCAGGGCGTCGGGCGCAGGCGTTGCGGGGTCGTACGCGGACGGCGCAGCGTTCAGCGTTTGCGCGCAGGGATGCAAGGGCAGCGTCACCGTGAATATGGCGCCCCCGTCGGCGGGGCAGGCGACGGCGATCGTGCCGTCCATCATTTCCACCAGCTTCTTGCTGATCGGCAGGCCCAGCCCGGAGCCGCCGTAGCGGCGGTTTATCGAGCTGTCGGTCTGCGCGTACAGCGTGAACACGCGATCCGCCTGTTCGGGCGTCATCCCGATGCCTGTGTCGCGCACGCGCATGAGCATGGTATCCGCCAGCGCAGGGTCGCGCGCAGGCTCGACCGTGATTTCCACTGCGCCCGCGTCGGTGAACTTGAGGGCATTGCCGACCAGATTGACCAGAACCTGACGTATCCGCGTCGGGTCGCCGGCATAGATCTGGGCCACCTCGCTGCCCACAGTGGCGGACAGTTGCACTCCCTTGGCGAGCGCGGCGGGCTTGAACATCGCGACGACCTGGGCGACAAGCTGCGGCAGGTCGAACGGTATGCGCTCGACCGTCATCTGCCCCGACTCCATGCGCGACACGTCCAGAATGTCGTTGATGAGATCAACCAGTGCGCGCGAAGCGTTGCGGACGGTGCGCAGACGCCCGCCCTGGCCGGCGGGGGCCGGATCCCGGTCCAGCAGTTCCAGGTGGCCCAGGACCAGGCTCAGGGGAGTGCGGATCTCGTGGCTCATGCTGGCCAGGAAGACGGACTTTGCCCGCGCGGCATCGATCGCGGCGATGCGCGCGTCCTCGCGCTTCTTTTCGATGTCCTTGCGGGCCGTGGCGTCCGAGAAGCTGCACAGCAGCACGTCATCGCCGTGATAGCGGGTCTTGACGATGTTGACCAGCAGTTCGCATTCGCGGCCATCGTCCAGCGTCAGGGTAAGTTCGCGGTCGCGCTGCAGCCAGGCCTCGCGGTCGCCGCGGGCGTGGCAGTCACGCAGCAAGGCATGCAGCGACACGCCTGGCGCGGCGCGGGCAGCGTAACGCTGCATCATCGCGTTTTGCAGCAGCGCCTCGCCGCTTGCGCAGGACACCAGTCCCACGCCGAACTGCGCCGATGCGATGATGGAGCGGTTCATGTGCTCGCTTTCAAACACATGCTGCGAACGGCGGTACACGGGGGCCAGGGCCTTGCGGCTGAACCACAGCAAGAGCGCCCAGAGCGTCCCGAGCAGCAGCACGGTTACGGTCAGGTATAGCGTGAGGCTGGGCAGAAGCGCGGCGGCGACGGTGCGCCAGGAATAGGCATACACCAGGGTCCAACCGGTATCGAGCAACCGCGCGCCGACGCTGAACACGCCGTCCTGATAGCGCGTCAGGGGTTCTTGCGCCGCTTGCTTCCACGGATGCGACGCCAGCGCGATCCGGCTGGGCGTATCCAGGCCTGCGGCGGATTGCGCGCGGTCGGACTCGAGCAGGATGCCGCCATTGCCGTCGACCAGCGCCACGGCGGTGCCCGCGGGGATGTCATCCAGGCGGGCTGCCAGGGCGCTGACGGGGTAGTCGCTGACGAAGATCATGAACGGCTGGGGCCCGTCGAACGCGGGTTCGACCAGCTTGATCACGTTTTGGCCCGTCAGCGGATTGATTGCGGGCGGCTGCCAGAGGATGCGCCGGCTGGTCTCCCATTGTTTGGCCACGGCGGGATCGGACAGCATGCCGAGGTCATAGGACAGTTGGCCGATGAGACCGGCGGTGTCCGCCGCGCCCAGGTGCTCGAGCAACTGCGCATAGGGCGTGGAGGGCGCGGGCATCAGGGCCAGGAAACTCAGGTCCGGACTGTAGCCGTAAGCCGTCAGCGGCAGCTTTCTTTCGCGCTCGCTGGCCGTCGCGGTGAACGCCTGCAGTTCCGTCATGCCCAGGTAGCGGGCGTAGCTGGTCGGGGGCGAGGCGGCCGTGACGCTGCCGGCCGCCAGAATGGATGGCAGGCCCGCGCCGACCTGCAGCCGCGCGTGGCCGCCGCCAGCGCGGAAAGCCGCCTCGGTTTCGGGCGTGGGCGCGGGGCGCGCCTGCCAGAGCAGCTCCGCATGGATGACGCCGCGCCGCATGGCCGTCTGCTTGCCTTCGAGGTCCAGCGCCACCTGGGACTGGTGCGCGACGAGTTCCGTGTGCAGCCTGGAGATGGCGGCATGCGCGGAGTGATAAAGCACCAGGCACGCCGCGACCACGATCAGGACGGACAGCACGATGCCGCCTCCGAACAGCATCACGGAGTGATAGCGGGCGAGGAGGCTGAGTTCCCTGGCATGTCGCGCACCAGCGCTGAGCAGGTTTTGAGGATCGCCAAGGCTGGCCGTGGCGGTGGTATTCGGCATATCGGTGTATCGGTTGGGACTGCGCGCGCGGATGTGTGGCGCGCGCGATGCAGAAGCGAAGAATCCCATGAAATTCCCGCTTGCTATCCATTTTCAGGGCTATATTTGCATTTGTTTTCCAGTATTCGGATTCGTCCTATATCAATGGCTTACGAACTAGGACACGGCTGATGAATTCGCCCCTGGACAGGACTGCGGGCAGGGCACGGACGGCTACGCTGGCTCAGGCTCGGAGCTCGCAACGCAACTCCATCGCACCGCAGCGAACCGCCTGTTCCGCTCAAGCCCGCACCGCCTGTTTGCCCGGCGTCAAGGCCGGCTTCGAGGCGGCGTGCAGGCCACGCTTCGCGCTTCCAGACTTGCCGCCGCGCAAGAGACTGTTGTGCCACGTCCGGGGCGGCGGCTCCGCGCTCTCAATTCCGAGACCTGGCAGTCGTTATCCGGTCATGAATGAAGAATATGCGGCGCCCTTGCCGCATTTGTTGAGGAGTTGACATGAGGCATCCTGCGAGGATTTCTGTTCGTATGGTCATGGCAAGCGTGTTGGCGGCGGGCGTGATGCCCTGGGCGGCGCATGCCGCCGGAGGGACGGTCTCGTTCACCGGCGGCATTTCCGCAGCTTCATATACGCGCACGCTGGCGCCGACGGCGGCAGGTGCCGCCATGCAGTTCCAGGGCGCGCGCGTCGAGCGCAGCAGCGCGACCGTCAGCCTCGTCAATCTGGACGCATCGTCATATGCCCTGGCTTGCGCAGGCATGGGCAAGCAGCAGGCCGAGACCTGCCATCTGCCCGCGGGCGGCGGCGCGCTGGCCTTGACCGCAAGCCGGACGCATCCGCCGGCCGGGCCCGCCAAGGCGGTCGTCATGCTGGCCTACGACTAGCCGGCGGCTGGCAGAGCCCGCCGTGGTCGGGCGGGCTCCGCCTTTCAATATTCGCTGACGCCATTAGGGCGAATACAATGCAGCGCCCCGGCAGCGCGCCGGACCAGAGGGTCGGACATGGACGAATTCAAGATCAAGGTGATGCTGGCGGATGACCATCCCGGCATGGTCGCGGGCGTACAGCACGCGCTGGCCGAAGTGCCCACGATTGCGCTGGTGGGCGCGGCCGCCAACTCCACCGAGCTGGTCGCATTGCTGGACCGTACGCCCTGCGACGTGGTGGTATCCGACTACTCCATGCCCGCGGGCGATTTCGGCGATGGAGCATCGCTGTTCGGCTTGTTGCAACGGCGCTATCCGCAACTGAAGCTGGTGGTCCTGACCATGCTGGACAACGCGGCGGTCCTGCACACGCTGGTCACGCTGGGCATAGGCGGCATCGTCAGCAAGTCTGACGCGCTGGCGCACCTGATACCCGCCATCCACGCCGCGCATACCGGCGGCAAGTACTATTCGCCCAGCGCCAACAAGGTAATCCAGGGCATAGACTGGAACCGGCGGGGACGCAATCCAGAAAGCGTGTTGAGCCAGCGCGAATCCGAGGTCGTGCGGCTGTATGCCTCGGGCCTGACGATCAATGAAATCGCCGAGCGCCTGCATCGCAGCAAGAAGACCATCAGCACCCAGAAGGCCAAGGCCATGGAAAAGCTCGGCATCGAACGTGAGGTCGACCTGTTCCGGTATGCGATGGAGAACGGCCTGACAGCCACGCTGGCCGCGGACTCCGCGTCCCCAGTGCAGGAGCCGGCGGAAGGCGCGCAGGGTTGAGCCCAGTCGCTTGCCCCGGCTTATGACGATGCAGGCGCTTGGTCCATTGCGCCTGCGGGGCTTCCCGACGGATTGGCGCTGATCAGTCCCGATTCGATGCCGTAGCGCAGCAGTTCAATGTCGCGCTCCAACCCCAGCTTTAGCATGGCGGTGCCTTTCTGCGTACTGATGGTCTTCTTGCTGCGATGCAGGCGCTCGGCGATTTCGTTGATTGTCAGGCCGGACACGAACAGGCGCACCACTTCCAGCTCGCGCCGGGTCAGCATGTGGATCCCATAGTCGCCGCGGTCCAGCGCATTGGCCAGATCGGCGATGCGCGGCGAAAGATAGCGGCCGTTGGCGTGGGCGCCATGTATCGCGGGCAACAGGTGATTCAACGAATCGGACTTGCTGAGGACGGCGGGAATGCCCAGGTTCAATAGCGAATGCACGATGCCGGGGCTTTCCAGCATGGTCAGCACGACGATCTTCAGGCCGGGGTAGCGCTGGCGGATCAGGCCGAACAGGGTGATGCCGTCGCCGAAATGGCCGCCCGGCATGGAATAGTCGGAGATCAGCACCTCGCACGGATGCCGGCTCAGCATCTCCATCAGCTCGGTGGAGTCGCGGGCCGCGCCGATCACGGATACGGTGCTGCTGGATGCGAGCGTGTGTTGCACGCCGGCGCGCACGGCGGGATGGTCGTCGGCGACCACGACGCGTAGATTCAGAGGCTTCATGATGGAACAGGGTGGGACCAGGCTGGCGAGGCGGCCAGGCGCGGCGAGGCGGCGCAGGACAGACTGTAGAGGCGCGTGGTCTGGCGGATAAGCAGCCGAGTCCGATTGCAGGCCCGGTTCGGATAGGACTAAGCCTATTTTTCGGCGTCGCGGGGGTGGCGCCCTGCGAGGGCTGCCAGCGCCATGGGTTCGAACACGTCCAAGGCCTCAGCCAAGGCATCGGTGCGCCGGTTGCGCGCCAGGTCTTCCATCTGTGCGCACCGGTCTGCCAGCGCCGTTTCGTGAATCATGGCGTAGGCCCCGCGCAGCGAGTGCAGATGCGCTCCCGCCTCGGGCTCGGCGGGCGCATTGCCGGTTCGGATCGCCGCGAGTTCCTTGCGGATGGCTGCGAGCGACTGGTGCAGCGACCGCGTCAGTGCCTCATGGACTCGCGCAGGCAGCGGGCCTTGTGCGATCTCGTCCCGGGCGCGCGGGCGCGGGGCAGGCGCCGGGGCGCCGCGCAGCAGGCGCCGGATGGCGGCATCCAGCTTGTCCAGCAGCAGGGGTTTGACCAGCACCGTGTCGATGCCGGCGTCGCGGCATTGCTGGTGCTCCTGCGCGCCGACGTGGGCGGTGTAGGCGATGATGGGCACTTGCGCGCCTTGCGCGCGCAGGCAGCGGGCCAAGGCATAGCCGTCCATGCCGGGCATGTTCACGTCGGTGATGACCAGGCCGTAGGCCTGTTCCATGAAGCGCGCCAAGGCCGCGCTGCCATCCGCCGCCAGGTCCGCCTGATAGCCCAGGGTCTCCAGCTGTATTTTCATGAGCTCGCGGTTGGCGGGGTTGTCATCGATCACCAGGATGCGGGCGGCAAGCGGCTGCTCCGGTTCCAGCGGCGCCGTGCTCGCCGGAACTGCGGCATCCGGGGCCTCGGCGGGTGCGGGGGGCAAGGGGAGCGTGACGAGGAAGGTGCTGCCTTCCTGCGGCTTGCTGGTGACGGCTATGCTGCCGTGCATGAGCGTGGCCAGCCGGCCGCATAGCGCCAGGCCCAGCCCCGTGCCGCCGTAGCGCCGGGCGATGGAGGAATCCGCCTGGGTGAACGGCCGGAACAGCACGGCTTGCTGCGCCGGGGTCATGCCGATGCCCGTGTCGCTGACGCCGATCACGATAGGGGTGTCGGGCGCATCGTCGTCCTGGCGGTAGACCTCAAGAAGCACATCGCCGTGGGATGTGAATTTGATGGCGTTGCCGACCAGGTTGAACATGATCTGGCGGATGCGCGTGGGGTCGCCCAGATAGCGGGGCGCCAAGCCGTCGTCTATGCTGCAATCCAGCTCCAGGCCCTTGGCTTGAGCGGCCGGCGTGAAAACGGCGACGACTTGCCGGGCGGCTTCCGCGAGGTCGAAAGGAATCGACTCGACGCTCATCTGGCCGGATTCGACCTTGGAGAAATCCAGAATGTCGTTGATGATCTCCAGCAGCGTGGCCGAGGAGGACGTCACCGCCCGCAGGCGCTCGCTCTGGGCAGGCTGCAGGCCAGAGCGCTCGAGCAGTTCGAGATTGCCCAGGATGGCGTTCAGCGGCGTGCGGATTTCGTGGCTCATGGTGGCCAGGAAGGCGGATTTGGCCTGATTCGCCGTGTCGGCGGCGACGCGGGCTTCGTCCAGTTTCTGTTCAAGTTGCTTGCGGGCCGTGATGTCGGTGAAGTTGCACAGCAGCACGTCCACGCCCTGGTACTTGGTCCGCACCGCGTTCACCAGCAGATCGCTGTGGCTGCCGCCGATGCGTGGATGGGCCAGTTCCAGCTCGGCGTGCCAGCCGGCGGCGTCCGAAGCGCCGCCATACAGGGCGAGCAGACGCGCATGCAAGGGCGGGCTGCCGGGCGCTGCGCTGGCGGCATAATCCTGCATGACCTCGTTCTGCAACAGCACTTCGCCCGTGTTCAGCGACAGCAGCGCAAGGCCCGAGGGCGCGGTGGCGACCATGGTGCGGTTCAGGTTCTCGCTTTCGAATATGCGCTGTGAGCGGGCATAGCCGGGCTTGAAGACCTTGCGGTCGAGCAGCAGCAGTACCGCCCAGACGAACGTCACCATCAGCAGCGTCGCGAGCGCGTAGCCGGCCAGCCTGGGCCATAGGTCGGCGACTATGGTGCGCCAGGAAAAGGCGTAGGTCAGGCGCCAGCCGGATTCGGAAACCTGGTCGCCGAGGATGAACAGGCCGTCGCGGTAACGCACCTCCGACGGCGCGACCGGATCCGATCGCGTTGCGTCCAGCATCCTGGCAGCGATCTTCGCGTCTTGCTCTTCCATGGCCACAGGCAGGAGCTGGCGCCCGTCCTGGTCGACGATCAGGGCTGCCTCTTCGTAGCGCGTTGTCGTCAGATAGGCGTTCAGCGTATCGGCAGGATAGATGGCAACAAAGATGGCGAATATGCGGCCCTGGCTGCTTGCGGCCTGGTACAGCCGCAGGGACAGCTTGCGCGTCAAGGGATCGACGGCGGGCGGCAGCCAGCGCGGTCCGCCTGCCGCCATCAGGCGCTGCTGGATCTCGGGCGATTCCAGGTCGCCCAGGTCGGGGGCGATCGTCCGGATCAGTTCCGCGACGTCTTTCGCGCCCACCAGCGCCAGCGGATCCACGGTGTCGGACATGGGACCCACGCCGAGGAAGCTGCGGTCGGGGCTGTAGAAGAAGCCGCTGACCGAAAGCGCCTTGGCGTAGGCCGCAGCGGAATAGCTGATCTCGTCGGTCAGATGCAGATAGGGCAGGTAGGCGGCGGCGGGCCGGCCGGGTTCGATGTCGGCCAGGGCCACCACCGGAGGAAAGTTGGGGTTGCGCTGGAATTCCATGCGCCCTTGCAGGCGCGCGAAAGTCTGCACCAGGTCGGGGGCCGCGGACGACACGCGTGCGGGCCAGGCGTACTCCTCGTGCGAAAGACCGATGCGGAATGCGCCCTCGCGCACGCCCAGCGCCGTCTGCAACAGCGCTTTGCGCACCACGAAGCCGGCATAGCGTTCCGCGACGTAATCCTTGGCTTGCGCGAACAGCATGACGCCAGCGACTGTCAGCAGGACCAAGGTTGTGACGGCGCCGCCCACATATAGCAGCGCCCGTTGATAGCGGTTCAGGATGCTGATGGCGCTGCGCGATGGCCGGCCGGCGGTCTCGGGCTCAGGGGCGTCTTGGATCTGCGCGGCCATGCTGGGTTCGGCTCCGCCGGAATGGGTGACGCCATGATAGAGCCAAACAGGCCGGAACCGGCAATATAGGACTCGGCTGATTTCCGTTCCCGGCGGCGGGTGGAACAATGAATTCGTCGGCAGTTCGCTGCCTGGCCTTCCGCCCGCAGGCGCCTCGCCGCCGCGCCATGGGCGCTTCGTTCCCCGGGACCATCATGCTCAAATCCGCCCTAGTTGTCGACCAAGACGAATTCCAACGTGCCGCGCTGGCGCGGATGCTGGGCAAGATCGGCGTGCCCGAAGTGGCGACGGCGCACGACGGCGCGTCGGCCGTGGCGGCGATCCAGCAGCAGCAATGGGATCTGGTCATTGTCGATCTGGACATGGCGGACCGCACCGGGCTGCAGATGATCGATGCGCTGGCCGATGCCGGCGGTTGCGGCGGCATCGCGATCGCCAGCAGCCATCCGACCCGGATCCTGCAGGCGGCGGCGACCTACGCCCGGAATCGCGGCCTGCCCATCATCGCCGCGCTGGGCAAGCCGCTGGAGGCGGCCTGCCTGATTTCGATGATCGAATCCCTGGCCCGGACCGCGCTGGCCGATGGCGAGGCGACGTTGCGCGCCGCGGCGCAGAGCAGCGGCGTCGCGCTGGCTGGCCTGGACGCCGAACGTCTGCGCCGCGCCCTGGCGCAGCGCGAGATTGCTGCGTACTTCCAGCCACAGCATTGCGTGTCGACGGGCGAACTGCGCGGCGCTGAAATGCTGGCGCGCTGGGTCGCGGATGACGGCGTGATGATTCCTCCGGCCGCTTTCCTGCCGGCTTTCGAGGCGGCGGGCTTGCTGGGATCGCTGACCGACTACATGTTGGCGCGCGCCTTCGAGGCGCAGCGCGAACTGGGCGGCCGGCCCGATTGCGTCATCAGCATCAACGTGCCCGCGGCCGTCGCAAGTTCCATCTGCTGGGCCCAGGACGTGGCCGACCGGGCCGAATTCGCCGGCGTGGATCCGAGCCGCATCGTCATCGAGATCACCGAGGACGGTGGCGCGCGCTCCAACGGGGCGCTGGCGGGCGCCATCACGCAACTGCGCTTGCGCGGCTTCAGCTGCGCGATCGACGACTTCGGCACCGGCGACTCCTCGCTCGACCGGTTGCTGTGCGCGCCTTTCGACGAATTGAAGATCGATCGCGACATGATCGCCCGGGCGCGCCGCCATCGCCATGCCCAGGATGTCCTGGCCTGCACCGTCGAGATGGCGCGGTCGCTGGACATGACGGTGGTGGCCGAAGGCATCGAGAGCCAGGAGGACTACGACATGGTGCGCGCCTTGGGCGCGCAGGTCACGCAAGGGTACTTCCATGGCAGGCCGATGCCGCTAGGGGCATTCAGCCAGTACGCGCTCAGCCAGGGAGTCATCGGGCATGGGATCCTGCGGATGTACGCGAACGCCTGAAGCGGGCCGTGTACCGTATCGCAGGCTGGTCGCAGATAGCGATCAGGCCCCCGCCAGCACCACCAGCACCGCCAGGCACAGCAGCAGTCCGAACGCCGCCAGCGCGTAGGGCAGCAACTGCACATACACGCCGCGCTCTTCGCCGCGGCCATGCGCCAGGCCTGCCGCGATCGACATCCGCACCGGTGAAAAAATTCCCATCGACGTGCCCGACACATGCAGCAGCGCGGCCGCAGCCGGCACGCTCAGGCCCGCATTCAAGGCCAGCGACAGTTGCGCAGGCATGAAGAGGCTGTTGGGCGCGTTGCCGCTGTTGGCCAGGATGCCGAATACGCCGGCCAGCAGCGGCGTGATCAATATGGTCCAGTCCTTCAGGCTGGCGAACAGGCCGTCGGCATACGCTTGCGAGATGCCGGCGCCGGCCAGGACTTCGGCCATCATGGCGAACAGGAACACGGAGTACACCGCGTGCCGTCCCGTGGTCCAGGCCGCGCGCGCCTGCGTCGCGAGCAGGTCGCGCTGGCGGCAAATGGCGGCCATGAGCACGGCGCCCACGATCAGCCAACTGCCGGCATGCAGCAGCGGCATCCAGCCGGGCAGGTCCGGGAACGGCTTGAACGCAGCCAGTCCGGCCAGGCCGCCGTTCAAGCCTGGCAGCAAGCGCGTGGCCACCAGCCAAGCAATCATCAGGATATAGGGCAGCGCCTTGCGCGCCGCCGCCATCATCCGGAGCCGGTCGGGCCGGCGGTCCAGCAGGAAGCGCAGCACGATGAGCGGGCCGTAGGCCGACAGCAGCGCGGTTTCCGGTCCCAATAGCGCTGTCGCGGCGCTCAGGGCGGCCAGGCTCGCGATCATCCAGACGGCTTCGCGCACATGCTCCGCGGATTCAGCGCGCAAGCCTGCGCGCCTGGCGGTGCGCCAGTACAGCAGCATCCACAATACCGTCAGCAAGGCGACCGGCGCCATGCCGTACAGCGCCAGCTCCGTGGCCGGGACGCGCGCATAGGCCGACGCCAGCAGCGTGCCGCTGCCCATGGCGCCCCAAGGGATCAGGGTCTGGCTCAGCAGCGCAAACACCATGGTTTCGCGCGGCTTCAAATTCAAAGGCCGGATCAGCAGCACCGTTCCCAGCATGCCCACGCCGAAGCCAGTGGCCGCTTCGGCGAAAGGGCCGACCAGGAAACAGGCAAAGAACAGCAGCCGGCGGCGCGCCAGCGGATGGGCCAGTGCGGTGTTTGCGCCGTCCGCCGCCGCGTGCGGCGCGCGTCCTTGTGCCGCCATGTTCCAGAACAGCAGCCCGCCCAGGATGTACGGCGTGATGATCCCGCCTATCCAGAGGCCGCGTTCCAGCGCCACCCCGAGCTGGCCGGTGGTGAAGGAGGCGGGCGCCGCATACAGGGCGATGGGCACGGCGGCCAGCAGGCCCAGCAAGGCGGCGGCCGTGGTGTTCAGGCGTCCGCTGGCGATGGCGCCGATGACGGCCAGGGCGGGTAGCGACCACAGTAGGTACATCATGGATTGAGCGTGTGCATGGCGGGGTCCGGGACAGGCTTGGCGCGTAGCAGTGTATGCCGAGAGCCGCGCCGCGGCGGTTCATGCCTGCCCGATCGCGGGGTCTTTTGGAAGGCGCGGCAACCGTACGCTGCGTCCCGCGTCTGGAACGCGGGACGATGATAAAAATGCCGCAACCTGCGGGGGCGGGTTCAGAAGTCCAGCGTGGCGTGGGGCCAGTGCTTCGTCGCCACCAGCTCGCGCGCTACCTGGCGCAGGATCTCGACCGCCGCCTTGGTGGCGCGCGAGGCCGGCCGATCCGAAGGGTGGGCCAGGATGCGACGCAGGCTGAGGCCGTCGATGGGCTGAGCGGACAGGCGGCCTGCCTCGATGTCTTCCAGCACGGTTGCGGCGAAGTGCACGGTCACGCCGACCTTTTCCTTTATGAGGCGCTTGGCGACTTCCATGGTTTCGACTTCCACCACCGGATTCAGATGCACCCCGGCGTGCGCCGCCTGGGCCTCGAGCTCGAGCCGCACGCCGGACTTGGCCAGGCCGGTCATCACCAGCGGCAGCTCGGCCAGGTCGCGCACGCCGATCCGCGCGGGCCGGGCCTTGCGATGCGAGGGCGGTCCGATGAGGCACATGCCTTCGGTCAGGAAGGGATAGGTGAGCAGGTTGGCGACGGGAACCGGACCGTTGAGCATGGCCAGGTCTACCTGGCCCTTGAGCAGCATTTCGTGCAGCGTGGGAGAGAAGGCTTGAACGAAGCGCAGCCGGACTTCGGGGAGCTGTTCCTGCACGGCGCGAGTCAGGGGCACGGCCAGCGTCATTGCGAGTCCGGGAGAAAGACCGATGACGACGGGGCCGCTGGGATGGCGTTGCAGGGCAGACATGTCCTGCTTGAGCTGTTCGGCGTAGCGCAGCAGGAAAGAAGCGCGTTCCAGCAGGAAGGCGGCTTCTTCGGTGGGCGACGCGCCGCGCGAATGGCGCACGAAGAGCTGGACGCCGAGCTCTTCTTCCAGCAGCTGGATCTGGCGCGTAAGCGCGGGCTGCGCCACATGCAGGACGCTTGCGGCGCGGCCGAAATGCCCCTGGTTGGCCAGAACGACAAAGTAGCGAAGTTGCCGCAGATCCATTTCCGTAGCAGCCCTATGTGGCGGATTGAGTCATAACAAAATTATATGGGAGCGGTAAGAAAATGGTAGTGGACGCTGCATCGGGGTGAGCTTTAACTTGCATCAGCCGCGAGAAAAGCCGCAGCACCTCTCTCTTTAAAGCTCATCAGAAAAAGGAATGACATGGATATCAATGCTCAGGAAATGGAAGCCACCCGCATCGCGCGCTGGGGCAAGGTCGAGCCCTACCGCGAGACCTTCATCGAAAGCCGCCTGCCCGGCATGAAGAAGAACATCTACAAGATCATGAACCGCGGCGTGCTGGAGAACAAAGGCGTGGAGCCAGCCATCCCCGGCAACCACCGCTTTGGCGTGACCTTCATCGAAATTCCCGTGGGGCAGGGCGCCAGCCTGCATGCGCACAAGACCGAGGAAGTCTTCTGCCCTCTGAACGGCCAGATGGAAGTGATCTGGGGCGAGAAGGGCGAGCACTCGGTGATGCTGAACCAGTGGGACGTGATTTCCTGCCCCATCGGCGTGATGCGCGGATTCCGCAATCCCAACCCGCATGCCCTGGTCGTCTATTCCGTCGTCGGCGGCACTGACGAGGAATGCGGGCGCATTGCCTGGCATCCCGACGTGGTGCGCGCCGCCGAGAACACCGGCCTGGTCTACGGCACCGACGGCTTCCTGAAAGAGAAAGCGGAAAGCTGATGCCGGACGATGGCCTGCGCCGGCCAGGTGCGGCGCCATCGATAACAAAGAGAACAACAGAGGAGACATGGAATGAGCGATGACTATGGCGTATCCCGGCTGATTGCAAGAAGACGCGTGTTGCGGGCCGTCGCCTGTACGGGCGCGCTTTGCGCGGCGCCTGCGATGGGCCAGGCCAAGCAGCTCGTTCCGTTCTTCGGCAGGAGTTCGCGCACGCCAATGCGCCTGGTGGTGCCGTTCGCCCCCGGAGGCTCCACGGACATCGTCGCGCGCCTGCTGGCCGCGCAGCTGCCGGCCTATCTGGGGCAGAGCGTGATCGTGGAGAACCGCCCAGGCGCAGGCGGCAATATCGGCGTGGCCTCGGTCGCCCGGGCGCAGGCGGACGGCGGCACGCTGCTGCTGGTGTCGTCCTCGTTCGTCACGAATCCTGCCATCGCCGCAGAACGGCCCGCCTACGATCCGGTGCGCGACTTCGCGCCGGTGAGCCTGGCGGTGAGTTCCCCGGACGTCATCGTGGTCCGCGCCGAAAGCCGCATGGCCACGCTCAAGGATCTGCTGGACGCTGCCGCCCGGGATCCCGGCACGCTCACGTACGCCACGCCGGGCAACGGCAACAGCGTGCATCTGGCTGCCGAACTGCTGTGGCGGCGCGCGGGTGTCAAGGCTTTGCACGTCCCGTACTCGGGCGCGGCGCCCGCAGTGCTGGCGGCGCTGGGAGGCCAGGTCGACTGCGCCTTTGCCGCGCTGCCCGCGGCGCAGGCGTTTCTCGCCGACGGCCGGCTCAGGGCCTTGGCCGTGGGCGGGGAAGAGCGCTGGCCGGCGCTTTCCGGCGTGCCGACGATCGCGCAAGCCGGCTTCGCCGATTTCCGCTCGGAAACCATGCAGGCGCTGTTCGCCCCGGCGGGCACGCCGGCCGCCACGGTCGAACGCATCAACAAGGCGGTGGCCGAAGCGCTGGGCAAGGAGCCGGTGCGCAGGCAGCTCGACGGGCTCGGATTTCGCGTCATCGCCAGTTCTTCAGCGGCGCTGAAGGCCAGGGTAACGCAGGAGGTCCCGCAATGGGCTGCCGTGGCGGCCCAGGCGGGAATAAGCGCCGACTGAAGCGCGGCACGCAAATTTCATTAGTCAGACTACAGGGTTGAATGTTTATGAGTCATGCCAATTCCTGCGCGGACACGCGCGCCGCCGGCGAACAGTGCGCCATACCCGCCACGCCGCAAGCATTGCTGCAAGCCGTTCTTGCGGCCAACCAGGCCACGGATCCGCGCACCCGCGAGGTTCTTGATTCCCTGATCCGCCACCTGCACGCGTTTGCGGCGGACGTGAAACTGAGCTACGAGGAACTGCACCAGGGCCTGGACTTCATGGTGCGAGTGGGCCAGGCCACCAATCCGCTGCGGCACGAAGGCATCCTGCTGGCCGACATCCTGGGCGTGGCCACGCTGGTCCTGTTGATGGACGCCGAGGGCGTGCTGGAGGCCGGCGGCACGGAGCCCGCGCTGATCGGGCCGTTCTGGCGCGCCAACCAGCCCGTACTCGAAAACGGTTCCAAGATCGCCACCGAGGATACGACTGGCGATCGGCTGCTGGTGACGGGGCGCATCTGCACGCTGGATGGCCAGCCGCTGGCCGGCGCGCGCCTGGAAACCTGGCAGGCCGCGCCCAGCGGCCTGTACGAAAACCAGGATCCCGAGCAGGAAGACATGAACCTGCGGGCCGTGTTCATGACTGACGCGGACGGCCGCTTCTGGTTTGACAGCGTCAAGCCCGCCGGCTACGGCGTGCCCATCGACGGCCCCTGCGGCGACCTGCTGGCGCTGCAGCAGCGCAACCACATGCGGCCCGCGCACCTGCACTTCATCGCCTCGGCGCCCGGCCACAAGGTGTTGACCACCCAGATCTTCGACGCCAACGACGCCTACGCGTATAGCGATGCGGCATTCGGCGCGGTGGGGTCGCTGCTGCGGAAGTTCGAAGCGACGGGCGACGGCACCTACCGCCTGGACGTGGAACTCAAGCTCGAGCCGGGCGAAACGCGCATGCCCAAGCCGCCGCTTTCCTGATCCGGCTTTCCCCGCTTTCGACCTCAATCCCGGCGCGGCCTGCCGCGCCTTGGGCAGCCTTTGCCCGCAACAACCAGAACCAGAGACAGACATGAGCAAGAAAACCCAAGCCCTGCGCGTGATCGAACGCGTTTCCACCGTCGCCGAGCTGCGGCCGGCCCTGGTCGACATCTCCGTGCCGCAAGCGCCGGAAGGCCATGCCGTGGTCGAAGTCAGCGCGGCCGGGATCAATCCCAGCGACGTCAAGGCGGCGATGGGCATGATGCCTTACGCGATCTGGCCACGCACGCCCGGACGCGACTACGCGGGCAAGGTGATAGCCGGCCCCGCGGAATGGATGGGGCAGGAGGTGTGGGGCACGGGCGGCGACCTGGGCATTACGCGCGACGGGACCCACGCGCGCTACCTGGTGCTGCCCGTGGCCGCCTTGGTGCGCAGGCCTGCCCACATCGCAGCGGCCAGCGCCGCCATGGCGGGCGTGCCGTTTGTCACCGCCTATGAAGGGCTGCGCCGCGCCGGCCTGTCTGGCCCGGGCCAGACGGTGGTGGTGTTCGGCTCGAACGGCAAGGTCGGGCAGGCCGCCATCCAGCTGGCCAGCCGCGCCGGCGCCCGGGTGATCGGGGTGGAGCGCGGCGGCGAAGGCTACGTCGGCCATGCGGTTTCAGGCGTGTCGGTCATCGATGGCAGCCGCGACGGGATCGCCCAGCGTGTCATGGAGCTGACCAGCCAGACGGGCGCGGACATTGCCTACAACACGGTGGGCTCGCCGTACTTCGCCGCAGCGCTGGAATCGTTGAAGGTGGGCGGGCGGCAGATCGTCATTTCCACCCCTGACCGCAACGTGCCCTTCGACATCCAGGCCTTCTACCGCCGCGACCTCCAATTGATCGGCGTGGACAGCCTGAAGCTGGACTCGGTCCGCTGCGCCGCGGTGTTCCGCGAGCTGCTGCCCGGCTTCGAGGACGGCAGCCTGCAGTCCTTTCCGGTCAGTCCGGCCGCCGTGGTGCCGCTGGCGCAAGCCCGCGAGGCCTACATCAAGGTGCTGGAAGGCGCGCAGGACCGGCCCGTCCTCGCCCCCTGATCCGCGACCCGCTTTATCCGGCCGATCGCCTGTCCGTCATGGGCGATCGGCTTTTTTTTCGCGCAGCAGAAGCATAAAAGGAGACAAACCATGACACTGCACCGCAGACATTTTCTTCAATACGCGACGGCCCTGGCCGGCGTCGTGGGGCTTAGCGCCACGCTGCAGGCCCAGCCGGACTATCCGGCGCGCCCCATCAGGATGGTAGTGCCGTTCACGGCGGGGTCGACCACCGATGTCATCGGCAGGACGGTGGCGGAACAGCTGGAGAAGAAACTCGGCCAGCCGGTGGTGGTGGAGAACCGGCCGGGCGCAGGCGGCGTGCTGGGCGCCACCATGGTGGCGGGCGCCGCGGCCGATGGCTACACGGTGCTGGTGCACTCCGCCGCCCACGTGGCCAACCAGTCGCTCTACGCCAACCTCAAATACGACACCCTCAAGGACTTCACGCCCGTGACCATGCTGGCCTCGATGCCGAACGTGATCGTGGCGTCGAACGCGCGCAACTTCAAGTCGCTGAAGGACCTGGTGGAGCGCGCCCGCGCCGAACCCGACCAATATACCTACGGCTCGTCCGGCAGCGGCAGCGGCGCGCACATCGCGGGCGAAAAGTTCAGGGCCGCGACTGGCATCCAGGCTATCCACGTGCCGTACCGCGGCACGCCGGAGGCGGTCAACGACGTGATCGCCGGCCGGGTCGACTGGTTCTTCCTGCCATTGCCGCTGGCGCTGCCCATGGTCAAGGCTGGCAAGCTGACCGCGCTGGCGATCAGCGCCGACCACCGCTCGCCCGCGTTGCCGGACGTGCCCACGACAGCAGAGGCTGGCTACCGCGACGTGGACCAGCAGTTCTGGGTGGCCATGTTCGTGCCGGCAGCGACGCCGCCGGCGGTCCTGGCCAAGCTGCATGCCGGCACCGAACAGGCGCTGCGCTCGGACGCCACGCGCGAGCGCTTCGACAACCTGGGGGCCGAGCCCGCGCCCATGCCGCAGCAGCAATTCGCCGAGCTGATCGGCCGCGAAATGGAAAGCACCGGCAGCCTGATCCGCGGCGCCGGCATACGCGTCGGCAATTGAGTCGGGGAAACTGGGGGGAATATGTCAATAATCAGAAGAATCGGGCTGTTGGGAGCCTGTGCGCTGGCGGGACCGGCGTTTGCGCAATCGTCGTCGCTGACCCTGTTCGGCCACATCGACCTGAACGTGACCAGCGCCACCGCGGGCAGCACTTCCAAGATCGGCATGGACCAGGGCGGCTACATGCTGCCCAGCCGCATCGGCATGCGCGGCACCGAGAATCTGGGCAACGGCAACTCGGTGGGGTTCTGGCTGGAGGCGCCCATCCTGCCGAATAGTGGCGGGCCGCAAGGCCTGAACTGGACACGGCGTTCGACCATCAGCTTGAGCAACGAGCGCTACGGCGAACTGCGGCTGGGGCGGGACTACACCGCGGCGTTCTGGAACGTGTCCTCGTTCTCGCCCTTCGGCACCGTGGGCGTGGGCGGCAGCAGCAACATCATCAAGGGCTGGCCCTTGGGGATGGAGGGCGCCACCACGCTCTCGCGCGCCAGCAACATGGTGGCGTACTTCCTGCCGAAGAAACTCGGCGGGATATACGGACACCTGAACTATGCGCGCGAAGAAGACCTGCGCGGCGCCGACTATGCCGGCGGTCGGCTGGGCTACCAGTCCGGTCCGCTCAATGTCGCCGCCGCATACGGCAGGACGTCGATGGGCAGCGGCGAGCACTACGAAACCGCGACCCTGGGCGCCAGCTATGACTTCCGCGTGGTGAAGCTGTTTGCCAACTACCTGCAGCAGAAGATCGGGTCGGACAAGCAGCACGTGGCCCTGGCGGGCGCGTCGGTGCCTGTGGGTGGCGGCCACGTGAAGCTGTCGTACTCCCGTTCCACCCAGAGCGGACAGTACGAAGGCGACGACGCCCAGCAGTTTGCGCTGGGCTACACCTACGCGCTCAGCAAGCGCACGGTGCTGTACACGGCGGCGTCCTTCATCAAGAACGAGGGCAATGCCGCCTTCGTGACCGGGGACGTCGCGCCGGAAGGCGTGCCGGGCGCGAACTCGAAGGGCTTCCAGGTCGGGATCAGCCACTCGTTCTGAGCGTGATGCGCTGCGGCCCCGCCCAGTGCGGGGCCGCAATTTTTTATTGGACCGCCTTGGCAGGCGCCGCCGGCAACACCCCGGCATCATGCACCGGCTTGCCGCCCAGCAGCGTGAGCACCGAATTGATGGCGTGGATCTGGTCCGCCGGCATCGTCAGGTAGGGCTGGTCCAGCACCGCCAGGTCGGCCAGCTTGCCGGCGTTCAGTTGCCCGCGGTCGTCTTCGTCGAATGCCAGCCAGGCTGCCTGGCGCGTGTAGAGCGCCAGCGCTTCCTCCCGCGTGAGCAAGGCGCCGGGCTCGCGCAGCACGGTGGCGCCGATGGCGCGTCCCTGCACGTGGTACTCCACGGCCTGCCAGACGCCAGCCACGCCGATGCGGGTCGAATCGGTGCCGCCCGCGACCGGCAGACCCAGGTCCAGCGCCGTGCGCACCGGCGGCGAATCCTGCTCCGCCCCCTTGGGATTGGCCTCGCGTATCGCTTCGCCCTCGAAGTACGGACCCATCTGCACCGTATAGGCCAGCCCCAAACGCGCCATGCGTTCCAGCGTGCGGCGCGAGCCGGTGTTCAGGTGGGCGATGGACCAGCGCAGCGGGCGCAGGTCGTGGTCGCGGCCGACTTCCTCGAACACGTCGAGGATGGCGCTGGCGGCATCGTCGGTGTAGGCGTGGATCTCCAGCGGGATGCGGCGTTCGGCCGCGTAGCGGGCGATGCGGGCGAGTTCCTGGCGCGCTTCGGCCGGCGGGTTGAATCCCGGGCCCATGCGCACGCCGTCGTTCATGGCGGATACCAGGTTTTCACCCAATCCCAGGAACGCGAGTTTGCCGTCGTCGTGGCGCGGCGGGCGGAAGGCCATGATGTCGCGGAACCATTGCGCCTCGCCGCCCGCGCGCATGGCCGAGATCCGGTAACCCGCGCGCACGGTGAGTTCGCCACGGTCGCGCAGCGCGTAGAGCGGCTCGTAGGCTTCAGCGCCGCCGGCCGACGGATCGATGAAGCCCGTCAGCCCGCGCGCGTTCATGGCGCGCAGAAAGGCTTGCAGCCCGGCGGGGCGGTCGGCGGTATGGCTCAGGCGGGCGAACAGCGCGTTGAATGGGCCGATGCCGCCCAGCAGCCTGCCGGTGGCGCGGCCCTGCGCGTCGCGCTCGACCGTGATGCCGTGCAGTTCCGGCGGCTGCGGGCCGTCCAGGCCCAGGGCTTCGATGCCGCGGCTGTTGAGCAGGGCGTAGTCGTACAGGTATTGGACATAGGCGGGATGCGCGGGGACCGCCTGGTCCAGATCGGCGCGCGTGGGCGCACGGCGCTCGCGGAATTGCCGCGGATGCCAGGATCCGACCACCGCGACCCAATGGTCGCGCGGGCGTTGCGCGGCGTCGCGGGTCAGCCGGCCGAGCGCGTCTGCCAGGCTGGGCGCGTCGTACCAGTAGGTTTCGAACGCATAGGTCTGGCCGCCGCGGATGGCGTGGATGTGCGTGTCGATGAGGCCGGGTATCACCGTGCGGCCCTGCAGGTCCAACTGGCGCGTGGCCGGTCCGACGTGTTGCTCGACATCGCCGTCCCCACCCACCGCCACGATGCGTTCGCCCTGGATCGCGAGTGCAGTGGCGCGCGGCGCGGCGGGATCCATGGTGATGATCTGGCCGTTGCGCAGCACCAGGTCGGCGTCGCGGCTGTGGGCGGCGCAGGGCAGCGCGGCTGCCAATGCGAGGACGAGCGCCGTGGTTCTTCTCATGTGTAGTCTCCGGTCATCGAGGGGGGTCAGTAGCGCCATAGCGCTTCCAGGCCAAAAAAATGGACGGTTTCGGCGCGCCCCGTATCGCGGATGAAGCTTCCGGGCCGGAACACCGAGTAGGCGGCTTCGAAACTCAGGTGGCGCGACACTTCCCAGCCCAGCACCACGTCGGCCTGCGTGCCGATGTAGCGCGCGCGGCTGGCGCCGGCCGGGCGCAGCAGATTGCCGGCCACGCCGTACACGCCGTCCTGCAGGCTCTGGCGCCAGTAGAAGACCGCCGCGGTTCCCAGCGTCCAGCCGGAACCCAGGTCCAGCGTGAGCGAGGGATGCAGATTGATGAGGTTGGAAGGGCCGATCAGGCCCGCTTCGCCGAAGTACTTGCCCTTGGGAAAGAAGACGGCGAAGGTCTGGAGCTTGGGATCGTCGGGATTGCGGTCGCCGCTGATGATGTTGGCCTTCAGCCCCAGGCGTGGCTGCAGCGGCGCGCCGCGGAAGGTGTAGCTCACGTCGCTGGCGAGCGACCAGGCCCGCGCCGGCGCGCCGGCGAAGCTGCCGTATTGGTAGACCGCTTCCAGGTCCCAGCGCCAGGAGGCGTGCTGGCCGAAGTAGCGCGCGCCCAGCGCGTTGCGGGTTTCGGGGCCGCTGCCCTGGTTGTAGGTGGCCGAGTCGCTGGACAGCGACAGCAGGTAGGCATCCAGGCCGGTGTCGCCCAGGCCGCCGGGCGCGGACCAGGTGCCGTAGAGGCCGCCGAGCCGGCGCTGGGAGTCGGCGCGGTCGCTGAAATCGTCCGGATCGTTGCGCACCGGGCGCACCAGGAAACCGTCCACGCGCAGTTCCTGGCTCTGCCAACTGAGCGCGCCGCCGTCGAACGAGCGCAGCACGTTGGGACCGTAGCGCGCCGAGATCAGCCGTTCGCTGCCATAGGCCATGACCTGGCGGCCCGCGCGCGCGGTCCAGGTGCCCGCAGCGCCGGCAAGGGAGACGTCGACGAAAGCCTGCAGCACGTCGCTGCCGGTGTCGTCGGGCGGTCCGATAGAGCCGGTGTCGCGTTCGGCATGGGTCAGGTTCAACTGGCCGAAGGCGCGCACCTGCCGGCCCAGCCGCAGGTCGGCATAGGGCAGGAAACGGTACAGCTGGTAACCCTCGTCGGGTACGGCCGCGTCGCCGAATTCGTTGTTGCGGTAGCGCTCATAGCGGGCGCGCAGCTCGGCGCCCAGGGTCAGCGCGGAGGAATCGCCCAGCCGGATCCACTTGCCGGCTTCGCCCCAGGCGCCCGTGCGCTTGGCCGGGTCGTCCAGGTAGCTGTAGTCCTCGGTATAACGCCAGGGATCGATGGGCGGCAGCGCGGACCCGGCGGCCTGCGCGGCGCCGATTGCCAGCGCGGCCAGCGGGAGGATTGCGAGTCTGTGGAAGTTCAAGTTGCCTGGGCTGCAGCCGACGCATGCAAGCGTCGACAGCGGTAGAAGTGACCAGGCGGCAAGATAGATTAAGGACAATGGCGTCGGTAGTCGCCATTTTTAGCCCTGGCTGTCCTGAAAACGGAACGCTGGGCTAGTCTTCCTGCAACTTCCCGAAGCGCTCCGCCAGATAATCCACCAAGGCCCTGACCGACGACAGCAGGCCGCGCCGCGACGGGAACACCGCGTGTATCAACTCGCGGCGCGGGGCCCAGTCAGGCAGCAGCCGGACCAGCTGTCCCGCCTGCAGCTGTTCGCGCACCATCATGGTGGGCAGTTGCACGACGCCCACGCCGGCCACCGCCGCGTTGCGCAAGGCGATCATGTCGGTGGTGATCATCCTGGGGGCAAGCGAGACGGTGGCCTGCTGGCCGTCCTGCTTGTACAGCTCCAGGCGATAGGCCTGGTTGGGCGAGCCCAGCGCCAGGCTGGGCCAGGCGCCCAGGTCGTCCGGGGTTGCGGGCTGGCCGCATTGGGCCGTCAGGCCCGGGCTGGCGACCAGGCTCTGGCCGCGGTCCGACAGCACGCGCATGACCAGTTCGCTGTCTTCCAGCGGAGGCGGGCGCACGCGGATCGCCACGTCCACGGCTTCACCCAGCACGTCGACCCGGCGGTTGGTGGCCTCCAACTGTATGACCACGCGCGGGTACTTGATCATGAAGTCGGCGAGCATGCCGCCCACATGGGTATGCAGCAGGGCGATCGGGCAGGTCAGCTTGACCACGCCGCGCGGCTCGACCTGGGCCGCGTCGATCACTTCCTGCGCGGCTTCCGCTTCGGCCAGCATGGCCTTGCAGCGCTCGTAGTAGGTCTGGCCTATGTCCGTGACCATGAAATGCCGGGTCGAGCGCTGGATGAGGCGCACGCCGAGGCGCTCTTCCAGCAGGGCCAGCCTGCGGCTGAGGCGGGACTTGGGCATGCCCAGCGCACGTCCCGCGGGGGCAAAGCCCTGGTGCTCGACGGTCTGCACGAAATAGAAAAGGTCGTTGAGATCCTGCATGGGCATCCCTTTGGTTCAAAAAATAGAACGCTGAAAGCAAAAAATCGGTCTTCCGACAATTTTGTTCTATTTTTAATATTTGTGCAGCCATAAGGCTTCTGATTCGGCCACAAGCCGTCGACCTTTCAAATTAGGAGTACACCATGTCCGCACCCGCCAACTTCAACGGCCAACGTCCTGTTATCGACGCCGACGACGCCGTCATGCTGCTGATCGATCATCAGAGCGGCCTGTTCCAGACCGTGGGCGATATGCCCATGCCGGAGCTGCGTGCCCGCGCTGGCGCCTTGGCGTCGATGGCCACGCTGGCCAAGATGCCCGTCATCACCACGGCTTCCGTGCCGCAAGGCCCGAATGGTCCGCTGATTCCCGAGATCCACGCCAACGCCCCGCATGCGCAATACATTGCGCGCAAGGGCGAGATCAACGCCTGGGACAACCCCGAATTCGTTGCCGCCGTGAAGGCCACCGGGCGCAAGACGCTCATCATCGCCGGCACCATCACCAGCGTGTGCATGGCGTTCCCGGCCATCAGCGCCGTCGCCGACGGCTACAAGGTGTTCGCGGTGATCGACGCCTCTGGCACGTACACCAAGATGGCCCAGGAAATCACGCTGGCGCGCGTGGTGCAGGCCGGCGTGGTGCCGATGGACACTGCCGCCGTGGCCTCGGAACTGCAGAAGACCTGGAACCGCGAAGACGCCATGCAGTGGGCCGAGGTCTACACCAAGGTGTTCCCGGCCTACCAACTGCTGATCGAAAGCTACTCCAAGGCGCAGGAAGTGGTGAAGAACAACGAAGTCCTGGATTCGCAGCGCTGATCCGCTTCGATATAAGCGGAGGCCCGGGCCTCGCGGCCCGGATCAAGCCGCCACGCCATGCCGCTCGGCGATGCGCAGCAGCAAGGCTTCCAGTTCCTGGAGGATGGGCCGGTGGTCGTCCACCCGCCTGACCAGGGCAGAGGGCATGGCGGGCAGGTCGATCTCGACGAATGCGATCTCGGGCGTCGCGTAATAACTGGCGGCGCGCTTGGTCAGCATCAGCAGGCCTTCGCGCGTGTTCACGGCCGCGATGCCCTCGCGGATCGTGCGCACCACCGGGCCGTCGCCGATGGGCTTGCCCTTGGGCGTGTGGCGCGGAAAGTGGTAGTCCTGCCATTCCTGGTTGACCGATCCCGGCACCATGCGCACCAGCCGTTCCTCGGCCAGCAGCTCAGGGTCCAGCAGGGTCGCCGCGGCAAACGGGTGATCAAGCGGGACGCACAGCATGCGCTGGTCCCGCAACACGATGGGCCCATGGCACAGGCCGTCCGCGCCCAGCGGCAAACGGCAGAACGCAATGTCGACCGAGCCGTCGGCCACCGCCGCGTAGTGGGTGACGTAGGTCAGTTCCACGAACTCCAGCTCCACGTTGGGATGCGCGGCCTTGAATTCCGAGACCAGCGGGCGGTATAGCTCGTAGAAACCGCCGCCCAGGAAGCCGATGCGCAGATGGCGCGGCTTGCCCGCGGCCTGGCGCTTGCAGTCGTCCAGCGCGGCTTTCAGCATGACCACGGCCGGTCCCGCGCCCAGCTTCAGGGTTTCGCCCAACGGCGTAAGCGCGACGCGGCGGCTGCTGCGCTCGAACAAGGGGGCGCCCAGCGTCTTTTCCAACGCCTTGACCGCTTCCGATACGGATGACTGGCTCATGTGCAGCGCTTCCGCCGCGCGGCCGAAATGCAGCTTGTCCGCAACGGCCAGAAAACAATCGAATTGGCGTAGATCCATGGCTCCGGGGCACCTTCCGTGCGCGTAGTAGTCATTCTTATATCAATCGGGATTAACGATTGATGGCGTGAATAATAGCGCTTGTTCGCGCCAGGCCCGATGGGCAGAATTCGACCTGTTCACACAAGCTTAGCTCATTGATGAGCGATAAGGAGACAGGCATGAGTTCATCTATGCCAGAACGATCAGGCCCAAAAGGATCGGCAGAACCGATTGAATTCCTGGTCGAAGGGGATCTGGTGCGCGGTACCTTCTACCGGCCCGAGCAGGCCAGCGGCCCGGTCGGCGCGGTCGCGCTCGCGCACGGCTGGTCCATGGTCGCCGGCGGCGACCTGGAAGAGTACGCGGCCGCTGTGGTGGCCCGGGGCCTGGCCGCGCTGACCTTCGACTTCCGCAATCTCGGCCGCAGCGAGGGCATGCCGCGCCAGGAGATCGATCCGCAGCGGCAGATCCAGGATTTCCGTTCGGCAATTTCCTATCTGCGCCAACGTCCGGAAGTCGACCGCGAGCGCATCGGCATCTGGGGCAGCAGCTACAGCGGCGGCCACGCGCTGACGGTGGCCGCCATCGACCGCCGCGTCAAGTGCGTGGTCAGCCAGGTTCCGACCACCAGCGGTTTCTCCGCGGCCCAACGGCGCGTGCGCTACGACAAGGCGCAGGCGCTGCAGGCCGCGTTCGAAGCCGACCGCGAGGCACGCGACGCGGGCCAGCCGCCTGCGATGCTGCGCATGGTCGATGCCGATCCCGACGCGCCAGTCGCCTATCCGGGCCCGGACTCCTACAACTATATGACGGGCGAAGCGCGCCGCTGCCCAAGCTGGGTCAATGAGGTCACGTTGCGGTCGCTGGAATTGGCCCGCGCCTATGAGCCCGGCATGTACGTGCGCCGCATCGCGCCTACGCCGCTCCTTATGATCGTCGCCACCGGCGACGGCCTGACGCCTGCCGATCTGCAGCAGGACGCTTTCAACGCGGCGCATCAGCCCAAGGAGTTGCTGCTGCTGCCCGGCGGCCATTACTCGGTCTACACGGAACATTTCGAACGCACCAGCAGCGCCGCGGCCAATTGGTTCGCGCGGCACCTCGGCCAAGACCAGCACGGATAAAAAAATGACGACGACAATAATGATGGAGACACAGGACCGCCAACGCCGCCACGCTTCGCTGCGCGCGGCGGCCGTGGGCAATGCCCTGGAATGGTTCGACTGGACCTTGTACGGCACGTTCTCGGCCTATCTGGCCATGAACCTGTTCGACCCGTCCGACCGCGGTTCGGCGCTGCTGGCCACGCTGGCCGTGTTCGCGGGCGGATTCCTGGCGCGGCCGATCGGCGGCTGGCTGTTTGGCCGCATCGGCGACCGCTACGGCCGCAAGTTCACGCTGGTTCTGACCATGTGCCTGCTGGCCCTGACCAGCCTGGCAATCGCGCTGCTGCCCACCTATGAGCAGGCCGGGGTGCTGGCTTCGGTATTGCTCTTCATTTGCCGCCTGATGCAGGGATTGGCGCATGGCGGCGAGTCCGGCGTGGCCTATACCTATGTTGCCGAAATCGCGCCGCCCGCGCGGCGCGGGCTGTGGTCGAGTTCGGTGTTCGTCAGCGTGACCATCGGCGTCATGGCCGCGACCGCGCTGGCGGCGTTGCTGACGTCCTGGCTGGGCAAGCCCGCGATGGAAGCCTGGGGCTGGCGCGTGGGTTTTGGCGTGGGGGCGCTGCTGGGTGTCTACGCGCTGTTCCTGCGCCGCAGCGCAAGCGAAAGCGAGGTCTTCGAACACAGCGCGGAGCAGGGCGGCACGCAGAAGGTGTCGGCGCGGCAGGCCTTGAAGATCGCCCGCAACATCGTGATGATCGCCGCGGCGTCCAACGCCACGTATTACACCTGGGTCACCTTCGCGCCGGCCACGGCCATCGCGACCAAGGGCATGGATCCGGCGGGCGCCTACACGGCCAGCCTGATCGCGCAGTTGGTGTGCCTGTTGTGGCTGCCGGTCTGCGGCTGGCTGGCGGACCGCTACGGCCGCAAGCCGATGGTGATGGCCTTCGGCCTGGGCGTGGCGCTGGCGGTGTTCCCGGTATCGCACATCGTGACCGACCAGCCCTGGACGCTGTTCGTGGGGCAGCTGATAGGCCTCCTGGTTTGGGCGCTGCTGGCGGCGATCTTCCCCGCCGTGGTGGCCGAACAGGTGCCGACCGGCGCGCGCGCCATGGGCGTGGGCTTCATCTCTTCGCTGTCGGTCGCGATCTTTGGCGGCACCGCGCCCTACATCAATGCCTGGCTGGGCGCCCAAGGGCTGGATTGGGTCTACACGGCCTACGTGGGGGCGCTGGGGCTGATGGCGTTTGCCGGCGCCTTCCTCATCAAGGAGACGGCGGGCATGGACCTGAACGACATCCGCCTGCCGGGCGAGGAAGCCGGCAACACCGCAGTCAACAAGGCCGCCAAGCGCGCGGCATTCAACTGAACTCCAATTTTTTCATCATCACATGAGCAAAATGAACTATCCGGATCTGGCAGGGAAAATCGCGGTTGTCACGGGGGCCGGGGGCGGTATTGGACGCGCCATGGCGGCGGCGTTCCGCCAGCAGGGCGCGACCGTGGTCGCCACCGACCTGGACCTTGAGGCGCTGTCCGGCGTGGACGCGGATTGCCGCCAACTGGACGTCACGCAAGCGCAGGCGGTACGCGCACTGGCTGACGCGGTGGCTGCCCAGTACGGCGCGCTGGACGTGTGGGTCAACAACGCCGGCTTCATGGCCCGCATGCCCGCCCTGGACCTGGACGAAGCCGCATGGCAACGCACCATGGACATCAACCTGAAAGGCACGTTCTTCGGCGCGCAGGCGGCTGCGCGCCACATGATCGCGCAAGGCAGCGGCGCCATCATCAACCTGTCCAGCTATGCCGGCGTCAAGCCGCGCCCGAACTGCGCCGACTATGCGGCTGCCAAGGCCGGCGTGGCCCATCTGACCCAATGCCTGGCGCTGGAGTGGAGCCCCAAGGGGCTGCGCGTCAACGCCATTGCGCCCGGCTTCATCGAAACGCCGATGAGCAGCTGGATGCACGCCGACGCCGCCACCTTTGCCGAATACGTGGAACGCCTGCCGGCGCGCCGCGTGGGCCAGCCGTCCGAGATCGCCGACGCGGCGCTGTATCTGGCTTCGCAGGCATCCGGCTATGTCACTGGTCACGTGCTGATGGTCGACGGCGGAGTGTCCAAGACATGAGCGACGACAAGGACGTGGCATCGTGGTGGAACGGCAAGGCGGCCGTCGTGACGGGCGCGGCCAGAGGGCAGGGCGCGGCCGAGGCGCTGCGCCTGTTGCAGGCCGGCGCAACCGTCTACGCGCTGGACGTCTTGCCCGAAAGCGATGCGACCTGGGCGGAGTTGCGCGCGGCGGCGGGCGCGGATGCCGAACGGCTGCGCATCCGGGTCGCGGACGTGGCCCGCGAATCCGATTGGCTGGCGTTGGCCGACGAGATTTCGGCTGCGGGCGTGCCGCTCTACGGCCTGGTCAACAACGCCGGCGTGACCCTGCGCAAAACCGTGACCGAGACCACGCACGCGGAATGGCGGCGCCTGCTGGACATCAATCTGGACGGGCCATTCCTCGCCATCCGCAACCTGGCCGCACTGATGCCGCAGGGCGCGGCCATCGTCAATACGTCGTCGACGGCGGGGCTTACCGGCTACTTCAGCGCAGCCTACACCGCCAGCAAGTGGGCCCTGCGCGGCCTGACGCGGGCGGCATCGCTGGAACTGGCGGGGCGGGGCATACGCGTCAACACCGTATGCCCCGGCCTGGTGGAAACTCCGATGATCATGCAGCCCAATGCCGTGCATGACGCCGGCCGGGCGCGCCTGTTCTATGAAGGCAACCGCGACGCCACGCCGCTGTCGCGCGGCGCGGATGCCGACGAGATCGCGGCGGCGGTAATGTTCCTGTTGGGGCCCGAGGCTTCGTTCATCACCGGCGCGGACCTGCCGGTCGACGGCGGCATGACGGGAGGAGGCGTGTACTGGCGGATCGGCAAATCCACCGGCAATCTGTAGCCGCAGTCCCGGGCCGCGGCCCGGGACTGGCCATTGCGCAAGGGCAGAGGCTTAGTGCTTGTCGCCGTAGATATTGCCGGCAATGCCGCCGGCGGCGGCGCCGATGGCGGCCCCAGTCCAGCCACTGCCGCCCGCGATGGCGGCAATGCCCGCGCCGGCAGCGGCGCCGATGGCCGCGCCCGACAGGGTGCCTTGCTGCTTGGAACTCATGTTGGTGCAGGCTACCAGAGACCCCATCATGAGGCCTATGGCGATCGATCGGATGACTTTCATGGTTGACTCCTAGCGGGCGCGCTTGGCGGGAGCGGCCGGCGTGGCCGGCGCCGCGGGCGCGACGATTTCGAACCAGAGCGTTTCGACCACGGGGCGGTCCATCCGGGTCGGATTGGCCGCGTACCAGCTATCCAGCCGTTCGCGCACCGAATCGAGCGTATGGCTCTGCAAACCCTTGGCGAAACGCGGGATCAGCGTCTGGTTGTCCGCCGGCGCGCGGCGCTGCTGATAGGCCTGCTCCACCTGGATGAGGTTCGCCATGCCCAGCAGGTAGGCCTTCTTCAGATTCGCGTCGGACTCCGACCATTGCTTGCCGGTGATGATGGGCGCCGGGTCGGTAGGCGCCGCTACCACCGGCGCGGCGACCAGCAGTGACAGCGCAAGGGCTGCCGGGCCTAACAGGTGTTTCACTTTCATCATATCGCTCCTTGGTGGAACAAAAGACAGAAAAACAACCAGAACGCCATGCGCGCAGTTCGCTTGCAATGGCCAAGCGCCAGGCGACCAGATCAATTTAGGCTTGAAAGCATGCTTGCGCAAGAGGCGTGCCGCTCTGCCATCGGGCTTCAACACGGACCTGGCGCAGACGTTACCGATTCTGGCAAGCCTGTTCAAATGAAACAGCGTTCGCCGCCTTTGGAATTTCGCTGTACATATGGCTAGCTGTCGCGTCGGGCGGCATGGCCCCCTCGATGCCGGCAGGCACATAGAAGACAAATAAACCCGAGGAGGAGTCAATGCGTACGTTCAATCGAAGGGCCGCGGCATTCCTGGCGAGCGGGCTGATTGCAGTGCTGGCAGGCTGCGCGTCGCCCGGAGGCAAGAAAGAAACCGTCGATATGAAGGGGCTGTCCCAGCCAGTGGAGATCGTGCGCGACCGCCACGGCGTGTCCCACATCTACGCGCAGAACCAGGATGACCTGTTCTTCGCCCAAGGCTTCAACGCGGCGCGCGACCGCCTCTGGCAACTGGACCTCTGGCGCCGCCAGGGCGAGGGCAAGATGGCCGAACAGTTCGGTCCGCGCTTTGTCGAGCAGGACCGCGCGGCTCGCCTGTTCCTGTACCGCGGCGACATGCAGGCCGAATTCGCCAGCTACCACCCGCAGGGCAAGGCGATCCTCACGTCCTTCGCGGCGGGCATCAATGCCTACATCGATTGGGTCAAGGCGAATCCCGATCAGATGCCGCCGGAATTCAAGCTGACCGGCACCGAGCCCGGCTATTGGAGCCCCGAGACCTCGCTCATCCGCATCTATGGCCTGACCCGCAATCTCAACGAAGAGGTGCGGATGGCGCAACGCGTCGCGGCGCTGGGCCTGAACGCCGTGCAGGGACTCAGCACCTTCGAGCCGCCCTTGGCGCTGCAGGTGCCTGCCGGACTGGACGTGCGCGACGTCGACAGCAAGGTCCTGGGCGACTACAACCTGGCGCGCAACGGCCAGAAATTCGTCGCCGCCGACTTCCCGCGCAGCCCGCTCGCGGCCGCCGAGCGCGAAAAACTTGCGCAGGAATTGTCCGCGAATCTGCTGGCGTCGCTGGATCCGGCGTTCGACCCCATGGCGACCCGCTACGAGAGCAACAACTGGACCATAGCCGGCCAGCATACGGCCAGCGGCAAGCCCATCCTCGCGGGCGATCCGCACCGGTCCATCACCATGCCGTCGCTGCGCTACATGGTGCACCTGAACGCGCCGGGCTGGAACGTGATCGGCGCGGGCGAGCCGGCGCTGCCCGGCGTGTCCATGGGCCACAACGACCGCATCGCTTTCGGGCTGACGATCTTCGCCTTTGGCGACGAGGAAGACCTGTACGTCTACGACACCAATCCAGCCAGGCCGGACGAATACCGCTACAACGGCCGCTGGGAAAAGATGCGCCAGGTGGATGAGTCGATCCCCGTGCGCGGGCAGGCAGCGGCAACGCGCCAGCTGAAGTTCACCCGCCACGGCCCGGTGATCTACGTGGATCCGGTGAAGCGCAAGGCCTACGCCTTGCGCGCGGCCTATCTGGAATTTCCCGGAACCGCGGCCTATCTGGCCAGCCTGCGGCTGAACCAGGCGCAGAACTGGAACGAGTTCGTCGCCGGCATGGAAAAGCACTACACGCCCAGCGAGAACATGGTGTATGCCGACGTGGACGGCAACATCGGCTGGTTCGGCGGCAGCATCGCGCCGATACGCCCGCGCGCGGATTGGTCCGGCATGCTCCCCGTGCCCGGCAATGGCGAGTTCGAATGGCGCGGCGTCCTGCCGGGCAGCGCGCTGCCCCGCGCCTACAACCCTCCCGAGGGCTATGTCGCCACCGCCAACGAATACAACCTGCCGGCCGACTACCGCTACAAGGACATGTCCGCCCGCACCTGGGCCGAACCCTACCGCGTGCAGCGCATACGCGAGGTGCTGGCCGACAGCAAGGGGCAGACGGTCCAGAGTTCGCAGGCGCTGCAGTACGACAACCTGTCCATTCCGGCGCGCACGCTGACGGGCTACGCGAAGTCGCTGAATTCGGCCGATCCCGCGACGTCGCAGGCCTTGAGCATGCTGAAGGACTGGGACGCCCGAGTGGGAACGGAATCGCGCGCGGCCACGGTGTACGAGTTCTGGCTGCCCGAGGTCGTCAAGCGCGTGACTGAACTCTACGTGCCTGCCAACGGCCGGGCCGCCTTCGGCAATCTGTCCACCGCCAAAACGCTGGAAAAGCTGGCCACGCCGGACAGCGCTTTCGGTGCGCAGCCGCAGCAGGGCCGTGACGCGCTGCTGCAGCAGGCGCTGAACGACGGCTTGCAGAAGCTGCGCGCCAAGCTGGGACCGGATTCCTCGCAATGGCAGTGGGGCAAGCTGCACCACATCCAGTTCGAGCACAGCCTGGCCAGCCTGTTGCCCGAGGCCACCGCCAATGCCTACGGCACGCCGCGCTACCCTGTCAGCGGCGACAACGACACCGTGCACCGCGCCACCTTCCGCGCCAGCGACTTCCGCCAGACCAGCGGCGCGTCATACCGCCAGGTGATCGACGTGGCCGACTGGGACAACTCGCGCATGCAGAACGTGCCGGGACAATCCGCCGACCCGCGCAGCCCGTATTACCAGAACCTGCTCAAGGACTGGGCAACGGGCGAGTATTTCCCCATGGCGTTCAGCCGCGCCAAGGTGGATAGCGAGAAGGCGGGTACCTTGAATCTGCGTCCGGTACAGCGCTGATTCAGGCCAGGCTGCCGGCGGAGCGCCGTTCGATCAGCGTGGCCTCGCTGATCGAACGGCGCAATAACGCAGGGCAGGATAGAGTTATGCAACTTAAACTCTCCGCGTGCGGCCGCGCATGGGCGCGGCGGGCGTGCCTTTCAAGACCGAATTGACAAGGGTGCTTACCGACGGTTGCGGGTGCGGCGGGCCTTGCGCAGTTAAGGTTTTGGGGTCGCACGGCATTCCCGATCCAGGAGACTGAGGCCCCCATGCATTCCACGCAATCCTACAAGACCGTTATCCCGCGCCAGTCCGCGAGCCGCTCGCCGTTGGGCTGGCTGCAGGAGCGTACGCAGTTCGTCCGGGCGCTGCTGTCCAATCCCGCGGCCATAGGCGCTGTGGCGCCGTCCGGCCCGGCACTGGCAGCGGCCATCACCGCCTGCATACCGCCCGGCGCGGGCAAAGTCCTGGAACTGGGCTGCGGCACGGGCGTGTTCACGCGCGAAATGCTGCGCCGCGGAGTAGATCCGTCCAGTTTGGTGCTGGTCGAGCAGGACCAGGCCATGAGTTCCAGCTTGCGGGCGCAGTTTCCGCAAGCGGCGGTCCTGCAGGTGCCGGCGCAGGAACTCTGCCGCAAGCGCCATCCCGAGATGGATGGCATCGGCGCCGCCATCTGCGGCCTGCCGTTGCGCAACATGAGCCATGCGCATCACCAGCAACTGCTGGCCGCCGTGTTCGACGCGCTGCCGGCAGAGGGCTCGATGGCGCTATTCACCTATGGCGTGCGTTGTCCGATATCCGCCAGTGTGCTGGAGGCTTGCGGCTTGCAGGCCAGCAAGGTCGGGTTCGTGCCGCTGAACCTGCCGCCGGCGTCGGTGTACAGCCTGGCCCGGCGGGCCTAGGCCGCGCTGGCTGGCATGGGCTCGTCCTATCCAAATGGGCTAGGGCAGGGTATTGCAAATAACTAATTGACACGAAAAGATCGCTCAACCAACATCGCAGTCATAACTGTTGGCGGCCTGGGACACGTGCGTGCGGGGTAGACAGCCACGTCGTAGCAGGCCGGCAGGGTTCTGGAACACCAACGATTCCGGACCCCAACGAGGAGACTGCAATGCGTTCATCCCTGATCGAGAGCGCGGCGCGGCGGCGCCTGTTGGCTGGCGGCGCCAGCGCGCTGGCCGCAGCGGGCCTGGGACGCGCGGCCTTGGCCGCGGAACAGAAAGCCGCGCCAGCCGCGGCTGCGCCACCGGCCCCGGCATCCGCCGCCAAGCCGCTGCCGGCCTACGCGGCCTGGAAGCAGCCCGATGCGATGATCGTGCACAGCGCCAACACCATAGAAACGCGGCGCGAGGCATTCGGCAGCGGGGTGGTCACGCCGCTGCGCCAACTCTACGTGCGCAACAATCTGCCGCCGCCCGACGAGTCCATCGTGGCCGACCGCGACGCATGGGTCCTTGAAATCGCCGGCGTGGCAAAACCCATGTCGCTGAGTGTGGGGCAGCTGAAGAGCATGGGCCTGCAGACGCTGGCGATGGTCTTGCAGTGCTCGGGCAATGGCCGCGGCTATTTCCCCAACAAACCCAGCGGCACGCCTTGGCAGGTCGGCGCGGCCGGTTGCGTGATCTGGAGCGGCTTGCCGGTCAGCGTCCTGGTCGAGCATTGCGGCGGACTGGAGGCGGCCGCCGTGTACATGACCGGCACCGGCGGCGAAAAACTGCCTGACGGCCTGGATCCGAACATGGTCATGGTCGAGCGTTCGGTGCCCAAGGAAGCGATGCGGGATGCGCTCCTGGCCTGGGAGCTCAACGGCGAACCGATCCCGCTGGCTCATGGCGGCCCCTTGCGCCTGATCGTCCCGGGCTACACGGGCGTGAACAGCGTCAAATACATCAAGCGGCTGGCCTTCACTGAAAAGGAAAGCCCGGCCGCGATCCAGCAGACCGGCTATCGCCTCGCGCCACCTGGCCAGAAAGGGAATCCGAGCCAGCCCTCTGTCTGGGCCATGGGCGTGAAGTCGTGGATCAATACGCCCAATCCGGCTGCGTCCACCCTGAAGGCCGGGCGCGTGGTGGTGCAGGGCGTGGCGTTTGGCGGCACCAACGGCATCAAGCAGGTCGAGGTCTCGATAGACGGCGGCAAGAACTGGCAGAAGGCGGAGCTGGTCGGCCCGGACCTCGGGCGCTATGCCTGGCGCCAGTTCGCGTTGCCGGTGGAATTGGCGGCGGGCGAACACGTGCTGGTCAGCCGGGCCACAGATACCGAGGGCCGCGTGCAGGAAGAAGAGCGTCCGCAGAATTCCGGCGGCTACATCAATAGCAGTTGGCACGATCACGCCGTGACGGTGGTGGCCAAGGCATGAGGGAAGCTGCACTGGCGTTACCCAGGAAGCGCGCATTAGGCGCCGGATTGCTGATCGCCAGCCTCCATGCCGGCGTGTCGGCAGCCGAACCCGACATGGAGGCTGGCCGCGCCTTGTTCGTTGGCGCAACGCCAGCCTGCGCGATCTGCCATACCCTGAACGACGCGCAATCCAGCGGCGCCATCGGTCCCAAGCTCGACGAAATCAAGCCCGATGCGGCGCGCGTGGCGACGGCCATCCGCAATGGCATCGGCCAGATGCCGGCTTATACGAGCTTGTCGGATCAGGAAATCGAGGTATTGGCGGCATATGTTGCCAAGGCGTCTGGGGGGCAGCCCTGAGCGGACTCCAGTTGCGGTGACGTTCCTCCGGAAAAAACCGGGCTGCGTCATACTCAATTTGGAGGATGTTGTGGTGGTGTTTGAACGAATCCACGCGTGGTAAAAATTCGAGAGCAACGCTCCCACGATCCATGCTCCCAGCAGCTTTCCGCGCTCTCTGAAGCGCAGCGGTGCTGAAGTCTGGCTGCCGGGTATGCCGTCTCTTCAGGTGCCTGCCATGCGGCAACTCGTATCCTGGTCACTGCTCGTTGCGCCTGCCACGACGGCGGCAGCGTTGTCCTTTTCCGTGGGCGCACAGTCGATGCCACCCCCCCAGGCCGAGGCCTCGAATTGGTGCGAAGAAGCCAGGAAAGCGCTGACAGATGCCAATGGCAACGCGGTCGAGTGCGCCGCGGTTGCGAAGCGCTGCATCAAAATGAATAACTACTGGTGCCAGAAACATGGGGCCAGCTATTGGCGGGGAACGACCGACGCGCAGGGCAACGACGGCAACCGCGACGTGGACGGGCATGCGATCTTCGATTCGCCGGCCTGGTCGGCCCGCGCGATTGCGATGGACCTTCGGTCCAAGTACCGGCGGGGCCTGGTGTCTGCCGTGGATATTGCCGCAGCGCATTCGCCATGGTGCGACACGCTGGGGTCAAAAGCTGTCGTCAACGGGCATGGCAGGACCTGCAAGGATGGACGGGCAAAGCCGGCTGCGACCTTCGCGGGCCCGTGGTGCGAAGCGCCAAAGAAAGCGGCGCCCGGGACGGCCGATTGCGCTGCGGGCTGCAATTGCCCGCCTGAAATCGCGAGCGTGTTGGTGCGCGACTTGAACCTCGATATCAATGCGGACTTGAAATTGTTCGATGCCGCCGGTATGCCTCTGCCCAATCTGACAATTGTGCTTCGGAATCTGGCATTGCAGGAGCAGGGCGTCCGAGTGCGTACCAGTGTCATCGAACAAGGCATCGGTCAACTCGGAAAATGAACAAGGCGTATCAGTAATTCAGTTGTCTCGGCGGTGTCGCGACCATCGAGTTCGACAGAGGAGGGCGCGTGTCATACCCAACATCTCGTTGCATCGTCCGAACAGCCGTCAGATTGGCGTTGGTGAGCTTCGCGGGTGGTATATCCGGATGCGCCTGGACACCGCCAAATGCCTATCCGGTTCTGGACGTCTGGAGCGATCCCAGCAAGACGAACACAGGAGAAAAAACCAATGCGCAAAAGGCATTCGACCTGTCGTCCGAAACCACCGTTGACGACGTCGTTGCGAAGCTGCAAGTGCAGACCGAATACTACCGCTACCGTTCGGAAAGGGCGCGGACCGGGGGGCTTGAGCTGCGTACGGGCGCGATTGGCGGCGCTGTGACGGGAGCCGTAGGCGCGATTATCGGCAATGTTGCTACGACCGCAGTGGGAGCGGGCATCGCGACGGGCTCCGCATTGTTAATGGCGCAGTATTCCCTGACGGCGCAGGACGCCATTTTTTCGGCGGCAGCGGCTCAATTGACTTGTGTCGTGGCTGCGGCAAGTCCGGTTCTGGGTTCCAGCCGACTGGTCCCAGAGCTGAAAAATGCCAGTAATCGCATCTTGGGCAATGTCCAGTCGAGCTTGTCGGCGTTGCAGCCCAAATGGCCCAGCGCAAGTGATCTGGCGCAGGCCTTCGATAGTGCTCGCGGTGCGCTCGCGAAAATAGCGAGTCAGCGTGAAGACGCCGCTGTGGACACGTTGGTAAGGGCCAACCTTGTTTCGTGCATCGAAACCGGCCGCCTGGCATCGGAAGCCATTGTGCAGAAGTAAGGTTCAGTTGCGCTACGGACTTAATACGCAATCTTGGTATGTACGGAACGCTGTTGCGTGTGCGCATTGGCAGGCAATGCACCATTGTTAGAGGCCGCGGGCAGCACTTGATCACTAGAATGATCAGCGCAAAAGGGAATCGTGTTGCAGATCGCCCCTAAGCATTACGTTGCGCTGGTCGTCGAGCGATCGCGCAACACGTCGCCAGCTCGTGGAGCAGTTGACGACGTGGGGGGTGTTGCGTGCGGGAAGCGTTGGAAGGAGAAGGAGCTAGTCGGCAAGCCAATGGGCGTAAGCCCTGACGTCGATCATCGGCACAGTGCCAATCTCTTGCAGTTTCGCGATGAGTTCTAGCAAGAACGCCGTCGCAGGTTTGCTCTGCGGCAAAATGGTCACTTTCCCCTTATCGTCGCACTTGAACAAGCCGTGAGATGCCACACAACCAATATCCAACCGATTGCTGTCATTCTCGGGTTGGACCTGGAGCGTGTCGACCAGTGGTTGACCTAATGGCGGCTTCCAATCACTTTCAAACGTCAACAGTCCACCGATAATGTGGTGGAGTGGTTTAGCGGCTGCAAGGCCTTGAAGCCAGGGGATGGGTATGCTCGTGCGCTGTAGGCGCCGAACGCTCTCTATTTTTTCCTGAGCATATTTCACCTGCCCGGCGTTGATTGATTGCTTTGCTTCGAAGACGGCATATACGCTTTCGGCAGGGATGACCAGTTGATCATTGTGCTCAAAGATCAAGGGGCTATATTGCCTGTCGAAAATGACGATATCCATTTGCTGGCTGAATCCGTTTCTGCTGTCGACGACATGCGCCGTTGCTGCCTGATATCGGAGCGGCAGATACGTTTCGAGTAGGTCCAGCCATGCTTTCTCGCTCGCGTCACCCTTTGTTCCTGGGTGACCGAAAGATTGCCGAGAAACGGCCAGGCTTTGCTGGACCTTATCGTGCAGGCCTGAAAGGAGTGTTTGAAGGGACCATTCGCTCATCGCACAAATTTCTCCCAAGACCCGAGCAGAGATGTGGACGCTGCTGTGCTAATTGCTTGCTTTTCAGCTGCGGTTAGATCATCCGAAATACTGTTATTTGTGTTGGCTGGATCCAGAATCTGAGTCCTCGGCAGATAGTCACGAAAATACTCCAAACACTTGACCACGCGCTCAGATAGCGTTGTTAAAAAATCAAGCTGCAGCGCTTTTATGACGGCGAGCTCTACGTAAAATGAGGGAAAATCCAGGCCCTTCTGGTTGCGCCATAGTTTGAGAATGCGGGTTTCCCGCTGCCTCTCTGCCGCAATGACATGAGCAATGTGCGTGTCGATATTAGTTTTTTTCCATGTGTCCTTGCGACGGACATAGAGGCTGTGATCGTTTGTCAAGTAGGTTTGCCGTTTTGCGGGCACCAAGTCAACGTCAAAACCATTGATCTTTATATTGATAGACACGTTCTGCCGTCTTGGCGCGTAGCCCAGTTCTTTGAGACGCGTAAAGAGTTTTTCGTAGACCTCCTTCAGTGTCTCTGGCGTCTGTTCCGATAACGATATAAAAAGATCAATGTCGGTTCCAGATGCGTTGGCCGTACCCTTCGCAAACGAGCCGCTAGGTCGGACATCGAGAAGATATCCATTTGCCCACTCATTTAGGAATGGTCGAATCGTCGCTTGGATACGCCACAAGGGCGAAAAAAGGCTCGTGTCGACGGCTTCTCGGTTGAGGATAGCCGTTAGATAGGCGTCTGCGTCGAAGCTCATAGATTCTGGGTAGGCTTGTGCGCGGTATTTAAGCTGTCGGAGATCGTACGTAGAAAACGCGACGTACTCAACTGGAGCTTTCGGGTCTAGCTACTTTTAAAAAATGCTTGAGGCAATGTCCGCCCTTACGTTTTCTGGATAAAAGGCACGAAGCATCGGAGCTTAGGAAGCCTCCTCCTTTTTTGCCTGCATGTATTCCAGCGTACGAGTATGCCCAGTCTTCACGACCTTGAGATTGTATTCTACGCCTTGTAGGAGCATCGGAAGGACGAGAACGCTCATGTCACCGCGGTTGTTTTCCATTCGGGCCAATGTCGTGCGCGCTTCATCGGTCGTCCTCGCCATTTCGCGCTGAGAAAGGAGACTTGCTGTAGCTGCGGGAATGCGGAATGACGTGATATCGGGCCAAGTTGCGAAATGCCCACTAGATTGGCCGATCAGCGCCTGGCTCGGATGGCGAATCGGCACGTGAACCCGATGACGACACGGTCGCGAAAGGCCACGCGCCGCCGAAAGAAGTTTCCGGATAGCGATGATCGCTCCAAGAACAGAAAGCAGGCTCAGAAGCGCCAGCGCCAGATTCCAGCTCACCAGATAGGCTGAAAAATCGCATGTTTTTCGTACTCTGACAGCCAGAACGCGTTTTCGGTCATCATTACGCGTTCCCGGGCCCGATGGGTACGGATGTACTCCTCGCGAGTGCTCGGGCGCCCGATACGGGATTGTATCGGGCAAATACGGTCGGAAAATGCGCTTGAAGAGCTCCTGTGTCGTTGGCGCGAGCACACATAGGCTCCGAACGTACATACGGCAAGCAAGACGTTCCCGGGCTTCGCGAGCGATGCTGTCGTCCAACCTCTCTGTAGCATGCATGCTCTTTTGGTCGGTTAATACGAGGGCTACATCAATGAACAGGGGCAATATGAGAATTCGTAGGGTCCAAAAAATCAGCTATGACTTCTCCAGCATGCCCGCCAGGCCCTTGCCGCCGCTGGACGAGCGGTCGCTTTTCGATTCCACTGTCTTGGCAATAGTCCTTACGTAGTTAAGCCGGTCTGCGTGGACGAACGTGACCATCATCCCGTCCTTGTTGCACGGACTGCAATTTTTAAATGATTCACGAAGAGGAATTATGCCAAACGAAGGCTATGTAATTATCAGTGCCCTTGGTTCCGCGCTGATTGCATTTATGGCAGCGCGCGTCACCAGCGCCGTCCAGTTGAAGATTGCCAGGGATATATCCAAGAAGGACATCGAACTGCAGCAATGCAGGTTGTTGGATGAGCGACAGCGCATCGAAGCGGCGCTTGAACGAGAAAAACTCGAACTATTACACAAAATGCTGTCGCGCTTGTCGTTCGAGAACTCTCAGACTATGAGTTACATACAGAATGCTGGCAAAGATCTGGCAAGTTATCGCGGGCGGTATTTGGAAAACTGTTCCCGGCTCCACGAGGCTCTGGCGATTTCCGATCTATATTATCCGAACATGAGTGCTGCAATACGAAAAATCTATGGGCAATCGAACATATTTTGGGGCCATCAGGAAGCCCTTCTCCAGATCGATATCAAAGAAAATTCCGTGGGATGGCAAAGCAATCTTGGAGAGGTCCTCAGTGCTGGCGCGACGATAGGGCGCCTGGTGGACGAGCTGCACGAACAGATTCGCCGACGCGGACGTGCGATCAATCAAGGACTAGCCGTTAGCCCATAATGAGTGACTAGGTTTAAATAGCGACTTATAAAAATGGACACGCCGCTGTCGGTACAGTTTGCCGAGTGCTTGCCGGTTTTTCTGTCCTCCTGACCGAATTTACCGATTAGGAGCATGTTCGCGCGGATCGTCCATCTTTGTCTCTCAGTGTGGTCAACATGGACGTTGGTTTGGTAGGATCGAGTTACATGGAGGGAATGTATGGCAGAGAGCATCAGTGTTTTTTTCACGCGCTTGGGTTTTCCCTTGCGTAACGAGCGCACCTCATGGGGAGCGGTGAGCGACGATGCCGTGCTATTGCGGACATGGTCAGACCAGTATGTTGCCCGCGCAAGCCGTGTGCAGGTGTTCGGGAGGCTTGGCGGGCTGGCGGGTACATCCTCCACGGGCAGGAACGAGCGCCAGGCCCATTTGCGTCAGCTTTGGCAGGGCAACTGCGCCGCCTATACGGTGATTGTCCAGCCCGGTGAAAAAGAAAAGAACGGCGTGCGTCAGATTCAGGACTTTCGCGACGATGTGGTTTTCCCTATCGAGAAAGTCGTGCAGGAGGGCGATTTGATCTACGCCATCATCAACAAGGCCGGCGTGCCGGTGCGGCAGTTGGACGAGCATCGCAAGACGCATCGGGTCCAGTCCAACGAGGAGCCGTTGCCCGACATCCTGGTCGACGCGCGCCCTCGCGAGCCCGATGATCCGAGGCAACGGGTTGCCTATAAGGCTGAGGCGATGCGGGAATACCTGATCGAGGTCGCCGCGCGCGGCGCGCCGGCAACGGTGACCTACGGACAACTGTTCGACGCATTCGAGCTCAACCGGATGACGATTCCACCCGTGCTGGCTTTTGTCGGCCATCGATGTCAAGAAAACGACGAGCCGATTTTGACTGCATTGGTGGTTTTGCAGGAAACAAGACGTTGTTCAGACGGGTTACAGCGAGAGTTCGGCGTCGACGAGGACGAGGAGCGTCGACGGGTCTATGCCTATTGGTCGCGCGAAAGCGGCGGTCGACAAGCGCGCAACGGTCAGGAGTGGTCTGAGGAGGAATTGGCCGCGACGGCTCGGGCTTATCGCGATATGTACGCGAAGCTGCAAGCCAACGTGCCGTTCGTCAAATCGCGTTACTACGAACAACTGTCGCAGCAGTTCGACAGGGAAGACGGTGCCTACGAACGACGGATGCAGAATTTTTCCGCCATACTCGATGAACTGGGGTTACCTTGGTTGCAGGGTTTGAAGCCCCAAGCCAACATCGGCGCCCGCATGCGTCCGATCCTACTACGTTGCATGCAAGATCTCATTGCGGAACTGCGCGCGCCGATCACTCTGCCCGAGGAGGTGCCCGCGTCGGCCACGCTCATCGAGGGAGCGAAACACCAGATTATCGTCAATGCTTATGAGCGAGATCCCGCGGCGAAGCCGCGGTGCTTGAAGCGCTGGGGGACCTCATGCGTGGTGTGCGGTTTCAGTTTTGGTGCGGCGTATGGCCAACTGGGCGAGGGCTTCATTCATGTTCACCATCTTCGGCCATTGAGCACGATCGCAGAGGCCTATGAACTGGATCCCGAAGAGGATTTGCGACCAGTTTGCCCAAATTGCCATGCGATGTTGCATCGTAGGGAGCCGGTATTGAGCATCGAGGAATTGCGCGGCTTCCTCCAGCACCACAAAGGCGGGGAAGTAAGCGCCTAAGGCTGAAGCGAGTCCACCTTGCTGTGAATTTGCAGTTGCGGTAATTCATATTGTTGAGCCATTGTCTGCGCAACACCACCAAACATACCCTCGGTGCGCAAAGTTGGCGCCGGAGGGATGCTGTTCGCCTGCACGATTACGAGTTTTTCCATTAAAGCGCCGGGAAAGGAAATAGGATGTCTGTTCTAGAATCCGTCGATTTTTCGCCTTCCTGTCGAGCTGACCTGCTCCCCGTGGTTAGTACGAAATCGATGTAGAGTCCGTTCACAAAGGAACGGCAATGAAGAAACGATTTACGGAAGAGCAGATCATCGGGGTGCTGAAGGAGGCCGAGGCAGGGGCCAAGGTGGCCGAACTGTGCCGCAAGCACGGGATTTCGGAGGCCACTTACTACAACTGGAAGGCGAAGTTCGGCGGTATGACCGTCTCGGACGCCCAGCGACTGAAGGAGCTGGAGCAAGAGAACAACAAGCTCAAGAAGCTGTTGGCTGAATCGATGCTGGACAAGGCTGCGCTTCAGGACCTTTTGAGCCGAAAGTAGCAAGCCCGCAGGCCAAACGCGAAGCGGTCAGAACGTTGATGACCGAGCGCGGCATGGGTATCACCCGGGCCTGCGGGCTGGTAGGCATTTCCCGGTCGCTGTTCGCTTATGAAAGTAAGCGTACGGGCGACGTGGCATTGACCGAGCGCATGAAGGAGATGGCAGCGCTCAAGCGACGCTATCTAACGAGGATTCGCCGTACACGTTGTCGGCGTGACGGTACAAGGCCTCTATGCAACGCAGCTTCTTGAGCGCAACAGCCGTTAACATACCAGTCCTACGCATAATGTGTATTATGTAAAGTAATGGATAGGCGTAGTGATCCCCCCGCTACACCTGCCGACAATGGGCGGTATCCCGACACGCTACGAAAGAACGACGTCCGTTAGCGTTGCCGCGCTGGTATCCCTGATCAGCGACACAAATTCAACCAGGTAAGGCTTGGTGCTCTCGGATGCACGCATGGCGGCCCAGACTTCGGCCGTCAGGCCGGCATCCGTGATCGGCCTGGCGCTGACATACTGCCGCTGCAAATAGCTTTGGATCGCCCACCGAGGCAAGACGGCAATCCCCCTGCTTGTCGCGACGAGCATCAGGATGGCGACGGTCAGCTCGGTGGTCCGGCGTTTGGGATTGATCCCTGCCGGCGCCAGGAGTTGGCGAATGATATCCAGCGACTCATCCGGGACCGGATAGGTGATGAGTGTCTCGCCAGCGAAGTCTTCCGCCTGCAGGATCTTCTTCTGCGCAAGCGGGTGATCATTGGCCACCACGGCCATCAGGCGATACTTGAACAGGTGGTGGAAATCGACGCCATTCTCGGGTTCCTGGCACGATACAAGGGCTACGTCCGCCCTTTCCTTATGCAGCAAGGCCACGGGGTCGGCTTGATAGCCCGATACGAGGTCAACCTCCACCTCTGGCCAGCGGGCGCGAAAGGCGTCGACCGCTGGCATCAGCCAGTCGAAACAGGTGTGGCATTCGAGCGCGATGCGCAGCGTACCTTTTGCGCCCTTTGCCAGCCGCGTCAAGTCCCGCGTGGTCTGGTGCAGGAGCGGCACGACCGCATCGGCAGTTTCCAGTAGCCGCCTGCCCGCCGGCGTGAAAACCACGGGTGTGGATTTGCGCACGAACAGCGGCAATCCGTAGAAGTCTTCAAGCGCCTTGATGTGGTGCGAGAGCGCTCCTTGCGTCAAGCGTAGCCAGCTCGCCGCCTTGGAGACACTGCCGCTATCCCGCAATGCAATCAGGGTTTGAAGATGACGGACGTCGATCGGTATTCTTTCCATTAATTTTCTTGAGGTTAGTTCTCTAGATTATTCGTTTGAATAATAAATCTGAAGCGATCACACTGCCAACCGCATACTCACGGCCCAGCAGCCGCGAGCAGACCTTGACCAGTTGCAGTGAGGAATTCAAGTCGATGAGCGGCTACACCATGCACCGCCAGGTGTTCATCCTGGCGACGGCGCAAGCCCTGTTTCAAACCGCTTCCGTCTTGGTAATGACCGTAGGCGGATTGGCTGGCGGCCTTGTAGCGAGCCGTCCAGAATTGGCTACGACCCCGATCGCTGCCATGTTCCTCGGGACAGCGCTAAGCACATTTCCAGCATCCTCCTGGATGGCGAAAATTGGCCGCCGGGCAGGCTTTCTCGCCGGATCCTCTCTTGGAGTCCTGGGCGGGCTGATCGCCGCCCTGGGCGTCTGGCTGGCATCGCTGCCCATACTATGCGCAGGCACTTTCCTCGTGGGCGCGTACCAGGCATTTGCCCAGTTCTACCGGTTCGCGGCCAGCGAGGTCGCGGACGAGAGATTCCGCTCACGCGCTATCTCGCTAGTCCTGGCTGGCGGGATAGTAGCCGCCTTGCTCGGGCCCTCCTTGGCCCGATATGGCGGTCCGCTCCTGCAACCGGTCTACACCGGTTCGTTCCTCATCTTGGCCGTAGTCTCCCTGGTGGCGACCTGCGCACTGACGGGGTTGCGCATGCCTGACTCTCATATCGACCATGCGGATACGGCCACGGGGCGAAGCTGGTTCGCCATTGTGAGCCAGCCCGCCTACCTGGTTGCGCTGTTCGGCGCGGTCACCGGGTACGGGATCATGATCCTGGCGATGACGGCGACCCCGCTCGCCATGCTCAATCATCGCCACGAACTGTCGGCGGCGTCCACCGTGATCCAGTTGCATGTCCTGGGTATGTTCCTTCCTTCATTCTTCACGGGAGCGTTGATAGCCCGTTTCGGCGTAACCCGGATCATGTTCGTTGGCGTTGCGCTGTTGGCAAGCCACGTTTTCATGACCTGGACGGGCACCTCTTTCCATTCGTTTGCAGCGGCCCTGGTGTTGCTGGGTGTGGGTTGGAATTTTCTATACATCGGCGGGACCACGCTCCTGACGACGACGTACACGCCGGCGGAGAAGAGTCGGGCCCAGGCCACCAATGACATGACCATTTTTGCGGTTGGCCTTGCATGTTCGTTTGGCGCTGCAGGATTACTGGAGAAATTTGGCTGGCAGACACTCAATGGGCTGTTGTTGCCGTGGCTGGCCGCGGCTGCCGTTGTGTTGACATGGCATGGCATCAGCAGCGCGCGCAGAACACCCGCCAAACACGTACTACATTTGGGTCGACAATGAAGAGGAATGCAGCGTGAGCAACAAGAATCACTGGAACGATGTCTACCGCACCAAATCCGAGGATGCGGTGAGTTGGTACGCCGCTCATCTCGATACGTCTTTGCGCATGATCCAGCACGTGGCCCCGATGCCCGAGGCCGCAATCATCGATGTCGGCGGCGGCGAAGCCACACTGGCAGATGATTTGCTGGCTCTCGGCTACCGGGATCTGACCGTGCTGGATATTTCGGAAACGGCCATTCAGGCGATGCGGGAACGACTGGGGACGAAGTCCGCGAGTGTGGAATGGCTGGTCACTGACGTGACTACCGCTACCCTGCCCTCCGCTCGCTACGACGTTTGGCATGATCGCGCTGTTTTCCATTTCCTGACGGATCCAGCCGACCGCCAAGCGTACATTGCGCAGGCGACGCAGTCGGTGAAAGCGGATGGTTTCCTCATTGTTGCAACGTTCGGACCCGATGGCCCGCTCAAGTGCAGCGGATTGGATACCGTCCGCTACGATGCCGCGGCGCTTCAGGCGGAGTTTGGAGCTGGCTTCGCGCTTATGGACAGCACGGTAGAATCTCACCAGACGCCCTTCGGTACCAGCCAGCAGTTCGTTTATTGTCTGTTTAATCGGAAGTAAATGGGGCGTACGCTTGTCCTCCAAGCCATTCCCGCCGTCTACACGTCCACATGTCGATCCGCTCAGCATCCCCCGCGCTGGCCGCGGCGCTCCTGTTCGGCGCGAGCACGCCATTCGCCAAAACCTTGGTCGAAGGCGTCGCACCGTTGCTGCTGGCTGGACTTCTCTATCTGGGCAGCGGGCTGGGTCTCGGCATCCTGCTGGCGCTACGTCACATCGACCGCGGCCACAGCCCGGGGGATGCGCCTGGCTTGCGGATTCCGCGCGCAGACCTGCCCTGGCTGGCGGGTGCGATTGCGACAGGCGGCGTGCTCGGCCCGGCGCTGCTGATGCTCGGGCTGACCCAGACGAGCGGCGCCTCGGCCTCGCTTTTGCTGAATATCGAAGGGGTGCTCACGGCCATCATCGCGTGGTGCGTGTTCAAGGAAAACGCCGACCGCCAGATCGTGCTCGGCATGGTCGCGATCGTGCTCGGCGGCGTACTGCTGTCTTGGGAGCCGGGCGGCACGGCGCCGTCACCCGGGGCGCTGCTCATAGTTGGGGCCTGTCTCTGCTGGGCCATAGACAACAACCTGACGCGTCGGGTCGCCACCAATGACGCCATGCTGATCGCCGGTCTGAAAGGCTTGTCTGCCGGAGCGGTCAGTACGATCCTGGCGCTGCTTGGTGGCGCCGAACTTCCGCCCGTTACCATGGTGGGGGCCAGTCTTGTCGTGGGATTTCTGGGGTACGGCCTGAGCCTGACGCTATTCGTCCTGGCGCTAAGAACGCTGGGAACCGCCAGGACTGGGGCCTACTTTTCAGTGGCGCCGCTAGTCGGGGTGATCATTTCCTTCATCTTGTGGCCCGAGAATCCGGGCCTTCTATTCTGGCCGGCGGCCGCCCTGATGGCGCTGGGCGTGTGGTTGCACCTGCGCGAACGGCATGCGCACGAACATACCCACGAAGCCATGGAACATAGCCACCGTCACGTGCACGACGAGCACCACCAGCACGCGCATCCCTTTGCCTGGGATGGCGCGGAGCCGCATACGCATCCGCACCGTCATGAAGCGCTGACGCACACGCATCCCCACTATCCGGATATTCATCACCGGCATCGTCATGGGCCAGGGCATGGAATCCGCGCGCGGAAGGCATAGGTTTTCGCTACCGCCCTCCTCGCCTGCGTGCCTTGGCGTTCAAGGCGGATCCCGTCTTGGATTCAGCGCGGCCCCAACACCTCGGCCAATTGCGCACCCTGGGGCATGCCTCTGAATTTCTTGACGGAGCCGTCGCTCTCCCGCACCACGATGCCGGGCGTGCCTCGGAACCCGCTCGACAGCATCAGCATGTGGTTGTCTTCGAGGGTCTGGAGCACAGCGTCGGGGACGCTGTCGGCAGGCTTGATGCCGCCCTGATCAAACTTGTGTTCGTTTTCGATCAGTGCGGCCGTTGGGTCGGGAGCGCCAAGGATAGCCGCGGCCTTTGCCGGACTGTCTGCCCGGATCACGCCCACGAGCAGATGGCGAAGCTGCACCTTTCCGGCGTCCACCCAGGGGCGCGCTGCTTCCCAGAACTGGTGGCAGTAGGGACAGTTTGCATCGGAGAAAGTGTAGATAATGCGGGGCGCGTCGGGTTTGCCGTCCTGTACCCAGGTCGCGGATTCCAATTGACTCCACGTCTTTTCGCCCATCGGCTTTTCAACCAGGTCCCGCAGCTTCATCCGGTCGATGGGCTTGCCATTGGCGTCCAGGCGCGTGCCCACGATGGCGTTGCCATCGCTGGTGAGGTAGACGGCGATGGGGCGGTCTTCTGCCGTGCCGGCGAAAGCGCGCAGGCCGCCTTCCACATCGAACTCTCCCACGATGGTGAGGCCTTGCGCTTCCAGTGCCTGGATGGCCGGCGGTCGAGCTCCGGTCTGGGCCTGGCTGTAGCCGGCTGCCAGCACGAGCGGGATGGCTGCGATGGATGAAATACGCATACGCAATGCAAACATGGTCATTCCTTACTTGGGTAAATCTTGGATGCCGTCTCGGGGCATATCGAAACGCCGCGACATCTTGTCCTTTAGGGCTGCCATGGTGATCTCGCCCAGATGCGTGTCCACCAGGCGTCCCTGCGCGTCATAGAACAAGGTCGTGGGCAGGCCGCGTGAATTCACCGCCCGCATGGACGCGGACGCAGGGTCGAGCAAGACGTTGCGCAATGCCAGGCCTTCGCTCTGGATGAAGTCATGCGCCTGTTGCGCGCCCTCCCCCTGATTGACCAGGACGATGCTGACGCCCGGGAACTCGGACTGCGCCTGTTCCAGGGCGGGCATCTCACGGCGGCAAGGCGGGCACCAGCTCGCCCAGAGGTTGACGACTAGCGGTTTGCCCTCGTATGACCGCAGCGCGATGGGCTTCCCATCCAGCGTTTGCAACTGCAAGTCCGGCAGACGCGGCGGCTCGAGCAGCAGCGGCAACAGCGCGCCGCCTGCGAACCAGGCCACGACCCCGGCCAATATGCCCGCGTATATGGGACGGCGCGGCGCCGGCATGGTACGGGTCCGCCACCAGACGAAGGCCAGCGTGGCCGGCACCCCAACCCACCAGTAGTATCCGCCATCGCCGATTGCGATCAGCGACATGGGAGTCGCGAAGTAGTCTTCCCACCAGAAGGCGATGTATCCCAGGCGGGCCGCCACAATGCCCCAAAACACGCCGTCGAGCAGCACGGCGCCGGCAAGCCGATGAGAAGCGTCCGGCAGGCGTTTGGCCAGCGAGCGCGTCACCAGCCAGGAAAACAGTACAGCCGCGAAGACGCCCATGCTTTGAATGGAGAAGGGACCGATGCCTATCATGGCGTTCCCGCCTTGTTCAGTCGCCCCAGGAAATCAGCGGCGCTGACCTCCCCCACCACGCGGAGGTCTCGGCGCTCCGTGCCGTCGGGTCCCACCAGGATGAGCGTGGGCGGCCCCATGACGCCCCAGCGCTTGAGCAGGGCCTGATCCGTTGCGTCGTTGCGCGTCACGTCCGGCCGCAGCACCTGCATGCGCGCCAGCCGCTGCGCCACAGCGGGGTCGCCGAACACATTGCGTTCGATCACGTGGCAACTGATGCACCAGTCGGCGTAGAAGTCGAGCAAGGTCCATTGGCCGCGCGCGGCCGCGTCCGCCAGGCGCCTGTCCACGTCCTCGACCGACTTGGCCTCGACGTAGGCTGGCTTGTTGGCGGCGGCTGGCACGGCGGCCGACGAGGCAGCGCGCAGGTGCGCCAGCGGCTGTGACAGAGAATCGCCGCCCGACGCGGCGCCCACCAGCATGAGAATGGACCACAGGCCTGCGATGGCTCCCAGTGTGCGCAAGGCCCACATCAGGCGCAGCTTTTGCGCGACCGCTTGCGCCCAGGCCAGCAGGCCGATGGCGATGGACAGTATCCAGGCCCCCCAGAGCACCAGGCTCAAGGTGGCTGGCAGGAAGCGGTCGAGCATCATCACCGCCATCCCGACCATCACGTAGCCGAACGCGATGCGCACGCGATCCATCCACGCGCCGGGCTTGGGCAGTACGCGGGCGCCGAATATGGCGATCACCAGCAGCGGCAGGCCCATGCCCAGGCCCAGGGCAAACAATGCCAGGCTGCCATACAGCGCGCTGCCGGTCTGGCTGATGTAGAGCAGCGCTCCCGCCAAGGGCGCGGTCATGCATGGTCCGACCAGCAATGCCGACAAGAAGCCCAGCGCCGCAGCGCCGACCACGTTTCCGCCCGCGCGCCCCTGGTTGGCGGAGCCGACCCGGTTTAACAAGGCGGACGGCAGGCGCAGTTCGAACATTCCGAACAAGGAACTGGCGAGAATCAGGAACAAGGCCGCGAACGCTCCCAGCAGCCAGGGGGATTGCAGGGTCGCCTGGAGATTCGCGCCTGCCAAGCCGGCGGCTACGCCCACGGCGGCATAGGTGGCGGCCATTGCCAGCACATAGGACAGGGACGTGACGAAAGCGCGCCGCGGACTGGCCTGAGCGCCCACGACCATGCTGGAGATGATGGGGATCATCGGCAAGGTGCAAGGCGTGAAGGCCAGGAGCAGGCCGAAGCCGAAGAACAGCAATGTGCCTGCGATCGGCCCCAGCGTCGCCAGGCGTTGGGCAGCAGCCTGGTCCTCGGCGACGTTGGCTGCGTCGCCGGCGCCCGCCTCCGGCTGACTGGTGGTGGCGGGAGGCTCGGCAGCGCTACCTGCCCCCGCCGCCGTCGCGGGCAAGTTCAATGCCATGGTCTGCGGGGGGTAGCAGATGCCCCCTTCCGCACAGCCTTGCCAATGTAGTGTCAACGGACCTGTGACGGAGGCGGGAAAGCGCAGTTTCAGCGCATCTCCAAGATAGATTTCCGTATCGCCAAAGAACTCGTCATTCTTGGGCGTACCAGGGGGAAGATCCAGGCGGACTTCCTCGCCCTGCCCCGAAACCAGCTTCAATGAGTGGCGATAGACATAGTAGTTCTCGGCAATGTGTCCTTGCGCCGCCAGTTCCGTCCCCTGCTGCTGCACCTGCGCCAGTTTGAATACATCGACAGGATCCAGAAATTCAGCCTCCTCTTGCCAGGAAAACAGGCCTGCACTCCCCCATGCACTGCCGATGGCGAAAAAAAACAGAAAGACAACGGCCAGTACTCGTCGATATACAAACAACCTCATTCCTCCGGGGCAATAGTCGGCCTTCCCCAACCGCCCTCATGTTGAGGCGCAGGGGAGCTTATCCAGCCATGATGGAGGAGATCGATTAACCGAAACTAAAGAAGGGAAAGCAGGCGCGGAACGAACGGACATCAAGGCGCCGGCCATTCTTGGCTGAAAAGTTCTGGCCTAACATATGGGCCCTGGGTTGCAACGAATCGGGATTCAAATGCGGGTATTGCTGGTAGAAGACGACGAACTGATCGGCAAAGGAATCGTGGCTGGCTTACGCGCGCACGGCATCACGGTGCACCACGTTTGCACGGCCGTTGACGCTGAAACCGCCCAAACGGAAAACTCCTTCAGTGCCTTGGTGCTCGACCTGGGGCTTCCAGACCGTGACGGAATGGAATTGCTTTCCGCCGTGCGAGCCATTGAACCCTGTTTGCCCGTGCTGATACTGTCCGCCCGGGATGCCATGGACCACAGGCTCGCGGGCCTGCACCAGGGCGCGGACGACTACATGACCAAGCCGTTTGATCTGCGCGAACTGGCAGCGCGATTGCATGCGCTGGTGAGGCGCACACAGGGGCGCGCAGCCCAGACCATTACGGCGGGACCTTTGCGCCTGGAACCCGAAAGCGGCCTGGCTTGGTTGGGAGGCCAAGCCATTTCGCTATCGCGTCGCGAGGTGGATCTGCTGGCGCATCTGGCCGCGGCCAATGCGAGGTGGATCCCTCCTGATCTACTCAATGAACGCCTGTACGGGCTGGGCGAGGAAGTGAGCAGCAACGCGCTCAACGTTCATATCCACAACCTGCGCCGCAAGCTTGGAGCTGAAGTGATTGAGACCTCGCGTGGTTTGGGATACCGGCTGGGCTGGAGGCTCAGCGCATGAGTTTGCGTCTTCGTGCCGTCCTGATCGCAGGGATTGCTCTCATGGTCTTGTGGGCGGCGGCGGCTGCCTGGATGATGCTGGGCGTGCGCGCCGACCTGGCCCGCACACTTGATGGCCGCCTGGCCATGTCGGCTCGCATGGTCTCGGGCTTGCTTGCCGGGTCTGTCATAGATCCCAACGCCAAGACTATGGATTTCACGCAAGCCATCCGCGTCAACGGCAGCGAAGGAATCGCTTGCGAGATTCGCGCGCTGCGCGGCGAGGTCCTGGCGCGCACCAGCGGCAGTCCGGCCTCGGATTTCGACAGCCTGCCTGCCGGTTACAGCACGCGCATGGTCGCCGGACACGAGTGGCGGATTTATGTGCTTCGCGATGACAGTTATCAAATAACGACAGCGGATCGCGTCGAGCAAAGGAACACGCTGATCAATGAACTGCTGTTTGCGGCTGGCGTGCCCTTCCTGATCGCGCTTCTTGGCGGGCTAGCTGCCCTGTGGATCGGTATCGGGCAAGGCCTTGCGCCGCTGCAAGCCCTGCGCATGCAGTTGCGGGCCAAGCAAACGGACGATACCACCCCTATCGCTGTCGCAAAGCCGCCCACCGAGCTTCGTCCTGTGCTGGATGCCATGAACGGATTGTTGGGACGCTTATCCCTGGCACTCTCCAGCCAGCGGGCGTTTACCGACGCCGCGGCACACGAGTTGCGGACACCGCTGACCGTGATCGATACCCACCTGCAAGTGGCCAGGCTGACCGAAGGGGAAGAAGCCGAATCGTCACTCTGCAGTGCCGAGGAAGGCGTGAAGCGCCTGCGGGGTACGCTCGACCAGATGATGATTCTGGCGCGTGCCGAAGCATCGCCCAATTCGGAAAACGGGTGTACGTCCATCCAGGAGGTCATCGCCAGCGTCATCGATGCGACAACTGTCGAAGCGCGGCTGCGCCTGGCGGTATCCGTCGACGGCGCTGATGCTTGCTGCGCCATTCCACGCGAAATGCTGGAGGCTGCCATCCGCAACCTGGTGGACAATGCGATTCGCTACTCCCCCTATGACATGCCTGTCGAAGTCGTTGCCCGCTTCGATTCTCCAACCCGACAATGCCGCATCGTCGTGGCGGACCGGGGGCCGGGGCTCAGTGCGGATCAAGCAGCCAAGATTGGCCAACGCTTCTGGCGCGGGGACCAAGGCCGAAGCCGCAACGACGGCGCGGGTCTTGGCATCTCGATCGTGCATGCCATTGCCAAGCGGTTCGGGGGAGCATTGCATCTCAAGCCCCGGGAGGGTGGCGGTTTGGTCGCGGAACTTGTGTTTCCGTGCTGTCCGTAATTGGAGCGTGTTATGAACTTTGGAGCGACCGTGACCGAACCGACCGCCATTGAAGTTTCAGCCGAAGCCGCATCTCATAAGGGCGAATTTTTCCTGATCGACGCCAGCTTCTTGGGAAACGGCAGGATTCCCGGCATCGAAATCGCCAACGAAGAGAAGCTGATCGATCCGGGAATGAATGTCGTCTCGCGTCCTAATGGAATGCCAGATCAGTATCCGGAGCGTCCCCGCCTGATTCATGTACCGGAGAAAGGCGGAATGCCACGCGATCTGGAGGTGCTTGCTGGCATATGGATTGTGTCGGAGCCATTGAAGCAACTGTTTGAGCAGTTGGACGCCGAGGCGTTTGCATTTGTGGCGTGCGACTTCAGCCTGGCTGACTGCAGCCCCGCCCCTCAGTACTACCTAGGCAATGTGCTGCGCAGACTCGACGCCCTGGATGAAGCCTCTTCCCGCGTGAGGATCAAGTTCGACCGCAACTATCAGACCGGCGAGGACGAGAAACTTTACAGCCTCGTCGGCGGAGCCAGCCTGGTGTTCAAACAGGATGTGGTGGGAGATGCCCATATCTTCCGCCAGGATCGCATGGGAGCGCCTCCCATCTGCGACCGCGCGATGTTTGATGCATTGAGTGCGGCCAACTTCTCCGGCGTACGGCTGCGCGATGTAGCCGATATCTAGAGGCACGTTTGGTTAGGCCCGCGGCGGGCGTGCATGCATAAATAGTTCAATAATTGTTGTATTATTGATTGATGAATGAAGATCAAGCCGTTACTGCCCTGAATGCCCTGGCCCATGCCCAACGCCTGCGCGTGTTTCGTGCGCTTGTCGTCGCGGGGCCCGACGGCCTTACACCAAGTGTCATGGCCGAAGGGCTTGGCGTTGCCCGCAACGCGTTGTCTTTCCACTTGAAGGAGCTTGCGCACGCAGCCCTGGTCAGCGTCGAGCAGCAAGGCCGGAATCTGATCTACCGCGCGGATTTCTCCCAGATGAATGGCTTGCTCGGATACCTTACCGAGCATTGCTGCGCGGGCGCGGCTGGTGAGGGAGCCGAGACCGGCGCCAGCGCGGCATGCAGCCCGCCATCCCGCCTCCTCCAGCGGCATTGATACATGCTCGACGCTTCCGTACGCGTCGTTGGCTCCCTGGGCACGGCTCAGACGCTCGCCTGGGCGTCCTCCTATTACCTGCCGGCGATGCTGGCGGATCCGATGGCCCGCGACCTGGGGGTGTCGGCGCCGGCGGTGTATGCGGCGTTTTCCGCTGCGATGGTGGCTTCGGCCGTGGTCGGTCCCTGGGCGGGACTAGCGATCGACCGCCATGGCGGGCGCGTCGTATTGGCCGGCACGAGCCTGCTGTTTGCGCTGGGGCTGGGCTTGCTGGGCGCCGCCCAGGGCCTCTGGACGATGGTCGCCGCCTGGCTGGTTATCGGCGTGGCGATGGGGGCCGGACTCTACGAGGCAGCCTTCTCCAGCCTGGTGCGGCTGTATGGCCATCACGCCCGCGGCGCCATCACGGGGATCACGCTGATTGCCGGTTTTGCGAGCACGGTGGGATGGCCGCTTTCGGCCTGGATGGAAACCCAATTCGGTTGGCGCGGCGCGTGCCTGGGGTGGGCAGGATTGCACCTGCTGGTCGGCCTGCCGTTGAACGCATGGTTTCCGAAAGCGCCGGGCGCGGGACGAACGCAAGAGCCTGCGGACAATTCGCAGGATGTCCCCTCCTCTGCCCCCCAGCCGCGGCAGCAGAGGTATGCCACTGCCCTCCTCGCCTTCGTGTTTGCGGCGACCTGGTTCATCAGCACCGCGATGGCCACGCATTTGCCGCGCATGCTGGAAGCCACGGGCGCCACGCTCGCAGCCGCCGTGGCCGTGGGTGCGCTCATCGGTCCGGCGCAGGTGGCGGGCCGCCTGCTGGAATTCGGTTTCTTGCGGCGGGTTCATCCCTTGTTGTCCGCGCGCCTGGCTGCGCTGGCGCATCCGGCGGGGGTTGCCCTGCTGCTGGGAGGCGGTCCGGTAATGGCGCCGGTGTTCGCCGTCCTGCATGGGGCGGGCAACGGCATCCTGACCATTGCCAAGGGGACCTTGCCGCTGGTGCTGTTCGGCCCCCAGGGCTATGGCGCGCGCCAGGGCTGGCTGATGATGCCGGCGCGGGTGGCGCAGGCGCTAGCGCCATTTCTTTTCGGGGTGGCGCTGGACCGCTGGGGGGTCAACGCGCTGTGGCTGTCCGGGGGCATAGGGCTTGGCGCCTTTGCCGCGCTATTGCTGCTGCGTGCGCGGGCGTCGGCCGATTGAAATCTGAGTGTCGTATGTATAGAGGTGTTGCATGAAGTTGATCCAGAAAACCGTTGAGACCCGCATCGGCGCGGAGGTGGTCCGTGTCTGAAACCCTGGCCGATTTGCCCAACATTGATTCGTCGTTGTTCCATCGACCCGGCGCGGCCGGGCTGTTTCCTGCCGTGCGGGCCGCGCACGCGCCGCGGTTCCTGCTGCTGTACGGTTCGTTGCGCGAACGCTCCTATAGCCGCCTGGTGGCCGAGGAAGCCGCGCGCCTGTTGCAGGCGCTGGGCGGCGAGACCCGGCTGTTCAATCCTTCGGGACTGCCGCTGGTCGATGACGCCAGCGATGACCATCCCAAGGTGCGCGAGCTGCATGAGCTGGTCCAATGGGCCGAAGGCATGGTCTGGAGTTCGCCCGAACGTCACGGCGCAATGACGGGATTGATGAAGACGCAGATCGACTGGATTCCGCTGTCGGTGGGCGCGGTGCGCCCGACCCAGGGCAAGACGCTGGCGGTGATGCAGGTGTCGGGCGGATCGCAGTCCTTCAACGCCGTGAACCAGATGCGGGTGCTGGGGCGCTGGATGCGCATGTTGACCATTCCCAATCAATCGTCGGTGGCCAAGGCCTACCAGGAATTCGACGAGGCGGGACGCATGAAGCCATCGCCCTACTACGATCGCGTGGTCGACGTCGTCGAGGAACTGATGAAGTTCACCCTGCTTACGCGGGATGCCTCGCCCTATTTGGTGGACCGCTATAGCGAGCGCAAGGAGGCGGCCGCCGATCTGTCGCGCCGGATGAAGCAGGCGTCCATCTAGGGGGATTCAAGTCGGGCGCGGGCCTGGGCTTTTAATCCGCGCCTGCGCCACCACAGCCAGATCCCGCTGATGCCCAACGCGCCCAAGCCCAGGCCCAGCAGCGCGACCATGGCTACTCCCGCAATTCCGCCCAGTTCTCCCGTATGCAGCGGATACAGCACGGAGTTGATCCGCGCGCCGGGATCGAGTTCGTTCCAGCGCTGTGCCGCCAATACGTGGCCGTCGCGCGGGTCGAGCCAGACGGTGGATCTGCCGTTTGGATGCGGATCGTCGGGCACGCGCATGCGTATGGCCAAGGGGCGGTCGATGCGCGGCGTGTACAGCAGGTAGCCGATCGCGCCGTCCGGAAATGCCGCTTGTGCGGTTGCGGCCAATTCGTCCAGGGAGCGCGGCGGGATGGCGCCCGCTGGCCGCGCCGGCAGCTTGGGCGCCACGACCGGGGGCTGGCCGCTGGCCAGCGTGATCCAGCCGCCTATCGGACGCCATGCCAGATAGGCGCCGCTGGCCATGCACACCGCCAGCAGCAGCGCGAGGATGGCGCCGCCGTTGCGGTGCACGTCGAACAAGGCGCGCAGCGCGCCCTTGTTGAACACCATGCGCAAGGACGGCGGCCATTTGCGCGGCCACCATGCGATCAGGCCTGACACCGTCAGGACCAGATAGGCCAGCGCGGTCCAGGCCAGCACGGCCTTGCCGGTGCGATCCAGCATCAGGGCGCTGTGCAGCTTGTAGACGATGGCGACCAGGCCCTCGTCTTCTCCCCTTCTGCCCTGCTCCCGGCCGCTGGCCGGATCGAGATAGACCGTGCCGTCCCAGGCGTCGGGCGCCCTCACCCTGACCTGCATGGTTTCGCCGGATTCGCGCGGCGGGCGGAAGGTGTAGGAGGCTTGCGGGCCGAACTCGGCGGCCAGGTTGCGGCGCATGGATTCGAACGATGCGGGCTGGCCGCCGCCTGCGTTGCCGGCCCGGAAGAGCTCCGGATGCAGCAGCTTGTCCAGCGGCCGCGCGGCCACGAGGAAGGCGCCGGTCAGGCCGGACAGGATCAGGATCCCGCCCAGGCCCAGCGCCACCCAGCGGTGGCAGAGCAGCCAGATACGCCGGGGCATCAGTAGGCCAGGCGCGCCTGCAGGTAGACCATGCGCGGCGCGCCCACCATGCGGCCGCCGTTGGTGTCGACGTTGCGGGTGTAGTAGCGCCGGTCAAACAGGTTGTTCACGCCCACCGCCAGCTCGCTGCCCTTCCATTGGGGCAATTTGTAGCTGAGCTGCGTGTTCCAGACGCTGAAACCCGGCACGCGGCCGTTGGTCGCGGCGGCGTTCTCCTCTTCGGTGTTGGCGGTGTCCGAGTACTGGCCGCTCTGTGCCGTCGTGTAGAGGTTGAAAGTCCAGTTGTTGCGCATGTAGCGTCCGCCCAGCGTGCCGGTCTGGCGCGAATAGAACGGCACGTCCCGGCCTTCGAATTCGCCGGATTTCTGGATGGCGCGCACGTAGGTGTAGTTGGCATAGAGATTCAGGCCGGCGAGCGGCCCGGACCTGTCGAAGTCGTAGTCGATGGCGAATTCGACGCCGTTGTGGGTAGTGGCGCCCAGGTTGCGGAAGACGGCCGGGTTGGTGCCGGGTATCGACAGGATCTGGTTGTCGAACTTCAGGTTGAAGACCGTGAACTCGGTGTGGGTCTGTTCGCCCGAGTAGCGCAGGCCGGCTTCCAGGGTCTTGGCGACTTCCGGGCTGAGCGGATTGGAGGCCGACATCGAGTTCAGCTGTGTGTACTGCACCGCGCCGAACGACGTGTTGTAGTTGGTATAGAGCGTCAACGCATCGTCGACCAGATAGGCGATGTTCAGCGAAGGCAGGCCGCGGCTGTTGCGCAGGTCGAACGGCGTGTCGTTGGCGGTGCCGCTGGGCTGGCGGTTGGTGCGGATGTGTTCATAGCGCACGCCGGGCGTGACGCGCCATTTGCCGTAGGCGATGCGGTCGTCCAGATAGATGGAGTGCGCTTCGGTCTTGTTGTCGAAGACCTGTGCGGCGCCGATGCGTTGGCCCGTGGCCAGGGATTCCGAATAGCGCCGGTCCTGGCCGGTTTCGTGGATGTAGCGGTAGCCGATGGTCACGTCGTGCGTGGTCGGCCCCCATTCCAGGCGCTGCGTGTAACGCGGCTCTATGCCCAGTACCTGGTTGTTGCGCGGCTGATAATCGTTGCGGCCCGTCGCGGTATTGATGAGCGAACTCTGGCGCGAGCTGTCGTAGTGATAGACCCGGGCCTCGAATTCCTGGGTGTCCGAGATCGAATTGAGGTATCCGATGTCGACCTGATCGCGCTGCCCTTTCCAGTAATCGGTGGGATGGGTGTTCTGGAATGGATCGTCGCGGTACTGCGCCACCGTCAGGCCGCCCGGCGTCATCGATTTGACGTCGTAATGGGCGAACTTGCCGTAGATTTCCGACGTCGGGGTCAGCTCGAAGCGCCATTTCAGCGCCACGTCGTTGTAGCGGTCATGGCTGGCATCGCGCCATTGTTCGCCGTCCATGCCGGAGTACATCAGCGCCACGCCCAGCCCGTTTTCGAACTGCGTGCCCAGGAAGCCGGTGTATTGGGTATTGGTGCCGCCCTGGCTGAAGATGTTGTAGCGGGCGGAGGCCTCGGCGGTGAGTCCGCTGCCAGTCGGAATCGAGCGGGTCTTGAAGTTGATTACGCCGCCCACGTTCTGCGGGCCATAGCGCACCGCCCCGCCGCCCCGCACCACGTCGATGGCTTCGATGTTGCCCAGGCTGGTCGGCGACATCACCAGGTTCGGCTGGCCATAAGGGGCCATGGCCATGGGGATGCCGTCCAGCAGCATGGTGGTGCGAAATGAATTGCGCGGGTTCAGGCCGCGGATGCCGACGTGCAGGCCGACCGAGCTGCCGCTGGCGCTGGTGCTGCCGCTGATCTGCACACCTGGCACGCGCCGCAGCACGTCGGCCACGCTGGTGGCGCCGCTGTTCTGGATCTCGTCGCGCTTGACCAGCGTGCGGGCGCCGCCAAAGGTCTGCACGCTGTTTTCCAGGCCGGTGCCCAGCCAGTCGCCGCTGACCTGGATCGATTCCAGCGTGTTGGCGTTGCCGGCAGGCACGGCCTTGGCCGCAGGGGCTGGCGCGCGCACCACGTATCCCTGGCCGCCCTGCTCCTCCGCGGCGAGGCCGGTGCCGGCCAGCAGCCTGGCCAGCCCCGATTCCACGCCATAGCTGCCGTCCAGGCCCTGCGTCCTCAGTCCGCGCGTGTCCTCGGGCCGGAAGGAAACGGTGATGCCGCCCGCCTTGGCGAAGGCGGAAAGCGCCTGGTCCAGGGGACCTGCCGGAATGCGATAGTCGTGCGTCGCGGCCGGGGCCGAGCTTTGGGCCGCGGCGGGCGGCGCGGCGGCGAAGGCGGCGGCCAGGCTCAGTGTCAATCCGGCCAAGCGCAGGACGCGGGGTTGGGTTTTGTCTACGACTGCCACTTGGTCACATCCCTACAGGTCATCAATGCGCGGTATGCCGGATGAGCGCGGCGAAAAGGGACAAGGGCGTAGCGGCAAAGTTGTAAGCGAGTGAAACGAGGCGGCTTTCAGCGCGTCAGGGTGACCCAGTAGGCGGTACGCGTGACGACGCGCAGATCCAGGGTCTTGGCCACGACGGCAAGTAGCGCGTCGGTGTCTTGCAGGCGGAATACGCCAGATACCCGCAGGCCGCCCACCGCCGGGTCGCAGCGCAATACGCCGCGCCGGTAGCGCGAGACCTCGGCCAGCAAGGCGTCCAGGCGCATGTTGTCGGCTTCGAGGACGCCGCGCGTCCATCCGGGCGCGTCTGACCTGGCCGGTGCGTTCGGCAGAAAGGCATTGGCGGTGAAGCGCACCGACTCGCCGGCATTGAAGATCCGCTCCGGACTGCCATTCCCGAGGGTGACGGCGACGCGATGTTCCAGCACGGTCAGCTCGGTCTGGACGTCGCCATCGTCCAGTTGCCGGACGACAAAACGGGTGCCCAAGGCGCGCAAGCGGCCCTGGGGAGTCTCCACGATAAAGGGCCGCGCCCTGCCCGCCGGGTCGGCGGCCGTGCGCACATAGATTTCGCCGCCGCGCAGGTGCAGCAGGCGCATTTCGTCGGAGTAGCCCACCTCCATGGCCGTATCGGTATTCAGATGGACCTGGCTGCCGTCGGCCAGCCGCAGGTCCTGGTTTTCGCCCACCGCCGTGCGATAGGCGCCTGCCGGCTCCGCATACAGGCGGTAGGTCAGCAAGGCGGCGGGCGCGGCAACCCCCAGGACCGCCAGCGTACGCAGCACGGCGCGCCGGCTGACCTGCGACGGGCGCGTCAAGAGCGGCACGCCCACCGAGGCCGGCACCGTGTCGAACTGCTGCATCAGGCGCTGGGCGCGTTGCCAGGCAAGCTCGCGTTCGGGATGGCCATGGCGCCAGCGTTCGAAGGCGGCGTGATCCGCCGGTCCGGCCTCGCCGGAATGCAGGCGCACGAGCCAGCGGGCGGCTTCCCGTATGACGGAGGCGTCTAGCGGTTTGGATTCGGCGGCGGCCATGGGTCAGGAATCCAGCATGGTCAGGCAGATTTCGAAGCCCTGGGCCATGTAGCGTTTCACCGTGCGGTCGCTCAAGCCGGTGCGGGCGGCGATTTCGACGTAGGTGAGCCCTTCCAGTTGCGACAGGACGAACACCTCGCGCGCCTGCGGCGCCAGATTGCCGAGCATGCGGTCCAACTGTTGCAGCGCTTGCTGCACGCCCAGCAGCATCTCGGGCGAGGCTTCCAATTCGGGCGGCAGCGCGGCCATGGCCTCGAGCCAGGCGCGTTCCAGCGAGCGGCGGCGCCAGTGATCGTTGAGCAGCCCCCGCGCGATGGTGGTCAGATAGGCCCTGGGCTGGCGCAGCGTGCGGACTTCCTCGGGATGGCGCAGCACGCGCAGAAAGGTGTCGTGCGCGAAGTCCGCGGCCTCATCGCCATGGCCGAGGCGATGCCGCCACCATTGGCAGAGCCAGTCGTAGTGGTTTTCGCAGAGTAGCTGGAGCGGCTGTAGGGGCTTGGACATGCTCGAACGCCCCCGATAGGCAGCGCGATGACACGGAATGGCGGCCTGGCCGGATTCAGCCCGGCGGCCAGCGGGGCTAAATGATACCAAGAACCGTTCGCAGTATCGAATCGCGCGGAGCCCTGCGGGGCGTTCAGAACGGCACCATCACCTTCAACGTGCCGCGATGGCTTTGTATGTGGGACGAAAAATCCCCGTCGTACTGCAACCGGAAGTCCAGGCCGCCCGCGTTGGATACCTGCAGGCCCGCGCCGATGCGGCCGATGACCTCGTCCATGGGCACCGAGGTCTCGAAGGCGCCCGAGCCTGCCGGCGCGCCCTGCAAGCGCGACTTGACCGTGTACTCGTCCTTGGACAGGAACGACACGCCGCCATACATGTAGGGGCGCATGGTTGCGCCGTTCTTCAGCGCCACCTTGCCGCCCAGTTCCAGCGTCGGCGACAGGGCCATGACGAATTCGTTGCTGCTTTCCACGTCCAGATGCAGGGCGTCGCGGGATTCGCTGTAGCCGGGCATGTGGGTGTAGGACGCGTCCACGTCCACATAGGGTTTCAGGTAAACGTGTTCCCCGGCGTAGGTGCGCGCGATGCGCAGGCGCAAGGCCGCGCCGTAGACGTCCAGGTCCGAGTCGGCCGTGCTTTGCATGCCGGGGATGCGGATGCTGCGGTTGATGTCGTACTGGCCGTAGCCGCCGCCCAGGGCCGCGGACAGGGTCCAGGGTCCGGTTTCGCGCTTGACCACCACGCCGGCATAGCCGCTGTCGCCCTTGCCGCTGACCCGTCCGTCGTCGCCGCTCAGATGGCTGTTTTGGTAGGCAACGGACCCGCCCAGGAACCAGCCCGGACTGACCTGGCGCTGGCCGCCGAACTGGTAGGTGACGCCATCGAACGAAAATCCGGAGACCCCGCCGTCGCCGTCCTGGTTGGTATTGATGCCGGACACCTGGCCCCACAGGCAATCCTGCTCGCCGGTCAGCGCGTCGCCGCCCTGGAATGCCGGGCACGACATCATGGCGCCGGTAAAGCGCGCCATGCTGGCCTGCATCTGCGCGGCAGGCGCCACGGTGACGCCGGCCGACAGGTCGGACAGCCGGTTCGAATAGGTGTCGGCGCTTTCGCGGGAGGCCATGTCCAGCGCCGCGAACAAGGACGCCATGGCGGCGTTGCCACCCAGGTTCCAGGCGCCTTGCAGATGATTCGCAACCGAGCGCTGATTGGCGGCCAATTGCATGGACGGCGCGGCGAAGTCGGCCTGCGTTGCGCGCACGCGCACGTTCTTGCCGTCCAGCCTGGCGTCGTAGTCGATCACCGGGCTGTCCTTGGCAACGGGGCTGCCTTGCACATCGCCTTGCAGCGTCGCCACGGTGACTTCGTGATCGGGCAGCAAGGTGATGGGCTGGACATTGACCTGGCCGTTCAGGCGGGTATCGCCCTGCACCACCATGCTCGGCGATTTGAGGTTGGCGAAGTCCACGTCCGCCTGCAGCAGGCCGCCGGCCTGCAGGTTGAAATTCCCCGTAACCATGAGCGTGTCGAATGCGCCGGACCTGCCTATGGCGACCAGCCCCGCGTTGTCGATGTTGGCCTGATAAAGCGTGGCGTCGCTCAGGGTGCCGCTGGCGGCGTTCCAGACGTTGCAGGCGATGCCGCCCGCGCCGCCGCCGCATTCGATGTTGCCCAGCACGGTCCCCGCATTGTTGACGGACAGGCTGGCGCCGGGGGCGCTGGCCAGGAAGCTCACGGTCTTGGCCTGCTGCAGGGCGGCGCCGTCGTAGCGTACGGCGCTGCCGCCTGCGCCGGCGATGATCATGCCCGCCGAGCCCACGGTCAGCGTGTTCTGCTTGTCGCCGACGATCCAGACGCCATATGCGCCCGCGCCGGTGCCGCCGCTGACCGAGCCGTCGACGGTGACCGCGACCTGGCCCGAACCTTGCGGACCGGCGCTTTGCGCAAAGATGCCGGTGGCGCCGGCGCCGGTGGCGGCGATGCTGCCGCTCTGCGTCAGCGTGACGTTCCCGCCGGATCCCGTGCTGCCGGCGCCTGCCGTGCTGCCGGCGAAGCCGCCGGCGGCATTGCCGCCCAGCCCGCCCCCGCCGCCGATGGATTGGGCGATCACGCCGAAGGCGTAGGCGCCCTGGGTCGTGATGTTGCTGGCGACATTGAGGTTAAGCGCGCCGCCGTTACCGTTGCCACCCGTCTGGCCGCTGCCTGGGGTCCAGCCGCCCGAGTCCAGCTGCAAGCCCTTGCTGGTGTCGCCCGCGATGCCTCCGCCGCCGCCGATGGACTGGGCGATCAGGCCATGGGAGCCCGCGCCGCTGGTGCTGATGTGGCTGCCGGCATTCAAGGTCAGGGTCACGGCGCCGCCGTCGCCGGCCGCGCCGCCGCGCCCGCCCAGCGACACGCCAGACAGGTTGCTGGCGTCGCCCGCGCCGCCCAGCCCGCCGCCGCCGCCGATCGATTGGGCCAGCACGCCATAGGCGCGCGCGCCTTGCGTGGTGGCGGCGATGCCGGTGGCGACGTCGATGGCGCCGCCCGAGCCGGACAAGCCGCCGTTGCCGCCCACTGCGACGCTCATGGAATGGCTGTCCTGCTGCAGCTTGGAGCTGCTGTTGCCCGCGCCGGCCGTGCCGCCGCCTCCGCCGATAGATTGCATCGCCAGCGCCGGGGAGTCGTCGCCCGCGGTCTGGACATTCAGCCAGCTTCCGCCGCCGGAGGTCAGGATGTTGCCGCCGTTGCCGGCCACGCCGCCTGTGCCGCCAAACGAGGCGCCGACGGTGATGGTGCCTTGGGCCTGGTCCGAGCCATCGCCGCCCTGCCCGCCGCCCCCGCCGATCGATTGCAGCAGCACGCCGTAGGCGTTGTAGCCGGTGGTGGCGATGCTGTTGCCATGGTCGTCGTCGAAGAGGAAGCTCAGGACACCGCCATTGCCGCCGGCGCCGCCGCTGCCGCCCACGCCGATGATCGCGTTGGCCTTGATCTTGCTGCCCGAGGCGCTGGACGATCCGCCCACGCCGCCGCCCCCGCCTATGGATTGGGCGACCAGGCCGTCGGCCCAGTCGCCGGCGGTGGCGATCTTGCCGGCGTAGTTCACGGTGACGTTGCCGCCATGGCCGCCCGTGCCGCCTGTGCCGCCCACGTCCACGCCGAATTGATACGTGCTGTTTTCGTCGTCGAGCCGTTCCTTGTTGTCGCTGTGATTGCCGATGCGGTCCAGGATGGGATAGGACGAGGCGTCGGCGCCCAGCGATCCGCCCAGCCCGCCGCCGCCGCCGATCGATTGCAGCAGCACGCCATCGGCGTCGCCGCCTTCGGTGCGGATGGCGCCTTGCAATGTCGCATTGATGCTGCCGCCAGTGGCGCCGGAACCGCCGGTCGCGCCCAGGCCCACCTGCAGACGGGCTGACGGACGCTCTTCGGCGCTGCCAGCCACATTCAGCGTGCCGCCCTGCGAGGCCCCGCCGCCGCCGCCGATGGACTGCGCCACGATGCCGCGCGAACCCGAGCCCAGCGTGCGGATGGCGAAGTTGGGATTCAGCGTCACGTCCACATTGCCGCCGGTGCCGCCCGAGCCGCCGGTACCGCCCAGGGCCAGGGTCAGCTTGACGTTGGTGGGCCCGCCGTGGGTGTAGGCGTTGCTGCTGCCGACCCCGCCGTTGCCGCCGCCTCCGCCTATGGATTGCGCCAGCACGCCATTGGCGTAGTCGCCATAGGTCACGATGGTGGATGCCGGGGGGACGCGCACGCCAGGCGGGGTCAGCAACGACGGCGGCATGCCGACATAGGCGCCGTTGGCATCGCCCAGGCTCACGGCCACCGCGCCGCCGTTGCCGCCTGCCGAGCCGGAACCGCCCAGCGTCATGCCGGCCGACAGCGAGATCGTGGTCGCATCGCCGAGCACGGTGGACGGCACGGACGAATCGCCGCCATTGCCGCCCCCGCCGCCGATGGACTGCGCCATCACGGCGTGGGAGCCGTCGCCCAAGGTGGCGACCGTGGAACCGTTGCTGAGGTTGACCTGGGTGACGCACGCGCCATCCCCCGGCGGGCAGGCGCTGCCGCCCGCCCCGCCGCTGCCGCCCACCGCGGCTTCGAAATTGAACGCCAGGGACGCACCCTCGCCGGTGGGTACCGCCACCACCAGGTCGCTGGCGCTGGAGCTGCCGCCATTGCCGCCGCCCCCGCCTATGGTCTGCGCCAGGATGCCGAAGGAATCGTTGGGCGCGTAGGTCGAGGGATCGATGTTCGGGCTGGCGTAATCCATGCCGGTGGCGACGTGGGAACCGCTCAGGTTCACGATGGAGGAATAGCCGGTGCCGCCCGAGCCGCCGCTGCCGCCCAACACCACCGCGGCATTGAAGCCCACCGTGACGTCGTAATAGCTGGCGTCGCCGCCGTTGCCGCCGCCTCCGCCTATGGATTGGGCCAGGATGCCGGCCGAGTGGGCGCCGCCGGTGCTGATGTTGAGGTTGCTGTAGCCCACCTTGACCTCGGCGGCATTGCCGCCGGCGCCGCCGCTACCGCCCAATTGCAGCGCCGCGAAGGATGCCACGCTGGCGTTCTTGACGCTGCCGCCCGTGCCGCCGCCGCCGCCGATGCTTTGCGCGATGATGCCGGGTGCGTAGTTGCCGTGGGTGGTGAGGTTCGCGGTCGAGTACGTCAATGTGCCGTCGCAGCCGCCCTGGTTGCTCATGCAGACCGTGCCGCCGTTGCCGCCGCCGCTGGCGCTGCCGCCGATCGCCACCGATACGCCCACCGATGCGGTGAAGGTATCGCCGCCGTTGCCGCCGCCGCCGCCCACGGACTGGGCTAGCACGCCCGCGCCGAATTGGCCCGCGGTCTGGATCGAGCCCAGGTCCTGGATGATGACGTTGCCGCCCGCACCGCCCCCGGCGCCGCCGCCGCCCACGCCCAGCACGCCGATGCTGTCGCCGCCGCTGCCGCCGCCGCCGCCGATGGACTGGGCCACCATGCCGATGGCGGCGTTGCCGGCCGTCGTGATGGAGCCGGTATTGCCGATCACCACCGTGCTGCCCGACGAGCCGGTGGCCCCGGCCGAGCTGCCGCCTACGCTGAGCAGGCCAGTGGCGCTGCCCGAGGCCCCGCCGCCGCCGCCGATGGACTGGCCTATCATGCCGTGCGAGTTGTAGCCCGAGGTGGCGATGGACCCGCTGTTGCTCAGGGTGACCTGGCCGGCCGCCCCGCCGCCCGCGCCGTCCCCGCCCAAGGAAACCAGTTCGGCCGTGTCCGCGCCGCCCGCCCCGCCGCTGCCGGCAATGGACTGGGCCAGCACGCCGTAGGCGTGGTCGCCGACAGTGGTGACCGTGGCGCCTGTCGCCACATTGACCGCGCCAGCGTTGCCGCCATTGCCGCCATTGCCGCCCTGGCCACCCAACACCGACACGAAGTCGCTGCCCGTGCCGCCGCCGCCGCCGACCGACTGCGCCACGATGCCGGTGGAAAAATTGCCCGTCGTGCTGATGGCGCTGCCGCTGGCGGTGGAAATGTTGACGGCGCTGGCGTTGCCGCCAAACCCGCCGCCCCCGCCCTGCCCGGCCAGCTTGGTGCTGTCGGTGCCGTCGCCGCCCTGCCCGCCCAGGCTTTGCGCCGCCAGGCCGGGCAGGTTGTCGCCGCGGGTCGCGACGCTGCCGCCCTGATAGAGATTGATCGCCACGGCGCCGCCCGCGCCGCCATTGCCGCCGGAATGGTCCTTGTCCGGGCCTTTGCCGCCCTTGCCGCCAATGGCGCGGGCGGCAACGCCGGCGCCCTGCACGGTCGCGCCGGCCGCCGAACCGGCCACGTCCAGCAGCACGGAGCCATTCACGTCCACGGTCACCTTCTGGGTCCAGCTGTCCGAGGTGCCGCCGCCATTGCCGCCGTTATCGCTGTTGTCGGTCGACGCGGTGCCGTCGCCGCCTATGCTTTGCGCGTAGATGCCAAAGACCGTGGCGCTGTCGAAGACCTGCCAGTAGCTGTTGGCCTGGCCCTGGTGCGTCACTTGCACGGTGCCGCCGGTGCCCGCATTACCGTTGTTGTAGCCGCCCATGCCGCCCACGGAATTCGCGTAGATGGCAGCTCCGTTGGCATAGGTGCGCAGCCGCGTGGCGCTGCTGCCCAGGTTGATGGCGCCGGTGTTGCTGACCGTGACCGTGCTGGCGTTGCCGCCATTGCCGCCCACCTGGTCGCCGTATTCCAGCGTCGGATCGTTCTGGTCGCCGCCGGCCCCGCCCAGGGCCCGCGCGTTGATGCCGTACAGGCCTTGGCGCGGCGTGGGCAGGGAACCGGACATCGTCAGGTTGCCGGAATTGGTCACGGTGACGTTCTGGCCCAGTCCGCCGTGTCCGCCGTTCGAGTCGTTGTTGTCGTTGGCGGGGTCGCCGATGCCGCCGGACGAGACTGCCATGATCAGGCTGTTGAAATTGCTGAGCGCCGTGCCGTTGAGCGCGATGTCGCCCGTGCTGGATACGGTAATGTGGCCGCCGTCTCCTGCCGTGCCTTCGTCCACGCCGTCGCCGCCGCGCGATATGGCCGTGACCACGCCCACCGGGTTCAGCCGGGTCTGGTTCTCGTCGGCGTTGTAGTTGCCCGAGGACGTGACCGACACGTCCGGTCCGTTCTGGCCGTTCTTTTCGTTGTCATGGTCTACGCCGCTGTCGCCCTCGCAGATGGCCTGGGCGCTTGGGTAGTTGCCGGACGGCACGTTCAGGGTGGGGCCGCCTGCGCATGCATAGCCGGCCTGTGCGCCGCCCGCTACGCTCCAGGCGCAGGCGCCCAGCGCGGACGCGATGGCCAGCCGCAACGTGTTCTGCCGCAGCAGGGGAAAAGGCAGACTGGGGCTGTGCGCCGGGCGTGATGTGGGCTTCATGGATGAGCGGATTCTTGTGACCCGAGCGCGGTTTACCCGGGTCGGCGGGCGCGCGCTCAGTAGTAACTGGCAAAGTTTCGCCACTAGAATCCGCAGGCAGCGCACCTCGCGCAACTTTTTTTCGACGAATCAGTGCTTTTTTTCGACGAAATCCGCAAAGAAAACCACACTGTTACCGCTTGCGCGGCCACAAATGTAAGTAAAGATTGAATGCGGCGTAGAGCCGCCGGCCGGCCGTGTCAGGGGCGCGCTGGCGTCCGCCTGGCGCCGTCCGAAGATGCCAGCAGCATCTGCCCTTTGGGTGTCAGGACAACCACCGGTTCGACATCCGCGCGGCGGGGAACGTCCACCAGCCCGTTGGCGGTCGCGTCTTCCCAGGCGGACAGGCGCGGACACGAACTGCGCCAGGCGTCCATGGTCTGCGCATAGGTGCGCGGCCGTTCGGCGATCCAGGCCAGGAATTGCAGCAGGTTGCCGAGCTGGGACGTGCCGGCCTGCAACATGGAACTATCGTCATCTGTCTTCATCGCCATGCACTCCCAACCTGGATGTAAAAGGCGTTCTGGTCCTTGCTGTGGGCGATGTCTATCCCCACCGCCAATCCCAGCTTGGCGGCTATCAGATACCGGAAGCCTGTGCCGATGCTGACGACATTGGTGGAATCGGCAAAGGATTTCCAGTTTCCGTAGGCCTTGCCCACGCCGCTGAACCCCAGTATGGACCAGCGCGGGGTGGCGTCCCAGCGCAATTCTGTTTCGAAGGTCAGCGCGTCGCGGTCCTGGTAGCGGCCCCGCGCCACGCCGCGCAGGTCGACGTAAGGCTGGGCGTAGAACGGCACCGTGCCGCGCGTGAACTGGCCGTCGCCGCGCAGGCCCAGGGTCCAGCGCGGGGCCAGCGGCAGCCAGGTGTAGCCGCGCGTGCGGTAGCTTTCGAAGGCCTGGTCGCTGCCCAGCCAGCTGCGCGAAAACTGGGCCTCCAACTCGGCATAGCTGCCCCGGTTGGGATAGAACATATTGTCGCGCGTGTCATAGTCCACCACCACGCCGGCCTTGCCGATGCGGCCCGCCAATTCGGCCTTGGACAGTTCGCCAGCCTGGCTGCCGGTGAACCGGGTGTTCGAGCGGAAATAGGTATAGCGCGGACCGACGTACCAGGGCGTGTCGCCCACCCGGGCCAGGACCTGCTGCATCAGGAAGGTGCCCTTCACCTCGTAGCTGCGTCCGTGGCTGGAGGCGCCGTAGTACTCCAGGTTTGCGCGTCCCTGGGCCAGCGCGCCCAGGTAGCGGTAGCGGTCGGCGTCCCAACTGCGGAAATGGAACAGCGCGCCGCCGCGCGTGCCGTTTTCGGTGGCCATGGCGCCAATGCCGGTGACATTGGGCGGCGCCTTGCTTTTGCCTTCCGGCTGGCCCTGGGAGGCGGCCTCACCCGCCGGTTCGGAGAAGTACAGCAGCATCACGCCGCCGCCATAGCCAACTGCGGGCTCGGTGATGATCACGGGTACCGGCAGCGCGCCGTTCTGGCGCAACAGGAAGTCGCCCATGTCCAGGCCGCCGCCGTTCGCGTCCGCGTCGGCGTCCGCTTGCGCCAACGCCGCGCCCATGAAAGCCGGGCCCGTGCACAGCAGGATCAGGATCTGCCTGGCCAGTCGCGGCCAGGTGACCGGATGGCCCCGGGGTGCCGCGCCGCCCTTGGCGGGCAAGGCCCCGCTGGAGGCGCTGTCTCGGGCGTGTCTGCATTCCTGGCGCACGGAGTCCTTTCCCGTTGTAGTGCCGCAGTCCGGCGATGTCGGGCGGCTCGCAAGAATGAGACTGGAGCCGCGCGTTCAGTCGTGCACCGCCGATGATGACACGGCGCCGGATCTTGCGCACTACTTCCGCCACCGCTGCCTAGACCGCGAGCCTGCGCATCGTCAGCGCGACGACCGCCGTGGCGACTAGCTGCATGCCGGCCACGACGTACAGGCCGGCGGCCACGCCGCCCGTCCATTCCTTGAGCCAGCCCATCATGAACGGCGTGGCGAAGCCGGCCAGGTTGCCGACCGAATTGATGAAGGCGATGCCGCCCGCCGCGGCGGTGCCGGTCAGGAATGCCGCCGGGATGGCCCAGAAGACGGGGAACGCCCCCAGCACGCCGATGGCGGCGATGCTCAAGGCGCCCATCGCCAGCACGGGGCTGCCGATGTAGGCGCCGGTCAAGGACAGGCCGACCGCGCCGACCAGGGTGGCGCCGGCGCAATGCAAGCGGCGTTCGCGGGTGGAGTCGGAATGGGCGCCGTTGATCACCATCGCGGCCGTGCCCAGGATGAACGGGATGGCCGACAACAGGCCTATGTTCAGCGCGCCTTGCACGCCCAGCTCGCGCACGATGGAAGGCATCCAGAACGCCAGCGTCGCATTGCCGCCGACGATGCAGAAGTACGCCGCGGTGCACAGCCACAAGGCAGGCAGGCGCAGGGCCTGGGCGAAGCTGGCGTGTTTGCCGGGGTCCAGGCGTTCACTGTCCAGCTCGGCCGTCAGCGCGGCCTTTTCCGCCGCGCTGAGCCAGCGCGCCTGCTGGGGGCGGTCCGGCAGATAGGCCAGCACCACCAGTCCGGCGATCACCGAAGGAATGCCTTCCAGCACGAACAGCCATTGCCAGTTGCGCAGCGGCGCCACCCCGTCCATGCCGCTCATGATGAGTCCGGCTATCGGCCCGCCGACGATGCCGGCGATGCCGAACGACGTCATGAACCAGCCATTGATGCGCCCTCGCCTGCCTGCCGGTATCCAGTACGTCAAATAAAGCATGACGCCGGGGAAGAAGCCCGCTTCGAAGGCGCCCAGCAGAAAGCGCAGGACATAGAAGGAGGTGGGCGTGGTCACGAACGCCATCGCCATCGAGGTCAGGCCCCACAGGATCGTGATGCGGGCCAGCGTCTTGCGCGCGCCGATGCGTTGCAGCAGCAGGTTGCTGGGCACTTCGAAGATGAAGTAGCCGATGAAGAAGATGCCCGCCCCCAGGCCGTACACCGCTTCGCTGAAGCGCAGGTCCTGCAGCATCTGCAGCTTGGCGAAGCCCACGTTGACGCGGTCGATCCACGCCAGCAGGAACAGGAAGATCAGGAAGGGAATGAGGCGCCAGGCGACCTTGCGGTGCATCTGGCCAGGATCGGCGGCCGGCGCGGCGTCGTGTGGGGGCGCGGACAGGGGTTGCGGTGAAACAGCATCCATAGCGGGTTCCTCGGTGGAGCGGATCAGGGGAGCGCCCTAGCCCGCCGATACCGGGGCAAGGTTACGCGAGCAGATGTTTTTGTCTGCTATAAATATATTTTGCCATTATGAAAAAATACAATAATCAGGATTAACCCGCGGTGGCCGCCGCGGGGCGAGGTCCGCCGCCGCGTCTTCAGGCCAACAGGTTCTTGGGCAGCGCGGCGATGAAGGACGCGAAGCTGGTGGCGCCCTGCCCGGGGCTCATGTGCTGCGTCATGACCGCGGCCGCGCGCGCCGGGTCCTGCGCCTGGATGGCTTCGAGCAGTTGGCCATGCTGTTCCCATGACGAGGCCAGGCGGCCGAAAGCGGAAAAGGCGTGCAGCCGGTAGGCGCCGGTGCGCGACCGCATGCGCAGGATCTCCTGGCGCAGATAGGGATTGCGGGCGCCCAGGTACAGGGCATCGTGGAAGCGCCGGTTGTGTTCCTGCCAGGCGTCGGTGTCCTCGCGCCGCACCACGGCCGCGGCGCGTTCATGGATGGCTGCCAGCTCGTCGCGTTCGGCGGGCGTCATGCGTTCGCAGGCCAGGCGCGCGCCTATGCCTTCCAGCTCCGCCAGCAGCTCCCACATCGCCAGCAACTGGGCCACGTCCATCTTCGCCACCACCATGCCGCCGCGCGGCAGGCTGGCCACCAGCCCTTGCGCCTGCAACTGCAGCAGCGCCTCGCGCACCGGCGTGCGGGAGACGTCGTAGGTCTGCATCAGCATCTGTTCATCGACCGGATCTCCCGGCAGCAGGCTGCCATCGCGGATGGACTCTTCGACTGACAGGCGGATGCGCTCAGCGGCTTTCATGGCGGACTCCGGTGTAGGGGGTAAGAAAATTCACGCTAGGCATAGTATTTTCTTGACTTCTATAAATATATTTATGAGACTAGACTTTTATTTTAACGAGCAAAACGCGGCAGGAGGTAATGAGCATGGAAGACTCGCCCAAGCAGGAATGGCAGGCCTGGGTCGCCCTGGCCTGCAAGACGCATGGCCTGGCGGTACCAGTGGAGACGCAAGCGGCGGTCGCACGCACGCTTTTGCGCCTTGCCGCCGTGCAGGCCGAGATCGACGGCTGCGGGGACGACGATGCCTGATTCTCTGCTGCATCTTTCCGTGGCCGACATGCGTCGAAACTATGCCCAGGCCGCGCCCGGCGCACGCGTGGCATTGGTCTCGACCCAGGCTGCGGCGTTCCAGCGCCGGGCGGCCGACCTGCACTGCGCCACGCGCACCTATCAACCCTCTGGGCAGACCGTGCGTCCTGGCGGCCTGCTTGAAGGCGTGGCCTTGGCGCACAAGGATGCCTTCCAGACCGGCATGCACGCCCCGGGGCGCGGGCGGCCGTTGCGCGACGAAGCCCCAGGGCCGATGGCCACGGCGCTGCGCCGCTTGCAGGAACACGGCGCGCTGAACCTGGGCGCGCTGGCGATGGCCGAGCATGCCTGCGGTGCGACGGCCGAGAACCCCCACGGCGCGCCGCTGCCCAATCCGCTGGACGCCGCCGCCGCGGTGGGCGGATCGTCCAGCGGTTGTGCGGTCGCGGTTGCCGCAGGCCTGGTCCCCGCGACGCTGGGCACAGATACGGCCGGCTCTGTGCGCATGCCGGCCGCGACCTGCGGCCTGGTGGGACTCAAGCCGACTCCGGGGGCGATCCCGGCCGACGGCGTGGCGGCCTTGGCGCCTACCTTGGACACGGTGGGCGTGATGGGCCGCAGCGCGCTGGATGCGGCCTGCGTCTACGCCGCGTTGCTGCCAACGCCGCCAACCGCGTCCGCGTTGCCCGCGGACATGGCGCTGATCGAACGGGAACTATCCAGGCCGCGGCGTTGGAGGCTGGCCTCGACGCTGGCGACTGCCGGAGCGCGCGCCGACGTGGCAGAGACGATGGCGCGATTCGAACGCGGCCTGCCCGATCCGCAACGCATCGGCTTGCGCCCCGCGCCCGATCTGGACCGCTTGAACCGTCTGGCGCAGATCGTGCTTCATGCCGAAGCCGCCGCCACGCTCGCGGGCAGCGTGCGCCGTGATCTGGCCTCGCTGGCGCCGGCCACCCAGGCCATCGCGCTGCCGGGCTGGGCCATGCCGGCGGTCTGGTATCGCCATGCCTTGTCGCAGATCGCGCCACTGCGCGCGGCCTTCCTTGCCACCTGTCTGGCCGACGCCGATCTATTGCTGATGCCCTGCCTGCCGCAAGGCGTGCCGGACCGCGCCGCGGTCACCACCAGCAGCCCCGATTTCGATCCCCGCGCCCTTGGCGCGCTGCACCGCCATCACGCCTACCTCAACTACCTGGGGCTGCCGGCGCTGGTCCTGCCCGTCGGCATCGATGCGCAAGGCCGCCCTGTCTGCGTGCAAGCGGTCGGCGCGCCCGGCAGCGAAGCCCTGCTGCTGGCCTTCGCGCATCAGTACGCCCTGCCCTTTTCCGCCATTCTGCAACGCTAATCCACGGACTCATCATGGCCAGAATCAATGCCTCCCCCACCCTGGCGCGCTTTCGCGTGCTGGACCTCTCGCGCGTGCGCGCAGGCCCGACCTGCGTGCGCATCCTGGCCGACTTCGGCGCGGACGTGATCCGCATCGAACCGCCGGTCGGGATCGATCCCAATGAAGCCATGTTCGCCGCGGACCGTACTGGCGGCGACTTCCAGAACCTGAACCGCAACAAGCGGTCGATGACGCTGAACCTGAAGAAGCCCGAAGGCCTGGCCGTCTTCAAGCAGTTGGTGGCCACTGCCGACGTGGTGGTGGAAAACTGGCGGCCCGACGTCAAGGCGCGCCTTGGGGTGGACTACGACGCCCTGCGCGCCATCAATCCCCGCATCATCCTGGCCAGCATCTCCGGCTTTGGCCAGGACGGTCCCTATGCGGACCGGCCGGGCTTTGACCAGATCATCCAGGGCATGGGCGGGCTCATGTCGGTCACGGGCTTTGCCGGCGGCGGTCCGCTGCGCGCGGGACTCGCGGTCGCAGATTGCGGCACCGGCATCTATGCCGCGGTCGGCGTCCTGCTGGCCCTGCTGGAGCGGGAACACTCCGGCGTGGGCCAATGGGTCCACAGTTCCCTGCTGCACACGCAGATCGCGCTGATGGACTTCCAGGCTGCGCGCTATCTGAACGACGGCGACACGCCGGTGCAGGCAGGCAATGACCATCCGACCAGCAGCCCGATGGGGCTGTTCGAGGCCAGCGACGGCGCGTTCAACCTGGGCGCGTCCGGCGAAGGCAACTGGCGCCGCCTGTGCGAGTGCCTGGATGCGCCGCAATGGCTGGAAGACCCGCGCTACGCGACCGAGAAGTTGCGCGTGGCGAACCGCGGTGCGCTCAATGAATCCCTGGCGCAGCGCTTTAGCCAACAGAGCGTCGCGCACTGGGTTGGCCTGCTGAACCGCGCCGGGGTGCCTGCAGGCCCGGTCTACAGCATTCCGCAGGTGTTCGAGGACGAACAGGTGCGCCACCTGGGCGTGGCGCAGCCGGTTGCCGACGATGCCGGACACCAGTACCGGCTGATCTCGCAGCCCGTGGCCTTGACGCGCACGCCCGCCCAGATCAAGCGGCCCGCGCCAGGCTGGGGCGAGCACACCCGCGAAATGCTCGCGGAGATGGGCTATGCCGCGGACGACATTGAGCGCCTGTATGAAGAGGGCGTGGTATGAGCGGCGGCCAGATCCAGGTGGATTTCCAGGACGGCATTGCAACCCTGACGGTCTGCCATCCCGAACGGCGCAACGCAATGACGCTGGACATGTGGCTGCAGTTGGCTGCAGCGCTGCGTGAACTCGACGGCGCCGCAGTCCGGGTGCTGGCGCTGACCGGCGCGGGTACCCGGGCCTTCGTGTCCGGGGCCGACATCAGCGAGTTCGACCAGGCCCGCGACGGCGCGGCCGCGGTCGCCCGGTACAACCAGGCGGTGGCGGATGCGCAGCAATTGCTGGCGGACTTCGCCGCGCCTACCGTTGCGCTGATACAAGGCGCCTGCATGGGCGGCGGCATCGGCCTGGCGCTGGCCTGCGACCTGCGCTATGCCAGCGCCAGCGCCCGCTTCCGCATGCCGGCCGCAAGATTGGGGCTGGGCTACTCCTATGCCGACATGCGCAGGCTGGCGGGCGTGGTGGGCGCGGCGTCCGCCTTCGACCTGTTCTATACCGCCCGCATCCTTGACGCCGAGCAGGCCGAACGCCGCGGCCTGGTCCACGAACGGTACGCCGACGACGATTTCGTCCGCCAGTCGCAGGCCCGGGTGCGCGCCATCGCCGCCAATGCGCCCCTCTCCCTGCGCGCGGCAAAGGCAGCCATACTGGCGACCATGAATCCGCCCGCGCCCGCGCAGCTCGATGCGATCGACGCCCTGGTGGCCCGGTGCTTCGCCAGCGAGGACTACGCCGAAGGCCGGCGGGCGTTCGCCGAAAAACGCGACCCGGTCTTCCTTGGCCGCTGAGCCGTCTTTGAACCATGAGCAAGATGCCATGAACAATCCACGCATTCCTTTCATGCTTTCCAGCCAGCGCCCGCCCCTGGCGGCGCTGGACGGCCGGGCCATCCTGGTGCACTTGGTCGTCAATGTGGAGCACTGGCCGTTCGACCAGCCCATGCCCCGCACCCTGCTGACCGCGCCGCACGGGCGCGAGACGGTGCCGGACGTGCCCAACTACAGCTGGGCCGAATATGGCCTGCGCTGCGGGCTGCCGCGGATCATCGACGCCATCCGCGGCCGCGGCCTGCCTGCCTCGGCCAGCCTGAACGCCTCCGTCATCGATGCCTACCCCGAGGCGGCCCAGGCGCTGCTGGAGGCCGGCTGGGAGTTCATCGGCCACGGCATCCACCAGCGCGCTTTGTCGCAAGAGGACGGCGACGGCCAGGCCCGCACCATCGCCGCGGCGCTGGACCGGATCGAGCGCTTCAGCGGCCGCCGGCCGCGCGGCTGGCTCTCGCCGGGCCTGCGCGAAACGCTGGACACGCCGGATCTCCTGGCCCAGGCCGGCATCGACTACCTGTTCGACTGGTGCCTGGACGATCTGCCCAACTGGATGCGGACCGCCGGCAGGCCCTTGCTGGCCTTGCCGTACGCGCTGGAACTGAACGACTCGGTCATCCACGCCGTGGAAAAGCATGCCACCGGGGAATTCAGCCGGCGCCTGGAGCGGACGCTGGACCTGTATGCCGACGAGGCCCGGACCGCGGGCCGTCCGCGCGTCCTCACGCTGGGACTGCATCCCCATCTGATGGGCGTGCCGCACCGCTACGCCGACCTGCTCACCATGCTGGACCTGCTGCAAAAGCACCCGATGACCGCCTTCGTCACCGGCGCCGCGATGTATGACTGGTACGCCGCCCAGGTTCCCGTCCAGCCCGATGGAGCCGCCGCATGAACGCCATCGATACCCTGGTCGCGCATTTGCTGCGCACCCAATACGAGCACCTGCCCGCAGCGGCGGTGGAAGCGGCCAAGACCTTCATCCTGGATGCGGTTGGCGTCGGGCTATCCGGCTCGCGCCATCCCCGCATGCCCTCGCTGCGCCAGGCGGCCCAGGCCCTGGGCCAGGGCGCGGAAGCGACCGTCTGGGGCAGCGGCGAGCGGCTGCCGCTGGCCAGCGCGGTCATGCTGAACGCATATCAAGTGTTCAACCAGGAGTTCGACGCGATCCACGACCGGGCCGTGGTGCACGCGTTTGCCTGCATCGTGCCGGCGGCGCTGGGCTATGCCGAACGCGAAGGCGGCGTCGATGGTCCCCGATTGATCACCGCGGTCGCCGCCGGATTGGACTTCGCCATCTATGTCGCGCTGGCCCAGCGCGCGCCCATGCGTTTTTTCCGGCCGGCCATGTGCGGCGGCCTGGGCGCCACGGCTACGCTGTGCAAGCTTGGCGGGTTGGATGAGAGCGCCACGCGCGATGCGCTGGGGCTGGCGTACAGTCATCTCTCCGGCACCATGCAGGCGCATATCGAAGGCTCGCCCGCGGTCGGCCTGCAGGTCGGCCTGAACGCCAGGGCGGCGGTTACGGCCTTCGAGCTGGCGCGCGCGGGCTTTCCCGGTCCGCGCGACATCCTGGAAGGCCCTTATGGCTACTTCGCGCTGTATGACGCCGGCCAGGCCGACTGGGACGCGGTTCGCGCGGACGTGGGCCGGGTGTTCCAGATCACCCGCATGAGCCACAAGCCCTACCCGACCGGCCGGGCCACCCATAGCGGCATCGGCGCCGCGCTGGACCTCATGCGGGCCCATTCGTTGCAGCCCGGGGACGTGGACCGGATCACGGTCCGCGCGTCGTCGCTGATCGTGCGCCTGGTGGGACGGCCGGCCCATCCGGGCATGGATTCCGCCACGGCCCGGCTCTGCATGGGCTATGCCATCGCTACTGCCCTGCTGCGCGGCCGGGTCGGCATACCCGACTTCGATCCCGACGCGCTGGCCGAGGCCAGGACTTTCGAACTGGCCGCCCGTGTCCAGGTGCTGGATGACGGCAATCCGGACCCCAACGCCATGAGCCCCCAGCGCGTGGAATTGCGGCTGAAGGACGGCCGCGAATTCGCGGTCGACATGCCGGCCTTTCCCGGCAGTCCGGAACGCCCCTTGGGCGTGGCGGAACAGGACGCCAAGTTCGAAGCCTGCTGCGCGTCCGTGCAGCCGCCGCTGCCCGCCGGCCAGACACGGGAGCTGGCGCGACGGCTGCGCGGACTGGAGGCCGAACAGGACCTGCGCGGCATCATTCGTCTGCTGACAACCGGGCGTTAGTCCTGACCGAGTGTTCCGGACTGGGCGCGTCAGTACTTGAAGCTCACGCGCGCCCAGACCGTGCGGCCCGGCTCATTGACTGCGGTGTTGGCGGCATAGCCGAAACCCGCATTCCCCGCCAGGTTCAAGTGTTCGCTGTAGGTTTTGTTGAACAGATTGTCCACGCCCAGCGACAGGCGGACCTGCTTGTTGACCGCATAGCCGCCGTTGACGGAGAAAACGCCGAAGCCCGCGCTCGGGCCGAAGTCCTTGCCGACTACGTTGCCCTCATTCAAGGCGTAGCGTTTTTGCGCGGCCACGATGCGCCACAGCGCCCCGGCCGACCAGGTGCCGTCATCGTAGGCGGCGCTGAGCCTGGCCTCCAGCGGCGGCATTTGCGGCAGCGCCCTGCCGTCGCTGCGGTTCTCGCCCCAGGCATACGCGAGCGTCGCGCCCAGTTTCCACGCGGACGCGGGCTTGTATGAGACGCCGAGTTCGCCGCCTGCAATGCGTGCGTCGACATTGCTGGCCTGCGACGCCGGACCCATCATGCCGCCCGAGGTGTAGCTGAACAGGATGAAGTCATTGACGTAACCGGCGTAGCCTGAGAACCAGGCGTCCAGCGCTTCGGTTTTGTACTGGGCGCCGAAATCCAGCTGGGTGGTTTTCTCGGGTTTCACGCCCTGGAAGGCGTTGACGGACCCGGCAGGCCCCTGGTCCGGAGAGAACAGCTCCCAGTAATCGGGGAAGCGCTCGACGTGGCCCAGGCCCACATAGACCGTGGCCGGCAGCGAGGCCAGATCCTGCTCATAGCGCAGGAAGCCGCTGGGCAGCGTGTCCTTGCGGCGCTCATCCGCGGTGGGATTGGGCATGGGCATCATCATCGAGCCCGTGTCCTGGCGGAAGTCCTTGGCCGAAGCCCAGTCGACCCGTGCGCCGCCGATGACGCGGCTGTCCGGCGCGACGCGCCAGGTCAGTTCGCCGAACAGTCCGGTGTTGGAAAAGTCGGCGTCCTTGACCCAGCTCTGGCTGCTGTACGGCATGGTGTCGGTGCCACTGCGGGAGCGATGGCGGCTCTGCTGGAAATCCAGGCCGGTGACCAGACTGATATCCGGCGTCAGTTCCCAGGTGCCGGCGTAGCGGCCGCCCCAGGTCGCGCGGTCCACGTCGGCCGCCATGGCCATGGGCATGGCGCTCATGGGGTCCGGCGCGCGCAGCGTGTAGTTATCCATCACGTGGTCGGCGTAGTTGTAGTACAGCTGCGCCTCGACCTTGCTCAGCACGGGTCCCAGGTTGCGCTTCTCGAAGCGCAGGCCGAAGCTCTCGCGCTTGAACTGGGAGCCGTCCATGCCGCGGCCGGCATAGCGCGCTTCGCCATCGCCCGTGCCCGCGGTCAGTTCGTACAGCGTGTCGGCGTCGGGCGTGAAACCCAGGGTCAGGTCGGCGTTCCACTTGTCCCAGCGCGAAGGCACGGTGTTGCCGTCGCCGTCCTTGTAGTCCTGGGAGTGGGAATGGTTGGCGGTGATGCGCGTGTAGACCTTGTCGTTGCCCACGGTCAGGTCGGCGGCCTGGTCGTTGCGGCCGAACGAGCCGCCCGTCAGGCTGCCGTCGAATCGCACGCCGGCTGCCGTGAAACGGGGCGTGTCGCGGTCGAACTTGACCGTCCCGGCCGACGCGCCGGGTCCCCACAGCACGGTCTGCGGTCCCTTGATGACCGTGAGCTGGTCGAAGTTCTCGGGCGAGATATAGGAACTGGGCGCGTCCATGCGCGCAGGGCACGCGCCCGGCATGGAGGTGCCATTGGTCAGCAGATTCAAGCGCGAGCCGAACATGCCGCGCAGCACGGGATCGCCGTTGGTGCCGCCATTGCGGATGGCCGAGAAGCCGGGAATCGTCTTCAGATAGTCGGTCCCGTCGCTGGCCGGCAGCGGCTGGCGCGGGATCTTGGGATCCGTGGTGAAGGTCAAGGGCGCGCTGGGTTCCACGCCCGTGATGACCACGGGATCGGTGGTGTAGACGTCGGGCGTGTCGGCGGCTTGGGGCCAGGCGGGAAATGAGGCGGCCACTGCGGCGGCCAGGCAACTCGCGCGCAGGAATTCTTGGTTTGTGGTCATGTCTGGTGTCTGTCGATCGGGAACGTGCGGTGGCAGGCGCGGACGGGCGGCGCGGCCGCCTGCCTTTAAGAAAGGCGTGGCAGGAGCGCGCTGTCTGCGCATGGGCGTGACGCAGTGGGGGTCCTCCCCGCGCGGCGCAAAAGGACCTTGGCCCGCTGCGTGCGGACGACGCTGGCGCAACCGCTCAGGCCCGCGGGTTGGCGGGCTGCGCGGATGGCGTGTCGTGGAAGTCTGGGGAGAGGGTCAGGCGGATGGCGGCGGCGCGCGCGACCGTTGCGGCAGCCGGGTCAAGGCGCTTGCAACGTGGGGTTCGGCGGCGGGGGGATGGACTGCGGGGGCTGCGGCTGGCAGGAGCCAGGCCAGCAGCACGATTTCGGGCGGCAGCGCGTCGCTCAGCATGGCGCAGCCTGCGCTGCAGCAGTGCGGCAAGGCGCCGCTGTGCTGCTGCGCGCCCTGCTTTTGCCCATCGGCATCTAGCGTCACCACGCGTGGGCCGCTGGCCGTGCAGACGATGGTGGTGACACCGGGCTTGCCCGTTCCGATGGCCGAGGCCGCCAGCGCCGAAGACGCGATCAGCGCCTGGAAGACGAACAGGGCCATCGCGACCAGCGCGACCCAACGTCTACGGGCATAGGCAGATGCATGCATTCGGCGGTTCCTTATCGGCGCAGATGCTATCACGCAAGGCGGAGCAGATCCCGCGCATGGATGGCAACGCGCAGCCAATTCGGATTGCCGTCTGATGTAGATCAGACAATGCCGCCGCTTCGTGCGCGTCGCCGCCAAGCTTGGCGCAGGCAGGTGATCGGGCTACCCTGTAGCCGGCAGCCCGTAGTGGCGACTTGGCTTTTCAACCATAGAAAGTAGAGGATGCGGATGTCCCGTTGGACTTTTTACACAGCCCCTGGCACCTGTGCGCTGGCGACGCATATCGCGCTCCATGAAGCGGGCGCCGACTTCGACCTGGTCAAGCTGGACATGGGCGCTGCGCAGCAACAGAGCCCCGAGTACCTGCGCGTCAACCCCAAGGGCCGCGTGCCGGCGCTGGCGACCGAGCACGGCGTGCTGACCGAGACGCCCGCCCTGCTCGCCTTCGTGGCGCAAAGCTTTCCGGCCGCGCAGCTGGCGCCGGTCGACGATCCTTTCGCCTTCGCGCGCATGCAGGAGCTGGCCAGCTATCTGGCGTCCACCGCGCACGTGGCGCACGCGCACAAGCGCCGCGGCGCGCGCTGGGCCGACGATCCGGCCGCGCATGCCGCCATGCAGGCCAAGGTACCGCAGACCATGACCGCCTGCGCCGCCTACCTGGAATCGCAGATCGCCGGTCCCTGGGCGGCGGGCGAGCGCTACAGCGTGGTCGACGGTTATCTCTACACCATCGGCAGCTGGCTGGAGGGCGACGGCGTCGACCTCGCGCAGTTCCCCAAGCTTGCGGCCTATCTGGCCCGGGTTGCGGCAAGACCTGCCGTGCAGCGCGCACTCGCCGAAGCGCAGGCTTCCTGACGGCGGCGGGCTGGCCGGCGCGCGGCGCCCGGCCAGCAATGCCGCCGATCGTATCGGTTTGATTGGCATCAAAACTGGAACGCTGCAGTCAGTTCCGGCGGACTAGCGCGGTATTGCATCCTTTCCTATCCTTCTTCCGTGCCGTTGCTGTCAGTGCGTTTTAAGCTGACGGGCTGACGGAATGCGCGTCCCGGCTCCTCCGGACGCCGAACATACCGAGAATCGAATGAAGCACACCTACGCAGCATTTCTGGCCGCCTCGCTGCTGGCCTTGGGCAGCCTGCCGGCGCACGCCGCGCCCGTGGATTACCAGATCGACCCGGAACACACGGAAGTCGTGGTGACCTGGGACCACCTGGGTTTCTCCAAGCCCACCGCGCATGCCGGGGCCGTGACGGGTGTGATCCGCTACGACGCCGCGCAGCCTGCAAAGTCGGCCGTCGACCTGCGCGTGCCGGTGGCGCGCCTGACGTCGCACGTACCCAAGCTGGACGACATGCTGCAAGGCGCCGAGTTCTTCCAGGCGGCCAAGTACCCGGACATCCAGTTCAAGAGCACCTCGGTCACCGACCACGGCAACGGCAATCTCAGCATCAGTGGCGTCCTGCGCATCAAGAACATCGAAAAACCGGTGGTGCTGCAGGCGCGCCAGAACAAGCAAGGCATCCATCCCATGGCGCAGCGTCCGGCCATCGGCTTTGACGCCATGACGGTGGTCAAGCGCAGCGATTTCGGCGTGGACGCGTTTGCGCCCGGCGTGAGCGACGAAGTGCAACTGCGCATCACGGTCGAGGCCGTGGCTGACGCCGCACGTTGATTTTCCGGGCGCTGCGATCGCCGCACGCGCAAGGCCCTGGCTCCTAAGACAGGAACCCGATCCAGCGCCCCGCCACCAGGCAAGCCAGCCATAAAAACAGCGAAGCGCCTGCGCGCACGCGCATGGCGCCCGTCGCACTGCCCTGATCCCGCACCGTCTGCCAGGCCAGGCTGCGCCGTGCAAGCACGGCATTGATCGCACCCGCGGCCAACAGACCCATCTTGATCCCGAACGCGGGATTCGCCAGGTACTCCAGCGGCTGGACGCTGAAAAGCATGGCGCCGGTCAACGCCGCCAGCGCCAGGCCCGCTGCCGCAGTCCGCGCCAACGCCGGCGCCAGCACAGCCAGCGGTCCGGGCTTGAGCCACCCCAGGAGGCGCAGGTCCAGCGGAACGATGGAGCCTATGAGCAGGCCGATGGCGCCGATATGGGCGGCGTTCACCAGCAGATACAGCGTGCTCCACCGCCGCAGCCAGATCGACGGCGGCAGGGTCTGAAGCTGTTCCAGCGCAAGACGCAGCAGCTCAGGCATGGCCCGGCCGGTCAGGGCTTCTTGATGCGGCTGGGATAGATGTCGTAGGTCTTGCCGCCTACCTTGATCTGGACGGCTTTCATGCGCTTGGCGTCCGACTCGCGGTCGCGGTTGCCGACGGCGACGATGGCATCGCCCGGTTTGGCCGAACCTTCGACGAATCCGGCGTCCTTGGTCTGGGTGGGATTGCCCAGCTCCACGCGCCAGACGCCGTCGTCGGCGCGTACGTCCAGCCAGGGATGCGGGGGCGCGATCTGCACTTGCTGGACCGTGCCTTGCAACGTCATCTGTTCGGATTCGGCCCACGACCAGCCGTGGTGGGCCATCGCGGCGGGCGCCAGGCCCATCAGTCCGGAAAGCGCCAGCGCTGCCGTGGCCACGCGTATGGATAGCTTCATGTCGCTGCTCCTGAATTGCGGTTTGGCTCCCCTTCCTTTGCGGCGGCCGCTCGTGTGGCGCGCGTCCGGCGCAATCAGCATAGCGCGGGAGACGTTGCATATCGAGCTTGATTCAATGATGAGAAATTACTTTAAATAAAGAACCTTAAATATGAAATTAAAGTCATATTAATCAATGAATTAGAAAACTATTCTAAGAACTTGGATGATGCTGAATCTATGCTGAATTCGAGAAATCATCGATTCTCACGGGAAAACCCGGAGAAACTTTCCCGCACGGAATACGGTCGCAAATTGTTCAGGTGATTGTCAGGCACCGTCCCCAAATGGCGCCGTCTCCACGCGCCCGCCGCGCCCAACCGAGAGCATCCGATGACACAGCCCACCCTGCGTTCGCCCGCGAATCCGGCCCTGTTGCTCCAGCCGCGCGCGCCGGCCGGCTTGTCGGTGATGGATGCCACCATGGTGCTGGTGGGCGTGGTGATCGGGATCGGCATATTCGGCTTTCCGCCGCTGGTGGCGCAGCACGCGAGTTCCGAGGCGATGTACATCGCCTTGTGGTGCGCGGGCGGCCTGGTGATGCTGGTCGGCGCGCTTTGCTACGGCGAGCTGGGCTCGGCCTATCCCGGCGCGGGCGGCGAATACCTGTACCTGACACGGGCCTGGGGCCGGCAGGTGGGACTGATGTTCGCCTGGGCGCGTTGCTCTGTCATCCAGACGGGCGCCATCGCCGTGGTCGCCTATATCTATGGCGATTACGCGCAACGGCTCGCGCCCCTTGGTCCGTACGGCCCCGCCCTGCACGCGGCGATATCGGTAGTGGCGCTGACCGCCTTGAACGTTGCGGGCACGCGCTATTCCAAGCGGTTGCAATGGGTGTTCACCGCGCTGACGGTGGCGGCCTTGGCGGCGGTGCTGATCGCCAGCCTGGCCGCCGCGGGAGACAGCCCGCTGCGCAGCGCTGCCGAACCGGGGCCTTTGACCGGCAATACCGCGGGCCTGCTGGGCATGGGCATGGTGTTCGTGCTGCTGACTTATGGCGGCTGGAACGAAGCCGCCTATCTCAGCGGCGAGCTGCGCGACCCGGGCCGCAACATGAGCCGGGTGCTGCTGATCGGCACGCTGCTGGTGACGGGCGCGTACGTGCTGACCAACCTGGCGCTGCTGGAGATCTTCGGCCTGCAGGGGCTGCGCGATACGCCGGCGCTGGGGGCGGACGTGATGCAGCTGGCGGCCGGCCCCTACGCTGCAGCCCTGCTCAGCCTGACGATCTGCGCCACGGCGCTCAGCACCATCAACGGCACCATCATCACCGGCGCGCGGGTGTATTGCGCCCTGGGCCGCGACGTGCCGCGGCTGCGCGCGCTGGCGGCGTGGAACGCGCAAGGCGAGACGCCCGCATCCGCACTGCTGGTCCAGGGCGCGATCACGCTTGCGCTGATCGCGCTGGGCGCCTTCAGCCAGAACAGCGTGCAGACCCTGGTGGCCTATACCGCACCGGTGTTCTGGATCTTCATGCTGCTGGTTGCGGCCTCGGTGTGGCGCCTGCGGCGCATCGATCCGGACCGCCCGCGCCCGTTCCGCGTGCCGCTCTATCCCTTGCCCCCGCTGCTGCTGGCGCTGACCTGCGCCGGCCTGGTGGTTTCCAGCGCCATGTACGCCGGCGCCGGCGCGCTGATCGGGCTGGCGGTGCTGGCGGCGGGCCTGCCGCTGCTGCGCCTGCTGGGGCCCGCGCCGCCGCGGGCCTGACCAAGGTTTCCCCGGGGCGGCGATCCCGTCCGCATGCCTTACCTGCAAGGAGTCCACATCATGCACATCGCGATTCAGTCCTTCAGATCCGCCGCCCGTAGCGCCATGCCGCCCCTGCGCGGCGCCGTGCTCGCGTCGGCGGCCGCGCTGGCCCTGGCATGCGTCCCGCTGCCCTCGCTGGCCGCGGCCGCGCAGCCCTCGGAACAGAAAGAGTACGTGCCGGACGTGGGCCAGGACGGCAAGGACGTCATCTGGGTGCCTACGCCGCAGGCCCTGGTCGATACCATGCTGGACATGGCCAAGGTCACGCCCAAGGACAGATTGATGGACCTGGGCTCGGGCGACGGGCGCACCGTTATCACCGCGGCCCAGCGCGGCCTGACGGCCCAGGGCATCGAGTACAACCCGGACCTGGTCGAACTGTCGCGCCGCAACGCGCAGCGCGCCGGCGTTGCCGACCGCGCCACCTTCGTGACGGCGGACCTGTTCGCCACCGATCTGTCGCAGGCGGACGTGATCACCATGTTCCTGCTGTCTACCATCAACGAAAAACTGCGGCCCAAGCTGCTGGAATTGGCGCCCGGCACCCGCATCGTGTCGAACTCCTTCCGCATGGGCGATTGGGAGCCGGACGCCGAGGAAACCATCCGGCAGGACTGCAACACCTACTGCACGGCGCTCTTGTGGATCGTGCCCGCCAAGGTGGCGGGCAACTGGGAGGTGGACGGCCAGCCCCTGCAGCTGGAGCAGCGCTACCAGCGCCTGTCGGGCAAGCTGGGCGGCGCGCCGATTTCGGAGGCGCGGCTGAATGGCGCCGAGATCTCCTTTGTCGCCAACGGCGTGCGCTATACCGGGACGGTGAATGGCAAGCAGATGAGCGGCAGCGCCGCCGGCCGGGGGAACTGGTCGGCCAAGCGGGTGTAGGGCCGCGACGCGGACGGGTTATGCCGCGTGGCGCCAGGCCGTCAAGGATGCTTCCACATGCCCGATTTCCTGCGCCGTCATCCCGGCCATGGCGTAGTAGCGCTGGCGTTGCTCCACCACCTCGCGCACGTGCTCAAGGATGCCGCGAGCGACGGCTTCAGACCGCAGGCCGAAGCGCCGGTATTCGCTCAGGCAGTTCTGGAATGAGCTTTCCCGGCCCGCCGCGCCGATGTGCAGGTAGTGCCTGGCGGAGCCTTCCTGCGTGACCACGTCGAACAGGGGCGACAGCCGGTAGGTCTGCGCGCCCTCGTCCTTCAGGAAGCCGACGTTCTTCAAGTGGTCGTCGGTGTTGTGGACGGCGACGTTCAGGATCATGCGCGCGTACAGCTCCTTCAAGTCCCGCACCGGGTTGGACGAAATCCGGCGCGTGACGTCCGCCAGCCGCGCGTAGGAATACGTGGCCTTGCCGCGCGCCTCGTCGAGTTCGCGTTTGCCGATCTGCGCCGAGGGGCTGATCAGGGAGGCGCCGCTGAGGAAATGGCGGCGCGCGACGATGGGAGTCGCGCCCTGCCCGGCCGGCAGCAACTCGCGGTCGAAGCGGTGCGTCAGCAGCACCGCGCCCAGATGCGTTTCAGCCAGGCGGATCTCGGGCACCGTCAGGCCGATGGCGCGCGCCATCTGCAGATTGGCGTATTCGACGCGCTGGCGGTCGTAGGAATCCCCCTTGCGCGGAAACTTGGCGATCCACATTTCGCCGCGCTCGTCGCGCACGATGGTCTTGGGGCGCGCGCCGCCGATGTCCCAGGAGCTGCCCAGGATGTCGCGGTACAGGCCCTTGGGCTTGACGCCCTGATCGATATCGGTGAGCAGGTCCGCAAGCGATTCCACCTGGCTGAGTTCCGGCAGGCGATAGGTCTTGCGCATGTTCGGCGTAAGCCGGCGGGCGCTGAAGAACAACGCCCCCACGCCCATCCCGCGTCCCTTGAGCAGGACTTCGTCCTCGGTCACGCGGGCGCCGGCGTTGTCCACGCGCATGACGTTGCGGCCCCATGCGTCGGGGGCGGCGTCAAAGATCGCGCCCAGCGTTTCGTAGCGGCTTTCGGTGCGGAAGGTGGTGCGCGCGTCCACCAGCGGCAGGTTCAGCGGATCCAGCGCAAAGGCGCGCTGATCGTTCACATAGGACTGCACATAGGTGAACTCGGCGTAGAAGCGGCTTTCATCCGAATCGTCCAGCGTCAGCAGGCCGGCGAGCACGGCCTCGCCGCGGATGTCGACGTAGACATACAGCTCGCTTTCCACCGATTTGTGCTTTCTTGCTTTCACGATTTGCGTGGCGCTACAGCTGGGTAGGATCGGCGCGGTGCGTGTTGGGCGTCTTGCCGCTGCCCCGGCTGGGCCGGCGCACCGCGTCCAGGCGTTTGCCTACGCCGTCCAGGTCGGGATCGCCCAGGGCGTAGACCTGGTCCGCATAGCCGTACTGCAGCAAGGCTTCAATGGCCAGCGCCAGGGACACGCCGCCGTCGCCGCGTTCCAGGCGCGTGATGGTGGCGCGCGACACGCCCATGCGGGCGGCCAGCGTGGATTCGGTTTCGGCGCGGCGCAGCCGGGCGGTGCGGATGTTGGCGCCAAGGCGCGCAAGCGCAATGGCGGCATCGAAGCTGGGTTCGATCTTCTTTTTCATGAGTCAATAATAGTGCTTTGTTTCTTGGTTTGCACTATTAATGAGGCATATTAGGAATTAAGAATGCTCTATTAATGAGGCATTAGTGTGGTTTATGACTCATTAAATGAGCAAAACAGGTCAAACTACAACCGCCTGCTCCAGCCGCAATCCGCCACGCGCCGTGTCCAGCGTGACCTGTGCGCCCAGCGGCAAGGTCAGGTTCGGATCGCCATGGCCGCTGGGCCATCCGGCCAGCACCGGAATGCCGCGCGAGCGGAACTGGTCGAGTATCAGCGGATACAGCAGCCCCTGCGCCTGGGCATCGTCGCCCGGCACGCCGAGGATGCGGGTGAAGTTGCCAACCAGCACGCCTTTGAGGCCGTCGAACTTGCCAGCGGCGGCCAGCTGGCTCAACAAGCGGTCGATGCGGGGCAAGGCTTCGTTGACGTCCTCGATGAAAAGAATTCCGCCGCTGGTGTCGATTTCGCTATCGGACCCGATCAGTGCGCCGATCAGCGCCAGATTGCCCCCGATCAGCCGCCCGGTCGCCGTGCCCCGTATCAGTTCCGTGGCGGTGGCATAGGGCGGCGGCGTGATCCACGCTCCCTGCCCCACCTGGCCGCTGACCATGGACAGCAAATGCGATTCGGTGGGTTCACGCTTGCCGGCCAGCAGGTCCTGCGCCAGCATCGGCCCGTGGAACGTGACGAAGCCGGCGCGGCGCTGCATGGCCAGGTGCAGCGCCGTGATGTCGCTATAGCCGATGAACGGCTTGGGGTGGCGGCGCAGCAGATCGAAGTCCAGCTGATCCAGCAGGCGCCACGAACCGAAGCCGCCCTGCAGGCACCAGACGGCGCCGATATCCGGCGCGGCGAAGGCCGCATGCAGGTCGGCCAAGCGGTCGGCGTCCGAACCCGCCAGATAGTCATAGGGGGCGTCCAGCCGCGAACGCGAGGCCGGCATGACCTGCGGCACGTAGCCACGCGCCAGCAACCATTCGGCTGCGTCATCCGCGGCATCCAGCGCGGCGGACGCGGGCGCCACGATGGCGACGCGCGCACCGGGCTTGAGCGCGGGCACTGGCGTTGCTGCGCCGCTGGCAACCGGGGGCGCCGCGGAACCGGGCTTGGCCGATTGCGGCGCGCGGCGCGGCGGCGGCTTGGGCGCCGCGCAGCCGGCCAAGGCCGCGGACAGGCACAGGGCCCCGGTGTTGATCAGAAAACTCCTGCGTCCGGTATTTCGCTGCGGTCGCTGGCCTTGCGGCGCTTGTTCCATGGTCATCCCTGCTGCCGTCAGAAACGTTCGTAGTCCAGGCGGTAGCGCCACTGGCCGAGGGCCAGGCCCGCCATCGGCAGGCGGCCGATGCGGATGCGGCGCAGGGCCTGCAGGCGCAATCCCGCCGCGTCGCACACGTATTCGATGAAGCCGGGCGCAGGCGTCTTCAGGGCGAAGCGCAGATGGGTTTCGTTCTGCCAGCTGACCTTCATGGGCGTGGCGGCGCGGCCGTCATAAGCCATGCCGCGCTGCAGGCGCGCCAGGTCGGCGGCGCTGAGCTGGCCGGACACCTGGGCCACGTACTCCTGCTCCACGTAGCGCCCTTCTTCCACCAGCTTGCGCGCGATCGGGTATTCCTGCGTGTAGACGACCAGGCCGCTGGCTGCGCGTTCCAGCGGCGTGACCAGCTTCAGGCCGTTGAGCATGCGCTTCAGGTAGCGCTGCCCGGAACGGTCGCCGGGCATCAGGTTTTCGGGCAGGATCAGGTCGCGCGCAGAGCCGGGCTCGTCATTGGCGTAGAGGCCGGCGGGCTTATGCAGCAGGATGGTCACGGGACGCGCGTCTTCCAGGCGCGCGCCTGACAGCAGGCCCACGGACTGGCCGGGCGCCACCCGATAGCCCGGCTCCTCGACCTGCTTGCCATCCACGGCGACCCAGCCGCCTTCTATGTAGCGTTCTGCGTCGCCGCGCGAGCAGGACAGTTCGGTGGCCAAGCGCTTGGCCAGGCGTACGCTTTCGCTCATCGCGCCACCGCCTTGTGCTGGGAAGCCGCGGGGCCGGGCGTGGAGTCAGGCCATGAATCGAGCCGCAGTTCGGACCGTGATTCGGACCGCAGTTCGGACCGGAAAGAATAGCCGCCTTGCAGCGGCGCCAGTGGGTGCATCGTCATGAGGTATTGCCGGGGTGTTGCCAGAAAAGCGGGCCTTGCGCCCGCGACGTGAGGCAGATGTTACGCCCTTCCCCGGCAGGCTGCCGGCCGCGGCCTGGCTGGCAGCCGATGCGGGCGGCGTTCAGACCGGCGGGAATTCGGCGTGTCCCGCGGGCGTTGCCGCCGGTTGCGTTTCCGCGTCCAGCGCGGCGGGCGGCGGCACTTCGTCGATCCAGGCCTTGAGCAGCGTATGGGTCACCGCCAGGATCACCGGGCCGATGAACAGGCCCACGATGCCGAAGGCAAACAAGCCGCCCAGCACGCCCACCAGGATCAGCAGCAAGGACAGGTTGACCCCGCGCTTGATGAGCAGCGGCCGCAGCAGGTTGTCCAGCATCGCCACCAGCACCGACCAGACCAGCAGCACCGCGGCCGCCAGCTTCATGTCGTTCTGAAACAGCCAGACCACGCCGGCCAGCATGGGCAGGAAAGGCCCCAACTGCGCCAGGCACAGCATCACCATCAGCGCGGTGAGGATGCCGGCAGCCGGCACGCCCGCGATCCACAAGCCGATCCCGCCCAGCCCGGACTGCACCACGGCGGTCACGACGATGCCCAGGGCCACGGCGCGTATCGCCTGCCCGGCAAGCTTGACGGCCGCCAGGCCGCGCTGGCCCGCCAGCCGGTTGAAGAAGCGCCGCACGAAATCGACCGCCACTTCGCCCTTGGTGTAGAGGATGCCGGCCACGACCACCGTGATCAGCATGTGCATCATGAAGGCGCCGACGATGGCGGCATGCCCGAGCAGCCAGGCCGCGGCGCTGGTCAGGTACGGTTCCAGTTTGGCCAGCAGGCCGCCGGCGCCGGCGTCCGACAGGGTCTGCCATTCCTGCGCAATCTTGGGGCCGACCAGCGGAATGCCGTGGACCCAGGCGGGCGGCGCCAGCAGCGCGTAGTCGGGCAGGCTCTTGACCGCCGCCATGATCGAGCTGCTGTGCAAGGCCAGCGTCGAGATCACCTCGTAAAGCGGCAGCACGATGACGAACAGCAGGATGACCAGCATCGTCAGGGTGCCCATCCAGCGCCGCCCGCCGCAATAGCGCTGGATCGCCAGCATGACCGGCCACGTCGCCACGACGATCGTGGTTGCCCAGACCAGGCCGGGCAGGAACGGGCGCAGGATGTAGAGGCTGCCTGCCATCAGGCCGGCCAGGATCACGATGACGAGGATGATGCGGGCGAGATCGACCGTCTGGCGTGGAAGAGGATTCAACCGCTGCTCCTGACAGGGCCGGCAGCCCTGGTTTGTGGCGCATCGATGCCGGTTGGGCATATGCCCGGTTGGTACACCTGAATGCGTCTTTGGCGAATTTATCCGAAAATCCGGCGCGTATATATACCGGCCGCCCGCAAGCGGCGCCGCCTGCGGCTAACGCGGGGCGCCCGCGCCGTCGCCCGCGCCCTGCGCGCGGATCAGCGTGTAGGCGATGTAGTACTTGTAGATGTTGCTCACGTACTGCACCGTTTCACGCCCGATGCGCTCGGCTGCCACCCGTTCCACATTGTCGAACCAGACGTTCGGGTCCAGTCCGCGGGCGGCGGCGTCCTTGCGCAATTGGTTGATCCGGCCGGGGCCGGCGTTGTAGGCCGCGAAGGCGAACAGCCCCTTGTTCAGGTCCGTCATGGGCTCTTTCGCGTAGTACTGGTCGATCATGAAACGGATGTATTTGACGCCGCCATGGATGTTGTATTCCTCGCGCCGGATGTCACCTACTTTCAGTTCCTTGCCGGTGGCCGGCATGATCTGCATGACGCCTATCGCCCCGACCGAGCTTTTGGCGCCCTGGTCCAGCCGGGACTCCTGGTAGCCCTGCGCCATCATCAGCAGCCAGTCTATGTTGTATTGGTCGCCGTACTTGCGGAAGAAGTCAGCGAGGCGGTGGAATTTTTCGATTTCCTCCGGATCGGTGGCGGCCTTTACCCACTTCACGGATTTCAGGTACTTGGTCAGCTGCTGGTTGCCGAAAGAGGTGCCGACGCGGTTCTTCTCCATGAAGGGGTTGAGCGCCGCCGCGAGCTTGGGCGAGTTCTTGCGGAAGGCGAAGGCAATATCGCTGCCGCTGTCGACCTCCAGATTTTCGTAGACCCGGATCTGCGGGAAGATCTGTTTCCAGAAATTCGCCAGGTAGCGGTCGGCGACCGTGTACTTGACCAGGTCCGCGCTGGCCATCTCCAGGATGTCGTCGGTCTCGAAAGTGCCCGGCGCGTCACGGATGATGGCGGGCTTCAGGCCCCTGGCCGCCAGATCCGCGTTCAGCTTCTTGACGCTGCCGTAGTAGCTGCTGACGGGGCTGATGAAGAGCTCCTGCCCGGAAAGGTCGTCCAGCGACTTGAGTTCGGGCGCGCCTGGCGCGGCCACGACCAGCTCCCGCACGCCCGACGCCAGCGGGGTGGAAAAGTCCACCAGCTTCTGGCGTTCTTCAGTGACCGTCAGATTGGCGGCGATGATGTCGCCCTTGCCCGCCAGCAGATCGGGAATCAGGCGTTCGCGCGAGGTCGGCAGGAACACCACGTACACGCGGATGTTCTTGGTCTTGAGCTGCCGGTTCAGGTCGTTCTCGAACTCGGTCATCATGTCCGCGATGATGCCGCGCTGCGTGCCGCCTTTGTCCAGGAAGTACAGGGTCTTGTTGTAGGGCACCAGCACCCGGACTTGCCGGCGCTTGACCATGCCGTCGAAGTCCCCGGTCCAGGGCTTCATGTTGTAGGCCAGCGCCAGCGGGTCGCCTTTGGCCTTCGCCGTCTGGGCGTATCCAGGCGATGGAGGCAACCACAGCAACAGCGCGCAAAGCATCGAGGCAATCACGCGAAATGACATAGTTCCTCCGGCCGGCCCGGTTACTGCGGCAAGTCAGGTATGCCGCGCGGCAAGGCGCGTTGCGCGCCGGGCCGTGGCTACAACAATATCGGGCGGCCGGGGTTCATGCAACGGATTCTTTCCGCTGCGGCGTGCAATGCGGACGGCATCCAACGGACCTCTAGGGCTGCGCGGGTTTCGGCGGCGCATGACCGGCGTCCTGCCGCTGGGCCTGCGCCATCAGATGCCGGGTCAGCTCGCCCAGTTGTTCGTCCTTCCCTTTCAACTGCGCGAGGCAGTCGGATGAGCGCTGCTCGGCGGCCGCCAGCCGGGATTCCAGCGTCCTTTCGCGATCGCGCGCCGCCGTCAAGGCCGTATCGGCCGCGGCCTGATCGGCTTGCTGGCGCACTTGCATAGCCTGGACTTCGGTGCGCAGGGCTTGCGCCTCTTGTTCCGCCTGGCGGCGCTGATGCTGTTCCTGTTCCAGCCCCTTGCGCGCCTGCGCCGCCTGCTGTTGGCTGGCCGCCTGCGCATCGTCCAGCCGCGCCTGCAAGCGCTTGACCGTGCCGCGTTCGCTGTCCAGCTCATTGAGCCAGCGGCGTTCGTGGGCGGTATGACGGGTTTCCAGCGCATCGAGCGCTTGCGCATGCTGGGCGCGGGTCTTCTCGTTCTCCGCCAGCGCCGCCTGCGTGGCGCTGCGGGCGTCTTCCAGCTGCAGCTGGTTGCGCCTGAGCAGTTCGTCGCGTTGGCGCAGCTGCTGTTCGGCCGACTGCAGCCGGTCTTCGGCGGCCGCCAATTGGGAGGTCGCCACCCTGAGAGCTTCCTGCAGATCCTGTTCGCGGTGCGCTAGCTGGGCTTCGCGTTGCTGCAGCTGTTCGGCGTCCGAGGCCAATTGCTCCCCTTCCCGCGCCAGTTCTTCCCAGCGCCCGCGATAGGCCTGTTCCTGTTGGGCGCGGGCCTCGGACAAGGCGGCTTCCCAGAAGTGCGAGGCGGCCTGCGCCACGGGATCCGGGACGGCAGCCGGCGCTGCAAATGCGCCCGGGTCCTTGATGCGCGCGCCCAAGGCCCGGAACCAGGTTTCCAGATAGGGGCTGACGGTATTCGGCGAGCCCCGGCCGATCTTCTGTCGCACCCGTTCGATAGTGGGCCGCGCGCCCTCCAGCAGCAAGGCGTCGGCGGCGGTCCAGACGTCAGTTTCGGTAATTCCGGTGGCCATGCGCTTGCTCCGTGCCGAATTCGGCATTTGCGGGATAATTACCCACGATAATGGAACCTTATCGAGAGTAATTTGATATTTATGTTAGATATCATACAGCATACATAATAATATGTATGAAATGCGATTTTCCCACCCTCTTCAACCATGACACAGCTGAAAACGCAGGCGCCGCTGCCCGTTCTGGACCCGCTCACCCTGGACGCCCAGGCTGATGCCGCCGCCAGCGCGCTGTTGCGCGAAGGCAGTTCGGCCAATACGGTCGCCAGCTACCGCGCCGCCATCCGCTACTGGAGCGCCTGGTTCGAGCTGCGCTATGCGCGCCCCTTTGCCCTGCCCTTGCCGGAAGCCGCCGTGATCCAGTTCGTGGTGGACCATGCCCAGCGCTCCACCGAGCAAGGCCTGAAATGGGAATTGCCGCTGGCGTTGGATCAGGAACTGGTCCGGCTCAAAGCCAAAGGCAGGCTGGGCGCGCCCAGCCTCAACACGCTGCTGCAGCGCATTTCCGTGCTGTCCAAGGCGCACGAACTTCAAGGCCACCCCAACCCCTGCCGCGCGGCCGCGGTGCGCGAGCTGCTTGCCAGGACGCGGCGCGCCTATGCCCGGCGCGGCGTGGCGCCGGCCAAGAAAGTGGCACTGACGCGCGAACCGCTGGAGGCCATGCTGGCCACCTGTGACGATTCCCTGCGTGGCATGCGTGACCGCGCCCTGCTGCTGTTCGCCTGGGCCAGCGGCGGGCGCAGGCGCTCCGAAGTCGTTCATGCCACGATGGAAAACACGCGGCGCACGGCCGAGGGGTTTCTGTACGCGCTGGCGTATTCCAAGACCAACCAGGCGGGCGCCGTCCGCGCCAATGACCAGAAGCCCATCGTCGGCGTGGCTGCCCAGGCGCTTGACGCCTGGCTGCGCGCCAGCGGCATCACGCAAGGTCCGCTGTTCCGGCGCGTGCGGCGCGGCGACGTGCTGGGCGAGCCGCTGGCCGCGGCCGCGGTACGGGACATCGTGCAGGAACGCTGCAAGCTGGCCGGCCTGGAAGGCGAGTTTTCGGCGCACAGCCTGCGCTCGGGATTCGTGACCGAGGCGGGACGGCGCAACGTGCCGCTGGGCGACACCATGGCCATGACCGGACATGCCAGCGTGGCCACCGTCATGGGCTACTTCCGCGCCGGGGCGGCGGCCGAATCGCCCGCGGCCCGGCTGCTGGACGAGCCGGACGCCCCGCGCGGGTAAAATCCCGCGCACTCGCCGCAACCCGAATCCTGCCCGACACGATCTTCATGCGAATCAACCTACGCGGGCTGGTGCTTGCGCTTACCGTATGCAGCGCCCTCGCCGCTACCGCCAACGCCCTGTACGCCAGTTACCGGGTGCAGCGTGAACAGCTCATCGCCAATACGCTGGAATCCAACCGGGTGTACGCCGCCAAGCTGGCGGAGAGCGCGGGCACCTTCCTGGACTCGGCCCTGCAGCAACTGGAGTACAGCGCCCGCCATGTCGCCTGGCGCTTCGATGCGCCGGAGGTCTTGAACGCGGAAGTCGCGCGCCTGCGGGAGCAGACGGACAGCTTCAACACGGTCGCCATCATCCGCGCCGACGGCGTCATGGTGGCGGCCAGCCAGGCCATCCGCAGCTTCCAGGGAACGCGGGTCGACAACGCCGCCAGCCGCATGGCGCTGCAGACGCGCAAGCCCCTGATCAGCAAGCCCTATGTGTCCGTTGCCGGCAACCTGCTGATCAACGTCTCGTATCCCATTCATTCCGAGGGCGGCATCTACCTGGGCTACGTGTCGGGCACGATCTACCTGCGCAACGAAGGCGCGCTGCACAACCTGCTGGGCAAGCATCCCTATCAGGACGGGTCTTATCTGTACGTGGTGGATAACGAGGGGCGGCTGATCTATCACGCCGAGAACGACCGCGTCGGCGAGGACGTCACCAGCAATCCCGCCGTGGCGGCGGTGATGCGCGGGGAGGATGGCGCGCAGCGCCTGATCAACACGCGCGGGGTGGACATGCTGGCCGGCTATGCCCACGTCTCGCGCAGCGGCTGGGGAGTAATCGCGCAGCGCCCGGCGTTGGCCACGCTGGAACCCTTGCACGATCTCATCTGGGCGCTGATCCGCTACGCGGCGCCCTTCGCCCTGCTGTTCCTGTTGGCGATCTGGTGGTGTGCGCGCAAGATTTCGCAGCCGCTGTCGCAACTGGCCACCAATGTCGAGCACCACGACATGGCGGTGGCCATGCAGCGGGTGCGCTCGGTGAAAGCCTGGTACTTCGAGGCGCAGCGCCTCAAGCGCGCGGTGATCCGCAGCTACTCGAGCCTGCAGGACAAGATCGGCAAGCTCAACCAGGCCAGCATTACCGATCCGCTGACCGGGCTGCGCAACCGTCGCGGCACGCGTCAGGCGGTGGATGCGCTGCAGGCGGCCGACACCCCCTTTGCGGTGATCGCGCTGGACATCGACCATTTCAAGCGAGTCAATGACACCTACGGCCACACGGTGGGCGACGAGGCGATACAGGGAATGGCGCAGTTGATGCGCGACTGTTCGCGCCCGACAGACATACTCTGCCGCAACGGCGGCGAGGAATTCCTGATCCTGCTGCCCGGCGCGGGCCCCAGGGAAGCAACGGGCATGGCTGAGCGCCTGCGCAAGACCACGGAGATGCGCCGTGCGAGCGGCTCTCCGGAAATCACGGTGTCAGCCGGCGTGGCGCACTGGACGGCCGGCAGCGCGGACGTGGATCTGGTCTTCCAGGCCGCGGATGCCGCGCTGTACGCGGCCAAGCAGCAGGGGCGAAATCGCGTGGTGACGCACGCGGGCTGACGCCCCTGCCCGCCCGGCGGCTATTTCAGGGCTGTGGCAACGCCGGGTCAGGCGTCCTGGTCTTCGGCGGCATCGGCGTCCGCGGCAACGGTCTTGATGTCCGCTTCCTTATTGGTCTCGGGCGCCTTCCAGTCCAGGGGAGGAATCTCGAATTGCCACTTCTTGCCAACGAGTTGATGAGACATGAACGTTCTCCTGTTCAGGACGCATGGCTTTCCCCCGCGCAAAGCGCAATGCATGAGATTCGTGCGTGCCATGGATGCTGTTTCCAATGGATGCCATCGGAGCGCGGGGGGCATGCGCGCAGGCAACGCAAACGAAAATGGCGGCCGCGGCCGCCAGCGACTTACAAATCTTCTGGCACTTGGTTTTGTTATGATTTTGCCGAAAGATGCTGAATTTTAGCATTAAATTGCCTGAAATAGCAAGCGATTCTGGCGTGGACCACAAAGGCCGCGCCCTGCCCCTGACGCGTCGACGCCGGCAATGGCCAATGACGCAAATGCCCCCGCAACATGACGCGATCGCCACTCCCGCTGCCGGACGGCCCTCCATACACTGGATGCGCCCATTGTCCGGAGACTGATCGTGACCCACGCTCCCATCGAGGGCGGCTGCGATTGCGGCGCGGTCCGCTACCGCCTCGCCAGCCCGCCCATGTTCGTGCATTGCTGCCATTGCACCGTGTGCCAACGGCACGCCGGCACCGCCTTTGCGATGAACGCGGTGATCGAATCCGACCGCGTGCACCAGTTGCGGGGCGAGCTGCGCCGCCATCCCGCAGACAAGAACGCCAATGATGGCGAGACGGTCGTGGTCGTGCGCTGCGCGGCCTGCCTGGGCCTGTTGTGGAGCCATCACCCGGGGTTCGGCGAAACGGTGGCGCTGATCTATGCGGGCACGCTGGACCGCGCCGCCGACTTCCCGCCAGGCGCGCATTGCTTCGTGCGCTCCAAGCACCCGTGGGTGGGCATACCGGACGACGTGCCGGCGGCCGAAGCGTTCTACGACATGGACGCCTGCTGGCCCCAGGCCGCCAGGCAGCGCCTTGACGCCGCGCTGGCCGGCAGCCCGCGCAAGCCCTGGACGCCCAAGGGCTGAATACCCCGCCGCAACAACGCGCGGCGCAACGCCGCAACACCCGTCTGAGCGCCGCGCATCGACCCTGCCCGCAATCCTCGCGCGCTTAGGGATTTCCCCCGTTTTTGCGGAAAAAAATGCCTGTTTGGCGCATATCCCGTGTCCCTGAAAGGTGAACGGAAGTTTGAATTCCTAGACTTCCGCGTTCATTCAAAAGTCAGCTTTTGTTCAGAACGTAGTCAGGCAAAAGCACAACAACGGGAGGACTACAGATGCAATCCAAACGCAGCGCCGCGCGGCGCGAAGTCTGGGCCGCCGGCACGATGATCGTGCTGGGCCTGGGCGCCATCGCGCAGGCATCCACCTACAACATCGGCAGCCTGGCGCGCATGGGGCCAGGGATGTTCCCGGCGATCCTGGGCGTGCTGCTGGTGCTGTTGGGCCTGATCATCGCGCGCATGGCCGCGGCGCCCGCGGCAGCCGATGACGACGCCGAGGACGAGCCTCCGCCCGACTGGCGCGGCTGGGGCTGCATCATCGGCGGACTCATGGCCTTCATCCTGGTGGGCAAATACGGCGGCCTGGTGCCCGCGACCTTCGCGCTGGTCTTCATTTCCGCGATGGGCGACCGCCAGCACACGCCGCGCAGCGCGGCGCTGCTGGCCGCCGGTGTGACCGTGCTGGGCGTGGCCGTTTTCTCCTGGGCGCTGCAACTGCAGTTTCCGCTGTTCCGCTGGGGCTGATCGATGGAAATCTTCAACAACCTGATGCACGGGTTCTCCGTCGCCTTCGCGCTGGACAACCTCATGTGGGCCGTGTTCGGCGTGTTCATGGGCAACCTTATCGGCGTGCTGCCGGGCATGGGCGTGCTGGCCGCGATCTCCATCCTGCTGCCGCTGACCTACACCATGACGCCCACGGCGGCACTGGTGATGCTGTCAGGCATCTACTACGGTTCGCAGTACGGCGGCGGCATTACCTCCATCATGCTGAACCTGCCTGGCACCGCATCACACGCGGTGGCCTGCCTGGACGGCAATCCGCTGGCGCGCAACGGCAAGGCTGGCTCGGCGCTGTTCATGTTGATGTTCTCGTCGTTCTGCGGCGCGTCGGTCGGCATCCTGGCGATGATTCTGTTCTCGCCCATGCTGGTTGACGTGGCCTTCAAGTTCGGCCCCGCCGAGTACTTCTCCATGATGATGCTGGGCCTGCTGGCCGGCGCCACCTTGGCCAAGGGGTCGGCGATCAAGGGCGTGGCGATGGTGGTGGTGGGCCTGCTGCTGGGCGTGGTGGGCACCGACGTCAACACCGGCACGATGCGTTTTCACTTCGGCATCCTGGAACTGTCCGACGGTCTGCAGATCGTGGCGCTGGCCATGGGTCTCTTCGGCGTGGCGGACTTCCTGAAGAACATCAACCGCATCGGCGGCGACGCCAAGGTGACCACCGCCAAGATCAGCATGAAGTCGATGCGGCCCGAAGCCGGCGACATCAAGCAGTCGCGCGGCGCGCTGGTGCGCGGCACGGCAATCGGCGCGGCCTTCGGCATCCTGCCCGGCACCGGCCCTACTATCGCCTCGTTCATTTCGTATGCGACGGAAAAGAAGGTGGCGCGCGAGCCGCGCCGCTTCGGCCGCGGCGCCATCGAGGGCATCGCCGGACCGGAAGCGGCCACCAGCGCCTCGACCCAGACCAGCTTCATTCCCACCATGAGCCTGGGCATCCCTGGCGATCCGGTGATGGCGTTGATGCTGGGCGCGCTGATCATCCACGGCATCCAGCCGGGACCGCAGATGATGGTGGAACACGCCGACATGTTCTGGGGGCTGATTGCCAGCTTCTGGGTCGGCAACGTGCTGTTGCTGCTGTTGAACCTGCCGCTGATCGGCATGTGGGTGCGGCTGCTGACGGTGCCGTTCCGCTACCTGTTCCCGGCGGCGCTGTTCTTTGTTTGCGTGGGCGTCTACAGCACCAACAACAACCTGTTCGACGTGGCCATGGTGACCTTGTTCGGCGCGGCGGGCTACGCGCTGATCCGCATGCGCTTCGAACCCGCGCCGCTGTTGCTGGGCTTCGTGCTTGGCCCCATGGTGGAAGAGAACTTCCGCCGCGCCCTGCTGCTGTCGCGCGGCGACCTGACGATCTTCGTCTCGCGGCCCATCAGCCTGGGCTTCGTGGTGGCGTGCGTGGGGTTGATTGCGCTGCTGGTGGTGTCGGCCATGCGCCAACGCAAGCAGCGTGTGGGCCTGGCGCAAGCGGAGTCTTCCGCCTGACGACTGCCGCTGCGTGGCGACGGACCGGCTCCTGCGGGGCCGGTCCGTATGCGCTTCAGGCGTCGGGCGCGGCCAGCGGGCCGGCGGTGTGGCCGTCGATATGGCCCAGCGTGCGCCCGGGATCCAGACGATCGCGCACGCGCTGCTTCAGTTCCTTGGCCGAGGGGAAGCCGCCATCGCTCTTGCGGTCCCAGATCAGGTCGCCGTTGTAGGTGACCTGGAAGATCCCGCCGGTGCCGGGCTGCAGCACGACCTCGCCCAGATCGATGGAAAAGGTGGACAAGAGTTCCTGGGCCATCCAGCCGGCGCGCAGCAGCCACTGGCACTGCGTGCAGTAATGGATGACGATGCGGGGGCGCAGGGCGGGTGTGTTCATAGCTGGAAGATTCTACGCCGGTTCATGGATAATATCGGGTTTTCCCGGGTCTGCGATGGACCCCGAGCCTGCCATGAAGTCTGCATTATCCCCCCGCGGCCAACGCTGGCTGATCGGCCTCCTGATGGGGCTGGTCACGCTCACGCCCATGGGCATCGACATCTATCTGCCCTCCCTGCCCGTCATGGCGCAGGATTACGGCCAGCCTGTCACCGCGCTGCAAGCCAGCATCACCCTCTTCATCTTCGCCGTCGGCGTGGGCCAGATCCTGATCGGCCCGCTGGCCGACCGCTATGGCCGGCGGCCAGTTGCGCTGGGCGGCGCGCTGGCGTATCTGCTGGGCTCGGCGCTGGGCGCCGCGGCCACGTCGCTGGACGTGTTCTATGCCGCGCGCGTGATCCAGGGGCTGGGCGCGTGCTCGGCCTCGCTGGTGGCCTTTGCCGCGGTGCGCGACTGCTTCAGTCCCGCGGTGGGCGCGCGCGTCTACAGCTATTTGAACGGCGCCTTGTGCACCGTGCCCGCGCTGGCGCCCATGGTGGGCGGCGCGCTGGCCGTGCATGCGGGCTGGCGCAGCACCTTCGTCTTCATGGTGCTGTTCGCCCTGACGCTGGCAGGTTTTCTGGCGATCCGCTTCGAGGAAACGCGCGCCGCGCCTCCCAGACAGCAAGGCCCGCTCTACAGCCTGCGCCGCTATGCGCCGATCGCGGCCAGCGGACGCTTTCTGTACTTCGCGGCGTTCGGCATGGCCGGCATGGCGATGATCCTGGTGTTCGTATCCGCCGCGCCCGTGGTGCTGGTGCAGCAGCTGGGCTATTCCGAACTGGGCTTCTCCGCCTGGTTCGGCGGCAACGCGGCGATCAACATCGGCGCCTTCTTCCTGGCTCCCGCCTTCATCGCGCGCTATGGCCGCCACACCATGGTGCGCGTAGGCATGGCCGCCCTGCTCGCGGCCGCCGCCATGCACCTGGCCGCTTGGCTGTGGCTGCCCTTGTCGGCCTGGATCTTCATGTTGCCGGTGGCGGTGTTGACCGTGGGCTTTTCGCTCGCGCTGGGATCCGGGCTGAGCCTGGCGCTGGAGCCCTTCGCCGAGCGCGCCGGCACCGCGGCCGCGGTGTATGGCTTGTTCCAGATGAGCGGATCGGCCGTCATCGCCACCCTTTTGCTGGACAGCGGCATGGCCCCCCAAGCGGCGATGGCGCTGATCGGCGCGGTCATCGTCGGGCCGCTGCTGTGCCTGTCGCCGGGCATGGCGCGGCGCCTGGCTGCGGGCTGACGCCGAGCCGCGTAAGCCTCTACTATCCAGGGATAGCCCACCCTGGAGACGACATGAATAACGAACAAGCGGCGCAAGAGCCGATCCTGGCGCGCCACGCCGAAGGCGGCGTGGTGACGCTGCGCCTGAACCGCCCGGGCCAGTTCAACGCGCTGTCCGAAGGCATGCTGGCCGCGCTGCAGGCGGAGATCGACGCTTTGTCGCGCGATGCCGGCGTGCGCTGCGTGGTGCTTGAATCCAGCGGCCGGGCGTTCTGCGCCGGCCACGACCTGCGCGAAATGCGCAGCCAGCCCTCGCTGGATTATTACCGCGACCTTTTCAGGAAATGCAGCGCCGTGATGCAAGGTTTGCAGGCATTGCCGGTGCCGGTGATCGCCAAGGTGCACGGCATCGCCACCGCGGCGGGCTGCCAACTGGTGGCCAGCTGCGACCTGGCCGTGGCGGCCGACACGGCGAAGTTCGCGGTGTCGGGCATCAACGTCGGCCTGTTCTGCTCCACGCCCGCCGTCGCCCTCAGTCGTAACGTATCGGCCAAGCGCGCCTTCGAAATGCTGGTGACGGCGCGCTTCATCGATGCCGGCCAGGCCAGGGATTGGGGCCTCATCAACGACGCCGTGCCCGAGGCGCAACTGGATCAGCGCGTGCGCGCACTGGTGGATGACATCCTGGCCAAGAGCCCCACGGCCATCCGCTACGGCAAGCGCATGTTCTACAAGCAGCGGCAGATGGCGCTGGCGGATGCCTACGACTATGCGGGCGACGTGATGGCGCGCAACATGATGGAAGCCGACGCCTGCGAAGGCATAGACGCCTTCCTGCAAAAACGTCCGCCGCGCTGGCAGTCCTGATTCGACGCTGCGGGGCCGCGCCGCCCGCGGCTCCGCTAGGCCAAGGCCCAGCCGCCGGCCGCGGCCAGCAGCACCACCCAGACGGGCGACCAGCGCGCATAGACCAGCAGGCCGAACAGCAGCAAGGCCAGGCCGAAATCCACCCGATCGCGGATGGCGCTGGTCCAGACCGGGTCGTACAGGGCCGACAGCAGGATGCCCACGACGCTCGCGTTCACGCCCGCGATCAGGTTGCGCACGCCGGGCCGCCGCCGCAGGCTTTCCCAGAACGGCAGCGCCGCCGCAACCAGCAAGGCGCCCGGCAGGAAGATCGCCGCCAGCAACACCAGTCCGCCGGCCCAGCCCGACAAGGGGCCCGACGACATTGCGCCCAGGAAGGCGGCAAAGGCGAACAGCGGCCCCGGCATGGCCTGCGCCGCGCCATAGCCTGCCAGGAAATCGGCGTTGGAAACCATGCCTCCCGCCACCGAGGCGGATTCCAGCAAGGGCAGCACCACGTGGCCGCCGCCGAACACCAGCGCGCCCGCGCGGTAGAAGCCTGAGAGCTGCTGCGCCAGCGGCATGCCGCTGATCGCCGCCCAGGCCGGCAAGACCGCCAGCAGCAGCACGAACAGCGCCAGGGCCATGTATCCCGCGCGGCGCGACACATTCAACGGCGGCACCGCCAGCGCAGGTCGCGGCGGCACCTGCAGCGCGGCCAGGCCGGCGATGGCGCCCAGCAGGATCGCGCTCAATTGCCCCAGGGTCGTCGGCATGAGGATGGTGATGAGCGCCGCCGCCACCGCCAGTCCCGCCCGTTCGCGGTCAGGACAGAGCGAGCGGCCCATGCCCCAGACCGCTTGCGCAATGATGGCCACCGCCGCGATCTTCAGTCCATGGATGGCGCCCGACGCGGACAGCCAGCCGAACTGCGCCAGCCCCAGCGCGAAGAGGATCAGCGCCACGGCCGTGGGCAGCGTGAACGCCACCCAGGCCGCCAGCATGCCGGCCCATCCGGCGCGTTTCAGGCCTATCGCCATGCCGACCTGGCTGCTGGCCGGCCCCGGCAGGAACTGGCACAGCGCCACCAGGTCGGAATACGCATAGTCGTCCAGCCAGCGCCTGCGCTCCACGAATTCCGTGCGGAAATACGCCAGGTGCGCCACCGGCCCGCCGAAGGACGTCAGCCCGAGGCGCAGGAATACCAGGAAGACTTCCAGACAGGACCCCCGGCCGGGCTGCTCGCGCGTGGCAGTGGCGGGCTTGCTGGCGACGTGTTCGTCTTGGTGGGGAGGCAGCGGCGGCATGGGATTCGGCTTCATCGGCAGGCGGGGCATGAGGGTCCTGCCCCCGCCCCATGCTTATAGCCGGGCGCCGCGGCGGATTCAACCGCCTGAACGGGCCGGGCCATATGGCGGGTTTACCTCGCCCGCGTAGCCGCTACAAACAACTTTACAAATACCCTACAAATATCGGCGGACTGCCCGGCGGCATGCGCCTAGCATCGCGAGTCCTCATCCGGCCGTATCCCCCATGTTCAAGTTCGCGATCCGCATCTTCGTCGTCGCCGCCATCGGTTATGTCGCGGGGTCGCAGCTGGTGGAACGCAGCTTGATGTATCTGCTGGATTCGGTCAGCGCGGATCTGTCGTACCAGGCTGTCCGGGGACAGATGCATGTGCTGCGCACGGAACTCGACAGCATTGCGCCGGCCGCTCGCGCCGAGCGCCTGCGCGACGACATCCAGCCGCTTTACGGCCTGGGCCTGGGTCTGCTGGCCGATGCCGACGTCACGCCCAGCACAGAGGAACAGCGGCAATTGGCCACGCTGGGCATCATCATGCGCGACGATTACAACGTCTATCTCGCGCCCTTGGCGGGCCAGCCCCGGCAGTGGCTGGAAGTCCGCCTGCCGCGCGCGCCGGTGCTGGAGCGATGGGTCACCGTCGGCGTCTGGACCGCGCTGAGCCTGATCGTGGGCATCATCCTGCTGCTGCTGTGGGCCCTGCCCCTGTGGCGCGACCTGGACCGGCTGCGCAACGCCACGCTGCGCATGGGCCAGGGAGACCTGGGCGCGCGGGTGCGGCTGTCGCGCCTGGCCGGCATGCGGCACGTGGGCGAAAGCTTCAACCAGATGGCCGAGCGCATTTCGGCGCTGGTCGAAAACCAGCGCAGCCTGACCAACGCGGTCTCCCACGAATTGCGCACGCCGCTGGCGCGACTGTCCTTCGAGGTCGCCATGCTGGGCCAGGACCAGCACCTGCCCAAGCGGCACCAGATACTGCGCGACATGCAGGCCGACATCTGCGAACTGGAAACGCTGGTGGCCGAATTGCTGGTCTATGCGCGGCTGGAACGCCCCACCGACGACACCGTCCGGCTGGAAACCGTGGACACCTGCGACTGGCTGGGCGAAGCGCTGGCGCAGGTGGCGCACCAGGCCGAGGCGCGTGCGATCCAGTGCCATGTGCATCGCGACTACCCGCCGCGCGTGCGGCTGCATCCGCGCTACATGAGCCGGGCCTTGCTGAACCTGGTGCAGAACGCGGTGCGCTACGCCAGCCGCCACGTGGAGGTCAAGCTCACCCAGTGCCCGTCGGGCGGCTTCGAGCTGATCGTGGACGACGACGGCGGCGGCATCGCGCCCGCCGACCGGACACGCGTGTTCGAACCCTTCATCCGCCTGGATGAAAGCCGCGACCGCGGCACCGGCGGCGCCGGCCTGGGCCTGGCCATCGTCTGGCGAGTGGCCGCCAGCCACGGCGGCGGTATCGAAATCCACGACAGCCCCCTGGGCGGCGCACGCTTCGTGTTGCGCTGGCCGGCCTGAGCATGGCCCAGGCGAAAACTCCATTTATGGCACTACCTTCCTGGTCCAAGCCGCGGCATCCTGACGGCACGAGATTCCGCTCGGCAACACGCATCGAAAAGGTAGGAACATGACCCAGCGTTTGAATTATTTCCAGGTATCCGAGGAACAGTCCAGGAAGTACCTGGAATTCAGCATGTCGCTGAAGAAGACCCCCATCGTGCAGGAGGTCGGCGAACTGGTGGATATCCGCGCGTCGCAAATCAACGGCTGCGGCTTTTGCCTGGACATGCACGTCAAGCAGGCCCGCATCGCCGGCGAGCGCGAACTGCGCCTGCATCACATCGCCATCTGGCGCGAGTCCACACTGTTCTCGCCGCGCGAGCGCGCCGCGCTGGCCTGGACCGAGGCGGTCACCACCCTGTCGGCGCAGGGCGTATCGGATGCGGTCTATGAGGACGTGCGCGCGCAGCTGTCCGAAAAGGAAATTTCCGACCTGACCCTGCTGGTGGTCGGGATCAACGGCTGGAACCGGCTGAACGTGGCATTGCGCACCGTGCCGGGTTCGGCCGACGCGGCCTACGGCCTGGACAAGGCCGGGCTGAACTAGGACTGCATCAGCTGCAGTATGCGCAGACCCAGTTCACGGGCCTGCGCCTGCGTGGCGATATTGGTGAAGCTGAGCAGCAGCGCCGATTGCCCCTGCGGGGCGGCGTGCCAGCGCGACAATACGCCCGCATACATGCCCTGCTCTTCCATCCGCCCGGCCAACGCCACGTCGCTCTGGCCGTCTTCCAGGCGCGCCACCAGATGCATGCCGCCGGGCTGCGGCTCGATCCGCAGGCGCTGCCCCAGCGCATCATTCAGGCCCGCCACCGTCGCGGCGCGCCGCTCCGCGTACAGCTTGCGCATGCGCTGGATGTGGCGGCCGAAATGGCCTTCAGCCATGAAGGCGCTCAATATCGCCTGGGTCAGGCCCGGCGCAGCGCCCGCCTGCAAGCGCGCGGACTGCGCGAAGCGTCCGGCCTGCGCTTGTGGCACCACCAGATAGGCCAGCCGCAGGCCGGGAAACAGCACCTTGCTGAAGGTGCCCGCATACAACACCCGCCCCTGCGTATCCAGGCTCTTCAAGGCCGGCAACGGACGGCCGACGTAGCGGTATTCGCCGTCGTAATCGTCTTCCACGATCCAGGCCCCGCAGCGTTCGGCCCAGTCCAGCAAGGCCTGCCGGCGCGGCAATGACAAGGACATGCTCAAGGGGCTTTGATGGGCAGGCGTCACCACCGCGCCGCGCGCCCGCCCCGCCCGCTCGATGCCGGCGCCGACCATGATGCCGTCCTGGTCCACCGGCACGGGCACGGGCTTCAAGCGCGCCTGCTCCAGCAGCGCGCGGGTTGGCGGATAGCCTGGATCTTCCATCCAGACCTGGTCGCCGGCTTCGAACAGCGTCTGCAGGATCAGCGCCATCGTGCTGTTGTAGCCGGCGGTGATGAACACCTGCGAGGGCTGGCAATGGATGCCGCGCGCCACCTGCAGATAGGCGGCGGTCGCGCTGCGCAGGGCTGGCAGGCCGCCGCTGGGCGGATAGGCCAGGTCCCCGGCCTGCAGGCCGCGCAGTTGCCGCGCGCCCAGGCGGGCCCAGAGCTTGCGGGGAAATTCATCCAGCGCCGGCAAGCCCATCTGGAACGGCCGCAGGCCCGAGGGTTCGCGCCAGCCCGGGCCGTCGCCGGGCGTCTCGGCAGGAATGGCCACGGCGGGGGGCGGCGCGTGCTGGGGCTGCAGGTCGGGCGCTACCACCGTACCGGCCTGACCGCGCGCCTGGATATAGCCTTCCGATGCCAGCAGTGAATACGCGACCTCCACCGTGCCGCGCGCCACGCCCAGCTCCTTGGCCAGCGCCCGCGCCGATGGAATGCGGTCGCCTGGCTTGAGCGTGCCCTGCGCGATGGCGCCGCGAAAGCGCTCGTAGACCTGGCGGTACAGAGGCTCGGCGCCGTCCGGCGGCATGGGCTGGTCCTGGGGCTGCGGGCTGATCATGGCATAGTCCAGAATTCAATTTATGGCCCTTCTAATTATGGCATGCGGCTCCTAAGATGACTGCACTTGAACCCTGACACCGCCAGTGCATCCATGACCGACGCCACTATGCAACACCTCGAAAGCCCGCAGGACCTGAGGGCCTGCCTGCCGCTCATGCGCGAGCTCAGGCCCCATCTGAAAAACGAAGCCGATTTCGTCGAACGCGTGAGTCGCATGCGCGCCGACGGCTACCGGCTGCTGGCCGCCATGGACCATGGCCAAGCCGTCGCGCTGGCCGGCTACCGCGTGCAGGAAAACCTGATCTACGGCCGCTTTCTGTACGTGGACGACCTGGTGGTGGCGGACGGCCGCCGCGGCGAACGCTGGGGCGCCCGGCTCCTGCAAGCCCTGGACGCCGCCGCGCGCGGCCACGGCTGCGCCCGCCTGGTGCTCGACACCGGCCTGGGCAACGCCCTGGCCCAACGCTTCTACTTCCGCGCCGGTCTGTTGACCAGCGCCATCCGATTCAGCAAATCCCTGGAAACCTCCGCCTCATGAATATCCTGCGCATCATCTGCAGCCCGCGTGGCCGCGCCTCCGAAAGCTATCGCCTGTCGCAAGCCATCGTCGACCAACTCACCGCCGCCGCGCCCGACGCGGCCGTGGTCGACGTCGACGCGACCGCCCTGTCCCTGGTCGACTCCGACTACGCCGCCACGCTGAGCGCGCGCCAGGATCCCACGGACGGACGCGAGAATCGGGGCGCGCTGGGCCGCTCAACCGAACTGATCCAGTCCCTGCAGGCCGCGACCCACGTCGTCATCGCGACTCCGATGCACAACTTCACCGTGCCGGCATCGTTGAAAACCTGGATCGACCACGTGGTGCGGGTGCGCAGCACCTTCCAGATCACGGCGCGCGGCAAGGAAGGCAGCCTGGAGGACCGTCCGGTATACGTGGCGATCTCGTCCGGCGGCGACTTCGGCTGCGACGGGCAAAGCCAGCCGGACTTTCTCACGCCTTATCTTAGGCACGTGCTGGGCACGATGGGCCTGAAGAACGTGACGTTCTTTTCGGTGCAGGGCACGGCGCGGGGCGCGGAGGCGTTGCAGGCGGCCCGCGCGCAGGCGCAATCGGAGATCGTCGCGCATCCGTTCGCGGCGGGTCTGCATCCGGAGTTCGCGGCAGCTTGATCGCGCCGGGGCTGGTGCCCGCGCATCATGGCGCGCGCACCAAGCCGCCTCATTCTTAGGAATAGCGCCGGCGCCGAGCCCGCTTAAGCAAGAAGTATTAGGCAATCGGGCTGCGTTGACACCCCCAAATAGCCGGCACTACGCTCTTGGCCAGAACCCTCTCGCCTGACCAGACTACGCCGTACTTCCTCATTCGGGCATGGGTGCAGGAGGCGTGCAATGACACTGACCAGTCCTGGTATTTTCCTGGCGGCCGCGCTTGCGCTGTGGGTCCTCGCCGCGCCGCGCGCCGAGGCGGCCTGCAGCGACAAGAAGATCGTGGCGATGGCCAACGACGGCCGCACGGTCAACGCCATTGCCAAAGCCTGCAGCATGCCGACGGCCAAGGTCCGGGGCGTGATCGAGCGCGCCGATGCGAACGACGAAGCGCCGCCGCCCGCGCCCAAGGCCAAGGCCGAACGCGCCGCTGTGCCGGAGCTGCCCAAGAAACTGCCGTCCGGCGCCGGCCTTGCCTCATGCGATTGCCAGGGCATGGTGCCCTATGGCGAACGGGCGCCGGACCTGCGCTGCCAGAGCGGCATGTCGATGGCGACGCCCTGCGCGGGCTATTGCTCGCCCCACGGGGTCGCGCCATGGCGGCGCATATGTAGTTAGCCCTACTGCCTGGCGCTGGGCATGAACCAGCGGTAGTAGGCGTTGTCGCCATCATCGCGCGCCAGCTTGTTCATTTCCCTGCCCCAGGTTTCACGATCCCCCACATAGGCCGCCAGCGACGCTCGGTAGAACGTGTCGAGCCGCGCCCGCTCCAGTTCCATGTCGGCGCGCAGCGCGTCGGACGCGCCGGTCAGCGGCGGTTCGCTGCGCAGGGCCAGCAGCGCGGGCAGGACGCGCGCCACTTCGCGCGGGCGGACCCAGGTCGTGTACTCGATGCCCGGGCGGTCGTCGGTCACGGCCGGGGTATCGCCGGCAAAGCGCGCCAGGCCTTCCCGGTCCGTGACCCAGGTGGACAACAAGGCGGCGGCGGATGGCACGCCCACAGCCTGCAACGCGGCAGCGGTATCGGGCTGGCCGTAGCGCGCCTGGATGCGGGCCGCGTCCAGCGTCAGCGGCTGCATGGAACCTAGCAGCAGCATTTCATGCAGTTCGCTGGTCCAGAGCTGGGCATGCGGAAACACCTCGATGAAGCTGGCGATGAGCGCGCGGGTGTCGTCTTCGTTCTGCGTGGGCAGCGGCAGCCATTGCGCCACGATGCCTTGCGGCGCCAGCCGGCTTGCGGCCAGTTGGTAGAAGTCGCGGGAATACAGATTCACCACGCCCGCGGCGGAAGGCGGCGGCGGCTCCAGCGTGATCAGGTCCCAGCGTTCGGCGCTGGCCTGCAGCTCGCGGCGTCCGTCGCGCAGCCGCTTGTCCAGGCCAGGATCGGTGGCGGCCTGGAACGTACCCTGGAAGTGCGGCGCGGCGCGCAGCACGGCTGGCAGCAGCTCGGCGACCGCCCGCTTTTCGAGCCCGCGGTATTGCGACAAGGCGCCCGCCGTGATGCCGGTGCCATAGCCCACGACCAGCGCGGACTTGGGTTCGCCCGCATGCACGATCAAGGGGAGCAGCGCCTGCAGCCGCATGTAGCGCAGCGAAGGCATGGCGTCGCCCGAATTCGATACGCCCTGGATATAGAGCCGGTGGAAGCGGTTGCCGTTGCCGGCGCGCTCGACCACGGCCACGGTGCCGCCATGGCTTTCCTCGTAGAACACCAGGCCCGCGCCGCTCGCCCCAGGCAGTAGCCGCGCAAACTGGTCTGCCGGCAGCGTGGCGATCAGCGCCAGCGTGGCGAGACCCGCGATGCCGGTGGCCCATCCGGTAGCGGCGCGGCCGTCCGCACGCCCGCGCCAGGCGGCAACGGCGCCCACCGCCGCGGCGATGGCCGCCAGCACGCTCAGCGTGCGTACCAGCCCCAGGGCGGGCAACAGCAGGAATCCCGTCAACAAGGTGCCCGCGATGCCGCCCAGCGTGTTGCAGGCGAGCACGGCCCCGGCTTCCCGCCCCACCTGCCGGTCGCCCACCGCGATGCGCAGCACCGCGGGAAACGCCGCGCCCAGCAGCAGCGTGGGGGCCAGCACCAGGCTGGCCGCCGCCACCGCGAAGCGCGCGCACATGCCGGCAAAGCCGCTGCCCGTCCATTGAAAGACCGCCGCTTCCGCCTGCGTCTGGGCCACGATCAGCCATTTGCCCAGCAAGGCCACCTCCAGCACCGCGATCAGGCCTGCGCCAGCGATCAGGAAGCCGAACACCGGCCAGGGATTGCGCACGCGATGGGCCCAGCGCGCATAGAGCGCCGCGCCGATGGCCAGCCCGGCCAGATAGGTGGCCAGCACGATGGCGAAGGCGAACGCACGCGTGCTCATGAAGGGCACGATCATCTGCGACCAGATCACTTCGTAGCCCAGCGCCACCGCGCCAGCCACCGCGTACAGCGCCACGGCCAGGCGCGCCTCGCCCGACAAGGGCGCCGCAGCGGCCTGCGGATTGTCGGCGGGCGCCGCGCTGCCGCCTGCCCTGCGGTCCAGCATCCAGGCGCCCAGCGCCGCCAGCACGTTGAGCGAGGCCGCGGCCAGCGCCGCACCTTGCACGCCGAAGCGCGGAATCAGGAAAAACGCGGGCAGCAATGCGCCCAGGATCGCGCCGCAGGTATTCGCGGCGTACATCGCCCCGCCAGAGCGGCTCACGTCCGTGCCCTGATGCCGGCTCACGGCGCGCAGCAGCACCGGCAAGGTACCGCCCATCAAGAATGCGGGGACGGCCAGCATCAGCCCTACCGCCAGCCAGGCCGCCAGGCTGCTATGGGCCTCGACCGCGACAAAGGCGGCGGCGCTGCGCGCCAGCAGCCATGTGACGGCGACACAGGACAGCGCCACGCCCGCTTCCAGCATGGCGTAGAAGCGTACCGGGCGCCGCAACTGGTCCGCCTTGCGGCCCAACAGCCAGCCGCCCAGCGCCAGGCCCAGGAAGAATGCGCTGACAGCGCCGGCGATGGCGCTGACCTCCACGCCCACCACCAGCGACAACTGCTTGATCCACAGCACCTGGAACACCAGGGCCGCCGTTCCGGACAGGAACAGCAGCGCGGCCGGCCGGACCGCCGTCAGGGCGCGCCCTTGCGCCGCCTTGTCGTCCACATCATGTCCCTGCATCGCTGCCTCGCTTGCCCCCATGCCCATCATGCTGCTCCTGCTGCGTTGCCGGGCGGCGCGACAGGCGCCGCCCGGTACTGTCCCGGCTTGCGCCGGAACCGGCTACTTCGACTTCTGTTTCTCCATATCTTCGAAGTGTTTCTCCATAGCCTTGTTCACCCGCTCCTGCACCTGGTCCACACTGAAGCTGGCCGGCCGCTGGCTGGGCGGATAGGTAATGAAGGTCTCCAGGAACGCTGACGCCTTCATGGTGGCGATGGCCGTCAGGTAGGAGTTTTTGGCCAGCCAGTCGTTGTACTGATCCGAGGTGATGTCGGCACGCTCATACGGATCCATGCGCAGGTTGAAGATTTTCGGCACGCGCAGGCAGACGAAGGGATCCTGCCAGACGTTGAAGTTCCCCGGCGCGCGCTGTTCGCAAAACACGGCCTTCCAATCGCCCCAACGCATGCCTACCAGCAGGCCGTCGTCGTTGAAGTAGAAGAACTCGTCGCGCGCACTCTTGTCCTGCTTGCCAGTCAAATAGCCCAGCTGGTTGTAGCCGTCCAGATGCACTTTGAACTTGGTGCCGCCGGCCTGCGGCGCCCAGCCGTCCAGCAGCCGTTCCTTCACGTTGGCGTCGCCGGTGGCGGCCAGCAGAGTCGGGAACCAGTCCATGCCGGATACCATGCCGCGCTTGACTTCCCCGGCGGGAATCTTGCCAGGCCAACGGACCATGGCTGGCACGCGGAACGCGCCTTCCCAGTTGGAGTCCTTTTCGCTGCGGAATGGCGTAGTGGCGGCATCCGGCCAGGTGAAGGCGTTGGGTCCGTTGTCGGTGGTGTAGACGACGATGGTGTTGTCGGCGATGCCCATGTCGTCCAGCTTCTTCAAGAGCTTGCCCACGTCCTGGTCATGCTCCCACATGCCATCGGCGTAGTCATTGCCGGGCATGCCGCTCTTGCCCTTGTGTTCGGGCCGGATATGCGTGTAGATGTGCATGCGCGTGGTGTTCATCCACACGAAGAACGGCTTGTCTTCCTTGCCGTGCTTGTCGATGTACTCGATAGCGGCGCCAACGGTTTCGTCGTCGATGGTCTCCATGCGCTTGGTGGTCAAGGCGCCCGTGTCCTGCACCTTGCCGTCGGCCGTGGCCTTGATCACGCCGCGCGGAGAAAAGTTCTTCACGTAGGGATCGTTGGGGTCCTTGGGCCAGTACGGACGCTCGGGCTCTTCTTCGGCATTCAAGTGATACAGGTTGCCAAAGAACTCGTCGAAGCCATGGCGCGTCGGCAAGTATTCGTCGCGGTCGCCAAGATGGTTCTTACCAAACTGCGCCGTGTTGTAGCCCTGCGACTTCAAGGCCTCGGCTATGGTGATGTCGCCCTTCTGCAACCCGACCGTCGCGCCGGGTGCGCCGACCTTGGACAAGCCGGTACGCAGTGGCGATTGACCCGTGATGAAGGACGAGCGGCCTGCCGTGCAGCTGTTCTCGGCGTAGTAATCCGTGAACATCGCGCCTTCCTTGGCGATGCGGTCGATATTGGGCGTCTGATAGCCGACCACGCCGTGCGCATAGGCGCTGATATTCGCCTGCCCGATGTCGTCGCCGAAGATCACCAGGATGTTCGGCTTCTTGCCCGATGGCGCCGCCTGGCCCTGATTGGCCGCAGGCGCCTGGGTCTGCGCCTGCGCGCTTGCCAGTGCCATGAGGCCTGTTGCGGCGAAGAGCGCCGCGCTCAACAGTTTTCTTGCGTTCATCGCTTTCTCCTGACCCTCGCGGGCGGTTCCCAGTCACGTAAACGAATCACTGTGTTTCAAATGCGTATACCCTTCTCCACTCCTTTGCCATGTCTACGATTACCCAACCCTTTTGCTGCGCTTCATCCAGCGCGCGGTCCAGCCTGCCGATCTTGGAATCCCGGTCATAGGCCCATTCGCGCCGGGCGTCGGTGTGATGCACCAGGCCCGCGAAGCGCTTGCCGCTGCCGGCCGCCGTCCACTGCAGCATCTGCAGGTCGCCGTCGGAATTGCCGAAGGCGAATATGGGCTGGCGGCCGATGAACTTGTTGATGGCCACGGGCTTGCCCGGGCCGTCGTCGTTGAAGTCGAGCTTGGGCGTGCGCATCAGCACGGGCTTGCCGTCCTGCATCTGGAACTCGGTGACGAACGTGGTGCCTATCACCTGTTCGGGCGGAATGCCGTAGACGTCCTGCGCCCAGGCCCGCATGAATTCCACTTCGCCGCCCGACACGATGTAAGTCTTGAAGCCGTTGCCGCGCAGATAGTCCAGCAGCTCCAGCATCGGCGCATAGATCATGCTGGTGTACGGCTGCTTGAAGCGCGGATGGCGGGCGGTCTTGATCCATTGCCGGACCTCCGCGCCGAAGGCCTGCGTCGTCATGTTGGTATGGGTGGCGCCCACGATCTTCAGCAGTCCTTCGGTGCCCGAGGCGGCAAGCGCCTGGCGGTCGCCCTCGATCGCAGCCTTGTAGGGTTGCTCGGTCGACCATTCGGGATGCTGCGGCGCCATGGCCTTGACCTGGTCCAGCGCGAAGATCAGCTGGAAGTACAAAGGTTGCTCGCTCCATAGCGTGCCGTCGTTGTCGAACACCGCGATGCGGTCGGCCGGCGCCACATAGTCCGGGCTGCCCTCCGTCGTGACGGTTTGCACGAATCCAAGAATGGCCTGGCGCGAAGGTCCTTCGTTCCAGGAAGGCAGCGGCGTCTGCGCGCGCGCCAGCCCGGCCAGGAGCAACAGGAGCAGCAGCGCGAACCAGCGGCGGGCAAGCAAAGGCGTCGTCATGGGAGATCTCCTGGAGTATCGGCGGGCGGCATGCCCGCAAGTCCGCGCGATGTTGCGGCCGAACGGGGATTCAGCGTAGGCAGGTCTTGTGCGCCGCCCTCTCGTACCGGTGAGCGCAAGGCACGGCGCCAACGCGGGAACATCCCGCGCAATCCGCGCCAGCCGCGCGCCGCGTTTGGCTCCCGGCCATAGCAGGCTCGCAGCGCATCGTCTGCGGATTGGCGCAGCGCCGGGTCCAGGCCGGCCGTCCCCTGCGCGATCGTGGCTGCGCCGCAAGCTCGGCGCAGCCATGCGTATAGCGCGTCCATGCGCGGCTGGGGCTGCGCCAACAAGCGTCGCAAGGTCATTGCCGCATAGGGTTCGGAGGCGTGCCATTGTTCGCGCCGCGCCCGCAGTCCGGCCCGCAGGCGGGCCAATGTCCGCCGCAACCAGGGCGCACCCAGCCACCAGGCCAACGCCGCCAGCGCCGCGCCCGCGGCCAGCGCCAGCCATCCTCCCGGAACGCGCACCTGCACTTGCCGGCCCATGTCGCGCAGGTCCTGTTCGACCGAGAATGGCGCCTGGTAGGCGGCGCCCGCCCGCGCTTCGAAGCGTTGCGCGGGCAGCGTGACGCGCTCTTCCTTGTTGGCCGCGACGTTCCACCAGCGGATTTCCACCGCCGGCAGTTCATGGGCGCCGCCGCTTTCGATCACATAGTCCAGGCGGTCGATGCGCTGTCCGCCGAGGAAACCGCCGCGGCTGTCGGACATCTGCGTCAATTCGGGTTCGGACGGGTACAGCTTGAGGCCCTGCACGGCGGCCGCGGCAGGCGGCGGGATCAGCATGGCCTGGGCGCCCTGGGCCTGCACGGTGATGACGCGGCTGACGTGGTCGCCGACGGCGGGAGGCTCGGCCGAATAGCGGATCTGCTGGGTCGCCTGGACCGAGTTTGCCGCCAGGACATGACCGGCTACCCCGCCTGGCGGTCCGGCGGCGCGCGCCTCGAACGGGCGCGTCTGCGCAACCAGGGGCGCAGTCGCCTGTCCCACCTGCGCGCTGACCCGGATGGCCGGCACGCGCAGGTCGCCCGCCGCCTCGGGACTGACCAGATAGGCGTAGCGCAATCCGCTGTAGGCCACGCCGCCGATGGTGGCGCGGATGATGGTGGCCTGCCCTGACGGCCCCGACACCAGCGCGCCAGGGATGTCCAGGGCCGGCATCTGCGGGGGCTGGGTGAACCAGGTCGACGTCAACACGTCCACCTGCAGGATGGCGGTGGCGCCAGCCATCAGGTCGCCCGATGCCGCTATGCGCGCCTCGGCGTGCAACTGCGGCCCGCCATCCGCCTGCTGGGCTCGCGCCACGCCGACGCACAGGCCCAGTTGCAGCATCAGCAGCAGGCCCAGGCAACGCAGCAGCGCGGCATGGCGGTGCATCATGGCTGCCTCCCCTGCGCCGGCGCGGCCTTGCGTGCGTCTTCGATCGCGAATTTCTGCTTCAGAAAGCCGGCCGGCGACAGGCTCAGGTTGCGCAGCCAGACCTCGTCGGACGCGGCTTGCGGCGCCTGCGTGCGGATCATCTTGCCCGCGCCCTTGTCGCTGTCCACGCGGGTCTCGTCCGGTTTCTCCGAGTCGTCGTCCTGTTGCTCGCTTTCGGCGGCGGCGATCAATCTGGCGACCAGTTCGCGGTTTTCGCGCGCCTCGGGAAAATCCGGCCGCAGGCGCAGCGCCTGGTCGTACGCCGCCAGCGCGGCGTCGTAGCTGCGCAGACGGACCTGGGTATTGCCCAGATAGAAGTCGCCTTCGGGCGTTTCCAGTTTGGCGAATGCGGCCAGCGCCGCCTGATAGTCGCCGGCGTCATAGGCGGCGCGACCCTTCCAGTAAGGATCGGCATACAAGGCGGCAGCCTCGGCATAGCGCTTGTGTTCATAGGCCCAGCGGCCCTGCTGGTCGGGCGTGAAAAAGGCGTCGGCCAGCGCGCCTGCTTCCGCGCGCGGGGTATGCAGCGTAGCCGTGGCGGCGAGCAGCAGGCAGGCCGTCCAGTTGATGTTCCAGCCGCGCCGCAGCGCCAGCAATGCCAGCAGCGCCAGCGGCCAGCACAACCAATAGCCGGCGTCCTTCCAGTGCAGCGGCTTGTCCGCGTCCTGCACCTCCTGGAAGTGCCGTTCGGCATGCAGCGTTACCCAGTCCAGGTCGTCGTCGTTCAGGGTCAGGCTGCCCAGCGGCGCGCGGGCGGCTTGCGCCAGCTGTTTCAGCGCATCCTCGTCGAAACTGCCCAGCAAGGGCCGGCCCTGCGCGTCGAGGCGCGGCTGGCCGCGGGCGTCGCGCACCACGCCGCCATCGCGCGTGCCCGCCGCCCATATCAGGATCTGGAAGGAATTGGCCCGCGCCAGGCGCTCGACTTCGGCCAGCTGGCCGGTGTCCGCACCGTCCGTCACCAGCAGCAGGGTGCCGCCCGCCTCGCCCGATTGCAGCAGGCTCGCGGCCAGCGAGATCGCGCCCGCTGCATCCTTGCCGGGCGCGGCGATGAGACCGGTGGACAGGGCCTGCACGAACATGTCGGGCAAAGCCGGATCGTCGGTCGGCGGCAACACCAGATGCGCCGAGCCGGCGTAGGCGATCAGGCCCGTCTTGGCGCCTGCACGCCGTTTCAGCAGATCGCGCAGCTTGCGTTTGGCGGCTTCCAGCCTGCTGGGCGGAAGATCCGCCGCGTCCATCGAGGGCGACAGGTCGACCGCCGCGATCAGGGGCGCAAGATTGTCCAGGAAGGCCGGGCGGTCCTGCTGCCACGTCGGCCCGGCAGCGGCGATGCCGCCCAGCGCCAGCAAGGCGGCCAACAGTTGCGCGGGCCGCGGCCCGCGGCTGCCCTGCGTGCGCACCGTCAGGTATGGCAGCAGCGCCGGCGCGATGTTGCTGCGCCAGCCGAGCCGGCCGTCCTCGTCGCGCCGCCGCCAAAGCACAAAGGCCGCGGCCGCGACCGCCAGCAGCCACCAGGGGCGCAGGAAATGGAAGGCGCTCAGGTCGATTTCCATCCGCCCTCCTCCACGCGCGCATCCCCTTGCGGCCGGGCGTCGCGCCGCCGGCCGCGCAGCGCCGCGGCCAAGTGCCAGCCAGCCAGCAGCAACAGCGCAAGGCCCAGCGGCACCCAGAAGAAATCCTGCTTGGGCTGGTGGCGCAACTCGCGCACTTCGTGCGGCGTGATGCGATCCAGTTCGGCATAGACCTGCCGCAAGGACGCCTGGTCCTGCGCCGGGAAAAAGCGGCCCCCGGTCTTGGCTGCGATCGCGCGCAAGGCGTCGAAATCGACCTTCTCCTCGCCCTGCGCCTGCGGATCGCCTATGCCCACGGTATGCACGACGATATGGCGCGCGGCCGCCATGGCCGCGGCGCGGTCCGGCGGCACGGCGCTGCCGGTATCGTTGCCGTCCGTCAGCAGGATCAGGACCTGGTCGTGTTCGCCGGCATGCTCGAACTGCTTGATCGCCACCCCGATGGCATCGCCGATGGCGGTATTGGGCCCGGCCATGCGCGTGCTTACCTGGCCGAGCAGCAGCTTGAGCGTGGCATGGTCCTGGGTCAGCGGCGCCTGGGGATAGGCGGCGGTGCCGAACACGATCAGTCCAAGCCGGTCGTCCTTGCGGCGGTCGATGAAATCGGCCACCACGGCCTTGACGCCGCTCAAGCGGTCCTCGCGGCGGCCGTCCGGCGCCACGAAGTCCTCGGTCTCCATGGATTGCGAGATATCGATGGCCAGCAGCAGGTCGCGCACCGGCTGGCGATGCTCCAGCGGCGGCTCGACCCGTTCGGGCCGCGCCAGCGCCAGGACCAGCAGCAGCCACACCAGCGCGTTCAAGGCCAGTTGCCAGCGGTCGCCGCGCACGCCGGGGCGCTGCGGCGTCTGGCCGGTGCTGCGCGCCACCGATTCGAAGAATGGAATGCGTACGGCGCTACGCCGCTGCACATACGGCGGCAGATAGCGGTACGCCAGCCAGCCCAGCGGCAGCAGCGCCAGCAGCCAGGGATATTCAAGCCGCCACATGGTGACGCTCCATCCATTGCCGGCTGGCGGCGAACAAGGTCCGCACGCGCGCGGGGTCGATGGCCCGCAAGGTCTCGGGCGGCGCATACGCCAGCGCGCGCAGCAGCACGGCTGCGTCGGGCGGAAACACGGCCACGCCGGCATCCATGAAGGCGACCCACTCCGCGCCTTGCAGCGCGCCGACCCGGTCGCGGTCCGCTGCCGCCACCGACGACAGGCCGACGCGCTTGAGCAGATCCGGCAAGGCGCGTGCGGCCAGGGGATCCGCCTGTGTTTCGCGCCGCAGCGCTTCCAGCATGCGCAGCCCTGCGCGGCGGTAGCCATTGCGTCGGTGGCGGCGCGCCATCCGCCACGCGGCCCATGTGGCCAGCGCCAGCACCACGGCCAGCACGACCAGCCAGCCCCAGGTCTGCGGCCAGTAGCTGACCGGCTCGGGCAGCGGCAGCTGACGCAGCTGTTCGATGGACGGGGTGGCGTCGGCGTTCATGCCCGGCCCCTGGCTTGAGCACGACTGGCCTGGCGGCCGAGCTCGCGGCGCAACTGCGCCACGGTGTCGTCCGCCGTATCGATGGACAAGAGCGGCACGCGGCTGCGGCGCAGCAGCTCGGCCACGTCGTGCAGGCGTCCTGAAAAGAAGTCCGACAGCGGCTCGCGTACCTGCTTGCGATCCGCGGCGACTTCGACCTGCAGCTCGCCCTGCGTCACCACCAGCCGGCCGCTCAGGGGAATGCGCAACGCCAGCGGGTCATACACCAGCGCTGCGACCACATCGTTATGCGCGGCCAGCGTGCGCAAGAGGCGCAAGGTAGCGTCATCGGCGCCGGCAAAATCGCTGATCAGGCAGACCAGGCAATCGTGCGGCGCGTGCGCCAGCGCCCCTTGCAGCGCTTCGTTCAGCCGTCCGGACGCGTCCACATCGGGTTGGTCCGCGCCCATGGACTGGCTGCGCCGCGCAATGGCGGCGAACAGGGCCTGGATGCGTTCGCGGCTGCGCAGCGGACGCACGTTGTCGATGCCCGCATCGCTGAACACCAGGCCGCCCACGCGGTCCCCCGCCAGATAGGCCATCCAGGCCGACAGCGCCGCGATGCGCGCGGCCACGACAGACTTGAAGCTGCGCACCGAACCGAAATACATGCCCATGCGCTGATCCACCACCACCAGCGCCGGACGGTCGCGCTCCTCGCTGTAGGTGCGCACATAGGGCTTGCCCAACCGCTGCGAGGCGCGCCAGTCCAGCTGGCGCAGATCGTCTCCGGGTAGATAGCGGCGCAGCTCCTCGAAGTCCAGGCCGCGCCCGCGCAGGCGCGAGCCATGCTGGCCGGCCAGAATGCTGCGCACCGGCTGGCGGCTGAAGAACCCCAGGCCGCGCGCGGCAGGTTCCAGCGCCATCAGGTCCTTGATGTGGACCTGGACTTCCGGGGAAGGAGCGGCGGAAGGCATGGCGGGCTCAGACCGGCACGGCGACCGTGTCCAGCAGCTTGTCTATCACCTGGTCCGCCGAGACGCCGTCGGCGACCGCGTCATACGACAGGTGCAGGCGATGCCGCAGCACCGGCCGGGCCACGCTGCGCACATCATCGGGCGAGACATAGTCCTGCCCCGCCAGCCAGGCGTGGGCGCGCGCCACCTTGTCCAACGCGATCGCGCCGCGCGGGCTGGCGCCGACCTGGATCCAGCGCGCCAGGTCGGCGTCATGCCCGCCCGGGTGGCGGGTGGCGTTGACCAGGTCCACCAGGTACTGGTCCAGCGCTTCGGACACGTGCACCCGGTCGACCTCGGCGCGGCAGGCGAACAGGTCCTCCTGGCTCAGCGGCGCGCCGGCGGGTTCCGCGTCCTGGCGCGACTCGCCGCGCAGCATGGCCAGCATCTGCCTTTCGCTGGCGGGGTCGGGGTAGTCCAGCACGATCTTCATGATGAAGCGGTCCATCTGCGCTTCGGGCAAGGGATAGGTGCCCTCCTGTTCTATCGGGTTCTGGGTGGCCAGCACCATGAACAATTGCGGCATGCGGTGGGTCGTGCCAGCCACGGTGATCTGGCGTTCCTCCATGGCTTCCAGCAGCGCGGCCTGCACCTTGGCGGGCGCGCGGTTGATCTCGTCGGCCAGGATCAGGTTGCCGAACAGCGGCCCCTGCTGGAACTGGATGCGGCTGGCGCCCTGCGCGTCCTGCTGCAGCACCTCTGCGCCCGTGATGTCCGAAGGCAGCAGGTCGGGCGTGAACTGGATGCGGCTCATTGCCGCGGCCAGATGCTGCGCCAGCGTCTTGACGGTGCGCGTCTTGGCCAGCCCCGGCAGGCTTTCCAGCAGCAGGTGGCCGTCGGCCAACAGGCCCAGCAGCACCTCGCGGATGACGGCGGCCTGTCCCAGCACCGCGCGCGCCATGGCGCGCTCCAGTTCCAGAATGCTGTCGCGCTTGCTCATCGGCATTTCCTCTCCTGCGTGATGCGGGCTAGCGGCTGGCGATGCCGTTCCTGGCGGTCTGGGCCAGTTTCCATTGCGCGGGCGTCATGACGGTGCGGAATCCCAGGTGCGACATGCCGTTCATCGGATCCGTGCCGCGCCGGGCGCTGGTGCGGTAGCTGATGCAATAGGTGTCGCTGCACAGGAACGAGCCGCCGCGCGTCACGCGCTTGGGCGCGGCCGGCGGCACGATGCCGTCGTCGGGGTCGTAGCTGTCGGCCGGCCCCGCCGGATCCGCGGGCGGCTGGCGGTACTGCGCCTGGATCTTGAAGGCGTCGGCGCGGTACCAGTCGGCGGTCCATTGCCAGACGTTGCCGGCCATGTCGTACAGCCCATAGCCATTGGGCGAGAAGCTGCCCACCGGCAGGGTGCCGACCTGTACCTTTTCATCCTTCACCACCGGAAACGGCTGCTGTTGCTGCGTGTCCCAGATATTGGCCATGGCCTTGCCCTGCGGCAGCAGCTCCTCGCCCCAGGCATAGGTGGCCTGCTCCAGCCCGCCGCGCGCGGCCATTTCCCATTCGGATTCCGTCGGCAGGCGCTTGCCCGCCCATTTGGCATAGGCCATGGCGTCCTGGTACGACACCTGCACCACCGGGTGGTCGTCCTTGCCGGCGATGGAGCTGCCCGGTCCTTGCGGATGGCGCCAGTTCGCGCCGGGCACATAGCGCCACCAGCGCGAATAGTCGCGCAGCGAGACCTCGCTTTCGGTGCCGACGAACACCATGGCGCCGGGCACCAGCAGGCTGTCGTCCGGGCGCGGCGTGCCAGGCGGCAACTGCACCTTCAAGTCTTCCCACCGCGGCTTCTGCTCGGCCGTCGTGACGTAGCCGGTGGCCTCGACGAAGCGGCGGAACTGCGCGTTGGTCACGTCGTTCACGTCCATCCAGAAGCCGCTGACGGATACCTTGTGCGCCGGCATTTCATTGGGCTGGGCCAGTTTGTGGCTGCTGCCCATCAGGAACTCGCGCCCGGGTACCCAGGCCATGCCCGCCGGGCCGCTCTTGCCGTCGCCCAGCACCACCTTCACCGCTTCGGGCGGCCCGTCCTTGCCCATGACCACATAGGCGGTGCTGGCGCCCGCGCCCAGCACCACGCCGGCCAGCAGCAATGCGCTGGCGTAGCGTGTCTTTCCTGTTGTCTGCTTTGCCATTTCAATCACCCGAAAGCTGATGGTTCAGGCGTGGCGGTGCCGCGCCCGGGGCTGGCAGCCCCTTGAAATCGTGCTGACGTTCAGAACACCAGCGTCGCGGTCGCCATGACCGTATCGTTGCTGTCCAGACGCTTCGTGCTGCTGATCGTGGGTACCCAGCGCAGGCTGAGGGACAAGGAGCGCTTGTCCGCCAGCTTCGTGTCATAGGTCAGGATCGGGCCCAGCGCCCAGTCGCGCCCCTTGAAGCCGTTGAGCCGGTCGGCCGTCGGTCCCGAATCGCTGCCCAGTTGCTGGATGGTGCCCAGGATCAAGCCCGCGCTCACCCCGTTGCTGAAGATCTTGCGGCCCATCACGTCCATGCTGAACAGCGGCGCGTTGCGATAGTCCGTGGCGTTGTTGCGGGTGTAGAACTGGACGCCGGCCACGGTGTCCAGTTGAAAACCGGATTCCGGAAATATCTTGGTGTAGGCCACCTGAGGAATGAAGGTCCAGTTGTTCAGGCTGGGGTTGGCCATGTCGTCGGCGTTGTACTTGCCGGTGGGCGCCCAGATGTTCAGGCTGAGCGCCATGTGCGAGGTTTCGGAAAAGTGATAGCCCGCGATGATGGGCGAGAAGTACAGGTCGAACAGGTTCGAGGCGGTATCGCTTTGGTCTATGCTGCGCCCGCCTGGTCCCGTCACGGTGGAATTCACCTTGGTCCAGACGTAGGGCAAGGTGAAGCTGGACGCGAAGTTCCAGCGCCCTGGCCCGGTGTCCCAGGTCTTGAGGACCGTAGCCAGGGTGAACGCGACTTTCGCGTCCAGGCCCAGCGAGGTACGGCCTCCTACCGGCACTTCGCGGCTGCCGCCCACGGTGCCGTCCAGGTAGATCTGCGACAGGTTGACGGCCCAGATAGGCTCGGGAGACACGATGCCGGCGTTGGGCTGCACGTTGGTGCCGGTGATCTGGCGGCCCAGCGCCCCTTCAGTGGCCCAGGCGGCAGACGGCAGGACCAATCCGGCCAGAACCGCCAACAACCCTGCAACTGCCGCAATCGCGCTCCGCATCCCTACACTCCGAAAGACCAGAAAAACGCTGACGGGATCAATTCCCGAAGGTGATGTTCAAGCCGGCGAACAGCGTGAACTGAGGCAGGCCCTCCCCCTTGTGCGCAACCGTCCATTGCGGTTCCGCGAACACGTTGAAGATGTTCTTCCCGACGCGCCAGGCCTTGCCCGCGCCCAGCCCCAAGGGAATGTAGTAGTCGTTCTTCTGCAGGTCGAAGGTCCAGGTTGCGGTGGACCTCAAATACCAGCCTTGCGGCAGATTGCGTATCAGGAACGGCTGGAAGGTGGCGGTGTGCACCGTGTCGCGCGCATTCTGGCCGGCGAATGAATGCTGCCATTGCACCAGCGCGCCCAGCAGCCCTTCCTTGCTGGCATGCACCGCCACGCCGGCCAGCCCGGCGGACCATTTGCCCGCTCCCAGCTCGCTGCTGGTCGCGCTGGGCATGGTCAGCATCGGCCCAACGCCCAGGTCCACCGCGCCCTGCTGCAACAGGAAAATGTCGAACACATTGATGTCGCCCAGGCCGGTCTTGTAGCTGCCGTCGGCCTCGGGGCGCGTACTGACTGGGGCCGTGATGCGAAATATCTGCGGCACGCCGACGAGCTCGCCCGGCGCGACAGGGATCGTCGGCCGGATCAGGAAGTCGTTGGTGTGGGCGTTGCTGCCGAACAACTTCGGCGTGTAGTAATTCTGGAAATTCAACGACGCCGCCAGGTTCAGCGGGTTGTTGCTTTTGTTGGCGTCATCCGCCGACTGGGACTGGGCATGCGCAGGCTGCGCAAAGCACAGCGGCGCAGCCACCATCAGCCACGCCGCGATTCCTCTTCCACCGATTTCCTTGAATGCAGACTGCGTACTGCCCATGCGATGTACCCCGGAAAGAGATAACAAAATGCAAAGACGCGCCGTACGGAAATGCCGATTTCGGCAAACCGCGCCGAGATCCAAAGTCGTGAAATCTGTCGCAATCTTCGCACAGAGTTTTACTTTCACCAATACTGGCCATAGGCTGTGATCTATTGCTTTCAAGGCGAAGAACGGATAAGGCGCAACACACAGGCAAAAAAATGGGGATGCCTTCAGGCATCCCCATCGTGGTGCAGGCGCCGGTCGAGCGATATCAGCCGGCTTGCGGCGCCTCTGCGCGCATCAGGCTGGCGCGCACCTGGTCGATGCGCAGGCCGTCGCGGCGGGTGACCTCGAAGCGCCAATCGCGCCACTCGATCGCATCCCCGGCTTCAGGGATCCGGCCGCCGGCGCGCAACAGGCAGCCGGCCAGCGTGGCGTCCGGGTACTCCTCGGCCAGGTCCGGCGCGTCCAGCAGGCGCGCGGCTTCCGCGACGGCCAGGCGGCCTTCCAGCAGCCAGGTTCCGTCCGCCAGTTGCAAGGCTTCGGGCTGGTCTTCCTGATGCTCGGGCAGGTCGCCCGCAACGGCGGTCAGCACGTCCATGGGCGTGATCAGGCCCTCGCACACGCCGTGCTCGTCGACCACGATCAGCATGTGCTCGCGCGAACCGCGCAACTCGTCCAGCACCTTCAGCACCGGCATGGTTTCCATCACGTAGCGCGGCTCGCGCGCCAGCTCCACCAGGTCGATCGGGCCAGGGTTCTGCAGCAGCGGCAGCAGGTCCTTGAAGTGCAGCACGCCCAGCACATTGGACGGATCGCCCGCGCACAGCGGCAGGCGGGAGTGGCCGCTGCCGAACTTTCGCACGATGGCCTCCGGCGTATCGGCCACGTCCAGCCAGACCATGTCGCCGCGCGCCACCATGATGGAGCGCACGTCCCGCCCGCCGATGGACAGCACGCGTTCGATCATGGTGCTTTCCTCGGGCGCGAAGGCCGGTTCGCCGTCCGCGCCGTCGACCAGCGCGGCCACCTCGTCGGCCTGGCCGGCGGACTGCCCGGCGCGGCCGGCGCGCAGCAGGCGCAACACGGCCTGCGCGGTGCGCTGGCGGCGGCCCAGGACGTGCGTGCCTTTCACGCGATTGCGGCGCGCCAGCTGATTGCACAGCTCGATCAGGATCGAGAAGCCGATCGCGGCATACAGATAGCCCTTGGGCACGTGGAAGCCCAGGCCTTCGGCCACCAGGCTGAAGCCGATCATCAGCAAGAGGCCCAGGCACAGGATCACCACGGTCGGGTGGCGGCCCACGAAAGCCATCAGCGGGCGGCTGGCCAGCATCATCACGGCCATGGCCACGATCACCGCGATCATCATGATGCTGAGGTCCTGCACCATGCCCACGGCGGTAATCACCGAGTCCAGCGAGAACACCGCATCCAGCACCACGATCTGCAGGATCACCTGCCAGAACACGGCATGCTGCGGCTTCTGGCCTTGCTCGTGGCTGGCGCTGCCTTCCACGCGTTCATGCAGCTCCATGGTGCCCTTGAAGAGCAGGAACAGGCCGCCCAGTATCAGGATCAGGTCGCGTCCGGAGATCTCAGCGCCCAGCAGCGTGAACATGGGTTCGGTCAGCGTGACCACCCATGCGATGCTCGCCAACAGGCCCAGGCGCATCACCATCGCCAGCGTCAGGCCGATCAGCCGCGCGCGGTTGCGCTGTTCGGGCGGCAGCTTGTCGGCCAGGATGGCGATGAACACCAGGTTGTCGATACCCAGCACAATTTCAAGCACGACCAGGGTCGCCAGGCCCAGCCAGGCGGTGGGGTCGGACATCCAATCGAAAATCATCGAGATTCCATGCAAATCGGGACCGTGCGCCACGCGGCGCCGGACAGGATCAAGGGGAATGCGCCGCGGATGCGGACACGAGACTCAGTGCGGGCGCGAACGGCCCCAGGGACGGCCGGCGGAGCGCGGCCGCCCAGGCGCGGCGTGGCCGCGGCGGCGAACATGGAATCGGCTTGCGGGCTGCGCGCCCGGGCCGTGGCGGGAAGATTGGGCACCGGGCGCCGGCTTGCTTGCGGCGCCCTGCTAGAGGGTGGGTCTTCAGTCATAGATGGCGGACGGCTCAGGCTGCCGGGGCAGCAAACGGATAGAGCGCCCGCCTTGCTCTCTTTCTTACGGGAAACTGAATACTACATGAATCCGGTCTCTCCCGCATCCGAGGATCCCCAGGCAATGCCATGCTGCGGACTCGCTTCTTTGCGGCATTTTTACTGGTGTTTACCCTAGGTCGACGATATACTGCGGGCACCTTCAACTCACCAGAGATCAATGTGGACAACGACGGATGTAGTCGGAACACGACTGCAAGCGCCGCTTGACGCAGGATCCGCGGAAATAGTCCGCGCCGGTCCTGCCTGAAAGCCAGGACCGGCTCTTCGGTCCCCGACGCGGGACCGCCAGCCCTCTCCCCTACTGCTTGCCGACGCGATGCGTTGCGCCTTGTTGCGCGCGCCTGCGCATCGGCCACGCGGCGCATGCATGTGGACCTTCCACCGTACTCCCCGCTAAGGAGACGATCATGCGTATCAAGCAATTCCTGCCCTTCCCGGACCGTACCGGCGCGGCCGCGCCCATGGCGGCAGCGCCCAAGACGGCCTCTTCCACTTACCAATTCACCATCGTGAGCCTGGGCAACACGCTCAACGCGCTGCGCAAGCAGCTCTATTACGAACTGCGCGACCTGGACCTGCGCGTGCAGGCGGTGCGGATCTCGCGCGCCGAATCGGGTCAGTTGGCGTCCACCGTCGTCACGCTGCAATGCCCGCCGCATCTGCGCAATCTGCTGGGCGCGGTCGCCTTGCGGCTGGGCCAGAGCCCGGACGTGCGCCGGGTGCACTGGGAATGCGAGTCCGGCGCGGCCATCGCCGTGCTGCCCGCCTGACGCCAACGCGGCCGGGAGGCTGTCATGAAAGATCCGTACAAAACCCTGATGATTGCGCGCGTCGTCCTGCTGGCGCTGATCTGGCTGGCCGGACTGCTGCTGGTCCTGGCGTCGGTCTGGCGCCTGCCCTGAGCCCGTCCGCGGCCATCCATAACATGCTGTAGAAGAAGAAGAGAAGAAGATGAAGAACTTCGAAAACATCCAATTCATCACGCTGGCCAATACCCTGGTCAGCCTGTTGACCGCGTTCGTGCTGGGCTCCGTGGTGGGCTTTGAGCGCCAGTTCCGCCAGCGCACGGCCGGCCTGCGCACCAATGTGCTGGTGGCGGTGGGCGCCGCCATCTTCGTGGACCTGGCGTTTCGCGTGGGCGGCGCCGATGGCGGCTCGCGCGTCATTTCCTACGTGGTCTCGGGCGTGGGGTTCCTGGGCGCCGGCGCCATCATGCGCGAAGGCGGCAGCATCCGCGGCCTGAACACCGCCGCCACGCTGTGGGGCTCCGCCGCCATCGGCGCCTGCGCGGGGGCATCGTTGATCCTGGAAGCGGTCGCCGCCACAGCCTTCGTGCTGGCGGCGAACACCTTGCTGCGCCCGGTCGTCAGCTACGTCAACCGCCAGCCGGTCGACTCGCAGACCACGGAAGTCACGACCGTGATACATGTAATTGCGAACGTGGAGCAGCGGCAGGCGGCCATGACAGTGCTGGAGGACGTGCTCGAAACCGAACAGCTGCCCCTGTCCGAACTGAAGATAGACCAGTTCGGCGAGAACGAAGTCGAAATCGAAGCGGCATTGAGCGAAGCCTCGGTCGACGAGCTGGACCTGGACCGCGTGACCGCCAGCATCGCGGCCTCGCCCGCCGTGCGCACCGCCTTCTGGGCCGCCCGCACGGTATAGCGTTGCGCGGCTCAGGCCGCCTGACGCAACGCGGCCGAGGCTGGATCCCAGCGCCGACCCGGCACGGCGGCAAGCAGCGCCTGCGTGTAGGGATGCGCGGGCTGGCCGAAGACCTGGGCGCAGGCCCCCGCTTCCACCACCCGTCCATTCTGCATCACCGCGATATCGTCGCAGATTTGCGCGGCTACGCGCAGATCGTGCGTGATGAAGAGGACGGACAGGCCCAATTGCTCGCGCAGCCGCGCCAGCAGCGCCAGCACCTGCGCCTGCACCGACACGTCCAGCGCCGATACGGGCTCGTCCGCAATCAGCACGCGCGGCCGCATGGCCAGCGCGCGCGCCAGTCCGATGCGCTGACGCTGCCCGCCCGAGAACTCATGCGGATAGCGCCGCACGGCGTCCGGCGACAAGCCCACCAGTTCAAACAGTTCCTGTGCGCGCGCCAGCGCTTCCCGCCTGGGCGTGCCGTGCACGATCGGGCCGCGCGCCACGATTTCGCCGACGCGCTGGCGCGGATTCAATGAACCATAGGGATCCTGGAACACCATCTGCACCCGCCGCGCATGCTCGCGCCGTGCTGCGCCGCCATGGAGCGCCAGGGGCGCGCCGGCCAGCGTGATGCGGCCTGCGTCCGGCGGCGCCAGGCCCAGCAAGGCGCGCGCCAGCGTGGATTTGCCCGACCCGCTTTCGCCCACGATGCCCAGCGTGCCGCCCTCCTTCAGTGCCAGCGTCACGTCGTCCAGCGCCCGCGTTTCGCGCCCCGGGCGGCCGAACCAGCCGCGCTTGCGGTAGGTCTTGGAGACGGCTTGCGCGCTCAGGATGATGGGCGCATCGCCCTGCAGTTCCGGCCGGACCGCGGCCGGCGCCAGCGGCGGCACCGCTGCGATCAAGGCGCGCGTGTAGGGATGCCGCGGATGCTCCAGCACCTGCCGCGCCGCGCCGCTTTCCACCAGCACGCCGCGCTGCATCACCGCGACGCGGTCGGCAATCTCGGCGACCACGCCGAAGTCGTGCGTAATGAACAGCACGGCCGTGCCCTTGCGGCGCTGCAAGTCGTGGATCAGATGCAGGATCTGCGCCTGCGTGGTGACGTCCAGCGCGGTGGTCGGTTCATCGGCGATCAGCAAGGCGGGTTCCAGGGCCAGCGCCATGGCGATCATGGCGCGTTGGCGCTGGCCGCCTGACAATTCATGCGGATAGGCGCCCAGCGCCCGTTGCGGGTCCGGCAGCCGCACGGACTCCAGCAGGTCCAGCGTGCGGCGCCGGATATCGGCACGTCCCAGGCGGGTATGGGTGCGGAACACTTCCGCGATCTGGTCGCCGATGGTGCGCAGCGGATTGAGCGCCGTCATCGGTTCCTGGAAGATCATGCCGATGCGCTGGCCGCGCAGCCGGCGCAAGGCCTCGGGCGCCAGCCGCAGCAGATCCTGCCCTTCCCACAGCACCTGGCCGGCGCTGGCGCGCACGTCCTGGGGCAGCAGCCCCAGGACCGCGCCGGCCGTCAGCGATTTGCCGGAGCCGCTTTCACCCACCACACAGACGATTTCGCCCGCGCTGATGTTCAGCGACAAGTCCTGCAGCGCATGCGGCCGGTCGGCGCCGGGCGGCAGGTCCACGGTCAGGTTCTGGATGCGCAGCAGTTCGGTCATGGGTCGTCCACCAGGAAGAAGCTTCGGATCGTAGGCCTGGCCTGCACGGATGAGAACTGCGCATTTCGCATTTGCTCATTCGGTTTGTGACGCAACAAGCCTGGCGTCACCCCGTCGGTTACGCCTCTTTACGTTTTGGGAACGCGGATTGCTCCGCTGTGCGGATCGACCCATCCGGAGCATCCATGCCCTCCTCCCGCTACATCGATGCCACCACGCTGACCGTGTTGACCGTGAACACGCACAAGGGCTTCACCAGCTTCAACCGCCGCTTCATGCTGCACGAACTGCGCGAGGCGCTGAGGATGGCGAGCCCCGACATCGTTTTCCTGCAGGAAGTGCTGGGAGAACACCAGGGGCACGCGGAACGGCACCAGGGCTGGCCCGCCTTGTCCCAGTACGAATTCCTGGCTGACTCGCTGTGGACGGATTTTGCCTACGGCCGCAACGCGGTCTACCCGGCGGGACATCATGGCAATGCGCTGCTGTCGAGGTATCCCATTGAACAGCACGAGAACCATGACGTGACGGTGCATGGACACGAAGGCCGCGGACTATTGCACTGCGTGCTGCGGGTGCCCTCGCTGGATATGCCCGTCCATGCCATATGCGTGCACCTGGGCCTGCTGGAAGGCCACCGGGGCAAGCAGCTGCGCCGCCTGTGCGAGCTGGTGGCGCAAGGCGTGCCCGCCGGCGAACCGCTGCTGATCGCGGGCGACTTCAACGACTGGCGCCTGCGCGCCGACGCGCTGATGCGGGATTGCGGCACACGCGAGGTCTTCACGTCGCGCCTGGGCCGCCCCGCCCGCACGTTTCCGGCGCGCTGGCCCCTGTTGCGGCTGGACCGCATCTACGTGCGCAACGTCCGGGATTGGCAACCAGTGCCGCTGGCCTCGCGGGTCTGGTCGCGCCTGTCCGACCATGTGCCGATCTGCGCGGAGATCTCGCTATGAACCTGCGCTGGCGCGAGAACAACCGCTACACGCTGCTGGAGAATGGCACGGGCTACTTTCCGGCCGTGCTCGATGCGATCGCCGCGGCGCGCGGCGAAGTGCTGGTGGAAACCTTCATCCTGTTCGACGACGCCGTGGGGCAGGAATTCCAGCGCGCCCTGATCGCCGCGGCCCGCCGCGGCGTCAGCGTGGACCTGACGGTGGACGGCTATGGCTCGGACGAGCTGGACGGCGCCTTTGTCGGCGCCATGACCGAAAGCGGCATCCGCGTCCACGTATTCGATCCCCGCCCGCGCTTTCTCGGCGTGCGCACCAATGTGTTCAGGCGCATGCACCGCAAGATCGTGGCGGTGGATCGCCAGATGGCCTTTGTCGGCGGCATCAATTTTTCCGCTGACCACCTGCCGGACTACGGGCCGCAAGCCAAGCAGGACTATGCGGTGCTGGTGGAGGGACCGCTGGCCGCGGACATCGCGGACTACGCGCGCGAGGCGCTCGCGGTGGATGCGTGGACCCGCAAGCGGCGGCGGCCGGCGCGTCTGGATCCCATGCCGGAGGGCGACGGCGGCGGCCGTCTGGTGGTGCGCGACAACATCGAGCACCAGACGGACATCGAACGTTATTACCGTGCCGGCGTGCGCGCCGCGCGCGAAGACGTGCTGATCGCCAACGCCTACTTTTTCCCTGGTTATCAGTTGCTGCACGATCTGGCCAACGCCGCTCGCCGCGGCGTGCGCGTACGGTTGCTGCTGCAAGGCGAACCCGACGTGCTGGTCGCGCGGCTGGCGGCGTCCATGCTGTATGACTATCTGATCGATGCAGGCGTGGAGATCTATGAGTACTGCAAGCGTCCGCTGCACGGCAAGGTGGCCTGCGTGGACCGCGACTGGAGCACCATCGGATCCAGCAACCTGGACCCGCTCAGCCTGGCGCTGAACCTGGAGGCCAACGTGGTGGCGCGCGACGCCGGTTTGAACGCCGCGCTGCGCCGCAGCCTGGACCGGCTCATCGAACAGGATTGCCGGCGCATCGAGCTGCCCGAGGGATCCAGGCGGCGCTTGCGGCGGCTGTGGATCGGCGTGGTGGTATTCCATTTCCTGCGGCGCTTTCCCGCCTGGGCCGGCAGCCTGCCCGCGCACAAGCCCCGCCTGAAGTCGCTGCCCATCGCGGCGCAAGAGGAGTCGGCATGAGAGTGTTCCGCTCCACGCTGACGCGCGCCTGGCGCCACCGCTGGCCGCGAGTCAAGCGTGCCTTGCCTGTGATCGTATTGACGTTGGTGGCGGCGCTGCTGTACTACTTTGGCCGTTCGATCGACTGGGCCCAGGTCTGGGTCGCCATGCGCAGGATACCGCCGGGGACGATAGCCATCGCCGCCGCGCTGGTCGTGGCGGGCTACCTGGCGTATGGCGCCCTGGATCTGCTGGGCAAGCGCTACACCCGCCATACCCTGCCCTGGGCCAAGGCCCTGGGGGTGGCCATGATGAGCTACGCCCTGAACCTGAGCCTGGGCGTCCTGCTCGGAGGCCTGGGCGCGCGCCTCAGGCTGTACGCCCGGCTGGGCTGCCGCAAGTCGGTGGCGACCCGGGTGGCCCTGTTTTCCGCGGTCTCCAACTGGGTAGGTTACGCGTGGGTTGCTGGCGCGCTGTTCGTCGCGGGCGCCGTGCCCGTGCCGCAGGGGTGGGCCATCGGTTCGAATCTGCTGCGCGTGCTGGGTGCGGCGCTGTTGTTGCTGGCGGCCGGCTACGTGGCAGTATGTGCGCGGGCCACGCGGCGGTCCTGGACCTTGATGGGACAGCACGCCGTGTTGCCCCGCGCCGGCATGGCGGCGGCGCAGAGCGCGGTTGCGGCATTGTCGTGGGTGATCATGGGCGCCATCATCCACCTGCTGCTGCAGGGCAAGGCCAGTTATCCCGCGGTGCTCGGCATCCTGCTGTGCGCCAGCTTCGCGGCCTTGATCATCCGCGTGCCGGGCGGGCTGGGCACGACAGAAGCCATCTTCGTGGCCACGCTCGCGCCAGGAATCCCGGCCCCCGAGGTGCTGGGCGCGGTATTGGCCTACCGCGCGCTATATGCGTTCGCGCCTTTGTTCCTGGCGCTGGCAGCCTTTGGCGTGATGGAGGTGAAGCTCAGGCGCCGGCGCGCGCACGCGGGTGGCCACGCTCAGCCCGCCGCGGACGGCGGCCGCGGCAACAACACGGGCCAGTCGTTCAAGGTTTAGGCGTGAGCAGGTCCGACAAGGCATTGCCCAATTCCTTCACCGCGCCGGTGACGCCTTCGGCCGCGCCCTCGGCGCCCACCCCGATCGCATGGCTGAAGCCCTGAGCCACCTGGGCGGCAAAGCCGCGCGTGACGGAAAACTTGGGATTGTCCAGGTCGCCCGCCAGGGCAAAGTCGAAGCGCAGCGTGCCGCTTTGGTCCTTCAGCGCCGCCAGCACCGCCTTGCGCGGCAAGGAAAACAGGTCGCCGTTGCCGCCAAAGCGCAAGCCGCGCAGGGCCACGGTACCCGTGGCCTGCAGCTGCCGCTTGGCGATGGCGGTACGCATGTCCAGGTCCATGGCGCCCGCAGCCAAGGACGTGGCGCCGTTGTCCGCCAGGTACGGCGCGGCATGCTGGATGTCCATGTTGCGCACCGCCACCTTGATGTCGGCATCCGTGCTGCCCAGCACCAGCCAACCTTGCGCCCGTACCGTGGCCGCGCCGTTGCGGTTGCCTTCGACATTGCCGGAGAATTCCATCTCGCTGCGCGCGCCGTCGCCGGGGAGGGTCAGCGGACGCAGGCTCGCCTGGACGCCAGAAAACGGGATCTGATGCGCGGGCCGGGAGACCGCCGCGTCCTCGAAATCCAGCCGGCCGTCGCGCAGGATCAGTTGCGCGATGCGGATCGGAGTATTGCGCCGGGATTGGCCGTCATTGCCTGCGCCGGCCCGCAAGGAAGACTGCAAGGCGGGCGCGATGTCCATGTCGCCATTCGCCCTGCGCACCACGGTGAAGTCGAAGCCTTCGATGATGACGGTCTTGAAGACGGCCTCGTGCCGCAGAAAGGCAGACCACTCCGGCTCCAGGATCACGTGCCGCGCGCGGGCGCCGGCCTGCCCCGTGCCGCCAGATATCGTCACGTCCTTCAGGATCACCTGCCGGTAGCCGATATCCACCTGTCCCACCTCGCCGCGCGGCCCCAGCATGTTGGCGATGCGCTGCTCGGCGATGCGCAGGGCGGCGAACGCCAGCACGACGGCCACGGCCGCGATCAGGGTTACGACCGCGAAGGCTTTCCCCCATAGCGATCTGCGGCGTGGCGCGGCTGGGTCGAGGTTCATCGTGGATTCCGGTGTTGCGGCGCAATCCGAGCATGGTCCTGGAAACGCCCCGCCCCATCAATGGGCAAAAAGGATTAGGCGCTCAGCGGCGCTTATGGTCGGACATGAGGCACACCCCCGCCAGTACTCCGATCAGCGCCGCGCCCGCCAGGCTCTTCCAGGCGTTTTCGTGGACGTACTCGTCGGCGGCATGGGAGGCATGCCTGGCGCGGTCCCAGGCCGCCCGTTCCCAGCCCTTGGCGTGTTCGCGGGCAGCCTCCAGTTGGTGCTTGAGGCTGTCGCGCGCCGATTCGATCTCGGATCCGCCGTAGCTCGCCGTGCTGCGCAAGAGCGCCTCGGTGCCGGAGATCAGCTCGCGCATCGTGCGCGTGGCGTTGTCGGCCGGTTGAAACATGTCCCGCAATCCATGGTGCTTGTTCATACGTGCTCCTCGTGAAAAAAATGTGCCGCGGAAGGCCGCGGTCCGTCAAAGCCTGTCGATTCCCGGCGTCTGCTGGGGATCCAGTCCCGGCATGGGGTTGGGCAGGCTGTCGGGCGGCCAACGGCCGTGCCGGTCGGTCTCATGCCCGCCAGGGTCGGGGTTGGACTGTTCGGCGGGATGCTGCTCCGGACCCGGTTGCTTGGGGTCCGCGGGCCGGGCGGGCCCGGAAGGTTTGGACTTGGTCATGGCATGCTCCTGAACGACGAAATGCGATCGATGCGGCCGCGGCCTCAACCGGCCCACCATTGCTTGATGGTCGCGCGCAAGGCCGCGCCCGCCGCGCCGCCCTCTTCCTTGCGCAGCGCCTGGAAGTACGCGGCCACCTGCCTGGCCGGGATGTGCGGCGGCAAGGGCGGCATCTCGGGGTCGGTCACCATTTCCAGCACGACCGGACGGGTTGCCGCCAAGGCTTGATCCCAGGCGTCTCCCACGGCGTCCGGGCTGTCCACCCGTATGCCCTCCAGGCCTAACAGGCGGCCGTACTCCGCATAGGAAAGCTGGGGCAGCCATTGCGAATCCGCGAACCTGGGGTCGCCGCCCATGACGCGCTGCTCCCAGGTGACCAGATTCAGGTCGCCGTTGTTCAGGACCATGACGATCAAGGTCGGGTTGGCCCAGTCCTTCCAGCGGTGGGCGATGGTGATCAGCTCGTTCATGCCCAGCATCTGCATGGCGCCATCTCCGACCAGCGCAATGACGGGCCGATCCGGATGCGCCAGCTTGGCGGCAAGCGCATACGGCACGCCGCAGCCCATGGTGGCCAGGCCGCCCGATACCGAGCCCATCATCCCTTCGCGCAGCGCGATGTCGCGCGCGTACCAGTTCGCCGCCGAGCCCGAGTCGCAGGTCAGAATGCTGCGCGGCGGCAGCCGTTTCGACAGTTCCAGGAAGGGTCGTTGCGGATTCAGCGGCTTGGCCTGCACCATTGCGCGGGCCTCCACGGTTTCGTGCCAGCGCGCGACCTTGGCCTCGATGCGTTCGCGCCAGCGGCGCGCGGTCTTGGGCTGCAATAAGGGAATCAGCGCCTGCAGGGTCAGCCGGCTGTCGCCGACCAGGCCAAGTTCCACGGGATAGCGCAGGCTGAGCTTGCGGCCGTCCAGATCGATCTGCACCGCCCTCGCCTGTCCCGGCGGCGGCAGGAATTCCGAATACGGGAACGACGTGCCCACCATCAGCAAGGTGTCGCACTCGTTCATCATGTCCCAGCTGGGCTGCGTGCCCAGCAATCCGATGCAGCCCGTGACGTACGGCAGGCTGTCGGGCACCGCCGCCTTGCCCAGCAGCGCCTTGGCCACGCCAGCGCCCAGCAGTTCAGCGGTCTGGCGCACTTGCGCGCCGGCCTGCAGCGCGCCCGCCCCGACCAGCATGGCGACCCGTTCGCCGCGGTTGAGGATGTCGGCGGCATTGCGCAACGCAGCCTCGCCGGGTACGCCGGCATGCGAGGTCAAGCCTATGCCCGTCGGCACGGTGCCATGTTCGCGGGCGGGCTTTTCCACCGCCGGCAAATCCTGCACATCGTTTGGAAAAATGACGCAGGTCACGCTGCGCCGCTCCAGGGCGATGCGCATGGCGCGGTCGATCATGTGGCGCGCCTGTTCGGCGGTCGCGGCCATCTGCACGTAATCGTGCGCCACGTCCTTGAACAGGCTGATCAGGTCGACCTCCTGCTGGTAGTCGCCGCCCAGGGCGCTGCGGGCTTGCTGGCCGACCAGGGCCACGACAGGCTGATGGTCCAGCTTGGCGTCGTACAGGCCGTTCAATAAGTGAATGGCGCCTGGACCGGAGGTCGCCAGGCAGACCCCGGCCTGGCCGGTGAACTTGGCGTGGGCGCAGGCCATGAACGCGGCGGCCTCTTCGTGGCGGGCCTGGACGAACTCCAACGGCTCCTGGGTGCGGCCGAATGCGCCGATCAGGCCATTGATGCCGTCCCCTGGGTAGCCGTAGATCCTCCTGACCCCCCATTGCGACAGCCGTTCCAGCACAAAGTCCGCCACAGTCTTCATTCGATGCTCCCGCGTTTGCCTGCATTCCGACAGAACGCCTGAATCAGCAATTGCCGTTCCCGGCGTTCTAACGCCTGCGACGGTGCCGGCGCGGGCACGGCGCTTGCGGATGAAATCCCTGCGGCGGACGCGCTCGACGATCCGCCTAAAAGGGAGTTGGCATGACAAAGATTCGAACCCTGGTAGTGGCGGGTGAAGCGTTTCCCCTGGCGAAGACGGGCGGCCTGGGGGACGCCATAACGGGCATGGCGCGCGGGCTGTGCGAAGCCGGCGTGCCCGTGACGGTGCTGCTTCCGGCCTACCGCGGCGTGCGCCAGCGGCTGGAGCGCTTGCGGGTAGTGGCGCCGCTGCACAACCTGCCGGGCGGCGAAGCGCAGCTCCTGGCGGGGCATTGCCCGCAGTCGGGGTTGGACTTCCTGCTGCTGGAAAACGACGCGCTTTATGACCGGCCTGGCATCTATCTGAACGAAGACAACCGCGAGCACGCCGACAATGCGCTGCGCTACGCGGCGCTGGCCCATGCGGCGGTGCGCGTGGCGGGCGGCCTGCCCGGCATCGCGCGGCCGCAACTGCTGCATGCGCACGACTGGCACGCCGGACTCGTGCCGCTGTTGCTGCGGGAATACGGCCCGGGCGACGTCAAAAGCATCATGACCATCCACAACCTGGCGTTCCAGGGACAGTTCCCGATGGAGTGCGCCGCCGCCCTGGGCATCCCTGAACGCTACCGTAACGACGAAGCCGCCGGCGCCTGGGGCCGCTTGAATTTTCTCAAGACCGGCATCCGCTACGCCGACCGCGTCACCACCGTCAGCCATACCTACGCCCGGGAAATCCTGACGCCCGCCTTCGGCTGCGGGCTGGAGGGGCTGCTGCGGCGGCGCGCCGCCGATCTGGTGGCCATCCCCAACGGCATCGACAACATGGTGTGGAATCCGGTGCGCGATCCGCATCTGGGCTCATTGCGGTTCTCGGCGCGCGACCTGGGCCGCAAGGCTCGCTGCAAGGCGGCCCTGCAGCGCGAGTTCGAGTTGCATGAGGACGCCGAAGCCGTGCTCCTGGCGATGGGCAGCCGCTTGACGGAACAGAAGATGGCGGATGTCGCCGCGCAGGCCTTGCCGCAGGCGCTGGAGCGCCACCCGCGCCTGCAGGTCGCGATTCTTGGCCAGGGCGACCGTCGCCTGGAAGAGGCCCTGAAACTGCTGTGCGCGCGCTTTCCCGGGCGCTGCGCCACCCGCATCGGCTATGACGAGGCAGTGGCGCACCGGCTGCACGCGGGCTCCGACATGCTGCTGCACGGCAGCCGCTTCGAGCCGTTCGGCCTGACGCCTCTGTACGCGATGCGCTACGGCTCCATCCCGATAGGCTCGCGGGTGGGCGGCATGGCCGACACGATCGACGATCCCGGGCCGCGCGCGCCGCTCTCGGCAATGGCCGGTTCCAACGGCTTGCTGTTCGACGGCGACGACCCTGCGGCCATGGCCGCGGCCATCGCCCGCGCCCTGAGCTTGCGCGAGGACGCCATGCTCTGGCGCACCATGCAGCGCAACGCCATGAGCGCGGATTTCAGCTGGCGCGCCGCCGTGGCGCCCTACGCCGAGCTCTATCGCGCGCTGGCCGATACCGGCAGGAGGCCCCGCGTGCCAACCGTGGCCGAGGTGGCCGCCCTGCGCGCTGGCCAGCGTTCTGGCGGGCCGTTGCCCGCGCCCGCAGTCTAGGCCCGCCCACAGGAGGAACCGCAGGTGCCCACAGCCCCGCCTATCCATCCCCACGCTCCCCTGCGCCTCTACCACGCCCGTGGCGGCGCAACCGGGGACGTCCGCGCCCGTGGCGGCGAGCTGGGGCCGGCCGTTTATTCACGCCTGCGGCAACGCGGATTCAATGCCTTGCTGATGCCGGCGCCCTGGCTGTCGGGGCCGGAAGGCGCTTCGCCCGCCCCGCTGGATGCCGACAGCGCGCTTTTGGCAGGCAAGCGCGTGGCCATGGCCGACTGGATCGCGCACGCAGCCGGGCCGCTTGCTGAACATGGCCTGGCCCTGTATCTCGATATCGTCATGGACCGCTGCGCCATTGGCGCCGTAGCCGACACGGCGGGCCCCGGCTGGTACCAACCGCCCGCCGAAAACCCCGCGCGCGATCCGCGCATGAGCATCGACGTGCGCGAGGCGCTGCACTTGCGCCCGGGGCCGCCACCGCCCGGCTTTGTGCAGGCCTGGAGCGCGCGGCTGAAGCGCTGGACCGAACGGGGCGCCGCAGGCTACGTCTTTCACGCGCCGCAATGCCTGCCGGCCCAGGATTGGGCGGCATTGGCAGCGGCAGTGGGCGGCCCGGATCGCACCGCGCAATTGTTTGCCTGGGCGCAGGGACTGACGCCCGAGTCGCTGGCGGCCCTGCGCGGCGCGGGTCTGGATGGCCTGTGCTCGTCCTTGCCCTGGTGGGACTACAAGTCCGGCTGGCTGGCGGAGGAAGACGGCAGGCTGCGCGCCATCGCACCCGTCATCGCTTCGCCGCCGCGCGTGGCCCCGGACAAGCGCGGCGCCTGGGCCGCGGCGCTATCCGCGGATGTCCTCATGTTCGACGACGAGGACGATGCCCGGTTGCCCGACGTAGCCGAGGCCAATCGCTGGTTTGGACAAGCCGGATTGCGCGGCCCGCTGCGTCTGGCCGGCGGGCGCGACGGCCACTGCACCCTGCTGCTGCGCGACTGCGCGGCCGGCACCGCCGTACTGGCGCTCAATCCTTCGGATACGGAGGAGGCAAGCGTGGATTGGGACGCGTTGGCGCCGCTGCTGCCGCCGGCCGATTTCCTGTCCGAAGGCGTGCCGGACGGCCTGGCGCTGCAAGGCAATGCCATTGCGCCCGCCGGTTGCGCCATGTATCTGCTCGAACCCACGCATCCGGTGCGCGAAGCCTCGCGCCACGTGGCGCGCCGCATGGATGGCGCCATCAGCCAGCGCATCGTGGTCGAGCAGGTCAGTCCGACCGTGGATAGTGGCGCCTTCCCCATCAAGAGCATCCCGCATGAGCGGATTCCCGTCAGCGCCGACATCTACATGGACGGCCATGAACTGCTGGCCGCAGAACTGCGCTGGCGGGCGGCGGATGAAAGTTCTTGGCGCGCCGCGCCCTTCACGCGCGGCTTGAACGACCGCTGGGAAGCCTCGTTCCGTCCGCGCCGCATCGGGCCGCACGAGTTCGTGGTGCACGCCTGGCTCGACGCCTGGCAGACTTTCCGCCATGACCTGGAGGTGAAACACCAGGCCGGCGTGGACCTGCGCCTGGAAGTGGAGGAAGGCCTGCTGATGCTGCGCGCAGCGCTCGCGCGCGCCCGCAACGCGTCGCACCCCGGCGCCATGAGGTTGCGCGAGACCCTGCAAAGGTTCGCCAAGGCCACCGAAGGCGAGCTGGCTGCGCCCACACCGCAACAGATCGATGCACTGCTGGACGAAGACCTGGCCGGCACCATGCGCGAACTGGACGACCGCCCTTTCGAATACGTCAGCCCCGCGCCCTATCCGGTCTGGGTGGATCGCAGCCAGGCCTGCCACGCCAGCTGGTATGAGCTGTTTCCGCGCTCGCAATCCATGCAGCCCGGCCAGCACGGCACCTTCGACGATGTGATCGCACGGCTGCCAGATGTGCGCGAGATGGGATTCGACGTGCTGTATCTCCCGCCCATACACCCCATCGGGCAACGCAACCGCAAGGGGCGCAACAACAGCCTGCGCGCCGAACCCGGCGACGTGGGCAGTCCCTATGCCATCGGTTCGGCCGACGGCGGGCACGACGCGGTTGAACCGCTGCTGGGCGGACTGGACGGGTTCCTTAGGCTGGTGGATGCCGCCCGCGCCCACGGCATGGAAGTGGCGCTGGACTTCGCAATCCAGTGCTCGCCGGACCACCCGTGGCTGGCGCGGCACACGGACTGGTTCTCCTGGCGTCCGGACGGTTCGCTGCGCTATGCGGAAAATCCGCCGAAGAAGTACCAGGACATCGTCAATGTCGCCTTCTACGGCGCCGCCGCGCGCCGCGCGCGCAAGCTGACCCTGTGGCGTGCGCTGCGCGACGTGGTGCTGTTCTGGGTACAGCATGGCGTGCGCACCTTCCGGGTCGACAACCCGCATACCAAGCCGCTGCCATTCTGGCAGTGGCTGATCGCCGAGGTCCATGCCCAGCATCCCGACGTGATTTTCCTGTCCGAAGCCTTCACACGGCCCAAGATGATGTACCGGCTGGCGAAGATCGGCTTTACCCAGTCCTACACCTACTTCACCTGGCGCAATGACAAGGCGGAACTGGAATCCTACCTGGAGGAAGTCTCCACGCCGCCCGCCGCCGATTTCTTCCGCCCGCACTTCTTCGTCAACACGCCGGACATCAATCCCTACTTCCTGCAGTCCTCGGGCCGCCCGGGCTTTCTGATACGCGCCGCGCTGGCGGCGCTGGGATCCGGCCTGTGGGGCATGTACAGCGGCTTCGAGCTGTGCGAGTCGGCGGCCTTGCCGGGCAAGGAGGAATACCTGGACTCCGAAAAGTACGAATTGCGCCAGCGCGACTGGTTTGCGCCGGGCAACATCCGCGCGGAGATCACCCGCCTGAACCAGATCCGGCGGACCAACCCGGCGCTGCAGAGCCATCGGGGCCTGACCTTGGTGCATAGCGGCAACGACCGCGTGCTGGCGTTCTGCAAGTCCACGCCTGGCCGCGGCAATTTCATCCTCGCGGCCATCAGCCTGGATCCTTTCCAGCAGCAGGCGGCGCGCATCGAGGCGCCCTTCTGGCTGTTCGGCGAGGCCGACACGGGCCGGCTGATTGCCGAGGACCTGCTGGCCGAGCGCAGCGAGCCATGGCAGGGGCAGATCCGCGAACTGACCCTGCATCCCGATCAACCCTATCGCGTGTGGCGCTTGTCGCTGCATGGATGACCCCGCACGCCCATTGCCATGATCAGTGAAACCCAACCTCTCCAGGACGATGGCCTTTGGTACAAGGATGCGGTCGTCTATCAGCTGCACGTCAAGTCATTCTTCGACTCGAATGGCGACGGCGTGGGCGATCTGCCAGGCCTGATCTCCAAGCTGGATTACATCTCCAGCCTGGGGGTCAACACGATCTGGCTGCTGCCCTTCTATCCCTCGCCGCGCCGCGACGACGGCTATGACATCGCCGACTACCGCGGGGTGCACGCGGACTACGGCACCGTGGCCGACGTGAGGAAGCTGATCCGCGCGGCCCACGCCCGCGGCCTGCGCGTCATCACCGAGCTGGTGGTCAACCATACCTCGGACCAGCATCCCTGGTTCCGCCGCGCGCGCGCGGCCAAACCCGGATCGGCCGCGCGCAACTTCTACGTCTGGTCGGACAACGACAAGGCCTACGCCGGCACGCGCGTCATCTTCTGCGATACCGAGAAATCCAATTGGACCTGGGACCCCGAGGCCGGCGCCTACTTCTGGCACCGCTTCTATTCGCACCAGCCCGACCTGAACTACGACAATCCGCAGGTGCTCAAGGAAGTGCTGGCCGTGATGCGCTATTGGCTGGACATGGGCGTGGACGGCCTGCGCCTGGACGCGGTGCCGTACCTGGTCGAGCGCGAAGGCACCAACAACGAAAACCTGCCCGAGACGCACGAGGTGCTCAAGCGCATCCGGGCCGTGATCGACGCCGAGTATCCCAACCGCTTGCTGCTGGCCGAGGCCAACCAGTGGCCGGAGGACGCGCAGGAATACTTCGGCGCGGGCGACGAATGCCATATGTCCTTCCATTTCCCGCTGATGCCGCGCATGTACATGGCGATCGCGCAGGAGGACCGTTTCCCGATTATCGACATCATGCGCCAGACGCCGGACATTCCCGCGTCCTGCCAATGGGCGATCTTCCTGCGCAACCATGATGAACTGACGCTGGAAATGGTCACCAGCCGCGAACGCGACTATCTCTGGAACGTGTACGCGGCGGACCCGCGCGCCCGCATCAACCTGGGCATCCGGCGCCGTCTGGCGCCGCTGCTGGAGCGCGACCGGCGCAGGGTCGAGCTGATGAACAGCCTGCTCCTGTCCATGCCGGGCACGCCCGTCCTGTACTACGGCGACGAGCTCGGCATGGGCGACAACGTGCACCTGGGCGACCGCGACGGCGTGCGCACGCCGATGCAGTGGTCGCCCGACCGCAATGGCGGCTTTTCGCGCGCCGACCCCGAACAGCTGCCGCTGCCGGTGCTCATGGGCCCCTTGTACGGCTATGAAGCGGTGAACGTGGAGGCGCAGCAGCGCGATCCGCATTCCCTCCTGAACTGGACCCGACGCCTGTTGGCGCAGCGCCGGCAAAGCCATGCATTCGGGCGCGGCACGCTGCGCTTCATCTTCGCAGGCAACCGGAAGATCCTGGCTTATCTGCGCCAATGGCAGGACACCACCATCCTGTGCGTGGCCAACCTGTCCAACGCCGCCCAGCCCGTGGAACTGCAGCTGCAGGAATTCAATGGCCGCGTGCCAGTCGAAATGCTGGGCGGTACGCCCTTCCCGGCCGTGGGTGAACTGCCGTATCTGCTGACCCTGCCGCCCTACGCGTTTTACTGGCTGGACCTGAGCAACGAAGCCGCGCCGCCAGACTGGCATGCGAGCGCTCCCGCGCAGATGCCGGAACTCACCACGCTGGTGCTGCGCGCCCACGGCGGCGCCGCGCTGACCGACGTCTCCCGCGCTACGCTGGAGCGCGAGGTCCTGCCCCAGTACCTGGCGCGCCAGCGCTGGTATCCGGCCAAACAGCCGCCCGCCCGCGCACGCCTGGCGTACGCCACGCCGTTCACGGCGGCCGATGGCGAATATTACTGGGCCGAGGTCGAGCCCGAGGACGGCGTCACGGGCCTGCGCGCGCAAGCGCCCTTCGTGCTGGTGTGGGACGAGACGGCAGCGGTGCATTATGCGATCGCGCGGGTGCGGCGCGGGGCCGAGGTCGGCATTCTGGCGGACGCCTTTCTGCAGCCCGGCTTCGTGCGCGGCATCGTCCAGGCCATGCAAGAGGGCCGCGAGCTCGACGGCCGCAGCGGCGGCAAGCCTGGCGACAAGCCGGGCGTGATCCGCTTCCTGCCCGAAGCTGGCCTGGCCGCCCTGGAGGTCGCCGGGGACGGCGAACTGCAGTGGCTGACGGGCGAGCAATCCAACAGCTCGGTCGTCGTCGATGGCAAGCTGATACTGAAGCTGATCCGCGCCGTCCAGCCCGGCGGATCGCCCGAGTTGGAAATGACCCGCTATCTGACGCGCGCCGGCTACGCCAACATGCCGGCGCTGCTGGGCGAGGTCCAACGTGAGGATGCCGACGGCGTGGTCCACACGCTGGCGGTGGCGCACCGCTACGTCGCCAACGAGGGCGACGCCTGGAACTGGACGCTGGATCTGCTCAAGCGCACGCTGGACAACGCGCTGCTGGTGAACCAGAGCCCGGACGAATTCGCCCAGGACCTGCGGGGCTACGCCGCAATGGCCGCCACCATGGGCGAACGTCTGGCGCAGATGCACAACCTGCTGTCGCAGGCCTCCGACGACCCCGCGTTCCAGCCGCGCGCCGCCAGCCAGGCGGACGCCGATGCGCGCACGCGCCGCGTCCAGGACCTGCTCGAACGCGCGGAAAAGGACTTGCGCGCGCAGCTCGGTGAACTGGAAGCCCCTTCGCGCGCCTGCGCGGAATGGTATTTCGAGCACCGCGCCCGGCTGGCGGCGCGCGTGGCGGCGATGGCGCAGGCCGAGACCGGCGTCCTTTGCCTGCGCGTGCACGGCGACTTCCATCTTGGGCAGGTGCTGGTGGCGCAGGCGGACGCCTATCTGATCGACTTCGAAGGCGAACCGGTCAGCAGCGTGGACGCGCGCCGCGCCCTCGCCTCGCCCTACAAGGATGTGGCGGGCATGCTGCGTTCGTTCGACTATGCCGCCGCCTCGATCGCCCGCACCGACATCATCGGCGGCGCGCCGACCGACGCCAATGCCGGCGCGGGCGAAACGCCGGGCGCGCCTGTCGCGCCAGCAGAACTGCGCGACCTGCTATTGGCGCGCTTTCGCCAGACCGCCAGCCAGGCCTTCCTGCAAGGCTACCGCGATGCGCGCGCGTCGGCGCTTATCCCGCCTGCGGATGAAGACGCGCTGCTGGCCCTGGCCCAACTGGAGAAGGCCGCCTATGAAGTGAGCTATGAAGCCGCGCATCGCCCAGACTGGATTTCGATACCGCTGTGCGCCCTGGCGGAACTGGCGCGCAGCCTGCTGCTGTCGGCCGCGGTGGACGAAGAGGATGCACGATCATGAGCCAGGACATGCCCGCAGGCGGCAGCATCAGCCCCATAGCGCCCGTCGAACTGGCCGCCTTGGCCAGCGGCCTGCACAGCGACCCCTATGCCTTCCTGGGGCCGCACGACGGCGAAGTGCGGGTGTATGCCCCGGGCGCGCGGGCCGTGGCGGCGCTGGACGGCGACGGCGCGCGCATCCCCTTGCGCGAACAGGGCCAGGGACTGTTTCTTGGACGCGTTCCTTACGCCCGCCCCGGCGACGGCGCCTCGTACCGTCTGGCGATCCAATGGCCCGACGCCGAACAGATCACCGCCGACCCCTATGCCTTCGGCACCCTGCTGGAAGACGGCACGCTGGAGGAGCTGGCGCAAGGCGCATGGCGCAGCGTGGGCACGGCCCTGGGCGCGCGCCTGATGGAAGTCGACGGCGTGGCCGGCCTGCGCTGCGCGGTATGGGCGCCGAACGCGCAACGCGTGGCGGTGGTGGGCGATTTCAACGCCTGGGACAGCCGCCGGCACGGCATGCGGCTGCGGCACCGCGCCGGCGTCTGGGAGATCTTCATCCCGGACGTGCAGGCCGGCGAACGCTACAAGTTCGCAATCACCGACCGCGCCGGCAACCTACGGCTCAAGGCCGATCCGCTGGCGCGACGCAGCGAAGCGCCGCCTGCCACCGCCTCGGTGGTGGAAGACGGCGCCGACTATCCGTGGCAAGACCAGGCCTGGATGGCGCAGCGGCGCACGCGCCAGTCCACGGACGCGCCGCTGTCCATCTACGAAGTGCACGCCGGGTCCTGGCTGCCTGACGAACCGGAATCGCACGCCTGCATCTGGGACCGGCTGGCCGACAAGTTGCCGGCCTATGCCCGCGCCATGGGGTTCAGCCATGTGGAGCTGCTGCCCGTCATGGAGCATCCTTTCGGCGGGTCCTGGGGTTATCAGCCGCTGGGCATGTTCGCGCCCGCGGCCCGCTATGGTCCGCCCGCCGCATTCGCCCGTTTCGTCGACCGCTGCCACCACGCAGGCATCGGCGTCATCCTGGACTGGGTGCCTGCGCACTTCCCGGACGATGCGCACGGCCTGGCCCGCTTTGACGGCACGGCGCTCTACGAGTACGAGGATCCGCGCGAAGGCTATCACCCGGACTGGCACACCATGGTCTACAACCTGGGCCGCACGGAGGTGCAGGCCTTCATGATCGCCAGCGCGCTGCATTGGCTGCAGCGCTTCCATGTCGACGGCCTGAGGGTGGACGCGGTCGCGTCCATGCTCTATCGCGACTACAGCCGCCAGCCCGGCCAATGGATCCCCAACCGCTACGGCGGCCGGGAAAACCTGGAGGCGGTGCAGTTCCTGCAGGCGCTCAACGGCACTGTGCGCCACGAAGTGCCGGACGCCATCATGGTCGCCGAGGAATCGACGGCCTGGCCCGGCGTCACCGCGCCGATCGCCGACGGCGGGCTGGGCTTTCACTACAAATGGAACATGGGCTGGATGCACGACACCTTGCGCTACCTGTCCGAGGACCCCGTGCACCGCAAGCATCACCACCACGACATCACCTTCAGCATGGTGTATGCGTACAGCGAGCGCTTCATCCTGCCTCTATCGCACGACGAAGTGGTGCACGGCAAAGGATCGCTGCTGGCCAAGATGCCGGGCGACGCGGCCGCCAGGCTCGCCAACCTGCGCGCCTACCTCGGCTTCATGTGGGCTCATCCGGGCAAGAAGCTGCTCTTCATGGGCGGGGAAATGGCCCAGCCACGGGAATGGAACCACGACGTACCTCTGGATTGGGACCTGCTGGACCGTCCCGGCCATCTGGGCATACAGCGGCTGGTTGCAGACTTGAATGGCCTGTACCGCGGGGTGCCGGCGCTGCATGCGCTGGACGCCGACCCGGCGGGCTTCGCCTGGACGATCCTGGACGACCGCGACAACAGCGTGGTCGCATTCATCCGCAGCGACGGCGTCCATCACGTGCTCGCGGTCGCCAACTTCACGCCGGTGGCGCGGCACGACTACCGCATCGGCGTGCCGCGGGCTGGCCGCTGGGCGGAAAAGCTGAATACCGACGCCACGCACTATGGCGGATCCGGCCAGGGCAACCAGGGCGGCGCCAGCACCGGCGTCAGCGCGTCCCATGGCCAGCCCCAGGCCTTGTCCCTGACTTTGCCGCCGCTGTCCACCCTCTTCCTGCTCTACGAAGGCTGAACCCATATGGATCCCTCCCAATTCACGCGCATCGCCGGGGGCCAGCCCCATCCGCTGGGCGCGGTCAGCGATGGCCTGGGCGTGAACTTCGCCGTGTTCTCGGCCAACGCCACGCGCATCGAGCTGTGCCTGTTCGATCCCAAGGGCCGCAAGGAACTGCGCCGCTTCGACCTGCCCGAATGCACCGACGAGATCTGGCACGGCTACCTGCCGGACGCGCATCCCGGACTGGTGTACGGCTATCGCGCCCACGGCCCGCACGATCCGCGCAATGGGCACCGTTTCAATCCCCATAAGCTGTTGCTCGATCCCTACGCGCGGCAGTTGACCGGACCGCTGCATTGGAGCGACGCGCTGTTCGGCTATCGCATGAAGCATGCGCGCGCCGACCTCAGCATCGACCGGCGCGACAGCGCGCCCGCCATGCCCAAGGCCATCGTGGCCGAAGAAGCGCCTTTCACCTGGGGCAACAGCCGGCCGCCGGCCACGGCGTGGAACGATACGGTGATCTACGAGGTGCACGTGCGCGGCGCCTCCATGCTGCGCGAAGACCTGCGCCAGCCCCTGCGCGGCACCTGCTCCGCGCTGGCCGACCCGCGCTTCATCGAACACCTGCAGCGGCTGGGCGTCACCGCCGTGGAGTTGCTGCCGGTGCATGCGTTCCTGCAGGACCGCTTCCTGACCGAACGCGGCCTGCGCAACTACTGGGGCTACAGCACGTTGTCGTACTTTGCGCCGGAGCCCTCCTACCTGCAGCACAATCCGAACGAACTGCGCCAGGCCATACGCCGGCTGCATGCCGCCGGCATCGAAGTGATTCTGGACGTGGTCTACAACCACACTTGCGAGGGCAGCGAATTGGGACCCACGCTGTCCTGGCGCGGACTGGACAACGCCAGCTACTACCGCCTGGTGCCGGGCGACGAACGCTATTACATCAACGACACCGGCTGCGGCAACACGGTCAACCTGTCACATCCGCGCGTCCTGCAAATGGTCACGGATTCGCTGCGCTATTGGGCGCAATCCTATGGCGTCGACGGCTTCCGCTTCGACCTGGGCGTGACCCTGGGACGCGAAGGCACCGGCTATGACCCGGGTTCGGGCTTTTTCGACGCCGTGCTGCAGGACCCTGCCCTTGCCCGCCTGAAACTGATTTCCGAACCCTGGGACGTGGGGCCGGATGGCTATCAGCTGGGCAACCATCCACCGGGCTTCGCCGAGTGGAACGACAAATTCCGCGACGCGACGCGCCGCTATTGGCGCGGGGATCCCGCCATGCGCGGCGAGATGGCGGCGCGCTTGTGCGGATCGCGCGACCTGTTCGACCGCCGCCACCGTCGGCCCTGGAGCAGCGTCAACTACGTGGCCTCGCACGACGGTTTCACGCTGGCCGACATCGTCAGCTACGACGCCAGCCACAACGAGGCCAACGGCGAAGGCGGCAACGACGGCCACGGCGAGAACTACAGCCACAACTGGGGCGCCGAAGGCCCGACCGAGGACGCCGCCATCCTGGACACCCGGAAACGGGTGCAACGGGCCCAGCTCGCCTGCGTGTTCCTGGCGGATGGCACGCCGATGCTGCTGGCCGGAGACGAATTCGGCAATAGCCAGGAAGGCAATAACAATGCCTATTGCCAGGACAACGCCCTGTCGTGGCTGGACTGGACGCAGGCGCAGTCCGATGACGGCCGTGAGCTATCCCGCTACGCGGCGCGCCTGATCGCACTGCGCCGCGCCCACCCCAGCACGCGCGCCGCGCGCTACGGCGATGCGGGGCAGGAGCTCGCGCCTGGCGTACAACCCATCTCCTGGTTCGATCCGGCGGGCGCTGAACTGGACGCGGCGGCCTGGGAGTCGGAGGCCAATGCCATGGTCCTGCGCCGCGCCGCCTGCCGCGAAGACGGCAGCGTCGATGTGACGCTGCTGCTATTGAATCCCGGCGCGGAGGACACGGTTTTCCAGATGCCGTCGCCCGCGCTGGCGTGGATTCGCGAGCTGGATTCCGCCACGCAGGCGCCTGCCGCGCCACTGGCGGATGCCGCCATCACAGTGGCGGCGCGTAGCGTGGCGCTGCTGGCGGCGACCTACGTGCCGGGAGATCCGCCATGACACATGACTATGCTTCAGGCGCAATCCCGCTGGAGAGCGGCGTCACGCGCTTTCGCCTGTGGGCGCCGACCGCGCCGGCGGGCTTCGCCCTCGAGGTCGAAGGCCATCCTCCCATCGCCCTGAGCCCCGGCCCGGACGGCTACGTGCAGGCCGACGTGGACTGCCCCATCGGCGCCCGCTATCGCTACCGCCTGGACGCGGACACGGTCGCGCCCGATCCCGCCTCGCGCCTGCAGCACGGAGACGTGCACGACGATAGCGTCGTGGTCGCGCCGGACTCCTACCCCTGGCGCTACGGCACCTGGCGCGGACGGCCTTGGGAAGACGCCGTGCTGTACGAAACCCATGCCGGCCTGGAGGGCGGCTATGCGGGCCTGCTGGCGCGGCTGCCGGAGCTGGCGGCGCTGGGCGTGACCTTGCTGGAGCTGATGCCCATTGCCGACTTCCCCGGGCCACGCAACTGGGGCTATGACGGCGTGCTGCCCTACGCGCCCGACACGGCCTACGGCACGCCCGATGAGCTCAAGCGCCTGATCGACGAGGCCCATGGGCTGGAAATGGGCGTGATGCTGGACGTGGTCTACAACCATTTCGGCCCCGACGGCAATTACCTGCCGCGCTATGCCGCGCCGTTCTTCAGGAAAGACGTCGCCACGCCTTGGGGCGACGCCATCGACTTCCGCCAGCCGGCGGTCAGCCAGTTCTTCAAGGACAACGCGCTGTACTGGCTGACCGAGTACCGCTTCGACGGGCTGCGTCTGGACGCCGTGCACGCGATTGCGGGCCATGAATGGCTGCATGAATTGGCCCAGTACCTGCGGCAGCATATTCCTGCCGAACGCCATGTGCATCTGGTGCTGGAGAACGACGACAACCGCGCCAGCCTGCTGCAAGGTGACTTCGATGCGCAATGGAATGACGACGCGCATCATGCCTTGCATTGCCTTCTGACCGGCGAGAGCCACGGCTACTACGCCGATTACAGCGCTCAGCCGGCCCTGGCGCTGGCGCGCTGCCTGGCCGAAGGCTGGCTGTATCAGGGGCAGCGTTCGCCCTACCGTGGCGGACAACCGCGGGGCGAACCCAGCGCGGAACTGCCGCCAAGCGCCTTCGTGCTGTTCCTGCAGAACCATGACCAGACCGGCAACCGTGCGGGCGGCGAACGCCTGGCCAGCTTGGTGGACAGTCCCGCCCGGCTGCGCGCCGCGGTCGCGTTGCAGCTGCTGGCGCCGCAGATCCCGCTGATCTTCATGGGCGAGGAACGCGGCGCGCGCACGCCGTTCCACTACTTCACCAGCCATGCCGACCCGGCTTTGGCGCAAGCGGTGCGCGACGGCCGGCGGCGCGAGTTCTCGCGCTTTCCCGAATTCCAGGGCGCGGGCGCGTTGTCCGACCCGAACGATCCCGCAACCTACGTGGCCAGCAAACCACGGGCCAGCGCCGCCGACGCGCATGCCTGGATGCGGGACTACGCGGTCCTGCTGCATCTGCGCGCCCGCCTGATCGCGCCCCGGCTGGCCGGCGCGGTCAGCCTGGGTGCGGCCGCGATCGGCGAACGCGGCGTGTTCGCGCGCTGGGAACTGGCAGGCGGCGCGCGCCTGACGGTCTATGCGAACTTCGGCCCCGATCGCGTGGCGCTGCCCGAGGCCTTGCAGGCGGGCGCCGAGGCCTATGCCACGCTGCTCTTTGAATCCGTGGCCGGCGCCCGCGACGCCCTGGTCCACGGCGAGGTGTGCGGCGACAGCACCGTGTGGCTGCTGGAGGAACCGGCATGACCGCAACGTCCGCCGGCGATCCGGCCTTGTCCGCGCTGGCCGCCAAAGCCGGCATCGCCGAACACTGGACCGACGCGCGCCAGCGTCCGCAGCAAGTGTCGCCGGATACTTTACGGCTGCTGCTGGAGGGCATGGGCTTGCCGGCGGGCAACGCCCATGACATCCGCGACAGCGACCATCGCCTGGGCGTGGAGCTTGGGGCCCGGCTGCCGCCCCTGCTGGTCGCGCGCAGCGGCATGGCCGCGTTTCTGCCCGCTTGCGCGCGCGGCCGCTACCGCATCGTGTGCGAGTCAGGCCAGACCAGCGACGGCGAGGTCGCGGACGACGGCAGCCTGATCGCACCGCAGGAGCCCGGATACCACACGCTGCACCTGGCATGCGGCCAGACCGTGCTTGCGGTGGCGCCCCGCCAAGCGCCTGGCCTGGATGATCTGACCGACGGCGTGCGGCCGCGCGCCTGGGGACTATGCGCGCAGGTCTACAGTCTCAGGCGCGATGCCTACCAACCTGGCGACGGCGGCTACGGCGACTTTGGCGCCGTGCGCGAACTGGCTGTCGCCGCCGCGGCCCAGGGCGCGGACGCGCTCGCCATCAGCCCGGTGCACGCCATGTTCGCCGCGCAACCGCAGCGTTGCAGTCCTTACGCCCCATCCAGCCGCTTGTTCCTGAACACCCTGTATGCAGATCCCGCCGCCATCGTCGGTGACGATGTCTTGCGCCGGGCGCTGGCCGAATTGGCCGCCCAGCCGCGCCCAACGGCGTTGATAGATTGGCCATCGGCCGGGATATGGCGGCAGCGCCTGCTGCGCGCGCTGCACCGCCAGTTCCGCACAAGCGGACCGGCGGATGCCCGCCAGCGCTACGAGGCGTACTGCGCCCGGCGCGGCAAGGCGCTGCGCGACCACGCCGTATTTGAAGCCCTGCATGCCGCCCAGGCAGCGCATGGCGCAGACCACCAGCCCTGGGCGCAATGGGCCGCCGGCCTGCGCGATCCGGACTCGCCGGAAGTCGAACGGTATGCGCGGCAGCATCCGGTCGAGGTCGACTTCCATCGCTACGCCCAATGGCTGGCCGCCGAAAGCCTGGACCACGCGCAGAAGGCGGCGCGACGCGCCGGCATGCGCGTGGGGCTGATCGCAGACCTGGCCGTGGGCGACAGTCCGGACGGCAGCCACGCCTGGAGCCGCCAGACCGACCTGATGCCCGGCCTGTCCATAGGCGCGCCGCCCGACATCCACAATCCGCAAGGACAGAACTGGAACCTGGCCGCGTTCTCGCCGCGCGCAATGCATGCCCAGGGCTACGCGGCCTACATCGACATGTTGCGCGCCGCGCTGGCTCACGCCGGCGGCCTGCGCATCGATCACATCCTGGGCATGGCGCGGCTGTGGCTGGTGCCCGATGGACTGACGGCCGATGCGGGCGCCTATCTGCGCTATCCACTGCGCGAACTGCTGGCGCTCACGGCGCTGGAAGCCTGGCGCCATCGCGCGCTTGCCATCGGCGAAAACCTGGGCACGGTGCCTGAAGGTTTCAACCGCGAGCTGGCGGATCACGGCATCCTGGGCATGAATGTGCTGTGGTTCATGCGGCAGGAACCTGACGCGCCGCCATCTGCGCCGTCCACGCCGGCGCCCTTTCTTGCAGCCGGCGACTGGCCCGGCCAGGCCGTGGCCATGACCTCGACCCACGACCTGCCGACCTTGCGCGGCTGGTGGGCCGAGCGCGACATCGACCTGCGCGCCGAACTGGACTTGCTGGGCGGCGGCGACGATGAAGCCACGCTGCGGCGCAACCGCCGCATGGACCGCAGCTTGCTCGCGCAAGCCCTGGGCTGCGCCGCCGAGCCCGCGCGCGCGCCCCTGGAGGACATGCTGCGCTTCGTGTCTTCCAGCCCTTGTCCCCTGCTGTTGGTGCCCATGGAAGACCTGGCGGGCGAACTGGAACAGCCCAACCTGCCCGGCACCGTGGACCAGCATCCCAACTGGCGTCAACGCCTGGCCGCAAGCAGCGCGACGTGCTTCGCCGACCCTGCCGTGCAGGCCCGGCTGCAAGCCCTGCGCACCGGACGGGGCCGGCCATGACCATGCCGCGCGCCACGGCCCGCCTGCAATTGCATGCCGGCTACACATTTGAGGACGCCCGAGCCTGCGTGGACTACTACGCGGACCTGGGGGTCAGCCACCTCTACCTGTCGCCCATCACCTGCGCCCGCCCCGGGTCCACGCATGGCTATGACGTCATCGACCATGGCGCGGTCAATCCGGAGCTGGGCGGGGAATCCGCACTGAGGGATCTGGCCCGGGCGGCCCGTCGGCGCGGGCTGGGTCTCATCGCGGACATCGTGCCCAATCACATGGCGGCCCACCCCGCCAATGCCTGGTGGCGCGATGTGCTCGAACACGGCGCCGCAAGCGCGCATGCGCGCTGCTTCGACATCGACTGGGACGCGCCTGATCCCGCCCTGCGCGGCAAAGTCCTGCTGCCCATCCTGCCCGACTCCTACGGTGTGTCGCTGGCTCAAGGCGCAATGGCGCTGCGCTATGACGCCGATGCCGGACGCATCGAACTGGAGGTCTCCGGGCAGCGCTATCCCCTGGCGCCGGAGTCGCTTGCGCACGGGCAGGATCCGCAGGCCCTGCTGCGCCGCTGCGACCCGGCGCGCGCAGCCGGCCGCGAGCGCCTGCACCGGCTGCTGGAGAGCCAGCATTACCGGCTGGCCTGGTGGCGTTGCGCTGCCGATCAGATCAACTGGCGGCGCTTTTTCGAGATCAGCGAGCTCGTGGGCGTACGGGTCGAGGACGAAGCCGTTTTCAATGCCGTGCATGCGCTGCCGCTGCGCCTGTATGCGGAAGGCTTGCTCGACGGACTGCGCATCGACCACATCGACGGGCTGGCCGCGCCCGGCGCCTATCTGCGCAGGCTGAATCGATGCCTGGCCGAAGCCGGGGCCCGCCGTCCACCTTCTTGCGCCCAATCGCAAGCCTACCTGGTGGCGGAGAAGATCCTGGCACCGGACGAAGCGCCCGATGCGCGCTGGCAGCTGCATGGCACCACCGGCTATGACTTCATGGATCAGGTCGGCGCATTGCTGCACGACCCGCAGGCCGAGGCGCCGCTGCGGGCGTTCTGGCAGATGCTCACGGGCGATCTGCGCACGCCGCCGCGGCAGCTGGAAGCGGCGCGCACCCGCATGCTGCAGCGGCACTTTCCCGCGGAACGCCTGGCGCTGGTCCGCTGCCTGGAACGTTTGGCGCGGCAGGACCGCCGGACCCGCGACTGGTCCGCGCCGGCCATGGACCGCGTGTTGTCCGCGTGGCTGGCGGCCTTTCCGGTGTACCGGACCTACGCGGAGGACGGCGGCCGCAGCGATGCGGACCGCCATCACTGCGAGGCGGCAGCGCAACGCGCCGCCGCCCTGCTGCACGCGTTGCCCGGCACAGCGGACGCTGCCTTGTTGGCGCAGATGGACCGGTGGCTGGGCGGCGGCCCCGCCGATCCGGCAACCGCGCCGCTCCCGCAATCTGAGCCAAACGCTGCCCACGCCCTGCGGCGGTTCCAGCAGCTGACGCCGCCTTTGGCAGCCAAGGCGCTGGAAGATACGCTGTTCTACCGCTACGGTCCGCTGCTGTCGCGCAATGAAGTCGGCGCATCGCCGCAGCGATTTGCGTTGTCGCCCGAGGCATTTCATGCCCAGGTCGAGGCGCGGGCGCGCAACTTCCCGCACGCCATGCTGGCGACGGCCACGCATGACCACAAGCGCGGCGAGGACGCGCGCGCGCGGCTGGCGGTGGTTTCGGAAATGCCGCAAGCCTGGCGCAAGACCGCGTATCGCTGGACCCACGCCCTGCCCGACGCCGGGCTGCTTACCTTGGCGGACCGCTACCTGCTCGTGCAGACGCTGATCGGGGCGTGGCCCGCCGACTGGGATGCCGACATCATCGAACAGCGGCCAGAAAGCGTGGCCGCATGGATCGAGCGCGTGGCGCAATGGCAGCTCAAGGCGTTGCGCGAAGCCAAGCTGCATACCAGTTGGACGGATCCTGACCCCGCTTACGAAGCCGCCGGGCTTGGCGCGCTGGAATTTCTGCGGGACGCGGCGCCCGGGCGCCGCCTGCTGGCCGAAATCGCCGCATACGCCCTGGAACTGGCCCCTGCCGGCATGATCAACAGCCTGGCCCAGACGCTGTTGCGCAACACGCTGCCCGGCGTGCCGGACCTGTACCAAGGCACGGAGCTATGGGACTACAGCCTGGTCGACCCCGACAACCGGCGCGCGGTGGACTACCCGCCGCGGATCGCCATGCTGGCCCGCACGCGCGCCAGCGCCGCCGTGCGACCCAGCGCAACGGACTGGCGCAGCGGCGCGGTGAAGCAGGCCCTGATCCAGCGCCTGCTGGCGGCGCGGCGGCGCCACCCGGCATTGTTCGGCCAGGGCGAGTGCGTCCCGCTGGCTGTAACCGGGACGCATGCACAGCACGTCGTAGCCTGGCTGCGGCGTCATGAAGAGGAGCACGCCCTGATCGTCGCGCCGCGGCTGTGCGCGCTGCGTCTGTCTGGCTACGCTCGCGGCGAGCCGCGGGCGGCGCGGGACTTCTGGGCCGACACCGCGCTGTGCCTGCCCGATGCCATCAAGGGTCTGGCTTGGCGCGATGCAATGGGCGGCGAAAAAGCGAGATCCGGCTCCGGTGGCGCGCTGCCCTTGTCGGAACTGTTGCATGAACTGCCGGTTGCGCTGTGGCTGCCAGCGGCGGCTTGATGCCGAAATCCGAAGCCATGATGAAGCACAAACGGCCTTGTCCGCCCACAGCGGGACAAGGCCGTTCTTACCGCGATACCCGCCCGACTAGAGGGCCCGGAACACGCGGTCTACGAGTCAGCGCGGCATCTTGCCTTGCTGGCCCTGATTCTGGCCAGGTTGCTGCCGATCCTTATCGGCATGCTGGCCGGATTGGCCGGGCTGCTGCCCGGGCTGATTGCGGTCCCTGGGGTTTTCCTGGGCCTGTTGCTTCTGTTGCTGCTTTTGCTGGTCGGGCTGGTTCTGATTGGGCATTGCAAGTCTCCTGGAAGACGGAAAAAGCTCCGCCATCTTCCATACAGCAACCCGCGTGCCCAAATCGCGCCGCAGTCAGCCCGCGCAGCCCGCGGACACGGGGACGCAAGGACTGCGGGTAAAGTCCGGCCTGCTTGGTAAAAAATACGCTGCGCGACCAGCCTTATTGCGTGGTGGCGTGGCGCTTGCCGCGCGTTGACTGCGGCTCCTGGGCGGACGCGTCGTAGGCATCGAGCCAGGACGACGCGTAGGCGGCAGGCGCGGCCAGCGGTTCGCCCTGGTCGCGTTGCGTGCGCAGGCGCACCGTCAATTCGTCCAGCGGCATGGGGCGGCCCAGCGCGAAGCCCTGGCCGTAGCGGCAGCCGGCCGCGCGCAGGGCAGGAATGTCCGCCACGTTTTCGACGCCCTCGGCCACCACCCGGCGGCCCAGCCGGTTCGCCAGTTCCGCGGCGGTGCGCAACACTTCGAAGGCGACTGCGCTGCGGCGCATGCGCGTCACGAAATATTGGTCGATCTTGACCTCGGACAGCGGCAACGCCGATAGCAACTTCAACGAAGCATGGCCGGTGCCGAAATCGTCCAGGCTGACCTCGCAGCCGGCATTCTCGAGCTTGAGCAGCGTGGCGCGCAGCACGTCGAGTTCGCGGATGGGCTGGTCTTCCGTCAGTTCCACGCGCACCAGCGACGCGGGCAGCTCCGCCGCGTAGATGCGGTCCAGCAGGAAATCGACCGCGGCCTCGTCCGACAAGGTGGAGGCAGGCGCATTGATGGCCACCGGAATGGCGATGCCGGCGCGCCGCATCGTCAACAGCATGTCTATGACACGCAGGCAGACGCGCTCGAACAGCACCTTGTCCAGGCCCAGGCGGTTGACGGCGGGGATGAAGTCGGAAGGCATGATGATGCCCAGGCGGCGATGCCGCCAGCGAGCCAGCGCTTCGGCCGACACGATCCGGCCTGTCAGCAAATCCACCTGCGGCTGCAACAGCATGCGCAGGCCATCCTTGCCGGTGATCATGGCGGCGATCTCGTCGTCGCTCGCCACCGAGTCTGTGGAAGCCTCGTGATTCGACATCATGTCGATACTCCTTGCGCGCCCCTGGGTGAAAACCTGCGCTGTCCGGGCGCAGAAAGAGGCACATTGGACTGAGTATTCCCAGCTACAGCGCTTTTTGTATGCGATTTCCAGACTTTCTTCCAGGCAATTTTGCGCCGCTGCGGCGGCAAAGTCACATATATGTATCCATACGTATTAAGCTGCTCGGATTCATGAATGAAACCGGCTTTCCGGCCCTGGCCGTCACCCCCGCCGAAATGCCTTGTCGACATGGTAGGGTTTGCGTCTTTCGCCCTGCCGGGCCCACCGCCGCTGCTGTATTCCTAGCGTGAAGAATCTTTATTCCCGTTGGCGCGCCTCCCTGCGCAACGTTCTGTGGCTGGACGCCCTCCAAGCCGCGGCCATCAGCGCCGCGCCTGTCATCCTGGCCGTGCTGGCGCACGAGCCGCGTTTGGGCTGGAGCGCCATCGCGGCTTTCTGGGCCTGCTTCGGCGATCCGGGCGGTCCCCTGCGCCAGCGCGCGGGGGCAATGCTCGCGCTGGGGCTGATAGGCGCGCTGTTCTGCTTTCTGGCCAGCGTCAGCGCGGCTCATCTGTGGCTGCTGCTGCCCCTGACCTTCGTGTGCTGCACATTCGGCGGCCTGTTGCGCGTGTTGGGGCCGGCCGCGGCAATCGTCGGCACCCTGCTGTCCGCAGGCTTCGTGGTGGCAGCGGAACTGCCCGCCCCGACCTGGACGGAAAGCCTGTCCTACACCTTGTTTTTCCTGGCCGGCGCGGCCTGGGCCATCCTGATGACGGCGCTGGTATGGCGCCGACGTCCCTGGAAGGACGCCACTCACGCGGTGGCGCACTGCTACCGCGGCCTGGCGGATTTCGCCGACGCGCTGGCCCGCATGTATTCCGGGTTGACGCCCGCGGCCAGCCCCCAGGCCTGGAGCGCCGTCACGCGACCGCAGCGCAGCGCCCAGCGCGCCGCGCTCGAAGCCGCCCGCACGCGCATCCGCGAAGTGCAGGACGCGCGCCCATCGCGCCGCGCCCGCGCGCATCAACTGCTGTACCTGCTGGACAATGCCGAGGACAGCTTCATTGCGCTGGTGGCCGCAGCCGACCTGATGGAATCGAATGCGCCGCGCTGGCTCGGACGCGGCGCCGGCGCCCATCTGTCGCACGCGCTGCACCGCTACGCCAGCCTGTGCAATGCCATCGCCAGCACCTCCGACGTCAACGACGCCAAGCAGGCGCAGTGCCTGCGCGAACGCCTGGCCCATTACAGCGCCGGCCTGCATGAACTGCGCGGCAGCGCCCTGGCCCACGCGCCCGAACTGGCCACCATGGCGCCGGTGCTGGACCGCCTGCTGCACACGGCGCAGGCCGTCATCCAGTCCCTGTTCGACCAGGGACGGACCCCGGCGGCGCCCACGCGCGATCGCCGCGCAGCCAACCCTGCGCAAGACGCGTGGCGCGCGTTGCGGCAGAACCTGAGCTTCGAATCCGACGCGTTCCGCCACGCGCTGCGGGTGGGCGTGGGCGCCACCATCGCGGTGGCGCTGTCCAAGACCTTCGCCGTCAACCATGGCTACTGGATGTCGCTGACGCTGGTCTTCATCCTGCAACCTTACTTCGCGACCACCTGGCAGCGCACGCTGGAACGCGTGGCCGGCAGCGTGGCTGGCGCCATCGGCGCCTCGCTGCTGGGCCTGTTCCTGAGCACCCCCTTGTCCGTGGCCCTGGCGGTGCTGCCCATCGCGCTGGGCACGTTCGCCGCGCGCACGATTCATTACGCGCTGTTCACGTTCTTCCTGACTTCGCAATTCGTGCTGGTCACCCACATCCAGCAGCCCGAGATCCAGGAGCCGATGCTCGCGGCCCTGCGCGCGTTCAATAGCGTGCTGGGCGGCGTCCTGGCGCTGCTGGTCGGCTTTCTGGTCTGGCCCGAAAAGGAGCCGCGGCAATTGGCCGGGGCCCTCAGCCTGGCGCTGGAGCGCCATGCCGCCTATGCGCGCGCCCTGTTGCGGGCCAAGAGCGGCGAAGCCGGCGACGGACAGGACCTGGTGGCGTTGCGCCGCATGGCCTGCCTTTCCGCCGACAATGCGCAGGCGTCCTTGCAACGGCTGCAGCAGAATCCGGTGCATCGCGACCGCAATGTCGGTACCGCCGAAAACCTGCTCAACGCCATGCGGCGCGTGACGGCGGCGGGCACGGTGCTGGAAATGCAGCCGGCCCTGCCAGCCGGAACGCCTGCCGCCCAGGCGCTCTCCGAGTACGGTCCGGCGCTGGCGCATGCGCTGCATCCGCAGCAACCCGCGCCAGGCGCCAACGACCGCCAGTTGGCCGTGCCGCCAGCGGTGGCCGCGGGCTATCCGGAACTGGCCGGTCCGCTGGACCGCATCGCGCAACAGGCGCGCCAATTGCGCCAATTGCGCGAACGCGTGGAACGGGCTCCCGCCGCGCCATAGCCTGCGGTTTGCGCGCACACCGGCGAAGTGCCGCGGGCTTGACGCGCATCAAGGGCGAAAAGGCCGGAAAGCGTAACCATATGCACATGGCACGCTTAAACAAGGAGGCCTTCATGTACCGCCGCATTTCCGTCCACCTGGACCACGGATTCGACTGCAAACGCCGCATTGAAGCTGCCCTGGCCCTGGCCAAGCGCCACAAGGCCGAGCTGGTCGGCATCTACGCCAACGCCGCGCCGCCGCAGTATTACTACGGCGAGTCCGTGCTCATGTCGCGTTCGCTGGGCATCATCAAGGAATTGCAGGCGCAAAGCCGCGACGCGGTGGAAACCGCGTTTCTGGAAGCCGCGGCCGAAGCCGACGTGCCCGCCTTCATGCGCGCGGGCACATCCTCGCCCAGCGAGACCGTGGCGCTGCTGGGCCGCACCACCGACCTGATCGTGGTCAGCCAGGAAAACCGCGAGGACGTCGAAGCCGCCCACGAGATCGAGTTCGTCGAGCAGACCCTGCTGACGGCGGGCCGGCCGGTGCTGGCGATTCCGTCCAGCGGCGAGTTTCCGGTGATCGGCGACCGCGTGCTGTGCTGCTGGGACGGCAGCCGCGAGGCCGCCCGCGCGTTGGCCGATGCCGCGCCGATATTGCGCCTGGCTTCGCACATGACCGTGCTGAGCATGAACGAAGGCGCCGCCAGCCCCAAGCATGAAGCGCCGTTCGAAGACCTGACCACCTACTGCGTGGCGCAGGGCATGCCGGCGCCGGAGCACGTGCGCCGCGACATCAAGGGCGTAGGCGTGGGCAGCACCATCCTGAATGCCGCCGCCGACCACAGCGCGGACTTGATCGTCATGGGCGCCTACGGCCACAGCAAGCTGCGCCAGTGGGCGCTGGGCGGGGCGACGGCATCCATCCTGAAGAGCATGACCGTGCCGGTCATGTTCTCGCACTAGCCTTGGCCTGCTAGCCCCGGCGCACGGGGGTCAGCACCGGCTTGCCGCCGAAGTGCGCCGTGGCGTTGTCCAGGAACAGCGCCACGGTGGCATGCACCGCTTCCGGCGAGCGCCCCGCGCTATGCGGGGTCAACACCACGTTGTCGAGCTCAATGAGGGCATTGGGCACGTCGGGTTCGCCATCCACCACGTCCAGGCCCGCGCCCGCAATGCGGCGTTCGGCCAGCGCCGCGATCAGCGCCTGCGTGTCGACCACGCTGCCGCGCGCTATGTTCACCAGATAGCCTTCCGGCCCCAGCGCTTCCAGTACCTGCGCGTCCACCAGGTGGCGCGTGTCCGCTCCGCCCGGCGTCGCCACCACCAGGAAATCCGATGCCGCGGCCAGCGCGCGCGGGCTGTCGAAATAGGCATAGCCCGATTCCGGGCGGACGCTGCGGCTGTAATAGCCCACGCTCATGCCGAAGCCGTTGGCGCCGCGCCGCGCGATTTCCAGTCCGATGGTGCCCAGGCCCAGGATGCCCAGCCGCTTGCCGGTGACCTGCGGTCCCATGAAGCCGCCCCAATGGCCCTGGCGCACCGACGCATCGGCTTGCGGCAGGCGCCGCGCCGCGCCCAGCAGCAGCGCCATGGCGTGGTCCGCCACCGACACCGCGTTCGCACCCGGACCGTGGGTCACGACGATCCCGCGTTCCGCCGCGGCGGCCAGGTCGATGTTTTCGTACCCCACCCCCAGCGAGCAGGCAATTTCCAGCTTGGGCATTGCCGCCATTTCCTGCGCGTACAGGCCGGTGGCGCCGCGCGTGAGCACGATGCGGATCTCGGGCCCGTGGTCGCGGATCGCCTGCGCGCGCGCTTCGGCGGTGGGCGCAAAAATCGCGCGAAAGCCGCGCGCTTCGATTTCGGGCAGGTAGTCCTGCACGCTTTCTATCAAGACAAGCAAGGGGATGGTCATGTCGGGAATGCCGCGGATGGCGGAGGGCTGCACAAAAACCCGGCGATCTTACGCCTGGGCGCAAACCCGCGCCACCCGCCGGTCCGGCAGACGGCCGCCTGGCGGACCGGTGGCGCGCGAGCCGTCCGACACGGCCCGCGCGTCCATGACCGCATGGGACCTGCTAGAGCCGGCCGGTCAACAGCATCACGATCAGCACAATCAGCAATATGCCCAGTATGCCGCTGGGGTAATAGCCCCAGCCGCGGCTGTGGGGCCAGGCGGGCACGGCGCCGATCAGGAGCAGGATGAGAATAATCAGCAGGATGGTCGACATGGCGACTCCTCAGTTCTTGTTGGGATCAGGGAAAAACCACAAGCCCGCGTCAGGGGCTGGGCGGCGTGATTTCCTTGCCGGGCGGCGACAAGGGCGGCAGGTCCACGTCCGGTTCATCGGTATCCGGATCCACAGGCAGGTCGCCGGGCGGCGAACCTGGCGGTATCGGATCTGGCTTGGGCGGAACGTGCAGGTAGTACGAGTACGCGATGTGCATGGCTGTCTCCGGAGAAAGTCCATTCCTGCATCAGCAAGCCGCGTGCCTGGCTACGCACAAGGGGTGGCGGGCACGCCGCATGCTGAGGACAGCGCCCCTGCCCCTGTTAGCCGCAGACGACATGAACCCAAGTCCCCGAACGGCGCCCGCCCGCGGCGGCGCAGCGCTGGTCTACTACGACGACAGCCTGGCAGGCTATACCCGGATCCGCGTCAACGGCAGCGCCTTCCACTACCTGGACGCGCAAGGCAGGCGCATACGCAGCGCGCGCGAAATCGAACGGATCGACGCCCTGGCGATACCGCCGGCTTACGAAGATGTGTGGATCTGCCCTTCCCCGCTCGGGCATCTGCAAGCCACCGGGCGCGATGCCCGGGGACGCAAGCAATACCGTTATCACCCGGACTGGACCGCGGTGCGCGACGCGAGCAAGTACCAGAGCCTTGCAGCCTTCGGCCAGACGCTGCCGCGCATACGGCGGCAGGTCGAGCGCGATCTGCGTACCGCCGGGTTGTCCCAGAACAAGGTGATAGCCGTACTGGTACGTTTGCTGGAGACGACGCTGGTGCGCATCGGCGCTCGCGAGTACGCCAGAACCAACAAGTCCTATGGCCTGACCACACTCAAGCGGCGGCACGCCAGCGTGACGGGCGACAAGTTCCGTTTCCGCTTCCAGGGCAAGAGCGGCGTGACCCATGACGTCAGCGCTGCGGACCGGCGCGTGGCGCGCATCATCAAGCGCTGCCTGGACATACCCGGCCAGCAGCTGTTCCAGTATCTCGACGAGGACGGCGGCAGCCATCCGGTCGATTCGGGCGCGGTCAACGCCTATCTGCGTGTAGCCGGCGCCGGCGATTTCACGGCGAAGCACTACCGGACCTGGGCAGGCTCCGTCATGGCCTATGCCGCGCTGCAGGCATGCCCCAGCGAGAGCGCCAGCCAGGCGCAGAAGACGGTGGTGGAAGTGATCAAGCAGGTCTCGCGGCGGCTGGCCAATACGCCAGCCGTGTGCCGCGCCTGCTATGTGCATCCGGCTATTCTGTCCGCCTATCTGGACGGCACGCTGCCCGCGCGCTCGGCAGCGCCACGGGGTCCCCGCGGACTGAATGCGGACGAACGGCGCCTGCTTGCCTTCCTGGGCGGAGAGGCCGCTGCGGCAGCGAACGCCAGGCAGGCGTCAAAGGATCGATGAGCGCGCGTTCTTGGCCCGAGGTTGCGGCGCGGAACCGTCCGCCCAGTTCGACTCGGTGCGCGTATCGGCCACGATGCGCTTGTCGCGCGCGGCCTCGTTCGGGGTAGAGGCGTCTGGTTTATCCGGTCTGCGCGGAACATCGACGGGAGAGCGCGGCGGCAGTATCTTAGCGTTGTCTTCCGCCCGCTTGCCGGCTTGCGCCGGTTTCGCGGATCCGGGTACGGATGCTGGCTTCATGCGTGGCTCCTGCAGTGACTCCCCGACGGGGATTCGAACTTCCATGCTACGGCTCCAGGCCGCCCGGGTCATCGCCGTGCGGCATCAAATTGCAAGCGGATGTGGCCCGGTCTCCGGGCACGCCGGTTGCCGCGCGTACCCGGCACACACAAGGAGATGCAATGCGAGACCAAAATTTCGAGCAATGTGTGCAAGCCTGCTATGAATGCGCCGTCGCCTGCGATATTGGCGCATCCGCGTGCCTGCGGGAAAATCCGTCCCACATGCAGCGATGCATTGCACTCTGCACCGATTGCGCCGCGGTTTGCCGGCTGTGCGCGGCCATGCTGGCGCGCGACGGCGAGTTCGCCAATGCGCTTTGCACGCTGTGCGCGCTGATCTGCGATGCCTGCGCGCGCGAATGTTCATCGCACGAGGCAGAGCATTGCCAGGTCTGCGCAGGCGCTTGCCTGAGCTGCACCCTGGCCTGCCGCGACATGCTGGAGGCCTGAAGCCTTCGGATCCGCAGCGCGGCCGCCCGGGCCGGTCCGCGCAGGCGTATTTCCCGCCCGACAGCCAGGAGCTACCGATGGCCTCTACCAACACCCCCCTGCCCTCCGACTTTCCGGAAAACGGCCCGGACAACCGCGGCGCGCACAGGCGTGCACGGCACCCGGAGGCCTGGATCGACGACCTGGAAGCCACGCTCAGCGACGCCTCGGCGACCGATCTGGAGGCGCTCAAGGCGCGCCTGTCCGAACAGCTGCACGCCACGCGGCGCAGCCTGCGCGACGCTTCAGACCATGCCGGCGACCTGATGCGGGAGACCATAGACTGCACCGAGGAGTACATCCACGCCCGGCCATGGCAGGCCATCGGCCTGGTGGCCGGCGCTGCTTTCCTTTTCGGCGTGGTGGTGGGACGGCAGTAGCTCCGGCGCGCGCGGCGGGCCGGGCATGGCATTTGCTCGGCAATGGGCGAGGCGCCTGTCGCGCCTGCCCACCAGGAGACCCTCATGAGCAAGCCCGATCAAGCCGACACCGGCGCCCGCCCGCATCCCACACCGCCCATGCCGGCCCAGCACCTGGAAAAGCCGGGGCAGGAAGCCGACATGGTTCTCAAGCCACAGTACCAGGCGCCCCAGTACAAGGGCAGCGGCAAGCTCGAGGGCATGGTTGCGCTGGTGACAGGCGGCGATTCCGGCATAGGCCGCGCGGTCTGCGTGCTGTATGCGCGCGAAGGCGCCGACGTGGCGGTCGTCTATCTCAACGAGCAAGAGGATGCCGAAGACACCCGGCGCGCCGTGGAAAGCGAAGGCCGCCGTTGCCTGCTGATCGCAGGCGACGTACAGGAACCCGCGTTCTGCGAACAGGCGGTGGAACAGACGATCCGGGAATACGGCAAGTTCGATGTGCTGGTGAACAACGCTGCCTATCAGCAGCACACCGACACGCTGCCCGAGATCAGCGACGAGAAATGGGACAAGACGCTGCGCACCAACATCACCGCCTACTTCCAGATGGCGCGCGCGGCGCTGCCGCATCTGCACGCTGGCGCTTCCATTATCAATACCGGGTCGGTCACGGGCCTGCGCGGCAGCGCCAAACTGTTGGACTACTCCACCACCAAGGGCGCGATCCATGCTTTCACACGTTCGCTGGCCGCCAATCTCGCGGGCAAGGGCGTGCGTGTGAACGCAGTGGCGCCGGGCCCCGTATGGACGCCGCTGAATCCTGCGGACCAAAGTCCGGAGAAGATCAAGGAATTCGGCAAGCACACGGACTTGGGGCGTCCGGCGCAGCCCGAGGAAATCTCTCCGGCCTACGTCTTCCTGGCCTCGCCCGTGTGCGCCAGCTACATCACCGGCATCGTGCTGCCCATTACCGGCAGCGCTGGCGACTGAGGCCCGCGCGTCCCGCTACTTGGCCGGCGCGATCGAGGCCGGCGCCTCACGCGACGCTGGCGACACGGCCGGCGCTTCGCCCTTCGTCGCCGGCTGGATCTTGTCCGGGTCGGCGGGCGGCGTGCTTTGCAGCTTGCGGCCCATTGCCAGATGTTCGGCCACCATGGGCAGCGCACGCACCGCGAAATCGCGCACCTGCGGATCCTTGGACTCGCGTGCCGCCGTCTCGAACAGGCGGTTGGCGGTGACGTGCGCGTCCACGGCTGCCTTTTCGATGTAGAGCGCGTCGAAGTCCGGCCCGGTCCTGTTGCCCAGCTGTTGCAGGGTGCCCCGGTCGGGTTCGGACGGTTCAGCTGGCAGCTTCACCTGCTTGCGCCCGGCCAGGGTCTTCAATTCGGCGTTCATGGCGCCATGCTGCTCCTGCATCCGTGCGGCGTATGCCTTCACGTCGCGGTCCCCTGCTCGCTTCTTCGCCAGCTCCGCCGCCTCTACCTCGAACATGCCGGAGCCGGCCGCCGCCTGCAGGAAGCGCGCTTCCGGCTCCGCCAGTTCCTGCGCCTGCACGCCGCCCAGCACACCGGGCGCGGCCAGCAGGCATAGCGCGACGACACCGCAGAGCCATAAGGTCTTTTTCATCTCCGTGTCTCCCTCGGCCTAGTTCGCCATCGTCGACGCGTCCACATGCCGCGGCGGCGTCAAGGGGTCGAAGTCTTCCCATTTGCCATTCAACCAGCGGCCTTGCGCGCGCTCGACGTCCGTGCCGCCGGCCTGCGTCAGCACGGTTCTTGCCAGCGCATCGCGGTCCGGCGACACGTGCAGCGCCAGCATCACGCCCGCCTGGCGTACGGCAGGATGCGCGTCACGGGCGACGGTGGCCGCCGGATGCCTGCGGCGTCCGCGCCCGATCACCCATAGCGCCCCGGCCAGCGCGCCCAGATAGGCGCCTACGCCCGCAGCGGCAATGACGATCAAGACCGAAGCCCCCACCCGGGCGGCGATCAGCCCGCCCAGCAGCGCAAACACCAGGCCCAGCGCGGAGGCGCCCGCCACCGCGCCGAAATGGCCGCCCCGGGCATCGGGATCGGCCACGCGGTCGCCGCCTATCGGAAAGCGCGCGTGTTCGCCCGCCGTGTTGATGTAGAAGGTATGGATATCGTCTTCGGTGAATCCTTCGGCGCACAGCTTGCGCGCCGCCTCGGCGGCGTGGTCGAAAGTGTCGAATCGGGCGGCAACGATCAGGGACATTGTGCTCTCCATCGGGAATCATTCCCTTGTGGTCAGCAACTGCCGTGCCCGTTCCAGGCATGGGAATTGCTGTAGCGCTGGCGAGCGGCCTGGACCGGCAGGTTCAGAGGCAGTCCGCCCGCAGTCCCGCCCACCCGCATTCTGCGCAAAGGACTTCCACATGGACATGCCCGGCAACCAAGAAGATCTTTCAGAATTGGAAGAGGATTCTGCTCCTCCCCCGGTCCCTCCCGAGGCCCGCGGCCTTTCCTTGCTTGACTGGTCCGCCTTGATCGCGGTGGTTGCGGGCGGCCTGAACTGCGGCCTGATCGCGGCGGTAGGCCTGGATGTCTTCGCGAAGGTGCTGCCGTCGGCCGCCGCGACGCGCAGCGTCTACGGCCTGATCGGACTGGCCGCGCTATACAGCGTGGTGCTGCTGTTCCGGCTGGGCGAGCAAGAGGCGGACGCAACCCCCGCCGAAAAGACGGAACAAGCGGCGGATTGAACCCGCCGCCAGCGGCTATTTTGAGCCGGGCCGTTTGCCCGGATACTGGCCGCCTTCCTCGTACTCCGCGCCCTTGTCGTTGGGCTTCTTGTCCGACTCGCGTTTGGGCGCCGCGGCCGGCTTGCCGAAGCCCGGCTTGTCGGTTCCGAACTGGCCGCTGCGATGCGCCGCCTCAGTTTGCGTGCGCGGCGCATTGGCCTTGCCTTGCTCGGTGTCCGCCTTTTCATGGTCTGCGCGCTTGGTTTGCATGTTCGTATCCCCGGGCTCGTTCAATGGATGCTTGCAGTGTGCGCATGGGCACCGCCTGCGGCAAGGTGCCGGAGCAAGCGGCGTGCCCGGCCGGCCCGGGAACGCCGCTTGCTTGCACATGCGGCCAGGCCCGGGCGATGCCGGGTCCCCATCCTAGGAGTCAGCCATGAATCTGTCCCGAGTCGTTCTCCCCGCCGTCGCCCTGAGCCTTTCCGCCCTGGCTTTTCAGGCGCAAGCCCAAACCGCGCAGACCAGCGGCGGCGCCGTGCGCAGCAACGCGCAGATCGATGACCAGTACAAGCTGGACAAGAAACGTTGCGACGGCATGAAAGGCAACCAGAAGGACGTCTGCCAGCAGCAGGCCGAAGCCACGCGCGACAAGGCCCGGGCCGACGCCAAGGCAGGCAAGGAAAAGGCCGAGGCCTCGCATGACGCGGCCAAGGTGCGCAACGATGCCGACTACAAGGTCGGCAAGGAAAAATGCGACGCCATGTCCGGCAATGCCAAGGACGCCTGCATGGCGGACCTGAAAACGCGGTACGGCAAATGAGGTCAGGACCGGTCCTGTTTCCGGCCAGGCGCCGCTGCGGCGCCTTCCGCGTCCGCAGCGGCGTATTCCTCAAGCCGGTTGTACAACGTCTTGGGGCTGATGCCGAGCACTGCCGCGGCCTGCTTTTTCACGCCGTTGCAACGCTCCAGCGTCGCCAGGATCAGGCGCCGGTCCGCTTCCGCCAAGGTTTCTCCCACGGGCACGCTGACCTGGCCGCCCGCGCCCTCGCCCGCCGGCGACACCCGGGGCGTCAGCATATCCACTTCCAGCGTATCGCCATCCGCCATGATGAAGGCGCGGCGCACGTAGTTCTTGAGCTCCCGCACATTGCCCGGCCATGCGTATTGCTGCAGCGCGGCCAGCGCGCGCGGCGAGAATTCCTTGTTCTTGCCGGATTCCTGGTTCAAGCCTTGCAGGAAGCGATTCGCAAGGAACAGGATGTCGTCGCCGCGTTCACGCAGCGCCGGCAGCTTGATGGGGAAGACGCTCAGCCGGTAATAGAGGTCCTCGCGCAGCTTGCCATCCTTCACCGCCTGCTCGGGATCGCGGTTGGTCGCGGCGACGATCCGGATATCGCAGGCGATCTCCCGATTGGTGCCCACGCGCATGAACTGCCCGGTCTCCAGGACCCGCAAGAGCTTGACTTGCAGGTCCAGCGGCATTTCGGTGACTTCGTCCAGGAACAGGGTTCCGCCGTCAGCGCGCTCGAAATAGCCCTTGTGCTGGCGGTCCGCGCCGGTGAAGCTGCCGCGCTCGTGCCCGAACATTTCGCTTTCGATCAGGTTGGGCGAGATCGCGCCGCAATTCACCGCGATCAGGGGACGCTGGCGCCGCGCGCTGAGTTCATGGATGGCATGCGCGGCCAGTTCCTTGCCGGTGCCGCTTTCGCCGATCAGCAAGGTCGTCACATTGGTGGTGGCCACGCGGCCGATCTGACGGTAGAGTTCCTGCATGCAGGCCGACGCGCCGTACATCTTTCCGTAGCGCCCCGGTTCTTCGAACGGAGCCCCCCGCAGATCGCCGCTCGAATTCGCATTCACGCGCGCGAAGATTCCGTTCAGGCGTTCCATGCAGATCGGCTTGACCAGGTAATCGGTGGCCCCGAGGCGCAGGGCCTGCACGGCGTTGTCGACGGTGCCGTGGCCGGTCATCACCACCACCTCTGCGCTGGCGGCGGCGTCGCTCTTGAAAATTTCCATCCCGCTGCCCTCAGGCAAGCGGATGTCGGTCAGCACCAGATCGGGCGCGTGCCGCTCCAGCTGGATCAGCGCATCCTTGACGCTGGCGGCCAGGGCTACTGAAAAGCCGCTTTCGCGCCCGATTTCGGCCAGGGTTTCGCGTATCGCCGGGTCGTCATCAACGATCAACAGATGAGGCATGCTTGCTCCGTGTCGCGGATGTTGAGGGTCAGTGATTCAGCATAGCGATAACCGCCGGCCCGGTGGCAAATGTTCGACACTTTCCATCAACATTTTCGAATGCTTGCAAATCGTCGCATACCGTACTGCGTCGATTCTCTAGCATGGAAACAGACTCACGGCCCGCGCGGGCCCTCAGGAATCAGCATGCCCAATCGCAGCACTACTACTGCCCCGCGTGCAGCGGCGTCCGCGAAGTCCGACGCGCTGCTGGACCCATCAGCCTTGTCCCCCGTGATGCAGAAACTCGGCGCGCAGCTGCAATTGGCCGCAGCCACCGACGCCAGCGTCTTCATCGTGGGAGAAAGCGGGACCGGCAAGGAAATCGTCGCGCGCGCCATCCATGACGCCAGCGAACGCCGCGAACAGCCTTTCGTGGCGGTCAATTGCGGCGCCATCAGCGGCAGCCTGGCGCATGCCGAATTGTTCGGGCATGAAAAAGGCAGCTTTACCGGCGCGGTCGCCCAGAACGCCGGCTACTTCGAATACGCCAGCGGCGGCACGCTGTTCCTGGATGAAGTCACCGAAATGCCGCCTGACCTTCAGGTGAATTTCCTGCGCGTGCTCGAGGCCGGCACGTATCAGCGCGTAGGCGGCTCGGATTTGTTGCGCGCCAATGTCCGCATCATCTGCGCCAGCAACCGCGATCCCTTCGCCTCGGTCGCTGAAGGCCGCCTGCGCCAGGACTTCCTGCACCGGCTCCTGGTGATTCCGTTACGCGTGCCGCCGCTGCGTGAGCGGGGCGAAGACGCCCTGGTGCTGGCGCACTGGTTCCTCGACACCTTGAATGCTGCAAACGGCACGCGGAAGTCGTTCTCCCCCCGCATGCTGGAAGCGATCTCCCTGCATGATTGGCCGGGCAATGTCCGTGAACTGCGCAACGCGGTGCAGCGGGCGTTCATTCTGGCAGACGGTGAACTCGAAACCGAGCTATTGCCCCGGTCGCGCGAGGCGCAGCGGCCGATGCTGCGTAACGGCGCGCTGACCCTGCCCATCGGCATGTCGTTGGGCGAGGCGCAGCGCGCATTCATTCTTGCGACGCTGACGCACCATGCGGGCGACAAGCGCATCGCCGCGGAGACGCTGGGCCTGAGCCTGAAGACGCTCTATAACCGCCTCGAAGACTACGACCAGAACGGGCAGGACGACGCCGGGGCTTGAGCGCCAGGGCCGATCTTGCGGCCACCGCGCGCGAGAGGCGCGAGAGGCATTTCTTACCACTGGCTTGTAATACTGGGGCTGCGCCGCGCGCGCAATCAACCCGCCTCGCCCGCCGAGACGCCTGGCATGGTCTTTGCTTCAGTACAAGGATGGACTGCCGCCGGCAGCCAGTCCCCAGGAGGCTCGATTGGTCTACCCCACGCAAGAACTGCGCCTGCGCCAGCAGATGGCGCTGGCGCCTCGCCTGCAGCAATCCGTCAAGCTGCTGCAGATGACCGCGCTGGAATTCACCACGGCAGTGGAACAGGCCTTGGCCAGCAATCCATTCCTGGAGGATCCCGACGAGCTGGAAGACGACCTGCCGGCCGCCGCGGAGGGCTTTCCTCCTGCTGACCCGCCCCAGCCCGCGCCGCTGGAGCCTGCGCCCCAGGATGATCTGCCCCCGCCTGATGCTCCCGCCTATTCCGGCGACTACCCCACGCGCGCGCAGGGCGACGGCCCGGACCGGGACCAGGGATTGTGGGTCAGCGCACCCATATCGATGAGCCAGCGCTTGTCCCAGGAACTGGGCAACTATCAATTGCAGGCGCGCGACCGCCTGCTTGCCGAGTACGTCATCGACGCGCTGGATGACGACGGCTATCTGCGCACGCCCCTGTCCAATCTGTGGGAAGACGCGCCGCGCGGCGCCGAGCCCGTCCCGGATGAATGCGAATGGATGACTGCGCTGCGCCTGGTCCAGCAATTGGATGCTCCGGGCCTGGCCGCGCGCGATTTGGCTGAGTGCCTGACGCTGCAGCTGGCGGCGGCAACCGGCATCAGCGACGAGTTGCGGACGCTCGCCCTGCGCATCGTGCACGAGCAACTCGAGCGGCTGGCCCGCAACGACTGCGTCGGCTTGCGCCAGCAGCTGGGCTGCTCCGAGGACGCCTTGCGCGAGGCCTGCGCGCTGATCCGCAGCCTGGACCCGAAGCCCGGCGGCCGCTATAGCGCCGAAGCGCCTGTCTACGTCGTGCCCGACGTATTCGTCGACAAATGGCAATCGCGCTGGCGCGTGCTGCCCAACCGCAACGCCATGCCCCAGGCGCGGCTGCACCAGACCTATGCCGAATTGTTCCGGCGCGCTCGCCTGGACGACCGCAGCCCCATGGCCCAGGAGCTGCAGGAAGCCCGCTGGCTGGTGCGCAACGTCGAACAGCGCTACATCACGATCCAGCGCGTGGCCGAAGCCATCGTCAAGCGCCAGCAGACCTTCTTCGAATATGGCGACGTGGCCTTGCGGCCGCTGATGCTGCGCGAGGTCGCGGATGACCTGGACATGCACGAATCCACGGTGTCGCGCGCCACCGTCGGCAAGTACATGGTGACGCCGCGCGGGGTGTTCGAGTTCCGCCACTTCTTTTCGCGCGAACTGGCCACCGACACCGGCGGGTCCTGCTCCGCCACGGCGGTGCGGGCCCTGATCAAGGAGATGGTCGAGGCCGAGGATCCGGCCATGCCGCTCTCGGACGTGGCCTTGACCCAGCAACTGGCGGCCAGCGGCATACTGCTGGCGCGGCGCACGGTGTCCAAGTACCGCGGGCAATTGCGCATGCCTCCCGCGGAACTGCGCCGCCGTCACTAGGCCGGCGCCGGCCAGGGCTTGCGCGGACTAGTGGCGGGACTCCTGCCCCGGCCTGCCGGGCGCGCTGTCCAGCATGCCCTGCACGCGCTCGGTCAGCTTGTCCAGCTGGAAGGGTTTGACGATCAGCTCCAGCCCCTGTTCAAGAAAGCCCTGGCCGCGCGCCGCGCTTTCGGCATATCCCGTCATCAGCAGCACGCGCAGGCCGGGACGCGCCACGCGGGCGGCGTCGGCCAGTTGCCGGCCATTGAGCCCCGGCAGTCCCACATCGGTTATCAGCAGGTCGATGCCGCGCGCGGATTGCAGCAGGTCCAGGCCGGCCTCGCCGTCCACCGCCGTCAGCACCTCCAGGCCGAGTTCGGCCAGGCATTCGCGCACCATTTCCCGCACGTTCGCATCGTCTTCCACCACCAGCACGACTTCCTTGCGCGCTGCGCCGGGCGTAGCGGCCGCCGGGCGTTCGCCATCCTGCACGCTTTCGGGCGCGCCGTCGTAGCGCGGCAGGAACAACCTGACCGTGGTGCCCACGTCCACCGTGCTCTCCAGGCTGGCCGCGCCGCCAGCCTGCCTGGCGAAGCCGTAAATCATGGACAAGCCCAGCCCGGTGCCCTGGCCCAAGGGCTTGGTGGTGAAGAACGGGTCGAAGGCGTGCGCCAGCACGTCTGGCGGCATGCCGCAACCCACGTCCGTCACCGATACTTCCACGTAGCGTCCCGCATGCTCTCCGGCGCAGAGCGACAGGAGCGGATCGTGCGGCTCCACATTGCGCGCGGCAACCGTCAGCGCGCCGCCGTTCGGCATGGCGTCGCAGGCGTTGATCACCAGGTTCAGCATGGCATTCTCGAACTGGTTCTTGTCGCAGCAGACCGCCCACAATTCCTGCGGCAGATCCAGCCGCAGGGCCACGCGTTCGCCGGTGTAGCGGTGGAACAGCGCCACCATGGACTGCAGCGCGGAGGCCACGCAGAACGGTTTGGGGTCAATGGGCTGGCGGCGCGAAAAAGTCAGTAGCCGCTGGGTCAGGTGCGCCGCCCGGTTCGCCGAATCCATGGCGACGTCCACGAAACGCAGCGCCTGTTCCGGCGCGCCGGCCGTGATCTTGCGTTGCACCAGGTAGAGCGCGCCCGAGATCCCCTGCAGCATATTGTTGAAATCGTGGGCGATGCCGCCGGTCAGGCGTCCCACCGCTTCCATCTTCTGCGACTGCCGCAGCGCGTTCTCGGTGTCGCGCAAGGCCTCGGCCTGCTGCTTCAGGTCGGTGTCGTCCCGCCCCGTCATGTACAGGCTGTCCTGGGTCCAGGACATGCTCCATGTAATCCAGCAATAGCCGCCGTCGCGCTTGAGCAGGCGGTTTTCCAGATGCCTTGCGCCGGGACGCGGACCCGCGTCGCCCGAAGACCAGCCCCAGGCCGCCAGCGTCGCCGCCAGATCGTCCGGATGGATCAGGTCGGCCAGCGCCAACGACATGAACTGCTCAGGGGTCCAGCCTAGAATGGGCCGCACCGCAGGGTTGACGCTGACGAAGCGCCCTTGGCGGTCGACCACCGCAAGCAGTTCCGGCGAAAGGCGCCAGATCCGGTCGCGCTCCGCGATCGCGTCTTCCACGCGCTGTTCCAGCATGCGCGAATACTGCGAACGCTCGACCGCGCCGCACATGCGCTCGGCCACTTCCTCGAGGAAGGCGATATCGCTGTTCTTGAGCCTGCTGCCCGATGCGGGACACGCCAACATCGCGCCGGTATGCCGGCCCCAGCGCCGCAGCGGCACGACGATGGCCCACGGTCGGATCTCGCCGCCGGCTTCTCCCAGCAGCGGCGCCAGGTATGTGGTGCGCCCCAGCCGCAAGGCCGCGTGATAGTCGTCGCCCAAGGCATCGAGCGTGTGCGGCGGCTGGCCAAGCAGCGTGGACCCCGGGGGCCAGACCGAAGATATGGCGGGAGCCTGGTCTTCGCCCTGCGTATCCAGCACCGCCATCTGGCCAAGCGCCAGATGCAGGCACAGCCCTTCGCACGCGGCCTGCTCTATGTCCTCCTGGCGATGCAGCTCGCGCATGCGGTCGCCCAGCGCGCCGAGGTAATTCTTGCGGTGCTGCCCTTCCCACAGCTCGGCCTCGGCCCTCTTGCGCGCCGTCACGTCCAGGAACAACGCCATCATCCTGTCGGTTCCGTCCTTGCGCGCGCGGGCCTCGTACCAGGCCTCCGTGGGCGCGGGCACCATGAACTCGAACTGGGCCGGCTCGCCGGTCTCGATGACCTGGGCGAACGTATCCATGATCTGGCCGGGCACGCCGGGAATCATCTCGCGCAGTGTATGGCCCAGGGTATCGCCTTCCTTCATGCCTGTCTGGCGCTCGAAGGCGGGGTTCACCTCCAGGAAGCGGAAATCGACGATGCGGCCGGCGTCGTCGCGCAATGCCTCACTGAGAAAAAACGCTTCCTGCATGCCGGCAAACATGGCGCGCCAGCGTTCGCCGCTCTGGCGCAGCGCCAACTCCGTCAGATGGCGTTCTATTGCCAGGGCGGCGCTACGCGTGACCAGCGCGATCGCGTCGATATCGTGGGCGGAGGGCGAACGCACCACGCCGTAGTAATTGGAGAAGACGCCCAGCAGACGGCCGTCGGGCGCCTTGATCGGGGTGGACCAGCAGGCCCGCAGGCCGTGGGACAAGGCCAGGTCGCGCCAGCGCGCCCAACCGGGGTTCAAGGCGATATCTTCGACGTAGACCGGGCTGCCGGTGTATGCGGCCTCGCCCCAGGACGCGCTGTCCGGGCCGATAACGGCCTTGTGCACCGCGCTGTTGTAGGCGGCCGGCAGGCTGGGCGCGGCGCCATGCACCAGAAAGCCGCCGCTTTCATCCACCAGCGCGATGGAAGTGCGCAGTTCCACGCTGGACTGCGCCTCGATGGCATGCAGCACGTGCTCCAGCACCTCGGCCAGCGGCATGCCGGCGGCTATGCGCTGCAACATGATGCGCTCGTCTTCCAGGCGGGCAAGCGTGTCCGTCCAGGGTAGCGCCACTCGGTCCCGCTTGGTCAGCATGTCGGCCCCCTTGCCCCTAGACTGTATTGCGGCAATGGCCGCGCAGCCGAAACGCTAGGTAACGCGACGCTACGGTTAGCGCGGGAGACGGACGAATCAAGCGTCCGTCTTCAGCGGTGCACGCTCCAGCCGCAGCGCCTGCAAGGCTTCGGGCTTGTCGACCAGCACGCATTGTTTACCGGTGCGGGTGCAATGGTCCTTCACGCGCCAGTAGGCGCCGTGGCTGACGCAACCGGTCTGGCAGATCACCAGGTCCGCAGCCACCAGGCTGGCTTCCAGCGTGTCGCCATCGGCATCCGCGCCGCCATCATGGCCGAGATAGCGCCCGCCGGCCAGTTCGACCACCTTGCGCGTCAGCGCCAGGGCCACCGCGTCCTCGCCCACGCACAGCACCGCCTTCTCGCGCAGCACCACGGCTGACGGCGCGGGACGCCAGGCGGGCGGTTCCGAGAGCGTTTCGAGTTCACGTGCGGCAGCGCCGGTCCGCCCTTGCCAGGCCAGGCGTTCACGCATGAGCGTCTGCACGCGCTCCATCAGCTGGGCGACGCTGCGCGCCAGCGCCACGCGCTTGGGCAGGCCTGGAATGGAAGTCTCCAGCGTCTTGCGGTCTTCACGCGCCCAAGCCAGCGCCGTGTCGCGCACGATGACGGCTGCGCGCAGGCACATGGCCTCGCTCTCCAGATACAGGATGCGCGCGGCCTGCGCTGCCAGGAGCCGGCTGCAATGCGCTTGCGCCTGCCCGTAGGCGGCGAGCAGCGCGGCATGTTCGCGTTGCAGGTTCTGGCTGTCGGGAGAGGTAGGATTCATCGCGGCCCTCGGAACTGGATGGGATGGCGCTCACCGAGCGTGCCGCAAATTATAAATGAGAATTACTAGCTTTTAGGCTATCCTAGGATATGCCCCGCCCCACCGCGGCGGATGCCGGCACGCGGCCCGTGCGCTTGTACAGGCCGGCGCTGATCGCCAGCGCCAACGCGAGCAGCCCGCCGGCCATCGCGGCCACGCCGGGCCACTGGCCCGTGGTCCAGAAGTGTCCGCCCAGCGATCCGAGCACGCTCGATCCCACGTAGTACACCAGCAGATAGAGCGACGCCGCCAGCGCCTTGTAGCCGCGCGCCATCTGTCCGACCCAGCCGCTGGCGACGGCGTGGGCCGCGAAAAAGCCGAAGGTGAACACCACGATCCCGGCGATCAGCAGAGGCAGCCAGTTGGACAGCGTCAGCAGCAACCCCGCCAGCGCCAAGCCGGTGGCGGCCGACAGCATCGCGCCGCGTCCATGGCGGTCGGCCAGGCGGCCGAACCAGGTCGAGGCGAAGATGCCGACCAGATAGACCACGAAGATGAAGCCAATGAAGGTCTGGCTCAGCGAAAACGGCGGCAGCAGCAGGCGAAAACCCACGTAGTTGTAGACCGTGACGAACGCGCCCATCAGCAGGCCGCCCAGCGCGAACAGCCCGCACAGGGGGCCATTTTTCAGGTGCGAGGCGGCGCCTGCGCGCACATCGCCCCACACGCCAGCCCAGCCCCGGCCTCGCTGGGGCGCGAACCTGCGCGACGCAGGCAGCAGCCAGACGAACAGCACCGCCGCCACGATACCCAGGAGGCCCAGCGTGCCCAGCGCGGCGCGCCAGCCGAAATGATCCGACACCAGGCCGGTGATGACGCGGCCGGACAAGCCGCCGAACGCGCTGCCGCCGATGTACAGGCCCATGGCGAAACCCAGGGTTCCTGGCTCGACCTCTTCGGCCAGGTAGGCCATGGCCAGCGCCGGCACGCCGCCCATGGCCAGCCCTTGCAGCGCGCGCAGCGCCAGCAGGCTGTGCCAGTCGGGCGCGGCGGCGGCGATGGTGCCGAGCACGGCGGACGCGAACAGCGACAGCGCCATGGCGCGTTTGCGCGGCACGGCTTGTGAAAACAAGCCCACGAAGAAGATGGCGACGGCCAGGAAAGCGGTGCATAGGGACAGCACCAGGCTGCTCTGCGCGGGCGACACGCCGAACGCATGGGTGAACAGCGGCATCAGCGGCTGCACGCAATACAGCAGGGAAAAAGTGGAGAAACCGGCCGCGAACAAGGCCCACTGAGCGCGCCGCAAACCGGGCGTGCCGCGGGCGAGATGATCGGTGGAAGCAGAGACAGGCTCCGCCGGCGCGGACGCGGCGGTTGGGGATGAGGGACTGGCTAATGGGGCAGACATCGGGATCTCGAGAACAGCGGGCATGCAGCCCACGCCACCAAGGTAGACTTTTCCCCTGCATATGTCCAATATATGAAAGTCGTCCCGACCATATTTAATAACGATGGAATTGCGCCACCTGCGGTATTTCACCGCCGTCGCCGAAGAGCTGCACTTCACGCGCGCCGCCGCCAGGCTGGGCATAGGCCAGCCGCCGTTGAGCCAGCAGATCCAGCAGCTGGAACGCGAAATCGGCACCCCGCTGTTCCTGCGCCTGCCGCGAGGCATCGCGCTGACCGAGGCCGGCGCCCAGTTCCTGGAAGACGCCCGCGCCATCCTCGCCAGCGCCGACCGCGCCATCGACACGGCCCGCCGGCTGGGCCGCGGGGAACGCGGAGCAATCACCGTGGGATTCACGGCGTCCGCGGTGTTCCACCCCTACCTGCCCCGCGCCATCCGGGCGTACCGGGACCAGTATCCCGACGTGCGCGTCACGCTCACCGAGAGCAATACGGTCACGCTGCTGCGCGGCCTGCGCGCGGGCGACGTCGACGTGGCCTTCGTGCGGCCTCCCTATGTGCTGGACCCGGAGTTCGAGTCCGAGCGCGTGCTGGACGAACCCATGCTGGTGGCCCTGCCGCCAGACCATGCGCTGAGCCGCAAGCGCAGCGTGCCCATCGCCGCGTTGGCGGACGAGGACTTCGTGCTGTATCCGCGCCCCATCGGCGCGGGCCTGTACGACGCCATCATGTCGGCGTGCCAGCGCGCCGGCTTCGTGCCGCGGGTCATCCAGGAAGCGCCGCAGATGGCCTCCATCGTGAGTCTGGTGGCTGCCGGCGTGGGCATTTCGGTCGTGCCTGCGGCGATGCGGCACATGGGCGCGCAAGGCATCGAGTACCGGCCCATCAAGGGCGACGCGCCGCACGCCCTGCTGGACATGGCCTACCGCCGCCACGACCGCTCGACCGCGGCGGGCAACGCCGTGGACATGCTGCGCGCGCTGGCCCACCCCTAGGCCGCGCTACGGTATCGCCCTGTCGCGTTTGTCATTTTCTGTAAGATCAGCGTCCGGGCCGCAATGTAAATTTGGCGCGCGCGGCGGTCCGTCCCTGTCCAAGGACACGGCGTCGCGCGATTCCAACCTGTACAAAGGTGAAATAGTGCGACGTACCCTTCTGGCCTTGGCCATCGCGACGATCCCCGGCCTGGCCGCAGCCGCCGGACTGCCTTCCTCCATCGGTTCCGTGACCGTCTACCAGGACCGCGCCGTCGTGACGCGCGCCGCCAGCAGCGAGCTGGCCGCTGGCGAACACGAGCTGGTGCTGGAGAAGCTGCCGGCCAGCCTGCAGGAAAATTCGCTGCAAGTCTCGGCCAAGAGCACCGGCCAGGCGACATTGCTGGACGTGAAGGTGCGCGACGCCTATCAGGCAGACACCGTCAACGAACGCGTCAAGCAGCTGGAGGAACAGGTACGCAAGCTGCAAGGCCAGCAGGCGCTGCTGGACGACGAGGCCGCGGTGCTGGACAACCAGCGCGAGCTGGTGCTGATGATGCAGCGGGGCGCCACCGAACCGTCGAAGGACGGCGCGCGCCTGACGCTGGACGAACTGAAGGCGATCCAATCGCTGAGCGCGGACTCCCTGGCCAAGTCGCTGGCCGGACTGCGCCGGGTGGCCGAACAGAAAGAGGTGCTGGAGCGCGAGCTGACCGCCTTGCAGAACCAGCTGGATCAGCTGCAAAGCTCGCTCAACCGCCGCACCAAGACCGTCACCCTGCGCGTCAACCTGGCCCGCGCGGGCAAGCTGGACCTGAACGTTTCCTACGCCGTGGCCGGCGCCCGCTGGACGCCCGCATACGATGCGCGCCTCCGCCCGGCCGATCGCAGCGTGGACCTGGGCTATTTCGGCGTCATCCGCCAGGACACCGGTGAAGACTGGAACAACGTCAAGCTCACGCTGTCCACCGCAAGGCCCTCCCTGGGCGGCGGCGCGCCCGCGCTGCAGCCGTGGATCGTCGACGTGGCCGCCCCGCCGCCTCCGCCCCGCCCGCGCCCCAGCCCCGCGCCGGTCGCGGCAGCCAGGCAAGAGGCCGAAGCCAAGATGTTGCGCCAGCGCGTCCAGTCCTTCGAGGACGCCGGCGCGCCGGTCGCCGAGATGATTCCCGAGCCGCTGGAGCAGGCGACCGCCCAGGTGCAGGCCGAAGCGACCAGCGCATCGTTCCAGATCAAGAGTCCGGCCACCCTGCCGTCCGACAATTCCTCGCAGCGCGTGGCCATCGCCACGGCCAAGCTGCCCGCCACGCTGCAATACCAGTCCACGCCGGCGCTGCGCGAAGCCATGTTCCTGACCGCGCACGCCAGCAACAACACGGAGTTCCCCTTCCTGGCCGGTTCGCTGAACACCTTCCTGGACGACGCCTTCGTCGCGGCCAGCTCCATGAAGGCGGTGATGCCCGGCGAGAAGCTCGAATTGGCGCTGGGCGCCGACGAAGGCATTTCGATCAAGCGCCAGCTGGTCAACCGCTATACCGAAAGCACCGGCTTTTCGGGCAGCGGCAAGCGCGTGACCTACGAGTACAAGATCACGGTCAAGAACAACAAGGCCACCAAGGAGCAAGTGTCGTTCAAGGACCGCCTGCCCATCTCGCGCAACGAGAAGATCGTGGTCAAGCTGTTGTCGCCGGCAGACCGCGAGATCAAGCGCGAGGAAGACGGCAAGCTGGTATGGGACTGGGAAATGGAGCCCGGCAAGTCGCGCGAGACGGTGCTGAAGTTCTCGGTCGACTATCCGGGCGACATCGAGGTGTCCGGCATCTGACGCGCTCAGCGCATCTGGAACGCCTCTTGGTGAAACAGCTCGCTCACCGGCATGCCGCGCCGGTGCAGCCCGTCCTTCAAGGCATCGGCGAATCCCGCCGGGCCGCAGAACCACACGCTGGGCCATGCCGCGCCCGGCTTGTGGTCCGCGGCCAGCTCGGCGGCCGTCAGCGGCCGCTGGGTATCGCTGTAGCGCACATGCAGGGTCACGTTCGGCACGCGCGCGCATAGCGCTTTCAGGTGATCCGCGAACGGCGCGTCGTCGGCGTTGCGGGCGCAGTAGTACAGGGTCGCGACCGGTGCGGTATCCGGGTCCGTCTGCAAGGATTCCATCCATGAAATGAACGGCGTGACGCCGATGCCCGCGGCCACCCAGATCTGCGGCCGCCCATCGTCGCGCTGGAAGTCGAAGCAGCCGTAAGGGCCTTCGATGATGACGTCCTGCCCCACTTGCAGGCTGCGCTGCAGACGCCGCGTGTAATCGCCCAGCGCCTTGATCGAGAACTGCACCCGGCCGGTGCCGTCGTCCGCGCCGGACACCGTAAAGGGATGCGCGCCCTCGCGCCGGTCCGCGGTCAGGAAAGCGAACTGCCCGGCGCGATGGTGCCAGTTGCCCTCCACCCTACAGGTCAGCGCCAGGATGTCGTCCGAAAGATGGTCGATGGCCAGCACCTGCCCCCTGTAGCGGCGCCCGCGTCCGATATTGCCGGTCAGCGCCATGACGGCGCAAACCGTCCCCACCGCCGTGCACAGCGCCACCAGCCAGCCGGCGGGCTGCCACCACCAGGCGGCCGGCGTCAGGACCACGCCATGGAAGGCGACCACCAGGAAGATCACCGCGGCGATGCGGTGGACCTGGCGCCAGATGTGATACGGAAAGCGCCGCCACAAGGTGAGCAACACCATCGCGGCCAGGATCCACACGGCCCATTCGCCGATGTCCTTGGCGGATCCGCGGAACACGTCCAGCAAAGCGGCCGCGCGCGGCGTCTTGGGCACGGGGTCGAACAACGCCAGCAGCAGCGGCTTGCCCAGCTTGATCAGGTAATGCGCCGCCGCCAGCGCGGCAGCCATGATGCCGCTCCATTTGTGCAGCCGGTACATCTTGTCCAGCCCGCCCATCCGCGTTTCCAGCCACATGGGGCGCACCGCCAGCAGCATGATCAGGGCCATGACCGCGTAGGCGCCCAGGCCCGTCAGCAGGATGAGCTGATCGCGCGCGGTCCAGACGTTGAGTTCGGCCGGCGGTTGCGCCCAATAGGCGCCGGCCCAGGCCAGCAGGGAAATCAGCAGAACAGCGGCCAGTATGCGTCGCATCGGTTCATCGCTCCATCTTGGGGACCGCGCCACCGTGCGCAGCCCGCATGAAGCCATGGTAAATCCGCCCGTGGGGGCAATTTTCCATGCGCGGGCGCAGTCTTGATCGGGGTCAAGTCCGCCGACAATCGGGAGGGCCCGCAGGAGCCCGGCCTGCGCCAGGATACCCCATTGCGCCGCGCGGATGACTCAATGGCTGCGGCAGAATTCGAAGAAGGCGTCGGGTTCCAGCGGCACGGAAATGCCGTAGCCTTGCGCCACGTCGCAGCCCAGTTCGCGCAGCAGCTCCACGTCGCGCTCGTGCTCCACCCCTTCGGCGATCACGCGCCGGCCCAGCACGCGGCCCATCTCGATGGCGGCGGCGACCACCGCGCGCGACGCGGGCTCGCGATGCATATGGACGATGAAGTCGCGGTCTATCTTCAGTTCGGTGAAGGGCATGGCCGAGAACAGGCGCATGGAAGCGATGCCCGCGCCGAAGTCATCCATCGCCAATTCAAAGCCTCGCACGCGCAGCAGGTTCAGGGCCGACGACAAGGCCAGCCAATCGGTCACTGGCTCGTCCTCGGTCAGCTCGACCTTGATCAGCCGGGCCGGCAGGCCGGCCTGCGCCACGCGCTGCTCCAGCAGGCCCGGCAGGTCGCGCGAACACAATGTGGAGGCCGAGGCGTTGATCGCGATGGGCACGGCGATGTCCTCGGCATGCATGCGCTGCTGCAGCTCCAGCACCGTGTCGGTCACCCGGCAGAACAAGGTCCGGTCCAGTCCCAGCCGATGCGCCGCAGGCACGAAGTCCGCCGCCGGAATCGCGCCCAGTTCGGGGTGGTCCCAGCGCGACAGCGCCTCGGCGGCCAGCACGCGCCCTGTCGACAAGCTCATCTGCGGCTGCAGCACCACGCTCATGCCCTGCCCCGTGATCAGCGCATGGCCCAGCGCCGCCTCGATGACGTCGCGCCGCAGCGAGCGCGGCCGGGGCGAGGCGGCATCGTCCTCATCGATGCTGCGCAGCGCCGTCTTGATGGCCTGCTGCATCGCCGTGCGGGACACCGGCTTGGACAGCGCCTGCGCGGACGGACAGCCGGCCTGCAAGGCCAGCCGCACATGCGACTGCAACAGTTCATCGCTGAGGCTGCTGATCCAGATGATGGGCGGCATGCTCTTGAGCCGCCCGGCGTCCACCAGGCGCCGCAGTTCGTTCGGCAGCCGCGTGCCGTCGCCCTCGCCCGTGACGATATCGCTGATGACCACGTCGTAGAACTGGCGCGCCAGCGCGCTGACCGCTTCTATGCTGCTGCCCAGGCCGGCGACCCGGCGGAAACCCAGCGCCAGCAACACGTTCTGCAGATAGGCGCGTTCAACCGGATGGTCTTCGACGAGAAGTATCCGTCGGGTCCCGCCGGGTTCCGTTTTAGGCATGGTCTACCGTCCTACTCATATAGGGCGGGCCCCCGCAGGCGGCCGCTGGAAAACTGTGTACACCATGCTAAGGCATCTGCGCGCGCCCTGTCGTTATCGCTAACGGGTTAATGCAGCCCCATCGCCGATAGTCGTAGTATTCGCGGCATCAGCCAGACGGAGGCAGCCTTCCGTCGCCCCCACGGCGCGGCCGGTGCCATAATAGATGTCTTTCTTTCCGCATCTACGGCACGGAGCTACCCTTGACCCGCATTGACGACCCCCTGCACGACCGCGAGGTCGGCGCGGCCGACTCCACCCAGGACAACACGCGCACCGACGACACCCGCATCAGCGCGGTGCGCCCCTTGATCTCGCCCGCCCTGCTGCAGGATGAACTGCCGGTGTCGGCCGAGATCCAGACGCTGGTCGAGCAAAGCCGCGTCCAGATCGCCGACGTGCTGCACGGCCGCGACGACCGCCTGGTGCTGGTGGTGGGCCCCTGTTCCATCCACGACCATGGCCAGGCCATGGAATACGCGCGCCTGCTGCGCACCGCCGCCGAACAGCACCAGAAAGACTTGCTCATCGTCATGCGCGTTTACTTCGAGAAGCCGCGCACCACCGTGGGCTGGAAGGGCTATATCAACGACCCGCGCCTGGACGGCAGCTTCCGCATCAATGAAGGCCTGCGCCGCGCGCGCGAACTGCTGCTGGACATCAGCGGCCTGGGCCTGCCGATCGCCACCGAATTCCTGGACCTGCTCAGCCCGCAATACATTGCCGACCTGATCGCCTGGGGCGCCATTGGCGCGCGCACCACCGAAAGCCCCAGCCACCGACAGCTGAGTTCCGGCCTGAGCTGTCCGCTGGGCTTCAAGAACGGCACCGACGGCGGCGTGCAGATCGCCGCCGACGCCATGGTCGCGGCCAGCGCCAAGCACGCTTTCATGGGCATGACCAAGATGGGCATGGCCGCCATCTTCGAGACCCGCGGCAACCAGGACACCCACGTCATCCTGCGCGGCGGCAAGCAAGGCCCGAACTACGACGCGGCCAGCGTCGACGCCTGCTGCGCCGCCCTGCGCGCCGCCGGCCAGCGCGAACAGGTCATGATCGACTGCTCGCACGCCAACTCCAACAAGTCGCATCTGCGCCAGGTCGACGTGGCCAACGATATCGCCGCCCAGATCGCCCAGGGCGACGGCCGCATCACCGGCGTGATGATCGAAAGCCATCTCGAAGAAGGCCGCCAGGACCTGAAGCCCGGCCTGCCGCTGCGCCGCGGCGTGTCCATCACGGACGCCTGCCTGGGCTGGTCGCAGACCGCGCCGGTGCTGGAAACGCTGGCCCTGGCCGTGCGCCAGCGCCGCGAAAAGGCCGCAAAACCGGCCTGAGAACCGCGGCTCTCGGGTCTCTTGCCGCGTACGGCCTCAGCGGCCGACGCGGTAAGGCGCCGGATCCATGTCCGGCGCCTGGCCGGTGATCATGCTTGCCAGCAGCTTGCCCGTCACCGGACCCAGCGTGAAGCCATGATGCGCATGGCCGAACGCCAGCCACAAGCCGGGATGGCGCGGCGCCGGTCCGATGACCGGCCGCATGTCCGGCATGCAAGGCCGGCAACCCATCCACGGTTCGCGCTCCACGGCCTCGCCCAGCGGCAGCAGTTGCCGCGCCAGCGTCCGCGTGCGCTCGATCTGGATCGGTGAAGGCGGCGCATCGCGCGCCGCGAATTCCGCGCCCGTGGTCAGGCGCACGCCCAGGGTCATGGGCGTCACGACGAAACCGCTTTCGATATCCGCCACCGGGTGCGACAAGGTCGCCCCCTCTTCCAACGCGTAATGCTGGTGATAGCCGCGCTTGACCGCCATGGGGATGCGATAGCCCAGCGGGCGCAGGACGTCCGGCGACCACGGGCCCAGCGCCACCACCACGTCGCGGGCCTCGATCGGCCCCTGTTCTCCCTGCACCTGCCAACCCTTGCCTGACGGCTTGAGGCTGCGCGCGTCGCCGCGCGCCAGCACGCCGCCGCGCCGCTCGAACAAGGCCGCGTAGGCGCGCGTCACCGCGCCCGGGTCCGAAACATTGACCGGATCCAGCCAGTGCACCGCGCCGGCCATGCGCGACAGCGAAGGTTCCAGCGCCGCCAGCGCCTTGCGGTCCAGCACGCGGTGGTTCAGCCCGTAAGGCGCGAGCGCTTGGGCCTCGGCCACGGCCCGGGCCAGGCCGGCCTCGCTGCGCATGCCATCGATCCAGCCGCTGCGCCGGAACAGGTGGGAGATGCCGGCCTCGTCCTTGAGCGCGTCATGTTCGGCGACGCAGCGCTCGATCAGCGGCAGCATGGCCTCGGCCGCGCGCGCCAGCCGCGACGGCGCCGAATGCCACCAGTAGCGCAGCAGCCATGGCGCGATGCGCGGCAAAAAGCGCGGGTGATAGCTCACGTCAGGCGTGTTGTTCCTGGCATAGCGCCACAGGCTGCGCCAGTCGCGCGGGAAGGCATAGGGAATCACGCTGGCCCGTTCGATCAGGCCCGCGTTGCCGTAGCTGGTTTCCTCGCCAGGGCCGCGCCGGTCCAGCAGCACCACTGTACGGCCGCGCGCCGCCAGATGCAGGGCGGTGCTCACCCCGACGATGCCCGCACCCAGGACCAAGGCGTCTGTTTTCATGCGGCGCATTCTGCGCTTGCGTGCGGTGTTCGGCAAGGGCGCGCGCGCGTAGAATCCCCGGCTGCACGCCCTGCCCTCCGCGCCCACGCTCCAATCGAGGAATACGTCATGACCAGCCCCCGCCTGCAACCCGTCACGCTCGCCGGCGAGGTCGTACGCCTGGAACCGCTGACCGCCAGCCATGCCGCGCCGCTTGCGCAGGTGGGCCTGCACCCCGAACTGTGGCGTCTGCAACCCGAGCCCGTGCAGACGCTGGACGATATGCAGCGCTATGTCGACCGTGCGCTGGCTGGCCAACGCGACGGCAACTGCCTGCCATTCGTCATCGTGCGGCAGGACAACGATCAGATCATCGGCGCGACCCGCTACATGGACATCGCGCTGGCGCACAAACGCCTGGAGATCGGCGGCACATGGCTCACGCCAGCAAGCCAGCGTTCCGGCGCCAATACCGAGGCCAAGTTCTTGTTGTTGCAGCACGCCTTTGAAACAATTGGTATCATGCGGGTTGTATTCAAGACTGAACTGAGCAATATGCAATCGCGCCAGGCCATCCTGCGGATCGGCGGCGTGGAGGAAGGCGTGTTCCGCAAGCACCTGATCGCGCAATCGGGGCGCGCGCGCGACATGGTCTACTTCGCGATCCTCGACGAGGACTGGCCGGCCGTCAAAGCGCGCTTGCTGATGCGCATGCGCCGCGCCGGTTAGCGCGCGCCTCCCGCTCATTTCGCAGCTTGTCCGGGCCGCGAGGCCTGCCCCGCACTATTGAAGCCAGTTATGCAACAGACCTACGCCGCGCCCGCGCGCCACACGATATACATCTACACCGAGGAACAGCGCGGCAACCAGCTGGTCGAGTCGCTGGTGCTCGGCATGCTCTCCGACATATCGGGGTCCGACAAACTCGTGGTGGTGCAGGATCCGCACAGCAGCCTGAAGTTCGTCTATCGCATCGATCATGACAGCAGCAATCTGGACGCCGCGGCAATCACCGAACAGGACGCGTCCCTTTTCAATGGCAAGACCTCGGTCCAGATCAACTCGATGACCTATCGCCTCGGCACGGCCGAGAACGCGATGAAATTGCTGCGTGGCAAAAACCAGTGGATACAGGACAAGGGCGCGGTGCTGTCCGTGCTGCTGCAGAACGCCGCTGCCCGCAAGACCCGCTTCGCCCCGCCCCGCATCGAGCGCGACCGCATGCGCAAGGTACCGCCGGGCGTTGCCGTCGAACACCTGCCTACATAAAAAGCACAGTATCCACAGGGCCGGCCTTATCCACAATTTCTGTGGATAAAAAAGCCTCGAACCCACGGCTGATGGCCGTTCGACCGATGCGCAACGGGCTGCTCATTTTTTGACCACTAAAAGAATGGGCGGCGCGCGGCTGCCATCCTTGATTCTTGACGCGGCGCCGCAGGGGCGATGATGATATTCTCCGCAAGCGCGCGATACGAAAAATATCGCGCTCGCGGACTCCCCCTATACAAGAAGACCCACATACAAGGAGCGGATAGCGTGTTTGCATTCGAAGGTCCCTGCGCGCAACCGCTGACGCCGGATTCGCCGTGACCATCATCATCGTCGACGACCACGGAGACTGGCGCGACACCATCGCTGAATACATCGAGGATCTGGGCCTGGGCCGCAGCATCCTCACCGCCGGTTCCCTCGCGGAGCTGGACCAACTGCTGCTCACCGTGACGCCCGGCATCCTGGTGCTGGACGCCATGCTGCCCGACGGCGATGCGCTGACACGCGTCTCGCACCTGCGGACCTCCTTCCCGTCGATGGGCATCATCATGCTCACCGGCCGCCTCTTGAGCGAAGACAAGGTCTCGGGCCTGAGCCTGGGCGCGGACCACTACCTGACCAAGCCCGTCAATCTGGCCGAGCTTGGCGCCACGCTGGTGTCGCTGTCGCGCCGACTGCGGGTGGTGCCGGCGGGCGAAGCCGACGCCGCGGAATCGGATGCCTGGCGTTTCGATCCGTCGCGGCGCATGCTGGTATCGCCCAAGCAGGTCTGCGTGGACATCACCGATACCGAAAGCCGGCTGATCGGCGCGCTGATCCAGGCCGCGCCGCTACCCCTGTCGCGCGCACGCCTGATCGAGGCGCTGGGCGCCAGCGTGGAGGCCTACGACACGCACCGGCTGGACGCCCACATGCACCGCCTGCGCCGCAAGCTGCGCGCGCAGGCCGGCGGCGACATGGGCATACGCACGGTGTACGGCGTGGGCTATGTGTGCACCACGCCTGTGCAGATCGTCGGCAATACCAAGAACTGAAACCGCCTCATGACGCTACCTATCCGCCCTCGCCGTTCCGTACTCTATATGCCTGGCGCCAACCCGCGCGCACTGGACAAGGCGCGCAGCCTGGACGCCGACGTCCTGATCCTGGACCTGGAGGATGCCGTCGCGCCGGACGCCAAGGCACAAGCCCGCGAGCAAGTCGCCGCGGCCTTGCGCGCCGGCGGCTATGGGCGCCGCGAATGCGTGGTACGTATCAATGCGCTGGACACGGCCTGGGGCCTGGACGACGTCAGGGCCATCGCCCAGGCGGGCGCGGACGCCGTGCTGCTGCCCAAGGTGCAGTCCGCCGCCGAGCTCGACGCGCTCGCGCGGGCGCTGGACGCGGCGGGCGCGCCAGCCAGCCTGCCCTTGTGGGCCATGGCCGAAACGCCTTTGGGATTTCTGCGTCTGGACGCCATCGCTTCCGGCCACGCGCGGCTGGCGGCCATCGTCGTGGGCACCTCGGACCTGGTAAAGGATCTGCATGCGCGCCACACGCCGTCACGCGAAGAAACCTTGCTGGCGCGCTCGATGGCGGTGATGGCGGCGCGGGCCCACGGCCTGGCGGCGCTGGACGGCGTGCACCTGGACCTGCACGACGACACGGGCCTGGAGGCCGCCTGCAAACAGGGACGCGACCAGGGCTTCGATGGCAAGACGCTCATCCATCCCAGGCAGATAGCGGCAGCCAACGCCGCCTTCGCGCCCTCGGCGGAAGAACTTGCCGCCGCGCGCAAGCGCCTGGACGCCTGGCGCGCCGCGCAGGCCGCCGGCCTGGGCGTGGCCGTGGTTGACGGCGCGCTGGTGGAAAACCTGCATGCGCGCGAAGCGAAACGCGTGCTGGCGCTGGCCGAGGCCATCGCACAAGCCTGGTGACAACAGCGGCGGCAGCAGTAATATCGGCTTTCAAATGCATATTGTCGGTAACGCCGGGCCAGGCGCGTGATCGGCGTATCGGGGAGCGGTCGTGACGTTGATCTTGCGGCAAATGTCGATCTCATTCTGCGTGGCGGCGTTGTGGGCCGCCACGGCGGCGGGCTTGCCGGCGCCGGCGCGGGCCCAGGCCGCCAATTTCCATCCCTGCAATTCCCAGCCTTCCCTGCCGATGTGCCTGCATGGCTATGGCAAGCGCATAGCAGTGCAGCGCTGGGGCGCGCAGCCCGACCCGCTGGACCCGGACGCGGCCGTCAACGCCTCGCTGGTCACGCGCGACCCGGCCAAGGAAATCGGCAAGCTCAAATCCAGCACGATCCTGGTGCAGGACATGGACACCTCCGAAGTCCTGTTCGCGCGCAACGAGGACGCCGTGCGGCCCATCGCCTCCATCACCAAGCTCATGGCGGCGCTGACGCTGGTCAAGGCCGGCCTGCCCATGGACGAACTCATCACCATCGACGCCAGCGACACCCGCTCCACCAGCGAGCTGCCTTCGCGCCTGACCGCCGGCACCAAGCTGAGCCGCGCCGATCTGCTGCGCCTGGCGCTGGTCCCGTCCGAGAACAGCGCCGCGCAGGCCCTGGGCCGCACCTATACCGGCGGCACCGCCGCCTTCGTCGCGGCAATGAACGCCGAAGCCCGCGCGCTGGGCATGACCGACTCCAGCTTCGCCGAACCCAGCGGCCTGTCCAACGAAAACCAGTCTTCGGCCAAGGATCTGGTCAAGTTGCTGCAGGCGATTTCCGCGCAGCCGCTCTTGCGGCAATACACCGGCGAGACCAGCTACCAGGCCGCCGGCCAGACCTTCCGCAACACCAACATCCTGGTGGGCCGCCCGCAATGGGACATCCTCGTGTCCAAGACCGGCACCACCCGCGAAGCCGGCGATTGCCTGGTGATGGCGGTCAAGGTCGGCAAGCGCAACCTGGCCATGGTGCTGCTCAACGCGCAGGGCATCAACGGCTCGCGCTTCGGCGACGCGGTTCGCCTGCGCCGGGTGCTCGACAGCCGGTACGCCTCACGCTGACTGACGGCATCGCGCGCCAAGCCCGGTACAATACCGGCCTTTGACGCGGAACGAACGCCCGTTCCGTCCGCCCGCCGCGCCGCCTGAGCGCCCTACTTCCCCGATTATTTTTCATTGCGCCTGGCCGGCGGGAATCCTGCCGCGTCCCCTGTTGCTCCATCCATGATCCGCTTCCAACAAGTTTCACTCATGCGCGGCGTCAAGCCCTTGCTCGACAAGGTCGACCTGCTGCTCAACCCCGGCGACAAGATCGGCCTGATCGGCGCCAACGGCGCCGGCAAGTCCAGCCTGTTCGGTCTCTTGCGCGGCACGCTGCACGCGGACCAGGGCGACCTGGACTATCCGGCCAGCTGGCGCATGGCCTATGTGGCGCAGGAAACGCCCGCGCTCGACCGCCCGGCCATCGAATACGCCATCGACGGCGACGTGACGCTGCGCAAGCTGGAGGCGGAACTGGCGCAGCTGGAAGCCGAACCGGAAAGCACGGAGAACGGCCTGCGCATGGCCGACATCTACGCCGCGCTGGCCGACGCCGACGCGTACACCGTGCATTCGCGCGCCGAACAGCTGCTGACTGGCCTGGGCTTCACGCAGGCGCAGATGCACCTGCCGTTGACGAGCTTTTCCGGCGGCTGGCGCATGCGCCTGAACCTGGCGCAGGCGCTGATGTGCCCGTCCGACCTGCTGCTGCTGGACGAGCCCACCAACCACCTGGATCTGGACGCCATCATCTGGCTGGAAGACTGGCTCAAGCGCTATCCGGGCACGCTCATCGTCATCTCGCATGACCGCGACTTCCTGGACGGCGTGGTCAACGTCATCGTCCATATCGACGAGCGCAAGCTCAAGCGCTATTCGGGCAACTATTCGTCCTTCGAGCGCCAGCGCGCCGCGCAGCTGGAGCTGGCGCAAGGCATGCTGGAAAAGCAGATGCGCCAACGCTCGCACCTGCAATCCTTCATCGACCGCTTCAAGGCCCAGGCCAGCAAGGCGCGCCAGGCGCAGAGCCGTATCAAGGCGCTGGCCCGCATGGAGGAAGTGGCGCCGCTGCGCGCGGCCGCCGAGTTCTCGTTCGAATTCCGCGAGCCCTTGCGCGCGCCCAACCCGCTCCTGACCATGGACGCGGTCAGCGCCGGGTATCGCGTCGCGGACGAGGAAACGGAAGTCGAGTCCGACAAGATCATCGTGTCGGGCATCAATTTTTCGCTGCAGGCGGGACAGCGCATCGGCCTGTTGGGCATCAACGGCGCGGGCAAGTCCACCTTCATCAAGACCATCGCGGGCGAACTTGCAACGCTGGCCGGCGAAGCGCAGTTCAACAAGGGGCTGTCCATCGGCTACTTCGCCCAGCACCAGGTGGAGATGCTGCGCCATGACGAATCGCCGCTATGGCACATGACGAAGATCGCGCCGACCGTGCGCGAGCAGGAGCTGCGCAACTTCCTGGGCAGCTTCAACTTCAACGGCAACATGGCCACCAGCTCCATCGCGCCGTTCTCCGGCGGCGAAAAGGCGCGGCTGGCGCTGGCCCTGATCGTGTGGCAGCGTCCCAATCTGCTGCTGCTGGACGAGCCCACCAACCACCTGGACCTGGAAACCCGCGAAGCGCTGACCACCGCGCTGGCGCAGTTCGAAGGCACGCTGATGCTGGTGTCGCACGACCGCCATCTGCTGCGCGCCACCACCGATGAATTCATCATCGTGGCCGACGGCGAAGTCAGCCCGTTTGACGGCGACCTGGACGACTACAAGGACTGGCTCTACAAGACCAAGCTGGCCGCCAAGGCCGCTTGAAGCCGGGCGCGGGCGGCCTGCCCGCGCCACCTCACGCCAGCGCGCTGGGATAGGGGCTGGTGTCGATGTGTTCCAGCATGCCGTAGGCCAGCCGTTCCAGCAGCCGCGCGCGGTCGGCGGCATGCGCGGGGTCTTCCCACAGGTTGCGCAGCTCGTGCGGGTCCTGATTCAGGTCATAGAGCTCGCCCCAGCGCGCGCCGTCGTAGACCGTGACGCGAAATCCGTCGGCCAGCAGCGTCCGGCAGCGGATGCGGCTGTTGAAGCCCAGTATCACGCGCTGCCCTTCTTCCTCGATCATCAGCGCGTCGCGCACGGCAGCCTCGCTTCCTCCGATGAGGCCTGCCATGTCGCGCCCCTGGATGCCGTTATAGGGCTGCACGCCAGCGCGCGCCAGCACCGTGGGCGCGACGTCGATGGTGCTGAGCAAGGCGTCGCTGGCCGCGCCCGCCGTTCGCGCCGCGGCGGGGTCGCGCCAGATGAACGGCACGCGGGTCAGGCCGCGGTAATGGATGGGCCCCTTCAGCATCAACTGATGGTCGCCCAGGTAATCCCCATGGTCGCTGGTGAAGATCACCACCGTATTGTCGGCCAGCCCCAGCGCGTCGAGTTCGGCCAGCACGCGGCCGATCTGGTTGTCGATGTTGGCGATCGACCCATAGTTCAGCGCCAGCGCTTCGCGAGCCTCGCGCTCGTTGCAGGAAAAGATCGCGGGCGTGTGCTTGACGGCCGTGCCCGCGTCGCGCTGCGCGCGCAGCCAGGCCACGTGCGGCGGCGGCGTACCCTGGCCGTGGAACGACGCGGGCAGCTCCATGTCCTCTGGCTTGTGCAGGTCCCAGAACCGCCCCGGCGGCGTGAAAGGATGGTGCGGATCCGGAAACGAGCATTGCAGGAAGAATGGCTGCCCGGAAGCCGCATAGCCGCGCAACGCCTCGATGCCGCGGTCGGCGATGTAGGCAGTGGGATAGAGTTCTTCTGGCACGCGCGTGCGCCAGGCCTGGCGGATGCGCGTCAGCTCGTATTCCGGCGCGGGGATGGCATGAGCCGGGCCGATCAGCGCCTCGACCTCGGGATGCTCGCGCCGCAGCCAATGTCGGTAGTGACCGTGCACGTCGTCGCTATGATCGTCGACCAGGTCCACCTGCTCGAAGCCGTAGTACGGATAGCTCAGATCGTGGTCGGGGCGTTCGAGCCACAGCTTGCGCTGCTCCTGGTCGTAGCGGCCGGGGTCGGGCTCGACCGCCTCGCGCGGCAATCTGTCTTCGGCGCGCACCGGCCACGATGGAGGTATGTCCGTCATGTTCTGCAGGTGCACCTTGCCGACCAGCGACGTGCCGTAGCCGGCTTCGCGCATGGCCTCGACGAAGGTGCGGCTGCGCAGCGACAGCGCGATGCCGTTGTGGCGCGCGCCATGCGCGGACGGATAGCGGCCGGTCATCAAACTGGCGCGGTTCGGCATGCAAATGGGCGTGGCCACGTGCATGTTGTCGGCGCGCCAACCCGACTCGGCCAGACGGTCCAGGTTGGGCGTGTGAACCACGCGGTTGCCATAGGACCCCAAATGGTCGGCGCGGTGCTGGTCGGTAATGAACAGCAGGAAGTTGACGGGCTTCGCAGCGGACGTCATTGCTTCGCTCCCGACATCTCCACGGCGGAACGCCAGGCCGGCATGTCGCGCTTGACCATGTCGCCGAAGGCATCGGGCGTCATGTAGATCGGCACCATGCCCAGCGGCTGCAAGGCCTGCGCGAATGCGCTGTCGGTCAGTACCGCCTCCAGGTCCGCGTTCAGTTTCTTCACCACTGCGGGCGGCGTGCCGGCGGGAGCGAACAGGCCGATCCACGACCGCACGGCGACTCCGGCGGCCACGTCCGAGAACAGCGGCACATCGGGCAGCGCTGCATACTTTTCAGTATTGGCCACGCCCAGCACCTTGACCTTGCCGGATGCGAGGAACGGAATGGCCGGCGCGATGCCGCCTATCATCAGCGGCACGTGGCCCGCGACCAGATCGGCCATCGCTGGCGCGGCGCCCTTATAAGGCGCGTGCACCACGTCCAGGCCGGCGGCGTGCTTCAACTGCTCCATTGCCAGCTGGTGCACCGTGCCCAGGCCGGGCGAGCCATAGGTGTACTTGCCGGGATTGGCCTTGATCAGTTTGACGGCATCCGCCAGCGTCGACGCTGGAAACTCGGCATTGGCCAGCAGCACCACCACGTTGTCCGCCACCAGGCCGACCGGCGCGAAATCGCGCACCGGGTCGTACGGCAGGCTGGAATACAGCGCGCTGTTAATGCCGTGCGTGTTGGTGGTGCCCATCAGCAGCGTATAGCCGTCGGGCGCGGCGCGCGCCACCATGGCCGCGGCGATGTTGCCGCCCGCGCCCGGCTTGTTCTCCACTACCAGCGTGTAGCCGCGCGGCTCCAGGCGCTGCGCCAGTTGGCGCGCCAGCACGTCCACCGCACCGCCGGGCGAGAACGGCGCCACGATCTGCACCGGCCGCGCCGGGTAGGTATCCGCAGCCGCCGCCGCACTCGCAATGCCACAGGCCCAGCTCGCGGCCAGGGCCATCCAGAACTTCTTCATGAATCGTCTCCATCCCGGCGTCCTTCCCGGCCCAGCCTGGGCAACGCCTGTCTTTCGTAGAGCGGCAAGTATGCCTAGCGCCCGGTGTCGGCGTGAAATGAAATAAACTGAACGATTCATAACCATTTGAATATGTATCGCCCATGCCTGACCGCGCCGGCACCCACCTCAAGCGACGTCATGCCGAACTGCTGGTCGCACTGGACGACGAACGCCACCTGGGGCGCGCGGCCGAAGGCCTGCATATGTCCCAGCCCGCCGCCTCCAAGGCGCTGGCGCAGCTGGAGGAACAGGTGGGCTACGCGCTATTCGAGCGCGGGACCCGGGGCACCCTGCCGACAAATGCCGGAATGGTTATGATCCGCCACGCCCGGCACAGCCTGGGCGCAGCCCAGCGCGTGGCGGCCGAACTGCGGGCCGCCGAAGAACGCGGCGCCAGCCTGCTGCGCCTGGGCACCCTGCCCTCGGCCGCGCCCCATCTGGCGCCGCAACTGATCGCCCATCTGCTGGGCCTGGCGCCGCGGCTGGAAGTGAAACTGGTGGAAGGCGCGCTCGGCGAACTCATGGACAAGCTGGCGCGCGACGAGCTGGACATCGTGCTGGGCCGCCTGGGCAGCCGCCTGCTGCCCGCGGACTGCGAGGTGATCCGTCTGCACGAAGAACCTATCCTGGTGGTGGCGCGCCCCGGCCATCCGCTGGCGGCAAGCGAGGCGCTCGCGGCCGCCGAACTGGCGCGCTGGCCCTGGGTGCTGCCGCTGGAAGCCACCATGATGCGCGAGCGTCTGGACGAGGCTTTCGTGCATGCCGGCGCGCACGCACCGGTTTCGAGTATCCAGTCCAATTCGCTGCTGGCCACCCTGGCCCTGCTAGCCCAGGACGATCGCCTGGCTGCCTTGCCCCAGGCGATTGCGCGCTACTGCGAGCGCCAAGGCAGCGTGACCGTGCTGCCGCTACGGCTGGACGCCAACTTCGGCGCCATCGGCGCCGTGGTCAACCGCAACACGGCCGGCATGCCGGTGGTGCAGGCGGCGATGGCGTGGCTGCGCGGCTTGTCGGCAGGCGCGAATCAGACCGCGCCGGACCCAGGCGCCTGATATCCCAGCAGCACGCTGGCGGCTTCGGCCTCGCGCCGTACCGCCTGCGCGATCGGGCCGTCCGCCGAGGCGTCGAATCCGCCCGTCGCGCCCAGCGCAGTCAGCGCGGCGCAGGGGCGGCCGTTGTGGTCCAGGAGCGGCGCCGACACCGCGCTGATGCCCTTCAGATTGGTGTCGCGCACCGTGGCGCAGCCGTCGGCCAGCACCTGGCGGCGCAGGCGGCCGATGGGGTCGGAGGCGTCCAGCAACGCCCGCATGTCGGCGGGCGCACGAGCCAGTTCGGCCTCGGCCAGTGCCCGCACCCGCGCATCGTCCTGCAAGGCCAGGAACACCCGCCCGGTGGCGGACCACAGCATGGACAGCACCGAGCCCATGCGCACGTTGACCGTCACCGGCAGGCCCGGTTCTTCAAAGCGCACGATGGTCGGCCCCTTGTTGCCCATGACCGCGATGAAGCAGGTCACTTCCAGGCCTTCGCGCAGGCGCACCAGGCTGGGCTCGGCCAGGCGGATGGGATCGGCCTGGCGCAGCGCGGCCAGGCCCAGCAGCATCGCTTCCAGTCCCAGGTAGTACTGTTGAGTGGCGGCATCCTGCGCCACCAGGCCCTCTTCCATCAGGCTGACCAGGTAGCGGTGCACTTTGGCGGGGCTTTCGTCCACCTGCGCGGCCAGCAGCGTGAGGCTGGCACGGCCGCCCAGCCGGCCCAACCCCTTCAGCACCGCCATGCCGGTTTCAGCGGCCTGCACGCGCTGGCGCCGTTCGCGCGGCCGGGGCGCGTCGGTAGTCTGGGCGGGGACGGACGAAGGTGCGGGAGTCTGGGTCATGGACGCGGGTTGGGAGCTGCCAGGCGGCTGCGGATGCAGCCCGGAGATTACCCCAATTGAATAATTACGCAATGCGTATATGATTTACGCAATTGTAATCCGGAGCGACGACATGGGCCACCCAACCACCCCTGCAACCCCCGCGCCCGCCAGTACCGGCGGCTGTCCCATCGACCATGCCGCGCTGGCGCGTGCCCAAGGCTGTCCGGTCAGCCCACGCGCCGCGGAATTCGATCCGTTCGGCGACGGCTACCAGCAGGACCCGCCCGAGTACGTGCGCTGGGCGCGCGAACAGGAACCCGTGTTCTACAGCCCCAAGCTGGGCTATTGGGTGGTCACGCGCTATGACGACATCAAGGCCGTGTTCCGCGACAACCACACCTACAGCCCCTCCATCGCGCTGGAAAAGATCACGCCGACCGGCCCCGAGGCCAACGCAGTGCTGGCCAGCTACGGCTACGCGATGAACCGCACCCTGGTCAACGAGGACGAACCGGCCCACATGCCGCGCCGCCGCGTGCTGATGGATCCGTTCACGCCGGACGAACTCAAGCACCACGAACCCATGGTGCGGCGCCTGACGCGCGAATACGTGGACCGTTTCATCAACGACGGCCGCGCCGACCTGGTCGACCAGATGCTGTGGGAAGTGCCCTTGACAGTCGCCCTGCACTTTCTGGGCGTGCCCGAGGAGGACATGGATCTGCTGCGCCAGTACTCCATCGCCCACACCGTCAATACCTGGGGCCGGCCCAAGCCGGAAGAACAGGTGGCGGTGGCGCATGCGGTAGGTAATTTCTGGCAACTGGCGGGCAAGATCCTGGACAAGATGCGCCAGGATCCCGATGCCCCGGGCTGGATGCAGTACGGCATCCGCAAGCAGAAGGACCATCCCGAGGTCGTCACCGACTCGTACCTGCATTCGATGATGATGGCCGGCATCGTCGCGGCGCATGAGACCACCGCCAACGCCTCGGCCAACGCCATCAAGCTGCTGCTGCAGCATCCCGACGCCTGGCGCGAACTGTGCGAGGACCCCGGCCTGCTGCCCAACGCGGTCGAGGAATGCCTGCGCCACAACGGCTCGGTCGCGGCCTGGCGCCGCCTGGCCACGCGCGACACCGAGATCGCCGGCGTGGCGATTCCCGCGGGCGCCAAGCTGCTGATCGTGTCCTCGTCGGCCAACCACGACGAACGCCATTTCGCCGACGCCGACTTCTTCGACATCCGCCGCGACAACGCCAGCGACCAGCTGACCTTCGGCTATGGCGCGCACCAGTGCATGGGCAAGAACCTGGCGCGCATGGAGATGCAGATCTTCCTGGAAGAGCTGACCCGCCGCCTGCCGCATATGCGCCTGGCCGAACAGCAGTTCACCTACGTGCCGAACACCTCGTTCCGCGGCCCCGAGCATCTGTGGGTGGAATGGAACCCGGCCGACAACCCCGAGCGCCGCGACGCCGCCCTGCTGGATCAGGTGCAGCCGGTGCGCATCGGCGAACCCTCGACCCACGCGATCAGCCGCAAGCTGGTGGTGACGCAGGTCACGGCCGCGGCCGACGGCATTGCGCGCATCCGGCTCGAATCGCCTGACGGCAAGCCGCTGCCGCGCTGGACGCCCGGGTCGCACATCGACGTCGAATGCGGCGACACGGGCCTTTCGCGCCAGTACTCGCTCTGCGGCGATCCGGCCGCCGCGAATGCATTGGAGATCGCCGTGCTCAAGGAAGCGGCAGGGCGCGGCGGTTCCGCCTGGATCCACCAGCACCTGCGCGCGGGCAGCATCGTGCGCGCACGCGGCCCGCGCAACCATTTCCGCATGGACGAAAGCGCCAAACGTCTGATCCTCATCGCCGGCGGCATCGGCATCACGCCCATCAGCGCCATGGCGCGCCGCGCGCGCGAGCTGGGCCTGGATTACGAACTGCACTACAGCGGACGCTCGCGCGCCTGCATGGCCATGCTGGACGAACTGCTGCAGCTGCATGGCGCGCGCCTGCATCTGCATATCAGCGAGGAAGGCAGCCGCAACGACTTCGCCGCCCTGCTGTCCCGTCCCGAGGCCGGCGTCCAGATCTACGCCTGCGGCCCCGAGCGCATGCTGGATGCCCTGCAAGCCGCCTGCGCCGCCTGGCCCGAGGACAGCCTGCGCGTGGAGCACTTCCATTCCACGCTCGCCACCCTGGACCCGTCCAAGGAACACGCCTTCGAGGCCGAGCTGAAGGACTCCGGCATCGTCGTGCAAGTGCCTGCCGACCAGACGCTGCTGAGCGCGCTGCGCAGCGCCAACATCGACGTGCAGAGCGATTGCGAGGAAGGTCTCTGCGGCTCCTGCGAGGTGCGCGTGCTGGGCGGCGCGGTCGATCACCGCGACGTGGTGCTGACCCGCGCCGAACGCGAGGCCGGCACCCGCATGATGGCTTGCTGCTCCCGCGCCCAGGGCAAGCGCATCGTGCTGGAGCTGTAGCGGCTGGCGTGCCTGCAATGTCGCGCCCTTGCGCCCGGCGGCGCATGCGCGCATTCATATGCCTGAAGTGCGCCTGAAAGCGGTAGAATTCACCCCTCTGCTCATCACCACATCGTCCCGCTGCAACGCGGGACGACGTTTTTTGACGCGGCCAGTCCCGGGCCTGAAGGCGGGCCCCTTGCGGGCCGGCCCGTGCCGCGGCCGGCCGCGGGGTAATTTCTCAGCGCTCCTAGATGCCGATCAAAGACCAACTATTCCTCGCCAGCCAGTATCTTGCCCCTCACCACCTGGTGTCGCGGCTCTTCGGGTACGCATCCGACTGCCGGGAACCCGCGGTCAAGAACTGGATGATTTCGCGCTTCGTCCGCCGCTATGGCGTGGACATGCGCGAGGCGCTGCAGGAAGACCCGCTGGCCTATGACTGCTTCAACGACTTCTTCACGCGGGCATTGAAAGAAGACGCGCGGCCCCTGGACGACGAGCCGGGCTCGGTGGTGTGTCCGGCCGACGGCGCCATCAGCCAGATGGGCGCTATCGAACATGGCCGCATCTTCCAGGCCAAGGGCCATAGCTACGGCCTGGCCGACCTGCTGGGCGGCGACGCCGAACGCGCGGCCCCGTTCCAGGGCGGCGAATTCGCCACCGTCTATCTGTCGCCCAAGGATTACCACCGCGTGCACATGCCGGTCGCCGGCACCCTGCGCGAAATGATCCACGTACCCGGCCGCCTGTTCTCGGTCAACCCGCTGACCGCCCGCAACGTGCCGCGCCTGTTCGCGCGGAACGAACGCGTGGTCTGCATCTTCGACACCGAGCACGGACCGATGGCCCTGGTGCTGGTGGGCGCCATGATCGTCGCGTCCATCGAGACGGTGTGGGCCGGCCTGGTCACGCCGCACAAGCGCCGCGTGAAAGCCACCCGCTACGACGACGCGGCGCGCGCCCCGATCCATCTGGCCAAGGGCGCGGAAATGGGCCGCTTCAAGCTGGGCTCCACCGCCATCGTGCTGTTCGGTCCCAACCAGATCCGCTGGGCCGACACGCCTTCCGTGCTGGGTCCGGTGCGCATGGGCGAACTGATGGCGCTGCCTGCGTAGATTTCTCCGCAAATATTCGATTTATTCGAAATTGGATGTCTAGTTTTATTCGCTTTATGCGATGAATCGGCGTTGCTAGATTACGGGCTTTTACCGGCCCGCCATGACATCCCTGCTCTCGTCCGCCGCCAGTCCCCGCGCCGCCTCGGCCGACCGCCCCTTGCCGCGCGCGCTGGCGCGCATGCTATCGCTGGACGACTTCGAGGCGGCGGCGAAACGCCGCCTGCCGCGCCCGATCTTCGGCTATGTCGCGGGCGCGGCCGAAGACAACCAGTCCCTGCGCGGCAACCGCAACGCCTTTACGCAGTACGCATTTTCGCCGCGCGTGCTGGTGGACGTGTCGCGCCGCACGCAGCAAACCGAACTCTTCGGCCGCCGCTATGCCTCGCCCTTCGGCATTGCTCCGATGGGCATCAGCGCGCTGTCGGCCTACCGCGGCGACATCGTGCTAGCCCACGCCGCGCGTGAGCAAGGCATACCCGCCATCCTAAGCGGTACGTCGCTGATCCCGCTGGAAGACGTCATCCGCGCGGCGCCCGGCACCTGGTTCCAGGCCTATCTGCCTGGCGATCCGCAGCGCATCGACGCGCTGGTCGAACGCGCCCGCCGCGCCGGCTACGAAACCCTGGTGCTGACGGTGGACATTCCCGTGTCGGCCAACCGCGAGAACAACGTGCGCACCGGCTTCTCCACCCCGCTCAAGCCCAGCCTGCGCCTGGCCTGGGATGGCTTGACGCGGCCGCGCTGGCTGGCCGGCACGTTCATGCGCACGCTGTTGGCCCATGGCATGCCGCATTTCGAGAACTCCTTTGCCACGCGCGGCGCGCCGATCGTGTCGTCGTCGGTGCTGCGCGACTTCAGCGCGCGCGATCACCTCAGCTGGGAACATGTGGCGCGCATCCGCCGCCAATGGCCAGGCACGCTGATCATCAAGGGCATCCTGCATCCGCAGGACGCGGCGCTGGCGCGCCAGCACGGCGCAGACGGCATCATCGTGTCCAACCATGGGGGCCGGCAATTGGACGGCGCGGTCTCGCCGCTGCGCGCCCTGCCCGCCGTCGCCGAGGCCGCCGGCAACATGACCGTGATGATGGACAGCGGCGTGCGCCGCGGCAGCGACGTGCTCAAAGCCCTGGCGCTGGGCGCGAGCTTCGTCTTCGTCGGCCGGCCCTTCAACTATGCGGCCGCAGTCGGCGGCGAGGCCGGCGTATCGCACGCCATCGGCCTGCTGCGCGCCGAGGTCGACCGCAACATGGCGATGCTGGGCATCAACCATGTACGGGAGATGGGACCGGATTTGCTCGTGCGGGAGTATCCGCACCCGGCATAGAATGGCGGTTCCCTTGCCCCGCGCGCGGCTGCTCCCGGCCTGGCGCGCCCCAGAGCCGCCGTGTCCCTACGCCAATCCTCATTCTTCCTGCGCTTCCTGACCCTGGGCGCCCTGGCTCACGTCTACGTGGGCGCCCGCCTGATCCCCGACGCCCAATTGGGCGGAGCGGGTTCCGCCGCCGCCATTCTTGCCTTGCTGCTGTCCTGCATCCTGATCCCGCTGGGGATGCTGGGGCGTTCGTCCGTGCACCCGCCCTGGGGCGACCGCATTGCCTGGGTCGGGCTGTTCGCGATGGGCCTGTTCTCGTCGCTGTTCGTGCTGACGGTGCTGCGCGACGCTTTGCTGCTGGTGACGTGGCTGGCGAATCTACTGATCGGCGCCGATCTGCCTTGGACCACGCTGCGCCGGGTCAGCGCCTGGGCCGTGCCCATATTGGCCCTCGCCGGAACATTGGTCGGCCTGTACAACGCCCGCAAGCGGGCGCGCGTGGTCGATGTGGACGTGCCCATCGCCGGCCTCGCGCCCGACCTGGACGGCTTCACCATCGTGCAGATCAGCGACATCCACGTCGGCCCGACCATCAAGAAACGCTACGTGCAGGCCATCGTCGACGCCGTCAATGAGCAGCTGCCGGACATGATTGCGATCACCGGCGACGTGGTCGACGGCAGCGTCGAGCAGCTTTCCGTACAGGCCAGCCCGCTGGGCCAGCTGCGCGCGCCCCATGGGGTCTATCTGGTGACCGGCAACCATGAATACTATTCGGGCGCCACGCCCTGGATCGCCGAGTTCCGCCGCATGGGGCTGCGCGTGCTGATGAACGAGCACGTGGTCATCCACCCCGCCGCCCTGCCCGTGGTGGTGGCGGGCATCACCGACTACAGCGCCGGCTCGTTCGATCCGCAGCATCGCAGCAATCCCAAGGCGGCGCTGGCGGGCGCGCCTGCCGACGCCATGCCCCGGATACTGCTGGCGCACCAACCGCGCAGCGCGGCGGCGGCCGAGCCACTCGGCTATACCCTGCAACTGTCCGGCCATACGCATGGCGGACAGTTCTTCCCATGGGGTTTCTTCGTGCGCTTCCAGCAGCCCTATACGGCCGGCCTGCATCGCCTGGGCAAGATGTGGATCTACATCAGCCGCGGCACGGGCTACTGGGGACCGCCCAAGCGCCTGGGCGCGCCCTCCGAGATCACGCGGCTGCGGCTGCGCGCGGCCTGAACGGCGCGGCTCAGCCGTTGTCCGGCAAGGGCCCGCGTTCCAGATAGCTGGTCAGGGCGATGTCGCTGGTGGTGTTGGTGATGCCGTCGATCTGATGGATGCGGGCCAGCAGCGCCTCCAGCGCCTGCGTATCACGCACGCGCACTTTCAGCAGCATGGCGCTCTTGCCGGTGATGGTGTGGATCTCTTCCACCTCGGTCAGCTCGGCCAGCCCCAGCACCTGCTGCGTAATGGTCCAGTTGTTGGTGTCCACGTGCACGAAGGCCAGCAGCGGCCGGCCGATGCGCGCGCCGTCCAGCTTGGCGGCAATGCCCTTGATCAGACCATCGCGCTTGAGGCGCTTGACCCGTTCATGCACGGCCGGGGCGGAGAGGTTCAGCATTTTGCCCAATTCGGCGTAGCTGGGGGAGGCATCGTCGGCCAGCAGCGTTAACAGCTTTCGGTCGCGGTCATCAAGATCAGGCATTGGAATCAGGTTCTGCCGAACGGCATTCGAACTTTTACGGAATAAGGAAATATAAGCGTTAACCCTTATTTTATTCCAATAAAATTTCGCGATGCAGAACCGTAGCACCCGCAGCGCCCGCCCCGCCTCTTCCGTCCCCGCCCTGATGTTCGCCGTCAGCGTCGTAGGCTCCAACGGCCTGGCGCTCAGTCCCATCCTGAGCGACGTGGCGCGCTCCTTTTCCACCTCGCCGCTGACCATCAGCACCGCCATTTCCGCCTATGGCGCGGCCACGGCCGCCAGCGCTTTCTTCCTGGCCGCACGCATCGACCGCATCGGCGTACGCCGCTCGCTGCTGGGCGCGATGGCGGTCCTGATCGCCGCGTTGATCCTGTCCGCCTGCGCGCCGCACTGGGTTGTGCTGACGCTGGCGCAAGCCTTGGCGGGCGCCGCTGCGGGGGTCATCCTGCCCGCCGCCTATGGATCTGCCGCGCTGATCGCGCCGCCTGGCCAGGAGGCGCGCACCCTGGGACGCGTCATCGCGGGCTGGTCGGTGTCGCTGGTGGCGGGCGTACCGCTGTCCGCGCTCATCTCCGACGCGGTGGGCTGGCGCGCCACCTACGCCACGCTGGCGCTCTGCGCCGCCATAGCCGTGCTTGGGCTACGCAAGCTGCCGGAACGCCGCGCCGGGAATCCCGCGCCGCTGCGCCTGTCGCGCCTGCTGGCGCCGCTGTCCTACCGCGACGTGCCCGCCCTGCTGTTGGGCTGCCTGGCGTTCTCGTCGGCCTTCTATGGCGTCTACGCCTTCCTGGCGGACCACGTGCGCGGCCTGCTCGCGCTGTCTGCGGGACAGGTGGGCTTCATCGCTTTCGCCTACGGAGCGGGGTTCCTGCTGGCGGGGGTGGCTGGCGCGCCGCTGATCGAGCGGCTGGGGCCGCGCCGCGCCTTGCCGTTGGCGCTGGGCGTGATCGCGCTGGTGTATCTGGGGCTGCTGCCGGCCGCGCATGCGTTGAGCGCGGTGCTGGCCATCGCCACGCTATGGGGCGCGGCCTCGCAGCTGAGCCTGAACCTGCTGGTGCTGCTGCTGTCGCGCGCCCGGCCCGAAGAGCGCGGCGCGGTGCTGGGGCTGAACACCTGCACCACCTACCTGGGCGCAAGCGTCGGTACCGCGATCGCCGGCACCATCTACACCCACGCGGGATTCGAAGCGCTGGGCCTGGCCGCGGCCTGCGCCCTGGCTGCCGCGGCGGTGGGCCTGCATTGGCGGCTCAATGGCCGGCGCTCGGCGCGCGGCCAGGCGGCTGCCTGAATGCCATAGGCTGGCGGCAGCAACATCGATCAGTTGCGATACTCCACCGCGCAATCCCTGCCCGACCGCTTGGCTTGATAAAGCGCGAAATCCGCACGGCGCAGCACGTCCGAGGCGGTGGCATCGCCGGGCAGAAAGCCCGCAATGCCGCCGCTCACCGACAGCGTCACCACCGCCCCATCGATATCCGCCGGATGCTGCCGCAGGCTGGTGCGCAGGCGCTCGCAGATCGCGCGCGCCACCGCCGCATCGGCGTCCGCCAGCAGCACCAGGAACTCCTCGCCGCCCAGCCGACCCACGGAATCGCCCTCGCGCAGACAGGCGCGCAGTTGATCGCAGAAATGCCGCAAGGCGATGTCGCCCCCCAGATGTCCATAGCGGTCGTTGACCTGCTTGAAGTAGTCCAGGTCCAGCATCAGCGCGGTGGTCGGACCGCCCGCGCCACGGCGGACGTCGGCCAGGCGCTCTTCCATCCGCTTGAGGATTTCGGCGCGATTCCAGCAGTCGGTCAGGCTATCCACCCGGGCCATGCGCTCCAGGGCGGCTTCCGCACGCCGGCTTTCGGTGACGTCCATGCCCAGGTTCACAACCTTGCCGTCGGGCAGCTTGACGTTGGACCAAAGCACCGACAATTGCTCGCCGTCGCGCGTGCGCGGCTGCCATTCGCGGAACGAGCGGTCGGGCCGCGCGACGACGCTGTCCATCGCACGATCCCGCACGGCCGGATCGGGGTAGAACAGCGCAAAAGGGTTCAGGCTCAGCTTGATCTCGGCTTCGGACCAGCCGAAGCGCCGCACACAGGCGTCGTTCCACAAGGTGCAGCGGCCGTCCTGGTCGAAGGCGTTGATCAGCACCGGCGCCGACCGGAACAGCGCCCCGAACTGCGCGATGACTTCGTTCAGCCGCGCCAGCTCGCGCTCGCGGGCGGCGGCGTCCAGCACAGCGTGCTGCGCGAAACTGGCGAGTATGGCTTGCGCGCTGACGTAGGCTGACGCATCGGCCAGTTCGCGCCTGAAGAGGAAAGCGATGTGACCACAGGCGACCCCGTTCGCGTCGAAAAGCGTACGCGCCACCCAGGCCCGCACGCGGGCTTCGGCCAGCCAGGGATTGTCTTGCGGCGTGTGATGCAGGCAGACATGCGAGGTCTGATCCGCCAGCCGTGCGTGCAAGGCGTCACCCGCGCCCGCGGGACCAGCCGCCAGGCCAGCGCCGCAACTGGCGCTGGCGATCAGTTCCGTCCCGCCGCTGGCGTCCTGCAGCCGCACCCAGGCGTAGTCCACGCCCATGTCCGCGGCCGCGCGGCTGACCAGCGTTTCGAAAAAGCCGGCCTGCGGCCCCGCCGCCAGAATCGCGCTCGCCGCGGCCAGGATGCGGCCGTCATCGACGGGCAGGACCTGGGCATGGGCGGCATCGTCGGACGATGGAATACGCATGGCGTGGGGCTCGAGAGTAGAGGGCGCGCCCTGCGGCGCAGCCAAGACGGCGCCTCATCTCCGGGCGGGAGGAAAATTGGGGCCAGTATACGAGCTATCCCTGAGCCGAACTGCCAAGAATCGTCAATGCCCACGCCCCCGCGCCCCGTTACCAGGGAAAGTCGATCAGATCGCCATAAAGGCTGCGCAGCTTGGCCTTCACTTCGGCCGAGTTCTGGTAGATCGAGATGAACTTCAACAGGCGCGGGTCCTGCGCGCCGGCCGGCGTGGCCACCCAGCGGATGGCATAGCGCCGCACATTGGCCGGATCGGTGTTGTCAAAGGCCAGGCCGTCCTTCTCGTTCAAGCCGGCCTGCTTGGCGAAGGTGGTGTACGTGACGGACGCGGTCACGTCGTCGAACGTGCGCGCCGACTGCGAGCCTTCGATCTGCACGAACTTCAGTTTCCTGGGATTGGACACCACGTCTTCCAGCGCGGCCTGGTGCGCCACGCCGGGCTTGAGTTTGATCAGGCCGATGGATTCCAGCAGCAACAGCGCCCGGCCCGTGTTGACCGGGTCGTTCGGCACCGCGATGGTCGCGCCGTCAGGCACGGCGTCGCCCTTCTTCAGCTTTTTGGAAAACAGGCCGATGGTGGTGGAATAGCCGTAGGCGATGGGCTTCAAGTCCGCGCCGCGGCGCTGGTTGAAGAGTTCCAGGAAGGGTTCATGCTGGAAGAAGTTCGCGTCCACCGAGCCATCGGCGACCGCGATGTTGGGCAGCACCCAATCGTTGAACTCCACCAGCTTGACCTCCAGGCCCTCTTTCCTGGCCTGGGCGATGGCGATCTCGGTGGCGGCATTGGCCACGCTGGGGATCACGCCGATGCGCAGCGGCTTGTCCTGCGCCATGGCGGCGGAGGCGCAGGCCAGCGCCAACCCGGCCGCGGCCGCGCAGCGGGTGAATTTCAGTAGCAGTTTGTGCAACAACATGAGAACCATCCAGGTAGGAAAACAGGGCATCGCCCTGCGCAGCCGCTATTGTGCAGCAGCCCGCGGCGTCGCCCGGCAATGGCCTTTGTCACGCAATGGCAATGCCGCGGACCGGATTGCGGCGCTAAGATGGCTGCAATACCTCCTCGGGAGACGCTCATGAGCGCGGTATTGAACAATCAGCCCGGCGCACCGTCCGCCGCCAGCCACCGCGACCGCGTCGAAGACCAGCTCGGCGCGCACAACTACCACCCACTGGATGTGGTCATCGCGCGCGGCAGCGGCGTCTGGCTTTACGACGTGGACGGCCGCAAGTACCTGGATTGCCTGTCGGCCTATTCCGCCGTCAACCAGGGGCACTGCCATCCCGCCATCCTGGCCGCGATGGCCGAGCAGGCGCAGAAGCTCACGCTGACCTCGCGCGCCTTCCGCCACGACCAGATGGCGCCGTTCTATGAAGACCTGGCGCGCCTGACCGGAGCGCACAAGATCCTGCCCATGAACAGCGGCGCGGAAGCCGTGGAAACCGCCATCAAGGCCGTGCGCAAATGGGGCTACGAAGTGCGCGGCGTGCCGGAAAACCAGGCCGAGATCATCGTCTGCGCCAACAACTTCCATGGCCGCACGCTGGGCATCGTGGGCTTCTCTACCGATCCCGACGCCTACGGCCACTATGGGCCGTTCGCGCCGGGGTTCAAGATCGTTCCCTTCGGCGATTACGACGCCTTCGACGCCGCCATCACGCCCAACACCGTGGCATTCCTGGTGGAACCGATACAGGGCGAAGCCGGCGTGGTCCTGCCGCCCGCGGGCTATTTCGCTCGGGTCCGCCAGCGCTGCACCGAACGCGGCATCACGCTGATCCTGGACGAGATCCAGACCGGCCTGGGCCGCACCGGCAAGCTGCTGGCCGAAGAACACGAAGGCATCGAAGCCGACGTCACCCTGATCGGCAAGGCGCTGTCGGGCGGCTTCTACCCCGTGTCGGCGGTGCTGTCCAACGCCGACGTGCTGGGCGTGTTCCAGCCCGGCCAGCACGGCAGCACCTTCGGCGGCAACCCGTTGGCCTGCGCCATCGCGCGCGCCGCGCTGCGCGTGCTGACCGAGGAAGGCATGATCGAAAACGCGGCCGCCATGGGCGCCTACTTCCTGGACCGCCTGCGCACCCTGCCCGGCCCCGTGCGCGAAGTGCGCGGTCGCGGCCTGATGCTGGCCGTGGAGCTGGAGGCCGATGCCGGCGGCGCGCGCCTGTGGTGCGAACGCCTGCAGGCACGCGGGATGCTGGTCAAGGACACGCACGGCCACACGCTGCGCCTGTCGCCGCCCCTGATCGTGACGCGCGAGCAGATCGACTGGGCCTGCGATCAATTGAGCGCGGTACTATCCGCCACTTGATGCACCCTACCGGAGTCCGCGACTTGCAGAACACCGCCAACCTGCCCCACCACATCACCCTGATCGGCGCGCCCACCGACATCGGCGCCGGCGCGCGCGGCGCGTCCATGGGGCCAGAAGCCCTGCGCGTGGCGGACCTGGGCCCGGTCATCGAGGCCCAGGGCTTCCAGGTGACCGACCGCGGCAACCTCTACGGCCCCGCCAATCCCTGGCTGCCGCCTACGGACGGCTACCGCCACCTGGACGAAGTCGCGGCATGGAACCGTGCAGTGCACGATGCCGTCTACGAGGAATTGAGCCAGGGCCGCTTGCCCATCCTGCTGGGCGGCGACCACTGCCTGGGCATAGGCTCGATCAGCGCGGTCGCGCGCCACTGCCGCGCAGCGGGCAAGAAGCTGCGCGTGCTGTGGCTGGACGCCCATGCCGACTTCAATACCAACGCGCTCACCCCCACGGGCAACATCCACGGCATGCCGGTGGCCTGCCTGTGCGGTTACGGCCCGGCGCAGATCACGGGCCTGTCCGGCCAGACTCCCGACATCGAGCCGGGCTGGGTACGGCAGATCGGCATCCGTAGCGTGGACCAGGGCGAAAAACGCCTGGTGCATGAGGCCGGCCTGGAAGTCTTCGACATGCGCTACCTCGACGAAATGGGCATGCGCGCCACCATGGAAGCGGCCTTGGCCGGGCTGGACGCCGACACGCACCTGCACGTGAGCTTCGACGTGGACTTCCTGGACCCGGAGATCGCGCCCGGCGTGGGCACCACCGTCCCCGGCGGCCCCACCTACCGCGAGGCCCAGCTATGCATGGAAATGATCGCCGATACCGGCCTCATGCGCTCGCTGGACGTGGTGGAACTGAACCCGGCCTTCGATGTGCGCAACAAGACCGCGGAACTGGCGGTGGACCTCATTGAAAGCCTGTTCGGCAAGTCGACCCTGATGCGCCGCGGTTCCTGAGCCGCTTGCGCGGCCCCTAAGCTTCCCGGCCGAGACGGATCGCTTCCGCCGTCTCGCTCAACAAGCGCAGGTTCTCTGCGCGCCTCTCGGCAACGCGCGACGTGGGTCCCGCCATGCACAGCGCGTACCATTCGCCGCCCAGATCCAGCGCCACCGCCAGCCCGGTCAGGTCCGCCACGCTTTCGCCGGCGTTCTCGGCCCAGCCCCTGGCCGCCGTCCGCTCGATTTCATCCAGCAGCGCCTGGCGTGTGAGCAGCGTGCGATCCGTATAGCGTTCGTACCCGACATCCTCCAGGATGCTCTCGCGCTCGGCCGACCCCAGCCGCGCAAGAATCGCCTTGGCCACGGCGCTGGTATGCAAAGGCCGCCGCACCCCGGGTCGGGTCGCGTAGTGCACCGGGTGCGTGGATTCCGCCATGTCCAGAAATAGCACCGCGCCGTCCTGGATCTTGCCCAGCATCACCGTTTCATTGGCCGCATCGCGCAGCGCGGCAAGCTGCGGACGCACCCGTTCCATCCAGGGGTCGCCCGATTGGATCAGCCCGCACAAGGCGTGCAGCTTGGGCGTGGGGTAGTAACCGGCGCGCCGCCGGACCTCGTACAGATAGCCCCGCGCCACCAGCGTACGCACCAGCGCCAGGCAGCTGGACATGGGCGCGCCCAGGCCTTGCGCCAGTTCGGTCAGCGGCATCGGCCGCCGCTCCTGGGCGAACAGTTCGATCAGTTCCAGCGTTCTTGCGACGAGCTTCACTTCCATGCGTCTACCCCTCGCGCGGCATTCCTCCAGCCGGCGCAAGCGCGCTTCGACTTGGGAAATCCACCATGTTGACTTTTCATATGTGCGAATCTAAATTCTTGCACAAGAATTTTCTTTCACCAATGTGAAATAATTTTCGGCCAGATGGAGAACTGGCGCCCCGCAAGCAGATACACAGCATCCCAACGAGACACCAATAATTCGGCCCTCATCGGGCCGGGAGGCAAGCAGATGCGTATCAAACCCCTGTTGGCGGCGCTGGCCGCCTCGCTGGCCGCCTGCGCGGCCCAAGCCCAAACCGACGTGGTTCGCCTGGGCGTATCCAACGACCGCTCCGGCATCTATTCCGACCTGGGCGGGCTGGGCTCCGAGATGGCCGTGCGCATGGCGGTCGAGGACTTCGGCGGCAAGGTCGCCGGCAAGACCGTCGAAGTCATAGGCGCGGACAACCAGAACAAGGCGGACGTGGCCTCGGCCCTGGTCCGCCGCTGGTTCGACACGCAAGGCCTGGTGGCCGTGGTGGACGGCGGCGCCAGCTCCGCGGGCCTGGCCGCCCAGGGCGTGGCGCGCGAAAAAGGCGGAACCGCCCTCATCAGCGGCGGCTTCGCCGGCGACTTCAGCGGCAAGCAGTGCAGCAATCTCAGCACGCAATGGGCGCCCGACACCTATGCCCTGGCCAATGCCGTGGTCAAGAGCGTGGTCGAAAGCGGCGGCAAGTCCTGGTACTTCATCACCACCGATTATGTCTTCGGCAAATCGCTGGAAGCCAACGCCTCGCGCTTCGTGGACAAGGCCGGCGGCAAGGTGCTGGGCAGCACGCGCCATCCCCTGGGCGCGCTGGATTTCGCTTCGTTCCTGGTGCAGGCGCAATCGTCCAAGGCCGACGTGGTGGGCCTGGCCAGCGCCGGCGGCGACCTGGTCAACCTGATCAAGCAGGCCCAGGAGTTCGGGTTGACCGGGGGCAAGCAGCGCATGCTGACCTTCCTGACCTTCATCAACGACGTGCAGGCGATGGGCCTGCCCGTGGCCCAAGGGCTGACCTTCCCCACCGGTTTCTATTGGGACGCGGACGAAGACACCCGGGCCTGGACCCAGCGCTGGCAGAAAAAGATGGGCGTGACGCGCGCGCCTTCCATCGTGCAGGCCCTGAGCTACGTCGCCACCACCCATTACCTGCAAGCCGCCCAGGCCGCCGGCACCTTCGACGGCGCGACAGTCAACCAGAAGATGCGCGAGTTGCCCATCACCACCAAACTGATCAAGAATGCCCGGGTGCGCCCCGAAGACGGCCGCGTCATCATGGATCTGTATCTGGTCGAAGTGAAGAAGCCCGCCGAATCCAAGTACCCCGGCGACTTCTACCGCATCCTGTCCACGGTGCCGGGCGAAAAGGTCTTCGTGTCCCTGGCGGACAGTGAATGCCCGACCGTGAAGAAATAGCCTTGCCACGCCGCGCCTGCCTCGCGGGCCGGCCGTAAAACCACCCAGGAGGAGACATCCCATGAAGTGCTATTGCGTCGTGAACTTCCGCGAGCCCTTGCAGGAAATGAACCAGCCCACGCCCACGCCGCAAGGGTCGCAGGTGCTGCTGAAGGTGCGCGCGGCTGGCGTTTGCCACAGCGATATCCACTTGTGGGAAGGCGGCTACGACCTGGGCCAGGGCCGCACGCTGTCGTTGAAGGACCGTGGCGTCTCGCTACCGCTCACCATGGGCCATGAAACCGTGGGCGCCGTCGTCTCCGCCGGTCCCGATGCCCAGGGACTGTCGGCCGACCGCAACTACCTGGTGTACCCCTGGATCGGCTGCGGCAACTGCCCGCCTTGCCTGGCCGGCATGGAAAACCACTGCTCCGCGCCCGCCTGCCTGGGCGTGCACCGCGCCGGCGGTTACGCCGACCACATCCTGGTGCCGCACCCGCGCTACCTGATCGACATCGGCGACCTCGATCCCGCGCAGATCGCGCCCTATGCCTGCTCGGGGCTCACCACCTACTCCGCGCTGAAGAAAATTGGCCCGGACATCTACCGTTCGCACCCCGTTGTCATCTTCGGCGCGGGCGGCCTGGGCCTCATGAGCCTGACGCTGATCAAGGCCCTGGGCGGCGCCGGCGCCATCGTCGTCGACATCGACCCCGCCAAGCGCCAGGCCGCGCTGGAAGCCGGCGCGCTCGCCGCCATCGACGGCGCCGCGCCGGACGCCGCGCAGCAGATCATCAAGGCGGCCGGCGGCAAACCCGCGCAGGCCGCCATCGACCTGGTCGGCGCGCCCGCGACTACCTCGCTTGCCTTTGACTTCCTGACCAAGGGCGGCAAGCTGATCATCGTGGGCCTGTTCGGCGGCGCATCGTCGTGGCCCATCGCGCTGATTCCCATGAAAGCCCTGTCCATCATCGGCAGCTACGTCGGCAACCTGACCGAACTGCAGGAACTGATGGAGCTGGTGCGGGCCGGCAAGGTGCCGCCCATGCCCGTGCACCGCCATGCGTTGGCCGAGGCCGACAGCGTGCTGGCATCGCTGCGGGCCGGCAAGGTCGTGGGCCGCGCGGTACTGACGGACTGAACTAGACGGGGCGCAGGCGCGGATCGTAGATGAAGCGTTCGCGCCGCACCACTACGATGTGCTCGGCGTCGGGGTGCGCCGGATTGATCAGGAAATTGCAGTCCGGCACGCCCCGGTAAGGCACGATGGCGCTGGGCAGTTCAAGCAGCGCCGACACGCCGGACTGCACCCAGTTGTCGCCCACCGCCTGCGACGCTTCCGCGAAGGGCACGGCATCCCAGAACGGGTAGTCCTCGTGCAACTGCGTCAGGCTCAGCGCCTGGCGGGCTTCGTGTACGGCGCGCGGCACCGCCAGTTCGATCAGATAGCGGTTGGCCTGTTCGGACGCGCGGGCCGCAAAATGCACCACCGTTTCCAGCGCCGCCAGCGCCACGCTGGCCGAGGCATAGACCACCGCCGTGCCCGGGCTGTTGTAGCGCCCGCCCACGGCCGCGGCGCCCGCCCCGCTCAGGTCGTCGGCGCGGTATTTGCCTGCGGTAGTCCCGATGCGCCAGATCGAAACGCTGTCGTCCGTCATGCGTAGACGCCCGCCGCGGCGCGCGCCAGCGTGTCCTCGACAATGCGGCTGCTGGCGTCGGAGGTCAGCAGCGACAGCGGCTTGACGTTGCCCAGGGCGGGCACTGGCGTGTTCAGCCAGGCGACGGCTTCTTCGTCGCTGCCCAGAACCTGGCGCGCCACCCGCGCCACCCGCGCGACGCGGGCCAGGCGGTCGGATTCGCCCAGCGGCAGCATCAGGCCTTCGCGGCTCCAGCGCGACAGCGAGGCCGCCTTGACCTCGGTGATGGCCATGATTTCCGACTTGGGCACTTGCAGGTAGTCGGCCGCGTCGTCGACCATCTGCGCAGGCAGGCCGCGGCGCACGTCGCGCGCCATGTCGACCAGGGGGCTGTCGACCAGGCTGCGGAACAACTGCTTGGCGCGCGCCGCCGCATGGCGGGACGGACGCTTGGCGGGGCTTTTTTCGAGGGCGGCTACGCTCATGGCCTGACTCCTGCAAGTCTGGGCGCCACGACTGCGGACGCACCAGAAATTCCAAATTGAATTCATGATATCCCATTTGGAAAGACCATCACAAGATCCGTCCCCAACAATGCCATGCCTCCGGATAGGCGCGGGATTTGGGCATATCATAGGCGGCTGTAACACGATTGATCAGACACTTATAAGGACTGGCGATGACGGACCGGCAGCTGACGATACTTGCGGCGTTGAATCTCATGGTGGCGGTGGGCGCGGGGGCCTTTGGCGCCCACGGCCTCAAGCGCATGCTGACGCCGGAACTGCTGTCCGTCTGGCAGACCGGCGTGCTGTACCACCTGATCCACGCGCTGGGCCTGTTCGTCGTCGCGCTGCTGGGCGCCCGCTACGGTTCGTCCCTGCTTTCCGCGGCCGGCGTCGTGATGTTCGTCGGCATCGTGCTGTTCAGCGGCAGCCTGTATGTGCTGTCCCTGACGGGCACGCATTGGCTGGGCGCCGTTACCCCCTTCGGCGGCGTCGCCTTCCTGGCGTCTTGGGGCATGGTCGCCCTGGCGGCCTATCGCGCCCAAGGCTGAATCCTCCCCCCTTCCTTTCCTTTCGGGCGGCCCGAACCGCCGCCCTCCCAGGCTGTAGATGTCCACCTCTTCCGTACTTCCCGCCGCCCAGGCCCAATCCGCCGCAGCAGGCATCGCCTGCGTGGTGGGCGGCATTTTCTTCCTGACCTTGAGCGACGCCAACGCCAAATGGCTTGGTGCCAACTACAACCCGCTGCAGATCCTGTTCCTGCGGGCGCTCATCGCCCTGCCTTTCGTCGCCACGCTGGCGCTGTGGCTGGGCGGACGGCGAGTATTGCGCACCGCGCACCCTGGCCTGCACCTGACGCGCGGCGCCATCAACGTCGTGTCGGCCTATTGCTTTTATCTGGGCCTGCGCACGCTGCCGCTGGCCGAAGCCACCGCCATCGCCTTCGCCGCGCCGCTGTTCGTGACGGCGCTATCGGTGCTGGTCCTGAAAGAACGCGTGGACGGCAAGCGCTGGCTGGCCGTGCTGGCCGGGTTCGCCGGCGTGCTGATCGTGGTGCGGCCCGGGGCCGCAACGTTCCAGGCGGCCACCCTGCTTCCGCTGGTCACCGCCTTGCTTTATGGGGTGATGATGATCACGGCGCGCGGCATCAACCGCAACGAAGGCATGCTGACGACCACGCTCTACATCGTGCTGGGCCAGCTGGTCTGTAGCGCGGTCGCCCTGCCCTTGGTCTGGGAGCAGCCCGCGATGGAGGATCTGCCGTACTTCGGCGCCGTCGCCCTGTTCAGCACCCTGGGCCTGGCGCTGATCACCCAGGGATTCCGCATCGGTCCCGCCTCGGTGGTTGCGCCCTTCGACTATACCGGGCTGATCTGGGCCACCATCCTGGGCTGGGTCTTCTGGCATGAGACCCCGGACGCCTATGCCTATCTGGGCGCGCTCTTCATCGCCGGCAGCGGCGTCTACATCGCCCTGCGTGAAGCACGGGCCAAGTCCAGGACCCGCAAACCAACCAAGGCTTGACGCCCGGCTACTCCGTAGGCGGCGGAAAATGCCGTTGCAGCACGCGCGCCACATTGGGCTCCTGCGCCGCCTCGCGCGCCACAGCGGTCAGCGCCGGGCACTCGGACGCGAACCACGCCGGCCCGGGACGCCAATGCGTCATCACCGTGACGTACAGATCCAGCGCAGAAAAGCGCCGGCCCAACATGTGCGGGGCGCCAGCCTGGCGTTCCAGCTCCTGCCAGATATCCGTCCGCCGCGTATGCACGCGCTGCCTCAGCAGCTCGGCCGCGGGGCCTGCGGTGGTCCATTGCGGCGGGTCGTCGCCATAGGTGAACGTGGGATAGATAGCCGCCACCAGCCGGATCAGCAGATTCAGAAACCGGGCCCGCTCAGGCTTGTCGGGCGCGGGCGCCAGGCCGGCCTGGGGCGCCACATCATTCAGATGCAGGATCATGGCCGCGCTCTCGGTCATGATCTCGCCGTCCGGCAGGACCAGGGTAGGCACCTGCCCCAACGGGTTCAGTTGCAGCAGCCTGTCGCGCTCAGCGCCGGGCTTGAGGTACGGCAGGTCCGTCAAGGTGTGCGGCACGTTGGCCAGTACCAGCGCCATCTCGACGATGGCGGACCCGCAGCCGGCGGACCCGATCAGCTCATACGGTTTCATGGCATTCACTCTCCCTGTTCGGCCGGCGCCAGGCGCAGCAACTCGCCTGGCGAGGCGTCCGTCAACACGTACACATAACCGTCCGGCCCTTGCCGCACATCGCGTATCCGCTGCTTGCGGTCCGTCAGCAGCCACTCCTGGGCCACCACGCGGTCGCCGTCCAAGGTAAGGCGGATGAGATTCTGGTTCGCCAGTGCGCCGATGAACACGGAATTGCGCCAGGCGGGGAACCGGTCCGCGTTGTAGAAAGCCATGCCGCTGATGGCCGGCGACTTCGGCCACCAGTAGAGCGGCGGCTCCATGCCGGGCAGCTCCGCTCCCTTGGCTTCGGGGATGGGCTGGCCCGAGTAGTTGATGCCGTGGGTGGCCAGCGGCCAGCCGTAGTTCTTGCCGCGCTGGACCAGGTTGATTTCGTCGCCGCCGCGCGGTCCGTGCTCGTTTTCCCAGAGCTGGCCGCTCCAGGGGTTGAGCGCCATGCCCTGGGGATTGCGATGCCCGTAGGACCAGATCTCGGGCCGCGCGCCGGCCTGGCCGACGAAGGGATTGTCGGTCGGCACCGACCCGTCGGCCTTCAGCCGCACCACCTTGCCCTGCAGCTTGTCCAGATCCTGCGCGGTGGGCCGCTGGTTGTTCTCGCCCAGCGAGATGTACAGATAGCCCTTGCCGTCGAACACCAGGCGCGATCCGTAGTGCAGGCCCGACGACAGCTTCGGTTGCTGCCGGAACAGCACGCGGAAATCCTCCAGCGCCGAACCATCGGCGGACAGCTTGCCGCGGCCCACGGCGGTGCCGCTCTTCGAACCATCGGCCTCGGCATAGGACAGATAGACATACCGGTCCTGCGCGAAGTCGGGCGACAGCGCCACGTCCAGCAGGCCGCCCTGGCCCTGCGCCGCGACCTTGGGCACGCCGGCCAGCGGCTTGGACAAGCCGCCCGGGATGCGCAGCAGCCTGAGGTTGCCGGGACGCTCGGTAATGAGCACGCCGCCCTCGGGCAGAAAGGCCATGGCCCAGGGATGATTGAGTCCGCCCACCACGGCCGTGACGCGGGTCGGGACCGATGCGGGTTCGGGCCCCGGCTGCGCGGACGCGGGCAGCGCCAGCCACAAAGAGAACGACAGGAACAGCGCGCGCGTGATCGCGGCGGGACGTGACGGCATGGGCATCTCCGGCAACGGGTGGCGTACCATATCGGCCAGGAACGGAGATCCCCGTCCTTGCTCTCAGGAGACCCCATCTGATGAAACTGTACTACATGCCCGGCGCGTGCTCGCTCGCTTCCCATATCGTTCTGGAATGGATCGGCAAACCCTACGAAACGCACAAGCTGAGCCGCGACGAACTCAAGGGCCCGGAGTTCCTGAAGGTCAACCCGCTGGGCGCCGTGCCCGCCCTGGCGCACGACGGCTGGACCGTCACGCAGAACGCGGCGATCCTCGAGTACCTGGCTGAACACGCGCCTGAACTGCAGTTGCTGGGCGACGGTTCGCCGCGCTCGCGCGCCGAAGTGCGCCGCTGGCTCGGCTTCATCAACTCGGACATCCACAAGACTTTCTCGATGATCTTCGGTGCGTCGCGTTTCGTCGGCGACGAAGGCGCACAGAAGGAGCTGGCCGGCTCGGCTTCCGCGCTGCTGACCAAGCTCTTCGCGCAGCTGAACGCACAGCTCGCCGGCAAGTCCTACCTGACGGGCGACAAGCCCTCCATCGCCGACGCCTACCTGTACGTGGTGCTGCGCTGGGCGCACGCCAAGGAAGTGAACCTGTCGGGCCTGGACAATCTGGCCGCGTTCTTCAAGCGCATGGAAGCCGACAAGGGCGTGCAGGCCGCGCTCAAGGCCGAAGGCCTGTAAGGTCCGGCCGGGCTTGCCCCTCCGGCGCAAGCCCTCAGCTGGAAGCGCCGGGCGCCAGTTCGCACGGCTCCCCCTCTTCCAGCGTTTTCTTCACCGCCGCCAGAAAGCGCCGCGCCAGCAAGGGCGGCGCGCTCAGATTCGAATGCGTGGCCCAGATATCCACGCTGGCCGCCGGCGATATCGGGCGCAAGACCATGTGCGCGGCCTGGTCCGGCGTCACGCACCAGGCATCGACAAGCGCCGGCCCCAATCCCTGCTGCACGAAAGAACAGGCGGTCACGGGCGAATGCACTTCCACCGCCGCCGCGCAAGCGGGCCCTTCGCCGAAGAAGGGCTTGAGCGCGCGCGCCAGCGGCGTATCGCGCGGATAGCCGATCCAGGCCGCCGTGGAGAAATCCTCCGGCCGCATCACCTCGCGCGCCGCCAGCGGATGCCCGGCAGGCAGCGCGCAGACGATGGGCACCCGCGCCAGGCGCACGGACCGCAAATTGGGATGATCAGGGGGCTGCATGGAAACGCCTATGTCCGCCTGGCCCGATAGAAAATACGCAGCCAGCTCATCGAAGGTCACGCTGCGGTAATCGACGCGCGCGTCCGCATTGCGGCCGCGGAAGCGATCCAGCGCCATCGGAATGAGGCGCTGCCCGAAACTGGCGCTCGCGACGATCTTCAGCATGCCCGCGCCCGACTGGCCCAGGCTGGCAGCCAGGTCGTTCACGCGCTGGATGCCGCCATAGACCTGCTCCACTTCCGCGTACAGCCGCCGCGCCTCGGCCGTCGGCGAGAGCCGGCTCTTCACGCGCTCGAACAGCTTGTAGCCCAACCGGCTCTCGGTCAGCGCCAGCACGCGGCTGACCGCGGGTTGCGATACGTGCAGCATGCGGCCCGCGCCGCTGATCGATCCGGCCATCATGATGGCGCGGAACACCTCGATCTGGCGCAGGTTCAAAGGCCGTCCGGCAGTGGGTCCGACCTCGTCCGCATAGGCATGCTCATCCATTTTTTCCCCTGGCAAATCAGCGCCAAACCGATAACGCCCGATTATAGGTTTTCGACATTTTTCGATGAGGGCGCGCAGAGACGCGGGGTGTAACCTGCCCGCCTCAACACCACAAAACCAAGGGGAATCCACCATGCGTAGCAAACTCTTCCGCGGCCTGTCCGCGTTGGCGCTCGGCGCCGCCATGTCGGCCGCCGCCACCGCCGGCGCGTATCCCGACAAGCCCATCACCTTCGTGGTGCCGTCGGCCGCCGGCGGTTCGCCCGACGTGCTGTCGCGCCTGATCACGACCCAGCTGGCGCGCGACACCGGCGCCACGGTGGTGGTCGAGAACCGCCCCGGCGCCGCCGGCAACATCGGCATCGCCCTGGTCAAGCGCGCCGCGCCCGACGGCTACACGGTCGGCTACGGCAACATCAACACGCTGGCCGTGAACCGTTCGCTGTTCAAGCGCCTGCCCTACGACGTGGACGCGGACCTGACGCCCGTAGCCCATCTGTTCGACCTGTACAACGCGCTTATCGTGCCGGCCGACTCCCCCGTCAAGAGCGTGCAGGACCTGATCGACCGCGCCCGCAAGGAACCCGGCCGCCTGTCCTATGGCGCCTCGGGCGTGGGCACGACCGGCCACATGGGCGGAGAACTCTTCAAGAGCATGGCCAAGATCAACGTCATGTTCATCCCCTACAACGGCGGTCCCGCCGCCATCCAGGACCTGCTGGGCGGCCGCCTGGACTACCTGTTCGTCAACACCTCGGAAGCGACCCCGCTGGTCAAGAGCGGCAAGGTCCGCGCCATCGGCGTAAGCAGCCTGAAGCGCCTGGCGCTGATGCCCGACGTGCCCACGCTGGACGAAGCCGGCCTGAAGGGCTACGAAACCGTGGCCTGGGGCGGTGTGGTCGCGCCCAAGGGCACCCCGCCGGAAGTGGTCGCCACGTTGAACGCCGCCATCCAGAAGGCGCTGCAGGCGCCTGAAGTCCGCACCGGCCTGGCCACGCTGGGCGCCGAACCGGCCAGCGGCTCGCCCGCCGACTTCAAGCAGCTGATCGACCGCGAAACCGCCAAATGGCAACAGATCATCGACGGCGCCGGCATCGAGAAACTCGACTGATGAGCGCGCGCATGCTGCAAGCAGACTTCATCGTGGCAGGCGCCACGCTCGTCGACGGCACCGGCGGCCCTGCCCGCCAGGGCGACCTGGCCGTGCATGACGGCCGCATCGCCGCGGTGGGCGAATTCGCCCGCCCGGCCGGCGTGCCCGTCATCGACGCCAGCGGCCTGACACTGGCGCCCGGCTTCATCGACTCCCATACCCACGACGACGGCTACCTGCTGGCGCACCCGGACATGCTGCCCAAGGTCTCGCAGGGCATCACCACCGTGGTCACCGGCAATTGCGGCATCAGCCTGGCCCCGTTGGATGGCACTGCCATCCCGCAGCCGCTGGACCTGCTGGGTCCGGCCGAACTGTTCCGTTTCAGCACCTTCCGCGCCTGGATGGACGCACTGCGCGCCACGCCCGCCGCCGTCAACGTGGCGCCGCTGGTCGGCCACACCACGCTGCGCGTGGCGGTCATGGACGACACCTCGCGCGCCGCCGACGCGGACGAACGCGCCGCCATGTGCGCGCTGCTGCAAGAAGCACTGGACGCGGGCGCCTTCGGCGTTTCCACCGGCACCTTCTATCCGCCGGCCAGCGCGGCACCCACCGACGAGATCATCGAGGTCTGCGCGCCGTTGCGCGGCCGTCCCGGCGTCTACGCCACGCATCTGCGCGACGAGGCCGACCACATCGTTGCGGCCATGGAAGAAGCGCTGCTGATCGGCCGCGAACTCGACTGCCGCGTGGTGTTCTCGCACCACAAGCTGGCCGGCGAGCGCAACCACGGCCGCAGCCGCGAAACCCTGGACCTGATCAACCGCGCCGCCGCCACCCAGGCGGTGTGCCTGGATTGCCATCCCTACCCCGCCACCTCCACCATGTTGCGGCTGGACCGCGCGCGCCTGGCCAGCCGCACCATGATCACCTGGTCCAAGGGCTACCCCGAAGCCACCGGCCGCGACTTCAGCGAAGTCATGGCCGAACTGGGCCTGGACGACGAAGCCGCCATCGCACGGCTCGCGCCCGCCGGCGCCATCTATTTCCTGATGGATCCGGCCGATGTCGGCCGCATCTTCTCGCATCCACTGACCATGGTGGGCTCGGACGGCCTGCCCTTCGATCCGCATCCGCACCCCCGCCAATGGGGCACCTTCACCAACGTGCTGCGCGCCATGGTGCGTGAACAGCGCCTGCTGACGCTGGAAACCGCCATCCACAAAATGACCGGCCTCGCCGCGGACCAATACGGCATCGCCGAGCGCGGCCTGTTGCGGGAGGGGTATCATGCTGATCTGGTGCTGTTCGATCCCGCCACCGTGACAGATGTGGCCACTTTTTCAGCTCCCATTCAGGCAAGCCAGGGCATCCAAGCGGTTTGGGTCAACGGCAGGCAGGTCTGGGACGGGGAACGGACCAGCGCCGAACGCCCGGGCCAGGTCTTGACGCCCGGGACGGCATTAGCTCGGAGTAAATAACGTGAACAGCTATTCCCAGGGTTGTTACCTGGGTGTATTGGGCGGCATGGGCCCCATGGCGGGCGCCGCCTTTGCCCTGCGCCTGGCGGCATTGACGCCCGCCGCGATCGACCAGCAGCACATCCCTACGCTGCTGCGCAACGACCCCCGCATTCCCGACCGGTCCAGCGCCTACATGGCGGGCGGCGAAAATCCTCTGCCCTACATGCAGGAAGGCGTGCGCTTTCTGCAGAACGCCGGCGCGCAGCTCATCGCCATCCCGTGCAACACGGCCCACCTCTGGTACGACCAGATCGCTGCGTCCACCGACCTGCCCGTGCTGCACATCATCCAGGCCGTCATCGACGACCTGCGGCGTCTGGGCTTGCCCACCGGCCGCATCGGCCTGATGGGCACCGCCGCCACGCTCAAGCTGGGCCTCTATCAGCAGCATCTGGAAGCGCAAGGCTATGAGTGCATCGTGCCCGACGACGACGAAGTCGAACGCTATTGCATGGGCTCGATCCGCGCGGTCAAGGCCAATCGCCTGGAAGACGCCTACGCGCCAGCCGCCGAATGCATCGCCCGCCTCAAGGCGCGCGGCGCGGACGCCGTGGTGCTGGGCTGCACCGAACTGCCCCTCGCAGTGCCGCACGCGCTGCGCCCCAGCCTGGGCGTGACGCTGACCGACTCCATCGACGCGCTGGCGCGAGCCGCAATCGCGCATTACCAGGCCGAACAGCTGCTGGCGGCCTGAGCCCGCGGCCCCTTCCCCGCGCCAAACAGGCGAAAAAAAAAGGCGCATTTTCCAATGCGCCCCAATTTCCCTTCGCGGGGAACAGCAATCAACCTCCCAGATACGCCTTGCGCACCTGGTCGTTGACCAGCAGGTTGGCGCCAGTGTCCTGCAACACCACGCGTCCGTTTTCCAGCACATAGCCGCGGTCGGCCACGCCCAGCGCCTTGTTGGCGTTCTGTTCGACCAGGAACACCGTCACGCCCTGTTCGCGGATCTCGCGGATGATGTCGAAAATCTGGGCGATCACCAGCGGGGCCAGGCCCAGCGTCGGTTCGTCCAGCAGCAACAGGCGCGGACGCGTCATCAGCGCGCGGCCGATGGCCAGCATCTGCTGCTCGCCGCCCGACATCAGGCCCGCGCGTTGGCTGGCGCGTTCTTTCAAGCGCGGAAATAGCCCGTACACGTGGTCGATGCCCGCCTGGATCTCATCGCGCTTGGCGAAGAAGCCGCCCATCATCAGGTTCTCGGCAACGGTCAGGTCCTTGAAGACCCGCCGCCCTTCCGGCGAAATGGCGATGCCATTGCGCATGATGTGGTGCGTGTCCTTGTGGGTGATGTCCTCGCCCTCGAACGTGATCGTGCCTTCGCGTGCCCGCGGGTTGCCGCAGACGGTCATCAGCAGCGTCGTCTTGCCCGCGCCGTTGGCGCCGATCAGCGTGACGATCTCGCCCTTGTTGACCTCCACCGACACCCCGTTCAACGCCTGGATGGCGCCGTAGTAGGTATGAATGTTATCCAGCTTAAGCATTACTCTTCCCCCAGGTACGCCTTGATGACGCGCTCGTCGTTGCGCACCTGCTCGGGGGTGCCGGTAGTGATGGGCTTGCCGTGCTCCATGACCAGGATGCGGTCGGAAATGCCCATGATCAGGCTCATGTCGTGCTCGATCAGCAGCACCGCGACGCCGAATTCGCGCCGCAACTGGTCGATCAGCGACTGCAGATCGCGCTTTTCCTGAGGGTTCAGGCCCGCCGCCGGTTCGTCCAGCATCAGCAGACGCGGCTTGGTGATCATGCAGCGCGCGATCTCCAGGCGGCGCTGGTGGCCGTAGGCCAGGTTGCCCGCCTCGCGGTTGGCGAACTCGCGCAAGCCCATGAAATCCAGCCATTGCGCGGCGCGCGCCAGCGCGTCGGTCTCGGACTGGCGATAGGACTTGAGCTTGAGCAGGCCCGGCAAAAGCCGCGACTCCACCTGGGTGTGCTGCGCCACCAGCAGGTTCTCCAGCACGGTCAGCTGCTTGAACAGGCGCACGTTCTGGAACGTGCGCACCAGCCCATGGCGCGCCACCTTGTGGCTGGGCAGACCGGTGATGGCCTTGCCGTCCATGGTGATGTCGCCCGCCGTCGGCGCATAGAAACCGCCCACGCAGTTGAACACCGTGGTCTTGCCTGCCCCGTTGGGGCCGATGATGGCGAACACCTCGTCGGATTTGACTTCGAACGCCACGCTGTCCACGGCCAACAGGCCGCCGAACCGCATGGTGAGCCCGGATACTTTCAGCAATGCCTCGCTCATTTAGCCAACTCCACATGGGGACGCTTCATGGGCAACAACCCCTGCGGACGCCACATCATCATCAATACCATCACCAGGCCGAACATCAGCATCCGGTATTCGGCGAATTCGCGCGCCACTTCCGGCAGCACCGTCAGCAGCACGGCCGCCAGGATAACGCCCACCTGCGAGCCCATGCCGCCCAGCACCACGATGGCCAGGATCAGCGCCGATTCGATGAAGGTGAAGGACTCCGGATTCACCATGCCCTGGCGCGCCGCGAAGAACGCGCCGCCAAAGCCGGCGAACATGGCGCCCAGCGTGAACGCCGACAGCTTGATCCGCGTGGGATTCAGCCCCAGCGAACGGCAGGCGATCTCGTCCTCGCGCAGCGCTTCCCATGCGCGTCCAACCGGCATGCGGATCAGCCGGGTGGAGACGAACAGCGTCACCAGCGCCAGCAGCAGCGCCATGAGGTACAGGTACACCACCATGTCCTGGTTCTGGAAATTCCAGCCCATGAATTCATGGAAAGTGGTGCCGCCTTCGGTGCTGGCGCGACGCGTCATTTCCAGGCCGAACACCGTCGGCTTGGGAATGCCCGAGATGCCGTCCGGACCGCCGGTCAGCGTGTTCAGGTTGATCAGCAAGAGGCGGATCATTTCACCAAAGCCCAGCGTCACGATGGCGAGGTAGTCGCCGCGCAACCGCAATACCGGAAAGCCCAGGATGAAACCGAACAGCGCGGCCATGGCGCCCGAGAACGGCAGCGCTTCCCAGAAGCTCCAGCCGCCCCAGTGGTACAGCAAGGCGTAGGTATAGGCGCCGACGGCGTAAAAGCCCACGAAGCCCAGGTCCAGCAGGCCGGCAAAACCCACCACGATGTTCAGGCCCAGGCCCAGCATCACGTAGATCAGCACCAGCGTGGCGATGTCCACCGAGCTGCGCCCGGCGAAGAACGGCCAGATGACCGCGATGGCCAACAGCAGAATGGCGAGCGGCTTGTGGCTCTTGGCCGGCGCGGCCGGCAAGGTCGGCAGGCCCGTCTTCAGCTTCTGGAACGGCTTGGCGATCCAGGGGCGCAGCAACTGGAACACGAACACGATCGCGGCGGCAATCGCCACCAGCGACCAGTTCGATTCCATCGTGGTGCGGGCGCCCTGCCGGATCAGCTGCAGGCCGAAGACGGGGGTGACGATGACAGCCGTCAGCACGGCCGCCATCGTGGCGTTTTTCAGATTGTTGTTCGACATCAGACTTTTTCCACCTCAGGTTTGCCCAACAGCCCGGTGGGACGGAACAGCAGGATCAGGATCAGCAGCGAGAACGCCACGATGTCCTTGTACTGTGAGGAGATGTAGGCAGCCGCGAAGGTCTCGGCCAGCCCGAGCAGCACGCCGCCCAGCATGGCGCCGGGGATGCTGCCGATGCCGCCCAGCACCGCCGCGGTAAAGGCCTTGATGCCGGCAAGAAAGCCGATGAATGGGTTGAGCTTGCCGATGGTGATGGCGATCAGCACGCCGCCCACCGCTGCCAGGATCGCGCCCATCACGAAGGTGAACGAGATCACGCGGTTGGTGTCGATGCCCAGCAGGTTCGCCATGTGCATGTCCTGCGAGCAGGCGCGCGAGGCGCGGCCCATGCGGGAATACTTGATGAACAGCGTCAGCCCGATCATCAGCACCACAGTGACCACGATGATCATGATGCGCGAATACGGCACGGTGACGTCGAAGTCGGAGCCCATGTGGAACTGCACGGCGCCGGACACCAGCGATGGCACGGCCATGTCGCGCGCGCCCTGGCCCAGGGCCACCCAGTTCTGCAGGAAGATCGACATGCCGATGGCCGAGATCAGCGCCACCAGACGGGGGCTGCCGCGCACGGGCCGGTAGGCGACGCGCTCGACGCTGAAACCGTAGATGCCCGTGACCACGATGGCCACGACCAGCATGGCCGCGATGATGAACGGTATCGGCAAGCCGCTATTGGTGCCGATGGCCGTCAGGGTGACCAGGCCGACATAGGCGCCGATCATGTAGATTTCGCCGTGAGCGAAGTTGATCATACCGATGATGCCGTAGACCATTGTGTAGCCGATGGCAATCAACGCATAGATCGCGCCCAGAGACAATCCGTTGAAGAATTGCTGGGTAAGTTGGGGTATGAGGTCAGACATTATTTCTCTTGCTCCAAATGGTTCCGGCCCCGGTGGAGAGACCCGGAGCCGGAAACCTGGGCGTATTTTATAAGGGCCTGGCATCTGCGCCCGCCGGCCGCACAGCGCTTTTGGCGCTTCGCTACGCGGATTACGGCAGAACGAGGACGACAGGCCCTACACGCCGGCGACGCCGGCGGGATCGCGAGTTTACAGCTGGGTCTTCTTGCCGTCCTTATCCCATTTGTAGACGGCGAACTCGAAGTTCTTCAGGTCGCCCTTGGCGTCGTACTCGACCGGGCCGATGCCGGTGGAGAACTTGGTCTTGTGCATGTAGTCAGCCACCTTGGCGGGGTCTTCGCCCACCGCGTTGATGCTGTCGGCCAGGATCTGCACGGCGGCGTACGCCGGCATCTGGAAGGCGCCGTCCGGATCGCGCTTGGCGTCCTTGAAGGCCTTCACGATGCTCTCGTTGCCGGGCAGCTTGGTGAAGTCGGCCGGCAGCGTGACCAGCAGGCCGTCGATGGCCGGGCCGGCGATCGCCACCAGATCCTGGTTGGCGGTGCCTTCCGGACCCATGAACTGGACCTTCAGGCCCTGTTCACGCGACTGGCGCAGCAACAGACCCAGTTCGGGGTGGTAGCCGCCGAAATAGACCAGATCCACGCCAGCCGACTTGAGCTTGGTGATGATGGCCGAGTAGTCGCTGTCGCCGACGTTGATGCCTTCGAACATGGCGACGTTCACGCCTTCCTTGCCCAGCGAATCGCGGACCTGGGTGGCCACGCCCGAACCGTAGGTCTGCTTGTCATGCAGCACGGCGACCTTCTTGGGCTTCAGGGTCTTGGCGATGTAGTTGGCGGCGTACGGGCCTTGCTGGTCGTCGCGGCCGATGGTGCGGAAGAAGAAATGCGGCTTGATCGTGTCGGTGACCAGCGGCGAGGTCGCGCCCGGGGTGATGCCGACGATACCCTCTTCCTCGTAGACCTTCACGGCGGCCACGGTCACGCCCGAGCACGCATGGGCCACGGCGAACTTGGCGCCGGAATTGACCACGCGGTTGGCGGCCGGCACGGCCTGCTTGGGTTCGCAGCCGTCGTCGATGAGGATGGGTTCGAGCTTCTTGCCCTTGACGCCGCCCTTGGCGTTGATGGTCTCGATCGCGGTCAATGCGCCGGCCTGGATCTGGTCGCCGTATTGCGTATTGGGGCCGGTCATGGGCTGGGGAATGCCGATCTTGATCGTGTCGGCGGCGTGCGCGGCGCCAGCCAAGGCAAGTGCCCCAAGCGCCATGGCTACCGGGGTAAGGCGATTCAGAAACTTCATGCGGAGTTCTCCAGCGAGGTTTTGAGCGGCTCTGTCCGACGCGGTTTATCGGTTGGGTAATCCGTTAATCCTCGTCGCCCGTCGCCGGCTTCTTGGGCAAAAACACGGTGTGGCCGGTATTCTGAAAGCAAGCCGTCATACTGTCACTGCGTGTAATCCCCAATATTTAGGCGCGCGCCTTTAATCGTGACGGATAGCCGGGGCAAACCTCTGAAATCGTTGGAGAATCCGCAAGAAAATCGTATTTATCATCTGGCGCGCCACGCGAAATTGTGCATCGAGATATATATCGCGGGCGATTAATACGCCGTTTAAAGACGCATTTAAATACAGTGCTTACGCAGGACTTACGAATAATAATTAACGTGCGTAGTTATTCATTGAATTCAAGCGCGGGGCGGCCCGAAAACCGCAGGCGCCCCGCCGCCTGGTCAGGCACTGGCCGGCTTGGCCAGATTCCACATCAGCGCGCGGAACGGCGCCAGCATGCTGATATTGACCGCGAGCTTGATCGCCAGGTCGCCCATCATCCATGTCATCCAGGGCGCGCCGGTCGCCGCGAATGCAACGCTGAAGAACACGGCCGTATCCAGGATGGCGCCGAGCACGCCCGACACCAGGGGCGCGCGCCACCAGCGCTGGTCGCGCAATCGGTCGAACACCTGAATGTCCACCAGTTGCGCGCAGATATAGGCCAGACCCGAAGCCAGCGCGATGCGCGGCGAGGCCACCCATACCGACACCACCAGGGCGGCGGCAAAGCCGAACCAGACCACCCTGCGCGCGGCCGCCGGGCCGAAACGGCGGTTCAGCACGTCCGTGACCAGGAAGGCGACCGGATAGGACAACCCGCCCCAGGTCAACCAATCGTTCAGCGGCACCTGCACCAGGATGTTCGAGCCGACCACCACCACCAGCATGCACAGCACGGCAATGGCGAACTGCGGCCGGCTCATGAGCGCAAAGCGCCGGGAGCCTGTGCCCCCGTCCGTGGCTGTCATTTGCCGAACTCCTCCGCCAGCTCGCGCGAGCGTCGGGCGGCGGCCGCCATGGCGTCTTCGACGATGGCGGCAAACCCGGCCGCGCCGAACGCATTGAGCGCCGCCGCCGTGGTGCCGCCCTTGGAGGTGACACGTTCACGCAGGGTGGCCAGCGGTTCAGAGGACTCGGCGGCAAGGCGCGTCGCCCCGGCCAGCGTGCCCAATGCCAGTTGCTTGGCCTGTTCTGCCGTCAGGCCGACCTTCTGGCCGCCCGCCACCAGCGCTTCCAGAAACAGGAATACATAAGCCGGGCCGCTGCCCGACAAGGCCGTCACGCCATCAAGCGCGGCGTCATCGGCGACCCACACCACTTCACCCACGCTGGACAGCAATCGCGCCGCCAGGTCGCGGTCGGCAGCGTCCACCCCGTCCAGCGCCGCCAGGCCGGTAATGCCGGCGCCCACCAGGGCCGGCGTATTCGGCATGCAGCGCACCAGGCGCTTGAACGGCGCCTCGGGCGTACCGAGCCAGGCCGCCAGCGTATCGGCGCGGATACCGGCCGCCACGCTTACCACCAAAGTGTCTTCGCGCAACCATTGACGCGTGGAAGCCACAACGTCCTTCATGTTCTGTGGCTTGACAGCGAACACCCAGACGCGGCACCGCGCCAGGGCCTCGCCCGGAGCCGTCGCGGTGGTCATGCCGCGGGCCTGCCAGGCGGCATGCGAATCCTGGTTTATGTCAATGACATGTATGTTGCCGGCGGCGCATACTTTGCCGGCCAGGCCCGAGGCCAGGGCAGCGGCCATATTGCCGCCGCCGATGAACGCAATCGAAAGTTCGTTTTTCATAGGAGCCGATTGTAAACGGGAGTTCTCGTTGGGAAAAAAAAGAAAAATGTTCGTTCGCGCCTAAAACGCGCAATTTGACAGGCGTTTGGAGTGATGTGAAAGTCACGGTTTTGTCACAAACAATTCATAAGGTGTCGTGTTTTCTGCGCCCGGACAACCCGGTCGCGTCACGCCCAACTGGAGGAACCTCTCTATGCGATCCCACCGTATTGCCTTAACCTTTGCCGCCATCATGACGGCTTTTGCAGGCGCCTCCGCGCATGCCGCCACCGAGATCCAATTCTGGCACTCGATGGAAGGCGCGCTGGGCGATCGCGTGAACGGCCTGGTCGACGAATTCAACAAAAAGAACCCCGACTACCAAGTCAAGGCAGTCTACAAGGGCAACTACGGTGAATCCATGAACGCCGGCATCGCCGCGTTCCGCGCCGGCAACGCCCCGGACATCCTCCAGGTGTTCGAAGTCGGCACCGCCACCATGATGTACGCCAAGGGCGCCATCAAGCCGGTGCAGCAGATGTCGGAAGAAGTCGGCAACCCGATCGATCCGAAGGAATTCATCGGCGCCGTGGCCGGCTACTACTCGTCGGCCGACGGCAAGCTGGTGTCGATGCCCTTCAACAGCTCGACCGTGGTGTTCTACTACAACAAGGACGCCTTCAAGAAGGCCGGCCTGGACGCCGACAAGCCGCCCAAGACCTGGGAAGAGCTGGCCGCCGCCGGCCAGAAGCTGAAGGCCGCAGGTCAGGAATGCGGCTACACCACCTCCTGGCCGTCGTGGGTCCAGCTGGAAACGTTCTCGGCCTGGCATAACGTGCCGTACGCCACCAAGGACAACGGTTTCGGCGGCCTGGACGCCCGCATCGCCATCAACACCCCGCTGCACGTGCGCCACCTGGAAAACCTGGCCAAGCTGGGCAAGGAAGGCATCTTCATGTACGGCGGCCGCGGCGACGAGCCGAACTCGCTGTTCATCAGCGGCAAGTGCGCCATGATCACCGGTTCGTCCGGCCTGCGCGCCAACATCGCCAAGAACGCCAAGTTCGAATTCGGCACCTCGACCCTGCCCTACTACGCCGACGTGCAAGGCGCGCCGCAGAACACTATCATCGGCGGCGCTTCGCTGTGGGTCTTCGCCAACAAGAAGCCGGAAACCTACAAGGGCGTGACCGCGTTCTTCAAGTTCCTGGCCAGCCCGGAAATCGCCGCCCGCTGGCACCAGCAGACCGGCTACGTGCCCGTCACCAAGGCTGCCTACGAGCTGACCAAGAAGGACGGCTTCTACGACAAGAACCCGGGCACCGAAGTCGGCGTCAAGCAGCTGAACGTCGAAACCACCGCGCAATCGCGCGGCCTGCGCCTGGGCTTCCTGCCGCAGATCCGTGAAATCGAAGACGCCGAAATCGAACGCGTCGTTTCGGGCAAGGTCAGCGCCAAGGACGGCGCCGACAACATCGTCAAGCGCGGCAACGAGCTGCTGGAAAAGTTCGAGAAGAGTGTAAAGTAACGCCCTTCCGCGATACCGGCCCGGTCCTGTCAATCGGTATTTTCCATGCCGTGACAAGGACTTGGGCTGTTTTGCGCCAGGCAGTACAAGGCTTAAGGCCCTGCGGTTTTTAGGGCTTTAAGCCTCTCGTATTTTACGAAGGCGGTTTCAGGCGGCGGTTACTCCAACCGCCGCTTTTCTGTACCTTGGGTTCCCCCTATGGAAAAACGCGTTGTATTCGGGCACAAGACCTTGCCCTATCTGCTGCTCCTGCCGCAGATCATCATTACCGTGGTCTTCTTCTTCCTGCCGGCCGGCCAGGCCATGTGGCAATCGCTGCGGCTGGAAGATGCATTCGGACTGTCCTCCGAGTTCGTCGGACTGGACAACTTCATGGACCTGTTTTCGCAACAGGCCTACCTGGATTCCTTCCGCGTCACCGCCGTATTCTCGATCCTCGTGGCAGTGGTCGGTTTGGGCGTGTCCTTGCTGCTGGCCGTCATGGCAGATCGCGTCATCCGCGGCGCCGGCCTCTACAAGACGCTGCTGATCTGGCCCTACGCCGTGGCGCCCGCCGTGGTCGGCGTGCTGTGGCTGTTCCTGTTTTCGCCTTCCGTCGGCATCCTGGCCGTGGCCCTGCGCCATGCCGGCGTCGACTGGAACCCGCGCCTGGACGGCAACCAGGCCATGACCCTGGTGCTGATCGCCGCCGTGTGGAAGCAGGTGTCGTACAACTTCCTGTTCTTCCTGGCCGGCCTGCAATCGATTCCGCGCTCGCTCATCGAAGCCGCCGCGATCGACGGCGCAAGCCCGTCGCGCCGCTTCTGGAGCATCGTGTTCCCGTTGCTCTCGCCCACCACGTTCTTCCTGCTGGTGGTCAACATCATCTACGCCTTCTTCGACACCTTTGCCGTGGTGGACACGACCACGCAGGGCGGTCCGGGCACGTCGACCTCCATCCTGGTCTACAAGGTGTACAGCGACGGCTTCCGCGGCCTGGACCTCGGTTCGTCCGCGGCGCAGTCGGTGGTGCTGATGTTCATTGTGATTGCCTTGACGGTCGTGCAGTTCCGCTACGTCGACCGCAAAGTGCAGTATTGATTTTGTCCGAGGCTATAAACAATGGTTGAACGCCGTCCCTGGCTGGATATTCTGGCCCACGTCATTCTGCTCTGCGGCGTGGCGATGGTGGCATTTCCGCTCTACGTCACTTTCGTCGCGTCCACCCAGACCGCGCAGGAAGTGGCGTCCGCGCCGATGTCCCTCATCCCCGGCAAGCATTTCGTCGACAACTACATGCAGGCGCTGTTCGGCGGCTCTTCCGGCGGTTCGTCGGGCGCGCCCGTGGGCCGCATGATGTACGTCAGCCTGATCATGGCGCTGGCGATTTCCATCGGCAAGATCGCCATCTCGCTGCTGTCGGCTTTCGCGGTGGTGTATTTCCGCTTCCCCGGCCGCATGTTCTTCTTCTGGATGATCTTCGTCACCCTGATGTTGCCGGTCGAAGTCCGTATCGCGCCCACCTACAAGGTGGTGGCCGACCTCGGCCTGCTCAACAGCTACGCCGGGTTGACCTTGCCGCTGATCGCCTCGGCAACCGCCACCTTCCTGTTCCGCCAGTTCTTCCTGACGGTGCCGGACGAGCTGATCGAGGCCGCGCGCATCGACGGCGCGGGTCCGGTGCGCTTCTTCCGCGACGTGCTGCTGCCCTTGTCCAAGACCAGCATCGCCGCGCTGTTCGTGATCCAGTTCATCTACGGCTGGAACCAATACCTGTGGCCGCTGCTCGTGACCACGCAGGAAGACATGTACCCCGTCGTCATCGGCATCAAGCGGATGATCAGCGGCGGCGACAGCGTGACCGAATGGAACATCACCATGGCCACCGCCATGCTTGCGATGATCCCGCCCGCGCTGGTCGTCATCCTGATGCAGAAATGGTTCGTCAAGGGTCTGGTCGACACTGAAAAGTGACGGTCACCCGCCCTCGCCCACCCGAACACGACTCCGAACACGAATAACTCATGGCTACTCTCAGCTTTCGCAACGTCAAGAAAACCTATGCCGGCAATGTGCCGGTCATCCATGGCATCGACATGGACGTCAAGGACGGTGAATTCATCGTCATCGTCGGCCCCTCGGGCTGCGGCAAATCCACGCTGATGCGCATGGTCGCCGGCCTGGAAACCGTCACCGGCGGCGAAATCGTCATCGACGACAAGGTCGTAAACAACCTGGAACCCGCCGAGCGCGACATTGCGATGGTGTTCCAGAACTACGCGCTCTACCCGCACATGACCGTGTTCGAGAACATGGCCTACGGCTTGAAGATCCGCAAGTTCTCCAAGGACGAGATCAAGAAGCGCGTGGACGCGGCCGCGCAGATCCTGGAACTCGGTCACCTGCTGGACCGCCGCCCGCGCGCCCTGTCCGGCGGCCAGCGCCAGCGCGTGGCCATGGGCCGCGCCATCGTGCGCGAACCCAAGGTGTTCCTGTTCGACGAACCGCTGTCGAACCTGGACGCCAAGCTGCGCGTGGCGATGCGCCTGGAAATCATGAAGCTGCATCGCCGCCTGGGCACCACCAGCCTGTACGTGACCCACGACCAGGTCGAGGCCATGACGCTGGCCCACCGCATGATCGTCATGTACCAGGGCGTGCCCGAGCAGATCGGCACGCCGATGGAAGTGTTCGAAAAGCCCGCCTCGACCTTCGTCGCCGGCTTCATCGGTTCGCCGCCGATGAACCTGATGGAAGTCAACGTCGCGGGCGACGGCACGGTGCAGACGCTGGACGGCATCGCGCTGGACATCTCGCCGCTGCAGGTGCCCTCGCAAGTGCGCGGCCGCAAGATCATCATGGGCATGCGTCCCGAGCACATGCTGCTGAACACCCAGGGCGTGCCGGCCGAAGTCGAAATGGTCGAAACGCTGGGTTCCGAACAGCTGGTCCACAGCCGCTGCGGCAAGAACATGCTGGTCGTGCGTTGCACCACGCGCCAGCTGTCCGAGTCGTCGGCCAAGGTCGGCGACCGCGTCAGCCTGGGCCCGGACGGCCGCCATCCGCTGCACTGGTTCGAGGCCGACAGCGGCCGCCGCGTGCAAGGCCTGTAAAGCCATCGCTGGACGGAAGCGGCGGCTGCGCCCGCCCGCTTCCGTCTCACCCGCTCCCGGCCGGGAACGGGCTTCCCCCCGATCAATACGTGTACGTCATCATGGTGCCGATGGTGTACTGCGCACGATCCCGCACGATGGGACTGTCCGCCGCGTCGCCGTACAGGCGCCGCGCTTCCGCCGACGTGGTCCACGACCAGGACTTGGAGAGCGGCACGGCCCAGGTCGCGCCCAGACCCACGCTTTCCAGACCGCCCTTGGGCGTGTACTTGCGATAGCCGGACTTTGCCGACTGGTTGCCGCTGACGCCATACCAGGTGCGCATGTAATTGCCGTCGCCGAAAGTGCCGGACAGCGCCAGCGAAATCGCCCCGGCGCTACCCTCGTACACGGTGGTGCTGGCTCCCAGGTTGAACATGGTGTAAGCGCTGCCTACGTCGCGGTTGTCGCCCTTCTTGAATGCATGCGCCACCGTTGCCGACAGGGTCACTGGGCCTATCGTCGTTTCAGCGTCCATACCGATCTGCGCGCGGCTTTCGATGTCGCCCATGCCGCGCAGCTTGTCCGAGCCCTGGAACCCCTTCTTGTGGTCCTTGCGCGAAGCGCTGGGCGCAAGATAAAAGCGGAACGTGCTGTCCAGGGCCTGGGTTTCCCAGCCCAGGCCGTGGTCGGTGCTGAGGAAGAAGCCACCGGGGCTGCGCACGCCCAGGCCGATGATCGGCACGGCGGAATACTCGTCGCTGCCGCTGTAGCGCGGCGCGTAGCCCGCGCCCAGCGTGCCGTAGAACAGCCATTCGTCGGCCGGCCCCTCCCCCGTCGCCACCGTCAACCCGCGCGAGCTGGCCCCGCGCTGGCCGTAGACGGAACTGTTCGCAGCGTCATCGGCCAGGGACAGTCCCGGGACTAAAGCCAGCAGGCAAGCAGCGCCGGCGCCGCGCGTAAGCAGGGTGGAACGGATTTTTCGCTTCATAACAGCTTCCAAGAAACGAGGTTGAGGGGGGTAAAACCGTGGAGCCGGGAACGGTCCCATCTATTGGGTGATTGCGCCCTGCTTGGCCTGGCGCATCAGCGCCATCGCCATCGTCGACACCGAGGCCACCAAGGACTCGCTGGTGTCGGAATTGCTCATGACCAGCACCGCCAGCTTGTCGCGCGGCGCCAGCACCAGACGCGAATGGAAGGCTTCAGTGGCGCCGCTATGCAGGCGCAATGGCGTGCCGGCGATATCGTCGCCACAGGGCGCAGCCAGCCAGGACAAGGCCAGGCGGCATTCCAGCGCCAACCCGCCTTCCACCGTTTCCATGTCGAGCACGGCGCGGGCCGAGTCGGCATTCAGCACGCGTCGGCCTTGGTAAAGACCGTCGGCAAAAAGCATGCTGGAGAAGCGCGCCATCTCCGAAGTGCTGAGCCAAAGGCCGTCGGCCGCTTCGTTGGGCTGAGGCGCTTCGGTCCAGGGAGCGCCGCGACGGTAGCCCGAGGCGCGCAGTTCGAGCATGCGCGGATCGGGATGGAACCCGGCGCGCGGCATGTTCAGCGGCTGCAGGATGGTGCGGCGCACGTAGGTGTCGAACGGTTCGCTCGCCACATGCGCAACCATGTCTCCCAGCAGGGCGTAGGCCATGTCAGCGCGCGCGCGTCCCATGGTGTCTTCCAACGATCCGGGGTGCACGGCCAGCAGATTGCGGGCGGTGAAGGGATGCGTGCCCAGCCATTGCATGGCGCCGCGGCGCGGCTGGATGTCCCAATCGGGCAGCGCCTGCGAGGCCGGCTGGTCCAGCGCCAGACGCCCGTCGTCGGCGGCGCGCAGCACGCCCGCGGCCGTGACGATCTTGGTGATGGTCCCTACGCGGTACAGCGTGTCGCTGGTGGCGCTGCGGTGGCGCAGCGGGTCCGCGTAACCGAAGCCCGTGCTCCACACCAGGCGCTGGTCGTCGACGATTGCGATCGACAGGCCCGGCACGTCGGAAGCGTCCATGTCATAGGGGATGCGCTGGGCCAGGTAGCCCACCACCGCCTTGTAGTCGCCCTGGGCGATCGGCGGCGGCGCGTCGGGAGGAACGCCCTGGCAACCGCCCGCGGCGACCAGCAACATACCTACGGCAACCAGGCGGCTGAGGGAAAACATGGCTAGCGGCAAGACCTCTGAAGAGAACTGCCGTCATGCTATCCAGGCGCCTGCCCGCGATCTTTCCCGCTTTGTATGGAGTTTGTGAAGATTGCGGCGGCGGATTGTGAAGTTTGTTTACGTTGTGCCGCGCCGCACCCCGCCAGGCTTCAGGCGGTCTTCCAGGCAACCACGAAACGCGCGCCGCCCAAGGGGCTGTCGCTTGCCTGCACGGTCCCGTTGTGCCAGCGAGCCACCCGGCTCACGATGGCCAGGCCCAACCCCACCCCACCCGTCCCGCGGTCGCGGCTTTCGTCCAGGCGGATGAAAGGTTCGAAGATCCGCTCGCGGTCGGCAGGCGGGATGCCGGGGCCGTCGTCGTCCACGATCAGCACGTACTCGCGCGCGCCCGGGCTGATCAAGCTGACCTGGACCTGCCGGCCGGCATGCCGGATGGCGTTCTGCAGCAGGTTGAGCAAGGCGCGCGTCATGTAGCGCTGGTGCAAGTGCACCTCGGGCACCTGGCACAGTGCCACTTCGCAGCGCACGCCCGACACGCCGGCCTCGAAGCCGGCATGCTGCACCACCGAATCCAGCCAGCCGCGCGCGTCCTGCGGCTGCAGCGCCACGCCGTCGCCCTTGTGTTCCAGGCGCGCGTACATCAGCAATTCCGAGGCCATGGCGTCCAGTTCGGCCACGTCGCTCTTCATTTCCTCGACCAGGCGCTTGCGTGCGGCCGGGTCGTCCTCGCGGTCCATCATGTCCAGTTCGAACGACAGGCGCGCGATCGGCGTGCGCAGCTCGTGCGACACGGCATTGGTCAGGTCGCGCTGGTTGCCCACCAGCGCGCTGATGCGGTCTGACATCTGGTTGAAGGTGTCGCCCAGGTTGCGGATGCTGGAATGGCGCGACAGGCGCGCCCGGGCTTGCAGGTCGCCCTGGCCCATGCGCAGGGCGGCGGTCTTCAGGGCCTCCAGGTCGCGCCAGATGGGCAGCGCCCACACCAGCATGAAGGCGCACAGCAACAGGCCCAGGGCGGAATACACGGCAGCCATCAGCCAGGGGCCGATGTCCGGCTCGGGCGGCAGCTTGACCTCCAGCCATTGCCTGCCCGGACCGGGAATCGCCGCCACAAAGGTCTGCTGCTTGTCGCGCACGAAGAAGCTGCCGGACTCCACCATGGCGCGCTCGTCCTTGGTGGCGCCGTAGCTTTCGGCGTCGACCACCTTGAGCGCCAGGCCGTAGTACGGCGCCAGCGCGTCGCGCACGTGCGCCTCGCGCTCGGATGGCGGCACGCGGCTCAGTTCCTGCACCAGGCTGTGGATCTGGCCCCGCACCGCTTCGCGCGCGTAGGCGTCGCTGACGGGTTCGAAGAAGTAGTTGGCGGATCGGTCCACGACTTCGTTGGAAATGACGAAGCCCACCGCCAGCACCACGAACAGCCGCAGGACAAACTTAAGCATCACCGCCCTCGTGCGCCTTGGGCGAGAACAGATAGCCCTTGCCCCACACGGTCTTGATGCGCGCCGGATCGCGCGGGTCGTCATCCAGCTTGCGCCGCAGCTTGCTGACGCAGACGTCGACGCTGCGGTCCAGTCCGTTGAATTCGATGCCGCGCACCGCATTGAGCAAGTCGTCGCGGGTCAGCACCTGGCCGGCCTGGCTGGCCAGCGCCCAGAGCATCTCGAACTCCATTGTGGTCAGGTCCACTTCGGAACCGGCATGCACCACGGCGCGCGTACGCCGGTCTATGACCAGCGGACCGAACTCCAGGCGCTCCGGCGGCTCGTCCAGCTGGCTGTGCCGGCGCAGCAGCGCCCGCACCCGCGCCAGCAGCACGCGCGGCTCCACAGGCTTGATGACGTAGTCGTCCGCGCCCGACTCCAGGCCCAGGATCTGGTCCAGGTCGTCCTCGCGGGCCGTCAGCATAAGGATGGGGGCTGATGAAAACGCGCGCAGATCACGGCAGACCTGCAGGCCGTCACGGCCGGGCAGCATCAGGTCCAGGATGGTAATGGCCGGGTCATGCCTGCGGAATGCCTCCACCGCGTGATCGCCGCGGTAGGCCTGGGCAACATGGAAACCGTGCTGCTCCAGGAACTGCGCGATCAGGCGCGATAGTTTCGGATCGTCTTCGACTAACAAGGCCTTGGTCATGGTGTCCAGACAGAAAAAGTGAGGTCGATGGCGCCGCATTCTACGCAAATGCGGCGGGCGCGCGTTCGACCGGAACGCGCCGAGCCGGTTCCCGGGCCGTCGGAAGAACAAAAAAACCGGGCCGGAAGACTGTCGCTTCCGGCCCGGTTTCCTGCGGAACCGCCAGGGGGTCCGCCGGTCTCGCGGGCCGGCGGCCCGCGCCTGGACTTACTTGTAGACGGTCTTGGAACCGTCCTTGTGCCAGGTGAACACGTCGAACTGGAAGTTCGTCAGGTCACCCTGCTTGTTCCAGGACACCTTGCCGATCGGCGTATCGAAGGAATTGGCGTGCAGGTACTTGGCGACCTTGGTCGGGTCGTCGCTGCCAGCGCCCTTGATGCCGTCCGCGATGACCTGGGTGGCCGTGTAGGCGGTCATCTGGAAGGCGCCGCTGGCGTTGCGCTTCTTGGCTTCGAAGGCCTTGACGATGTCGGCGTTGGCGGCGTTCTGGGTGAAGTCGGCCGGCAGCGTCAACAGCATGCCTTCGACGGCGTCGCCGGCGATGGCGTTGATGTCGGGGTTGCCCGTGCCTTCCGGGCCCATCCACTTGGCCTTCACGCCCTGTTCGGCCGCCTGGCGCAGCAGCAGGCCCATTTCAGGGTGGTAGCCGCCGTAATAGACGAAGTCCACGCCCTGGCTCTTCAGCTTGGTGATGACGGCCGAGTAGTCGCTGTCGCCGGCGTTGATGCCTTCGAACACGGCGACGGCCACGCCGCCCTTCTCCAGGTCGTTCTTGACCGCGGTGGCGATGCCCTGGCCGTAGGACTGCTTGTCATGCAGCACGGCGACCTTCTTGGGCTTGATCTTGTCCAGGATGAACTTGGCGGCGGCAGGACCTTGCTGGTCGTCGCGGCCGATGGTGCGGAAGATGAACTCGTAGTTCTTGCCGTCGGTCAGGGCCGGCGACGTGGCGGACGGCGTGACCATGACCACGCCTTCATTGTTGTAGACGTCGGCGGCGGCGATGGTGGCGCCCGAGCAGACGTGGCCCACGACGAAACCGATCTTGCTGTTGACCACGCGGTTGGCGGCGACCGGGCCTTGCTTGGGTTCGCAGCCGTCGTCGATCACGACGGTTTCCAGCTTCTTGCCGTTGATGCCGCCGGCGGCGTTGATGCGCTCGACTGCGGTATCGACCCCTTCACGGACCATATCGCCATACTGCGTGACCGCGCCGGTGGTGGGGCCGACAACGCCGATCTTGATGGTTTGCGCTTGCGCTCCCGAGGCAAACGCCAGACCGGCTGCGACGCCCAGCGCTGCAATGACCGGGGTCAGACGAAATACTGGCTTCATGTGTGGACTCCTCTAATGATTTGTAATCGTTAGTTTTTTGCACCGGGTCGGACGCCGGATCATCTCCAGGCCAAGCATGCCTGCTGGACTGCCCTTTGCAGGGGTTTCGGCCCTGGTCACGCCCGGTTGCATTGCGATTGCACGGCAAGCATACACTGAAAAATTGCCCTTCTCAGGCCAGTTTTCGACCACTTTGATACCCGTCCGATTATTGCGCTGCGGCATTGTTCGGGGTGCGCCCTTATGCCCGCTGGCGTATATGCAAAAGACGATTTATTCGTTTGCGTTACTAAGGCCGCGCGGCATCATGGCCGCCATGAGACTCCAACCGATCATCGTCCCCGGATGGAAAAACTCCGGACCGCAACACTGGCAATCGCGCTGGATGGCCCTGCTGCCGCATGCGCGCCGCGTCGAGCAACGCGACTGGGAACATCCGGCTCCCGGCGAATGGATCGCGGCGCTGGCGACCGAGGTGAACGAGGCCCGCAGCCCCGTGCTCCTGATCGCGCACAGCCTGGGTTGCCTGATCAGCGCCGCCCTGCCGGTGCCGCTGCGCGCCAAGGTCGCGGGCGCGCTGCTGGTGGCGCCTGCCGACGTGGAACGCGAAAACGCTCCCGCCTGTTTGAGAAGCTTCGGACCTGTGCCACGGCATTCCCTGCCCTTCCAAAGCGTGGTGGTGGCGAGCGACGACGATCCCTATTGCCAGCTGGAACGCGCCCGCGCGTTTGCGCGCGATTGGGGCAGCCGGCTGGTGGTCGTGCCGGGCGCTGGCCACATCAACGCCGAGAGCGGCCTGGACGACTGGCCGCAGGGCCTGAAGCTCCTGGGCGCGCTGCGCCGGCGCGCGGTGTGGCGGGTGACGCCGCCGCCCGAGCGGATCGCGCCCATACCGGCACGGCCGCTGTCGCATCAGGCCTGACTCATTTCCGATGCTGAAAAAAACGGAGCCGCGAGGCTCCGTTTTTCATGTGGCGTCGGCCGCTATCACTGCAGCAGGCTGCGCAGCATCCAGGCATTCTTTTCGTGCACGTCCAGGCGCTGCGTCAGCAGGTCGGCCGTGGGCTGGTCGTTGGCGGCATCGGCCTTCTCGAAAGCGGCGCGCGCCGTCTTGGCGACGGATTCGTTGGCGGTCACCAGCAGGCGCACCATTTCCAGGGCTTCCGGCACCGAGTCCGGCTCGGCGATGGAGGACAGCTTGCTGAATTCGCGGTAGGTGCCCGGCGCGTAGTGGCCCAGCGCGCGGATGCGCTCGGCGATGCTGTCCAGCGCGTTCCACTCTTCCGTGTACTGGGTCATGAACATCAGGTGCAGCGTGTTGAACATCGGCCCCGTGACGTTCCAGTGGAAATTGTGCGTCATCAGGTACAGCGTGTACGAGTCGGCCAGCAGCTTGGACAGTTCGCCGGCGACTGCGGCGCGGTCCTTGTCCGAGATACCGATGTTGATGCGCGGAACGCTGGAGGTCTTCTTGGGGGACTTGGCCATTGCTAGCTCCTAGGGATGAATGTGCGAAACAAGGATAACACTGCAAATACGGCGAAATGCCGCAATATCCGCCGCTTTTATCAATCAGTCCTGCGACCTTTTGACGCGGCGCAAACCGCGCGCGCGAAGCCGCCTGAAAGCGGCCCGGGAATCAATCCTGCACTGCCGCGACCTCGTCGGTCAGCATCTTCACGCCGGGCAGCTCGCAGGCATAGACCGCTTGCGCCAGCGCCTCGATGGCGGCCAGCCGCGGGAAACTGCGGCGCCAGGCCAACACCACGCGGCGCTCCGGCACGTGGCCGTCAAATGGCAGATAGCGCAGCAGGCTGTTGGAAGGCGGCTGCTCCGGCACCGCGGTCACGGGCAGCACGGTCACGCCGATGCCGGCCGCGACCATGTGGCGGATGGTCTCGAGCGAGGAGCCTTCGAAGGTGCGCTGGATGCCGTCGCTGGCCGCCGAAAAGCGCGACAGCTCGGGACAGACTTCGAGCACCTGATCGCGGAAGCAGTGGCCGCTGCCCAGCAGCAGCATGGTCTGCTGCTTCAGGTCCTGCGCGTCGATCGCCTGGCGCCGGGCGAGCTCGTGGTCATTGGGCACGGCCACCACAAAGGGCTCGTCGTACAAGGGTTGCATGACCAGGCCGGCCTCCGGCAGCGGCAAAGCCATGATGGCGCAATCGATCTCGCCCTGGCGCAGCAGCTCGACCAGGCGCACCGTGAAATTCTCCTGCAGCAGCAGCGGCATCTGCGGGGTGCGGCGGATCTGCTCCGGCACCAGCCGCGGCAACAGGTACGGACCTATGGTGTGGATGACCCCGACGCGCAAGGGGCCGGCCAACGGGTCGTGCCCCTGACGCGCGATCTCCTTGATGCTGGCGCTTTCTTCCAGCACCTTCTGCGCCTGCGCCACGATGCGCTGGCCGATGGGGGTGACGCCGACCTCGGCGCCGCCACGCTCGAACAGCGTCACGCCCAATTCGTCCTCGAGCTTGCGTATCGCTACCGAGAGCGTGGGCTGGCTGACGAAACAGGCCTCGGCCGCCCGGCCGAAATGCCGTTCGCGCGCAACGGCGACGATGTACTTGAGTTCGGTGAGAGTCATGGTGGACTACGCCCCCGGGGGTTATGCCCCAGCCTTGCGGCTGGCGCTTGCTAGATTAAGGTTGGCGACTGGCTGCATGGTCAGGTGCGCAGGAAATCCTCGCGCCCGCGCATCCAGCGCGCCAGGTGCGCCTCGACCGCGGCCGGATGTTCGGCGCGCAGCCAGACCGCGGCATCGCGCGCGTCTTCGGCAATGGCCGCGTCCGTTTCCAGGTCGGCGAAGCGCAGCAGCGCCATGCCGGACTGGCGCGTACCCAGGAACTCTCCCGGACCGCGCTGTTCCAGGTCACGGCGGGCGATTTCAAAACCGTCCGAGGTCTCGAACATGGCCCGCAGCCGTTCGCGCGCCACTTGCGACAGCGGCGTCTGATAGAGCAGCACGCAGACCGATTCGGCGGTGCCGCGCCCTACCCGGCCGCGCAGCTGATGCAGCTGCGCCAGGCCGAAACGCTCGGCGTGTTCGATCACCATGAGCGAGGCGTTCGGCACGTCCACGCCCACTTCGATCACGGTGGTGGCAACCAACAGGTCGACTTCGCCATCGCGGAAGGCCTGCATCACGGCGGCCTTTTCCGCTTGCGGCAGCCGGCCGTGCACCAGCCCGATGCGCAGGTCCGGCAGGTCGACCCGCATGCCTTCGTAGGTGTCCACGGCGGTCTGGAGTTCCAGGGCCTCGCTTTCCTCGACCAGCGGACAGACCCAGTAGGCCTGCTGCCCGCCGCGCGCGGCCTGGGCAATGTGGGCGATGACTTCCTCGCGCCTTGCGTCCGACACCAGCTTGGTCAGCACGGGACTGCGCCCCGGCGGCAGCTCGTCGATGACGGACACGTCCAGATCGGCGAAGAAGGTCATGGCCAGCGTGCGCGGGATCGGCGTCGCGCTCATGTTGAGCTGGTGCGGCACGTTGCGCCCGCGCACGGTTTCGCCCTTGCGCGTAAGCGCCAGGCGCTGTCCGACGCCGAAGCGGTGCTGCTCGTCCACGATGGACAAGCCCAGGCGGTGGAATTCGACGTGATCCTGGATCAGCGCCTGCGTGCCCACGACCAACTGCACGCTGCCGTCAGCGGCGGCGGCCGCCGCTTCACGGCGCGCCTTGGCGGACAGGCTGCCGCTCAGCCAGGCCACATTCACGCCCAATGGCTGCAGCCACGACACCAGTTTGCGGAAGTGTTGCTCGGCCAGAATTTCGGTGGGCGCCATCAGCGCCACCTGCGCGCCGCTGGCGATGGCCTGGGCGGCGGCGATGGCCGCCACGACCGTCTTGCCGCTGCCCACATCGCCCTGCAACAAGCGATGCATGGGATACGGCTTGGCCAGATCGGCGGAGATTTCCTGAACCACGCGCTCCTGCGCGCCAGTCAGTTTGAACGGCAAGGTTTCGTACAGCCTGGCGACCAGGCCGCCGGCCTCGTTGCGCACGGGCAGCGACTCGGCTTCCTTTATCCGGCGCGCGGCCCGCGCGGCCGCCAGCGACAATTGCTGCGCGAGCAGTTCATCGAACTTGATGCGCCGCCAGGCGGGATGCACGCGGTCCAGCAAGGCCTGCTCGGACTCGCCCTGCGCAGGCGTATGCAGCGCGCGGATGGCTGGCTCGAACGGCGGCAGGTCATAGCGCGCCCGCGCCTCGTCGGGCAAGGTGTCGGACAGGTCGGCGCGGTCCAGCGCCTGCGCGATGGCGCGGCGCAACGTCAGTTGCGGCAGCCCTTCGGTGCTGGGATAGACCGGCGTGAGCGCCGTGGGCAGCGGCGCATCGGCATTGGTCATGCGCGGATGCACCATCTCGCGCCCGAACAGGCCGCCGCGGACCTCGCCGCGCGCACGCAGGCGCTTGCCCACGGTGACTTGCTTCTGCTGGCTGGGGTAGAAGTTCAGCCAGCGCAATTGCAGTTCGCCGCTGTCGTCCGCCAGCGTGGCGGTCAGCTGGCGCCGGGGCCGGTAGAGGACCTCGGATTTGGTGATCTCGCCCTCGACCTGCCCGGCAAAACCGGGCCGCAGGGCGCTGATCGGCATGATGCGGGTTTCGTCCTCGTAGCGCAGCGGCAGGTGCAGCACGAAGTCCTCGGGCAGCACCAGACCCAGGTTACGGAGCTTGCGCTCCGTATCCGTCATTGCACGGCCGGCGCCTTTGTTGTCGGCGCCGGGTCGCTTGGAAGCCGCGGCTGCGGCCGGCATGAAGAAACGAACCCCTGGATTGAAAAGTCCGGACGGGCCTTACAGGACCAGGATGGCTTCGACCTCGAACTGCGCGCCCTTGGGCAGGCTGGCCACGCCGATGGTCGAGCGCGCCGGGAACGGCTGGGGAATGATCTCGGCCATGATGGCGTTGGCGGCCGTGAACTTGCCCAGGTCGGTCAGGAACAGTGTCAGCTTGACCACATTGTCCAACGTGCCGCCGGCAGCCTTGATGACTTCCTGCATGTTGGCGAAAGCCTGACGCACCTGCGCATCGAAGTTCTCGGAGACCAGATCGCCAGTGCCCGGCTCCAGGCCGATCTGGCCCGAGAGGTAGACAGTCTTGGTGCCGCTTACGGCAACCGCTTGCGAGTAAGGGCCTACCGCGGCGGGCGCGGTGTCGGTATGGATGATTTGCTTGCTCATGGGCGGAATCCTTCGAAAGTCGGATAGAAACTACAACTATCGAAGTTTATCCAGCAATAGACATTTGCGAAAGTGGCTGGATGCCGTAGGATGGGCGCACGACGGAATATAAGGGCTTCCCGCAATGCTGAGCCGGCCAAGTCCTATGTGCGCTTCGGTGTATACCTCCGCAGCTTCTCAAATGAGGCGTTTCCCTTGAAAAACACCAGCCTCCAAGCCAAGTTGGATTATTGGGCAAAGGTGCGCCGCTCCAACTACGCAGCTAGCCTGCGCCTCGAAGGTTACCCAGCCACGCCCGCCCACGCGCAGCGCGAACTGCCCTCCCGCGAAGCCGTGTTGCGCGCCTATCGCAAGCCTGCCTGACATTGGACAAGTATGGCGCTGGACAGGATCCGTACTGCTACCCAGGCAGTCTCACGCTGCGCAACTGACTGAACATCTGGGACGATGCGCTGCTCGCGCAGGCTGAGCAAGAGCTTTCCGAGATCGCCGCCAGCCAGATCGACTTTTCCCTGCCTCCCTACGACCTCGCGTACCTGAAGCGACTCCATCGCACGCTCTTTCAGGATCTCGACGACTGGGCGGGCGAGGTGCGCACCGTCGATATCTCAAAAGGCGGCACGCGCTTCTGCAATACAAGCAGGATCGAACCCGAGGCCGACAAGATTTTCGCGGCCCTGGCGCGGGCCAACTGGTTCAAGGAGCTGCCGCGCTCCGCGCTGATCGCCGAGGCAGCCGTCGCCTACGGCGACTTGAACATGATCCACCCCTTCCGTGAAGGCAACGGGCGCGCTCAACGTCTCCTGTTCGAACACCTCATCATCAATGCCGGCTACGAGATCAGTTGGTGGTCAGTGGAGCAACGGGAATGGGTCGACGCCAACGTCGCCGCCGTGATCTGCGACTACGCGCCGCTGGAGGCGGTGTTCCAACGCTGCGTCGGCCAGCCGATAGCCGGCTAATCCAAACCAGGCAATCCCGGGCTATCGATATCCCCCCGATGCTCCCGCAGCAGGTCATACAACGCCTGCGCTGCGACCGATAGCGTGCGGCCCTTGCGCCGCACCAGGTAGAGCGGACGGGTCAGGGCCTTGCCGGCAAGCGGCACGATGCGCAGGTCGGCGCCGCCGAAATGGAACAGCGTCATCGCCGGCACCACCGAGATGCCCAGCCCCGCGCGCACCAACCCCGTTGCCGTGGCCAGGTGCTCGACCTCGAACACCGGCGCCGGTGCGTCGGCCCCCAAGGCCGCGTCCAGATGCTTGCGCACGCTGCTGCCGCGCGCAAGCTGGATCATGGGATAGCGCAGGATGTCGCGCAGCCGGGCGCGGCCCGCCCCTGCCAGCGGATGATCGGCGCGACAAACCAGAAAATAACGGTCCGCATGCAGGAACTCGCTGTCCAGGTCGTTCATGTCCGGCCGTCGCGAGGCCACCGCGAAATCCACCTGCCCTGCCTGCACCAGGTCCAGGCAGGGATCCAGCAGGGCATCGCGCAGGTCCACCGTGATGCCTGGGTAGGACTCGCGAAAGCGCGCCAGCAGCCCCGGCAGCCAGCCCGCGGCAAGCGAGGGCAAAGCCGCGAGCGCCACCCGTCCGCGACGCCTGGCGGCGTGGTCGCGCAGATCCTCCATGACCAGGTCCATGTCGGCCAGCAGCCTGCGCGCCGTCGCGTCCAGCACTTGCCCCTCGACCGTCAGCTCCACATGGCGCGTGTTGCGGTCGAACAGGCGCATGCCCGCGGTGTCCTCCAGTTGGCGGATCAGGGCGCTGAAGGCCGGCTGCGTCAGGTGGCAGCGTTGGGCCGCCCGGGTGAAGTGTTTTTCGTCGGCCAGCGCCACGAACGCGCGCAATTGCCGGGCAGACAGATTCATGGCTTTTCTCTATGAATTGATCCGATCTTTCTATTTTACTGATCAGCCGAGCGTGCCTATAGTGGGCCTCAGACACCTAGACCCCTGCCCTGATTCCGTATGTCCCTAGCCCCCCTCCACATAGGCTGCGCCTCCGGGTTCTCCGGCGACCGCAGCGACGGCGCCGCCGCCGTGGTGCGCACGCTGATCGCCCGCGGCGGCGGCGTGCTGATTTACGAAACGCTGGCCGAGCGCACGCTGGCGTTGGCCCAGTTGGCCCGCAACGAAGACCCGGAGCGCGGCTACGAGCCCTTGCTGGACGAACTGGTCGGCCCGGTGCTGGCCGACTGTCTGCGCCACGGGATCCGCATCGTCGGCAACTTCGGCGCGGCCAACCCTGCCGCCGCGGCCCGGCGCATTGCCGCGCTGGCCCGGCAGCAAGGCCTGCCCGCGCCGCGCATCGCAGTGGTACAGGGCGACGCGCTCTCCAGCGACGCGCAACGCGAACTGCTGCGCCAGCGCCTTGGCGGCGCGCTGGATGGGCGGGACGTGGTCAGCGCCACCGCCTACCTCGGCGCCGCCGAGATCGCAGAGGCGCTGCGGGCCGGCGCGCAGATCGTGGTCGCGGGCCGCGTGTCGGACCCATCGCTCACGCTGGGCCCGGCGCTGGCCCATTTCGGCTGGGCCATGGACGATTGGCAGCGCCTGGGCCGTGCCACCATGGCCGGCCATATGCTGGAGTGCGGCCTGCAGGTCACCGGCGGCTACTTCTGCGTGCCCGGCTTGAAGGATGTGCCAGACGTGCACGCCGCCGGCTTTCCCATCGCCGAGATCGATGCGGATGGCGAATTCGTGATCGGCAAGGCCGACGGTACCGGCGGCATGGTCGATGCGCGCACCGTCAAGGAACAACTGCTGTACGAAGTGCACGATCCCGCGCGCTACCTGACGCCGGACGTCGTCGCCGACCTGAGCCGTGCCGAGGTGGCGGAACTGGGCGGCGATCGGGTGGCGGTGCGCGGCATCACCGGCCACGCGCGTCCCGCCGAACTCAAGGTCAACGTCTGCTACCGCGGCGGCTGGCTGGCCGAAGCCGAGATCTCCTATGCCGGGGTGCAGGCCGAAGCACGCGCCCGTCTGGCCGCCGATATCGTGCGCAAGCGCCTGGACCCGGCTCTGCGCCTGCGCGCCGACCTCATCGGCGCCATCAGCATCCTGGGCGATGACGCCGGCAACATGCTGTCCGCCCTGCCCGACGGCCATGCGCGCGACGTGCGCCTGCGCGTCGCGGCCGAACACATGGACCGCAAGCTTGCCGAAAGCGTGCTGCGCGAAGTGACTGCCCTGTATACCTGCGGCCCCGCCGGCGGCGGCGGCGTGCGCACCGCGTTGCGCCCGCGCCTGAACATGCTGTCCTGCACCCTGCCGCGCGACGCCGTGCCCAGCGGCTGGACCTTCCTGGAGGAAGCCCCGCAATGAATCCGCCGCTGATCTCGGTCCCCCTGTACCGCCTGGCGCACAGCCGTTCCGGCGACAAGGGCGACATCTCCAACCTGAGCCTGATCGCCTGGGATCCGGAATGCTACGACGTGCTGGATGCACAGGTCACCGAAGCCCGCGTCGCCGACTGGTTCGCGTACCGCCGCCCCAGCCGCGTCACCCGCTACGCGCTGCCCACGCTGCATGCGATGAACTTTGTGCTTGAAGGCGTACTGGACGGCGGCGTCAACGATGCCCTCAACCTGGACACGCACGGCAAGAGCCTCTCTTTCAGATTGCTGGACATGACGGTCGAGGTCAGCCCCGCGCTGGCCAGCCGCCTGCCCGACATACCCGGCGACCGTCCCGCGGACGCCTGATTTCGATTCCTATAAAAATCCACAGGAGACACACATGCGCATTGCTTCCAAAGGCCGGCTGGCCTTGCTGCTGGCCGCCGCCCTGCCCTTGAGCGCCATGGCCCAGTTCCCCGCCAAGCCCATCACCTTCATCGTGCCGTTCGCGGCCGGCAGCGCCACCGACCAGATCGGCCGCGCCATCGGCCAGGGCGTCACCGAACAGACCGGCCAGGCCGTGGTGATCGAGAACAAGCCCGGCGCCAGCGCGATGATAGGCGCCGCGGCCGGCGCCCGCGCGGCCCCCGACGGCTACACCGTGCTGATCACCACAAACACCACGCATGCCGCCAACGAGCACCTCTACAAGACGCTGACCTACGATCCGGTCAAGGACTACGCGCCGCTGACCCTGCTGGGCAAAGGCGGCCAGATCATGGTGGTCAATCCCAATTCGCCGGCCAAGACGGTTGGCGACTTCCTGGCCCAGGCCAAGCAAGCGCCCGGCAAGCTGAGCTTCGGCAGCGGCAGCTCCAGCAGCCGCATCGCCGGCGAACTGCTGCAACAGATGGCGGGCGTGCAACTGCTGCACGTGCCATATAAGAGCAATCCGCTGGCGGTCACGGACCTGCTGGGCGGCCAGATCGACATGATGATCACCGACACCGCCACCGGCCTGCCGCAAGTCAAGTCGGGCAAGCTGCGCGCGTTGGGCGTGACCGGCCAGGCGCGCTCGCCGCTGGCGCCGGACGTACCCACCATCGCCGAGGCTGGCGTGCCAGGCTATGAAATGGGCTACTGGTTTGCCGCGTATGCGCCCGCCGGCACGCCGCCGGATGTGGTCAAGCGCTTGAACGAATTGCTGGTCAAGGCCACTTCAAGCGCGCCTGCCAAGCAGTTCTATGCGCAAACGGGCACGGACGCGGCAAGCTCCACGCCGGCAGAACTGGCGCAGTTCCAGCAAGCCGAGTCGAAGAAGTGGGGCGAGATCATCAAGAAGGCCGGCATCCAGCCCGAGTAGACCGCCCCGGGGCGGTGGCGCGCCGCCCGTCAGAGCAGATCGCTGCTCGCCAGCATCGGCGTGCCTGCAATGCGCTGGCTGATCGCACGGCAGGCCTCCAGCAGCGGCGCCACATAGGCCGCTTCCGGATCTGGTTTCTGGCGGAATCGCAGCGTGCTCACGCTGATGGCCGCCACAGGCACGCCGTTCTGCCCGAAAATCGGCGCGCCGAAGCAATAAATGCCGGCCTCGTTCTCTTCATCATCCACGGCCCAGCCGCGCTGGCGCACCTGTTCGAGCTGCCGCCGCAGCGCGGCCGTATCCTTGACGGTATTGGGCGTATGGCAGGCGAACGGCTGCGGCAGCATGTCCAGCGCGGCCTGCAGAGCCGCCTCGTCCAACATCGCCAGATACGCCTTGCCCACCGCCGTCGAGTACATGGAGACGTTGGTGCCGATGCGCGAATTCATCTGCACCACGCTGGGGCTTTCCAGCTTCTCGATGTAGACCATGTGCTGGCCGTTGGGCACGGCCAGGTGCACGGTCTCGCCGGTGACGTCACGCAACTGCTTCAGGTTCTCGACGGCCGCCAGCCGCATTTCCGAGCGGCCCCAGCTGCGGCTGGCCAGCTGGATCAGGCGCGGCCCCAGGCTCAGCTTGCCGGTGACCGGATGTTCGGCCAGCAGGCGTTCGGCCACCAGCGCGGCCACCGTACGGTACACGGTCGGCCGCGGATAGCCGCTGCGCTTGCTGAGTTCGGCCACCGTCATGGATTCCGGCGTATCGGCCACGACTTGCAGCACATGCATGAACTTCGAGAAGGCGGCTGTGCCCGCCACCTGTGCGGCGGGAGGGTTGGCGACTTGCGGCAGTTCTGGCATGGCGGAAAACGTGGCGTTGGCGGTAACGAGGCCGCCCCTGCGGCGCGGCCCCGCCATTATCCCTGCAAACGCCTGCGCGCGTACACGGTGGCGGCCAACGCTCAAGCCACGAGGTAGCCGCCGTCCACGGGCAGGATCACGCCCGTCATGAACGAGGCCGCCGGCGTGCAAAGAAACGTCACGCCCTCGGCCACGTCTTCCGGCTTGCCCCAGCGCCCCAGCGGGGTACGCTGCAGAATCGGCCCCGAACGCTCGGGGTCGTCCTGCAAGGCGCGGGTCAGCGGCGTGGCGATCCAGCCCGGCGCGACGGCGTTGACGCGGATGCCGTCCGCCGCGTAGGCCAGCGCCAGCGACTTCGTCAGCTGCGCCACCCCGCCCTTGCTCGCCGCATACGCCGGCACCAGCGCCCCGCCGAAGAAACTGAGCATGGACGCGGTGTTCACGATGCAGCCGCCGCGCCGCGCAAGCTTCTCGCGCGCGGCGCCGCATACGCGCATGGTGCCGGTCAGGTTGATCGCCAGCACCTGCTCGAACACGGCGGGATCATGCTCCGCGCCGCGGCGGATGATGCCGGCGCAGTTGACCACGATGTCCAGCTCGTCCAACCCTTGCAGCAGGCGTTCGACGTCGCCCGCGGCGCTGACGTCGCCCAGGCGCACCTCGATACCCGGCGCCAGTTCGCCGGCGTCGGATTGCAACCCGGCGGCTATGGTCCGCGCGCCCAGCGACGCCAGCCGGTTGGCAACCGCCGCCCCGATGCCTTGCGTGGCGCCAGTCACCAGCGCCGTCTTGCCTGCAAACAGATCCGCTTGATACGTCATTGCCGTCCGCTCAGAAAGTGCCGGGATAGGCGCCGCCGTCAGCCAGCACGTTCTGGCCGGTGACGTAGCCCGCATGGACGCTGCACAGGAAAGCGCAGATGGCGCCGAACTCCTCGGCGTTGCCGAAGCGTCCTGCCGGTATCGCCGCCTGGCGTTGGGCGCGCACGGCTTGCGCGTCCTGGCCGGTCTTGGCCGCGGAAGCCGCCAGCGCCGAGCTCAGCCGGTCCGTGGCGAACGCGCCGGGCAGCAGGTTGTTGATCGTGACGCCGCGCGCCGCGATGTCGCTGCGCGCCACGCCCGCCACGAAACCGGTCAGGCCGCTGCGCGCGCCGTTGGACAGACCTAGGATGTCGATCGGCGCCTTGACCGCGCTGGACGTGATGTTGACGATGCGCCCGAAGCCGCGTTCAGCCATGCCGTCCACCGTGGCCTTGATCAACTCGATCGGCGTGAGCATGTTGGCGTCGACTGCATTCAACCACTGTTCCCTGCCCCAATCGCGGAAATCCCCGGGCGGCGGCCCGCCCGCGTTCGTGACCACGATGTCGTAGTCGCGATGCGCGGCGAACACGGCCTCGCGGCCCTGCGCGGTCGTAATGTCGGCCGCCACGGCCTTGACGAAAGACTTGTCGTCCGTCCGCGCCTGCAGCAGTTGCTGCCGCGCGGTCTCGAGAGCCTCTGCCCCGCGCGCCACGATCACCACGTTGACGCCTTCGCGCACCAGGGCCAGCGCGCAGCCGTAGCCCAGGCCTTTGCTTGCGCCGCCCACCAGCGCGGTCCTGCCGGTAATGCCCAGATCCATGTCCTGCTCCTTGTCGTTGCCTGCAGTCTATTGGCGCATGCCGAACTTTTCGATCAGCGCCTTGAACGTCGTATTGTCGCGCTCCATCAGCGCCGTGAACGTCTGTTGATCCGCGACCGCATAGCCCAGGTTCTGCTCCGCCATGAAGCGCTTCAGGCTGTTTTCGGCGGCTGCCTGCCGGAACGCGGCGCCCAGCACGTCCAGTACCGGCTGCGGCGTGCCCTTGGGCGCGGCGATGCCGCGCCAGGTGCCGATCGACAGATCGATGTTGCGCTCCTTCAGCGTGGGCACGTTCTCGAAACCGGGCACGCGCGCGTCGGCCATGACCGCCAGCGGCTTGAGCTTGCCGGCCTTGACGTACTGCATGACCTCTGCCGGGCTCACCGCCACCGCATCGATGTGTCCGCCCAGCAAGGCCAGCACTGCCGGATTGCCGCCATTGAAGGGGATGTGGTTGAACTTGGCGCCCGTCTTGTCCTCCAGCGCGGCGGCTGCCAGATGCCAGATCGAGCCGATGCCCGCGTTCCCCACCTGCATGCTCTCAGGCTTGGCGCGGGCCGCCTCCAGGAACGCTTCGATGGTGTTGTACGGCGAATCGGCGGCCACCGTGATGGCCGAAGGATCGGCATTGAGCTGGATGATGGGCGTGAACTTCTCGTAGGTGGTCTTGGTCAGGCCCAGGTGGGGAATGATCACCATGTCGGCCGTCACCAGCGCCAGCTTGTAGCCGTCGGGCTTGGCGTTGGCCACTTCCGTCAGGCCGATCCCGCCCGCCGCGCCCGGCTTGTTCAGCACCACGATGGGCTGCGTCAGATGGGTGCGCGAGGCGTCGCCCATGGCCCGCGCCATGGCGTCCGTGCCGCCTCCCGCGGCAAACGGCACCACGATCTCGATGGCCCGGTTGGGGAAATTCTGCGCCAGCGCCACTGGCCCCGCGGCCAGCGCGGCGCTGCCCAGCAGCGCGGAAAGAATGCAGCGATTGAACGCACGACGTTTCATGGTGTGTCTCCGGATTATATTTATGTGCTGCGGGTGGGAATGCGGAATTTCAGCGTATGAACTGCTTTACGTAGTCTTCGCCCAGGCCGACGTCCGCGAAGTGCTTGCGGCACATGTCGATCTTGGTGAACACGTCTTCGTAACCCATGCGCTTGCCCCAGGGGTCGGTGTAGTACATGACGCCGTTGACCTGGAAGTACGTGATCATTTCCTCGACGTCGGGCGGCACGTAGAGCGTGTGCGTCTCCCCTGGCGGCTCGAACACGTAGCTGCCTTCAGTCGCCTCCCAGTCGTGTTCCAGATAGCGCCAGCGGCCCTTCAGGACGAAGCCATGCACGGCCTGCGGATGGCGATGGCGGCTGAGCACGCCTGACTTGCGCACGCGCAGCAGGTTCATCCAGTAGCCCTGGCTGGCGTTCAGACAGAGCGGGCGGAACCAGACGTTCTCGGCCTGCGGTACCCACAGCCTCTCGTCGGTCGGGATCGCATGCGGAATCACGATCTCTGGCAGGGCCTCGGGCGGATTCGGGTACTGGTATGGGGTCAGGGGCTCGGTGTCACTCTGTTCCAATGGCATTTCTTTAATCCTTCCATATTATGGACAATATGTTTACTTTATGGACGAATTATAAGAACTGCCCTGCCCGCGGCTACAGCGGGCTAACCCTTAGGGGCGCCGCAGCATCAGGCCGCGGCGCGCCAAAAAACAAAAAACCCATCGCATCGCTGCGATGGGTTTTTGGCTTGGCGCCGGCGCCGGGACTTATTTGTCCACGAATGCCCGCTCGACCACGTAGTCGCCCGGCTGGCCCACGCCCGGCGACACCGTGAAGCCGCGCTTGTCCAGCATGGCGCTGATATCGGCCAGCATATGCGGGCTGCCGCAGATCATGGCGCGGTCGGTTTCCGGATTGATCTGCGGAATGCCGATGTCGGCGCACAGCTTGCCGTTTTCCATCAGCTCGGTGATGCGGCCTTGGTTGCGGAACGGTTCGCGCGTGACCGTCGGGTAGTACACGAGTTTGTCGCGCACGACGTCGCCGAAGAATTCGTTGTTCGGCAGTTCCTTTTCGATGAAGTCGGCGTAGGCCAGTTCGCTGACCCAACGCACGCCATGCACCAGGATGACCTTGTCGAAGCGTTCGTAGACGTCCGGATCCTTGATGATGCTCATGAACGGCGCCAGGCCCGTGCCCGTGCCGAACAGGAACAGGTGCTTGCCCGGCTTCAGGTCGTCCACGACCAGGGTGCCCACGGGCTTGCGGCTGACCAGGATGGTGTCGCCTTCTTTCAGATGCTGCAGGCGCGACGTGAGCGGGCCGTTCTGCACCTTGATGCTGAGGAACTCGAGGTTCTCTTCATAGTTGGCGCTGGCGATGCTGTAGGCTCGCAACAGAGGCTTGCCTTCAACTTCCAGTCCGATCATCACGAAGTGGCCATTGTGGAACCGCAAGGCCGAGTCACGCGTCGTGGTAAAGGAAAACAGGGTGTCGTTCCAGTGGTGCACGCTTAGTACGCGCTCAGTGTTGAAAGCAGCCATGTCGTATCAAATTAGGGGCGACCGCCCCGGGCCATGAGCCCGGCTTGTGCCGCTGGGTCATTCCGTGCCGCACAAAAGACGCGGCCGGCATTAGGGTTGACCCTATTCTACAGGGTCTTGATGATAACTGCTCTCATTATTCCGTAATACCCTTATGCCGTATTGATGGGGATCAAGCCTGAAGCCTGCCTGACTTACGACTAGTTGAACGCCGCTTTGCTTCCTGTTATCGTCGCGTTCTCATTTGATAATCATTTTCGTTAGCAGACTGTTTTGAGCAGCGGAAAGGCCTGAAGCCTCGGGAATTCCTCTGCAGCCCTAGCCGGAGCACCTCGTCATGACCAAGCGTCCCCAATTGAATTCGCTGCTGCGCGCCCTGGCGCTGGCCGGCGCCGCCGCCTTCACCGTGTCGGCCAACGCCGCCGAGGAAGTCAGCCTCTACACCACCCGGGAACCCAAGCTGATCCAGCCGCTGCTGGACGCCTTCACCAAGGAAAGCGGCATCAAGGTCAATACGGTCTTCGTCAAGGACGGCCTGCTGGAGCGCGTCAAGGCCGAAGGCGCCAAGTCGCCCGCCGACGTGCTGATGACCGTGGACATCGGCAACCTGCTGGATCTGGTCGACGGCGGCGTGACCCAGTCGATCAAGTCGCAAACCCTGGAATCCGTCATTCCCGCCAACCTGCGCGGCGCCGACGGCAAGTGGTACGCCCTGTCGCTGCGCGACCGCGTGCTGTACGTGGAAAAGGACCTGAAGCTGGAAGCCTTCCGCTACGAAGACCTGGCCGATCCGAAGTGGAAGGGCAAGGTCTGCATCCGTTCGGGCCAACACCCCTACAACACCGCGCTGGTCGCCTCCATGATCGCGCATGACGGCGCCGAAGCCACCGAAAAATGGCTGCGCGGCGTCAAGGCCAACCTGGCCCGCAAGGCTGCCGGCGGCGACCGCGACGTGGCCCGCGACATCCTGGGCGGCATCTGCGACATCGGCCTGGCCAATGCTTATTACGTCGGCCACATGAAGAACGCCGAACCCGGCACCGACGCCCGCAAGTGGGGCGACGCCATCAAGGTGATCCGCCCGACCTTCGCCAACGCCAAGAGCGGCGGCACGCACGTGAACGTCAGCGGCGCCGCCGTTGCCGCCCATGCGCCGAACAAGGCCAACGCGGTCAAGCTGCTGGACTTCCTGGTGTCCGAGCCCGCCCAGGCCCTGTACGCCCAGGCCAACTATGAATACCCCGTCCGCAAGGGCGTGAAGCTGGACCCCGTGATCGCCAGCTTTGGCGAACTGAAGGTGGACCCGCTGCCGCTGACCGAGATCGCCAAGCATCGCAAGCAAGCCAGCGAACTGGTGGACAAAGTCGGTTTCGACAACTGATAGGCCTGTGGACCGCCACGCCCGCCGGCTTGGCGAAACCATGCGGCAGTGACAAACGCGCGGGCTGCGCATAAGCTCACGCGTAGGGCCTGCTCCCTTCTTTTCGGGGGAGCAGGCCTTGCCATTGATGCAATCGACTTTGAAGCATGCACACAGATTCTTTGCCCCGGCCGCTGCGTCTGCGCTGGACTGAACGCGGGGCCGGCTGGCTGGCCGGCGCCGCCCTGATCGCGCTGGCCGTATTGGCGCCCGTCCTGACGCTGGGCTGGTGGGCGCTGGGCGGCGAACTCTCGCATTGGCAGCATCTGGCCAATTACGTATTGCCCCAGGCGCTGGCCAATACCGCCATGCTGCTGGCCGGCGTGGGCGTGCTGGTGACGCTGCTGGGTACCGGCGCGGCATGGCTGGTGACCGCTTACGACTTCCCTACGCGCCGCGTGCTGACCTGGGCGCTGCTGCTGCCGCTGGCGGTGCCGACCTACATCATCGCCTTCGCCTATCTGGACCTGCTGCATCCCATCGGTCCGATACAGTCGGCGATCCGCGCGCTGCTGGGCTATGACAGTCCGCGCCAGTTCCGCCTGCCGGATCTGCGCTCGATCTACGGCGCCATCTTCGTGCTGGGCTTTGTGCTCTATCCCTATGTGTACCTGAGCACCCGGGTCATGTTCATGACGCAGGCAGCCAGCCTGCTGGAAGCGGCCCGCACGCTCGGCGCCGGCCGCATCGCCGTGTTCTTCCGGGTCGCCCTGCCCCTGGCCCGGCCCGCCATCGTGGTGGGCGTGAGCCTGGCGTTGCTGGAAACGCTGAACGATATCGGCGCCTCCGAATTCCTGGGCGTGCAGACGCTGACCGTGTCGGTCTACACCACCTGGGTCACGCGTTCGGACCTGGCGGGCGCGGCGCAGATCGCGCTGACCATGCTGGCCATCGTGATCGGGCTGATCCTGCTGGAACGCCATGGCCGCAAGCGCCAGCGCTACGCCAACACGCAGCGCATGCGCCCGATGCAGCCGCGCCGCCTGCGCGGTCCGGCGGCGGCCGTTGCCGCGGCGCTGGGCTGGATACCGGTACTGATCGGGTTTGTCGCGCCGGCGCTCTATCTGGTCGTGGAGACCTACAAGCGCCTGCATCTGGTTGGCGGCGTTTCCCACCAGCTGTTGAACGGCTTGAGCAACACCCTGATCGTCGCCTTCAGCGCCACCATCGTCACCCTGCTTTGCGGGCTGATCGTGGCCTGGGCCGGACGCACGCTGCGCGAAAGCTCGGGCTTCAACCCGGGCCGCGCCTGCGCGCGCATCGCCAGCCTGGGCTATGCCGTGCCCGGCACGGTGCTGGCCATCGGCCTGCTGACGCCCTTCGTCTGGATAGATACCGCGGTCGCCAAGGTCTTCGGCGGCACGGGCCTGTTCCTGATGGGCTCGATGGGCGCGCTGGTCTGCGCCTATGCGATCCGTTTCCTGGCGATTTCCACTGGCGCACTGGAAGCCGGCCTGGCCCGCATTCCGCCGTCGCTGGAGCAAGCCTCGCGCCTGCTGGGCGAAAGCTCGGCCGGCACCCTGCGCCGCGTACACCTGCCGCTCTTGCGCCCGGCGCTGGCCGCCAGCGCCCTGCTGGTGTTCGTGGACGCCATGAAGGAACTGCCCGCGACACTGCTGCTGCGGCCCATGAATTTCGACACGCTGGCAACCTGGCTATACGCCGAAGCGGCCCGCGGCACCTATGAAGAAGGCGCCGTCGCCGCGCTGGCCATCGTGCTGGCCGGCCTGTTCCCCGTCATCCTGCTGGCGCGCACCAATCTGAAAATGGGACATTGATCATCGTGCCCGATCTGTTAGAACTCGATCACCTTTCCCTCGCCTACGAGACCCCGGCGGGACTCAAGCCCGTGGTGCAGGACCTGACGCTGGGCCTGCCCGTGGGCCATATCGGTTGCCTGCTGGGCGAATCCGGCTGCGGCAAGACCACGGTGCTCCGGGCCATCGCCGGTTTTGAGCCAGTGCGGGCCGGACGCATCCTGCTGGATGGCGCCGTCATTTCCTCGCCCACCGTGCAGGTGGCGCCCGAACATCGCCGGGTGGGCATGATGTTCCAGGACTACGCGCTGTTCCCGCACCTGACGGTGGCGCTGAACGTGGCCTTCGGCCTGCGCAAGATGGCGCGCCCGGAACGCGCGCGCCGCGTCGAAGAGATGCTGGAACTGGTGGGCCTGGCGCATGCCGCCAACAGCTATCCGCACGAGATCTCCGGCGGCCAGCAGCAGCGCGTGGCGCTGGCTCGCGCGCTGGCGCCCTCGCCCGACCTGCTGCTGCTGGACGAGCCGTTCTCGAACCTGGACGTGGACACGCGCGAACGCCTGGCCTTTGAAGTGCGCGACATCCTCAAGACCACCGGCCACACGGCCATCCTGGTCACGCACAACCAGGCCGAAGCCTTCGCCATCGCCGACCGCATCGGCGTCATGTCCAAGGGCAGCATCGCGCAGTGGGACACGCCCTACAACCTGCACCATCATCCCGCCAGCGACTTCGTGCGCGACTTCATCCGCCGCGAAGCGCTGGAAGAGCGGCGCGAGCAAGCCTACGCCCGCGGCCGCTGAAGTCGTCCCGGCCGCTCAGTCGGCCGACAGCTTCACTTTCTGCGACAAGGCCTTGAAGGCCTCGTGCTGGCTCTGGGTCAGGCGTTCCACTTCCTGCGGCGTGGAGCCGTAGGGCATGAAACCGGCCTGCTCCAGCTTGCCTTTCACTTCCGGCAAGGCCAGCGCCCATTGGAAGGCTTCGCTCAGCGCCTTGGTCGCTTCAGGCGACATCTTCGCAGGCCCATAGACCGCGAACCACGGATCGACCACGGCTGCTTCATAGCCCAGCTCGGCCAGCGTCGGCACGTCCGGCAAGGCGGGCGCCCGCTTGCTGCCCGTCACGGCCAGCGCATGCACTTTGCCCGCCTTGATGTGCGGCAGCGACGCCGGCAGATTGTCGAACATCACCGGCAAGTGCCCTCCCAGCAGGTCGTTCAGCCCCTGCGCGCTGCCCTTGTAAGGAATGTGCTGCATGCCGGCGCCGGTCAGCTGGTCGAACATCACGCCAGCCAGATGCATGGACGTGCCAGTGCCCGGCGTGCCGAACGAGGTGCCCGGATGCTGCTTGGCATAAGCGACCAGGTCCTTGACGCTGTCGACCTTCAGCGCAGGACCGACTTCCAGCACCACGGTGGAAGCGCCCAGCATGCTGACGCCCGTGAAATCCTTGGTGGGATCGAAAGGCATGGAGGGGTAGACGAAAGGATTCAGCGCGTTGGTGGAGATAGCGCCGAAGCCGATGGTGTAGCCGTCGGGCGCGGCCTTGGCCACGGCGTCCATGCCGATATTGCCGCCCGCGCCGGGACGGTTTTCGACTATGACGGGCTGGCCCAATTTTTCCGCGACCTTCTGGCCCGCGGTGCGCGCCACCAGGTCGGTGGTGCCGCCTGCGGTGTAAGGCACGATGAAGGTGATGGGCTTGGCCGGATACCCGGCAGCGAGCGCCGCCGAAGCGCCCTGGATCAGCGCCAGCGCGGCCAGGCCGCGCAGCGCGTTGAATGTGTAGCGATGCATGATGTCTCCATCCCGTTTTGTTGTGAGGGTCGGAGGCGCATCATACCGCCGGCCGCGCGGCGATTGCGTGCGGCCGGTTCGAGCGCTGACTCAGGCGCGCGGCTCGGGCAGCGGGATGTACTCGGTCTCGTCGCCCGGCACGATCTGGTCGAAGCGGCTGCGCTGCCAATCCTGCTTGGCCTGTTCGATGCGGTCCTTGCTGCTGGAGACGAAGTTCCACCACACGAAGCGCGGCCCGTCCAGTGGCTCTCCGCCGATCACCGCAAAGCGCGCCGCAGTCTTGGCGCGGATCTGCACGGGGCGGCCCGGCGCAAACACGACCAGGCGGCCGCTTTCGAACTCCTGCCCGTCGATCTCGACCGTGCCCTGCGCCAGATAGGCGGCGCGCTCTTCATGCTCGGCCGGCAGCACCGTGGTCGCGCCCGCCTGCAATTGCAGATCGCCATAGAACAGCGGCGACAGCGTCTTCACCGAGGACGTCTTGCCGAACAACGAACCCGCCACCACCTGGGCGCGCACGCCCTCGCCTTCGATGACCGGTTGCGCGTCCAGGCCGTAGTGGGTGAAGCCCGGATCGGTTTCCTCATGTTCCTTGGGCAGCCCCACCCAGATCTGCAGGCCACAGAGACGCTGCGCGGCCTGGCGGCTTTCGGGCGAGGAGCGTTCCGAATGCACGATGCCGCGGCCCGCCGTCATCCAGTTGACCTCGCCCGGCAAAATGGTCTGGGTGTGGCCCGCGCCATCGCGATGCACCATGGAGCCTTCGTACAGATAGGTCACCGTGGACAGGCCGATATGCGGATGCGGGCGCACGTCTATGCCCGTACCGGCGGCAAACTCGACCGGACCCATGTGGTCCAGGAACACGAACGGCCCGACAGTGCGGCGCTGTGCGGACGGGATGGCGCGGCGCACGGAAAAGCCGCCCAGGTCGCTGGTGCGCGGCACGACGACGGCTTCAATCTGGCTTTCGCCGGCTTCGGACAAGGTGGACATATCGGACTCTCCGGGTTGTGGGGACTAGGACCATCTTAAGGCCTGCCGCCTGCATGGAAAAAACAGCGGCGGGCGGACTGATCCAGCCCGCCCGCCTTGACGCATCACGCCAGGTCGAACACCAGGACTTCGGCCTGCTTGCCGCCCGACAGCTCGACGCGCGGCTCGCCGGTGATGGCGAGCGCGTCGCCAGCCGACAGCTCAACGCCGTTGACTGTCAGGCTGCCGCGGGCCACGTGCACCCAGGCGCGGCGGCCGGCGGCCAGTTCCAGCGCGGCGGACTCGTCGCCGTCGAACAGCCCGCCATACAGGCGCGCATCCTGATGGATCTTCATCGAACCGTCAGCGCCATCCGGCGACACCAGCGCTTGCAGCCGGCCGCGCTTCTGCTCGTCGCTGAAGTTGCGCTCTTCGTACTCGGGCGCAATGCCAGTGACGTCGGGCTCGATCCAGATCTGCAGCATGTGCGTTTCGCGGTCCGCCAGCGGGTTGAACTCCGAGTGCATGACCCCGCGGCCGGCGCTCATGCGCTGCACGTTGCCGGGCTGGATGGTCGAGCCGCTGCCCATGCTGTCCTTGTGGGCGATCGCGCCATCCAGCACGTAGGTGATGATTTCCATGTCGCGATGGCCATGCGTGCCGAAGCCGCGGCCGGCCGCGATGCGGTCGTCATTGATCACGCGCAGGGCGCCAAAGCCCATGTGGGCCGGGTCGTAGTAGTTGGCGAAGGAAAACGTGTGGAACGAGTCCAGCCATCCGTGGTTGGCGTGACCCCGTTCAGCAGCGCGGCGAGTGGTAAGCATTGCGGACTCCTGTTTCAATAATGTGAATGGTTGTGCAGCCTGGCCTTCATTTCCCGAGAAGCCGCTGCACCACCGGCATGAGTGATATTGTGCGCGTGCAGCCCGGCCTGTTTGGCGCTATATTTTGACGAAACCATTCAAATTTTTTGAACATTGGTGCCAAGCCCCGACCATGCAAGCCATCACCCCCGAACTTCTGATCCTGGTGGACGCCATCGCCCGCCACGGCAGCTTTGCCAAGGCCGCCCGCGAACTGGGCAAGGTGCCTTCGGCCGTCACCTACTCCATCCGCAAGCTGGAAGACGGCCTGGACGTGCTGTTGTTCGACCGATCCGGACACCGCGCGCTGCTGACGCCAGCGGGCGAAACGCTGCTGAAGGAAGGCCGCCACGTCTTGCAATCGCTGGACGACCTGGCCTGCCGCGTCAAGCGCATTGCCACGGGCTGGGAGGTGGAGTTGCGCATCGCGGTCAGCGCGGTGCTGCCGTGGCGGCCGCTGTACGACCTGATCGAGGAGTTCCAGGCGCTGGGTAGCGCCACCACGCTGCGCTTTTCCAGCGAGGTATTGAGCGGCAACTGGGACGCCCTGACCTCAGGACGGGCCGACCTGGTCATCGGCGCTGGCTCGGCGGGCGAGCCGACCGGCCCCTATCGCTCGCAAGCCATGGGCCAATCCCAATTCGGCTTCTGCGTGGCCTCGCACCATCCGCTTGCTTCGCTGCCGCAGCCCTTGAGCCGCGCCGACATCACGCGTTATTGCGCGGTGGTGGTGGCGGACACGTCGCGTAACCTGGCGCCGCAGACGCGCGGCATCCTGGCCGAACAGCCCACCCTGGTCATGCCTACCATGCAGGCCAAGATAGACGCCCAGGTGCGCGGCCTGGGCTGCGGCTACTTGCCGCTGACCCTGGCCGCGCCGTATCTGGCGCAAGGCTTGCTGGTGGTGTGCGAAACGGACGAAGGCATGTCCCTGACGGAACACCTGACGTACGCCTGGCGCTCGGAGCCGCCGGGCGAAGCCCTGAAATGGTGGCTGCAGAAGCTGAAATCGCCGCGCCTCTGCGAGAGCCTGTTGGGGATGGGATAAGGCGCGCGGCCGCGCGCCTTATTCGTCCTCGATGCCCAACTCGCGCAGCTTGCGCGTGATGGTGTTGCGGCCAATGCCCAGGCGGCTGGCGGCCTCGACCCGGCGGCCGCGGCTCGCGTCCAGCGCGCTTTGCAGCAGGATCTTCTCGAACTGGCGCGTGAGCGTGGCCATGACCGCCGGTTCGCCACGTTCCAGCCGGTACTGCGCGTCGCGCAGCAGGGAGTCCTGCCAGTTGCGTGGAGAGCCCGCTTCCATGGGCGCCGAGGTCGGAACCACGGTGCCCACGCCGGCCATGGACACGGCCGGACGCAACGGCGCGGGACTCGGCTGCGGCTGGTGCTCCATGGCGCGGATTTCCGGCGGCAGGTCCGCCGGCTCGACCGTCTGGCCGGGCGCCATCACGGTCAGCCAATGGCAGAAGTTCTCCAGCTGGCGCACGTTGCCCGGAAAATCGAACTTGGACAGCACGGCAAGCGCCTCCGGCGTCAGGCGCTTGACCGGCACTCCCAGCGCACGGGCGCTGGCGGTCAGGAAGTGGCCGGCCAGCGCCGGAATGTCCTCCACCCGTTCGCGCAATGGCGGCAGGCGCAGACGGATCACGTTCAGGCGGTGGAACAAGTCCTCGCGGAACAGGCCCTGCTCCACGCGCTGTTCCAGCGGTTGATGGGTGGCGGCGACGATGCGTACGTCGACGCGCACCGGCTGCGCGCCGCCGACGCGGTAGAAGCTGCCTTCTGCCAGCACGCGCAACAGGCGCGTCTGCAACTCGATCGGCATGTCGCCGATTTCGTCCAGGAACAGCGTGCCGCCATGCGCTTCCTCGAAGCGGCCGCGACGCAGGTTGTTGGCGCCCGTGAACGCGCCACGTTCGTGGCCGAACAGCTCGGCCTCCAGCAGATCGCGCGGAATGGCCGCCGCGTTCAGCGCCACGAAGGGTCCGCCGGCGCGCACGCCATGGCCGTGCAAGGCGCGCGCCACGAGCTCCTTGCCGGTGCCGGATTCGCCGGTGATCAGCACGGTGACCTTGGACTGCGCCAGCCGGCCGATCGCGCGGAACACTTCCTGCATTGCGGTAGACGAGGACTGCGTCATCATCCACCGCTCGTTGTTCTGCGCCGATTCGCCCTGCCCTTCGGGACTTTCAGGCTCGGCGGATTCCTGCATGGCGCGCTGGATCAGCGCCACCGCCTCGTTCACGTCGAACGGCTTGGCCAGGTAATCGAACGCCCCGCCCTGAAAGGCGGAAACGGTGCTGTCCAGGTCGGCGAACGCGGTCATGACGATGACCGGCAGGCCGGGGTTGCGTTCCTTCAGCTGGCGCAGCAGCTCCAGGCCGTTGCCGCCTGGCATGCGGATGTCGGACACCAGCGCGGCGGGCGCTTCGTGCGACAGCGCTTCCAGCACGTCGGCTGATTGCGAAAAACTGCGGGTGGGCACACCGGCACGCGCCAGGGCTTTTTCCAGGACCCAGCGGATGGCCTGGTCATCATCGACGATCCATACGGGTTTCATCAGTGTGCAGGCTCCATCGGTAGGACCAGGCGGAATTCGGTGCGGCCGGGCCGGGATTCAAATTCGATGATGCCGCCGTGCTGCTGCACGAAGTCCTGTGCCAGGCTCAAGCCCAGGCCGGTGCCTCCCGCCCGCGCCGTGACCAGCGGATGGAAGATGCGGTCGCGGATCTGATCCGGCACGCCGGGACCGTTGTCAGTGATGGACAGCACCAGCGCCAGACGATGCTGGCGGTGGGCCAGCATCACCTGCCGCGCGACGCGCGTGCGCAGCGTGACCACGCCGGGTTCGGTCTGCGGTCCCTGGGGCCGCGCCACCAGTTCCTGCGCGGCGTTGCGCGCCACATTCAGGACGGCCTGCATCAGACGGGCGGCATCGCCCTTCAGGTCCGGCACCGAGGCGTCGTAGTCGCGCAGCAGCGTGACGTCATTGCGGAATTCGGCCTGGATCAGCGCGCAGACGCGTTCGCAGATCTCATGGATGTTCACCGGCCGCGCGTTCAGCGGCACACGTTGCGGGCCGCTCAGGCGGTCCACCAGCGCCTGCAGGCGGTCGGCTTCGGAAATGATGACCTGGGTGTACTCGGCCAGTGCCGCGCTGGGCAGTTCGGCTTCGAGCAATTGCGCGGCGCCGCGCAGGCCGCCCAGGGGATTCTTGACTTCATGCGCCAGATTGCGCAGCAGTTCGCGGTGGGCTTCGATCTCGTCAACCAGGCGGTGGTTGCGGTCGGCCAGCACGCGCTGCTCGATCTCGCGGGTTTCTATCAGCACGGGCCAGCGCTGGCCCGTCAGTCCGACCGTCGTCACGGAAACTTCCACGGATTCCGCGGCGCGGCGCAACGAGGCCAGTTGCCTGACGTCGGCATAGCGCCCTGCGGCTGCGCGGTCGATGGAGGATTGGATGTTTTCCGGACTGTCGAACAGCGTGGCGGCGGATTGCCCGCCCAGTTGCTTGCGCGAGCGGCCGAACAGATCTTCAGCGGCCGCATTGGCGTATTCGATATGACCGCGCTCGTTGACCAGGAAAACGGACGTGGCTAGCAAATCGAGAGCTTCTACATTCATTTTCTACATACCCGAATGTGAGGGGACGGCGGAACGCGACGGCCGCGCCGGAAGCCGGCGCCCTGTCCACCAGGCGTAAGGCCTGGCGGACAGCACGTCGAACCGCGATCTGGCGGTGCGCGTGCTGCCGGCCCTGGTTTCTGCCTGCATCATCGCGCCACCTCCAGCTACTGCCTCAGGACATTAGAGGCTGTAGTACATGTCGAACTCGACCGGGTGCGGCGTCATGCGCAGACGGTTCACATCGGCCATCTTCAGGTCGATGTAGGCCGTGAGCATGTCGTTGCTGAACACGCCGCCGCGGGTCAGGAACTCGCGGTCGTTGTCCAGCGCTTCCAGAGCCTGTTCCAGCGAGGCGCAGACCGTCGGGATCTTGGCGTCTTCTTCCGGCGGCAGGTCGTACAGGTTCTTGTCGGCGGGATCGCCGGGGTGAATCTTGTTCTGCACGCCGTCCAGGCCGGCCATCATCAGCGCCGAGAAAGCCAGGTACGGGTTGGCCAGGGGGTCCGGGAAGCGCGCTTCGACGCGGCGGCCCTTCGGGTTGCCGACGTACGGAATACGGATCGAGGCCGAACGGTTGCGGGCCGAGTAAGCCAGCTTCACGGGCGCTTCGTAGTGCGGAACCAGGCGCTTGTACGAGTTGGTACCGGGGTTGGTGATGGCGTTCAGCGCGCGGGCGTGCTTGATGATGCCGCCGATGTAGTACAGCGCGAATTCCGACAGGCCGGCGTAGCCGTTGCCCGCGAACAGGTTCTGGCCGTCCTTCCAGATGGACTGGTGGACGTGCATGCCGGAGCCGTTGTCGCCGACGATGGGCTTGGGCATGAACGTGGCGGTCTTGCCGTAGGCGTGGGCCACGTTGTGGATCACGTACTTGACGATCTGCGTCCAGTCGGCGCGCTGCACCAGCGTGCTGAACTTGGTGCCGATTTCGAGCTGGCCGGCGCCGGCCACTTCATGGTGGTGCACTTCGACCGGCACGCCCATCTGTTCCATCAGCAGGCACATTTCCGAACGCATGTCCTGGAACGAGTCGACCGGGGGCACGGGGAAGTAGCCGCCCTTGACGGTGGGACGGTGGCCGGTGTTGCCGCCTTCGAATTCCAGGCCCGAGGACCAGGGGGCTTCTTCGGACTTGATCTTGACGAACGTGCCGGACATGTCGCTGTTCCAGGTCACGCCGTCGAAGACGAAGAATTCGGGTTCCGGACCAAAGTAGGCGGTGTCGCCCAGGCCGGAGGACTTGAGGTAGGCTTCGGCGCGCTTGGCCAGCGAGCGCGGGTCGCGGTCGTAGCCCTTCAGGTCGGAAGGTTCGACCACGTCGCACGACAGGATCATGGTCGGCTCTTCGCGGAACGGATCCAGGTTGGCGGTGGACAGGTCGGGGATGAGCAGCATGTCGGAGGCTTCGATGCCCTTCCAGCCCGGGATCGACGAACCGTCGAAGGCCTGCCCGCTTTCCAGCTTGTCTTCGTCGATCTGGCTGATCGGCACCGAAATGTGGTGCTCACGGCCAATCGTATCGGTAAAGCGGAAATCCACGAATTTGACTTCGTTGTCGGCGATCTGTTTCAGGACATCTTTCGGGCTTGCCATGTCATCTCCATTAGATAAAAAGGTCGAGGGCTTTGCCCGTCGACTGGCATAAAAGAGGGAAGCAATAAGCGTGCCAGGTTTCCTCTCCGGGATTCCCCGGGGAAATCGGCTCGATCATGGGAAAATGTAGCACCATCATGGTGCAAATAGTGGAGCATGATTGCCCCACTATGGTGCATGAACGCTACAGGAACATTTCCTGCAGGTCGTTAAGGAATCTCCAGCCCAATGGAGTCGCGCGCAGCCGGGTCGGATCGGCGTCCAACAGCCCGCGCTTGGAGGCCGCCTCCAATTGGTGCGCAATGGCGGCCAGCGACAGGCCGGTGCGCTCGTTGAACGCGGTGGCGGCTACGCCCTCCTTCAGGCGCAGGGCGTTCAGCATGAACTCGAACGGCAGTTCGTCCGGCCCGACCTGGCGGCTTTCGGCGATGTGGCTGCCGTCGCGGGCCATGGCGGCCTGCATCCACGAGTCGGGCCCGCGCAGCCGCGCTTCGCGCACGATGCGGTCATGGAAGGACAGCTTGCCGTGCGCCCCCGGGCCCAGGCCCAGGTAATCGCCAAATTCCCAGTAATTCAGATTGTGGCGGCAGCGCGCGCCGGGCTTCGCGTAGGCGGAAACCTCATAGCGGGCAAGGCCGGCCGCCGCCAGCTCGGCCTCCACCGCGTCCTGCATGGCGGCGCTGGTGTCGTCGTCGGGCAGGTCCTGCGGGGGGAACTTGGCGAAGACGGTATTGGGCTCCATCGTCAGGTGATAGAGCGACAGGTGCTCGGTGCCAAAAGCCACGGCCTGCCGCAGATCGGCCGCACAGGCCTCCAGGGTCTGGCCGGGCAAGGCGAACATCATGTCCAGGTTGACGCGCGAGACCGCACGCTGCGCCATCTCGATCGCCGCCCTCGCCTGCGCGCTGTCATGGATGCGGCCCAGCTTCTTCAGCTGCGCATCGTCGAAACTCTGGATCCCCAGCGAAAACCGCGTTACGCCGCTGGCGGCATAGTCGCGGAAACGCCCGGCCTCGGCCGTGCCGGGATTGGCTTCCATGGTGATTTCGGCGTCGGGCCACAGGTTCAGACAGGCGCGCAGCATCGCCAGCAGTTCGTCCAGTCCTTCGGACGACAGCAGGCTGGGCGTGCCTCCGCCGATGAAGACGGATACCACCTGCCGCCCCCAGATCGAAGGCAGCGCCTGCTCCAGATCGCTGCGCAGGGCATCCAGATAGGCGCGTTCCGGGATTTCGCCCGGCGCCGCGTGGGAATTGAAGTCGCAATAGGGACATTTGCGCACGCACCACGGCACGTGCACATAGACGGACAGCGGCGGCAGGCTGGTCAGCGTGGCGCCGGCCGGCAGCTTCAGGCGCGACGGTTGCGCGCCCATGTCGTTGCGGATGGGAATGATGATGGACATGCGTAATTCCTGAACCGGGCGCCACGCGGCGCCCTAGTCAAGCCTGGCTCAGCTTGCTCAACAGTTCGCGCAGGGCGCGGGCGCGATGGCTCAGCCGGTTCTTTTCCTCGGGCTCCAGGGCGGCGGCGGTCAGGGCCTGGTCGGGCAGGTAGAAATGCGGATCGTAGCCAAAGCCGTTGGCGCCTTCGGGCTGATCGATGATCTCGCCATGCCACAGGCCTTCGCCTATCAGGGGCCGCGGATCGTTCTCGGAACGCACCAGCGCCAGCACCGCCACGTACCAGGCGCTGCGGTCGGCCACGCCGGCCAGATTGCGCACCAGCAGTTCGTTATTGGCCTGATCGGATTTTTCGCCGCCCAGCATCTTGGCATAGCGCGCCGAATACACGCCAGGCGCGCCATCCAGCGCCGCGACGCACAGGCCGGAATCGTCGGCCAGGGCCGGCAGTCCCGTCAGGCGGCTGGCATGGCGGGCCTTGGCCAGCGCGTTCTCGACGAACGTCACGTGCGGCTCTTCGGCCTCGGGCACGCCCAGTTCGCCCTGGGGCACAAGCTCGATGCCCAGGGGCGCGAACAGGGCGGAAAACTCGCGCAGCTTGCCGGCATTGTTGGAGGCGAGCACCACGCGGCGCAGGGAATCGGGAATCTTGGGAGCAGTCATGGGGCAAATTGTATAGGGCGCGGGCCCCATCCGCCGCCGCCCGCGGGCGGCATGCCCCCGCGAGGCGAAAGGATATACCTTGCGCCAGGGTTGACAGTGATACTGACCCTAATTGAATATGGCGCGCCTGCCATCGACGAAACAACGCGGACATATTTTGTTGTCAACATGATCAAACTTGTCACTGATAGTATCTGAACGCACCGGCGATGGACCCCATTCACGCTTTGCCCCGGCCGGTAGCGGCCCGCGCGCCCTCATCCCCCCTGGACAGCGCGTCAGCGCACGTGAGCCTGGCCGGCATCCTGCGGGAACGGCTGCTGCGCCCACGCTTCCAGCCCGTGGTCGATCTTTCGCACAGCCGCATCTACGGCCATGAAAGCCTGATCCGCGGCCCCGTCGACACCGCCCTGCACTTTCCCGACGCCTTGTTCGCCGAGGCCCGCCGCCAGGGCCTGCATCCGCAGCTGGAGCTGGCGAGCTTCCGCGCCGGCGCGCAGGGCTTTCACCAGCACGACGCCTCCGGCATGCTGTTCCTGAACCTGTCCGGTTCGGCGCTGCTGCACTACTGGACCCTGTGGGGCGAGGAAATGCCCGAGCGCCTGCTTAAGAATTGCTCGCTCGCGCCTTCCAGCATCATCGTCGAACTCACCGAGCAGGATCCGCTGTCCGAGCACATGGCGGAGCTGTCCAGCGCATTTGCCTGCCTGCGGGCGCATGGCATGCGTGTTGCGCTGGACGACTACGGCGTGGGCAACTCCAATCTGCAGCTCTGGGCCGAGATGCAGCCGGACCTGGTCAAGATCGACCGCTATTTCTTCGACGGCATCGGCCAGGACGAGCGCAAGCAGAACATGGTGCGCGCCATCCTGAAAGTGGCGCAGCACCTGGGCACCACCATCGTTGCCGAAGGCATCGAGACCGCCGAGGACCTGGCCGTGGTGCGCGAGCTGGACATCCGCTACGCGCAAGGCTGGCTGCTGGGCCGGCCGGAGGAAATGCTGCTGACCGAGCTGGCGCCGCCGCTGCGCGATTCGCTGCGCCAACGCGCGCCGGCCGCAACGCCCGCCCGCGGCGTCGGCGGCACGGCGGCCAGCCTGCGCGTCGAAGCGCCGGCGGTACGGCTGACCGGACACACCAATGACGACGTGCACCGGCTGTTCATCGAACACAAGGAAATGCACGCGGTGGCGGTGATCGACGACGACAACCGGCCGGTCGGCATCATCAACCGGCGCGATTTCTCGGAACATTACGCCCAGCGCTACACGCGCGAGCTGTTCGGGCGGGACGCCTGCTCCACCTTCATGAATGCCGAACCGGTGCTGGTGGACCTGAACGTATCCATCGACCAGTTGAGCCACGTGCTGATCTCGGAAGACCAGCGCTATCTGATGGACGGCTTGATCATCACGCGCGAAGGCCGCTACGACGGCCTGGCCACCGGCGAAACCTTGGTGCGCTCGGTCACCGAGATGCGCATCGAGGCGGCGCGCTACGCCAATCCGCTGACCTCGCTGCCTGGCAACATCCCCATCAGCCGCCACATCGCCACGCTGCTCGAAGACGCCGACGACTTCACCATCTGCTATGGCGACCTGAACAACTTCAAGCCCTTCAACGACGTCTATGGCTATTGGCGCGGCGACGACATGATCATGTTGACCGCCGAAGTCATCAAGCGCCACTGCGATCCGCAGCGCGACTTCGTCGGCCATGTGGGCGGCGATGACTTCGTGGTGCTGTTGCGCAGCCCCGACTGGATGGCGCGCGCCCAGCGCATCATCGCGGAATTCAACGACCGCGCCATGGACCTGTACGACGACGAGGGCCGCCGCAACGGCGGGATCGAGGCCGAGGACCGCTACGGCGTGCCGCGCTTCTTTCCCTTCGTGACGCTGGGCGTGGGCGCCCTCACCGTCACGCCATCGCTATGCGAGCGCATCCGCCCTGAGGACATCGCGTCGGCCGCCGCTCACGTCAAGCACAAGGTCAAGCACGGGAACCTGTCGCTGGTGGCCGAGCGCTACACCGGCGGCATCCTGCCGCAGCTGGATAGCTGAACCCTGCCCGGCCGCGCCATCGGCCGGCTGGGCGATCTGGAACACCGCCACGGCCCGGCGCAGACCCTGCGCCTGGGCTTCCAGCGCGGCGGCAGCGGCCGCGGTCTGCTCCACCATGGCGGCATTCTCCTGCGTCGAGCGTTCGATGTCCGCCACCGCATGGTTCACCGAGGCGATGCCCGCCGCCTGCTCGGCCGTCGCGCTGGAAATCTCGGCCACGATCTGCGTGACCCGGTCCACCGATTGCATCATGTCGCGCATGGTGTCGCCGGCCACGCTGACCTGACGCACGCCCGCCTCCACGCGCGCCGCGGAGTCCTCGATCAGGCCCTTGATTTCCTTGGCGGCCTGCGCGCTGCGCTGGGCGAGCGAGCGCACCTCGCCCGCCACCACGGCAAAGCCCTTTCCCTGCTCTCCCGCGCGCGCCGCTTCCACCGCGGCATTGAGCGCCAGGATGTTGGTCTGGAACGCGATGCTGTCGACCACGCCCACGATCTCGCCGATGCGGCGGGCGCTTTCGGCGATGCCCTGCATGCTCTGCACCACTTCCTCCACCGCCGCGCCACCGCGCTGCGCCAGCTGGGTCGCGCCCAGCGCCTGGCGGCTGGCCAGGTCGGCGTTGCCGGCGGTCAGCTGCACCGTTTGCGCCAGCTGCATCATGTTGGCCGACGCTTCCTGCAGCGAGCCCGCCTGACGCGCGGTACGGTCCGACATGTCCGCCCCGCCCGCGGCGATCTCGCCGGAACCGGTATGGATTTCCTCGACGCCATGGCGCACCGAGGCCACTGCCGCCGACAGCCCTTTCTGCATGCGCCGCATGGCGCTGTACAGGACACCGATCTCGTTGTCGCCGCGCATGGCGATCGCGCCCGTGAGGTCGCCGTCGGCGATGCGGTCGAAATGCGCCCCTGCTTCATTCAGCGGCCGCAGGATGCTGCGGCGGAACGCCAGGCGGATCAGCACAGCCAACAGCAGCACCAGCGCCAGCACCCCGGCCGCCACCGCGATCACCCGCTGCAGCGTGAGGCTGGCGCTGGCCACGGCCGCCTGCCCCTGATCGCGGGCGTAGGTCTGGTAGGCGTCGGCCTGCTTGACGTAGGCAGCGCCGCTGGCCGGCAGCGCCTTGTCCACCAGGCGGTTCACCTCGATCCCGTTCCAGCCCTTGATCGCCGCATGCATGGGCGCCAGCGTCTTGTCCGCGAAGGCGGCGTAGGCCGCCAATACGCCATCGAACAACGGCGCGCCCTCGGCGCTGATGTCGGGATTGGCGCGCAAGCGTCCCAGGCTTTCCCCGGCCTGCTTGAGCAGCGCCTCGGCGTGCGCCAGCGACTCGTTGCGCGCCTCTTCCAGCCCGCCTTCCATCGCCGTCTTGGCATCCGTCAGCGCGGCCCGCGCCTGGAACAGCCGGCTGGTCATGTCGGCCAGATCGCCTGCCCGTTCGATGCTGCCCCGGCCCAGCGCTTCTATGTCCGTCCGGTTTTCCCGCAGCACCGAGATTCCTGCCGCTGCCGCCAGCGCGAACAGCACCACGAACAACGCAAGAATGGCCGACAACGCCGTCGTGACCCTGATGTTTTTCCGCATATCAGTCCATACAAAACCTGCCGCCAGCGGCGGCGTTCGCATGGATTATGGACACCCAGTTTGGCAATTTCTTGACACAACCCCGGCGCCGGGATGACAAACTCCCGTCATGAAACCGAACCCCGTATTAAGCAATTGTGAATTGGCAGGGGCGGCGGCATGCGGCACATTCCACGGTGTACCGATCCATTACCCATACAGAAAACAGCATCATGACCAACGCCTCCCACGCCTATCAGGACATCCGCGAAGCCGTGCGCGATCTCTGCGCCCAGTTCCCCTCCGAATACTTCCGCAAGGTCGATGAAGAACGCGGCTATCCCGAAGCCTTCGTCCGCGCGCTGACCGAAGCCGGCTGGCTGGCCGCGCTGATCCCGCAGGAATACGGCGGCTCCGGCCTGGGCCTGACCGAAGCGTCTGTCATCATGGAAGAAATCAACCGCAGCGGCGGCAATTCCGGCGCCTGCCACGGCCAGATGTACAACATGGGCACGCTGCTGCGCCACGGCTCCGAAGCCCAGAAGCGCGAGTACCTGCCGCGCATCGCCGCCGGCGAACTGCGCCTGCAGTCCATGGGCGTCACCGAACCCACCACCGGCACCGACACGACCAAGATCAAGACCACCGCGGTCAAGCGCGGCGACCGCTACGTCATCAACGGCCAGAAGGTCTGGATCTCGCGCGTGCAGCACTCGGACCTGATGATCCTGCTGGCGCGCACCACGCCGCTGGACCAGGTCACGCGCAAGTCGGAAGGCATGTCCATCTTCCTGGTGGACCTGCATCATGCGGTGAAGCACGGCATGTCGATCCGGCCGATCCCCAACATGGTCAACCACGAGACCAACGAGCTGTTCTTCGACAACCTCGAAATCCCCGAGGAGAACCTGATCGGCGAGGAAGGAAAGGGCTTCAAGTACATCCTGGACGGCCTGAACGCCGAACGCACCCTGATCGCCGCCGAATGCATTGGCGACGGCTACTGGTTCGTGGACAAGGTCACCGCCTACGCCAAGGAGCGCATGGTGTTCGGCCGCCCCATCGGCCAGAACCAGGGCGTGCAGTTCCCCATCGCCCGCGCCCACATCAACGTCGAAGCGGCCAGCCTGATGCGCTACGAGGCCTGCCGCCTGTTCGACGCCCACGAGCCCTGCGGCGCACAAGCCAACATGGCCAAGCTGCTGGCTGCCGACGCGTCCTGGGAAGCCGCCAATGCCTGCCTGCAATTCCACGGCGGCTTCGGCTTCGCCACGGAATACGATGTGGAGCGCAAGTTCCGCGAAACCCGCCTGTATCAGGTCGCGCCGATCTCGACCAACCTGATCCTGTCCTACGTGGCCGAACACATCCTGGGCCTGCCCCGCTCCTTCTGACCGGACCCCGACATCAATGACCGCTGCCAAAGATATCCCGCACCTGAGCGCCGAACTCGCGGCCTTCGCCGCCAACCTGCGCTATGAAGACATCCCGGCGCCGGTGCTGCGCCGCGCCGAGGACCTGTTGCTGGACTGCCTGGCGTCCATTCTGGCGGGCGCTTCGGCGCGCGCGGTGCAGGCCATCGACCGCTACGCCGCCGCCATGGGTCCGGCCGACGGCCCCAGCGAAGTCCTGATCACCCGCCGCCGCACCACGCCGCTGTTCGCCGCCATGGTCAACGCGGCGGCCGCCCACGTGGTCGAGCAGGACGACGTGCACAACGGTTCCGTGTTCCACCCCGCCGCCGTGGTGTTCCCGCCTGCGCTGGCCGTGGCGCAAGCGCTGGGCCGCTCGGGCCGCGACCTGCTGGTCGCCTCTGTTGCGGGCTACGAAGTGGGAATCCGCGTCGGCGAATTCCTGGGCCGTTCGCACTACAAGATCTTCCACACCACCGGCACCGCAGGCACGCTGGCCGCCGCCGTCACCACCGGCCGGCTGCTGAACCTGTCCCCCGAGGAAATGCTGCACGCGCTGGGCTCGGCCGGCACGCAGGCTGCGGGCCTCTGGGAGTTCCTGCGCGACGCCGCCGACTCCAAGCAACTGCACACCGCCAAGGCCGCGGCCGACGGCATCACCGCCGCCTATCTGGCGCGCGAAGGTTTCACCGGCGCGCGCCACATCCTGGAAGGTCCGCAGGGCATGGCGGCCGGCATGTCCACCGACGCCGACCCGAGCCGCCTGTGCGACCGCTTGGGCGAACGCTGGGCGCTGGCCGAGACCTCGTTCAAGTTCCACGCTTCCTGCCGCCACACCCACCCCGCTGCCGACGCACTACAGCAAGCGCTGCGCGACAACAAGCTGACCGAAGCCGACATCGAGCGCGTCGTGGCCCACGTGCACCAGGGCGCCATCGACGTGCTGGGGCCGGTAGTCAATCCGCAGACCGTGCACCAGTCCAAGTTCTCGATGGGCACCGTCCTGGCCCTGATCGCCCGCCAGGGCCGCGCAGGCCTGGCGGAATTCGATGCCGGCCTGGACGATCCGGGCGTGGCCACGTTCCGCGGCAAGGTCGAAATGGAACTCGACCCGGAGGTCGACGGCGCCTACCCTCAGCGCTGGATCGGCAAGGTCACGGTCTACACCCGCGACGGCCGCAAGCTGCATGGCCGCGTGGATGAACCCAAGGGCGATCCGGGCAATACCCTGAGCCGGGCGGAAATCGAGGACAAGACGCTAAGCCTGGGCCGCTACGCGGACGCCGCTACCGAGCAAGAGCTGCGCGGGCTGATCGCCGCGATCTGGAATCTGGAAAAGGCGGAAAAAATGGGAATGCTGCTGGCGTCGAAGTAAAGCCTGCAGACGAATCTACGGGTTGGCCGCGGGGTGCGCGTCCAACCCGTTTCTTTTGGCGCCGATCAGGCCAGCGCCGCGCGCTGCGCCCGCACCAGGCCGGCGATGCCGCTTTCGGCCAACACCAGCATCGTGTCCAGTTCCGCGCGGGTGAAGGTGGCGCCCTCGCCCGTGCCCTGCACTTCCACGAATGCGCCGCTGCCGGTCATGATCACGTTTACGTCGGCGTCGCAGGCCGAGTCTTCCTCGTAATCCAGGTCCAGCACCGCGCGACCTTGTACCAAGCCGACCGACACCGCTGCCACCGCATCGCGGATCGGGTTCGCGGCGAGGTCGCCGCGCTGCATCAGCAATGCGACGGCGTCGGCCGCGGCCACCCAGGCGCCGGTAATGCTGGCGCAGCGCGTGCCACCGTCGGCCTGCAGCACGTCGCAGTCCAGGTGCAGCGTGCGTTCGCCCAGCGCCTTCATGTCGAACACGGCCCGCAGGCTGCGGCCGATCAGGCGCTGGATTTCCTGGGTGCGGCCGCTCTGCTTGCCGCGCGCGGCCTCGCGGTCGCCGCGCGTATGGGTGGCGCGCGGCAACATGCCGTATTCAGCCGTTACCCAGCCTTCCCCCTTGCCCTTCAGAAAAGGCGGTACCTTCTCAAGTACGCTGGCCGTGCACAGCACATGGGTGTTGCCGGCCTTCACCAGCACCGAACCTTCGGCGTAGCGCGTGAACCCGCGCTCCAGGCTGAACGGCCGCAGTTCGTCGACGGCGCGGCCCGAAGGACGGGCGATGGCGGGGGTAGTGGTCACAGGCAAACTCCAGACGTGGCTTAGATCCGCCGCATTGTACGGGGTGGCGCCGCAGGAAAACGCCGCTTGGAGTATCCTGCCGCGATATAACCGGTACAAATGAAAGGGTCCGCGCCGAAAAACCGGCTGGCGCGCACACCCGCCGGTTCCCAATAAAAAGCATTACCAGGACACGCACATCATGATTCGCAGCATGACCGCCTTCGGCAACGCCCGCGCTGATCTCGAGCAAGGCACGCTTGCGCTCGAATTCCGCAGCGTCAACAGCCGCTTCCTTGACCTCTACTTCCGCCTGCCCGACGAATTGCGCCACGTGGAAACGCCGCTGCGCGAATTGCTGACCGCCAATCTGGCGCGCGGCAAGGTCGAAATCCGCGTCTCCTACACGCGCAACGCCAGCACCGACCTGTCCAAGCTGGAACCGGCCTGGCTCGAAAGCCTGGCCGAACAGCTGCAGGCCGCGCGCCGCATCCTCCCCGACATCGCCGCCCCCCGCCTGGTGGAACTGTTCAATTGGCCCGGCCAGCGCGCCAACGACGCGCTCGACCCGCAAGTCTGGGGCGCCGCCTGCATGCAGGCCGCCCAGCAGGCCCTGACCCAGCTGCAGGAAGGCCGCGCACGCGAAGGAGAACGCCTGGCCGGCATGATGCGCGAATGCGCCGACGGCGTCGCGCGCATCGTCGAGCTGGTGCAGGCGCACCTGCCCCAACTGCTGGCGGACCACCGCGACAAGCTGGCTTCCAAGCTGCGCGAAAGCGTGGAATCCGCCTTCCCCGGCGGCTTCACCCACATTTCCGGCGCGGAACTGTCCGAACGCCTGTCCCAGGAAGCCAACCTGTTCGCCCTGCGCATCGACGTGGCCGAAGAACTCTCCCGCCTGCGCTCGCACCTGGAAGAACTGCGCCACCTGCTGGGCGACGGCGGCGGCAAACCCGCCTCCGGCAAAAAGAACGCCGGCAGCGCGGGCAAGCGCCTGGACTTCCTGTTCCAGGAAATGAACCGCGAAGCCAACACCCTGGGCTCCAAGGCCGGCAGCATGGAAGTCACCCGCGCCGCCATGGACCTGAAGCTGCTGATCGAGCAGATGCGGGAACAGGCACAGAACATCGAATAGCGGGATACGCGATGGCGCCTCTGAATGGGCGCCGGATCCTGGCGTAAAAAAAGCAGCCCTTACCTGCTGGATGGATGATCCAGTACGTAAGGGCTGCTTTTCGTCTGGTTTTAAGGGCTCGCCCGCCCCGCATTGGCCTGTAGCTGTTGATATACGTGCTTGCGTCCTGGCCTCGATGCCGGAAGTCTGACCTTGCCGAACTAATCCAATGGATTAGAATTAACTTTGCGACAACCCATGCATGGCATTGCGGAACTGCCCTATTACATTCGTCTTGCCGACAGACTATTGCTGCCAAACGAGCGTCAAGACCTGGTTGACTACCTGGCCGGGCATCCGAAGGCGGGAGACATCATGGAGGGCACCGGTGGAGTCCGCAAATTGCGCTGGCGTCGTAGCGGGCAAGGCAAGAGCGGCGGCGCGCGCATCATCTATTACTACCACGATGATCTTATGCCGCTATATTTGCTGACGCTTTTTGCGAAAAACGATAAAGCCAATCTGACTAAGGCCCAACGCAACGAGCTAGCCGGCATGGTGACTTTGCTGGTGAATATCTGGAAAGGACAAACAAGATCATGAGCACTGCATTCGACGGCATCAAGCAAGGCTTGCAAGAAGCGATTGCCCACGCGCAGGGAGATACACGCGGCGTTCGCCTGCATCGCCCCCGCGAGGTTGACGTCAAAGCCGTACGCGCCAAAGTCGGAATGACCCAGGAACAATTCGCAGCCCGATTCGGCTTTTCGACTGCCACGCTGCGACATTGGGAACGCGGTGATCGCTCACCGCGCGGCCCTGCCCTGGTACTACTTAACGTCATCGAACGGAACCCTGAGGCCGTCATCGAAGCGTTGGCTTGACCAGCCCTCACCTCGCCTCGCCCGCCGCAGGCTCCCCCCGCAGCGCTGAATCCAGATAAGCACTACGCGCCCGCGCATCCGGGAAATGCATGTCCCGGTAGTTCACGAAGCGCGAGCCGCGCGCCAGCCGGTAGCCGGCCCAGATCAGCAGGAACAGCGGAATCCCGATGTAGGTCGCGACCACGCCGCCCCAATCGATCTTGTCCTGCAGGAACGCCTGGTAGTTCTGCCCCAGGGTGATGATCAGGCAGAGCACGAAAGCGAAGATCGGCCCGAACGGGAAGAACGGCGACACATACGGCAGATCGGCCAGGTTATGGCCCTGCTTCACGTAGCCGCGGCGGAACCGGTAGTGGCTGATGGCGATGCCCAGCCAGGCGATGAAGCCCGTCATCCCGGAGGTGTTCAGCAGCCAGATGTAGACGGCGTTGGGGCTGAAAATGAAGGTGAAAAAACACAGCGCCGCCACGACCGTCGTCGCCAGCAGCGCCCACAGCGGCACGCCGCTGCGCGAGATGCGGCCGAAGATGCGCGGCGCCTTGCCTTCGCGGGCCAGGCTGTAAAGCATGCGTGTAGCCGCGTACATGCCGGAATTGCCCGCCGACAATACCGACGTCAGCACCACCGCGTTCATGACCGAAGCCGCCCCCAGGAGGCCGGCCCGCTCGAAGATCAGCGCGAAGGGACTGACGCTGATGTCCTCGACCTCGTTGCGCAGCAGGTGCGGGTCGGTATAGGGAATCAAGAGGCCGATGACCAGGATGGCCGCCACGTAGAACAGCAGGATGCGCCAGAAGACCTGGCGCACCGCGCGCGGCAGGTTGCGCGCCGGGTCCTTGGATTCGCCGGCGGCGATGCCGATGAGCTCGGTACCCTGGAACGAAAAGCCCACCACCATGGCCACGCCGATCAGCGCCGCGAAGCCGCCTGAGAACGGCGCATCGCCCACGGTCCAGTTGGCCAGGCCGCCCGTTTCTCCGCCCCGGATGATGCCCAGCAGCATCATCACGCCCATGGCCACGAACGCCAGCACCGCGATCACCTTGATCAGCGCGAACCAGAACTCTGCCTCGCCGAAGCCGCGCGCCGACATGGCGTTCAGGCCGAAGGTGATCGCCAGGAACAGGGCGCTCCAATAGAAACCCGGCACGTCGGGAAACCAGTAGGCCATGACCAGTTGCGCCGCCACCAGGTCCACCGCCACGGTCACCGCCCAGTTGTACCAATAGTTCCAGCCCAGGGCGAAGCCGAAGCCGTCCTCGACATAGCGCGCGCCGTAGGTGGAAAAGGAACCGGAAACCGGCATCGCGGCGGCCAGTTCGCCCAGGCTGGTCATCAGGAAATAGACCATGATGCCGATCAGCACGTAGCCCAGCAGCGCCCCGCCGGGGCCGGCCTTGGCGATGGTCGCGCCGGAGGCCACGAACAGGCCGGTGCCGATGGACCCGCCCACCGCAATCATGGTCAGGTGGCGCGCGGACAGCGTGCGGCGCAGTTCGGAAGGCGGGTTCGCCTTCGCCTCGCGCGTGCCGCCTGAGCGACGTTCATCGTGTTCCGATGGTGCCAAAATGCATTTCCTTCAGGTCATGAAGGCACCTGTGCGCAACGCCAGGTGCCTGGGAATTTCCAAGCAACCGGCGAGAATAGCGCAAGAGGCCCCATCCGGTGAAATCGGACGGCCTCGGGGACGGATCGACGAACCTATTGAAACGCCGTTTCCATGAAGGTGCGCAGCTTGCGCGAATGCAGGCGTTCCGGCGGCATGTCGCGCAGCCGCTCCAGGGCGCGGATGCCGATTTCCAGATGTTGATTCACCTGGCGGCGGTAGAAGGCGCTGGCCATGCCGGGCAGCTTCAGTTCGCCATGCAAAGGCTTGTCCGACACGCACAGCAAGGTGCCGTACGGCACGCGGAAGCGGAAGCCGTTGGCCGCGATGGTGGCGGATTCCATGTCCAGCGCAATCGCGCGGGACTGTGCAAAACGCTCCACCAGTTCCAGATGATCGCGCAGTTCCCAATTGCGATTGTCGATGGTGGCGACCGTGCCCGTGCGCATGATGCGCTTCAGATCCCAGCCCGACAGCCCGGCCACTTCTTCGACCGCCTGCTCCAGCGCCACCTGCACCTCGGCCAGCGCCGGCACCGGCACCCAGGTTGGCAGGTCGGCGTCCAGCACGTGGTCCTCGCGCACATAGCCATGAGCCAAGACGTAGTCGCCCAGGCGCTGCGAATCGCGCAGGCCCGCGCAGTGGCCCAGCATCAGCCAGGCGTGCGGGCGCAGTACGGCGATGTGGTCGGTAATGGTCTTGGCGTTGGACGGTCCCACGCCGATGTTCACCAGCGTGATGCCCGAATGGTCGCCGCGCACCAGGTGGTAGGCCGGCATCTGCGGCAGGCGGACCGCCTGGTCCTCGTCGCCCGGGCCGCTTTCGCCCCGGCGCGTGATGCGGTTGCCCGGCTCCACCAGCATTTCGTAGTCTTCGTTGCCGCCGGCCATGAGCGCGCGGGCGCGGGCGCAGAACTCGTCCACGTAGAACTGGTAGTTGGTGAACAGCACGAAATTCTGGAAATGCGCGGGCGCGGTCGAGGTGTAGTGCTGCAAGCGGTGCAGCGAATAGTCCACGCGCTGGGCCGTAAAAGGCGCCAGCGGCTTGGGCTCGCCCTCCTTGCCGCGCCAGGAACCGTTGACGATGGCATCGTCCGTCACCGCCAGGTCGGGCACGTCGAACAGGTCGCGCAGGGGCCGCTTGAGTGCCTCCAGGTGCTCGCCCTCGACGTAGGCGCCCTCGGGGAAGGCGAAATGCAGCGGAATGGGCGAATCGGACTCGCCGACTTCGACCGCCACGCGGTGGTTCTGCAGCAGCTGGCTGACCTGCTCGATCAGGTAGTCGCGAAACAGCGCGGGCTGGGTGATGGTGGTTTGGTAAATGCCCGGTTCGGCGACGTGGCCGTAGGACAGCCGGGTATCGATCGGATCGTAGGTTTCCACCACGATGCGGATGGCCGGGTAGTAGGCTCGGGCGCGCTCGCGGCCGTTGGTCGAGCCTTTCAGCACTTCACGGAAGGCGGCGCGCAGGAATGCGGTATTGCGCGCATAGATTTCGATCAGGCGCTCCACTGCCGCCACCGCATCCTGGAACGGCTCGAAGGGCAAGGCTTCTGGCCGGCTCATGGAAGACAAAGGGTGCACTGCGTTCATCATCGAGCTTTACTCCGCTTCTCATCTTATCTGTAACCGCGGCCGCTGCCGGCTTGCCGGGCCGCAGGGCCGATTGCGACGATTATGCCCGAGCCCGCGCCAGATGAAATGTCATATTCGACGGCCCGGGAAGCTGCGCGCGCCGTAACTTCCACCGACAAGAATGCTGCATTGCACTACAAATGTAATGAAACATTATTCCATTACAATCACATGGCAGTCCGGGGTTTTACGTCCCGGTGTTGCCCCCCTTTCCGCCGGCTTGCCTGTCCAGGCAAAGCCATGCCGCCCACTCCGATTCTTGAAGTGACGTAATGACGCCGCCCACGCGAAAAGCCCGAATTGCCCAACTACGCATTCCCGTATTCCTGTCAGCGCCCATCATCGCCCTGACCCTTTCCTGGATTCCCGACGCCGCCCAGGCGTCCGTCCGCTCCGAGCAGGCCCGCCCCTCGCTTACCGGCCTGCGCCTGGCCCAGGAACCCACCGTCCCCACCCTGCGCGACCGTGTCGTGCAAGCCGGCCTGGATGCCATCGGCACCCCCTATAGCTGGGGCGGCGACGATGCCGACGGTTTCGATTGCAGCGGACTGGTCCTGCACGTCTTCCGTGAAATCGCCGGCTTGGAGCTGCCTCGCACGGCGCGCGCTCAACGCACCGCTGGCGAATCCGTCGCCAACAAGCAGGATCTGCGCCCCGGCGACCTGGTGTTCTTCGCCACGCGCGGCCGCGGCGTGACCTCGCACGTCGGCATCTACATCGGCCAGAACAAGTTTGTCCACGCTCCGCGCCGCGGCACCAAGGTGCGTGTGGACGAAATGAAGAATTCGTACTGGACCAAGCGCTACGTCGGCGCCCGGCGCTATCTGGATATGCAACCGGGCCAGATGCTGGCCCAGGCTTCCGCCCGCTGACGGAAAAAATCGGGGCGTCGCTGCCGACGCCCTTTGGGGGAGGCACCACAGCCTGCCGCGGCCAGTCCAGCAAGGACGCGCCGCCGCAGGCTTGCCGCGTTTCAGCCCCGGCCCACGAAGGGCATGTTGGTCGCCATGATGGTCATGAACTGCACGTTGGCCTCCAGCGGCAGGCGCGCCATGGCGGCCACCGCCTGCGCCACGTGCGCCACATCCATGCGCGGCTCCACCTTGGTGCTGCCGTCCGCCTGCAGGATGCCTGCGGCCATGCGTTCGGTCATGTCGGTGGCGGCATTGCCGATGTCGATCTGGCCGCAAGCGATGTTGTAGGGCCGGCAATCCAGCGAAATGGACTTGGTCAGCCCGGTCACCGCGTGCTTGGTGGCGGTGTAGGCGATGGAGAACGGACGCGGCGCATGCGCCGAGATCGAACCGTTGTTGATGATGCGCCCGCCACGCGGATTCTGCGCCTTCATCACGCGAATGGCGGCTTGCGCGCACAGGAACATGCCGGTCAGGTTGGTGTCCACCACCTCGCGCCACAGCGATACGGGCAACTCCTCGATCGGCATCGCGGGCGCGCCGCGGCCGGCATTGTTGAACAGCACGTCCAGCCGGCCATATTCGCGCTGCGCCGCATCGAATAGTTCGCGCACGGCCTGCTCGTCGGATACATCCGTGGGCACCACCAGCGCCCTCACGCCGTCCTCGCCCGCCGCGGTGCGGGTGGCTTCCAGCGGTTCGCGGCGACGGCCGGCCAACACGACCCGATAGCCTTGCGCCAGGAATTCCAGCGCCACCGCGCGGCCTATGCCGGTACCGGCGCCGGTGACCAGCGCCACGCGCGGGTGTTCGATCTCGTTCGCTTGCATCGGATTCTCCTTGTTATCGATCGGCGGAATGCTACCCCAATCATTCTGGCCATGCTGCAAGCGAAGGTTCCAGCCGTGACACATTCGAACGCGTCACACGCAAGCAAAAATTACCCGGCATGGACAAGCTGCCAAATGCGCCGGAAGACCCGTTTTTCCTGCAGCGATCGCGACCGGCGGATCCGCACCCGCTCAGCTATTCCGCGCAGAAAAAATCCGCGCAACGCATGCCACAGGGCCGACAATCCCGTGTTGATCCGTCACAAGTCTTTATATAATTCCTGGAAATTAGCTTATTACCAAAAATCCAATAACACCCACGGAGCAGGTTCTATGACCCCAAGGTCCCTACCCGCCGCACTGGTCCTGAGCGCGTTGTACGCCGCCTCGGCCGGTGCGCAAAGCGCGCCCGACGGCAAGCAGATCAGCACCCAGGGCGCCAACGGCGCGCCCGCCTGTATCACCTGCCACGGCGCCCGTGGCGAGGGCAATCCCGCCGCCGGCTTTCCGCAACTGGCCGGCATGGGCAGTGCGTACCTGGACGAACAGCTCGAAGCCATGGCCAATGGCTCGCGCGTCAGCCCGGTCATGGCCGCCACCGCCAAGGCGCTGGACCCGGCGCAGCGCAAGGCTGTAGCGCAGTACTACGCCTCGCTGCCTTCCGCGCTGGACATCGACAAACTGGCCGCCACCGCCATGCATCCGGCCAAGCCGGCCGACACCGGCGCCTGGCTGGCCACCCGCGGCGCCTGGGACAAGAACGTGCCCGCCTGCAACCAGTGCCACGGGCCGGGCGGCATCGGCGTCGGCGCGAATTTCCCCGCCTTGGCGGGCCAGCCCGCTGCCTACATCGCGGGCCAACTGCGCGCCTGGCAGCAAGGCCAGCGCCCTCCGGGTCCGCTGGGCCTGATGCCGGCCGTAGCCACGCGCCTGTCCAGCGCCGAGATCGACGCCGTCTCCGCCTACTATGCAGGCCTGCCCAAGGCCGCCGACCAGCTTGCCGCGCAAGCCAACACCGCCGCGGGAGCCCAGCAATGACCGCCACCAGCCTGCGCCTGCTGTCCGCCGCCTGTCTGTTCGCGTCCGCCGCCACGTTTGCGGCCGAACCCCGCCCGTCCTTCACGCCGCCGTCGGCCGCGTCCATCCCCGACAACGATTTCGGCAAAGCCGTGCGCGAAGGCGAACAGATCTTCCTGCACACCCCGCAGAACGCCGCCAAGTTTGTCGGCAACAACCTGAACTGCGTCAGCTGCCACCTGGACGCCGGCCGCCGGCCGGACTCCGCGCCTATGTGGGCTGCCTACGTGCTCTACCCCGCCTATCGCGCCAAGAACGGCCACGTCAACACCCTGGCCGAACGCCTGCAAGGGTGTTTCCGCTTCAGCATGAATGGCAAGGCGCCCGCCGCGGACGATCCCACCCTGACCGCGCTGCAGACCTATATGTTCTGGCTGGCCAGCAAGGCGCCCACCGGCGTGGTGCTGGAGGGCCAGGGCTACCGCAAGCTGCCCGCGCCCTCCAAGAAGGCCGACTACGTGCGCGGCAGCGAGGTCTATGCGCAATACTGCGCGGTCTGCCACGGGGCCGAGGGCCAAGGCCAGAAGAACGGCAAGCATTGGGTGTTCCCCGCCCTGTGGGGCGCGGACTCCTTCAACTGGGGCGCGGGCATGCACCAGATCGGCAATGCCGCCGGCTTCATCAAGGCCAACATGCCGCTCGGACAGGCCGGCATGCTGAGCGACCAGGAAGCCTGGGACGTCGCCTACTTCATGAATGCGCACGAGCGTCCGCAGGATCCGCGCTATACAGAGTCTGTCGCCGCAACCCGGGCCAAGTACCACGACTCCGACGACTCGCTTTACGGTATCGAGGTCAACGGCCATTTGCTGGGCAGCGACTCGCCGCCAGCCGGTGGCAAGCTGACCCAGGCCGCCGCCAAGGCGGGCGGCTGAGTCCGGCAGGCGCAGATCACGCGGCCGGCTTGCGGGTTCCCCCCTGCCCGGCCGCGTGATTTGTTATTCTTCGTGTCTTAGCATCACACGCCTGCCACATTCATGTCCGCCAATTCCGGAAACGTCTTCATGGTCGTCGCGCCCAGCGGCGCCGGCAAGTCCAGCCTGGTCAAGGCCTTGCTCCAGCAAGACCCCTCCATCCTGCTCTCCATTTCCTGCACCACCCGCGCGCCCCGCCCCGGCGAGGAAGACGGCCGCGAATACCGCTTCGTGTCCACGGAGGAATTCAAGCTCCTGCGCGAGGGCAACAACCTGCTGGAATGGGCGGAAGTGCATGGCAACTTTTACGGCACGCCGCGAGACCGCATCGACGAAGCCACGCGCGCCGGCCGCGACGTGCTGCTGGAGATCGACTGGCAAGGCGCGCGCCAGGTGAAGCAGCGCTTCCCCGGCGCGATCGGCGTATTCGTGCTGCCGCCGTCCATCGATGAACTCGAAAGCCGGCTCAAGGCGCGCGGCCAGGACGCGCCCCAGGTGATCGCGCGCCGCCTGATGGCCGCGGGCGGCGAAATCGCCCACGCGCCTGAATGCGAATATGTTATTATTAATCAAGAATTTAGCGTGGCCTTGTCGGAATTGACTCAAATAGTCAGCGCCGCACGGCTGCGCTTTTCGTCTCAGGCCGCCCGCCACAGCCAGTTGTTCTCGCAGCTGGGCATCCCGGCCGAGCACTGAGCCGAACGCATTCTCCCTATCCTCCATCAGCACCAGGTGTCCTAATGGCTCGCATTACCGTCGAAGACTGTCTGAATCAAATCCCCAATCGTTTCAAGCTCACGCTGGCCGCGACCTACCGCGCCCGCGAGTTGGCGCAAGGCCATGCCCCGCGCCTGGACAGCAAAGACAAGCCCACGGTCACTGCCCTGCGCGAAATCGCGGGCGGCCTCACCGGCGTGGAAATGCTGCGTAAAGTACCCACCTGATAATCTCCGGGGGCGGCAAGCATGGCTTTTCCCGGGCTGAAGTACGCTTCATCAGGTCTGCTTGCCGCACTGCGTGCCGGCTCCCGTCTCGGGCGCCGCACCGGCAAGAAAGACAAGACTCCCCCCACGCCACCGTCCGTCGCCGCGCAAGAAGCGGCGGACGCGACCGCCTCGCCGGTCGCTTCGCTGGCGCCGCTGACCGAAATCATCGGCAGCTATCTCGACAAGAAAGACGTAGAGCGCGTGCGCGAAGCCTATCGCTTCGCGGACCAGGCGCATCTGGGCCAGTTCCGCGCCAGCGGTTCGCCCTACATCTCTCACCCCATCGCCGTCACCGAAATCTGCGCAGGCTGGAAGCTCGACGTCAACGCGTTGTCCGCCGCCCTGCTGCACGACGTGATGGAAGACCAGGGCATCGCCAAGCATGAGCTGGCCGAGAAATTCGGCCCTGAAGTCGCAGAACTGGTCGACGGCCTGTCCAAGCTGGACCGCCTGGACTTCGCCACCAAGGCCGAACAACAGGCCGAGAGCTTCCGCAAGATGCTGCTGGCGATGGCGCGCGACGTGCGCGTCATCCTCATCAAGCTGGCCGACCGCCTGCACAATATGCGCACGCTGGACGCGGTCAATCCGGAAAAGCGCCGCCGCATCGCGCGCGAAACACTGGACATCTACGCGCCTATCGCGCATCGCCTGGGCCTGAACCTGCTGTTCCGCGAACTGCAGGACCTGTGCTTTGCGGCCATGTACCCGAACCGCTATCAGGTGCTGTACAAGGCCGTGCTGGCCGCGCGCGGCAACCGCCGCGAGGTCATCACCAAGATCGCCGATTCGGTGCGGGCTTCGCTGCCCGCCGCCGGCATCGAAGCCGAGGTCACCGGCCGCGAGAAGACGCTCTACGGCATCTACCGCAAGATGGTCGACCAGAAGAAGTCGTTCTCCGACGTCCTGGACATCTACGGTTTCCGCGTCATCGTGCACACCCTGCCCGAGTGCTACCTGGCGCTGGGCACGCTGCATCAGCTTTACCGGCCCGTGCCCGGCAAGTTCAAGGACTACATCGCCATCCCCAAGGTGAACGGCTACCAGTCCCTGCACACGACGCTCGTCGGCCCCTACGGCACACCGGTAGAGTTCCAGTTCCGCACCCGCGACATGCATCACGTTGCGGAAGAAGGCGTGGCCTCGCACTGGCTCTACAAGGGCGCGGACCTGACCCTCAACGACCTGCAGAAGCGCACCCACCAGTGGCTGCAATCGCTGCTGGACATCCAGAGCCAGACCGGCGATTCCGGCGAATTCCTGGAGCACGTCAAGGTCGATCTATTCCCCGACGCGGTCTACGTGTTCACGCCGCGCGGCAAGATCATTTCGCTGCCCCGCGGCGCGACGCCGGTGGACTTCGCCTACGCGATCCACACCGACATCGGCAACCAGGCGGTGGCCGCCAAGGTCAACGGCGAGTTCGTGCCGTTGCGCACCGAACTCAACAGCGGCGACACGGTGGAAATCGTCACCTCCCCCGCCTCCCGTCCGAACGCGCAATGGCTGAACTACGTGCGCACCGGCCGCGCGCGCTCTGAAATCCGCCACTACCTGCGCACAGTCAAGTACGAAGAATCGGTGGCCTTTGGCGAACGCCTGCTGGGCCAGGCGCTGCAAGAGCTGCACATGCCCCTGCCCGCCACCGACGACCCGGCCTGGCAGAAGCTGGCGCGCAGCACCGGCGCCAGCTCGCGCGAGGAAATCCTGGCCGACATCGGCCTGGGCAAGCGCCTGGCCGCCGTGGTGGCGCGCCGCTTCGCGCCCGAACACCAGTTGGTCGCAACCACGGCCGCTGCCGTGGACGAGCTGACCTCGGCGCGCAGCGCCCCCATCCTGATCCAGGGCAATGAGGGCCAGGCGGTGCAATTGGCGCCTTGCTGCGGCCCGCTGCCGGGCGACCCCATCATCGCCGGCATGCGCATGGGACACGGACTGGTGGTGCACACCGCCGATTGCCCGGTGGCCATGCGCCAGCGCCTGCGCGAACCAGAACGCTGGATCAACGTCGCCTGGGACCCCAACAACACCGCCAAGCACCTGGCCACGCGCCTGGACATCGTCACGCGCAACGAACGCGGCGTGCTGGGCCGGCTGGCGGCGGAAGTCACGGCGGCCGACGCCAACATCGTGCACGTCACCATGCACGACGACGCGGTCGCCACGGTGTCGCTGCATCTGACGATCCAGGTCGACAGCCGCAAGCACCTGGCGCAGGTGATCCGCGCCATCCGGCACGTGCCGCAAGTGCAGAAGATCGTGCGCGTGAAGGGTTGAGCAGTTCTTCAGTGCAGGGCTGAATCGCCAGCCCTGCACTGCCCTGCTCAGGTCACGTGCTGCAGAAAATCCTTGAGCCGCTGACTGGGCGGATTGCTCAGCAATTCGCCAGGCGGCCCGTCATGCGCGATCTTGCCCGCGTCGATGAAGATCAGGCGGCTGCCCACCTTGCGCGCGAACTCCATCTCATGCGTGACCACGACCATGGTCATGCCCTCCTCGGCCAGGTCGCGCATGACTTTGAGCACCTCGTGGCGCAGCTCCGGATCCAGCGCCGACGTGGGCTCGTCGAACAGCATCAGCTTGGGCTTGATGGCCAGCGCCCGCGCAATCGCCACGCGCTGCTGCTGGCCGCCCGAAAGCTCGGACGGATAGTGGTCCATGCGCTCGGCCAGGCCGACCTTGGCCAGCAGGCTTTCGGCCAGCTCACGCGCCTCGGCGCGGCTTTGCCCACGGGTATGGATCGGGCCGAACATGACGTTTTCCAGCGCCGTCATCTGCGGGAACAGATTGAACTGCTGAAACACCATGCCCGCCTCGCGCCGGATTTCGCGCACTTGCGCGGCCCCGCCGTTCACGCTCAGGCCATCGACCAGCAGATCGCCATCGTTGATGGTTTCAAGCACGTTGATGCAACGCAGGAAGGTGGACTTGCCCGAACCCGAGGGCCCAACCACCACCACGACCTCGCCCGCGTCGATGTTCAGCGAGATCCCGTTGAGCACCACGGACTCGCCGAAAGTCTTGGTGACGTTGTGGAATTCAACCATGCTCATAGTATGCGCATCCTTCTTTCAATCAGATGCAGGCCCAACGCCATCAGGCCGGTCAGGATCAGGTAGACGATTGCCACCGCCGACCAGATCTCGACGGCGCGAAAGTTGCTGGCCATGATTTCCTGGCCCTGCCGGGTCAGTTCGGCCACGCCGATCACGATGAAGAGCGAAGAATCCTTCAGGCTGATGATGCACTGGTTGCCCAGCGGCGGAATCATGCGGCGGAACGCCACCGGCCCGATGATGTGGAAGAGGATCTTGTGGAACGGCAGCCCCATGGCCTGTCCGGCTTCCTTCAGGCCCTTGTGCACCGATAGCAGCGCGCCGCGCACGATCTCGGAAATGTAGGCCCCGGAATTGATGATGAGCGTGACGATGGCCGCCCACTCCGCGTCCACCCGGATGTTCGCCAGCAAAGGCAAGGCGAAGTAGATGAACATCACCTGCACCACGATCGGCGTGCCGCGGATGACCGCGACGTAGACCTGTGCGATGGCCGACAGGATGGGATGCCCGTAAGCCCTTGTCACGCCGGACAGCGCGCCCAGCAAAAAACCGCCGAACAAGCCCCAGAACGTGATCTTGATGGTCATCAGCGTACCCTCGAGCAGATTGGGTAGCGCGTCCCTGATTACAGTCCAGTCAAACTCCACGATATTCCCCCTATGGCGCGGCGCCGCGCCGTAGCGCGGCGGGAGCGGCGCGGGACCATACGCCCGACTGCGGCGTAGCTGCCGGCATCAGCCGGCGCAGGCCGATGCCGGGCGGTCCCGGAATGCAATGCGGACCCGGATGCTCAGGGCTTCTTGCCGAACCACTTGGTATAGATGGCGTCGTACTGGCCGTTGGCCTTCAGCGTGGCCAGCGCCTTGTTCACCTGCGGCACCAGATCGCTGCCCTTGGGGAAGGCGATGCCGTAGAAGTCGCCGCTCTTGACCGAGCCGACCACCTTCACGCGGCCTTTGCCGGCGGTGTTGGCGTAGTACTGGACATTGGGCGTGTCGTGCACCGCGGCGTCGACGCGGCCGGTAGCCAGTTCCAGATAGGCGTTGTCGATGTTCGGGAACAGCTTGAGCTTCGCATCCGGCACCTGCGCCTTCAGGAAGTCCACGGTGGCGGTGCCGGTCTTGACCGCGACGGTCTTGCCGGCCAGGGACTTGGCGTCCTTGATGTCCGTGTTCTTTTCGCCGACCAGGATGGCCAGGCCGCTTTCGTAGTAGGGATCGGAGAAGTCGATGACCTTCTTGCGGTCGTCGCGGATCGTGATGCCGGCCAGCGCCGCGTCGATGTTCTTGGTTTGCAGGCCCGGGATGATGCCCGCGAAGTCCATGGGCTGCAGCTTGTACTTGAGGTTGAGTTCCTTGGCGATGGCCGCCCACAGATCCACGTCGAAGCCCACGTAGGTATTACCCTGCTTGAACTCGAACGGCACGAAAGCGGTATCGGTGGCCACCACCAATTCCTTGCCTTGGGCATGCGCGCCTGAGACGGCACCGAACATGGCCACGGACAGGCCGACCAGTGCGGCGGCGACTTTGCGTTTGATCATGAAACTCTCCTCTTGGGGACCAGTCGGCACCCCGGGGTTGTTGTAGGGGCATGATTCCTGGGCTGCGCCGGGGTCTCCGGCACGGCTTACCGCCGATCTTAACGCATACGTCCCCACCCGGCAGCGGCCGGAAAATTTACAATCCGCATGACACCCGGAGGATTCCCATGGCCTACAAACATGTACGCATTGCCGGAAACCGGCGTCAGACGGGCCTCGCGCTGGGCAAGCTGGCGCGGCCCCTGATGGCGACCTACCTGGACCAAAGCCGCACCTGGGACGCGCTGCGGCCATGGCGCGGCCACGCCTTCCTCGACGAGCTGGCGCAACAGGCGCAAGCTGCGCTGCCAGCAATCTGGGAAGAACTGGAAGGCATGGCCGAGGGCCTGCACATGCCGATCGAGGACGTGCTGCTGTGGAACTGCCGCGGCGACCTGCTGCACAGCACCACCGACGGCTGCACGTCCGTCGCGCTGAAAGCGGCCGACGGCACGCGCTGGATCGCACACAACGAGGACGGCGATCCCTATCTGCGCGGGCGCTGCCATCTGGTCGACGTGGCGCTGGAAGACGCGCCCGGCTACCTCAGCTTCTACTATCCGGGCTCGCTGCCCGGCCATACCTTCGGCGCCAACCGCGCCGGACTGGTGCAGACCATCAACAACCTGCGCATCCGGCAGCGGCATCCCGGCGTGCCGCGCATGCTGATGGCGCGCGCGGTGCTGGATTGCACGACGCTGGACGAGGCGCTCGGCCTGTTGCGGCACCTACCGCACTCCGGCGGCTTTCACCACACCCTGGGCGCGGCCGGCGACGCCCGCCTGCTCAGCGCGGAAGTGGCGCCGGGCGAGGTTTCCATCCTGGAGATCGGCACGCGCTACGGCCATGCCAATCACATGGTGCATGCCGACATGGGCGGCATCGCGCAGATCGTCACCGACTCGTCGCGGGCGCGACAGAACCGCATCGAGGGCATCGTGGACGGCTGGTCCAGCGCGACCGCCAGCGCGGATCTGCTCGCCGCGCTGCACGACACCGAAGGCGAACTGCCTATCCTGCGGACCTCGCCGGATGATCCCGATGACGAGAACACGCTGGCGACGGCGGTCTTTGAAATTGGGGAAAGCGAAGTGACCTTGCGGGTGTATGACCGGAAGGCGAAAGCGGAGATCGTGCTGGATGTGATGTCAGATACGGAGTGAGATTGCCGCCTGACCCATCGACACAACGGCCGCGTCATCACTGACGCGGCCGTTGTCTTTCGGTGCAGACGGATTACACCGCCCCGTACCCGCCGCCTCCCGGGGTTTCGACGACGAAGATATCGCCCGGACGCAGCTGTGCGCTGTCTTGCGGACCCAGTTCCTGGACCGAACCGTCGGCGCGTTCGACCGAGTTGCGTCCCATGGCGCCGGGTTGCCCGCCCGCCAGGCCGAACGGCGCATACAGACGGTTGTTCGACAGGATGGCGGCCGTCATGTCCTCCAGGAAACGGATGCGGCGCACGCCGCCGTCACCGCCCGGGTAGCGGCCGGCGCCGCCCGAGCCCTTGCGGATTTCGTAGGATTCCAGACGCACCGGGAAACGGAACTCCAGCACTTCGGGGTCCGTCAGCCGCGAGTTGGTCATGTGCGCCTGCACCAGCGAGGTCCCGGCGAAACCTTCATCGCGAGGACCCGCCGCGTCGATGCGCACAGGGCCCGCGCCCGTGCCGCCCGAGATGGTCTCGTAGTACTGATGACGCGCGTTGCCGAACGTGAAGTTGTTCATCGTGCCCTGGCTTGCGGCCAGCACGCCCAGCGCGCCATACAACGCGTTGACGATGCACATGGACGTTTCCACGTTGCCCGCCACCACCGAGGCCGGCGGATTCGGACGCAGCATCGAGCCTTCCGGCAGGATGATGGACAGCGGCACGAGGCAGCCGTCGTTCAGCGGAATATCGTCATTGACCAAGGTGCGGAACACGTACAGCACCGCCGCAACGGCGATGGCGCCCGGAGCGTTGAAGTTGTTGTCCAGCTGGTTGGACGTGCCGGTGAAGTCCACCACGGCGCTGCGCGCCTCGGTGTCCACCTTAACGGCCACGCGGATCACCGCGCCGTTGTCCAGCGGGTACTCGTAGCTGCCGTCCTTCAGCACCGAGATCACGCGGCGCACCGCTTCCTCGGCGTTGTCCTGCACGTGCCCCATGTAGGCCCGGACCACGTCCAGGCCGAAGTGGTCGCACATGCGCAGCAGCTCCTGCACGCCCTTTTCATTGGCGGCGATCTGCGCGTGCATGTCGGCGATGTTCTGGTCCGGATTGCGGGCCGGCCAGCGGCCCGAGCCCAGGATGCCGCGCGCCGCGGCTTCGCGAAACTCGCCGTTCTTCACCAGCTGGAAGTTGGTGAAGAGCACGCCCTCGTCTTCCACCGTCTTGGAATCCGGCGGCATGGAACCCGGCGTGGTGCCGCCAATGTCGGCATGGTGGCCGCGCGAACCGACGTAGAACAGGATCTCCCGCCCATCGCGGTCGAACACCGGGGTGATGACCGTGACATCGGGCAAGTGCGTGCCGCCGTGGTACGGATCGTTCACCACGTAGGCGTCGCCAGGCTGCATGTTGCCGACGTTGGCGTTCATGACCGTGCGCACGGACTCGCCCATGGACCCAAGGTGCACCGGCATGTGCGGGGCATTGGCGATCAGGCGGGCCTGCGCATCGAAGATCGCGCAAGAGAAGTCCAGGCGTTCCTTGATGTTGACCGAGTACGCCGTGTTCTGCAGGCGGTAGCCCATCTGCTCTGCGATCGACATGAAGAGGTTGTTGAAGACCTCCAGCATGACCGGATCGGCCTGCGTGCCGATGGCGCGGCGCTCCGGACGCGCTTCCACGCGGCGGATCACGAAGTGGTCCTGCGCCGTGAGTTCCGCCTGCCAGCCGGCCTCGACCACCGTGGTCTGGTTGGGTTCGGAAATGATGGCGGGTCCCGCCACCACGTCGCCGCCCGCCATGTCCTCGCGCACGTACAAGGGCGTGTCGCGCCAGGCGCCGCCGCTGTACATGCTGACGACGCGGCTGGGAGCCAGCGCGCCGTCGCGCACGCGCGCCGCGGACGCGTCGCCGACGCGCTCGCCGCCGCCCGTGGCTTCGACCGAGATGGTTTCCACCACCAGTTCGCGGTTGGGCATCAGGAAGGAATAGCGCAGGCGGTAGGCCGCTTCGAATTCCTTGCGCGCCTGTTCCAGGTCCGTGTACGCCACTTCCAGCGAGGTGTCCGTGCCGCGGTACTTCAGATGCAGGCGGCGCTGCACGCTGATGTCGCTTTCCGCCACGTGCTGGCGGCGCAGTTCGCCGACCGCCTGGCCGGCCAGCTCGTCGAATTCGCCCTTCAATGCCAGCATCAGTTCGGCATCGAGAACCTTCTCGACCGTCTTCTGGCGCATGTCGGTCTGGTCGGCCAGGCCCATGCCGTAGGCCGACAGCACGCCGCCCAGCGGGTGCGCGAACACCGTGGTCATGCCCAGCGCGTCGGCGACCAGGCAGGCATGCTGGCCGCCCGCGCCGCCGAACACCGTCAGCGCGTACTCGGTCACGTCGTGGCCGCGCTGGACCGAGATGCGCTTGATGGCCTCGGCCATGTTGCCCACGGCGATTTCCAGGAAGCCTTCGGCCAGCTGTTCGGGACTCATTTCGCGGCCAGTGGCGGCGCGCACTTCGTCGGACATGGCCGTAAAGCGCGCCACGACCGCATCGCGGTCCAGAGGTTCATTGGCCTCGGGGCCGAAGACCTTGGGGAAAAAGTCGGGCTGGATCTTGCCCAGGAGGACGTTGCAGTCCGTCACCGCCAGCGGGCCGCCGCGGCGGTAGCAGGCGGGACCCGGGTTGGCGCCGGCTGAATCCGGACCCACGCGCAGACGCGCGCCGTCGAAATGCAGGATCGAGCCGCCGCCCGCCGCCACGGTGTGGATGCTCATCATGGGCGCGCGCATGCGCACGCCGGCCACCTGGGTCTCGAATTCGCGTTCGAATTCGCCGGCGTAATGCGACACGTCGGTGGAAGTGCCGCCCATGTCGAAGCCGATGACCTTGGGAAAGCCCGCGATCTCGCTGGTGCGCACCATGCCGACGATGCCGCCGGCGGGACCCGACAGAATGGCGTCCTTGCCGCGGAAGCGATGCGCGTCCGTCAGGCCGCCGCTCGATTGCATGAACATGAGGCGGATGCCCGGCAGTTCGCCGGCCACCTGGTCCACATAGCGCTTCAGGATGGGCGACAGATACGCGTCCACCACCGTGGTGTCGCCGCGCGACACGAACTTGATCAGCGGGCTGACCTCGTGCGAGGCCGACACCTGCGGGAAGCCCACTTCACGCGCGATGCGGGCCGCGATGCGTTCGTGCTCGGGCGCATGCCAGGCGTGCATGAAGACGATGGCCACGGCGCGGATGCCGCTGTCGTAGGCGGCCTGCATGGCTGTGCGCAGCGCTTCCTGATCCAGTTCGCGGATCACCTCGCCGTCGGCGGCCACGCGCTCATCCGCTTCCACCACGGACTCGTAGAGCATCTCGGGCAGGACGACATTTCGGTCGAACAGGCGCGGACGGTTCTGGTAGGCAATGCGCAGACCGTCGCGGAACCCCTTCGTCGTGACCAGCAAGGTGCGCTCGCCCTTGCGTTCCAGCAAGGCGTTGGTGGCCACCGTGGTGCCCATCTTCACGCACTCGACCTGGTCGGCGGGCACGGGCTGGCCGGGCGCGATACCCAGCAACTTGCGGATGCCGGCCACGGCTGCGTCGCGGTACTGCTCGGGGTTTTCCGAGAGCATCTTGGCCGTGGTGGTCGTGCCGTCGGGGCGACGCGCCACGATGTCGGTAAAGGTACCCCCACGGTCAATCCAGAATTGCCACTTCATAGCTGTCCTTGCAAACAAAGGGTCGCCGCGGCGCCTGCGGCCGCGCACGGGTAAACGGAATCAGAGAGAGGTCGCCGCGCGGGCCGCCTGGTCGTACAGGCCGGACAACGCGCGCAGCGTATGCGCCAGCTGGCGGCTGAAGTCCAGCCCGCCCCCGCCCGGCGCGTCCAGGCCGGCGGTCAGGCATTGCTCGCGGACCTCGGCATAGCGCTTGAGTATGGCCGCGCCTTCCGGGGTCACGCTGTAGAACACTTCCTTGCTGCTGCGCTCGCCCTTGACCACGCCCAGGCGGTCGAGTTTCTTCAGCGCGTAGCTGACGATGTGCGTGTCCTCGACATTCAGCGTGAAGCAGATGTCGGCCAGTTTCTTGGGGCGCTCGCGGTGATAGACATGATGAAAGACCATCACGTCGGTGGGCGTCAGGTCGGGCAGCCCGGCCGCCGCCATGCAGCGCACGGTCCAGCGGTCGAAGGCGTGGCTGGCGATCATCAGACCGAATTCCACTTCGGAAAGGTCGGGCGCGCTGCCGCCGGCCAAATGGGCCGACGATGCAATCAAAGTGGGGGTCATGGAAGACGCAAGCCGAGTTTATCTGAACGAAATACTAATAATTTATCTATATTTCATCAATAAAAAATACGAACAAGACGCCGGAAATCCCCTCTTTCAAGGGAATACCCCTACAGGACTACAGCCGAAACAGGCCGTCTTAAGGCGCCGACCAGCCCATGGGCAGGTTCGCCCGGATCAACCACCCCGCGATGGAAATCCGCGGCGCGATATCGGGCATGGGGTCGCCGGGACCGAACCAGCGCGCATCGGCGATCTCGTCTTCCTGCACGCGTATGTCGCCGGACACGTAGTCCGCTGTGAACGCGACCATGAGCGAATGCGGGAACGGCCAGGACTGGCTGCCGAAATACTGCAGGTTGCCGACCTTCAGGCCGACTTCCTCGTGGACCTCGCGGTGGATGGTCTGCTCGATGCTTTCGCCGGGTTCGACGAAGCCGGCCAGCGCGGTATAGCGCGAGGTCGCGGTGGTGGTATGGCGTGCCAGCAGGATGCTGTCGCCCTTGCGGATCAGCACCATCATGGCGGGCGAAATGCGCGGATAGGCCGAAAAACCGCAGGACGGGCAACGCAGACAGAATTCGGTGGGCACCCGCTCCGCCGGCGTACCGCAGACGCCGCAGAACCGGTGCGTGCGCGCCCATTCGGCGATCTGGTAGGCGCGTCCGGCCAGCGCCATGCGCTCGTCATCCAGTACGCCAAAGAGCGAACGCAGCTTCCTGAACGCATAGCCTTGCGGCGGCTCCACGCCCGGATCCACGTGCACGGTGCGGTACGGCGAACCGGGCAGCGTCCAGATCGGCTGCAGGGCCGTGGCCGCCACGCCTATCCGTACACACAATGCAGTGTCCGGCAGGACGGCCGAAGTCTCTTCCACCAACAACTCATCACGACGAAAAACGAAGTTCACACATGCCTCGGCATCACGCTTTCGATAGCGCAATGTTAGAAGAAAAACGGCTGCCGCAATGCGTTTGCGCAAAGATTGAACCCTCAATGATTGGCAGTGCGCACGCCTGTTAGGAATAACCCGTAAAGACGCGATTTCGCGCGCCCCGCCGCCGCATAGCAACATAGAATGGCACGGCTTTTCAGCTGCGCGTCATCGCCGCGGCGCTCTCTTTTTCGCAATGCCTATCGGGCACAACCCGGCTTCACCATTCGCAAAGAAGGACCCACCCATGCACAAGAAAATCTCCCTGCTCGCCGGCAGCATCGTCCTGGCGTTCAGCGCAGGCGCACAGGCCCAAACCAAATGGGATCTGCCCACGGCCTACCCGGCCAGCAACTTTCACGTCGAGAACCTGACCACCTTCGTCAAGGACGTGGACACGCTGTCCGAGGGCAAGCTGAAGATCACGCTGCACAACAACGCCTCGCTGTACAAGGCGCCCGAGATCAAGCGCGCCGTGCAAGGCAACCAGGCGCAGATCGGCGAGATCCTGCTGACCAACTTTGCGAACGAAGACCCGATCTACGAACTGGACGGCCTGCCCTTCCTGGCCACCGGCTATGACGCGTCGTTCAAGCTCTACCAGGCGCAGAAGCCCTTCCTCGAAAAGAAGCTGAACGCGCACGGCATGACGCTGCTGTACGCGGTGGCCTGGCCGCCCCAGGGCATCTTCGCCAACAAGGACATCAAGCAGATCAGCGACATGAAAGGCCTGAAGTGGCGCGCCTACAGCCCGGTGACGGCCAAGATCGCCGAACTGGTCGGCGCGCAGCCTGTCACGGTGCAGCAGGCTGAATTGGCCCAGGCCATGGCCACCGGGGTGATCGATTCTTACATGTCCTCGGCGTCGACCGGCTACGACACCAAGACCTACGAGTACATCAAGAAGTTCTACGACACCCAGGCCTGGCTGCCGAAGAACGCCATCATCGTCAACAAGAAGGCGTTCGACGCGCTCGACCCCGCGGCCCAAGCCGCCTTGAAGAAGGCTGGCGCGCAAGCCGAGGAACGCGGCTGGAAGCTGTCGCAGGAAAAGAACAAGTGGTATCAGGCGGAACTGGCCAAGAACGGCATGGAAACCATCCAGCCCACGGTTGAGCTGAAGGAAGGCCTGTCCGTGATCGGCAAGCGCATGCTGGACGACTGGCTGAAGAAGGCTGGCGCCGACGGCCAGGCCATGATCGACGCCTACAAGAAGCAGTGATATTTCCATGCGCCGCTTTCTAGATGGTCTTTACGGCGCGGCCGGCCTGCTGGCCGGCCTGTGCACGATCGGCGTCCTGGTGTCGGTGCTGGCCGCGATCATCGCGCGCCAGCTCAGCATGAACATACCCGGCACGGACGCCTATGCCGGGTATTTCATGGCCGCCGCCGGGTTTCTCGCCCTTGCCAGTACGTTCAAGCACGGCGAACACATCCGCGTGACGCTGCTGCTCAATTCGCTCAAGCCCGCCGCGGGTCGCAAGCTGGATATCTTCGCCCTGGCGGTCGGCTGCCTGCTGGCGTCCGCCTTCGCGTTCTTCAGCATCAAGCTGACCTACGACTCCTGGCAGTTCAACGACATCTCCACGTCCAACGACGCCACGCCGCTCTGGATCCCCCAGCTCAGCATGGCCGTGGGCACGGTGCTGTTCCTGGTCGCCCTGATCGACGAGCTGATCCGACGCTCACGCGGCCTGGCCGCCGCCACTTCGCAGCAAACCCATGAATGAACTACTCGTCATAACCCTATTGGTCGTCTCGATCTTCGCGCTGCTGGGCTGCGGGGTCTGGGTCGGCCTGACCCTGGCGGGCACCGCCTGGATCGGCATGGAGATCTTCTCCAGCCGGCCCGCGGGCGATGCCATGGCCGTCACCATCTGGGGCGCGTCGTCCAGCTGGACCCTGACCGCCCTGCCGCTTTTCCTGTGGATGGGCGAAATCCTGTTCCGCACTCGGCTGTCGGAAGACCTGTTCAAGGGCCTCGCCCCCTGGCTCAACCGCCTGCCCGGGCGGCTGCTGCACACCAATGTGATCGGCTGCGCCATCTTCGCGGCGGTCTCGGGCTCGTCCGCGGCGACCTGCGCCACGGTCGGCAAGATGACCATCCCGGAACTGACGCGCCGCGGCTACCCCGAGGACAAGATCCTGGGCACGCTGTCGGGCGCCGGCACGCTGGGCCTGCTGATCCCGCCTTCCATCATCATGATCGTGTACGGCGTGGCGGCGGACGTGTCCATCGCAAAGCTGTTCATCGCGGGCATCGTGCCGGGAATCTTGCTGGCCTTGCTGTTCATGGGCTACATCGCCTGGTGGGCGATCCGCAATCCCGGCCAGGTTCCGGCGGCCGACCCCGGCCTGACGTTGCTGGAGAAGCTGTCGCGCTCGCGCCATCTGATCCCCGTGATGCTCCTGATCGGCGCGGTGCTGGGTTCCATCTATACCGGCATCGCCACCGCCACGGAAGCGGCGGCCGTCGGCGTGGTGGGTGCGCTGATCCTCTCGGCGCTGCAGGGATCGCTGAACCGCTCCACCTTCATGCAGTCGCTGCTGGGCGCCACCCGGCTGTACTGCATGATTGCGCTGATCCTGGCGGGCGCGCAGTTCCTGACGCTGGCCATGGGCTATATCGGCCTGCCGCGCGCGCTGGCCGAATGGATCGGAGGCCTGGGCCTGTCGCAGTTCGGGCTGATCATGGCCTTGATGGTGTTCTTCATCGTCCTGGGCTGCTTCCTGGACGGCATCTCCATCGTCGTGCTGACCATGGGCGTGCTGCTGCCCACGGTGCAGGCCGCCGGCATCGACCTGATCTGGTTCGGCATCTTCATCGTGTTCGTTGTAGAAATGGCACAGATCACGCCGCCGGTCGGGTTCAACCTGTTCGTGCTTTCCGGCATGAGCGGCAAAGAGCTGCCCTACATCGCGCGCGCCTCGCTGCCTATGTTCTTCCTGATGATCCTGGCCGTGCTGCTGCTCTATGCCGTGCCTGGCATAGCGACGTGGCTGCCGCTGCACATGACGCTGTAGGACGACGTCACCCGGAAAACCCCGTTTCTGAAACGGGGTTTTTTTTCGCCAGGGCTGGCGCCCTACCCGCTCCCCCTGTTTTGCCGTCCTGTAAACCAGGGAAAACTCCAAAAAACAACAGGTGTTGTTCGTGCCCCAGTTTTTCTAGAATTCCCAGGCGCTGCTACGTTGCAACATTACAGCGTATATGTGCATATGCGGCCATCGCCCGGACCCGCGCTTACCGTAAGCGTCGGTGCGACGGCCCAGCGCCTGACGATCCGCCAGGCGCAAACAGCCGGGCCAAAAGCCCGGCGCCACTAAAAAATAGCGCTACCCAGGAGGAGCCCCCAGCATGAAACGCATTACCCTATCCCTCGCCCTTGCAAGCCTGGGCCTGGCCGCCGGCGCGGCCCAAGCCGAAACCAGCGTCACCCTGTACGGCATCGCCGACGTCAGCATCCGCTACCTGAGCACCAGCGCCGGCAGCGTCGGCCAAGACGGCAGCCGCGTGTCGATGGAGAACGGCGCCATCTCCAACAGCCGTTGGGGCCTGCGCGGCTCCGAAGACCTGGGCGACGGCAACCGCGCCTTCTTCCGCCTGGAAAACGGCTTCAACATGCAGAACGGCCGCGGCTCGGATCCGTCCAAGACGTTCAGCCGCCTGGCCTACATCGGGCTGGACGGCGGCAACATCGGCGCGCTGACCCTGGGTCTGCAGAACACCCCGATGTTCGACCTGCTGGCTGACTACTTCGACCCGCTGACCGTGGGCAACTACGACCAGAACGCCTGGCTGCCCGCCGCCATGTCGCGCGTGCGCACCAACAACATGACCAAGTACTCCAACACCATCGGAGACCTGGCTTTCGTGTTGTCCTGGGCCAACGGCGACGACTACAACGACCATAAGGCCGGCCAGCAGTATGGCGCCAGCCTGCGCTACACGGTCGGCAAGCTGGGCCTGGGCGCTGCCTATCAGCAGACCTACGACGGCACGGATTCCGATCTGCGCCAGCGCGTCTGGAACCTGAACGCCTCCTACCAGTTCGAAGCCGCCAAGGTCTTCGCCGGCTACTACAACGGCCGCGACGAAACCGGCTGGGTCAACGCCGTCATGGGCGGCGAACAGGCGCCCGGCCTGAATCGCAAGGACAACGGCTACTTCGCCGGCGTCACCTGGCAGGCCACGCCGCGCTGGGCCATCACCGGCGCCGCCTACTACGACCAGAGCAAGAACGTGGTCGAAGATGGCGACAAGGGCAAGCGCTACGCGCTGGTCGCCGTGGCCGAGTACTCGCTGTCCAAGCGCTCGCAGATCTACGGCACTGTCGACTGGAACAAGGTCAACGATGCCGCCAGCGGCGAAATCGCCGGCAAGACCAGCCAGCTCGGCGCCGCAGTGGGTTTCCGCCACATCTTCTGATGGCAGTCCGCGCCGGACGCCTTGCGCGTCCGGCGCGGTTTCGTCACACCCCCGTCCTCACATCCCCAGATACGCCTTTCGCACCTCATCCGAGGCTGCCAGTTCCGCCGCTTCGCCCGACAGCGCCACCCTGCCGCTCTGCATCACGTAGGCGCGCGCCGCGACTTCCAGCGCCTGGGCCATGTTCTGCTCCACCAGCAAGACCGACAGGCCGTCGTCGCGGTTCAAGGCGGCCAACGCGTCGAATACCTGTTCCACCAGCAGGGGCGACAGGCCCAGGCTGGGCTCGTCGATCAGGAGCAGGCGCGGCCCGCTCATCAGCGCGCGGCCGATAGCCAGCATCTGCCGCTCGCCGCCCGACATGGTTCCGGCCAGTTGCGTGCGACGCTCCTTCAGGCGCGGGAACAAGGCATAGACCCGCTCCAGGCGTTCCCCGTACACGCGCTCATCGCGCACCGTATAGGCGCCCAGGCGCAGGTTCTGTTCCACGGGTTGGCGCGCAAAGACGCGGGCGCCTTCGGGGATCATGGAAATGCCCTGGGTCACCAGCCTGTCCGGCGGGGTGCCAGTGATGTCCCGGCCTTCGAAAATTACCCGGCCGCTCTTGGGCTTGACCGACCCGACGATCGCCATCAGGGTGCTGGATTTGCCCGCGCCGTTGGCGCCCAGCAGCGCAGCGATTTCGCCCGGCCTGACCTCCAGCGACAAGCCGCGCACCGCCTGCACGCCGCCGTAGGCCACGCTCAGGTCTTCCACTTTCAGCATCGCATCAGGCACGGTGCTTTCTCCCCAGATAGGCTTCGATCACAGCCGGGTCGCGCACGATTTCCTGCGGCGCGCCCTCGGCGATCATCTGGCCGAAGTTCAGCACCAGCACCCTCTGCGCCAGCCGCATGACCACCTCCAGCACATGCTCCACGATGATGAGCGTGACGCCCGACGCGTGGATGCCGCGCAGGATCTCGGACAGGGCGATGGCCTCGGCCGGATTCAGGCCGCCCGCCACTTCGTCCAGCAGCAGCATGCGCGGCTCGGTGGCCAGCGCCCGGGCCAGTTCGACCCGCTTCTGTCCCGCCACATTGAGTTCGGACGCCCTCACGTCGGCGCGCTCGGCCAGGCCCACCAGTTCCAGCACACGGGCCGATTCGCGGCGTGCGTCCTGCAGGCGCGGATGGCGCAACAGCGCGCCGACCATGGCGTTTTCCAACACCGTCATCTGTCCGAAGCTGCGCGGGATCTGATAAGTGCGCACCAGGCCCATGGCAGCCACCTGTTCGGGCCGCCGGCCTATCATCGACTGGCCATCGAAGGTCACCGAGCCTGAGGTGGGCTCGTGGTGCCCCACCAGGCCGTTGAACAAGGTGCTCTTGCCCGCCCCGTTCGGGCCGATGATGGCGACGATCTCGCCCGCCTCGACCGACAGCGAGATGTCCTTGTTCGCGACCAGGCCGCCGAATTGCTTGGTCAGGTTCTTAACGTCCAGCAGAGCCACGGCGCCTCCTCAGTGTGACCAGCCCGCCCGGCAGGAACATGGTGACCAACAAAATAGCCAGGCCGAAAACCAGCAGGTCCAGGCCCATGCCCGAACTGCCCCACAGCACGCGCGTGCCCTCGGATAGCGGCAGCAGCACGGCCGCGCCCAGCCACGGGCCGATCAGCGTGCCGACCCCGCCCAGGATGGTCACCAGCACGACCTGCACCGACATCGTCAGGTTGAACATGGATTCCGGATCGATGAAGCCCACGTACATGGCGAAGAAGCCGCCCCATACGCCCGTCATGCCCGCCGACATCACGAAAGCCAGCATCTTGTAGCGGTCCGCAGGCACGCCCAGGCTGCGCGAGGCCGCCTCGTCGCCGTTGATGGCGCGCCAATAGAAGCCGGTCTTGGAATGCACCAGGAAGAACGTGGCGCAGAAGGTCAGGAAGGCCAGGCCCACCGCGATCCAGTAGTACGGCACCTTGCTGCGGAACAGCAACATCCAGGCGGCGTCGCCGATGGGCGCCTCCAGGCCGACCGCGCCGCCCGCCCATTCCCAGTTGATCATCAGCAGCAGGCCGATCTGCAGCAGCGCGATGGTGGCCATGGCGAAGTAGTGGCCGGACAGCCGCAGCGTAGGTCCGCCCACCAGCCAGGCCAGCGCGGCGCTGATCACCCCGCCGAGCGGGATGCCCAAGAGCGGCGTGAGCTTCAGATGGTGCAGGAGCAGCAAGGTGGTGTAGCCCCCTACCCCCACGAACACACTGTGCCCGAAGGAGATCCGCCCAAGGAAGCCGCCCACGAGGTTCCAGCACGCGCCCAGCGCGCCGAACATGATGGCCAGCAGCAGCACCTGCAGGGTGAAGGCGTCCTTTACCGCCAGCGGCACCAGGGCCATCAGGATGGCGGCCACGGCCGCGGCCAGGACCGGCCATTTGGGCACGCCGGCGGACGCGGGATCGATATTGTCTGTCTTGTTCATCTCACCACCGCCCGAACAGGCCGCGCGGCCGATACCAGAGAACCAGGATGAACAGGATGAAGACGCTCACCGTCTTCAAGGCCGGCGCGACGAAGTAACCCGTCATGGCTTCGATGATCCCGATCAGGATGCCCGCGATGAAGGCGCCCGGCAGCGAGCCGAAGCCGCCCATGCACACGGCCACGAAGGCCAGCAGGCCGAACACGGTGCCCACCGAGGGAAACACGTAGAAGAAGGTGGTCAGCAAGGCGCCAGCCAGCCCCACCGCCGCGCTGCCCAGCATCCAGACCTGGGCGTTTACCCGGTCCGGCGAAATGCCCACCAGCGCCGCCACCTGGCGGTCTTCCGCCACGGCCTGCAAGGCATGGCCCCAGCGCGTGCGATACACCAGGATGAACAGCGCCACCACCACCACCAGCGCGACCAGGCCCGTGACCACCTGGGGCCTGCCCAGCGAGATGCCGGCAACCGTGACGCTGCCCGACACCAGCGTGTCCGGCAGGCTGCGGTAGTCGGGACTGAAGGCGATGAAGGCGATCTGACGCAGCACCAGCCCGAGACCGAAGGTGGCCAGGATGACCGCCATCGCCGGCCCCTTTTGCAGGCGGCGGATGATGAGCGCATAGGTCAGGAAGCCGACGAAGGCGAGCAGGACCGCCACCAGCGGCGCCGACAGCGTGGGATCGATGTGGCCCAGCGTGTAGAGCCAATAGGCGGCATACATGCCCAGCATCAGGAACTCGCCATGGGCGAAGTTGATGACGTCGGTGATGCCCCATATCAGCGCCAGCCCCACCGCCACCGCGGCATAGATCAGGCCGTTGAACAGGCCTGCCGAGAGAGCTTCGAACATGGAGTGCTCCTCGCGGCAGGCCCCGCGGCCCGCCGCGTCAGACTATGTTTACTTCCAGGTGAACGGCAGCGTGGGCAGGTTCTTGTCCGTACGGTATTTTTCCGGCCATACGGTCTGGTAGGCGGCGCCCTTGAGCTCCAGGATCAGGCCCGAACCCTTGGTGTTCTGGCCCTTGGCGTCGAACTGCACGCCGGCCCAGGGCATCGCGACCTGCGCCTCGCCCAGATCGGTGGCGGCCAGCGCCTTGCGGATCGCCTCGGGGTCCGTCGAGCCGGCCCGGTTGATCGCGTCGGCCAGCACCAGCACCCCTTGCATCGAACGCGCGTTGTTGCCGTTCAGATCCTTGCCCGTCTTGGCCTTGTACATGTCGTTGATCTTCTTCAGCCCGGCCTTGGATGCGGCCACGTCATTGCCCCAGACGTCGCGCGTCAGCACGCCCTGGACCTGCGGCCCCACTTCCTGCACGAAGCGCGAATCGATGAAGCCGGCGTCGTTGGCCAGCAGCACCGGCGGCGCGTACTTGCTTTCGCGCATGGTGCGCACGAACAGCATGGCGTCCGACGTATAGCTGGCGAAGATCGCCACGTCCGGCTTGGCGGCGGCGAGTTTCTGCACTTCCGCCGTCACCGAGGCCGAGCCCGCGCTATAGGCGATGTTGGCGACCAGTTGGCGCTTGTACTGCTTGGCGAACTTTTCGACCGCCTTGTAGGTGTTCACGCCGAAGTCGGTGTTCTCGTACACCACGGCGATCTTGGCGGTCGGCACGGCCTTCACGCCGTCCAGGAACTGCATCATGTTCTCGACGAAGGTATCGTCATTGGGCGAGGTGCGGAAGAACCACTTGTAGCCGCGCTCGGTCAGGTCCGGGCTGCTGGATTCGCCGTTTACATAGGGAATGCCGCGCTGCTCGGCGATGCGGCTGGCGGTCTTGGTCACGGCGGACTGGTAGGCGCCGGTCAGGGCCACGACCTTTTCCTGGTCGATCAGGCGTTGGGCATCAGCCAGGCCCACTTCGGGCTTGCCCTGGGAATCGCCGAACACCACTTCGATCTTGGCGCCTCCCAGCGCCGGCAGCCCGCTGCCCGCGGCCAGCGGTATGCCTTCCAGTTCGGGATGCGGATTGTTGATGATTTCGACCGCCAGTTCGACGGCCGCCTTGATTTCAGACCCCGTCGACGCCAAGGCGCCCGATAGCGGATAGATCGCGCCGATGCGCACGGCCTGTTGCGCCTGCGCGGGAACGGCGCACATCAGCGCCAGGCTCGCGGCGACACCCGCGATGAGCTTCATCTTCATAACTGGACTCCTGGATTGGACCGGCTGGGTATGAAAGCAATGCATGGCCGCGTTCGCGGCGGCACGAGACCGTCCGGCAAGCCGGAAGGCCCCAGATTCAAAGCGGTTGTCGCCATTTCCCCTTGTCCTTTAATGGATCGTTTTGGTGGCACAACTGGTATTGCAGCGCGAGTACGACTTCTAACCGCTACCCGCTTACGCGCTGCTGAGAAAGCGGATCGCAGGCGGTCAGAACACCGCCATCCGGCTATTGATGAGGTCCGTGACCAGCATGTGGCCCGGCGCGTGGGTAATGCAGAACTCCGGCCGCACGGCTGCGACCACCGACTGCGGCGTCACGCCGCAGGCCCAGAACACAGGCATCTCGCCTTCGCGTATCTCCACCGGATCACCATAGTCCGGGCGGTTGACGTCGGCAATCCCGATCAACGCGGGGTCGCCGATATGCACCGGCGCGCCGTGGACCGAGGGAAAACGCGAAGTGACCTGGATGGCGCGGATGGCGTCCGCGGCCTTCAGAGGACGCATGGATACGACCAAGGGGCCGCCGAACACGCCCGCGGCATGGGTCGGGATGCTGGTGCGGTACATGGGCACGTTGCAGCCCTGCTCGATGTGGCGCACGGGCAGGCCGTTGTCCAGCATCGCTTCCTCGAAGGAGAACGAGCAGCCGATCAGGAACGACACCAGATCGTCGCGCCACAGGTCGCGCACGTCGGTGGGCTCGGCCACCAGCTCGCCGTTCTGCCAGACGCGATAACGCGGGATGTCGCTGCGGATGTCGATGTCCTGGCCCAGTTCCGGCACAGCGGGATCGCCCGGTTCGGACATGGCGAGCAAGGGACAGGGCTTGGGATTGCGTTGACAGAAATGCAGGAAATCCGCCGCCAGCGCGCGCGGCAGGATCGCCAGGTTGGCCTGTACATGGCCGGGCGCCAGGTTGGCGGTGGGGCCGGTGAGCTTGCCGCTGCGCGCATCCAGGCGCGCCTGGCGGGCCAATTCCACGCTAGTGCGCGCGGCAGGGTTCGTATGCATGTCCATCCCTTCAATGACGATTCAAGTATGGGGACATTGCACAGGAACCGCGCAGCAGCGTCCAATCACAAGTTGCGATAGACCCCGATCAAAATTACTTATCAGGGTTATGCCGGATGGCGCAGCGCCTCTTCGCGCGCAATCTGCTGCGCTGCTTCGGCCACCGCGCGCGGAATCTGGCTGTCCGGCCCCTGCATCCAGCAGGCGGTGTAGTGCAGCGGCGGCAAGGCCGGCGCCTTCACGTCCAGGATGCGCAATTCGCCTTGCGCCAGCTCCTTGTGCAGGATGACGGGCGCGATGACCGCGGTGCCGATGCCGTCCTGCGCCATCCGCACGATGACGCTGAGCGCCGAACTGCCGTACATGCGCGGCGCCTCCACGCCGGCCTGCTGCAACAGCTGGCGCACGGCGCGGTGCGGGTCGGTGGTGGACGGATACGTGATGACGGGCCATTCGGCCAGCCGCTTCAAGGGGATGGGCTGGCGCCCCACCTTGAGCTTGGGACTGGCCACCCAGCTCAGCGGGTAGTTGCAGAGATACAGGTTTTCGATGCGCGGCTCTTCCATCGGCCCGAGCAGGAACGCCAGGTCGATCTGGCGCGAGGCGAGCTGCGTCTTCAGCACGGTGGTCGTATCCACCTGGATCTCGACCATCAGCGCCGGATAGACGTCGTGCAGATACTCCATCAGGGTCGGCAGCCAGGTATGGACGATGGTTTCCGACACCCCCAGCCGCAACATGCCGCTCATGACGCTCTTGGCGCGCGCGGCCTCCTGCATATCGCGCCGCATCTGCAGCATGCGCTCGGCGTGCGACAGCAGTTCGCGTCCCTTGCCCGTCAGCTTGATACCGCGCGCATCGCGGTCGAACAGGCGCACGCCCAGATCGGATTCCAGCGACGCGATGCGCTGGGAAATGGCGGGCTGGGTGGCGTTCAGCTTTTCGGCGGCCGCCCGGAAACCGCCCAGTGTGGCGACCCAGAAGAACGTTTCGATATTGCGCAGATCGATCATGGCGGCGGCATCCGGCTATGCAGCCGCCATCTTAGCGCCCGGGGCGGGCCCGGCGGCTGCCGCCCGCCCCCGCTGCGCGTCACTGGCCGGCGTAGAGCGCTTCCACCGCCAGGCCGATGCTCAGGATGCGGCGGTCGGCGCCGTTGCTGCCCGCGATCATCAGGCCCACCGGCGCCGTGCCTGCGGCATGGCAAGGCAGCGACAGCGCGCAGCCATCCAGGAAATTGATCAGCGTCGGATTGCGCAGGATCAGGCCATTGGCGGCGTAGTAGGCCTCGTCCGAGGCCTGCAGGTCGGCCACCGCCGGCGCCACGATGGGCGTGGTCGGCATGATCAGGGCGTCGTAGCCGGCGATGCGCCGGTCCACTGCCGCGACCCAGGCTTCCCGCGCATCCAGCAGGTCCAGGTAGTCGGCCGCGCTCATGTCCTTGCCACGCATGATGCGCGACACCACGCGCGGGTCATAGCGCTTGCCGGCGCGGGCGATCAAGTCGCGGTGCCAGGCCCAGGCCTCGGCGGCGGTGAAGCCGCCCTTGGCGTTGATGGCGGCCAGTTCGGCGAATTCCGGAATCGCAATCTCTTCGACCAGGGCGCCGGCGGCCTTCAGGCGGCTGACGGCGACTGCAAAGCTGTCGGCGACATGCTTGTCCATGGCGTCCAGCGCCAGCGTGGTCGGGATGGCCAGGCGCAGGCCGTGCAGCACGGCCGCTTCCGGCACCGGGCCGCCGTCCCCGGACAGGATGGCGTCCAGCTCGGCGCAGCAACGCACGCTGGCGGCGATCGGGCCGATGGAGTCCAGGTTGGCCGACAGCGGCAGCACGCCTTCCATGGAGACGCGCCAGGCGCTGGGCTTGAAGCCCGTCAGGCCGCACAGCGCGGCCGGAATGCGCACGGAACCGCCGGTGTCCGAGCCGATGGCCGCGGCCGACATGCCGTCGGCAACCGACACCGCGGCGCCCGAGGACGAGCCGCCCGGGATGCGGCCGGTGGCGCGGTCGTAGGGGTTCAGGGGCGTGCCGTAATGGGGATTGATGCCCAGGCCCGAATAGGCAAATTCGGTCATGTTGGTGCGGCCGATGATGACCGCGCCTGCGGCGATCAGGCGGCGCACGACTTCGGCGTCGGCGTCGGCCGCCGGTTCGCCCTCGCGGGCCACCGAGCCCGCCATCGTGGTCTCGCCTTCCACGTCGAAGAGATCCTTGATGCTGATGGGCAGGCCCTCGATCGCGGAGCGGACGATGCCGGCGGCGCGCAGCGTGTCGGAGGCTTGCGCCTGCGCCAATGCCGATTCGGCGTACAGGCGGGTGAACGCGCGGGCGCCCTCGCCCGCTTCGTCCTGCGCGCGGGCCAGCGCCGCCTGCGTCAGTTCCACGGAGGTGCTGCGGCCCTCTTGCAGGGCCTGGGTCAGATCATTCAAAGTCGGAACCATAGTCATCCTAGTGCCGTCTTGCGGCTTGAGTGCAAACGGGCGCGCCAGCGGGCGCGCCTCGCGATCAGCGCCTGGGGCCTGAATCAGGCCACCACGGGGAGCGTCTCGACATGATAGCGGTGGCGCAGGCTGCGCTGGCGCCGCGGATCGTGCAACTCCATGGTGAAGTCGGCCGCGGCGCGGATGCCGCCGATCGCGCCCACCGTGCCGCAGGTCATGCCCGCGCCGGCCGGCAGCACCGTGGCGCCGCCGGTATAGCCTGCGATCAGGTCCTGCGGCGTGCGCAGCGACGCCAGCGGGCCTTCCTGGTACAGCACTTCCACGCCGTTCTCGACGATGTAGGAACGGATGATGAGCTCGTCCCAGTAGTCCGCCACGTCGGCCAGACGCCAGGCGCTCGTGGCCACGGGCTTGACGCAGACCTGCTTGGACATCGCCACGCTATAGGTTTCCAGCTTGCGGTCGGTATGGTCGGACGCGATGCTGACGTACATTTCGCCGTCCACGGAGAACACGAAGGTCTCGACTTCTCCCGACGAATCTTCGCCCAGCGCCTGCACGGTTTCCTTCTGGGTCAGCTGGTTGTCGGCGATGCGGTAGTACAGCGGCACGCTGCTGGGGCGCGGCACGCCGATGGCGGCGAGTTCTTCGATGTGGTGCTCGATCGCGGCCATGTCGCGTCCGGCCCAGCCGGCGACGATCAGGGTGTTGAACTCCACTTCCACCTGGCGGGGTTGCGAGTCTTCGATCTGGAATACGGCTTTCATATCTGTCCTGCTGAGAATAAGGGGATGAAGGACGCGGCGGTTCGCCGCGCCCCGGAATGTCTAGGGAACGAAGGTCAGCCGAACACGCGCGGCAGCCACAGCGCCACGTCCGGCCAGAAGGCCAGCAACGCCAGCATCACGAACATAGCGGCCACGAACGGCAGGCTGCCCATGATGACCGCGCTCATGGAACCGCTCTTGCGCAGGCTCTGCACCACGAACAGGTTCAGGCCCACGGGCGGCGTGATCAAGGCGGCTTCGACCAGGATGATGATGACGATGCCCAGCCAGATGGGATCGAACCCCAGGCCGATCATGATGGGCGCCACGATGGGGATGGTCGTGATCATCATGGACAGCGTTTCCATGAAGCAGCCCAGCACCAGGTAGAAAATCACCACGATCAGCAGCATCCAGCCGGGCGACAGGCCCAGGCCCGTGATCGACTTGGTCAGCGCATCGGTCAGCCCGGTCGCGGACATGACGAAGTTCAGAAAGCTGGCCGCCACCACGATCAGCATGATCATGGCCGTGGAGCGCATGGTGCCTTCCATGACCTCGCGCAGCATCGACCACGACAGACGGCGGAACCAGGCCGCCAGGATGAACGCGCCCAGCACGCCCAGCGCGGCCGCCTCGGTCGGCGTGGCCAGGCCGGCGTAGATGGAACCCACCACCAGGAAGAAGATCCCCATGGGCGGCGCCAGATGCACCAGGCTGGCAAAGCGCTGGCCCCAGCTCGCCTGGATCTTCTTGCCGCCCCAGGACGGCTTGGCGACGCAGGCGATGACCACCGTCAGCATGAACAGCGCGGCCATCGCGAAACCCGGAATGATGCCGGCCAGGTAGAGCTTGGGCACCGAGGAGTTCGTCAGCACGCCATAGATGACCAGATTGATCGAAGGCGGGATCAGGATGCCCAGCGTGCCGCCGGCGGCCAGGCTGCCCAGGAACAGCGGCTCGTTGTAGCCGTACTTGCGGATCTGCGGAATGGCCACCGTGCCCACCGTCGCGGCGGTCGCCACGCTGGAGCCCGAGGTGGCCGAGAACAGCGTCGAGGCGCCGATGTTGGCGTGCATCAGTCCGCCCGGCAGCCACGACAGCCAAAGGCTCATCGCGCCATACATGCGTTCGGCGAAGCCTGCGCGCAGCAGCACCTCGCCCAGCATGATGAACAGCGGGATCGCCACCAGCAGGAATTCGTTGTTGGTGCTCCAGGAAACTTCGCCGATGGCGCGCGTAAGCGGCAGCATGGAGAACAGCGGGTCCAGGATCAGGCCCAGCACGCCCAGCGCCGCGCCCACCGGAATGGACAGGCCGATCAGCACCAGAAGCAGTATCAATGCGGTGGAAATCATGCGGCCTCTCCCTTCACCATGCGCTCGCCGGCGGCGGCTTCCTCGTCGGCTTCTTCCTGCGCCGAACGCACGCCGCAAATGCTCCTGACCAGTTCAATGTCGCCCGTGACCAGCGCGGCGGAAGCGCGCGCCAGCATCAGCGCGACGGTGATGCACATCCAGCCCAGGCCGAGCAGCCACAGGCCCTGCGGAATCCACAACGGCGTGGCCAGCGGCGTATTGGCCGCGGATTTCTGCGCCCAGGAGGTCTGCACCACCTCCGACGCGTAGTAAGTCAGGTACACCATGAAGACCGCCAGGGCCACCATGGAAATCCAGTCCAGCACGGCGGCGATGCGCACCGGCATGTATTGGTAGACCACGTCCACGCGCACATTGGCGCGCTGCAACGTGGCGAACGCCAGCGCCCACGACGTGCTGATGGCGAAGGCGTAGCTGGACAGCTCGTCCGCGCCGCCGGTCGTGAAGCCCAGGAACTTGCGGGCCAGCACATCGAACGAGATCAGCAGCACGCTGGCCACCGTCAGCGCGCCGCCGGCCCACACGGCCAAGCGCGAAAAGCTCTCGGCGCGCCGCAATAGCCCGCCCAGCAGGCGGAAGTGTTCAGATTGAGTCATGAGTAAAACCTTTGCAGGGCCAGGCACACATCGCCGCCCCAGCTATGTCGAGAACCGCCCTATCGGGACGCCCCACGGAGCCAGCTCTCCCGATCCATCGCCCCCCTCCCCAAATCGGGATGCCGCGGATCCGGCTCCGCCGGTCCGCAGGCATGCCCCCCTGGGGGGGAAGCGCGGTAGCGCTTCGGGGGGGAGACTACTTCTTCGCCACCACGCCCAGCGTCTTGCCGATGGTGGCGTTGAAGTCCTTCACGCACTGGGCCGAGCAGCGCGCGGCCCACTTCGGCAGCACGGCTTCTTCGGTGACCTTCTTCAGCAGCGCGCGGTCAGCATCCGAGGGCTGGACCAGGACCATCTTGCCCTTGACCGGGAACGGGCAAGCGGCAGCGCCCGTGTTGCAGTCATAGCCTTCCTGCGTCTGGCGCGCGGCGGCGTCCCAGATGTTGTCGACCAGCGTCTTCACATTGGTCTGCAGGAAGGTGCGCACGTTGGGGTCCAGCTTGTCCCAGGCCTTCTGGTTCACGGCGTGGATCTGCTGGTTCCAGTTGATCGGCAGCGCGACCAGGTGGGTCGACACTTCGTACCACTTGGCCGAATAGCCGGACAGCGAACCCGTGATGGCGCAATCCACCACCTTGTTCTGCAGCGCCGGCACCACTTCGCCGAAGGCCATGGTCACGCTGGAGCCGCCCAGCGCTTCGACGAACTCGGCGGTGGTACGGCTGCTGGTGCGGACCTTCTTGCCCTTGATGTCGGCCAGGCCCTTGATTTCGGCGTTGCAGAACAGCACCTGCGCGGGATAGGTGGAAATGCCCAGCAGCTTGACGTTGCTGCCCTCGCCATACAGCTTGGCGTAGACCGGTTCGAACGCGTCGGTGACGGCGCGCGCGGTCTTGACGTCGGGCGCCAGGCCGGCCAGGTCGATCGCTTCGTTGATGGGATTGTCACTGGCGAAGTACGCCAGGGTGGCGGTGCCGAATTCGACCACGCCCTGCGACATCAGGCGCAGCAATTCGGGGCCCTTCAAGCCCATTTCGTTGAAGCCCTTGATGTCGGCCGTGACCTGGCCCTTGGACAGCTCGGGGATGGTCTTGGTCCAGAACGGCTTTTCGTAATCGTTGTAGGCGGTCAGGTTGCTCAGGCCGCCCACGACTTTCAACTGGGTCTTGGGGAGGTCCTGGGCCTGGACGGCGCCGGCCAACAGGCTGGCGGCGACGGCGGCGAAAACTAGCGACTTCTTCATGGACAAAACTCCTGGCTGGCGGGATGGTATGCCGCGCGCCGGATCCCGTTATCCTGGCGGCGCGCGGTGGCAATCGAAGAGTCTGGAGATCAGCCGCGCAGCGGCGCGCGTCGCGCCTGCGCGGCATGGCTTGCCGCCCGGTTCCGGGAATGGGACATACGCTGGTTCATGCTTTCCCCCGCTCTATGCATCCAGGCGATCGTTATTGATGTGGCGCCATTGCAGCGTCAGGGGCGCGGAGCGTCCAATCGTATGTTGCGATACGGGGGTATAAATTTTTCTTTGGTCTCGTGCGGCAAGCGCCCCGCGTTTCGCGCAAACGACGCGGTGGCGCGGCTTGGCGGGCAGTTGGGCGCGTCGCAACGTGGCCGCGGCGCACGGCCGCTACGGCCGGCGGCGCAGCCCCTGCTGGGGTAAACACCTAGAGCGGAATCCCGTCCGCAGCCTGCTCGGCCACCTTCTGCGCCATCTGCGCGATGACCCGTACCGCGTGACTATCCGGCCCCTGCACCCAGGTAGCCGTGAAGCTCAGTTCCGGCAAAGGATCCGCCTCCACGCGCAGGATGCGCAATTCGCCGCGCGCCAGCTCCTTGCCCAGGAACACCGGCGCGATGACGCTGGTGCCGATGGCGTCCTGCGTCATCCGCACCACCATCGACATCGACGCACTGCCGTACATGCGCGGCGACGTCACGCCGGCGCGAGTCAGCATGTCGCGCACCACGCGGTAAGGCGCGCTGTTGGAGGGATAGGTGATGATGGGCAGCTTGCCTATCCGCTCCAATGTCAGCGGCTCCGGCCCCAGATCCAACAGGGGGCTGGCGACCCAAGCCAGCGGATAGGTGCATAGGGGCAGGTTTTCCACACGCGCCTCGAGCACCGGCCCCATCAGGAAGGCCAGATCGATCTGGCGCGACATCAGGTGCGAGCGCAGCACATGCGTCGTGTCCACCTCTATTTCCAGCACCAGCGCCGGATAGTTCGCATGGATCAGCTCGATCAGCGTGGGCAGCCAGGTCTGCACGATGGTCTCGGCCACGCCGATGCGCACGGTGCCGCTCATGACGTTTTGCTCGCGCGCGGCTTCGAACATATCGCGCCGCACCTGCAGCATGCGTTCGGCATGCGACAGCAGTTCATGCCCCTTGGCGGTCAGCTTCACGCCGCGCGCCTCGCGCTCGAACAGGAGCACGCCCAGGTCGGCCTCCAGCGAGGCGATGCGCTGCGATACCGCAGGCTGGGTGGTGTTGAGTTTCTCCGACGCGGCGCGAAAACTGCCCAGCGTGGCCACCCAAAAAAAAGTTTCGATGTTGCGTAGTTCTATCATGAGCCTGTTCCCCCGGCGCGATGAGCGTATCATGGCAGCCGCCCGGTACCTGCAAACCGGCGTTTCAGCCAACAAAGGAGTTTGTCGATGACCCCGGCCGATGACGGTCGCACGCGCCGCGCAGCGCCCGCTTCCAGCGGCCCGATGATGGGGGTGCTGTTGCTGGTGCTGTCGATGTGGACGCTGTCGTGCCTGGATGCCAGCGGCAAGTGGGTCATGAATGCGGGCGTGCCGCTGCTGGTGCTGTCGTGGTTCCGCTATGCCGTGCACCTGGCGCTGGTGCTGGCCCTGGTGCTGCCCGCGCGCGGCCTGGGCGTTTTTCGCAGCAAGAAGCCGCGCGAACAGATCCTGCGCGGCGGCTCGATGTTCCTGGCCACGCTGATGTTCTTCACCACGCTGAGCTACATCCCGCAGGCCGAGGCCACCGCCATCAACTTCCTGGCGCCGCTGCTGGTGCTGTCCGCCGCGCCCTGGGTCCTCAAGGAACCCGCCCGGCTGTCGCGCTTCGTGGCCGCCGGCATCGCCTTCATCGGCGTGATCATCGTGATCCGCCCGGGCGGCGGCCTGGATCCGGTGGGCACGGTGTTCGGCCTGCTCACGGCCTGTTGCTTCGCCGTGCAGTTCATCGCCACGCGGCGCGTGGCGGGCGACGACCCGTTTACCTCGCTGATCTGGAGCGGCGCCGTCGGCACGCTTTGCCTGACCCTGTCCCTGCCCTTCATCCTGCCGCCTGCCCTGCCCGTGCTCAAGGCGCTGGCGCCGCTGGACTGGGTCGTGCTGATCTCCACCGGCATCACCGGCGGCCTGGGCCATCTGTTCCAGATCGCCGCCTACCGCCGCGCGCCCGCTTCCACCCTGGCGCCCTTCGTCTACCTGCAGATCATCAGCGCCACCTCGGTCGGCTGGCTGGTCTGGGGCCACTTCCCGGACCCGCTGACCTGGCTGGGCATCGCCATCATCTGTGCCAGCGGCATCGGCATCGGCCTGATCGAATGGCGCCGCAGCCGCGCCCAGGCCGCGCCGCTGGCCGGAGCCGACGCACGCTGAGCCGGCAGCGCGCAGGCGCCGCCTCCCGTACAATGCGGGTCGCTTTTTGCGCTTTCGCGCATGGGCGATCCAGGCATTTCCCCGAATCGAGGCTCCCATGATCATCAAGCCCCGCGTGCGCGGTTTCATCTGCGTCACCACCCATCCGGCCGGCTGCGCCGCCAACGTCCGCAACCAGATCGACTACGTCCGCGCCCAGGGGCCGATAGCTGGCGGGCCGAAACGCGTATTGGTGCTGGGCGCATCGACCGGCTATGGCCTGGCGGCGCGGATCAGCGCGGCCTTTGGCTGTGGCGCGCAGACGCTGGGCGTGTTCTTCGAGCGGCCGGGCGACGCCGCCAAGGCCGGCACGCCGGGCTGGTACAACACGGCGGAGTTCCACGAGCAGGCCCACGCCGCCGGACTCTATGCCAAGAGCGTCAACGGCGACGCCTTCTCCGACGAAATCAAGCGCAAGACCATAGACCTCATCAAACAGGATCTGGGCCAGGTCGATCAGGTGATCTACAGCCTGGCCGCGCCGCGCCGCACGCACCCGAAAACCGGCGAAGTCTTCAATTCGACCCTCAAGCCCATCGGCCAGGCGGTCAACCTGCGCGGCCTGGACACCGACCGCGAAGTGGTCAAGGAATCCGTGCTGGAACCCGCCACCCAGGCCGAGATCGACGCGACTGTCGCCGTCATGGGCGGCGAAGACTGGCAGATGTGGATAGACGCGCTGCTGGAAGCCGGCGTGCTGGCCGAAGGCGCCACCACCACGGCCTTCACCTACCTGGGCGAGAAGATCACCCACGACATCTACTGGAATGGCTCGATCGGCGCCGCCAAGAAGGATCTGGACCAGAAGGTGCTGGAGATCCGCGCCAAGCTGGCCGCGCGCGGCGGCGACGCCCGCGTGTCGGTGCTCAAGGCGGTGGTGACGCAGGCCAGCTCGGCGATCCCCATGATGCCGCTCTACCTGTCGCTGCTGTTCAAGACCATGAAGGAAGCCGGCACCCACGAAGGCTGCATCGAACAGGTCTATGGCCTGTACCGCGACAGCCTGTGCGGCAAGACGCCGATCCTGGACCAGGACGGCCGCCTGCGCGCCGACTACAAGGAACTGGATCCCGAGGTGCAGGCCCGCGTGCAGGCGCTGTGGGGCCAGGTCACCAACGACAACATCTACCAGCTGACGGACTTCGCGGGCTACAAGCAGGACTTCCTGCGCCTGTTCGGCTTCGAAATCGAAGGCGTCGACTATGAAGCCGACACCGATCCGGCCGTGGAAATCCGCGGGCTGGCTTGAGCCCCGGCGCTAGCGCGCCATCAGCTCCAGCAGGCGGTCCAGGCCGCCTTCGTCGATTGCGACATTGACCTCCTCGCGCACGGCCGGTTTGGCGCGGTAGCCCACCGACAGGCCCGCCGCGCGCATCATCGGCAGGTCGTTGGCGCCGTCGCCCACGGCGATGGCGCGCTCCGGCCCCACGCCCAGCGCCGCGCACACTTCCAGCAGCTTGCGGCGCTTTTCCTCGCCATCGCAGATGTCGCCCCAGGCTTGCGGCAGCAGCCGGCCGGTCAGGCGTCCGTCCACGATTTCCAGCACATTGGCGCGCACGTCGTCCAGCCCCAGTCGCACCCGCAGCCGGTCGGTGAAGCAGGTAAAGCCGCCAGTCACCAGCAGGCAGGTCAGGCCCGCGGCCTTGCACGCCGCGATCAGCGTTTCGGCGCCCGGATTGATGCGCACACGCTGCTCATAGACCTCGTCCAGCGCCGCTTCCGGCATGCCTGCCAGCAGCGCCACGCGCTCGCGCAGGCTCTGCTTGTAGTCCTTGATCTCGCCGCGCATGGCCGCTTCCGTCAGCGCCGCCACCTCGGCCTTCTTCCCCATCAGGTCCGCCATCTCGTCCAGCGTCTCGATCGAGATCAGCGTGGAGTCCATGTCGAAGGCGATGAGTTTGTAGTCCGTGAGCGCAAGCGGAGGCGTAATGCCGCGCCAGGAAAGGCCGGGTTTCGTAGAGGCGGAATGCATGGGGAATCCTTGGTCTATGCAGTATGTGAGGGGTCGCGCCCTTGCTCGCGCAACCACTCGATGAACAATAGCGCCGACGCGGCGGCCGGGCCGTCCTGGCGGTACAGCGCGTGGATGCCGGCGTTCGGCAGCTGCGGGCCGTCGAACAGCGGGCGCAGGCGATCGGCGCGGATGTCGTCTTCCAGCAGGCACCAGGGCGCCAAGGCGATGCCCAGGTCGTTCATGGCGGCCTGCATGCACAGGAACTGGTGGTCGAACACCGGCCCTGGCAATTGCGCAGGCACGTCCACCTTGGCCAGCGCGAACCAGCGCGGCCAGTGGTCCATGCCGCCCGCGATCTTCAGCAGCGGATGCCCCAGGCAATCCGCGGGCGCGGCCAGGCGGTTGCGCTCGATGAAGCGCGGCGATGCCACCGGCACGTGGAAGTCGTCCAGGCAGTGCACGCAGGCCAGGTCCGAATGCGCCATGTAGCCGTGGCGGATCAGCACGTCGCTGCCCGTGTCGCCGCCGCGGTCCAGGAACGACCGCCCTTGCGTGGTGAGCTGCACGTCCACGCCCGGATGCCGGGCCTGGAACGCCGACAGGCGCGGGATCAGCCACTTCATGGTCAGCGACGGCGTGGCACAGACGCGCAGCACGCCGCCGTAGGCGGGCGATTTCAGCTTGGCGGTCGCGGCCGCGATGCGTTCCAGGCTGGCCTGGATTTCCGGAAAGTAGGCCTGGGCGCAAGGCAGCAGCGCCACGCCGCGCGCCTCCCGCGCGAACAGAGGCTGCCCCACGTACTCTTCGAGTATGCGGATCTGCTGGCTGACCGCGCTATGCGTGATGCTCAGTTCGTCGGCGGCCGCGGTGAAGCTGCGCAGACGCGCCGCGGCTTCGAACACGCGCAAGGCCTTCAGCGGCGGCAGGCTCTGCCCCGCCATCTCAGTTGCGGCCCGCCCGCGCGCCGGCCCGGCGCCGCGCTGTGCTGCTCTTTCCCACGTTTTCCCTTGTCGTCTATTTTTTGTCGGCGCTGCTTGCGCGCGCCTGTCCTATCCAGCCGCATTCTAGGTGATAGCCCGCGCGCCGACCTCTTAGAAAAACTAACGACTACCCTTAAAAAACACCGCTGGTCGGGCGCCCACCGCGTTTCTATGATGCCCGCAACCTCAGGCAGGAAGCGAAACATGGCATCAATCACCGTAGACGGCATCGTCAAGACTTTCGGCGGGCAGCAAGTGCTGCGCAATCTGTCGCTGCACATCCCCGACGGCGCGTTCTACACGCTGCTGGGCCCCAGCGGCTGCGGCAAGACCACGCTGCTGCGCTGCATTGCGGGCTTCTATGCTCCCGACGGCGGACGCCTGCTGTTCGACCAGGACGACGTGACCCACGTGTCCGCGCACCGCCGCGATATCGGCATGGTGTTCCAGGACTATGCGCTGTTCCCCGACAAGACCGCCTTCGACAACGTGGCCTACGGCCTGCGCGCCCGCGGCGTGGCGCGCGCCGAGATCACGCGGCGCGTGAACGAGGCGCTGGACAAGGTCGGGCTGCTGACGCTGGCCGAACGCTATCCGGCGCAGATGAGCGGCGGGCAGCGCCAGCGCGTGGCGCTGGCGCGCGCGCTGGTGATCCGGCCGCGCGTGCTGTTGATGGATGAGCCGCTGTCCAACCTGGACGCCAAGATGCGCCTGCAGATGCGCGACGTGATCCTGGACCTGGTGCGCGAGGCCGGCATCACGACCGTGTTCGTCACGCACGACCAGGAAGAAGCGCTGGCGATGTCCGACCGCATCGCCATCATGGACCGCGGCGACATCGCCCAGCTGGGCACGCCGGAAGAACTCTACGGCACGCCGGTAAACGCCTACGTCGCGGACTTCATCGGTTCGGCCAACGTGATCCCGGTGCCCGCCCGCAACGGCCAGGCCGGCGCCCCCGCCGGCCATGTGCGCTACGAGATCTGCGGCCTGGGCTTTGACGGCGTGCAAGGCAGCGACCAGCTGGACGGCAAGGGTGTGCTGATCGCGCGCCCGGAAGAGCTGGCCCTGATGGCGCCCGCTCCCTACGTGCCCAATACCTTGCCGGGCAAGGTGCTGCGACGCCAATACCTGGGCTTCAAGACCGCATACCGCATTGCGCTGGACAACGGCTCCGAGATCCGCGTCGAGCTGCATGCCGGCAACATGGTGGCGCAGTTCCAGCCCGGCGAAGCCGTGCAGGTGCTGATTCCCGCCGACAGCCGCGTCGTCAACGCCTGAGGACGCGCCGACCATGAAAATCAAATGGTGGCCCTGGGGCGTCCTGACGGCAATCAGCCTGGCCCTGCTACTGTTCTTCGTGCTCTACCCGCTGGCCGTGCTATTCAGCAACAGCGTCACCGGGCAGGATGGCGGTTTCACGCTGGAGGGCTTCAAGGCCCTGCTGGCCGACTCCCAATACGTCGAGGCCTTCGGCAATACCCTGATCCTGGGCCTGGCGGTCACGGCCTGCACGGTGCTGGTGGGCGTGCCCTTCGCCTACATGGTGGCGCGCTTCGACTTTCCGCTGAAGAACCTGGTGGCGATCCTGCCGGTGCTGACCATCGTGATCCCCGAGATCATCGTGGGCCAGTCCTGGCTGCTGATCCTGGGCAATAACGGCATCCTGACCAACCTGCTGGGCGACGCCGGCATTTCGCTGCCCTCGTTCTACGGCTGGACCGGCATGGTGTTCTCCATGACGCTGGTCTACTACACCTACATCTACCTGGGCGTGCTGGCGGCGCTGCGCGGCTTCGACGGCCAGCTGGAAGAAGCGGGCCTGAGCCTGGGCACGCCGCCGTTGCTGACCAAGCTGCGCGTCCTGGTGCCGGTGTTGCTGCCGGCGGTGCTGGTCAACGCGCTGGTGGTGTTCACGCTGGTGGTGGGCAACTTCGCGCTGGCCATGCTGCTGGGCAGCCGCGTGCCGCTGCTGTCGGTCATGACGTACAACACCTTCGTCAGCGAAATGGGCGGCAGCCCGACTCTGCAGAGCGCGATGTCGGTGGTGTCCATCGCCATCGTCGCCATCGTGCTGTTCTTCCAGAAACGCGTGGTCGAACGCAAGGTCTACACCATGACGCAGGGGCGCGCGCCGGCCGCTACCCGCGTGCGCTCCTGGACCGCCCTGCTCTACACCAGCGGTGTGGGCCTGATCATCTTCATTTCGCTGCTGCCGCTGATCGTGGTCTTCATCGCTGCCTTCACCAAGACCAGCGGCCCGGTCATGCAATGGGGACAATGGTCGCTGGCCAGCATGCAGCGCGCGCTGCATGGCGCGCCGGAACCCATCCTGAACTCGCTCAAGTTCGCCTCGCTGGCCACGGTGCTGGGCGTGGCCTTCGCGGTGCTGGTCAGCTATCTGACGATCAAGAAGCGCAGCGCCTCGACCCAGGTGCTGGACTACATCGTGGTGCTGCCCCTGACCATTTCCGGCACGGTGCTGGGCATCGCACTGGTCCAGACCTTCAACACCGGCTGGCTGGTGCTGGCGGGCACGTCGGGAATCATGGTGCTGTGCTACACGGTGCGGCGCCTGCCCTTCGCGGTGCGCAACGCGTCGTCGGTGCTGTTCAACATCCCCGAGTCGATCGAGGAAGCGTCGATCAGCCTGGGCGTGTCGCCGCTCATGACCTTCTTCAAGGTGATCCTGCCCGCCATGAAGGCATCCATCATCTCGGCAGCCATCCTGATGTGGCTCACCACCATTTCCGAGCTGTCGGCCTCCATCGTCGCCTACAGCGGCGGCCTGGAGACCATGCCCATCGCCATCTTCCGCCAGGTCGACGGCGGCAGGCTGGGCATGGCGTCGGCCTATGGCGCGGCGCTGGTCACGGTCATCGTGCTGCCCATCATCGTGTCGGTCAAGGCATTCCGCATCAAGCTGTTCTCCGGTAAATAACCCACTTGCACAGAGGCTAACCATGCAATTCAAGCACCTACTTCAGTACAGCGTCCTGGCCGCCGCCCTGGCTACTGGCGCCGCCCAGGCCCAGAACGTCGTGCTCTATTCGTCCAACAACACGGAGACGATCGAAACCGCGCTGGACGCGGTGAAGCAGAAGTCGCCGAAATTGAACGTGCAGCCCGTCACCGGCGGCACCGGGACGATGATGAAGCGCATCGAGGCCGAGGCGCAGAATCCGCGCGGCGACCTGTTCTGGAGCGGCGGCTTCGGCACGCTGGGCGCCTACCGCCAGCATCTGCAGCCCTACCGCCCGGCCGACCTGGACAAGATCCCCGCCGAGTTCCGCGGTCCGGACGATCTGTGGGTGGGCACCAACGTGCACGTCATGGTGATGATGGTCAACGAGCGCCAGCTCAAGGGCCTGCCCGCGCCGGCCACCTGGTCCGACCTGATGCAGCCGCAGTGGAAGAACAAGTTCGCCATCACCGACCCGTCCAAGAGCGGCACGGCCTACATGCTGGTGTATGGCCTCTTCAAGCAATTCGGCCAGGAAGGCCTGGACAAGATCGCCGCCAACGCGGTGGTCACGGCATCGTCCGGCACCACCTACAAGGGCGTGGCCGCGGGAGAGTATGCCGTGGGCATGACGCTGGAATACGCCGCGCAGGAATACGTGGCCGGCGGCCAGAAGGAAATCAAGCTGGTCTACCCGACCGAGGGCAGCTACCTGGCGCCGGAAGGCATGTTCATCATCAAGGGCGCGAAGAACATGGACGCGGCCAAGGCCTTGTATGACGGCCTCTTGAGCAAGGAGTCGCAGGAAGCGCAGCTGGTGAAAAACTTCCGCCGCCCGACGCGCACGGACGTGGCCGTGGCCAGCCTGACCACCCTGCCCGACCTGAAGACCATCAAGATCTTCCCGGTCAGCCAGGATGCCGCGGCGAAGGAGTATGAGGCGGTGGTCGCCGCCTGGAACCAGGCGGTCGCGAAGTCCAAGTAAGAGGGTAAGGCCCTCACGCCGCGCCCCTCCGGGGCTCGCAGCCCCCCCGAGGGGCTGGTCCAACTTGGAAGCCCGGCGGTGGGGCCGGCGGCATCAGGCGCCGTTGACCATCCGCCCCGCCGCCAGCACCAGCTGACGCCCGCAACGGGCGGCCAGCTGCGGATCGTGGGTAACCAGCACCAGCGTGGTGCCGTGCTCGCGGTGCAGGTCGAACATCAGGTCGATGACCGTCACCCCTGTGGCGGCGTCCAGGCTGCCGGTGGGCTCGTCCGCGAACAGCAGGTCCGGCTGCACCACGAAGGCGCGCGCCAGCGACACGCGTTGCTGCTCGCCGCCCGACAGGGTGCGCGGGTAGTGATGCAGGCGCTTGCCCAGCCCCACCCGCTCCAACATGGCCTGCGCCGCGTCCCGCGCCGATTGCCCGGCCAGCTCCAACGGCAGCATCACGTTTTCCAGCGCCGTCAGGTTGGGCAGCAGCTGGAATGACTGGAATACGAAACCCACATGATTGGCCCGCAAACGCGCGCGGCCGTCCTCGTCCAGCGAGAACAGGTCCTGCCCGGCCAGGCGCACGCTGCCCGCGCTGGGAACATCCAGGCCGGCCAGCAGTCCCAACAAGGTGGACTTGCCCGACCCCGAACTGCCGGTGATGGCCACGGCGCTGCCCGCCTCGACCGTAAAATCTATACCTTCCAGGATGGAGAGCGTGCCGCCGGCATCGGCCACCTGCTTGCCCAGCCCTTTCACCTCGATCGAATTCTTGTTATCCATGCGCCTATTTTCCCGTCTGCTACTCATGACCGCCATGGCGACCGCCGTCGTGGCGCCCGCCCACGCTCAGACCGCCGCCGCGGCCCAGGGTTCCGCGCCCCGCACGGTGTTGGTCCTGGGCGACAGCCTGTCGGCCGAATACGGCATCAAGCGCGGCACCGGTTGGGTGCCGCTACTTTCGGCCCGCGTAGCGGAACAATACCCCAAGTACCAGGTCGTCAATGCCAGCATCAGCGGCGACACGACCAGCGGCGGCGTGGCCCGCCTGCCCGCGCTGCTGCGCCAGCATGCGCCGGCCGTGGTGGTGCTGGAGCTGGGCTCGAACGACGCGTTGCGCGGCCTGCCGCTGACCATGACCGAGCAGAACCTGCGCACCATGGCCCAGGCCGCCCGCAAGGCCGAGGCGCAGGTCCTGATCGTCGGCATGCAGATTCCGCCGAATTACGGCCGGGATTACACCCAGCGCTTCGCGCAGGTGTTCCCCACGGTCGCCAAAGACGAAAACGCCCGGCTCGTGCCCTTCCTGATGGAAGGTATCGCAACGAACCGGGCGATGTTCCAGGCTGACGGCATCCATCCGAACGAGGATGCCCAGCCTTTGCTACTGGACAACGTGTGGCCGACGCTGCGGCCACTGTTGAACTGATCCTGGGCTGATCAGCCGGCTGCCGGCTGATCGCCGCGGATGACCGCGGCGGCGGCGGGCAGCACCTGCACCTTGTACTCTTCGCGCAGCATGCGCAGCATGGCTTCGTTTTCGGCCTGGCCCCAGGCGCCGGACAACTGCTGCGCCAGGCGCTCCTTGTCGGCCGGATCGACCGTGCCGGCCTCGACCTTCTCCAGGCGCGCCAGCGTGTAGTCCGAACCCGATTGCACGCCGGCGTAGGCCGGCAGCGTGGCGGCGGGCAGGCGCATGACGGCGTCCAGCACCGGACGCGGCAGATCCTTGGGATCCTGGCGCGACACGATCACCGGCGCGCCAAAGCCTTCCGGCGTTGCGGCGGGGTTAGCCTTGTCGGCAGCCAGCGCGGCTTCACCAGCCTTCTTGGCGGCTTCGGCCGAACGCTCGTCCAGCAGCTTGGCGCGGATGGTGTCCGAGACCTTGTCCAGCGGCGGCACGTGGGACGGCTCGACAGCGGCCACGCGCAGGGCCAGCATGGTGTCGGGCGAGAGTTCGATCACACCGGAGTTCTGCTTTTCACGCAGCACGTCGGGCGAGAACAGCACCTGGCGCACGCGCGGGTTGTCCAGCAGCGCGGCATCGGGGCCGGCGGCAGCCGAGCCCGGACCCGCCTTGTCGGCGGGCAGCAAACCTTCGCGGGACACGCCGGAAGCGGTACGCAGCTTCAGGCCGACGGCGTCGGCGGCGGGCTGCAGGCTGTCGCGCTGGTCATAGACCTGCTTGTTCAACTGGCTGGCCATTTCCGAGAAGCGCACGGCGGCGAGCTGCTTGCGGACTTCGGCGGTGATCTGGTCCTTGACCTCGGCCAGCGGCTTGATGGCTGCGGGCTGGATTTCGGTGACCTTGACCACGTGCAGGCCGGACGGGGTTTCGATCACGCCGGACACCTGGTCCTTGGCCTGGCCGAAAATCGCCTTTTCCAGCGGACCGGTCAACATGCCGGGCGCGAGCCAGCCCAGATCGCCGCCATTGGTCGCCGAACCCGCGTCCTGCGAGTTCTTGCGGGCCAGTTCGGCGAATTGCGCCGGATCGGCGGCGGCCTGCTTGGCGAGGTCCTCGGCCTTGGCACGGGCGGCCTTGCGGGCGTCTTCCGACGCGCCAGGCGCCAGGTTGATCATGATGTGGCTGGCGCGGCGGCGTTCGGGCTGGCCGAAGCGGTTCTTGTTCTGCTCGTAGTAGGACGCGAGGTCCTCGTCCTTGACCTGCACGCCTTGCGTGGCGGCGGCCTCGTCCAGCACCAGGTACTGGACCTGGACCTGTTCGGGAATCTGCAGTTGCTGCTTGTTGGCGTCGTACCAGGCCTGGATGTCGGCCGGGTTGACGCTGACCTGCGAGCGGTAGTCGGCAGCGGCGAAGCGGCGCAGTTGCACCGTGCGCTGCTGCGTCAACGCCGTTTCCAGCGCGGCCACGACCTCGCCGGGTGCGCGGGCCGACTGGCCCACGGGCTCCAGCACGCGCGCGACCGCCAGATCGCGGCGCAGGCCGGCTTCGAACGAGGTCGGCGACATGCCTTGCGCAGCCAGCACCTGGCGATAGCGCTCGGGCGAGAAGCGGCCATTGTCCTGGACTTCCGGAATCGCGGCGATGGTGTTGCGCAGCGTTTCGTCGGACACCGAGAAACGGTTGTCGACGGCAACGTTGGCCAGCAGACGCTGGTTGATCAACTGATTGAGCAAGCCTTCGCGCAGCGCCGGCGTGTCGATGACGGCCGGATCGAACTGGGCGCCCAGGCGCTGGCGGAACTGCTCCAGCTGGTTGCGGTGCGCCTGATCGAACTCGGCCCGCGACACGGGTTGGCCATTGACCGTGGCCAATTCAGGCTCGGCGCGCATGAAGCTGTCATAGCCTTGAATACCGACCAGGAAGAAGGACGGCACAATCAGAAGCAGCAGGATGAACTGCATCCAGCGCCGATGGCTGCGAATAAATTCGAACATGGAATCCCTGTTGCCGCACCCCGGGCGCAAGCCCAAAGCCGCAAGAAAACGCATAAAAAAAGGCGAACCAGATTCGCCCTGTTCCCATACCGGTCAATACCGGATCAGCGGGCGGATTTTACCATTTCTCATTCGCCGCGCAGCCCAGGAATCTTTCGAATGTCATCCGGGCCTGCCCCCGGGCTCAAACGGCACGAAACCGGGGACCGAGTCAACCCGGGGAACCACCATTTCCAGCCCCTTGCGGCCCTCGTATCGTGGCCTGTCAGGGTAAGCCCGCATTACCCCGACGCCGCTCCCGAAGGATGCGGCCCCTTCCACGCACGCTCAGAGGTACACACTGATGCCGTACACATCTCCCCGCCTGCAACTCCTGCGCACCTGCATCGCCCTGGCCTTCGTCGGCGGCGCCCCCGCCGCGCTGGCCGCGCCCGTCGCCGCCGTCCACGAAGCCGCGCAAGCCCAGCAGCAAGGCATGCTGGACACCATGCGCGACCTGGTCGGCATCGAGTCGGGCAGCAAGGACGTCGAGGGCGTGGAGCGCATCGCCGTCCTGATCCGCGACCGGCTCAAGGCGCTGGGCGGAACGGTAGAGATCATCCAGCCAACCGACGTGTTCCGCCTGGACGACACGCCAGAGAAGGTCGGCCCCATGGTCCATGCCGAATTCAAGGGTAAAGGCCAGAAGAAGATCATGCTGATCGCCCACATGGACACCGTCTACCGCAACGGCATGCTCAAGGACCAGCCTTTCCGCATCGACGGCGACAAGGCCTACGGCCTGGGCATCGCCGACGACAAGCATGGCGTGGCCGCCATCATCCACACCCTGACCCTGCTGCAAAAACTGGGCTTCGAGGACTACGGCACCATTACCGTGCTGATCAACGGCGACGAGGAAATCAGCTCGCCCGGCGCGCGCAGCACCATTACCCGCCTGGGCGCCGACCAGGATGCGGTGTTCTCGTTCGAAGGCGGCGGCGCGCAAGCGCGCCTGACGCTGGCCACCAGCGGCATCGGCGCGGCCTACCTGACCGTGCAGGGCAAGACCTCGCATGCGGGCGCGCGGCCCGAAGGCGGCGTCAACGCGCTGTATGAGTTGGCCCACCAGGTGCTGCAGCTGGACAAGCTGTCCAAGCCCGAGGAAGGCTTGAAGCTGAACTGGACCGTGGCCCAGGCCGGCACCAATCGCAACGTCATTCCGGGCCAGGCCACCGCCCAGGCGGACGCGCGCGCCCTGCGCGTCTCCGATTTCGATGCGCTGTCGCGCACGCTGGAAGAACGCATACAGAAGAAGCTGCTGCCCGAATCCAAGGTCAGCGTGAAGTTCGAAGTGCGCCGCCCGCCCTTGGAAGCCACGCCGGCCTCGCGCGCCCTGGCCCAACACGGCGTGCAGATCTACAAAGAGCTGGACTTGCCGATGACGGTCGTGGACCGCGCCAGCGGCGGCGGCACCGACGCCGCTTTTGCCGCCTTGAAGGCGCGCGGCCCGGTAATCGAAGGCATGGGCCTGAGCGGCTTTGGCGCGCATTCCAACGACGCCGAGTACATCCAGATCAACAGCATCGTGCCGCGCCTGTACCTTGCCGCGCGGATGATCATGGACGTGTCGCAGGACAAGGCGCCCATGAAATAGGCCTGGAGACCTGCCGCGGCGTTCCCGCGCGCCGCGGCAGCCGCAGAACGGGCGTGCAGAAGGAGTATCCTTGCAACCCTGACCAAAAGAACCCGAAGCAACACCCCAAATGAGCGCAAAACTCCCCTCCTGGCCCTACTCCCGTTACATCGCGCATCGCGGCGGCGGCCGTCTGGCCCCGGAGAACACCCTGGCCGCCATGCGCGTGGGCGCCGAGCACGGCTTCACGATGTTCGAATACGACGTCAAGCTGAGCAGCGACAACGTGCTGGTGCTGATGCACGACGACGACGTGGACCGCACCTCCAACGGCCGCGGACCCGCCGCTGCCAAGACCTACGCCGAGCTTGCCCAGCTGGATTTCGGCAGTTGGCATTCCGCCGCCTACGCGGGCGAGCCGCTGCCCACCTTCGCTGCCGTCGCCCGCTACACGGTGGCCAACGGCATCGCCAGCAACGTCGAGATCAAGCCCTGCCCGGGCCGCGAGGCCGAGACCGGCCGCGCCGTGGCGCTGGCCGCGCGCCAGCTGTGGCAAGGCGCGGCCGAAGCGCCGCTCCTGTCCTCGTTCGCGGAAGCAGCGCTGCAGGCCGCGCTGGAAACGGCCCCCGAATTGCCGCGCGCGCTGCTGGTGGAGAAGGTACCCGCCGACTGGCGCGAACGCCTGGCCAAGTACGAGTGCGTGGCCCTGAACATCAATCAGAAGGACGCCACCCGTGAGCTGATCGATGCCGTGCATGCCGCCGGCTACCGTATCGCCGCCTGGACCGTCAACGACCCGGAGCGCGCCCGCCTGCTGCTCGACTGGGGCATCGACGGCATTTTCACCGACGAGCTGGCCGCGATCCGGCCCGCCGCCTGAGGCAGAACGCCCGTGTTCAGTTACCGCCACGCCTTTCACGCCGGCAACCACGCCGACGTACTCAAGCACGCCATCCTGATCCACACCCTGGATTACTTCAACAAGAAAGACGCGCCCTACTGGGTCGTCGATACCCACGCCGGCGCCGGGCTCTATAGCCTGGATAGCGATTGGGCCGCCAAGACCTCCGAGTTCGCCGACGGCATCGGCCGCCTGTGGGAAGCCGAGGACCTGCCGCCCATCCTGGCCGACTACGTCGCCCGGATCCGCGGCTACAACACCAACGGCCGCCTCAGGCGCTATCCGGGCTCGCCATGGCTGGCGCTGGACGCGCTGCGTCCGTCCGACCGGCTGCGCCTGTTCGAAATGCACCCTACCGAGATCGACACGCTGGTCGGCAACCTGGAACACCAGGGCCGCGCCGCGCAACGCCAGACCACGATCTACGGCGACGACGGTTTTGAAGGCGTCAAGGCGCTGCTGCCGCCGCCCACGCGCCGCGGCATGGTGCTGATCGACCCCTCGTACGAAGACAAGAACGACTATCGCCGCACGCTCAACGCGGTCAAGGAATGCGTCAAGCGCTTCGCCACCGGCACCTACGCCGTCTGGTACCCGCTGGTCCAGCGCCGCGAAGCCAATGAAATGGCGCGCCACCTGGAGAACCTGAAGGTCAAGAGCTGGCTGCACGCGACCTTGACGGTCAAGAAAGCAGCCATCGACGGCTACGGCCTGCACGGCAGCGGCATGTTCCTGATCAATCCGCCCTGGACGTTGCACGACGCCTTGAAGCAAGCCATGCCGTATCTGGCCCGCACGCTGGGACAGGACGAGCGCGCCGGCTTCACGCTGCAGTTCCGCGAGAATCCGTTCCCGGTGCCAAAGAAGCAGTCGGACGATTGATCCGATACGAAAAGCAAAAAGGCCACGATGTTTCGTGGCCTTTTTGCTGGTGTCGCGGATCGCGCTGGCGTTCAAGCCAGTTCATTCTCCGGCGCTTCCCGCCGCAGCGCCTCCTGCGCCCGGGCCAGCTTGGCCGCCGCGTCGCGCAAGGCAGTGCGCAGGCCTTCCTCGATCACGGGGTGATAGAACGGCATTTCCAGCATGCGCGCCACGGTCAGCTCCTGCTGCACGGCCCAGGCCAGCAGGTGGCCGATGTGCTCGGCGCTGGGGCCGACCATCTCGGCGCCCAGGAAACGGCCCGTTTCGATGTCCGCATAGACATGCAGCATGCCGCGGTTCTTCAGCATGACCCGCGAACGGCCCTGGTCGCTGAAGTCCACCTCGCCCGTCACGAAGGTGCCCGGCACCAGCCGTGCGTGGCCCTGCCCGGCCATGGCGATCTGCGGGTCCGAGAACACCACGGCCAACGGCGCGCGGCGCAGGCCCTTGCGCACTTCGGGATAGCGCGCCGCGTTCTCGCCCGCGATGCGGCCTTCGTCGGCGGCTTCGTGCAGCAGCGGCGCGTCGGCGTTCGCATCGCCCGCGATGAAGATGGGCGCATCGCCCGCCTGCATGGTTTCGCGGTCGAACAACGGCACGCCGTGTTTGTCCAATTGCAGCGAGGTGTTTTCCAGCGCCAGCCCATCCACGTTGGCGCGGCGGCCCGTGGCCACCAGCGCGTAGTCGAAGCGTTCGGTGCGCTCGGTGTTGTCCAGCGTCACGTAGCGCACTTCCACTTCATCGCCTACGCGGGTGGTTTCAAGCACGCGGGCGTCCGGGTCCAGATAGAACTCGCGCTGGAAGATCTTGCGGGCCGTATTGCGTACTTGCGGATCGCTGATGCCGCCCAGGCTGCCGCTGACGCCGAACACGCGCACTTCCACGCCCAGGCGCGCCAGCGCCTGGCCCAGTTCCAGCCCGATCACGCCAGGACCGAACACGGCCACACGGCCAGGCAGATCATCCCAGGCGAACACGTCATCGTTCAGCACCAGACGGTCGCCCAGCGCACGGAACGGCGGCGGCACAGACGGCCGAGAACCGGTGGCGATCACCACCCGGGACGCATGCACTTCGGTGTGCTCGTCCACCTGCAGCACCGTGTCCGACACGAAGCGCGCATAGCCGCGCAGCTTGTCCTCTGCCGGGATGCTTTCCACGCCTTCCAGCACGAAACCGACGAAGCGGTCGCGCTCGCGTTTGACGCGGTCCATCACTTCGGCGCCATCGACCGTGATCTCGCCGCCCACATGCACGCCGAACGGCTCGGTGTGGGCCGCGCTGTGGGCCGCTTCGGCGGCGGCGATCAGCAGCTTTGACGGCATGCAGCCGACGCGGGCGCAGGTCGTGCCGTAGGGACCGCCTTCGATCAGCAGCGCGCGCAGGCCCGCGGCGCGGGCGGCGCGGTAGGCGGCCAGGCCGGCCGTGCCGGCGCCGATGACAGCGATATCGGTATGCAGAGTTTTCATGACTGGGTATCCCCCGATGTGGCGTGGAGCAGGAATTCAAAGGCGGATTCCGCCTTTTTTCGCACCCTATGGACGTGGACAGTCCCGCAGCGCCCGCCGGGGGCCGCGCACGAAGATGCGTAAAAAGGGAAACTCGTGAAGGGTGCAGCAGGCGGCGAACCGCCCTGCTGCCCGGCCCCGGGGCGAACCCGGGACCGGTAGCGTTGCAGACGCTTAGGCGAAGTGCGCCTTCAGGTCTTCCAGGCCGCCGATCAGCGCGCCATTGATGAACACCTGCGGGGCGGTGCCCTTGCCCGAGACAGCGCCGATCACGCGGCCACGGACCTTGTTTTCCAGCGGGATCTCGATCGGGGCGTAGCCCTTGGCATCCAGCAGCGCCTTGGCTTCCACGCAGAACGGGCAGCCCGGCTTGGAGAACACGACCACCTGGTCGGGCTTCTTGGCCGACGGGGCGAAGTGCGCCAGCATGGTGTCGGCGTCCGACACTTCAAACGGGTCGCCTTCCTTTTCCGGCTCGATGAACATCTTCTGGACCACGCCGTCCTTGACCAGCATGGAATAGCGCCAGCTGCGCTTGCCGAAGCCCAGGTCGCTCTTGTCGACCAGCATGCCCATGCCTTCGGTGAACTCGCCGTTGCCGTCGGGCAGCAGCGTGATGTTGGCCGATTCCTGGTCCTTGGCCCATTCGTTCATGACGAAGGTGTCATTGACCGACACGCAGACGATGCTGTCCACGCCGGCGGCGAAGAAGGCGGGAGCCAGTTCGTTGTAACGCGGCAGGTGGGTCGACGAGCAGGTCGGCGTGAAGGCGCCGGGCAGGGAAAAGACCACGACGGTCTTGTTCTTGAACAGGTCGTCGGACGTCACCTTCTTCCAGGTGTTGTCCTCACGGACCGGGAACGTTACGTTCGGAACACGTTGGCCTTCGCGGTTTTGCAGCATTCAAATCTCTCCTTGGGGTAGCGGGGTTGTTTGATTAACCACCATGGAAAGAATGATAAATCCTTACTATCAATTATTCAAATTTAATAAATTCAATGAATCGATAGATTTTGGCAATGAATAAATAACCAACGCGAGACCGGATCTATCATAGCCCGGCCTCGCGCCAGGAGGAATTACACCGGCTGCGGCTGGTAGCCGGCGTCGCGGATCGCGTCTTCGATCTTGTCGGCGTCATCGGCCCCGGTCACGGTCACGCGGTGCGTGGGCAGATCGATCGTGACAGTCGCGCCCGGAGCCGCCTGGGCCACCGCGGCCGTAATGGTCTTGGCGCAATGACCGCAGGTCATGTCAGCCACTTGGAACTCGATGCTCATAGTTATCTCCATAGGATTCAAGGGCGATGGACTACGTTTCGTCCACCATGGAAAGCAGCTTAAACCTTCCCATGATGGAAAGGTCAAGCGTAGAATCGCACTCAGGCTACACAGGAGCACAGCAATGAATATCGGCGAGGCATCCAGGAGTTCCGGCATTTCCGCCAAGATGATCCGCTACTACGAAAGCATCGGCCTCATCAGCCCCGCCGGACGCACGGATTCCGGCTACCGCGTGTACAGCGAACACGATCTGCATACGCTGCACTTCGTGCGCCGCGCGCGCGACCTGGGTTTTTCGGTGGAACAGATGAATGAGTTGCTGGCGCTGTGGAAGGACCGCAGCCGCGCCAGCGCCGACGTCAAGCGCATCGCGCTGGAACACGTGCAGGAACTGGAGCGCAAGGCCGAGGCGCTGCGCGACATGGCGGCCACCTTGAAGCATCTGGCCGAACACTGCCAGGGCAATGACAGGCCGGACTGCCCGATACTGGAAGGCCTGGGCTGCAAGCACTGAAACGGCCCAGGCCCTTCCCGCGGCGTCAGTCCTGCGCTTCGGCCGCGACCTTGGCGTGATAGGCGTCGGTGGCGGCCTGCTTGGCGGCCGCCTTCTCGGCGGCGGCCGCGGCCTTGGCTTCTTCCGCGGCTGCCGCTTCGGCCGCCGCCTGAATGGCGCGCTGGCGGGCGCGTTCCCGCACGGCCTGGATACCTTCGGCGTCCAGCGATTCGAACACCGCAATGGACTCCACATGGCCCGTGTGCGGGAACATGTTGATCACGCCCGCGCTCTTCAACACATAGCCGCCTTCATGCACCATGATGGCCGCATCGCGCGCCAGCGTGGCCGGATTACAGGACACGTAGACGATGCGCACGGGGCGCTCGTGCGCCTCCAACAGCGACAGGGCCTGCGCCACGGCATGCGCGCCTTCGCGCGGCGGATCGATCAGCATGCGGTCGAAGTAGCCCAGGCCGCGCAGCCATTCCACGTCCACCTCGAACAGGTTCAGGGTGGCGAAGCTGGTGCGATCGCCCAGGCCGTGGCGCGATGCCGCGTCGAAAGCGCGGTCGGTCAGCGCCTTGCTGCCTTCCACGCCCACGGCTTCCCTGCCCTGCGTCGCCAGCGGCAGCGTGAAGTTGCCCAGCCCGCAGAACAGATCCGCCACGCGGTCGGCAGGCTGCACCTCCAGTAGTTTCAGCGCGCGCGACACCATCGCACGGTTGATGGCGTGATTGACCTGCGTGAAATCGGTGGGTCGATACGGCATGCGCAGGCCGAATTCCGGCATGGTGTAGGCCAGCGTGTCGCCGTGCTCGCGCTCCAGCGGGTGCACGGTTTCCGGACCCTTGGACTGCAGCCACCATTGCACGTTGTGCTTGGCGGCGAAGGCGCGCAGGATGGCGATGTCGCCATCGGTCAGCGGCAGCAGATGGCGCAGCACCAGGGCGGTCACGCCCTCGCCCAGCGACACTTCGATCTGCGGCATGCGGTCCGGCGCGGACATGGAACCGATCATTTCGCGCAAAGGGATAAGCAGGTCGCTGACGTGGCGCGGCAGCACATGGCATTCGCGCATGTCGGCCACATAGCTGCTCTTGCGCTCATGGAAACCGACCAGCACGCCGCCCTTCTTGGGCACCACGCGCACCGACAGGCGGGCGCGGTAGCGGTAGCCCCAGGTCGGGCCTTGCAGCGGCGCCAGGATGCGCGCGGGACGCAGCTTGCCGACATGCCAGAAGGTGTCTTCCAGCGAACGTTGCTTGATGGCGACCTGCGTGCTGGGTTCCAGGTGCTGCATGGCACAGCCGCCACAGACGCCGAAATGCGGGCAGCGCGGCGCCACGCGCTGCGACGAGGGCCGCAGCACCTCGTCCACGCGCGCAATCTCGTAGGACGGCTTGCGGCGCAGCGTAACCGTGGTGACCCGTTCGCCCGGTAAGGCGCCTTCCACGAAGACGACCTTCCCGTCGCGGCGGGCGATACCCCTGGCTTCCAGGTCCAGGGATTCAATACTCAAAACGTCAGACATCTCACGCAGTCCAGAAGAATTACACGCAACCTTCTATTGTAGAAGGACTGCGGCCAATCCTGGAAATGGCGATGTGGGGCCGGAACGGTCTCCCGATGAAAAAAGGGCTTGCCCCGGACGGCGGTCACCGCCAATCGTCGGCAAGCCCGAAAGCCGGCGCTGCCAGGCGCCGCCACGGATATCGGTCAGAAGGAACGCGCCACCGAGAAGACGGCGCCCAGGCGGCCCGAAGGATGGCCGTACTTGGTCGGCAACCAGTTGTCCTTGGTCGCCCCCACGGCGGCCAGGCCCAGGATCCAGCCCTTCAGGTCCTTGGTCACGCCGAGCTTGTAGTCGACGTAATGGCCGATGGAGTCGCCGTCCATATTGGTCTGGTTCTTGAGCTTCTGGTAGCCCAGGTGGCCGACCAGGCCCCAGCCGTCGCCCAGGTCGAAGTTGGCCGTGCCGTCCAGGTACCAGGTGCCCTTGCTGTCCGGCGTGCTGAAGAAGTCGCTGGGCGTATAGGAGTACTTGAGGCTGTAGTTGCCGTAGGACGCGCCCAGATAGAGGTCGGTGTTGTTGTAGTTGCCGCCCTTCGGCGAGCTGGATCCCGGGTAGTAGTAATGCAGGACGCCCGCATCCAGCGTGAAGCCGCCGCCCACGTCGCCCTTCCAGCCGCCGTAGAAATCCATTTCCAGGTTGCCGTCGGTGAACACGAAATCGGAAACGTTGGAGTTCCAGTTGCCCAGATAGAAGCCGGAACTGTGGGTCAGGTCGAAGCCCAACTGCACGGCGGGCCGGAAGTCGGTCTGCGAGTAGCCGCGGAAACGGTAGTCGCTGACGATGGCGGCGTTGCCGCTGAGCGAAAATCCGCCGCCCAGGTCGGTGGGTTCGGCCTGCGCCGTCGCGGCGAAACAAGCGGCGAGCGCAAAGGGCACGGCTAGCAACGTCTTCTTCATGGTGCGGAGTCCTGATCGGATTTGTCGAGTAGGTAGATGGCCGAGGCGCATCACTAGGACCGGCGGTGCAGCGTTTGAAACCGGTTCCTACTCCACAAAGCAATGTCCGTGCCAGGTCTGCGGCAAGCCGATACGCAGGCGCATCGCCCGCTGACGGCGCCCGCGCCGCACCAGAACAGTGCGGACGCGTGTGCCGGCGCACGCGCTTATGCGTCAAAACGGGGAACCCGCTCCCTATCGGTACGCATGGCGAGCCGCCGCCAGCCGCCATCCCGGACGCCAAATGAAAAACCCCGGCACGCGGTCGCGTGTCCGGGGTTGATGGCGCGCACCGGCCGGGACGGCCGGCCGCACTGCTTAGTTGGCGGCAGGCTTGGCCGGCGCGGCGGCAGCGGGCGCATCCGCCTTGCCCTTGCCGTGGCGCCCTTCCATGCGGGCGTGGCGCTCCTGCATGCGGTCCTGGCGTTCCTTGACGAACTTGGTCACCTGGCCGCGCTGGGTGTCGTTCAGGCTGTCCCAGACCGCGAGCCATTGGTCGCGCACCTGCTTGGCCTGGGGACCGAAGGCATCACGCGACTTTTCGGACTGTTCGACCAGCGCGCGGGGATCCAGCTTGCCGCTGTCCAGCTGCGCCTTGAGCAAGTCGTGGCGCTTGCCGCCCGAGGCACGCATGGCTTCGTGCAGGCTGCGCTGGCCGTCCTGCGCGGTCTTGAACAAGGCCTGCTGCTTGTCGTCCAGCTTCAGCTCGGCGACCTGCGCCTTGGTCACCGGACCCAGGCCGGGAATGAAGAGGCCGTCGCGCATGCCTTTGTGGAAGCCGCCGCGCTGGCCATCGTGCATGGCGGCGGGGCCGCCGTCAGCGGGAGGAGGAGGCGCAGCCATGACGGAGCCGGCCACCAGGCCGCCCGTCGCGGCGACAAATGCAAGAGCGGCCAAATTGGAGCGGATAGCGAATCGGGACATGTAGGTCTCCTGAAAGTGAAGAAAGCGAGGCCATTGTGCGATTGGCCCGGTTTCATCCAGGTTTCGCTGGCGCAAGCAATGTTTCAGTCGATTGCGCATGATCCAGACGCAAGAACGGGGCCTCGCGGGCCCCGTTTGATCCTGTCCACCGGAAGACGGATCCTCCGGCCGAGACGCCGCTCAGTTGGCGTCCCAGGCCGCCATGTACTCCTTCCAGTGCGGCGCATCGCTGGCGCTGAGGGTGTCGCGCACCAGCGCGATTTCCGCTTCGTAGGAAGTGCGGTCGAGTTCGCCGCGCAGGAAACGGAAACGGCAATACACCAGCCAGGTGTTGACCACGTCCGTTTCGCAATAGGCCCGCACCTCGTCGGCGCGGCCCTGGCTCCAGGCTTCCCACACCTTGCTGCCGTCCATGCCCAGCTTGCCGGGAAAGCCGCAAAGCTTGGCCAGTTCGTCCAGCGGCGCGTTGGCGCGGCCGTTGTACTTGGCCAGCAGGTCCATCAGGTCCAGGTGACGCGAGTGGTAGCGCGAAATGTAGTTGTTGAACTTGAAGTCGCGATCTTCCTCGCCCATGTCCCAGTAGCGCGGCGCGGGCACGCCCTGGATCAGGCTGCGGTAATGCAGCACCGGCAGGTCGAAGCCGGAACCGTTCCAGCTCACGAGCTTGGGCGTGTAGCGCTCGATGGTCTTGAAGAAGCCCGCCAGCAAGGCGGCTTCGGGATCGTCGGGCTGGCCCAGGGTCTTGACCCGAAAGCCCTGGTCGTCGCGGAACACGCAGCCCACCACCGCCACCTTGTGCAGATGCAGCGGCAGGAAATCATGGCCCACGGCCTCGCGGCGCGCGGTCAGCGCGCGCTCGACCACCTCCTGGTCGGAAACATCAGCCCCCCAGCCGTTGAGCTTGCGCAGCCCCTCGGCGTCGGGGATGGTTTCCAGGTCGAAGACGAGAGTGGGCGTCATCGGGCAGGCAGATACTGCATGGGGTCCACCGGCTGGCCTTGGCGGCGGATCTCGAAGTGCAGGCGCGGCGACGTGGTATCGCTTTGGCCGAGTTCGGCGATCTTGGCGCCGCGCTTGACGTTCTGGCCCGTCTTCACCAGCACCGCGCGGTTATGCGCGTAAGCGGTAATGAAGCCGTTCTGGTGTTCGACGATGATCAGGTTGCCCAGGCCGCGCACACCGTTGCCGCTGTACTTGACCAGGCCGTCGGCGGCGGCGGTGACCGGATCGCCCAGCGCGCCGGCGATGTCGATGCCCTTGCTGCTGTTGTTGAAGCCTTGCACGATCTGGCCGTTGGCAGGCCAGGCCCAATTGATGACGGCCGCGTCGGCCGCGCGCGTGGCGGGCTTGGTCTCGACCGGCGCGGTGGGCGGCGGCGTGGTGGTTTCAGTGGTCGGCGGCGGCAGGGTTTCCGGCTGGTCCAGCGGACGCGGCTGCGTCTTGGAGCCCGCGACCGGCGCGGTCTGCGCCCCGCCGCTGGCGCTGCCGGACATCTTCAGGACCTGGCCGACCGAGATCTGGTTGGGGTCGCTGAGGTTGTTCCAACGCTTGACGTTTTCGACATCCACATTGTTGGCGCGGGCGATCTTGTAGAGCGTGTCGCCCGGTTTCACCACATAGGTGCCGCCGGTCTGGGTGGCCGGCGCGGGTTGCCCGCCGGTCATGTCGACCACCGGGGCGCGAGTGCCTTTGGAAGCGCAGCCAGCCAGGATGGACAGGCTGAGAGCCCCCGCGATGAAGAGCGGGCGGCGCAGGCGCGTCATGGACGCGCCCAGGGTGATATCGGTCAGTTGCAACTGCCCGTTGAGCATACGTTTCTCCTGTTTGCTCAAGATTGTATTCCGGCCCGTAGCGGCACAAAGCGCACGGCCTCTAATTCTGTGCGTTTCCAGCTGGCCGCGCCTGTGCGTTCGATGAGAACCAGGCGCTGGTTGGCGCCCCCTTCAGGAGCGATCAGGCGGCCACCCGGTGCGAGCTGCGAGAGCAGCGCCTGCGGGATGGCAAGGCCAGCGGCAGCCACAACGATAGCATCGAACGGCGCCACGCCGGGCAGGCCCAGCATGCCGTCGCCGTAGATCAAGCGGATCCTGGTGGTGAGCCGCAGGGCGCGCAGATGCTCGCGCGCAAGTTCATACAATCCGCGGATGCGTTCGATGGTGTGAACCTCGCGCACGAATTGCGCGAGCACCGCCGCCTGGTAGCCGCAACCCGCGCCGACTTCCAGCACGCGGGTGGGCGTGCGGTCGTCGCAGGCGGCGGCGATCATGCGCGCCACCACCCAGGGTTGGGAGATGGTTTGCGAATGACCGATGGGCAGCGCGGCGTCTTCGTAAGCGCGGCTGGCCAGCGCCTCGTCGACGAACAGATGGCGCGGCACCGCGCCCATGGCGTTGAGCACGCGCTCGTCGGTAATGCCCTGCGCCCGCAGGCGCTCGACCATGGCCTGGCGCAGGCGATCCGAATTCAGCCCCAGATTGCTGCCCGATGCAGGCGTCGGCGCCTGGGTCTGGCGTTGCAGCGTGGCTGCGGAAATGCGGGTGTTGCTGTTGGCGGGCGTGACGCCCGGACTGAGCCGACCCGAGTCGTAGCGCACCGGACCGGTACGCCCGGGCACCGGCTGGGTCACGTCCGGCTGGCTTACACGTTTACGCATAGCGGCTCCGCCCAGGTCCGGATCTCGTCGAGCTGGCTGTGCTGGGTCAGGTCCAGGCGCAGCGGCGTGACCGACACCGTACCCTGCTCGACGGCATGAAAGTCCGTGCCTGGCGTGGCGTCGGCCGCCAAACCCACGGGTCCGATCCAATAGACGGTATCGCCATACGGCGTGGTGGTGCGCACCACCGGCTGCGAGGGATGGCGCTTTCCCAGGCGCGTGACCGCGAAGCCGTGCATGTCTTCGAAGCGGCGGCTGGGGATATTGACGTTCAGGAGCACCGGCGCGGCCAGCGGCTGGGCCAGATGGCGTTCCACCACGAGGCGCGCGGCGCGCGCGGCGGAATCGATGTGCTCCCAGCCCTTCTCGGCCAGCGAGAACGCGATGGCCGGGATGCCGAACAGATAGCCTTCGCTGGCAGCGGCCACGGTGCCCGAATACAGGGTGTCGTCGCCCATGTTGGCGCCGTTGTTGATGCCGGACACGACCAGGTCCGGCCGGGTATCCATAAGGCCGGTGAGCGCCACGTGCACGCAGTCGGACGGGGTGCCGTTGACGGCAATGAAGCCGTTGGAGGCGGTGCGTACCGACAGCGGCCGGTTCAGCGTCAGGGAGTTGGACGCGCCGCTATGGTTGGTTTCAGGCGCGACGACAGTGAGATCGCCCAGGCCCTGCAGCGCGTCAACCAGCGCCTCGAGCCCAGGGGCCGAATAACCATCATCGTTCGAAACCAGAATTCGCATTGTGCATCCGAAAGAAAATAAAACGCGGGTGAACGCGTCGGATTGTACCGTCCGCGGCCGGTATCCGTGCGATCGACTGGCGGACGGGGGCCGCAGCCCCGCTCGATAACCCGTAGCCGGACCCGGCCCCGGGCGCGGTAGAATCCGCACCCATTACCGCAACAACACAACAACAACGGATCCTATCCATGGCGATAAACGACCCCTCCCTGGTCTTCAGCGCTGCGCTCATCCTGCTGGCCTACCTGATCGGCTCCGTGCCCTTCGCAGTGGTCGTCAGCAAGCTCATGGGCCTGCAAGACCCCCGCAGCTACGGCTCCAAGAATCCCGGCGCCACCAATGTGCTGCGCACCGGGAACAAGACGGCCGCCGCGCTGACGCTGCTGGGCGACGCCGCCAAGGGATGGTTCGCGATCTGGCTGGCCGAAAAACTGGCTCCCGGGATCTCCCCCGTCGCGCTGGCGCTGGTGGCGCTGGCCGCCTTCCTGGGCCATCTGTACCCGATATTCCTGCGCTTCAAGGGCGGCAAGGGCGTGGCCACCGCCTTGGGCGTGCTGGTGGCAATCCAGCCCTGGCTGGCGGTCGCCACGGCGGCCACCTGGCTGATCGTCGCGGTGTTCTTCCGCTATTCGTCCCTGGCTTCACTGGTGGCGGCCTTCTTCGCCCCCGTCTACTACGTGTTCGGTTCCGGCCTGGCCTGGTATGCGCAGCCGTCCATGGGCGTGGCGCTTGCAGTCATCGGCGTGCTGTTGTTCTACCGCCACCGCGCCAACATCACGCGCCTGGTCCAGGGCACGGAAAGCCGCATCGGCGGCGGCAAGAAGAAATAAACGCGCAAGGAATGCGCTTCGGGGCGGCCTGCATGGCCGCCCTTTTCATTTTCAGGCGATGTCGGCCAGGTCCCAGCGCGGCTTCACAGTGAAGCTGTGCGCATCCGGATCCAGCGTCGCCAGGCCAGCCTTGACCCGCTCGGCGGCGGCAAAGGCAATCATGGCGCCGTTGTCGGTGCACAGTTCCAGGGGCGGGAAATAGGCGCGCGCCTTGAGCGGCTTGAGCGCCGCGTCCAGCTTGGCGCGCAGCAGCTGGTTGGCCCCCACTCCCCCGGCCACCACCAGGCGCTTCAGGCCGGTCTGCTTCAGGGCCTTGATGGCCTTGGCCGCCAGCACTTCCACGATGGCGGCCTGCGTGGCCGCGGCCAGGTCGGCGCGGGTCTGTTCGTCCAGTCCGCCCGCGGCTTCGGCAGCCTTGACCCGGGTCAGCACGGCCGTCTTCAGGCCGCTGAAACTGAAATCCAGGTCGCCGCTGTGCAGCATGGGGCGCGGCAGATCGAAACGCGCGGCATCGCCGCTGGCGGCCAGCCGGGACAGCGCCGGTCCGCCGGGATAGCCCAGGCCCATGAGCTTGGCCGACTTGTCGAAGGCCTCGCCCGCCGCGTCGTCCAGCGTTTCGCCCAGCAATTCGTAGCGTCCCACCCCGTCCACGCGCATCAGCTGCGTGTGTCCGCCGGACACCAGCAGCGCCACGAAGGGGAATTCAGGCCGCGGATCCGCCAGCATCGGCGATAGCAGATGGCCTTCCAGGTGATGGATGCCGATGGCGGGCAAATGACGCGACCAGGCGAACGACTGCGCGACGCTGGCGCCCACCAGCAAGGCGCCGGCCAGGCCGGGGCCGGCCGTATAGGCCACGGCGCCGACATCCGACATTTGCAGGCCCGCTTCTTCGAGGACCTGCCGGGTCAGCGGCACGACGCGGCGGATATGGTCGCGCGAGGCGAGTTCCGGCACCACGCCCCCGTATTCCTGGTGCATGGCGATCTGGGTATGCAGCGCGTGCGCTAGCAGGCCCCGTTCCGTACAGACGGCAGCGACGCCGGTTTCGTCGCAGGAGCTTTCAAAGCCGAGAATAATCATGGCGGCAGAGTTTACAACTGATGCGAAAATACGCCCTTTCATGAAAAACCGGCGGGCAACCCAGCCCGCCCACAACAACCCGCAATCCTGCAAACACATTGGGGACTCGAATGCTCGAGAAGCTATTCAAGCTGCGTGAACACGGCACGACAGCGCGTACGGAACTGGTCGCCGGCCTGACGACATTCCTGACGATGTCGTACATCATCTTCGTCAATCCGGACATCCTGTCGTCGACGGGCATGGACCGCGATGCCGTGTTCGTCGCCACCTGCCTGGCCGCCGCGCTGGGCTCGCTGGTGATGGCGCTGATCGCCAACTGGCCGATCGGCATGGCGCCGGGCATGGGCCTGAACGCCTTCTTCGCATTCACCGTGGTCAAGACCATGGGCTACACCTGGGAGCAGGCGCTGGGCGCCGTGTTCATCTCGGGCGTGATCTTCCTGTTCCTGACGTTCTCGGGCATCCGGGTCTGGCTGGTCAAGGGCATTCCGCATTCGCTGCGCAGCGCCATCGCCGCCGGCATCGGGCTGTTCCTTGCCATTATCGCGCTATCCAGCGCCAACATCGTGGTTGCGCATCCCGCCACCAAGGTCACCCTGGGCGACCTGACCCAGCCCGGTCCGCTGTTCGCCATCCTGGGCTTTTTCATCATCGCCGCGCTGGATGCGCTGCGCGTGCGCGGCGCGATCCTGATCGGCATCCTGGTGGTCACGGTGCTGTCGATGGCGCTGGGCTACAACGAATTCAAGGGCATCTTCGCCGCCCCGCCCAGCCTGGCCCCCACGCTGATGAAGCTGGACATCCTGGGCGCGCTGCACAGCGGCTTCGTGCACGTGATCCTGGTGTTCGTGCTGGTTGAAGTGTTCGACGCCACCGGCACGCTGGTGGGCGTGGCCAAGCGCGCGGGCCTGATGCCCGAGAACCGCCCCAACCGCCTGGGCCGCGCGCTCTTCGCCGACAGCAGCGCCATCGTGGCCGGCTCGATGCTGGGCACCAGCAGCACCACCGCCTATGTGGAAAGCGCCTCCGGCGTGCAGGCTGGCGGCCGTACCGGCATGACGGCCCTGGTCGTCGCGGTGCTGTTCCTGGCCGCGCTGTTCATTTCGCCGCTGGCCGGCGCCGTGCCGGCCTACGCCACCGCGCCCGCCCTGCTCTACGTGGCCGGCCTGATGATGCGCGAACTGATCGACATCGACTGGAACGACGTCTGCGAGGCCACGCCGGCCGCGCTGACCGCCCTGGTCATGCCGTTCACGTACTCGATCGCCAATGGCATCGCCTTCGGCTTCATCAGCTACGTCGTGCTGAAGACGGCCACCGGCAAGGTCCGCGACGTGCATCCCGCCACCTGGCTGGTCGCGGCGCTGTTCGTGATCCGCTACGCATTCTTCCCCGGCTAGGCGCAAGCCCCAAGGCCGCTCGCAAGGCGGGCCAATCGCGGCAATAGCGGAAATCAATCAACCCGCCGCGCCATATGGTTGCTGGCGGGTCCGCTTGATTTCACCGATACACTCCCCATGTATAACGGCATATGGAGTCCGCCTTGCGCCTTACCCGCTTTGTTTCCGCCCCGCTGTCCTGTCCCACCGTGTACACGGAGGTTTCCGCATGAGCAGCCTGGCCCGCATCCCTTTCTCCGTACTGGACCTGGCCCCGATAGTGCAAGGCCGCGACGCGGCTGACGCCTTCCGCAACACGGTTGCGGTGGCGCAGCACGTGGAACGCCTGGGCTACAAGCGCTTCTGGCTGGCGGAACACCACAACATCAACGGCGTGGCCAGCAGCGCCACCGCCGTACTGATCGGCCACGTCGCCTCGCACACCAGCACCCTGCGCGTGGGCTCGGGCGGCGTCATGCTGCCCAACCACGCGCCGCTGATCATCGCCGAGCAGTTCGGCACGCTGGAAACGCTTTACCCTGGCCGTATCGACCTGGGCCTGGGCCGCGCGCCCGGTAGCGACGGCGCCACGCAACACGCATTGCGCCGCGGTCCGCGCAGCGGATTGGAGTTCCCGGCGCTGGTGGAAGAATTGCGCGGTTTCCTCGCGCCTTCGCGCCCTGGCCAGCCCGTGCGCGCCATTCCCGGCGAAGGCCTGGACATTCCGATCTGGCTGCTGGGGTCCAGCGATTTCAGCGCGCGGCTTGCCGCGGAGCTGGGCCTGCCCTTCTCCTTCGCGGGACATTTTTCGCCCGAAGGCATGGCGGCCATGCGCCTGTACCGCCATTTGTTCAAGCCGTCGGCAACGCTGGCGCGGCCCTACGCCATGATAGGCGTGCCGGTCGTGGCCGCCGAAACCGATGAAGCCGCCAGGCGCCAGGCCACCACCCAGCAGCTGAAATTCCTGTCGCTGGTGCGCGGCAACCGCCTGCAGCTGCAACCGCCCGTGGACAGCATGGACGGCCTGTGGAACGAATGGGAGCGCGAGGCGGTCCATCAAAGACTGGGCGCGGCCATCGTGGGCGGCCCGGATACCGTCCGGCGCGAACTGGAAGCGCTGGTGGCCGAAACCGAGGCCGACGAAGTCATGATCGTCTCGGATTTCTACGATATCGCCGACCGCCTGCGTTCCTTCGAGATCGTCGCGTCGTTGAAAAACGGCGCCCCGGCAAGCACCGCGGCCTGAGGGCCGCAGCCCGCGCCTCAGGCGCCAACCATTGCGACGCGGCCATTACCCGCTCTACTATCGTTCTTAAAGCACCGAACGCCGCCGCAACGCCCCATCGGGTCCGGGACGGGCATACCCCGGGCCTCTGACACCGCTTTTTACGCCGCTCGCCGGCAAGGATTCAAAATGAGTATTGTTGAACTCACCAAAGACAGCTTCCAGGAAGCCATTACCCCCGACGGTACGCTGATCGTTGATTTCTGGGCGCCCTGGTGCGGCCCCTGCCGCGGTTTCGCGCCGGTATTCGAACAGGCCGCCACCGAGCATCCCGACGTCACCTTCGCCAAGGTCAATACCGACGTGGAACAGGAACTGGCCGGCGCGCTGGGCATCCGTTCCATCCCGACCCTGATGGTCTTCCGCGAAAAGGTCCTGCTGTTCTCGCAACCGGGCGCCTTGTCGGGCGGCCAGCTCAATGAGCTGCTCGCCAAGATCAAGGAAGTGGACATGGAAAAGGTCCATCAGGAAATCGCAGCTGCCCAGAACGGGCAGGACGCCTGAACGCTGCGCGGGCCGTGCGCCCCTGGGATCAGGACTCGACTTCCCAGGCCGCACGCCCGCGCGTGATGTTGGCGGCGGTCACTTCCAGGTCCGCCACCGCTGCGCGCGGCACCGTGAACCGTAGCGCCACCCCTTCCTCGTTGAAGTCTTCCTGCAGGATGGCCGCGCCTGCCTGAGCCAGGCGCGACTTCAGCAACGCCAGTTCGCCAAAACCGCAAGCGCAGGCGACGGTTGCAAGATCCACGATCTCGGTCCGCTCCCCCAGCCGCAGGCAGTTGGCCGCGCAGCCTCCGTAGGCGCGCACCAGTCCGCCTGCGCCGAGCTTAATGCCCCCGTACCAGCGCACTACCAGCACCGCCACGCGATCCATGTCCTGGCCTTCGATGGCTTGCAGGATGGGACGGCCGGCCGTGCCTCCCGGCTCGCCGTCGTCATTGAAGCGGTATTCCTGGCCGATGCGGTAGGCCCAGCAGTTGTGGGTCGCTTCGGCGTCGCTATGTTCGGCAAAGAAGCGCATGGCTTCGTCCACGCCGGACACGGGCGCCGCATACGCGACAAAGCGGCTTTTCTTGATGTCTTCCTGGTAGGTGCAAGGGGCGGTCAGCGTGTGCGTCATGACCGGCATTGTATGTGCCGCCAGTCCCTAGCCGTGGCAGTCGGGCACTTCCTGGTCGAGATAGACATCGAAGGCCACGTCGCGGGCCCACTTCGCGGTCATGGCCTTCCAGGCGCCCGCTCGGTCCCAGGAGCGCATTTCCTGGCTCAGCCAGTTGCGGCTGGCGGAGTCGGAGGCCGGCAGCAGCCACACGCGTTCACGCCGCGCGCCATCGGCCGCCAGCGTCGAGGAGAACTTCTTCCATTCCGGGAAGCGCACCAGCGGCTCCCAGACCGCGTCGTCGACCAGGCCGATATCGCAGCTGCCCTCGCGCACGGCGACCAGCGCATCGGACGGCACGCGGTAGGTGCGCACCACCGCGCCCCAGCTTTCGGCCAGGGCGCGGGAAGCGCTTGCGGCCTCCGCCATGCAGACGCTGCGGCCGCGCACGTCGGCGGGTCGGCGCAGGCTGGTGTCGCTGCGGATCACGGCCTTGGGTCGGGCGGCATAGCCTGTGGCTTGCGTCGCGACCGCGTCCGGCTGGGCCGACGCGCCGTCGGCCAGGACCAGGTCGACCCGCCCCGCCGCCAGCGCGGCAGCGGCCTGTTCCTGCGGCAATTGCACCAGGCGCACCGGCAGTCCCAGGCTTTGCGCCAATCTATCGGTCATTGCGGCGTCCAGGCCGTCCGGCGTGCGGATCTTGGCGCCGGCCGCGGGCGGTGGCGCCAGGTAAGGCACGCCCACCACCAGCTCGCCGCGCGCCCGCGCCGCCGCGAAGGCGTCGGGCTGCGCCTGCGCGAAGCCCGATGCAACCAGGCAGGCGCCGAGGACAAACAGACGGATGCGGCCAATCATGCAGGACTCCTGTCGCCCTCAGACGTACTGGTAGCGCAGCAGGCGGTGCTTGAGGTTTTCAAGCACGAACTGGTCGATCAGCGCGGCCAGCACGGCAATGACCAGGATGTTGGTCATGACGCCGGTCATGTCGGCGATTTCGCCCGAATAGGCCAGCGAACGGCCCAGCCCCTTGCCGAAGCCGATCAGCATTTCCGCCGAGATCAGCGCGCGCCAGGCATTGCCGAAGGCGAGCTGCGCGCCGGTGATGAGCTCGGGCATCACGGCCGGCAGGTAGACCCGCTTGACCAGTCCCCAGCGCGTGGCGCCCATGACGCGCGCCGCCGATACATGCACGCGCTGCACGGACTCAGTCGCGTTCATGACGCTGAGCGCGGCCGGGAAGAAAGCCGACAATGCCACAACGACGATGATGGGCGTATTGCCGAAGCCCATCACGATGAGGAACAGCGGCACCCAGGCGATCGACGGAATCGACTGCAGGATGACGATGGCGCTGCGCAGCACTTCGCGGAAGAAGAACAGCACAGCCGCCACCAGGCCGAAGCCGATGCCGGCCGCCAGCGCCAGGCCGTAGCCCGCGCCCAGCCGCCCCAGCGTGCCCAGGAGGCTCTGGTGGAAGGACTGCTTGCCCAGGTCTTCGACCAGGCGCTCGACCACGGCCGGCACGCCCGGCATCAGGAAGTCCGGCAGCGCGAACGCCGCCAGTTGCCACAAGGCCAGGATGAACAACACGCCCAGAACGCCCGCGAAATGCTTGCGGGCGCCGGTGACTCGGGTAGATGCGCTCAAAGCTTGCGAGCCTCTTGCCAGGACAGGTCGACGATGCTGGAGACGTCATACGGCTTGCCGTCGCGCGTCTTCAGCGAACCCTGGGCTTGCAGGATGTCGGCGATTTCCTGCATGCGGCGGGTGTCCTTGTCGGTCAGCTTGGGCGTGAAGACCTGCGTGCCGATGGCTTCGGCGATGACGGTCTCGCGCGGCAGTTCGCCACGGGTCAGGGTCTTGAGCGTGGGTTCGGCGATGAAGTAGGACGCGATCAGCTTGGAAGCCTGCGCGGGTTCCTTCTGCAGCAGCTGGATGGCCTGGTTCTGCGCATCCAGCGCCTTCCAGACGTCGTCCTTGCGCTTGGCCAGCGTTTCGCCGGAGGTGATCACCACCATGCACGGGAACGGCCAGGCCTGGCCCACTTCATAGATCTGCTTGACCGGCGCCACCAGTTGCGCGATGCGATCGTAGGGTTCGAACAGGAAGGCCGCGTCCACGCGCTTGCCCACCAGCGACTGGACCGCCACGGCCGGGCTTACGCCCATGACGTTGACGTCGTCCGCAGCCAGGTTGCCCTGCTTGAGCACCACGCCCTTCAGCACCACGTCGGCAGTGCTGCCTTCGGCCTGGGAGGCCAGGGTCTTGCCCTTCAGCCCGGCGATGTCCTTGATGCCGGAGTCTTCGCGCACGATCAGCGAGTGGTAGCCCTGCTGCGCACCGCCCACCACCTTCAGGTCCGCGCCCTTGGAGGCCCAGGCCACCGCGTTGGTGAAGCCCAGCACGCCGATGTCCAGCTGGCCGCCGACGATGGCCTTGATCAGGTCGGTGCCCGACTTGAACTCGATCAGTTCGGAATCCAGGCCGGCCTTTTTGTAGTAGCCGCCCTCTTGCGCGACGATGGCCTGCGCATCGTCCATCACGCGCAGATAGCCCACACGGAATTTCTCGGCCGCCATCGCGGGGGCTGCCGCCAGCAGCGCCGCGGCCAGCGGCAGGGACAGCCATTGCTTCAGTTTCATGGGAAGTGCTCCAAGGTATGCAGGGCCGGCCGACGCGCACGCGCCGCCAGCAAGAATCCAGATCCGGGGGTCAGGCTGCCAGGGCCAGGTCCGCGTGCTCGCCCGAACCGTCCACCGCGATGCCGAGCAGGCGCAGGATCTCGCGCTTCTCGGCCGCCAGGCCGGACAGGTCATGGGTCTTTTCGCGGTGCGCGAGGTTGAACTCGCGCAGCACGCGCGCCGGGCGCGGGCTGAAGACGATGATGCGGTCGGCCAGGAACAAGGCCTCGTCCACGTCGTGCGTCACCAGCAGCACGGTGGGCTTTTCCTGGGCGATGAGCTGGCGCAGGACGTCCTGCAGGCTCAGCCGGGTCAGCGCGTCCAGCGCGCCGAAAGGCTCGTCCATCAGCATGGTCTGCGGCTGGGCGATGAAGGCGCGCGCCAGCGCGGCGCGCTGGCGCATGCCGCCGGACACCTGATGGGGGTAATAGTGTTCGAAGCCGGCCAGGCTGACGCGCGCCAGCCACTGGCGCGCGGCTTCACGGGCGCGGGGCTTGGGCGTGTTCTGGAATTCCAGCGCCAGCGCCACGTTGTCCTCCAGCGTCAGCCAAGGGTACAGCGCGTGTTCCTGGAACACCAGGGTACGGCTGGGATGGGGGCCGGCAACCGCCTTGCCGTCGGCCAGCACGCTGCCTTCGGTGGGCTTTTCCAGGCCGGCCGCCAGATGCAGCAAGGTGGACTTGCCGCAACCCGAGGGGCCCACCAGGGCAACCAGTTCACCGGTCTTGATTTCGCTGGTAAAGCCGTCCACCACCGGCAGTTCGCCGAAGTGCTTGTGGACGTGATCGAAGGTGAGATTCATGGAACGTATCGTGGCGGGCCAAAAATGAGCCTCCAATCTAACAATTCGTTATATGAATCCAAACTATCAATATTGAATGTCTTAACTTCTTTTCGTAATAAAGAACGCATCAACAGCGTTCTGCCCGGACTGGTTACGGACATCGAACGGCGGCCCCATCCCGCCGGCAATACTCAATTCGAATCGATAACGCGTAAAACGATATTGGACCCTCGCTACCTCCGTCATTAAGGTGGACCCCAGACATAACGGGGCCCACCCCGATCGGAGCGACATGGAGCGAGACAACACCGCCGCCGCGCAGCCGCGCGGCGCGCTATCCCACCTCAAGATCCTGGACCTGACGCGCGTGCTGGCCGGCCCATGGGCGACGCAGACGCTGGCCGACATGGGCGCTGACGTCATCAAGGTAGAGCGCCCTGGACACGGCGACGACACGCGCGGCTGGGGGCCGCCTTTCCTGACCGGCGCCGACGGCGCTGAGACCCGGGACTCGTCCTACTTCCTGAGCGCCAACCGCGGCAAGCGGTCAATTACCGTGGACATCGCCACGACGGAAGGCCAGGCTCTGATTGCGGAACTGGCGAAGGACTCCGACGTGCTGGTCGAGAACTACAAAGTCGGCACGCTGGCGCGTTATGGACTGGACTACGACAGCCTGCGCGCCATCAATCCGCGCCTGGTCTATTGCTCGATCACCGGCTTCGGCCAGGACGGACCCTACGCGCCGCTGCCGGGCTACGACTTCGTGTTCCAGGGTATGGGCGGACTGATGAGCATCACCGGCGACCCCGCCGGCGAGCCGATGAAATCCGGTATCGCGATCACGGACCTGCTGACCGGCGTCTACGCCAGCACGGCCATATTGGCCGCAGTCGAACACCGCCGCGTCAGCGGCGTGGGGCAGTACATCGACATGTCGCTGCTGGACTGCGTGATCACGATCTCGTCCTACCAGGCCATCAACTACTTCCTGTCCGGGCGGGTGCCGCAGCGCATGGGCAATGCCCATTCCAACATGGTTCCGTACCAGGTATTCGCCTGCAAGGAAGGCTCGGTCATCGTCGCCGTCGGCAATGACGGCCAATACCGCGCCTTCTGCGGCGCCATCGGCCGCGCCGACCTGGCCGCCGACGAACGCTACGCCACGGCCGGCGGGCGCAATCGGAACCGCGACACGCTGATACCGCCGATCGCCGAGGCGATGCTGGCGCGCACCATGCAGGAATGGGTGCAGATACTGCAAGCGGTCAACGTGCCCTGCGGGCCCATCTACGACATCGAACAGGTATTCCAGGACCCGCACGTGCGCCATCGCGGCATGCAGTTGTCGCTGCCCCATGTCTCGGGCGTGGACACGCCGGCCGTGGCCAACCCCATCCGCATGCGCGACACCCCCATGCGCTACGACCGCGCCGCGCCGGCGCTGGGCCAGCACACCGACGCCGTGCTGCGCGAGCGGCTGGGCCTGGACGAAGCCCGCATCGCGCAGCTGAAAGGCCGCGGAATCATCTGACCCCAACCGCCGGGCAGGCGGCCATGACAACAACCCAGGAGACACCACCATGCGCATCATCACCGCCGCAGTCTGCAGCGCCCTGACCCTGGCGGCCCTAGCGGCCGCCCCCGCGTCGGCTCAGGACGCGCCCGTCCGCTTCATCGTGCCCTACCCGCCCGGCGGCGCCGCCGACCAGATCGCGCGCCTGGTGGCGCAGGAAATGAGCAAGGGCGGCGGCGCGACCATCATCGTCGAGAACAAGCCCGGCGCCGCCGGCATGATCGCCGCCGACTACGTCGCCCGCGCCAAGCCCGACGGCAAGACTTTCTTCGTCGGCTCCAACGCCCCGCTCGTGGTGAACCAGGCGCTCTACGCAAAGATGACCTACGACCCGTCCAAGGACTTCGTCCCGGTCTCGGGCATGGCCAAGTCGCCGCTCTTGCTTGTGGTGCGCCATGACCTGCCGGCGCGCGACGTCAAGGCCTTGATCGCCCTGGGCAAGCAATCTCCCGGCAAGCTGACCATGGGCTCGGCCGGCACCGGGAACATCACCTATCTTGCCGGCGAATACGCCGTCAGCAAGCTGGGCTTCCAGGTCACGCACGTACCCTACCAGGGCAGCGCCCCCGCCATCGTCGGCCTGATGGGCAGCAGCACCGACATGATGTTCGACGCCCTGCCCTCCAGCATGACGCAGGCGCAGTCCGGCAAGATCCGCCCCTTCGCCGTGCTCGACGACAAGCGCTTCGCCGGCCTGCCCGACGTACCCACCGCCGCCGAGCTCGGCTATCCCGGCATCGACGCCAGCGCCTGGTTCGGCCTGGTGGCGCCCGCCGGCACGCAGACCGCCGTCGTCGATCAGATGAACCGCGGCGTCAACCAGGCGCTCGCGCAGCCGGAACTGCAGCGCAAGCTCACCAGTATCGGCGCGGTGGCCATGCCGGGCGACGCCCAGGTGTTCGCCGCCTTCGTGCAGGCCGAGCGCGACCGCTGGCTGCCGGTCGCCCGCGACCTGGGCCTGAAGGCCCAGTGAAAAGAGCCCCCCATGATCACCTTGGACTCCATCGAGGCGCTGCGCGCCTTTTCCGGACAGCCTCCCGCGCTGACTCCCTGGCAGACGGTCGACCAGGACACCATCAACCGCTTCGGCCTGGCCACTGGCGACACGCAGTGGATCCACATGGACCCGCAGCGCGCGCAGGCCGAATCGCCCTACGGCGCGGCCATCGCCCACGGCTTGCTGACGCTCTCGCTGCTGCCCAGCCTCTATGCGTCGGCGATGCGCTTTCCGAACCGCAGGCTGGCGGTGAACTACGGCTTTGACCGCGTGCGCTTCACCCAGGCGGTCAAGGCCGGCGCGCGCATCCGCGGCGCGTTTGCGCTGACTGGCGTGGACGAGCTGCCGGATGGCCAGGCGCGCCTGGCGTGGGACGTTCGCATCGATATCGACGGCGAGGAAAGACCGGCGCTGGTTGCGCGCTGGCTCACGCAGATCGCCTATCACGCAGGCAAGGAGCAGGCATGACACTGAAGATCACCCGCCACGGCGCCACCGCCGTGCTGGCCATGGACCGCCCCGACCAGCGCAATGCGCTCAGCCTGGAGATGCGCGAGGCGTTCGCGCGCGCCCTCCCGGAACTGCGCGAGGATGACGGCATCAAGGCCGTCGTCCTGACGGGTTCGGGCGGGCATTTCTGCGCCGGCGGCGACATCAAGTCCATCGCACAGGCGCATGCCCAGGGCCTGGACGCCTTCGAGGGGCGCGCGCGCATCCGCAAGATCCACCAGTGGTACGACGCGCTGGTGGATCTGGAGAAACCCGTCATCAGCGCGGTGGAAGGCGTGGCTTTCGGCGCCGGCCTGTCGCTGGCGCTGTGCGCGGACTACGCCATCGCGCGGCGCGGCGCCACCTTCTGCGCGGTGTTCGCCCGCATCGGCTACGTGCCCGACATGCTGGGCATGTATCTGCTGCCGCGCGCCGTCGGGCTGGCGCGCGCCAAGGAACTGGTGTTCACGGCCCGGGTCTGCGACGCCGAGGAAGCGCTGGATCTTGGGCTGGTGCAGGCGCTCTGCGACGGCGATCCGCTGGAACAGGCGCTGGCCATGGCCGAACGTTTTCACAACGCCCCGACGCAGGCGCTGGGGCTGGCCAAGACCATCATGAACCGGACCTTCGAATCCAGCCGCGAAGACATCTACGCGCAGGAAGCCATGGCCCAGGCCATCTGCCGCGACAGCGCCTTCCACCGCGAAGCCGCCCGGCGCTTCGTGGAAAAGCTGCCCCCCGCCTACAAATGGGATTGAACGACATGCCTACGCAAACCCAAACCGCCGAACCGGGTCCGCAGGCCCGCTACGAGGCCTATCTGAACGAAGGCCGTTTCATGCTGCAGCGCGACCGCGCCAGCGGCGAATTCTTTTTCTATCCGCGCGTAGCCGCGCCGCGCAGCGGTTCGCGCGACGTGGAATGGGCCGCACCCAGCGGACTGGGGCGGATCTACGCCGCCACCGTCATCCACCCCCGGCCGCCCGAAACGCCCTACGGCGTGGTGCTGGTCGATCTGGACGAAGGGCCGCGGCTGATGTCACGGGTGGACGGCATCCCCGCGCAGGACGTGCGCATCGGCGCCCGGGTGCGCGCCCGCGTCGTCCAGGAGGCCGGATGCGGCGTGCTGGTGTTTGAACCTGTGGCGGAGCAAGCATGACCCAAGACCGTTTCCCGCGCGGCAAGGCCGCCATCGTCGCCGCAGCCACCTACGGTATCGGCCAGACCCCGGGGCTGAGCTCGATGGACCTCGCCGTCCAGGCCAGTCTTGCGGCCCTGGACCAGGCAGGGCTGCGCCCGGATCAGGTCGACGGCCTTTTCATCGGTCTGCCCGATGACTTCATGTCCGGCCTGGGCTTTGCCGAATACCTGGGCATCTCGCCTCGCCTGACGGAGAACAACCGCACCGGCGGGTCCTCCTTTCTGACGCACGCCATGTGGGCCGCGCTGGCCTTGGAAGCGGGGCAATGCGACGTGGCGCTGATCGCCTACGGCAGCAATCAGCGCAGCGGCGCGGGCAAACTGGTGAGCTCCATGCGCCCCGCCCCCAACGAAGCGCCCTACCGCCTGGCGCGTCCGGTGGGCGCCTATGCGCTGGCGGCTTCGCGCTACGCCCACCAGTACGGCCTGAAGCGCGAACAGCTGGGCGCGGTGGCCATCGCCGCCCGCCAATGGGCCATGCTCAATCCTGAAGCCTACATGCGCGAACCTCTGGACATGGCGCAGTACCTGTCGGCCCGCATGGTGGCCGAGCCCCTGAGCGTGCGCGACTGCTGCCTGGTCACCGACGGCGCCGCCGCCGTGGTGATGACCCGCGCCGACCGGGCCCGCGACCACTGCGCCCGGCCCGCCTATCTGTTGGGCGCGGCCGCCGCCACGGACCACCGCGAAATCACCAATATGCCGGACCTGACCGTCACGGCGGCCGCGCGCAGCGGCGCGCGCGCCTTTGCCCAGGCCGGCGTGCGGCCGCGGGACATCGACGTGCTGGAGCTGTACGACGCCTTCACCATCAACCCGATCCTGTTCCTGGAGGACCTGGGCTTCTGCGCCAAGGGCGAAGGCGCGGCGTTCGTGGAAAACGGCCGCATCGCGCCCGGCGGCGAGCTGCCCGTCAACACCAACGGCGGCGGCCTGTCCTGCGTGCATCCCGGCATGTACGGCCTGTTCACCATGGTTGAAGCCTACGTGCAGCTGGCCGGCCTGGGCGGCGCGCGCCAGGTGCCCGGCGCCAGCCTGGCGCTGGCTCACGGCAACGGCGGCGAGCTGTCCAGCCAGGCCACCCTGATCCTCGGCACGGCCGAAACCCTCTGAACCCGACAAGGAAAACCATGAACCGCACAGCTTTTCTGCTAGACCAGCGCAGCATCATCGTGACGGGCGCCGCCCAGGGCATAGGCCGCGCCATCAGCGAACTGGCCATGCAATTAGGCGCGCGCGTGACCGCCGTCGACATGAACGCCGACGCTCTCGCCGCATTCGAGCGCGAGGCGCCCAAGGATCAGTTGCTGACCCTGGCCGGCGACGTGTCGGACCCGGCATTCGCGGCCGCGGCCGTCGAGCGCGCGGCGCAGCGCTACGGCGCGGTGGACGGCCTGGTGAACAACGCGGGCATCACCCGCACCGCCATGATAGAAAAAATGACCCAGGAAGCCTGGCAAAAGGTGATCGACGTGCACCTGACCGGATCCTTCCAGTTCCTGCAGGCCGTCGGCCGCCACATGCTGGCTGGGGCGCGCGAGACTGGCAAGCCCGGCGGCTCCATCGTCAACATCACCTCGGACGCGGGTCGCCGCGGCACCATAGGCCAGATCAACTACGCCGCGGCCAAGTCCGGCGTGCTGGGCCTGACCATGAGCGCGGCGCGCGAATGGGGCAAATACGGGATACGCGTCAACACCATCGGCTTCGGCGTGGTGGAAACGCCCATGACGGAGACCATACGGGGGGACAAGTTCCGCGACACCTATCTGTCGCAGATCCCGCTGGGCCGCTTCGGCCAGCCTGGGGAGGTGGCGTGGCCGGTGTGCTTCCTGCTGTCGGATGCCGCCTCGTACATGACGGGGCAGCACCTCTATGCCAATGGCGGCATGACCATAGGCATGTAGGGAAAATCCAGGGCCGCGGCCAGATGCTTCTGGCGGCGGCCCGCGGCGGCCTCAGCCGTCGATGCCGCGCGAGGTCAGGTAGTCGTCGTAGCCGCCGCGGTAGTCGACGATCTCGCCCGTGGGCAGGATCTCGATCACGCGCGTGGCCAGGCCGGACACGAACTCGCGGTCGTGCGACACGAACACCAGCGTGCCTTCGTACTTTTCCAGCGCGAACTGCAGCGATTCGATCGATTCCATGTCCAGGTGGTTGGTGGGCTCGTCGAGCAGCATGACGTTGTGCCGGCCCAGCATCAGGCGGCCGAAGGTCATGCGGTTCTTTTCGCCGCCGGACAGCACCTTGGGCGCCTTGGGCAGGTCGTCCGCCGAGAACAGCAGGCGGCCCAGCACCGAACGGATCGACTGGTCGTCGTCGCCCGGTTGGCGATGGTCGCCCATCCAGTCCAGCAGGTTGATGTCGGTCTGCAGAAACTGGTCGGACACGTCCTGGGCCATGTAGCCCAAGTCGGCGTTTTCGGACCACTTCACTTCGCCCGAATCGGGCTGCAGGTCGGTGGCCAGCAGGCGCAGCAGGGTCGTCTTGCCGACGCCGTTGGCGCCGATGATGGCGATCTTTTCGCCTGCGTCGACCATGGCCGAGAACTTGCGGATGACGGGCGCGTCGTAGGCCTTGGACAGGTTTTCGACGGTGACCGCCAGGCGGTGCATGACCTTGTTCTGCTCGAAGCGGATGTACGGGTTCTGGCGCGACGAGGGCTTGACCACGACCTGGTCGGCCTTGATGCGGTCGATCTGCTTCAGGCGCGAGGTGGCTTGGCGCGACTTGGACTTGTTGGCGGCGAAGCGGCGCACGAAGTCCTGCAGTTCGGCCACGCGTTCCTTGGCCTTGGCGTTGTTGGCCACCAGGCGCTCGCGGGCCTGGGTCGAGGCCAGCATGTAGTCGTCGTAGTTGCCCGGATAAATGCGGATCTCGCCGTAATCCACGTCGGCCATGTGCGTGCACACCTGGTTCAGGAAGTGGCGGTCGTGGCTGATGATGATCATCGTGCTCTGGTAGCTGTTGAGCACGTTTTCCAGCCAACGGATGGTGTTGATGTCCAGGTTGTTGGTCGGTTCGTCCAGCAGCAGCACGTCCGGATTCGAGAACAGGGCCTGCGCCAGCAGCACGCGCAGCTTCCAGCCCGGCGCCACTTCGCGCATCGGCAGGTTGTGCTGGTCGACGGCGATTTCCAGGCCCAGCAGCAGTTCGCCGGCGCGGGCTTCGGCGGTGTAGCCGTCGTACTCGGCGAACTTGGCTTCCAGGTCGGCCGCGCGCATGTAGTCGTCTTCGGTCGCTTCCGGATTGGCGTAGATGGCGTCGCGCTCGGACATGGCGGCCCACATCTCGGTGTGGCCCATCATGACGACGTCCAGCACGCGCAGGTCTTCAAACGCGAACTGATCCTGGCGCAGCTTGCCCAGGCGCACGCCCGGCTCCAGCGACACGTTGCCCGCCGAGGGTTCCAGGTCGCCGCCGATGATCTTCATGAAGGTCGACTTGCCGGAACCATTGGCCCCGATCAGCCCGTAGCGGTTGCCTTCCCCGAACTTGACGCTGACGTTCTCGAAAAGGGGTTTGGGACCGAACTGGATGGTGAGATTGGCGGTGGAGATCACGGTATGTTTGAGTCTTTGGGCGTCCGGGGACGCATGCGGAGAAACCCGATAGTGTACCAAGCATCCGTGAATCGCATCCAGGCCGGGCAAGCTACCTGCTGAAGCATCTGGAAATGCTGCATGGCATTTGATGTCACAACGTAAACATTTGTATTAATTGGGGTACTATTGCGGGCAACTCAGCGCCTATGGCCGCCAGGCCGGTCAGGCGGTTGCAACCCACCTCCCCCGCTACGTGGCAGACGCCAACCACTCCTCCGAGAAAGTCGAGCTTTCCTATGGCCGGTCGCTGATCGTGGCGGCCATCGTCGCGATCGTGATGTTGTGGGCGACGCCCCGGCTCACCCCCAGTTCCGACCTGCTCACCTATGCGGCGGCGCGGCTCCAGGCCCGGCTGGTCGGCGGCCACTACGACATCGCGCACCGCAACGACACCACGGTCGTCCTGATCGACGACGACTCCCTGGACCAGCAGAAAGGCGCCTGGCCGGTGCCTTACAGGACGCATGCGCGCTGGCTGCGCAACATCGGCCTGATCCACAAGCCCAAGGCCATCTTCCTGGACATCACCTTCGGGCGCGAGCGCGACGATCCGACCCTGCCCGAGCTGGCCGCCGCCCTGTGCGAGCTGCGCGACGCCAACATCCCGGTGTTCCTGGCCGCGCTGCCCGATGCGCAGGGCAACCTGAGCCTGCGTTCGGGCCTGGAAGCGCCCGCGGGCGAGAAGCCATGCTTCACCATGGTCGACGTGCGCTACACCCCCAGCAAGGTGGACCGGCTGGTATGGAGCTATCCCCTCTGGTCGGGCGAGCACGCGCGCAGCGCGGCGCTGGCCATCGCCCAGGACGCGGCGGGGGTGGCCATCACGCGCACGCACGAAGCCATGGCCTTGACCTGGGGCGTCGACAACCTGGACCAGCGCCGCTTCAGCATGGAATGCCGGCAGGCCCGCGGCGGCTACATGGAAATGCTGCCGTCCTACGTCCGCAGCCTGCTGGGCGACCCGGACGCCGCCCAGCCCATCTGCCCGTACACGCGCGCGCTGACCCTGTCCGAACTGCGCGCGCCAGAAGCCGACGGCGCCCGCCTGGCCGACATGCTCACGGGGCGCTACGTCATGATCGGCGCCGCGCTCAGCGGCTTCAACGACACCGTGCTGTCGCCCGTGCATGACGCCATCCCCGGCGTGTTCATGCACGCCATGGCGCTGGACAATCTGCTGACCTACCAGGACGACTACAAGCGCGCCCTCGAATGGGAAATCTGGCCGCCCAATGTTCTGTGGCTGCTGGGCATCCCGGTCGTCATGCTGGCCCATTTCCTGCATTGGCTGGCGCAATGGCTGCGCGGTAATACGCGCTTGGGCGGCCGGCTGCTGGCCCCGCCCGCCGAATGGCGGCTTTTTGCCGATGCGCCCGCCCTGCCGCTGCCGCCGGCCGCGCAAGCCGGCGACGGCTGGAAGGCCAAGGCCGGGCGCCTGTCAGCCCTGCTGCGCGACCGCGCCGCGCGCCTGTGGCTGGCGCGCTGGTTGACGTCCAAGCTCTGCGTCGCGGCGTTGCTGCTGCTGCGCAAGGCGGCCGCCATCGTCCTGTCCTCGCTCATCGTGCTGTACATCGTGCTGCTTGCGCAGCGCTGGCTGAACGTGGGCACCCTGCCCATCGTCGACCTGGCAATCATGGCCCTGGCCGCCCACTGGCTCGGCTGGACCAATCGCGCCACCGCCTTTCTTTTTGGCAAACCGGACCGCGCTTCCGCGCCGGCGTCCACGACACCCTCGCGGGAGCCATCCGCTACCCGCCCACAACAGGAGTAGAAACGCATGCCCAAGCCCTCCTCCCTGATTACCGCGCTGGCCGCGGCCGCTCTTGCGCTGGCTGGCGCGAGCGCCTCGGCGGCGGACGCCATCGTCGGCCTGAACATCAAGCCCGTGCCGCTGTATGCCAAGTCGGACGGCGGCGCGCCCGCGGCCAAGTCCGATGGCCAGGGCATGCCCTGGCCCGTGCTCGAAGAGGCCAATGAGTTCTACCACGTCAAGGTCGACGGCAAGGACTATTGGGTGGACAGCATGCACGTGCGCATCGCGCGAGGCTCCGCCGCGCAATGCGGGCCTGTGATCAAGGGCGTGCCGCCGCCCACCGGCTCGACCGCAGGCGCGGGCGAGAACGTCTGCCGCTGAGCCGCCCATGCGATCCGCCCACATCCTGCGCATGGCCGCCGTATCCGGCGCGCTGCTGCTGAGCGCCTGCTCCACGCTTCCCGGAGGCAAGGGTTTTTCGGTCACGGCCGGCCAATTGCCTCCGCCTCCCGCCGACCGGCAATGGCCCGACGCCAACCTGGACGCGCGCAACCAGCGCGCCCAGGGCATGGGCCTGGTCGCCATGCCGGAGATGGAAACCTATCTGAACGGCCTGCTTGCCCGGATCAAGAACGCCGCGGGCGTGCCGGGCTGGCCTGGCGCGGTTCACGTGACCTCATCATCGGCGCTGGAAGCCTACAGCACCGGCGCGGGCAACATCTACCTGTCCATGGGCTGGCTGGCCTCGGCGGAATCCGAGGACGAGATCGTCGCCATCCTGTCCCATGAGTTCGGCCACGTCTACCTCGACTACCACCAGATGGAATCGGTCAATGCCGCGGGCGACCAGGTCGCATCGTTGGCGGCCGTGGGCGTGGCGCTGGCCCGCAAGGCCGGCAGCGCCACCGGTTGGAGCCCCGTGGACAGCGTGATCGCCTCGTATACGCTGGGCAAGAACATGCTGGTGCCGGCCTGGGGCCGGCAGCAGGAAGAAAACGCCGACCGTTTCGGCGCCACTGTCAGCCTGGAACTGGGCTACTCGTATACGCAAGGCTTCAAGGCGTTCCTGGAACGCCAGGCCACCTGGGAAGCCGAGAACGCCCAGGTACAGGCCGAAGCGCGCCAGCGCATGCTCGAGCAGATCAAACAGGCGGCGGCCGACAACACCCGCAAGCGGGAGGCGGCCAAGGGCAACAGCATCGCACCCCTGACCGAAATGCAGGCCTCGTTGAATTCCGGCGTGGCCGGCGCCAGCGAAGGTTTGCGCACCGGCCTGGAAGACATCTGGAACAAGCTGACCGTCAGCCATCCCGACACCGGCGCGCGCCTGGCCGCGCTGACCGAACAGGTCATGCCCCTGATGGCGGGCAAGCCGCGACCTGCGGCGGCGACCGCGCCCTGGAACAAGGCCCGCGCGCAACGCCGCACGGCCGCGCTGCTGAAAAACTACAAGACCGCAGCCGAGGCGCAGCAGGCGCTGCAAGCTCAGGACTATCCGCGCGCCCGCAAGCTCGCGGCCCAGGCCGCTTCGGGGCCCAGCGCCGCGCACGCCCTGCCCTTGCTGACCTTGAGCATGGCGCAGGCGGAGTCCGGCGCGCGCGGGTCCGCCTTGCTGGACCGCAACCTCGCGTCCGAGCCCGACCGCGCGTGGCAGGTGTACGTGCTGCGCGCCAATAATCTGCTGGGCGCGGGCCAGTCCGGGCCGGCCTCCAAGATCATGGGCCAGGGCTTCGAGTACTTCCGTGGTTCGGCGCTGGCATGGCCCGAAGCCATCCGCTTCTATGGTCAGACCCAGGGCTGGGATCAGGCGCGCAAGCTGGCGCAGGAATGCGCGTCGCGCTTCGCGAGCTATGCCGGGGAGTGCAGCAAGGCGGCACAGTCGCCCGCCGAGCAGGCCGAGGCCAAGCGACGCAGCGAGCAGAAGGCGCAATCGCTGGTCGACAGGCTATTCAAGTAGCAATGAGAAAGGGGCGCTCGGCGCCCCTTTCCTTTTTTAGTGCGTGTGTTCGTCCAGCACTAGGTGCGCCATGCCTTTCTCGGTGGCCAGGCCTACCTTCTGCCCGATCGGCAGCGTCGCCTTGGTGGCGACATGGCCGTACGGCAGCCCCGTCACCACCGGCACCTTGACCGTCTTGCGCAGCCAGGCCACGACTTCGTGCAGGTCGTAGCCGTTGTCGTGCGGCGCCAGCTTGTAGTCCGAGAAGCGGCCCAGCACGATGGCCTTCTGCTTGCCCAGGATGCCGGCCTGCGCCAGCTGGATCAGCATGCGTTCGATGCGGTAGGGATGCTCGGCCACGTCTTCCAGGAACAGGATGCCGCCCCGCACCTTGGGCATGTAGGGCGTGCCCAGCAAGGACGTCAGCATGGCCAGGTTGCCGCCCCACAGGATGCCGCGGCAGTCCACCGCATCGGCGTCCTGGGTTTCGAAGCTGAGGATTTCCAGTTCGCCGCGCATGATCTCGCCGAACAGCGCTTCGGTCAGGTCATCGACCTTCTTGCCGCCGAAGTCATAGACGGCCGAGGCGCCGGTATAGCTGACCGCGCCGGTCTGTGCCAGCAGGCCCAGGTTGAAGGCAGTGAAGTCGCTCATGCCCACGAATCGCTTGCCGCTGTCGGCCATGGCCTTCCAGTCGATGGCAGGCAGCAGCCGGCCCATGCCGTAACCGCCGCGCGTCACCATGACGATGGGCAGCTTCTGCTTGGCGGCGCGCGTCAGGCTGGCCAGGCGCTGCGCGTCGGTGCCGGCAAAGCGCTGGTGCTGCGCGTACGCAGTGCGGTCCACGGCGGTCTTGAAGCCCTGTTGCTGCAGCCGTTCGCGCGCCAGTTCGACGGCGGCCGGATCGCGCACGGCAGACGACGGCGAGATCAGGTAGATGCCGTGGGCGTCGGGCAGCACGTGGGCGTGGGTGTGGTCATGCCCGCAGTCTTCATCACATTCGTGGCCTGCGTGGCCATGATCGTGGTTGTGGTCATGGTCGTGGGCGGCGGCGGCTTTCGCGCCGCGCGCCTTGGCGCCTTGGGATTTGCTCATGCTGCGGATTCCTTGCTGCGGCGCTCGCGGAAGAACCGGCGCAGCAGCTCGCCGCAAGGTTCCGCCAGCACGCCGCCGGTGACTGAGGTGTGATGATTGAGTTTGGGGACCGAGCCCACGTCCAGCACGCTGCCGCAGGCGCCGGTCTTGGGATCGTAGGCGCCGAACACGACGCGCGCGAGCCGCGCATGCAGCATGGCGCCGATGCACATGACGCAGGGCTCCAGCGTGACGTATACGGTGATGCCCGGCAGCCGGTAATTTTCCAGCGCGCGCGCGGCGCCGCGCAAGGCGACGATCTCGGCGTGGGCGGTGGGGTCGTGGTCGATGATGGTGCGGTTGTAGCCGCGCCCCAGGATGTCGCCCTGGGCCGACACCACCAGCGCGCCTACCGGCACCTCGCCGATGTCGTAGGCTGCTTGCGCCTGTTCCAGCGCCAGTTCCATGAAGCTGGCATCCTGCGCGGTCCAGGCCGGGACCGCCGCCATCGGGACTGCTTCAACCACGGTACACCCGGGACTTCAGCGCGATGCGGCCGGCCAGGCTGGTCACGGCCTCTTCCAGCCATTGGTAGAGCTCGGCGTGCTCGTCGTAGCGGGCCTGGTTCAGGTTCGATACCCGGCCCTCTTCGATGAAGCCCCAGGCCCGGCTGCGCTTGTCGCGATGCTTGGGGTCCCAGACACCGAAGGCGAAGCCGCCGGCGCGGCGGATCAGCGAAAAGCACGGGATGTCGGTGTAGCCGTCGCCGACGAACACCATCTGGTCGAACGGCACGCGCAAGCGGTCCTCGGGCACCTTGCGGTTGACCTCGAAAGGCTTGTTGCGGAAGTCGCGGCCGATGATGCCCTTCTGGATGTGGAACAGGTAGCGGGTCTTGTCGGTAAAGCTGACGATGCGTCGCGGAAACGCGATGCCGCCGTCCGCGCCGTAGATGAATTCGGACGCCCAGATCTCGGTGAACTCATGCGCGATGGGCGTAGACCTGACCACGTCGCCGATGCCGCTGGAAATCAGGTAGAACTCCAACTGCACCTGCGGCTGTTCGGCCCGCACGGCGGCGCGCAGCCGCTGGAACAGCGTGGGCACGCCGTCGTGCAATTCCAGCCGGGCGCCCCAGTCCTTCAGGCGCTGCTGCGTGATGAGGCCGTGCTTGCCCGATTGCGACAGCTGGATCATCTGGTACAGATAGGCGGGCACGGGATCCCAATCCTGCTGCGAGAGCAAGGGATCGACCTCATCCTTCCAGAAGGATGCCGTGTCCACGCCCATGCTTTCCAGGAAGCCGGACGTGCTGTCCGAGGCCAGCGTGTCGTCGAAGTCGAATATCAGGGCGATGACGTCGGACATGTATATGCGTGAAAAAGGGGCGACAGCCGCCATTTTGCCTGAATGTGGCGGCGGCTGCGCCCCTGGAGGCCCAAGGCGGGCGGCCCTGCCGCCCCGGCCCCGACTGTCGCTTACTGGCGCACCGGCGCGGTCATGGGCGCTGCCGCCGGCGCGGGCGCCATGCCCGGCGCGCCGGCCGCGGGCGGCACGGTGTCGGCCGGCACCTGGATCACGGTTTCACGCAGCACGCCCCCGCCCTGCACGCTGCCGCGCACATTGGTCGGCGAGGTCATCTGCGTGACGCAGTCCTGGCGCGAGGCGGCCGGCAGGCGGTTGCAGCGGTCCAGCATGTTCTGCTGCAGTTGGTCGTTATTGCCGTCCTTGAGGTTGTTGCGGCCGCTTTCCTGGCGCGCCGCGCCGGCTTCGCGCATGCAGGCGGCCTGGTCCTGGCCGGTGGCGCCGCTCTTGCATGCCGCCACGTCCTGCTGGTACTGGGACTGAGCTGAGCCGCGGCCGGTCGCATCAGCCGCGTGGACCGCTCCCGCGGCCAACATCAGGCCAGCGGCACAAAGCGTCGCCGCGAGGCGTTTGGTATGCATGGGTCGTGTAGTCATGGTCAGCTCCTTGAAGTTGATTGAACCGTTACCCACTATCCCACGATGACGCTTCGGCTACATGTCCAGCGACGTGAAATCGTAAGACTACGTTTCAATTGACGCGACGCAACAAACCCTGCCTTTCCCCTTAACTTGCGTCGCGCTCGGCGTCGGTCTTGCTCAGGCGATTACGGTAGGTTGCCGCACGCATGAGCAGCATGGCGGTCACGGGCGAAGACACGATCAGCAGCAGCGTGATGATGACTTCATGAAACACAGGCCGCGAGGACAGTGCCGAAAACACCAGGATGGACGCCGCGAGCACGCAGCCGCAACCCATGGTGTTGCCCAAGGTGGGCGCATGGATGCGGGCATAAAAGGTACGGAAGCGCAGCAGGCCGGCCGAACCGGTCAGCGCAAGCAGGCCGCCGAGCACCAGCAGGATGCTCGCGGGTATGGCGGCCCACAGCGGGATCTGGGCGTCGATCATGGCTCGATCACCTCGCCGCGCAGCAGGAAGCGCGCCATGGCGGTGGAACCGACAAAGCCGAACAAGGCGATCAGCAGCGCAATGTCGAAATACACGGAAGTGCCGGAGCGGATGCCGAACACCAGCATGGTCAGCATGCCGTTGATGTAGAGCGTGTCCAGGGCCAGCACGCGGTCCTGCGCGGTGGGACCGCGCAGCAGCCGGATGGCGGCGAAGACCATGCCCAGCGCGAAGCAGAGCAAGGCGAAGGACGCCGCCCAATAAAGTATGTTGTTCATTCGAAAATCTCCATCAGCGGGCGCTCGTAGCGTTCCTGCACCAGCTTGATCCAGTCGCCTTCGTTCTGCAGGTCCAGCACGTGCAGCTTCAGGCTGTGGTCGTCGGTCAGGTCCACCCAGACGGTGCCCGGCGTGTATGTGACGATGCAAGCCAGCATCGCCAGGCCGTGCGGGTCGCGCATGGTCAGCGGGATCATGATGAACCCGGGCGAAAAGTCATTGCGGCGCGGATTCAGGATCAGCCGCGCCACGGCGATATTGGATTTGATGATGTCCGCGGTCACGTGCAGGAACAGCGGCACCGCCTTCCACAGGCGGCGCGGCTTGGCCCTCAGCGGCCGCAGGCGCGACGCCGCCCAGGTGAACCAGAGCGCCAGCGCGATGCCCAGCGCGATCTGGCCCGCGGACGCGCTCTGGTTGAGCACCAGCCACAGGACGAACAGGTAGACGGGCAGGAACAGGAAGTAGAGGCGGCGCATCAGCTTCCTCCCTTGAGGCCGCGCACGGTCTGCGCGGACATGACGGCGTCGATATAGGACTTGGGCTGGTCCAGCGACCGTGCCGCGTCGTCCAGATAGGCCGACACGGGGCCGGCGCCGGCCGCCAGGCCCACGCACAGCAGCAACAGCACGGCCACCGGCCCGGCTTCGATCAAGCGCAGGCGCGGCGTGCTGCGGTCATCGCTGGCCCAGAACACGCGGATGCCGGTGCGGCCCAGGCCGATAAGGCCCGCCAGCCCCGACAGCAACACCGCGGCCACCAGTATCCAGGCGTCCATGGGCACGACCGATTCGTTGGCGGCCGACACCGCCGCCGACAGCAGCGACAGCTTGGCGACGAAGCCCGACAGCGGCGGCAGGCCGGTTACCAGCAAGGCGCAGGAAATGAAGGCCAGGCCCAGGAAGGCCATGGCGGCGGGAATGGCCACGCCCACCACGTCGTCGGAACGGTTGACCGAGGCCGGGTCGTCCAGGTCGAATGCGTCCAGGGTGACCGCCAGCACGTTGGCGCCGAAGCTGCGGGTGCGCTCGATCAACTCAGCCAGCAGGAAGAACGCGCCCGTGGTCAGCACGGAGCTGAGCAGGTAGAACAGCGCCGGCCCCGTCAGCGTCACGCCGGGCATGCCCAGTGCGGTCAACAGCGTGCCGGCCGACACGATCACGCAGTAACCCACCATCTTTTCCAGTTGCTGGGTCGCCAGGAGGCCCAGGCCGCCGAACAGCAGCGTGGCCAACCCCGCCGCGAACATCCAATCCAGGCTGAAGGCCGCCGGCGCGCCGGTGGGCAGCAGCAAGGAACCGATGCGCAGCAGCGCGTAGATGCCGACCTTGGTCATGATGGAAAACATGGCCGCGACGGGGGCGCCAGCCGAGCCGTAGCCCTTGACCAGCCAGAAGTTCAGCGGCCAGGCGCCCGCCTTGACCAGGAAGGCCACGCCCAGGATGGCCGCGCCCGCCTCGAACAGCATGCGGTCCGCGCCCGCCAGGTTGCCGGCGCGCACCGCCAGGTCCGCCATGTTCAGCGTGCCGGTGACGCCGTAGATCAGCGCGATGCTGATCAGCAGCAGGAACGAGGCCACCAGGTTGACCGCAATGTACTGCAGGCCGGCGCTCACGCGCGCCACGCCCGAGCCGTGCAGCAACAGGCCATAGGACGCCGCCAGCAGCACCTCGAAGAATACGAAGAGATTGAACAGGTCGCCCGTGAGGAAGGCGCCGTTCAGGCCCATCAGCAGGAACTGGAACAGCGAATGGAAATGCACTCCGGCGCGGTCCCAGCGCGCCAGCGCATAGACCAGCGTCGCCAGCCCCAGCACCGCGGTCAGGGCCAGCATCACCGCAGCCAGGCGGTCGACCACCAGCACGATGCCGAAGGGCGCGGGCCAGTCGCCCACCAGATAGACCCCCACCCCGTCCGGCCAGACGCCAGGCACGCCGCCGCCCGCCACCACCAGCAGCGCGATGGCGGCGGCCAGTTGGCCCAGCGTCGAAACCAGCGCAATGGCGCCACGGGTGTAGCGGCGGGTGTCCGCCAGCAGGAGCATCGCCGCGCCAGCCGCCAGCGGCGTGACGATGGGCAATACGGGCAGGTGTTGCAGCCAAAAATTCAAGATTGGGACTCCCGTCCATCAACGTGGTCGGTACCCGTGAGGCCACGCGAGGCCAGCAGCACAACCAGGAACAGCGCGGTGGTGGCAAAGCCGATCACGATGGCCGTGAGCACCAGCGCCTGCGGCAGCGGATCCGCATACCAGGAAGGATCATGGGCCATTGCCGGATCGACCACGGGCGGACGGCCCGAGGTCAGCCGGCCCATGCCGAAGATGAACAGGTTCACCGCGTAGGAAACCAGCGACAGGCCCATGATGAACTGGAAGGTCCGCGGCCGCAGCAGCAGCCAGACGCCCGAGCCCGCCAAGACACCAATAGCGATGGCGTATATCAATTCCATCAGGCTTCCCCTGTTTGTGCGGCCGCCGCCTGGATTTCGACGGCAGCCTTGCGTTGCGCGCGCAGCGATTGGTGGGCCAGCGCCACCAGCACCAGCACGGTGGATCCCACGACCAGCATGTAGACGCCCAGGTCGAACAGCAGCACGCTGGACAGATGCACGTGGCCGATCAGCGGCAGCGCGACATCCCAGGCCAGCGCCGCCAGGAAAGGCTTGTAGGCGAGCCACGCGCTCACCGCCGCGGTGCCGGCGAACAACAGGCCGATGCCGATCCAGTTCTGCGGGTTGAGGCGGCTGCGAGACTCCACCCAGTACACGCCGCCGACCATGTATTGCAGGATGACGGCGGTGGCGAAGATCAATCCGCCCACGAAACCGCCGCCCGGCTCGTTGTGGCCGCGCAGCAGGAAGTACACGGAAATCAGCGCGGCGGTGGGCAGCAAGAGGCGCACCAGCACGGTCGGCACCATCATCGAACCCGTGGGCACCAGCGACTTGATGTCCGGCGCGGCCGGCACGCCGCCGTCCTGGTCGATCTGCTGGCGCGGCAGGTCCGCGCTTTCGGCGGCCGGACGGAAGCGGCGCAGCAGCGCGTAGACGGTCAGCGCCACGATGCCCAGCACCGTGATTTCGCCGAAGGTATCGAAACCGCGGAAGTCCACGAGGATCACGTTCACCACATTGGTGCCGCCGCCATCGGGCAGCGCGCGGTCGACGAAATACGAGGAGATGGTGTCGCCTTGCGGCCGCACCAGCACCGCATAGGCCAGTGCGGCCATGCCGGTGCCCGCGGCGCCTGCCAGCAACAGGTCGCGCAGACGCCGCCCGCGAGCCCGCAGCGTGGCCTTCAGGCTTTCGTCTTCATCCTGTGCAATGCGCCGCGGCAGCCAGCGCAGGCCCAGCAGCAACAGCACCAGGGTCACGACCTCGACCGACAGCTGGGTCAGCGCCAGGTCGGGCGCCGAGAACCAGACGAAGGTCAGGCAGGTGATCAGGCCGGCGCCGCCCGCCAGCGCCAGCGACGCCAGGCGGTGGTACTTGGCCTGGAAGGCGGCGGCCAGCGCGCAGCCCGCGCCCACCAGCCACAGCAGCGCGAAGGCCGGATCGATCGGCGTCATGCGGCCCGAGCCATCCAGCCAGCCGCCCGCGCGCAGCGGCAGCCAGGCCACGAACAGCGTACCCAGCACGATCAGCAGCATCTGCACCTGCAGGCGCGAGGACGCCAGCCAGCGCAGCAGCCAGGCCGCGGCCACGCTGGAGCCGTCCAGCAGCGCCTCGAAGCTGCGGCGGCCGTCCAGGCGGTAGATGAACGGCACCCGGCCCGGATTGGCGCGCTGATGGGCGCGCAGGGCGAGATAAAGCAGAATGCCGGCCGTGGTCGCAACCAGGCTCATGACCAAAGGCAGGTTCAAGCCGTGCCAGACGGCCAGGCTGTACTCCGGCATGTCCTGACCCAGGATGCTCTGGGCCGCGGTCGCCAGGAACGGGCCGACCGTCAGGCCCGGCACCACGCCCACCAGCAGGCAGATCGCCACCAGCAGCGCGCTGGGGAACAGCATCCAGCGCGGCGGCTCGTGCGGGGCGCGCGGCAGGTCGGTGGCCGGGGGGCCGAAGAACACCTGCAGGATGAAGCGCAGCGAATAGGCCACGCTGAACGCGCCCGCAATGGTGGCCACCAGGGGCAGGCCGATCTCGGTGATGCGGTCGCCGCTGACGAAGGTGGTCTCGGCGAAGAACATTTCCTTGGACAGGAAGCCGTTGAGCAGCGGCACCCCCGCCATCGACGCAGCCGCCACCATGGCCAGCGTGGCGGTGATCGGCATGGCCTTGTACAGGCCGGACAATCGGCTCAGGTCGCGCGTGCCGGTCTCGTGGTCCACGATGCCCGCCGCCATGAACAGCGAGGCCTTGAAAGTGGCGTGGTTGATCATGTGGAAGATGGCGGCCACCAGCGCCAGCGTGCTGTTCAGGCCCAGCAGCAGCGTGATCAGCCCCAGGTGGCTGATGGTGGAGTACGCCAGCACCCCTTTCATGTCCTGCTGGAAGATGGCGGCGTAAGCGCCCAGCACCAGCGTGATCAGCCCCGCCCCGCCGATGATCCAGAACCATTCGTCGGTGCCCGACAGCACCGGCCAGAAGCGCGCCAGCAGGAACACCCCGGCCTTCACCATGGTGGCCGAATGCAGGTAGGCGGATACCGGCGTGGGCGCCGCCATGGCGTTGGGCAGCCAGAAATGGAACGGGAACTGCGCGCTCTTGGTCAGCGCGCCCAGCGCCACCAGGATCAGGACGGCCGGATACCAGGGGTCGGCCCGCACCAGATCGCCCGCGGCCAGCACGCGGTCCAGGTCATAGCTGCCGACGATATGGCCCAGGATGAGGACGCCGGCCAAGAGGCACAGCCCGCCGCCGCCCGTGACCGTCAGCGCCATGCGCGCGCCGCGGCGGGCGTCCAGGCGGTGATGCCAGTAGGCGATCAGCATGAAGGACGCCAGGCTGGTCATTTCCCAGAACATGACCAGCTGGATCAGGTTGCCCGACAGCACCACGCCCAACATGGCGGCCATGAAGGCCTGGAAGAAGGAGAAAAAGCGCGGCACCGGATCTTCCGGCGACATGTAGTAGCGCGCATACAGCACCACCAGCGCCCCCATGCCGGAGACGATCAGCGCGAACAGCCAGGCGTAGCCGTCCATGCGCAGGGTGAACTGCAGGCCCAGGGCGGGCGCCCAGGGCATGTCGAAGCGGACCACGCCGCCGTTGGCGACCTCGGGATAGAGGCTGATGACCAGCACCACACAGACCAGTGCGATGAGGCCCGCCAGCCAGGCCTCGGCATTGCGGGCGTTGGATGGCAGAAGCGCGGCGCACAGGCTGCCGGCAAACGGCAGAGCGAGGATCAGGATCAGCGACATGGCGTTCCGAGAGTGTCCGGGCCCCCTCCCGCCAGCGCAAGGCAGCGAAAGACGAACAGACCGGGGATTGAAAAACGGACGGAACCCTGGCCCGGTGCGTCGCTGCACTACACGTTGCCCCGCGGGGGGCATCAACCAACGCCATTGAACGGCGCAGACAGAAACAAACGCAATAGCTTTCTTGCAAGACCGGCCAAGAATCTCATACGAAAAATATCAGATTCTTGTAAGTTATGCAGAGATTTATGTGTTTACGATGCGGATGACAGCAAGATCGATGCGCAATCCTTGCGCAATTGAAATATTCCGGAAGCTGTTCATGTCTTTGTCAGCATTGGATTTTTTCGTCTATTGCCGTCTTCTCCGGGCAACGGCGCCGTAAAAAAATAACCCTGGACAAGCCAGGGTCTATCCGGGTTGACCGACGGATATTTACTGTGTGGAATGGCGCCCACGAAGCATCCACCGCGCCAGCATCCGGGCGCGGCAGGCTTCACCGACGCCGGCCCAAGAAGCCGGCCGGGTCGGAAATTCAAATAATCTGGAGAAGACTCTTGACCATGCTGTCCCAAGCCAAGGCCGTCCTGGCCGCCGCCATCGCCGGCCTCTGCCTCACCACCGCCGCGCAGGCAGCCGACCCCTACCCCAACAAACCCATCCGCCTGATCGTCCCGTTCGCCGCGGGCGGCACCACCGACATCGTCGCGCGCATCGTCGCCGAAGGCCTGACCCGCGAGCTCGGCCAGGCCGTGGTGGTCGAGAACCGAGGCGGCGGCGGCGGCTCGATCGGCGCCGATGCCGTGGCGCGGTCCACGCCCGACGGCTACACCCTGGGCGTGGCCACCGTCAGCACCATGGCCACCAACCCGGCCACCAACCCCAAGAACCCGTACAACCCGTTGAAGGACTTCGTCCCCATCACCAATATGGTGAACGTTCCCAACGTGCTGACGGTGAACCCTGCCGTGCCGGCCAAGACCCTGGCCGAGTTCATTGCCCTGCTGAAGGCCAACCCCGGCAAGTACGCCTACGCGTCCTCGGGCGCGGGCGGCATCGGCCACCTGGACGGCGAGCTCTTCAAGTCGCTGACCAAGACCGACATGGTGCACGTGCCGTACCGCGGTTCGGGTCCGGCCCTCAATGACGTGATCGCCGGCCAGGTCAACGCCCAGTTCGACAACCTGCCCTCGTCCATGCCCCACATCCAGGCCGGCAAGCTGCGCGCCCTGGCCGTGGCCGCGCCCAAGCGCCTGCCCGCGCTGCCGGACGTGCCGACCTTCTCCGAAGGCGGCCTGCCGGAAATGGACAACATGGCCTGGTACGGCCTGGTAGCGCCCGCCGGCACCCCGCAGGCGGTGGTCGACCGCATCCATGACGCCACCGTCAAGGCGCTCAAGGATCCGAAGATCGTGCAGCGCCTGGCCGACGGCGGCTCGCTGGTGGACGGCAACACGCCCGCCGAATACGCCGCCCAGATCAAGCGCGAGCTGGAACTGCGCCAACGCATCGCCAAGGAACGCAACATCCAGTCGACCAACTGATCGTCAGCGGACAGCGCGCCGGCCCGGTCCGGCGCCGCCCCAAGGCCGGCCTGTTTCCCAGGCCGGTTTTTTTTCGCGCCCGCCTTGCGCCCCCAACGTTCCAAGGGCTGCGCTTGACTGCAATCGCCCCGGTGGTAGCATGTGCGACCGTGCGATCCCATCTTTCTCCCCCTCCCTGCGCCGCCTGCGCGCTTTGCGCCCTGCGCTCGACCCTGTTGAGCTCGCAGGAAGTCGCCGCGCGCTCCGCCTACGCGCGCTCCAAGCCCGGCTAATCGCCCGCTTTTCCCCTTTCTGATTCCTGCACCGGCCCGCCGCCGGCTGCCTGCGCACATTCGCGCATCCGGCAGCCTTGCTGCCGGCCGGCGGACGCCCTGCCGCGTGGCCGGGATCCGCGTCTCGTCCCTCGATCCGCAACGCCAACGCAGGCTTGCGGCCAGGCCACGCACCGACCTATTCAAGCGCCATGCAACTCACCAAGAACTTCGTCAAAGCCAAGAACCCCTGCGCGGGCGGCTACAAATGGTTCATCCGCGACCACAACGGCCAGGGAGACTACCAGGCCGTGCTTGACGCCTTGGTCGCTGACGGCCGCGTCAGCGACGCCTGCTGGCTGCTGGACCAGTTCGGCCCCACCGACGCGGTGCTGCGGCTGGATTCGGTCGACGCCAATGCCATCGTGTTCGCCGGCACGCTGGAAGTGCGCATGGGCATCAATGTGGACAGCGTGGTGCGCGCCGGGCGCAGCATCGTCACGGGCGGCGGCATCCGCGCCGGCGAAACCATCCAGGCGGGCGAGAACATCACCGCCAACGCCAACATCGCCAGCGGCGGCAACCTGCGCGCAGGCGGTGACATCAGCGCCGATTGGGGCATCGAAACCGCCACACGCCTGGACTGCGGCGGCAATGTGCGCGCCAAGTGGGACATCTGCGCCGGCCAGGACCTGGCCGTGACCGGCCACCTGCATGCCGGGCAGGACATCCAGACGCAAGGCGCCATCAAATGCGGCCAGGGCATCAAGGCCGGCGGCGACGTGCGCGCCGAAAAGGAAATCGACGCCGCCTGCGGCATCCAGGCCGGGGGCTCCATCCAGTGCGGCGAGCACCTCGCTTCCGGCTGGGGCCTGATCGCCGGCGAGGACATCCGCGCCGAAGGCGCGATCCGGGCAGGCGAAGGCGTGCAGGCCGAAGGCGTGATCGAGGCCGGCGCGGGCCACGGCATCTACGCCGGCCTGAGCGTCCGCCTGGACGCCTGGGCCGCCTGCGCGCGGGTGGTGGCGCAGAGCCGGCCCGAGCAATTGGTCAGCGGGCACTGGGACGGCCAGGACAGCGCCGCCTACGCATAACCGCAGCCCCGGCGCAGCCGGGGCGCAAAGCCGCCTACTCCGGCTTGATGTTCGCTTCCTGCATGCGGCGGCCCCAGGTGCCCAGTTGCGCCTCCACGAAAGCCTGCTGTTGCGCCTGCGTGTTCGGCGCGGCCGTCATGCCCAGGGCGGCGAACTTCTGCTGCACCTCGGGACGCGCCAGCGCGTCGTTCACCGCCTTGTTCAAGCGCTCCAGGATAGGCTGGGGGATGCCGGCGGGACCGGCCAGGCCTACCCATACCACCAGGTCGAAGTCCTTATATTCCGTTTCGGCAAAGGTTGGCACATCCGGCAGGTCCGGCAAGCGGCGCTCGGTGCTGATGGCAAGCGCCCGCAGCTTGCCGCCGCGCAGCAGCGGCGTGGCGACCGACAGGTCCGCCATCACGTAATCGACCTGCCCGCCTGCCAGGTCCGTCAGCGCCGGAGGCTGGCTCTTGTACGGCACGCCTTCCGCGCGCACGCCGGCAATGCGGTTGAACGCCGCCGCGCCGACCTGCCCGCCCGGCGAGCCGTAGCCGTAGTTCAAGGAACCCGAGGCCGCCTTCTTCACGAACGTGGCCAAGTCCTTGTACGGACCGTCCGCGCGCACCAGCAGCAGCATGGGCATGGTGGTCAGGCGCGACACGTGGCTGAAGTCCTTCTGCGCATCGTAGGGAAGCTTCTTGAACAGCCCCGGATTGATGGAGTTCAGCGAACTGCTGGAGATCGTCAGCGTGTAGCCGTCGCCCGGCGAACGCACCGCATACTCGGTGCCTATCAGGCCTTGGGCGCCGGGCTTGTTCTCGACGATCACGTTGGCGTTCAGGTCCTTACGCAGTTCTTCCGCGATGATGCGGGCGCTGGTATCGGTAGCGCTTCCTGGCGAAAAAGCCGCGACGATCTTGATGGGCTTGTCGCCCGGATAGGTCTCGGCCTGCGCCGCGCCTTGCGCGGACAGGTTCAGCAGCGCGCATGCCAACAGCGCGAATCGAATCGTTTTCATGGTCTAGTCTCCTGGTTTTATGGGTACTGCCTGGTTCGCCTTACCGCTCTGACGGCGGTGTTGCGGCATTCATTTCGCCCAAGCGCGGCGGGCCCCGGCGTATGGCCGCCGGCGTGCCGGACAGTTTTATCGGTATGCCCGGGCCGTGGTAGTCGTCGCGCCGGACCACCATCTGGCGATGCTCGGTATGGGCGGCTGCGGCCACCGATGCCATGTCCAGGATCGGCGCGGCCGGCACGTTCTGCGCCAGCAACTGCTTGCCGAACGCCTCGCCATCGACCTGCGCGAACGCCTGGGCCAGCGCCGCATCCACGGCTTCGCGGTTGACCACTCTTTGCCCGTTGGACTTGTAGCGTTCGTCCTGCGCCATGTCGGCAATGCCCAGTTGCGTGCACAGCTTGGTGAAGAGGCGATCGTTGGCGACCGCGATGAACAAGGGGCAGGTCCGGGTCTGGTAGACGTTGTAGGGCACGATGTTGGGATGCCCGTTGCCGCTGGGGCGCGGCGTATTGCCCGACGCCAGGTAATTGGCCAGGAACGGATGCGCCACCGACACGGCGGAATCGTAGAGGCACACGTCCGCCATCTGGCCGCGCCCCGTGCGGTGCCGGGCCTGCAGGGCCAGCAGCACGGCGATCGCGGCGTTCATGCCGGTGGTGAGGTCAACCACCGGCACGCCCAGCCGCAAGGGTTCGCCACCCTCCTCGCCGTTGATGCTGAGCAGGCCGGCCATGGATTGCACCGCGGCGTCGTAGCCGGGCAATTCGCCCAGCGGGCCATCGTCGCCGAAGCCCGTGATGCGGCAATGGACCAGTCGCGGAAAGCGCTCGGTGATGGCGGACGGTTCGGCCACGCCCCAAGCGCGCAGCGTGCTGGCCTTGAAGTTCTCGATCAGCACGTCGGCCGTTTCCAGCAATTGCCAGAACGTCTCGCGGCCGGCTTCGCTGTTCAGGTCCAGCACCATGCTGCGCTTGTTGCGGTTCACGGCGCGGAAATAGGCCGAACTGCCGTCCACGAACGGGGGACCGAAACCGCGGCATTCATCGCCTTCCGGCGATTCGATCTTGATTACGTCGGCGCCATGGTCGCCCAGCATCTGGCCGCAGAATGGCCCTGCCAGGACGCGTGACGCGTCGATGACGCGCAGGCCGGAGAGCGCGCCGCCGGGATCGCTGCTATGCATAGTCTGTCTCCTTCGATTTCAGGCTCAGGCCGAAGCGCCGGCGATCAGCCAGCTGAATTCCCTGTCCTGCGCGCCCGCCTGCGTGTTCATGCGCAGCGCAAGCCGGTGATTGTGCGCATCCAGCGCGCCTTCCAGCAGGCCGTTCCAGGCTTGCGCCACGCAGGGGTGCGCATCGGCCACAGCGTCCATCAGGTTCCAGCCGTGTTGCGTCACGCGCACGCCTTCCGCCGTTTCGCTCAACTCGCACGTGTCGCCCTGTGCTTGCGCCAGCGCCACCATGAAGCGCCCGAACTGCAGCGCGGAACTATCCTGCCCCACGCCCAGCGCCCGCGCCGTCTCGTGATAGAACTGCATGCCTATCATTCTTCCAGTCAGGTGCAGCAGCGCGGCCGCGTCCTCCGGCCCCCACAGGTTCACCGCTACGGGCAAGGCGCTGCGCACGTACTCCATGGCGTAGTTGCGGCTGGCCTTGGCCAGGCGCGTCGCGGGCCAATCCACGGTGGGCAGCGTCGGTGCGGCAGCGGCGTCGAAATCGGGCGCGTCCTCATTGCGGCTGAAGCGCAGGCGTTCATGCGGCTGCAGGTCGCGGTCGTACTCGTAGTAGTAGCCCTCCAGCCCAGACTGGCCGTCGACAGCCTGCTTGGTGCATACGAAACCCAGCCGTGGATTGTTGAGCGACACGCCGTTCTGCGCATGCCAGCCCGCCAGCATGGCGCGCGACACCTCCGACGGTATCGCGCACAGCGCGGTGCCCGACCAGATCCAGCGCGGCGCGGAATAGCGTATCCAGGCCTTGCGGTCGGACTCGTACATGTACTGCACCGCCACGCCGCCGATATGGTTGGAGAGGTAGTGGTACTGCGCCGCCGCCACCGCGGGCGGCAGATGCGCGATGCCCAGCTTCTTCAGGCCCGGCAGGAAGCGCTCGTTGCGCTGGCGGCAGAAGATCTCGTAGACCAGTTCGGCCGCGCGCGCCGTGCCGCGGCGCGTCACGGCCGACAGGACGATGCCGGTGAAGAATGCGTGATACCACTCGGAAACCGCGCGCCAGCCGCGTTCCTCGGATTGCATGTCATGCATGGCCATTCACTCCAGTGGGGACCGCCACGGAACCGGGCAGCAGGGATTGCATGGACGCGACAGCGAAATCCGCGATGTCGCGCGCGATGGCTTCGCGATCCGCTTCGGATTCGCCGGCCCTGGGGCGATACCACATGGTGGTCCAGTTCAAGGCGCCCAATAGCGGCTTGACCTGCAAGGCCGGCGGACCGCGCCGGAAGTCTCCGGTCGCCATGCCCGCCTCGACCACGCTGCGGAACAGCGACTCGTAGCGGTCGCGCTGCCGCACCAGTTCTTCCAGCTCGGCACGCTGGTTCGCCGTGGTGCGTCCGGCCAGGTGCAGTTCGACGCCCTGCACGGTGACGCGCTGGTACGGCAGGTGCGCCATCATCAGATGCGTGTGGGCGTGGGCCATGTTCCAGAGCCGCTGAGGCGGCGACGCGCCCGCGTCCTCCGCCAGCGGCGTCACCGTGTCCAGGTTCAACTGCATGGCGCGCCGGTGCACGGCGAAGAACAGGTCGGTCTTGCTGCGGTAGTAGTAATAGACGCTCCCTTTCGTGACGCCTATCAGGTCGGCGACCGAATCGATCGTGGTCGCCGCGAATCCCATTTCGGTGAAGGCATGCGCGGCCGCGTCCAGCAGCTCCACTTGCCGCAGGGGCATCTCGTCATAAGGAATGGCAGTCTTGGCTTTCATGCGAACTCCCCGCGCTGCGCCGCAGCGCCTGCGCTTTTCTTGATGGCGCGGGCCAGGACCACGCGCTGGATTTCGGAGGTGCCTTCGTAGATTTCGGTGATGCGCTGGTCCCGGTAGCAGCGTTCCACCGCGCTGGGCTTCACATAGCCGCGTCCGGCGAGAATCTGCATCGCGTCGTCCACCACGCTGTGCGAGGTTTCGCTGGCCAGCAGCTTGGCCATCGCGCCCAGCGTGCCGATGTCCTGCCCGGCGTCGTAGGCGCGCGCGGCTTCGTAGGTCATCATCCGCGAGGACGACAGCGCGGTGGCGGCGTCGGCCAGCTTGAAGCCCACGCCCTGGTGGTCGATGATGCTGCGCCCGAAGGTCTGGCGCTGCACCGCGAAGTCTCGCGCCTCGGCATAGCTGCACAAGGCGATACCGTTGGCCTGGGCCGCCACCACCACGCGGCCGATGCTCAAAGTCGCCAAGGCGAGCTTCAGCCCTTCTCCCAGCGTCCCGACCACGCTTTCAGCGCCGACCCAGGTGTCCAGTTTCAGGTTCGTGGTGGTGGTGCCGCGTATGCCCATCTTGTCTTCGTAGTGGTCCACCACCACGCCGCTTGCGTCGCGGTCGACCACGAATGCGCTGATGTTGTTGCGCGCGCCCGGCTCGCCCGTGCGGGCGAACACGATGAAATGGCGCGAATGCCCGCCGTTGCCCAGCCAGCATTTTTCGCCCCGGATGCGCCACCCGTCGCCCTCGGGCACGGCCGTGGTCAACAGGGCCGCCGCATCCGAACCGGCGCCGCGCTCGCTCAGGGCGAAGTTGACCGCGTGGCCGTCGCGCGCCAGGCCGCCCAGCAGCACCATCTTCTGTTCGGCGGTACCTCCCAGGATGACCGGAAACGCGCCCAGCGACAGCGCCGCCAGGATGGCGGCCGTGGAGGCGCAGCCCTGGGCCACGGTTTCCACCACAGCCACCAGCGAGGTCAGCGATGCGCCCGCGCCACCGTACTCGGCCGGAATGAAGAGTCCCGAGATCCCGCTTTCCCGCAACGGCGCCAGGTGCTCCACGGGATAGCGTTGTTCCCGGTCTATGGCGGCGGCCGCCGGCGCGAACGCCCGCGCGGTCAGGTCGGCGGCCTTGTCGCGCCAGGCGCTTGCCTGCGGGTCGAGCGGGGGATTCCAGATCACGGACATCGTTGTCTCCAGCAACATACTAACGAGTATTTAATTGGCTGGATGAGAACATACTACTTGGTATTTTTCTTCGATACCTGGGGAAAACCCGCGACTCAATGAGTTGCCCCGCGGGCGCACTCAAATCCGCTCGCGGGGTCATGCCTCAACAGGCAATGGTCAGCTCTGCACCGCTTTCGCCGCTGGCGCCGGACTGCGCAACACCAGCATCAGGCCCAGCAGGATCGCCGCCATCCCGCCCAGACTCAACGCCGACAACCGGTTGCCCAGGATGAGGTAATCCAGGGCCGCCGTGCCGGCCGGGACCAGATAGAACAGGCTGGTGACATTGACCAGGTTGCCAGCCTGGATCATGCGGTAGAACAGCAGGGTCGCGCCCACCGAGATCACCAGGCCCATCCAGATCAGCGGCAGGATGAAACCGATCACCCACTCCACGCGGATCGGTTGGAATGGCACGAACAGCAGGCACAACGCCAGACTGACGAAGTACTGCAACGGCATGACATCCATGGGCGCCTGGCGCACGCGTTTCTGCAGCATCGCGCCGCTGGTCATGCAAAGCAGCGCGGCCAGCGCGTAGGCCATGCCGGCCGCGGAAAAACGCGCCATGCCTATGCTCTGGTAGACCACCATCACCAGCCCGCACAAGGCAAGGCCGAGGCCCGCCACGCGCGGCAATGAGTAACGCCTTTCCATCACCGCCAACGTCAGAATGGGCTGCGCGCCCAGCAGCGTGGCCAGCACACCCGGCGTGATGCCGTGGTCCAGCGCCAGCAGGTAGCAGATGGAGTAGCCGCCGATGAGCAGCAGGCCAGTGGCCGCGACCGTCAGACGCGTGCCAGGCTCTGGCAGCCAGCGCCGCCGCCACGCGCACAACAGCATCAGCGCGGCCAGCGCCAGGATGAAGCGCAACAGCAGGAAGCCGAAGGCGGAGGCGTGGGACAGCCCCCACTTGGCGAAAATCGCGCCGCCGCTCCACAGCAGCACGAACAAGGAAGTGGAGCCATAGGAGGTCCACGCAGATCTATCGAAAGACATGAGGTTTCTACCTGTCGGGGTATGAACAGGCTCCAGCCCCGCCCGCGCAAGCGGGCATAAGCATGCGCTAGACGGATGCAATATGCATCAGGACGTCTGACGAAGCTTTTTGAAAAAAGGCTGGAGTCGCGTTGCGGACGGCGTCAGCCGACGACGACCGCGCTAGGCGGGTAAGCACCCGAGACCACGCCGCAAGGCGGCGCGACCGGCGGCGATACCACCGTGGACACGACAGGAGAAAAACCGGGGGAAACTGCGGAGCGCCGGGACAGCACACGCGCACGCGTATCCGCTGCGCGGGCAGCGGATGCGGAATCGGCGAGGAGCGTGTGGTCAGGCATGGGGCGTAGCCTACCGGCTGCGCGCGGCGCGGTCAAGCGATGCGCCGCTGCTCCACGCCCATGTCGCGCCACGCTTCGCCATGGCAGGTGAACATGAGGATCTGATGCCGCGTGGCCGCGTCGAACAGCGCGCGCTTCATGAAGTCGCGCCGCGCGTCGTCCGTGTGGACCAGCGCGTCGTCGAGCAGCAGCAGCGTCGGCCGCCCTGCTTCGCGCAGCAGATCGGCGTAGGCGAAGCGGGCCAGGATGCCCAGTTGTTCGCGCGTGCCGAAGCTGAGCGCGGACAGCTGGTCCTCGCCGCCCGCGCGGCGCAGCGCGGCGGGCAGCAAGGCATCGTCCAGTCGCAGGTCGGCTTCCGGAAACAGCAGTGCCAGGTAGTGGTTCAGCCGGCGCGCCAGCGGCGCTTGCAGGCGTTGCGTCGCCGCCGCGCGCTTGTCTGCCAGCAGCTTTTGCAGGAGTTCCAGCGCAGCGGCGCGGCGGGCGAAGTCGTCGCGCCGCCGTTCCAGGCGTTCGCAGGCGGCCTCTGCTTCAGACAGGCGTTCGCCCAGCCCTTGGGCGCCCGCCTGGTCCAGCTTGCCTTGCAACTGCAGGATTTCGCCGTGGCGCTTGTGCTGCGCCTCGCGCTCGATCGCGGCGGACTTCTCGTAGCGCTGCACATCCTGTTCGACCAGCTCGGGACGGTGGCCAGCCAATGCCGCCTGCGCCTCGCGCACGCGGCGCTCCAGTTCGTCGTGGCTGCTGCGGACCTCGGCGAGCCTGCCTGCGCGGGCCTGCCGCTGCGTCGCGCGCTCGGGCGATTGGAGCTCGGCGCTGCGCGCCGCCGTCTGGTTTTCCAGCAATTGGGCGCGCGCGCCGTCGGTGTCCATGGTGCGCTGTGCGGCGGCCAGCGCGGTCTCGGCCTGCGCCGAAACCGCCTCGGCCTCCCGCAGGGCCTGGAGCGCCCCGGGCAGATCGCCGCCGCCGTCCGCCTGCGGCGCAGCTGGCAGCTTGTCCAAACGTTCCTGCAATTGCACGCGACGCGCCAACGCGTCGTCGCGCTGGCCACGCAGAACGTCCACGCCCTTGGGCGCATGGATGCCCAGCGTCTTGCGCATGCCGTCCAGCTCGCGCAGCAAGGCGCCATGGCGGGCGTAGCGTTGCTCGGCCTGCGCCAGGCTCTCGACGTCCAGGCGCTGCAGCAAGGCCGCGCTGGCCGCCCGAGCCGCGTCGATTTCGCGCTTGAGCGCGGGCAAGTCCTTGCCGCCCGGCTCGATGCGCAAGCGCCCCACGCCCGGCAGTTCCAGTTCGGCGGCCGCCGTCAACAGGACCTCGTCCGCGCCGCTCAGCATCCGGCCGTCCAGCACCGCCCGGCCGCCCGCTTCCAGCTGATAGGACAGGCGCGTGGCGCTGGCCTGCTGCTGCAATTGCAGGTTGGCCAGTTCGCGTTCGCTCTTGCGCAGGGCTTCGATGTCGGCGTCGGCGATTTCGATCCGCATGGTCTCGGCCTTGAGCGCGGAGCCCTGCTCGATCAATGCGGTGACTTCCTTCAATGCGCCGTCCAGGCGTTCGATCTCCACGCCCAACTGGAGCAGTTGATGCTCCAGGTCGCGCCGGTCGGCCACGGCCTGCACCGAAGTAACGCGCTGGCGCGCCGCGTCCACCGCGGCCGCATGCGCCTGGCGCTGCTGTTGGGCGCGCGCCAGCGGTTCGCGCGCGGCTTCGACCCGGGCGCGCGCGGCGCGGGCCTCGCTGGCCAGCGACTGGAGTTCGGCCTCGTCCTGCTGGTCGCGCCGGACCTGGTCCTGCAACAGCGCCAGCGTTTGCGCGGCTTGCGCCTGTTCGCGGCGCAGCCCTTCGAAGGCTTCGCGCTCCTTGGCCAGGGCCGCCAGGCGCGCACGCGCCTCGGCCGCCTTGGCTTCGAAGTCCTTCCAGGGCTCGCCGGCCTGGGCGCGCTCGTGGTCGCGGCGCAATTCGGCCAGGCGGTCCACGTCGGCGTTCAGCTGCGCCATGGCCTGCGCGCACTCGTCGCGTTCGGCCGCGGCGCGCGTCAGCGCATCTTCGGCTTCCTTGTAGACGCCCTTGGGGCGGCCATTGCGTGCGTCCAGCAGCGCGCCGCGTTCGGCGGCCACGCGCTCGTACAGGCGGTCGCCATCGCCCGAAGCCAGCTCGCCGGACAGCTGCGTCAAGGCCTCACGCAGATGCGCGCCCGCATGGCCGGCCGCTTCCTGCAGATTCTGGCCGTCGCCCTGCTGGATCCACAACAGGCCCGGTATGCCCGCCAGGTCCGGCTTGCTCTGGCCGCGTCCCGGCAGTTCAAAGCCCAGCAATGCGGCCAGCGCGTTCTCGGCCTCTTCGCCGTCCAGCCGTTGCGCGCCGCCATCGATCAACAGTTCGCAGCGGGCGCGCGACAGGAATTGCTTCTTCAGCACATAGCTGTGTCCGGCATGCGTGAATTCCAGTTCCACGCTGGGTCGCGCGCCGGACTCGCCGTGCGGCGCCAGGTCAGCGACCTTGCTGGTGCTGTAGCGTTCAAGAAAGGCGGAACGGATGGCCGCGGCCACGGTGCTCTTGCCGGCTTCGTTCGGGCCCACGAACAGGTTCAGGCCGTCCTGCAGCCCTTCCAGCGCCATGGGCTGGCGGAACTTGCGGAATTCTTCCAGGGCGATGCGCGAGAGCTTCATTTGGCGGCTCCCGGCGCGGCGCTTTCGCGCTGGAACCGCAGCAGCAGCCGCAATGCCTCGCCCGCAACCGCAGATTGTTCCGGGTCGGCCTGCAATGCCTGCAATTGCGCCGCAACTTCGCCCACGTAGCCGCTGGCGCGCAGTTCGGCCAGGTCGGCTTCGTCCGGTTCCAGCATGAGGCCGGACAGGTCCGGCAGCAGCGCACGCACCTGCGCCGCGGCCTGGTCCACGGCGCGTTGCAGCGCTTCCCAGGTTTCCATGTTGACGTGCCCTTGCAGGTCCAGCCGCAGCACATCCTCGGCGCGCAGCTCGGCCATGCGCGCGGCCAGCGCCTGCGCGTCCGAGGGCAGGCTCAGCGTTTCCGACCAGGCCGACCAGCGGTACTTGCCCGTAGCCAGCCGCTCGACGGCGGGCGTGGCGCCCGGCGCCTCGATGCGCACATGCAGCGCGTACCCCGGTTCGTTGCCGCGGAAGCGGTCCTGCTCCGGCGTGCCGGCGTACCAGGTGCGCTCGTCGATGGACAGACAGCCGTGCCAGTCGCCCAGCGCCAGATAGTCCAGCCGCGCGCGAACCGCGCGGTCCGGGGCGATGGGATTGGTGGCATCGATGGTGTCCGGCAGGCGGCCCGCCACGCTGCCGTGCGCCAGGCCCACGCGGATGCGGCCGGCTTCGGTTTCCAGCGCGTCGAAGGCCTGGGTCACGTCGTCGTAGGTATGGCGTTGCGTCAGGGGCGCGGCCAGCACGGCGAGATTGATCGCCGCCAGATCGACCACGCCGGTGCGCAGCGGAACATGCACGTTGGAAGGGATGCAGCCCAACTGCATCGCCCGGCTCCAGACGCTGTCGGCCAGCGCGGCGTCGTGGTTGCCGGCGATCATGACCCAGGGGCCGGTGTAAGCGGCCATGGCCGCGAACAGGCGGCGTATCGTGCGGTCCGACACGCCCTGCGTGTCGAACACATCGCCCGCCACCAGCACGGCGTCCACGCCGCGCTCCGCGGCCAGCGCAGCGATGCGGGCGACGACGTCGAAGCGGGCCTCGGCCAGCATGGCGGCATCGTCGGTTTCAAACTGGCCGTATTGTCGGCCGATCTGCCAGTCGGCGGTGTGCAGGAAATGGATCATGCGGGCCATTGTAGATGGCCCATGCGCAGTCCCGGCGGCGATATCCGGAAGAATCGCCGCCGGCTTGCCGCAAGCGGAATCAGGCGCTCTTGCCGTCCAGCACCAGCGACTGGCTGGACGCCGCCTTGCGGTCATAGCGCGACAGGCCCAGGCCGTCGGTGCGGATGGCGGGACGCTGGCCCATGACCAGGTCGGCCACCAGCTTGCCCGAGCCGCAGGCCATGGTCCAGCCCAGCGTGCCGTGGCCGGTGTTCAGGTACAGGTTGCCGTAGCGGGTCGCGCCGACCACCGGCGTGCCGTCCGGCGTCATGGGACGCAGGCCGGTCCAGAACTCGGCCTGGGCCACGTGGCCGCTGCCCGGGAACAGGTCGTTGACGACCAGTTCCAGCGTCTTGCGGCGGGCCTCCTTCAGGCGCAGGTCGAAGCCCGCGATCTCGGCCATGCCGCCCACGCGGATGCGCTGGTCGAAACGCGTGACGGCGATCTTGTAGGTTTCGTCCAGGATGGTCGAAACCGGCGCGGCCGATTCGTCCGCCATGGGGATGGTCAGCGAGTAGCCCTTGAGCGGATACACCGGCAGGTCCAGATCCAGCGGCTTGAGGAAGTCGCGCGTGTAGCTGCCGAAGGCGGCGACATAGCGATCGGCGGTCAGGACTTCATTGCCCACGCGCACGCCGGTGATCTGGCCGCCGGCCGTGTTCAGGCCCGACACCGTCTGGCCGTAACGGAATTCCACGCCCAGGCCCTTGGCCATTTCGGCCAGACGCGTCGTGAACAGTTGGCAGTCGCCGGTTTCGTCGTTGGGCAGGCGCAGGCCGCCGCTCAGCTTGTGCAGCGAGCGCGCCAGGGCGGGCTCGGCCGTCACCAGGCGGTTGCGGTCCAGCAGTTCGTAGGGTACGCCCACTTCTTCCAGCACCGCGATGTCGCGGCGCGCGGCTTCCAGCTGGGCCTCGGTGCGGAACAGCTGCAAGGTGCCGCGGGTGCGTTCTTCGTAGTGGATGCCGGTGGACTGGCGCAGTTCGCGCAGGCAATCGCGGCTGTACTCGGACAGGCGCAGCATGCGCTCCTTGTTCACCGAGTACCGTTCGGCCGAACAGTTGGCCAGCATGGACGCCATCCATTTCAGCTGGAACAGGCTGCCGTCCAGGCGTATGGCCAGCGGAGCGTGTTTCTGGAACAGCCACTTGATGGCCTTCAGCGGAATGCCGGGCGCGGCCCACGGCGTGGAATAGCCCGGCGAAACCTGTCCGGCGTTGGCGTAGCTGGTCTCTTGCGCCGCCGAAGGCTGGCGGTCCAGCACCGTGACTTTGGCGCCTTGGCGGGCCAGATAGTAGGCGGTGGTGGTGCCGATGACGCCGCTGCCGAGGACGATGACGTGCATGATTCTTTCCGGTGATTGGTTTTGTTCAGGAATTTCGGTAGTCTATGGGCCTCTCAGCAGTGAAAAGCACTGAAGATTTTGCTTTGCCAGTGCTTTTTCCCGGCCGCCTCCTGTTTTTCGATCGCCAAAAGTGAAATGCGCGAGCTAGACCGTATCGACCTGAAAATCCTGGATATCCTGCAGCGGGAAGGCCGCATTTCCGTGACCGAACTGGCCGACCGGATCAGCCTGTCCGCCACCCCCTGCTCCGACCGCGTCAAGCGCATGGAGCGCGAAGGCGTCATCACGGGTTACCATGCGCGCGTCAATCCGGCGGCGCTGGGCAAGAACCTGCTCGTCTTCCTGGAGATCAAGCTGTCGGCCAAATCCGGCGACGTGTTCGACAAGGTCAAGAAAGAGCTGCTGTACGTGCCCGAAGTCATGGAATGCCATCTGGTGTCCGGCGACTTCGACTACCTGGTCAAGGCCCGCCTGACCGAAATGAACGAATACCGCCGTCTCCTCGGCGAAATCCTCAAGCGCCTGCCCGCGTCCGCTGAATCGCGCAGCTACGTGGTCATGGAGGAGATCAAGGAGACCCTGTACCTGCCCGTGGACCGCTAGGCGCGCGCCGCTTCCGCTGATCGCATGCCGATTGTTACCTGTCGGGCCCGCGCCGGCTGCTATGCTGGCGGCCCTTCGGCGCGTGCCTTTGCCGCGTAATCCGACCCTGATTTATTTGCCTATGTCTATGACTCGCCTCTATAAATACTTCTTCCGCGGCCTGATCACCGTCCTGCCGCTGGCCCTGACGATCTACCTGCTCTATATCTTCCTGGCGTGGACCGAAGCCGTGGCGCTGACCTTCCTGCGCCCCTTCATCGGCGGGTTCTATGTGCCGGGCATGGGCCTGGCGCTGGGCATCCTCGGCATCCTGGCCATCGGCTACCTGGTGTCCAAGGAACGCGTGCAGCGCGTGCTGGTGCTGCTGGAAATGCCGTTCACCAACCTGCCGGTGGTCAAGAGCATCTATTCGTCGCTGAAGAGCTTCGCGGACTATTTTTCGCCCAGTTCCAAGAACACCGCCCAGCAGGTCGTGATCCTGCGAGTGCCGGGCCAGCAGCTGGAACTGGTCGGCCTGGTCACACGCCGCAACATGGAAGGCTTGCCCGAAGGGTTCACCCAGGGCGAGCGCGTGGCCGTATACCTGCCGATGGGCTACATGATCGGCGGCTATACCGTGTTCGTGCCGCAGGAATGGGTCCAGCCCATCCAGATGTCGGTCGAGGAAGCCATGCGTTCGTCCCTGATCGCCTGGATGGCTCGCGCCGAAACCAGCAACAACCGTCCCGCCGCGCAGGAGCCCCCCGCCCCTGCCCAGGACGGCGCCAACGGCGGCGGCCAAGCCTGAGCGCCCCGCCCCCACCTCTACCAGACTCTCGCTATGCCCATCATCGAATTCACGCTGGCCGAAGGCAGCCCCTATATTGAAGTGAACCAGCTGCTCAAGGCCACCGGCGTGTGCGACAGCGGCGGCGCGGGCAAGATGCTGGTGGCCGAAGGCCACGTCAGCGTGGGCGGCGTGGTCGAAAGCCGCAAGACGGCCAAGATCCGCGCCGGCCAGATCGTGACCTGCGGCGACGTGCGCATCGTCGTGCGCGGCCCCGACGCCGGCGACGCAGACGCCTGAAGCCCTCCACACCACGCATCACCGCGAGCCGCCATGAAACTCAAGATGTCCCAGAACTCCATTTTTGCGGTGCTGCTGCGCTCGCCCTGGTGGATGAGCGCCGGCGTGGCCGTGCTGCTGTCGGCCGCCGGCTTTGCCGCGCTGCCGCTGGAGTACGCCGCGATGGGCGTGTTCGCCGCGGTACCGTTCGCGGTCATCGCCATCATGGCGGCCTACAAGCAATTGCGCGCGCCCTCGGGCGCGCGGGTGCAGGCCGTGGCCGAAGCCGCCGCCGGCATGTCCTGGGCGGAATTTTCCAAAACCGTCGAAGCGGGCTTTCGCCGCGACGGCTGTGAAGTGCAGCGCCTGCAATTGCCCGGCGCCGATTTCGCGCTGAGCAAGGACGGCCATGTCGCCATGGTCAGCGCCAAGCGCTGGAAGGCCGCCCGCGTCGGCGTCGAACCCTTGCGCGAACTGCAGGCAGCGCGCGAGAAGCGCGGCGCGCGCGAAGCCATCTACATTGCGCTGGGCGAGGTCTCGGACAACGCCCTGCAATACGCCAAGTCGCAAGGCGTGTCGCTGATGACCGCGCCTGAACTGGCCAAGCTGCTGCGGGACCTCAAGCCCTGAGGCGGACACGGCCATGAGCTATCGACTGCTCGCCGACCTGGTGCTCATCGTGCACGGCCTCTTCGTTGCCTTCGTCGTATTCGGCGGCCTGCTGGCGTTGTGGAAGCGCTGGATCGCCTACCTGCACCTGCCCGCGCTGGCCTGGGGCGCGCTGGTGATAGGCATGGGCTGGATCTGCCCGCTGACGCCGCTGGAGATTTCGCTGCGCCAGCAGGCCGGCCAGCAAGGCTATGGCGGCGGCTTCATCGAACACTACATACTGGCGCTGATCTACCCCGAAGGCATCACCCGCGGCACGCAGATCGTACTGGCGGCCTTGCTGATCGTGGGCAACATCGTCGTCTACACGCTGTGGGCGCGGCGCGGCCGGCGCCTGCCGGCCTAGCCTTTCGTTCACAGGGCCCGGGCGATCACCAGGCGCTGGATGTCGCTGGTGCCTTCATAGATCTGGCAGACGCGCACGTCGCGATAGATGCGTTCCACCGGAAAGTCCTTCAGATAGCCGTAGCCGCCCAGGGTCTGGATGGCGGCGGAGCAGACCTTCTCGGCCATCTCGGAGGCGAACAGCTTGGCCATGGACGCTTCCGTCAACGCCGGCCTGCCGGCCTCGCGCAAGGCTGCCGCATGCAGCACCATCTGGCGCGCCGCATGGATCTGCGTGGCCATGTCGGCCAGCCGGAACGCGACCGCCTGATGCTCCATGATGGGTTTGCCGAAGGCCTGCCGGTCGCGCGCGTAGTCGCGCGCGCACTCGTAGGCCGCGCGCGCCATGCCCACCGACTGGGACGCGATGCCGATGCGCCCGCCCTCCAGGTTGGACAGGGCGATCTTGTAGCCTTCGCCCTCCGCGCCCAGCCGGTAAGCCGCCGGAATGCGCATGTCCTCGAACGCGATCTGGCAGGTGTCGGACGCATGCTGGCCGAGCTTTTCTTCCACCCGCAACACCTTGTAGCCCGGGGTATCGGTAGGCACGATGAAGGCCGAGATGCCGCGCTTGCCGGCATCCGGGTCGGTCACGGCGAATACGATCACCACCTGGCCGCTGCGCCCCGACGTGATGAACTGCTTGGCGCCATTCAGGATGTAGTCGTCGCCATCGCGGCGCGCCCGGGTGTGCAGGCTGCTGGCGTCCGACCCCGCCTGCGGCTCGGTCAGCGCGAAGGCGCCGATATGCTCGCCCGTTGCCAGCGGACGCAGGAACTGTTCTTTCTGCGCGTCGGTACCGAACTTCAGGATGGGCATGCAGGCCACCGAATTGTGCACGCTCATGATGGTGGAGCAGGCGCCATTGCCGGCCGCGATTTCCTCCAGCGCGACCGCATACGAGATATAGCCGCTGTCATTGCCGTCCCAGGCTTCGGGCACCAGCATGCCGAAAAAGCCCAGTTGCGCCATTTCGGCGATGGCGTCGGCGGGATAGTGATGGTCGCGGTCCCAGCGTTCCGAGTTGGGCGCCAGGCGCTCCTGCGCGAAGCGGCGCGCCATTTCCTGGACGCTGAGCTGTTCGTCGGTCAAAAGCATGCTTGTCTCTCCTGGATGCGGTGGCGGCCGATGCGCGGCCTGCTCTGTTCTGCGGTTCGGCGCCCGACTTGGGGCGGCCGTCAGATCGCCAGAATACACCGCGCCGGCAGGCGCTGGACGCCGCCGCGCGGCCTATTCCCGCGGCGCGTCCTGCTCGCTGCGCTGACGCGCCGGGCCGCTCGCCCGGCTCAGGTTGTAGGCGGTATTGACCAGCCCGATATGCGAGAACCCCTGCGGGAAATTGCCCACCAGGCGGCGCCGGCCTACGTCGTATTCCTCGGCCAGCAGGCCCAGGTCGTTGCGCAGCGCCAGCAGCCGCTCGAACAGGCGTTCGGCGTCATCGATGCGCCCCTGCATGACGTAGGCGTCGGCCAGCCAGAAGCTGCAGGCCAGGAACACGCCTTCGTCGCCCGGCAGGCCGTCGCTGGCATGCTGATTGGAGTAGCGCAGCAGCAAGCCATCGCGCAGCAGTTCGCGCTCGATGGCGCGCACCGTCCCCGCCACCCGCGGATCGTCCGCGGGCAGGAAACCCACCTGGGGGATGAGCAGCAGGCTGGCATCCAGCTCATCAGATCCATAGCTCTGCACGAAGCTGCCGCGCGCCTGGTTGTAGCCGTGCTTGCAGATGTCCGCCCGGATGCGGTCGGCAAGCCGCTGCCATTCATCGCGCGGCCCGCGCAGGCCGAAGCGATCACAGGATTGCACCGCGCGGTCGAAGGCCACCCAGCACATCAGGCGCGAATGGGTGAAGGCGCGGCGCTCGCCGCGAACTTCCCAGATGCCGTGGTCCAGGTCCTGCCAACGGCGCTTCAATGGCTCCAGCAGCACGTTCTGCAGGCGCCAGGCCTCGGCCAGCGGCGCCAGATCCGCGGCGCGCGCCGCATACAGGGTTTCGATGAGTTCGCCATAGACGTCCAGCTGGCTCTGGCCGGCGGCGCCGTTGCCCCGGCGCACCGGCAGGCTGCCCTCATAGCCCGGCAGCCAGGGGATTTCCAGTTCGGGCAGCCAGCGTTCGCCCGCGATGCCGTACATGATCTGCAACTGGTCGGGATGCCCGGCCACCGCGCGCAACAGCCATTGGCGCCAGGCCTCGGCCTCCTCGCGGTAGCCGGCATTGAGCAAGGCGTAGAGGGTCAGCGCCGAATCGCGCAGCCAGCAATGCCGGTAGTCCCAGTTGCGGCTGCCGCCCAGGGCCTCCGGCAGCGAGGTGGTAGGCGCGGCAATGATGCCGCCGGTGGGCTGGAAGGTCAGCAGCTTCAAGGTAATCAGCGAGCGCACAACGGCCTCGCGCCCTTCTTCGCTGCCCTCCCAGCGGCAGCGCTTGGCCCATTCCTGCCACCAGGAAATGGTGCGGTCCATGCTTTCCACGCGATCCGGCACGAAGTGCGGCGTGCGGTGCGAACGGTGGTAGGACAGCGTAAACGGCACCACCCGGCCCGGATGCACGGTGAAGCGCGCCGTGGTGGTGAGTTCGTGCCCCGCCAGGTCCACCGGCGTGTGCAGTTCGACCGCGTCGGGGCCCGCGATGGCGCTCAGGCCATAGTCGCGCCGGCGCACCCAGGGAACGGCCTGCCCATAGTTGAAGCGCAGCGCCATCTCCATGTCCATCTGCACGTGTCCGGATTCGCCGCGCACGATGCGCACCACGTCGGCGCGCTCGTCGTCGTCGCTCAAAGGCATGAAGTCGTACAGCAGCGCCGTCCCCGAGCTGGTTTCGTAGCGCGTTTCCAGCACCGCGGTATCCGGCACATAACGGCGCGACACCGTGCAGCGCTGCGCGTGCGGCGCAATGCGCCAGCGCCCGTGCCGTTCATCGCCCAGCAACGCCGCGAAGCAGGCGGGGGAATCGAAGTGCGGCAGGCACAGCCAGTCGATGGAGCCGTCGCGCGCCACCAGCGCAGCCGACAGCATGTTGCCGATCAAGCCATAGTCTTCCAGGGGCTTGGACATGGCCTAGCCCGCGCCCCGGAATTCGGGATACAGCGTCATGCCGCCGTCGACGAACAAGGTCGTGCCGGTGACGTAATCCGAGGCGTCGCTGGCGAGCCAGACGGCGGCCCGCGCCACGTCTTCGGGTTCGCCGATGCGGCCGTAGGGAATCAGCTGCAACAGCCTGGCCAGGCTTTCCGGCGTATCCCAGGCCGGCTGGTTGATAGCCGTGCGTATGGCGCCCGGCGCAATCGAATTGACGCGTATCCGGGCCGGCGCCAGCTCCTGCGCCAGGGATTTCATCAGCATCGATACGCCGCCCTTGGACGCCGCGTAATTCACCTGGAAGGCCCAGGGTATGACCTCGTGCACGGAACTGATGAAGAGGATGTTGCCCGCCGCCAATCCCTGCCGCGCCGGGTCGACCGGCTGTGACTGGAACTGCTGCGCAGCGGCGCGCGCGCACAGGAACTGCCCCGTCAGGTTCACGTCGATGACGCGCTGCCAGTCGGCCAGCGTCATGTCCGCAATCGGCGCGGGATGCTCTATGCCCGCGTTGTTGACCAGGATGTCCAGGCGCCCGTAATGCTGCAGCGCCTGCGCAAACAGGTGCTCCACCTCGGGCTCCTTGCTGATGTCGGCGGCCGCGGTGACGGCCGAACCGCCCTGCCGCTGGATCGCTTCGGCGACGGCGGCGGCCCGCCCCTGAGAATCGCCGCCCGCGCGATGATTCACCACCACCTGCGCGCCAGCGGCCGCCAGCCCGATCGCGATGGCCCGGCCTATGCCGGAAGATGCGCCTGTCACCACGGCCACCCGGCCGCGCAGTTCGCTCGCGTGATGCATGCCTGCCTCCCTGGCGGCCGCTACGCATCGAGCCCGGCCGCCGCGTGTAGAACGTCCAGCGTAGTCCCGCGAGCGGGTTACATGCAACCCGCGGCACAGCGTGCATAATGGCGGACATGCGCGGCCCGCGCTCCTCACGGAGCGTCGGGCCGCAGGTTCATATGCCCACCCGTATGCCCATGCTTCCTGGAGACGCCGTGCTGGATCCAATACTTGCAGAACTGTCGACCACCCTGCCCGAGGCCAAGTCGGTCGAACAGCTGACGCGCCCGCTGCTGGACATGCTGGGCGCGGTGACCGGGCTGGAATCCACCTATCTCACGTCCATCGACCTGAAGGCGGATCTCCAGAGCATCCGCTACGCGCGCAACGCCGGCACACTGCAAATCCCCGAAGGCCTGTCCGTGCCCTGGGACGACACCCTGTGCAAACGCGCGCTGGACGAAGGCCGCATGTGCACCAGCGATGTCTCCAGCTGCTGGCCGGATTCCGACGCGGCCCGGCAACTGGGCATACAAACCTATCTGAGCGCCCCGGTGCGCACCGATGACGGCGTGCTGTTCGGCACCCTGTGCGCCGCGAGCGCCACGCGACACCAGATCGAACCGCAGGCCGAATCGGTGCTGAAACTGTTCTCCAGCGTGATCGCCCGCTTCCTGGAACGCGAAATGCTGATGGAGCAGCTGCACGCGGCCAACGTCCAGCTCATGTCATATGCGCTGACCGACACCCTGACCGGCCTGCCCAACCGCCGCGCGCTTTACGAGGCGCTGGACCGCTTTCAGGCGCGCGCCATCCGCGAAGGCGGCAGCGTGCTGGTCGGCGTGATCGACCTGGACGGTTTCAAGGGCATCAACGACGTCTACGGCCACCAGCAAGGCGACGTGTTCCTGCAGGAGGTATCGCGCCGGATCTCCGCGGCCCTGCGCGGCTCTGACATGCTGGGCCGCATAGGCGGCGACGAATTCGTGCTGATCGGCCCCGGCCCTGCTTTGGTAGCGGGGGACGGCCCCCATGGCGTGCACGCGCCGCGCGGCGATGCCGAAGAAGCCGCCCGCTCCCTGGAAGAGCGCGCCACCGCCGCCACCGTGGGCCGCTACCAGCTCGGCGAGGCGACCGTCCCGTACGAAGGCGCCAGCGTCGGCGTGGTGGCGCTGGATCCGCGCGGCCTGGACGCTGAAGCGGCGGTACGCCTGGCCGATGCCCGCATGTATGAAGTCAAGCGCGCGCGCAAGGCGGCGCGCGTCATACACTGACGGGCAAAAAAAGGACCCGGCGCGATGCCGGGTCCAGGCCGTGCGCAGCGTTCGGCCGGCTTACCTCACCTTGCCCTGCTTCCACGCATCCAGCAGCTTCTCATAGGCGATCGTCTCGCCCTTGGGCTTTTCGTTGGCCAGCTTCTTCCACGGCGCGTGCTGGTCCGACAGCCACTTGCTGGGGTCGCTCTTGGGGTTGAGCTTGGGCGCGCACTGCGCCATGCCGGCGCGCTCCAGACGCGCCATGACCTGATCCATTTCATTGGCCAGGTTGTCCATGGCGGCCTGCGGAGTCTTTTCGCCCGTGACCGCGGTGGCGACGTTCTTCCACCACAGCTGCGCCAGCTTGGGATAGTCAGGCACGTTGTTGCCGGTGGGCGTCCACGCCACGCGCGCCGGGCTGCGGTAGAACTCGATCAGGCCGCCGTAGTTCGCCGCGTTCTTGGTGAAGAACTCGCTGTTGATGTCGCTGTCGCGGATGAAGGTCAGGCCGGTGATGGACTTCTTCAGCGACACCGACTTGGACGTGACGAACTGCGCATACAGCCAGGCCGCGGCCATCTTGTCGGGGTTGGTGGACTTGAAGAAGGTCCACGAGCCCACGTCCTGGTAGCCGTTCTGCATGCCGTCCTTCCAGTACGGGCCGTAGGGCGACGGGGCCATGCGCCACTTCGGCGTGCCGTCGTCGTTGACCACCGGCAGGCCCTTCTTGGTCATGTCGGCGGTGAACGCCGTGTACCAGAAGATCTGCTGGGCGATCTGGCCCTGGGCCGGCACCGGGCCGGATTCCGAGAAGGTCATGCCCATGGCCTGCTGGGGCGCGTACTTCTTCATCCAGTCCACGTACTTGGTCAGGGCATAGACCGCAGCCGGACTGTTGGTGGCGCCGCCGCGCGCGACCGACGCGCCGACCGGGGTGCACTTGTCGTCCGCCACGCGGATGCCCCACTCGTCCACCGGCATGCCGTTGGGCAGGCCCTTGTCCGCAGCGCCGGCCATGGAGAGCCAAGCGTCGGTGAAGCGCCAGCCCAGCGACGGGTCCTTCTTGCCGTAGTCCATGTGGCCATAGACCTTCTTGCCGTCCAGTTCCTTGACGTCGTTGGAGAAGAAGTCGGCGATGTCCTCATAGGCGGACCAGTTGGTGGGCACGCCCAGCTCGTAGCCATACTTGGCCTTGAACTTGTCCTTCAGGTCCTGGCGCGCGAACCAGTCGGCCCGGAACCAGTAGACGTTGGCGAACTGCTGGTCGGGCAGCTGATAGAGCTTACCGTCCGGAGCGGTGGTGAACTTGGTGCCGATGAAGTCCTTCAGGTCCAGGTTGGGGTTGGTCCATTCCTTGCCCGCGCCCGCCATGTAGTCGGACAGCGGCAGGATGGCGCCGTAGCGGTAGTGCGTGCCGATCAGGTCGGAATCGGAGATCCAGCCGTCGTAGATGGACTTGCCCGACTGCATCGAGGTCTGAAGCTTCTCGACCACGTCGCCTTCCTGGATCAGGTCGTGGTTGACCTTGATGCCGGTGATCTCGGAAAAAGCCTTGGCCAGCGTCTTGGACTCGTATTCGTGCGTGGTGATGGTTTCGGACACCACGCTGATTTCATTCACTCCCTTAGCCTTGAGCTTGGCGGCGGCCTCGATGAACCACTTCATCTCGGCCATTTGCTGGTCCTTGGACAGCGATGAAGGCTGGAACTCCGAATCGACCCACTTCTTCGCTTCCGGTTCGCCAGCCCAGGCCGCCGACGTCCCGATCAGGGCGATGGCGGCTGCCATGGCGTGCATGCGCAATTTCATGACCTGTCTCCTCGATAAGTCTTCCCCATCGTTTGCTGCGGACCGCTGGCCGGGGAAGACGCTGGCCGATAGTCCTTACCAACCGCTTGAATACGCGAGGGGTCTGGCGCCCCTCTTCAACCTTTCCTCATGACGAAAGCCAGCAGCAGCATGGACGCGATGAAGCTGATCCACACCGATGGCGGTTCGTCCAGCGAAAACCATTCCGCTGCCTTCTGGCCGAACCCCAGGAACGCCAGGTTGAGCCAGGCCGCAGCCATCAGGCCGATGAAGAGGCGGTCGCCGCGCGTGGTGCGCAGGGGCAGGAAGCCCTTGCGCTCGGCCGTGGGCGATTTCAGTTCCCATACCGTCATGCCTACCAGCATCAGCACGATGCAGGAAAAGAACACGGCGACGGGAGTGGTCCATACCATCCAGCTGAACATGAGCGCGCCCTCCTTGCCTCTACACCCGGCCCATCGCGAAGCCCTTCGCGATGTAATGCCGCACGAACCAGATGACGATGCCGCCCGGCACGATGGTCAGCACCCCCGCCGCAGCAAGCACGCCCCAGTCCATTCCGGAGGCCGATACGGTACGGGTCATGGTGGCGACGATGGGCTTGGCGTTGACCGAGGTCAGCGTGCGCGCCAGCAGCAGCTCCACCCAGCTGAACATGAAGCAGAAGAACGCCGCCACGCCCACGCCCGATTTGATCAACGGCAGGAAGATCGTCAGAAAAAAGCGCGGGAAGGAATAACCGTCGACGTAGGCGGTCTCGTCGATCTCTCGCGGCACGCCGGACATGAAGCCCTCCAGGATCCAGACCGCCAGCGGCACGTTGAACACCAGGTGCGCAAGCGCCACGGCCAGGTGCGTGTCCATCAGGCCGAAGGAGCTATAGAGCTGGAAGAACGGCAGCAGGAACACCGCGGGCGGCGTCATGCGATTGGTCAGCAGCCAGAAGAACACATGCTTGTCGCCAATGAAGCGGTAGCGCGAAAAGGCGTAGGCGGCCGGCAGCGCCACGGCCAGCGAGATCACCGTGTTGATGACCACGTAGATCAGCGAGTTGATGTAGCCCGAGTACCAGGCCGGGTCGGTGAAGATGGTGCGGTAGTGCTCGAAGGTGAAGTCGCGCGGCCACAGCGTCAGGGTGCTGACGATTTCGGTATTGGTCTTGAACGACATGTTCAGCATCCAATACAGCGGCAGGATGGCGAAGACCAGGTACAGGGTCAGGAAGACGCCGCGCCAGCGGGAATTTTTCTCACGCATTTGAGCGCTCCTCGTCAAAGCCGCCGGTGGTGCCGGCGCGTTGCATCCAGTTGTAGAGGATGAAGCACAAGAGCAGGATGATGAGGAAATAGATGATGGAGAACGCGGCCGCCGGCCCCAGGTCGAACTGGCCCACCGCCTTCTGCGTCAGGTACTGCGACAGGAAGGTCGTGGCGTTGCCCGGCCCGCCGCCCGTCAGCACGAACGGCTCGGTGTAGATCATGAAGCTGTCCATGAAGCGCAGCAGCACTGCGATCATGAGCACGCCCCGCATCTTGGGCAGCTGGATGTAGCGGAACACCGCCAGGCGCGACGCGCCGTCGATGCGGGCGGCCTGGTAGTAGGCGTCGGGTATCGCGCGCAAGCCCGCGTAGCACAGCAGCGCCACCAGCGGCGTCCAGTGCCACACGTCCATGACCAGCACCGTGACCCAGGCGTCGACGTCGTTGCCGGTGTAGTTGTAGTCCACGCCCAGCCAGGACAGCGTGGCGCCCAGCAGGCCGATGTCGGTGCGCCCGAACACCTGCCAGATGGTGCCCACCACGTTCCAGGGAATCAGCAGCGACAGCGCGATGATGACCAGCACCGCGGAAGCGCGCCAGCCGCTGGCCGGCATGGACAGTGCCAGCAGGATGCCCAGCGGGATCTCGATGGCCAGCACGGCCAGCGAAAAGCCGATCTGGCGGAACAGCGCGCCATGCAGTTCTTCATCCTGCAGCACGGCGGCGTACCACTCGGTGCCGACGAAGACGCGGCGCTCGGGCGAGATGATGTCCTGCACCGAATAGTTGACGATGGTCATCAGCGGCAGGATGGCCGAGAACGCCACGCACAGCACCACGGGCAGGACCAGGAACCAGGCCCGGTGATCTATGGGTTTCATCGGATCAGCTCCTCGTCGCGGTAAAAGCAGGTGTGCGGATTCAGCGCCGACAACCAGACCGTGCCGCCAGCCGCGGCCGGGACGATGTTGCTGGCCAGCCGGGCGCGCACCGGCGTGCCTTCGAAGTCCGCCACCAGCAGCGTGTAGGTGCCCACGTCCTGCACCCGCTCCACGCGCATGGCCAGGGCGCCGGGCGCGCCCGGCTCGGTAATGCGCAAGTACTCCGGACGCACGCCCAGCTTCACGGGGCCCGCGCCGTCCAGCTTTGCCGCCATCTCCGCCGGCACCCCGGCGACGCGGCTCTTGCCCACCTCCAGGCCGCCGTCGCGCCATTGCGCCGGCAGGAAGTTCATGCCCGGCGAGCCGATGAAATGGCCCACGAAGGTATGTGCCGGCCGCTGGAACAGGTCATCCGCGGTCCCGACCTGCACCGCCCTGCCGCGCGCCATCACCATGACCTCGTCGGCAAAGGTCAGCGCCTCGGTCTGGTCGTGCGTCACGTAGATCAGCGTCAGCTTGAACTCGTGGTGGATTTCCTTGAGCTTGCGGCGCAGCTCCCATTTGAGCTGCGGATCAATCACGGTCAGCGGCTCGTCGAACAGGATGGCCGACACGTCGCTGCGCACCAGTCCGCGCCCCAGCGAGATCTTCTGCTTGGCGTCGGCGGTCAGGCCGCTGGCGCGCCGGTCCAGCACATGCGACATCTCCAGCATCTCGGCGATGCGCCCGACCCGCTCGCCGATGAGCTTGGGCGCCATGCCGCGGTTGCGCAGCGGAAACGCCAGGTTCTCGGCCACGGTCATGGTGTCGTACACCACCGGGAACTGGAACACCTGGGCGATGTTGCGCGCCTGCGGCGTCTTGTCCGTGACGTCCTGGCCATCGAACAGGATGCGCCCGTGCGACGGCCGCAGCAGGCCCGACACGCAATTGAGCAGCGTGGTCTTGCCGCAGCCGGACGGACCCAGCAAGGCGTAGGCCCCGCCGTCCTTGAAGGTGAACGAAAGCGGCAGCAGTGCGTAGTCCTCGTCGGTCTTGGGGTCCGCCACGTAGGAATGGGACAGGTCCAGCTCGATCTGCGCCATCAGGCCGTCTCCCCAGCGCCCGCCGGCTGCCGCGGCGCCGCCAGCAGCGCGCCGCCCGCGCCGAAGGCATAGGTCTGCGCCGGGTCGAAATAGAACTGTACGCGGTGGTCCAGCGTGTAGCGGTGGACCCCGGGCAGTTGCGCCACCACGTCGCCCGCCGCCGTCTGCGCATGCACGAAGGTGTCGGATCCGGAGATCTCGGCCAGCTTCACCACCCCGGGCAGCGCGATGTGGCCGGGTCGCGGCTCGACATCGAGAGCGCCGGCGCGCAGGCCGGCGGTGATCTCCGCATCGGCGCCTTGCGGCAGCGCCCGCTCCACCGCCAGGTCTCCCTGCAGCACGAAGCCCGACCCCGTACGGCGCGCGGAGAACAGATTCATGGGCGGGTCGCTGAAGGCGCGGGCCACGCGGATGGAATTGGGGCGATGGAAGACCTCGGCCGTGGGGCCGTATTGCAGCAATTCGCCCGCATCCAGCACCGCGGTGTGGCCACCCAGCAACAGGGCCTCGCCCGGCTCGGTCGTGGCATAGACCACCGTGGAGCGCCCTTCGGCGAACAATTCGGAAAGTTCGTCGCGCAGTTCCTCGCGCAGCTTGTAGTCCAGGTTGACCAGGGGCTCGTCCAGCAGGATCAGCGGCGCGTCCTTGGCCAGCGCCCGGGCCAGCGCCACTCGCTGCTGCTGCCCGCCGGACAGCTCCGAGGGGTAGCGCTCCAGCAGGTGGTCGATGTGCAGCCGCGCCGCCATGGCGCGGACTTTTTCGCTGATGTCCGCCGCCCCGCGCAGCTTGAGCGGCGAAGCGATGTTGTCGTAGACCGACATGGACGGGTAATTGATGAACTGCTGGTAGACCATGGCGACGTTGCGCTGGCGCACCGGCACGCCGGTCACGTCGGCGCCGTCGACCAGTACGCGGCCCTCGGTGGGCCGGTCCAGCCCGGCCATGATGCGCATCAGCGAGGTCTTGCCCGCCAGGGTGGCCCCCAGCAATACCGTCATGGCGCCCTCGACGGGGGCCAGGCTCATGGGATACAGGTGCGTCTGCGAGCCGGCCCGCAAACCTACCCTGTCCAAGTTCAGCTGCATCTGGTCTCCTCTACCTACTTATACGTCCCTATTTTTACGGCGGACTTCGGTATTCGGTACAGCGGTCTCGGCCTGCATTCAAGCGAACAACAGGATGAGCATACTCTTTCAGATAGCTTTCGTTTATTGTGCGTTTTACTCAAGAAGCGAACAAAAAACAATCTTGCGGCGCGTCATTATTTTTCGCTTTTGTTGTTTTACTATACGAACATGACACTGAATCCCAGACAGAGCGCCCTGATCGAAATGGTGCGGGCCCAAGGCTCGGCCTCGATCGAGGAACTCGCCAAACGCTTTGACGTCACGCTGCAGACCGTGCGGCGCGACGTCAATATTCTTTCCGAAGCGGGCCTGCTGTCGCGCTTCCATGGCGGCGTGCGCATCGAAGCGTCCACCATCGAGAACATCGCCTACCGCAAGCGCCAGGGCCTGCACGCCGCCGGCAAGCAGCGCATCGCCGAGGCCGTGGCCCGCGCCGTGCCCGACGGCTGTTCGCTGATCCTGAACATCGGCACCACCACCGAAGCCATTGCGCGCGCCCTGCTGCGCCATCGCGGCCTGCGCGTCATCACCAACAACCTGCACGTGGCCGACATTCTCTCGGACAACCCGGACTGCGAAGTCATCGTGGCCGGCGGCGTGGTGCGTTCGCGCGACCGCGGCATCGTCGGCGAAGCCACCATGGACTTCATCCGCCAGTTCAAGGTCGACATCGGCCTGATCGGCATCTCCGGCATCGAGGCCGACGGCACGCTGCGCGATTACGACTTCCGCGAAGTGCGCGTGGCGCGGACCATCATCGAACAGTCGCGCGAAGTCTGGCTCGCCGCCGACAGCAGCAAATTCAAGCGCCAGGCCATGGTGGAACTGGCGCACATCTCGCAAATCGACCGCTTCTTCACCGACGCGCATCCGCAAGAGCCGCTGGCGCAAGTCCTGCTGGACGCCGGCGTGCGCTGCGACGTGGCGGCCGCCCCGAATACCTTGAAGCAAACACCTTGAATCCCATGAACCAACCCCTAGCCTCCGTCGCCCCGCCCGACCGCAACCGCCTCCTGAACACGCTGGACAACACGCACTCCTGGGACGTGATCGTCATCGGCGGCGGCGCCACCGGCCTGGGCACGGCGGTCGATGCCGCTTCGCGCGGCTATCGCACCCTGCTGATCGAAGGCGCGGACTTCGCCAAGGGCACGTCCAGCAAGGCCACCAAGCTGGTGCACGGCGGCGTGCGCTATCTGGCGCAGGGCAACGTCAGCCTGGTGCGCGAAGCGCTGCATGAACGCGGCCTGCTCAACCGCAACGCGCCGCACCTGGTGTGGCCGCTGGGCTTCGTGGTGCCAGCCTACAACCTGTTCGACCAGCCCTTCTACGGCATCGGCCTGAAGATGTACGACATGCTGGCCGGCAAGCTGAACCTGTCGCCCAGCCGCTGGCTGTCGCGCCGCGACACGCTGGCCAATGCGCCGACGCTGGCCGAGAACGTGCAGGGCAAGAATCTCAAGGGCGGCGTGCTGTACTACGACGGCCAGTTCGACGACGCCCGCCTGGCCGTAAGCCTGATGCGCACGCTGTTCGACCTGGGCGGCACCGCGGTGAACTACATGCGCGCCACCGGCCTGACCATGACGGGCGGCAAGGTCGACGGCGTAACGGTGCAGGACGCGATCGGCGGCGCCAGCTTCACGTTGCGCGCGCGCTGCGTGGTCAATGCCACCGGCGTGTGGGTGGACGCGGTACGGCGCATGGAAGACAAGAACGCGCAGACCATGGTGGCGCCCAGCCAGGGTGTGCACCTGACCTTGCCGCAGGATTTCCTGCCGGGCAAGCGCGCCATCCTGATCCCCAAGACCGACGACGGCCGCGTGCTGTTCGTGGTGCCATGGAACGGCCACACCATCGTCGGCACCACCGATACGCCGCGCGACGATCTGCCGCTGGATCCGCAGGCGGGCGCGCAGGATGTGGATTTCATCCTCAGCACCGCGGCGCGCTATCTCAGCCGCAAGCCCACGCGCGACGACGTCACCAGCGTCTGGGCCGGGCTGCGTCCGCTGGTCAAGGCCACGGGCGAAGCCTCCACCAAGTCCTTGTCGCGCGAGCACACCATCCTGGTGTCCAAGGCCGGGCTGGTGACCGTCACCGGCGGCAAGTGGACCACCTACCGCCGCATGGCGCAGGACGTGGTCGACACGGCCATCCAGCACCAGCTGCTGACGCAGGCCACCTGCCGCACGGAATCGCTGCCGCTGCATGGCGCGGCGGGCCTGGCGCCGTCGCAGGAGCATGCCGGCACGCCGGACAGCTACTACGGCAGCGACCTGCCGGCCCTGAAGGCGCTGCCCGGCGCGGACCGCATGCTGGTCAGGAGCAGCGGCTTGTCGGAGGCGCACGTGCGTTTCGCCGCACGGTACGAACTCGCGCGCAGCGCCGAGGACGTGCTGGCGCGGCGCAACCGCGCCTTGTTCCTGGACAGCGAGGCCGCGATGCTGGCGGCGCCCGAAGTGGCTCGCATCCTGGCCGAAGAGCTGGGGCATGATGCCGCGTGGCAGCAGCGCACGCTGCAGGAATTGGCGGTGGTGGCAGCGAATTACCGCTTGAAGTGACCGCCCATCCGGAGTGCCCGACCCGTCGGCGATGCTGACGGGATCTGCGCTACGGAACCCTTAGGGGGCTCTTCGCGATCATCGCTTCGAACGTGCGCAAGAGGGCCGGGTCGCATTTGGCGCCGGCTTCCTGGTTCAGGATGCGCATGATCTCCGCATGCGTGCGCGCAGGATGGTAGGGACGCGCATCGCCCAGGGCGTCGTAGGAATCTGCCAGCGAAATGATGCGCGAATGCGGCGGAATGTCCTCGCCCGCCAGTCCTGCGGGATAGCCCGAACCGTCGAAGTGTTCGTGATGATGGCGCACCGCCCGCGCGATCAGCTCGCGTTGCGGAATGTCGCTGTGCATGATGATGTCGGCGCCCACTGCGGCGTGCGCCTTCATGATTTCCCAATCGTCCTTGTCCAGCCGCTTCGGCGAATACAGCACACGATCCGGCGTGCCGATCTTGCCGATGTCATGCAGGCGGGCAGCGACCGCGACCGCCTCCTGTTCGGATTCCGGCAGGCCGCAGGCCCGGGCCAGCGCCACGCTCAGCGCAACAACTCTTTCGGAATGGCGGCCGGTGGCCGGGTCGCGCGCCCGCATGGCGGCAAACAAGGCCGCCACGCAGGAGCCAGCGGGATATTCGGGTACGTCTGGAGGCATCGGTCATCGCGCGCAATGGGCTCTTGCCGCTTTGCGCTGTAGCAAAAGGTCGCGATTCTGACACATTGCGCAGCAATCCTTGCCGATCAGATGCCGCGCGCCAGGGCAAAGCAGAGCCGGACCCGCCCCCGCATCCCGCGGGAACCGGGTCCGGCCCGCCAGCGCTCAATCCTTCAACCTGTCCAGCAGCGCCTGCGCCACGCCGACGGAAGATGCAGGATTCTGGCCCGTGACCAGCAAGCCATCGCCGACCACGTGCGGCTGCCAGTCCGGGCCGCTGCTGTACTGCCCGCCCAACTGCTTCAGCTCGTCCTCGACCAGGAAAGGCACCACGTCGCTCAACTGCACGGCCGCCTCTTCGGCATTGGAAAAGCCGGTGACCTGCCTGCCCTGCACCAGCGGCTTGCCGTCGGCCGTCTTGGCGTGGCGCAGCACGCCGGGCGCATGGCATACGGCCGCAACGGGCTTGCCCGCCGCCAGCATGGTCTCGATCAGCGAGACCGAATTGGGATCTTCCGCCAGATCCCACAAGGGGCCGTGGCCGCCCGGGTAGAACACGGCGTCGTAGTCGGCCGCCTGCACCTGCGCCAGCCGCAAGGTGGCGGCCAGTTGCCGCTGCGCGTCCTTGTCCTGGCGAAAGCGCCGCGTGTCGTCGGTCTGGGCGTCGGGGTCGTCGCTCTTGGGGTCCAGCGGCGGCTGGCCGCCTGCGGGCGAAGCCAGCGTGACCTTGGCGCCCGCGTCGACGAAGGCGTAGTACGGCGCAGCGAATTCTTCCAGCCAGAATCCGGTCTTGCGGCCGGTGTTGCCCAGCGTGTCGTGGGAAGTCAGCACGATCAGGATGTTCATGTGGCGCTCCTTTCGTCCGGGCCGACGCGCACAATGCGCTTGCCGGCGTTTTCACCCCTGAGCAGCCCGATCAGGCCGCGCGGCGCGTTCTCCAGCCCATCGACCACGTCCTCGCGATACTTGATGCGGCCTTGCTTGATCAAGCCTTCCATCGCCTCGCGGAATTCGCCGTAGCGGTGCGCGTATTCGTTGAAGATGATGAAGCCCTGCATCTTGAGGCGCTTGGTGAGGATGGTGCGCATCAGCAGGCCCAGGCGGTCCGGCCCTTGCGGCTGGCTGGTGGCGTTGTAGGCCGAAATCAGGCCGCAGACCGGTATCCGCGCGCGCGGGTTCAAGAGCGGCAGCACCGCGTCGAAGACCGCGCCGCCGACGTTCTCGAAATACACGTCGATGCCCTGCGGCACGGCGCGCGCCAGGCGGCCCGGCAGGTCGGGCGCCTTGTGGTCCAGGCAGTCGTCAAAGCCCAGCTCCTGGACTGCGTAGCGGCACTTGTCCGCGCCGCCCGCGATGCCAACCACCTTGCAGCCATGGATCTTGGCGATCTGGCCGACCACCGCCCCCACCGCGCCGCTGGCCGCGGCCACCACCACGGTCTCGCCCGCCTTGGGCTGGCCGATGTCCAGCAAGCCCATGTAGCCGGTGAAGCCGGGCATGCCCAGCACGCCCAGCGAATAGGACGGGTGTTCAGGATTGGGACCCAGCCGCAGCAGGCCGGCGCCATCGGACAGGGCGTAGTCCTGCCAGCCGGATTGCGCCAGCACCCACTCCCCTGGGCGGTAGTCGGGATGGTTGGAGGCTTCGACCCGCGTCACCGTGCCGCCGACCATGACGCCGCCGACCTGCACCGGTTCGGCATAGGACGGCGCGTCGCTCATGCGGCCGCGCATATAGGGATCGAGCGACAGGTACACGGTGCGCAGCAGCACCTGGCCGGGGCCGGGCTGCGGCACCTCGCCGGTTTCCAGGCGGAAATCGCGGTCCGCCGGCTCGCCTTGCGGGCGCGCGGCAAGCACGATGCGGCGGTTGATGGAAGACGATTGGGGCATGACGGTCCAGCCTCCTGCAAGAAAGCCGCCCGGGCCTGGCGCACACAACCCGGATGGCGGGATGGGGTACCGGCCCATTACACCATCTAAGCCCGCGCATCCGGTGTGTAACCCTGAAGCGCGCCCCTCTTTTAATTAATTAATAACTTAATTAACATACGCGGCATGCGTTCCGCTCCCTCTACCCCCTCCCGCCGGCCGGGCCGCCCGCCGCGACCCGACAATGCCGCCGCCCGCGCCAACCTGCTGGACACCGCCACCGGCCTGTTCGCGGCCCAGGGCGTGGCGGCCACCACGCTCACGCACATTGCGCAACGCGCCGGCGTCACCACGGCGATGGTGCATTACTACTTCAAGAGCCGCGACCAGTTGATCGACGCGGTCGTGCAGGAGCGGATCGTGCCGGTCATCGGATACGTCTGGTCGCCGTTGCCACAACCTCAGATTCCCGCAGCGGACCCCGCCGCTGCCGCGCGCGCCTTCATCGCCGAGGTCGTGGGCCGGCTGGTGCAAAGCGCGGTCGAACGGCCCTGGCTGCCGGCCCTGTGGCTGCACGAGGTCGTGAATGAAGGCGGCCAGCTGCGCGAACGCGTGCTGCGCCATCTGCCCGTCGAGCGCCTGCAGGCCTTCATCGGCCTCATCGCCGAATGCCAGCGCGCGGGCGCCATCACCCCGGACGTGGAACCGCGGCTGGTCTTTCTGTCCGTCCTGGGCCTGACCCTGCTCCCGCTGGCCACCTCCGGCCTGTGGCGGCGCGTCCTGCTGGACGCTGCGCAACCGCAGGCCATAGACACCCGCGCGATCGCGGCCCACGCCATCGCCATGCTCACCGGCGGCCTGTTCTCGCCGTCCGCCCCGACTCCCGCCACTCCAGGACGCTGACCATGCGCATCCCTCCCGCCTTGCGCCGCCCCCTGCCCGCCTCTGCGCTGGCCTTGCTTGCCCTGGGCGGTTGCGGCAAGGACAACGGCGCCTTTTTCCAGGGCTACGCCGAAGGCGAATATGTCTACGTGGCGTCGTCCGAGGCCGGCCGGCTGGCCGAGCTGCCGGTGCGGCGCGGCCAGCAGGTGCAAGCCGACGCGCCGCTCTTCGCGCTGGAAGCCACGCGCGAAACCGCGGCGCGCGACCAGGCCAGCGCGCAATTGGCCGCCGCCGTGGCCCAGGAAGAAGACATCGCCACCGGCAAGCGTCCGCCCGAAGTGGACGTCAGCCGCGCCCAGCTGGCGCAGGCCGAGGCGGCCAGCCGCCGCTCGGCGGCGCAACTGCGGCGCGATACCGACCAGTTCCGCATCGGCGGCATCGCGCGCGCGCAGCTGGACGACAGCCGCGAACAGGCGCAATCGGACGCGGCGCGCGTGCGCGAGTTGCAGGCCCAGCTGGAAGTGGCCCGCCTGCCCGGCCGCGACGACCAGCGCCGCGCCCAGGCCGCCCAAGTCGATGCGGCCCGCGCCGCGCTGGCCCAGGCGGAGTGGACGCTGGCGCAAAAGCGCCTGGCGGCGCCGGCCGCGGGGCTTGTATTCGACACGCTCTACCGCGTGGGCGAATGGGTGCCTGCCGGCAGTCCGGTCGTCAGCCTGCTGCCGCCGGGCAACATCAAGGTGCGCTTCTTCGTTCCGGAAACGGCGTTGGGCGCGCTGAAGGTGGGGCAACAGGCGACGGTGCGCTGCGATGGCTGCGGCGATCCCATCCCCGTGCGCATCGACTACATATCGACCCAGGCCGAGTACACGCCGCCCGTGATCTACAGCCGCGAAAGCCGCAGCAAGCTGGTCTACATGGTGCAGGCGCGGCCAGCGCCCGAAGCCGCCACGCGGCTGCATCCGGGCCAGCCGGTGGAAGCGGTGCTGCAATGAGCGCACCCGCCGCCACGCAGGAAGCGTCCGCCGGGCAATACGTCATCGACGTGCACGGCCTGAACAAGCGCTTCGGCAGCAAGCACGTCGTCAACGACGTGTCGCTCCAAGTGCGGGAAGGCGAGATCTTCGGCTTCCTGGGCCCCAACGGCAGCGGCAAGACGACCAGCATCCGGCTGATGTGCGGTTTGTTGACGCCGGATTCGGGCAGCGGGACCTGCTTGGGCTACGACATTCTGCGCGACAGCGCGCAGATCAAGCGGCACGTCGGCTACATGACGCAGAAGTTCTCCTACTGGGACGACCTGACCATCCGCGAGAACCTGGATTTCGTGGCGCGCATGTACGGCATGCCCGAACGGCGCGCGGCGGTGGACCGCGCGCTGGAAGACCTGGGCCTGCAAAGCCGCGCCGGCCAGTTGACGGGTTCCTTGTCCGGCGGCTGGAAGCAGCGCCTGGCGCTGGCGGCCTGCCTGCTGCATCAGCCGAAGCTGCTGCTGCTGGACGAACCCACCGCGGGCGTGGACCCGACCGCGCGGCGCGACTTCTGGGAGCAGCTGCATGAACTGGCGGCGCGCGGCATCTCGGTGCTGGTCAGCACGCACTACATGGACGAGGCCGAACGCTGTCACAAGCTGGCCTATATCTCCTATGGCCGGCTGCTGACGCAAGGCACGGCCGAGGACGTCATCGCCGAGCAAGGCCTGACCACCTGGGCCATCCACGGCCACAACCTGGTGCCTCTGGCGCAGCGCCTGCGCAACGCGCCGGGCGTGGACCAGACCGTGGCCTTCGGTTCGGCGCTGCACATCAGCGGCCGCGACGCCGCCCTGCTGGAACGCACGCTCAGGGACGCCATCGCCGGCCAGGACCTGACCCTGGAACCCATAGCCACCAGCCTGGAGGATGTCTTCATCTACCTGATGAAACGCTCCACCGACAACTTCGCGAGCCCGCCATGATGCGCCATCTGCAAGGCTTTTCCTGGTCGCGCTGGTGGAGCATGGTGCTCAAGGAGTTCCTGCAGCTGCGCCGCGACCGTATCACCTTCGGCATGATCGTGGGCCTGCCCATCATGCAGCTGGCGCTGTTCGGCTACGCCATCAACACGGATCCCAAGCAGATGCCTACAGCGGTCATCGCCGCCGACCACAGCCCGTTCACGCGCAGCTTCGTCGCGGCGATGAAATCGTCCGACTACTTCCACATCATCGAAGAACTGGACAATGAAGAAGCGGGCCGCGCGGCCTTGGCGCAAGGGCGCGTCCTGTTCGTCCTGACCATTCCGCCGGACTTCAGCCGCAAGCTGCTGCGCGGCGAGCGCCCCGCGCTGCTGATCGAGGCCGACGCCACCGACCCCATGGCGACCGGACTGGCCATCGGCGCGGCCACGCAGTTGTCGCAGGCCGTGGCGACCAAGGACCTGACCGGACCGCTGGCCAGCCTGGCCGGCGACCAGCCGCCCTTCGACGTGCTGGTGCACCAGCTCTACAACGAAGAGCAGATCTCGCAATACAACACCGTGCCGGGCCTGATGGGCGTGATCCTGACCATGACGCTGGTGATGATGACCGGCCTGGCCATGACGCGCGAGCGCGAACGCGGCACGATGGAAAACCTGCTGGCGATGCCGGTGCTGCCCATCGAAGTGATGACGGGCAAGATCGTGCCGTACATCGCGATAGGCCTGATCCAGTCCAGCATCATCCTGCTGGCCGCGCACTTCGTCTTCCACGTGCCGTTCCAGGGTTCGCTGTTGGCCGTGTACCTGTCTGCGCTGGTGTTCGTGGCCGCCAACCTGACCGTGGGCATCACCCTGTCGTCGCTGGCGCAGAACCAGTTGCAGGCCATGCAGCTGACCATGTTCTATTTCCTGCCCAACATGCTGCTGTCCGGCTTCATGTTCCCGTTCCAGGGCATGCCGATGTGGGCGCAATACCTTGGCAACCTGCTGCCGCTGACCCACTTCAACCGCCTGATCCGCGGCATTCTGCTCAAAGGCAACGGCTGGTGGGACTTGTGGCCCAGCATCTGGCCGCTGCTGGTGTTTACCGTGGTCGTCATGACCGCCGCCGTGAAGTTCTACCGCCGCACCCTGGATTGAACCGCCATGTCCCGCTCCACGCCCTTGCCCTTCCCGTCCGCCGCCGCGCCCTTGCGCCTGGCTGCGCCGGTCCTGTGCGCGCTGCTCGCGGGCTGCGCCGTGGGGCCGGACTTCGAGCGCCCGGCGCCGCCGCGGGTCGACGCCTACACCGCGCCTCGCGATGCCTCAGCCGCCAGCGGCGCGCAACGCCTGCAGGAGGGCGTCGACATCCCCGCGCAATGGTGGCAGCTGTTCCGCTCCGAAGCGCTCGACCAGCTGGTCCGGCAGGCCTTGCAGGCCAGCCCCACGCTGGAGCAGGCGCGCGCCCGCTTGCGCCAGGCCAATGAAGACCTGAACGCCGAAACCGGCGGCCGCATGCTGCCCCAGGTCGACGGCAACCTGTCGGTGACGCGGCAGAAGGTGGACCCTGCAGCCTTCGGCGTGCCGGTGGCCGAGCAGCCCCCGCCCTTCACGCTCTACAACGCGTCCATCGACGTGTCCTACACGCTGGACGTGTTCGGCGGCAATCGCCGCGCGCTGGAAGGCCTGGGCGCGCAGGTGAACTACCAGGCGCATGAGCTGCAGGCTGCGCGCATGTCGCTGGCCGCCAACGTGGTCACTGCCGCCATCCGCCAGGCCGACCTGAACGAACGCCTGGCCGACACGCGGGCATTGCTTGCGGCGCAGGAGCGGCAGCAGGACATCATGCGCCAGCGCCAGCAGGCGGGCGGCGTGTCCGAGGCCGATCTGCGCAACCAGGAGCTGCTGGTCGCGCAGACCCGGGCCACGCTGCCGCCGCTGGAATACCAGTTGGCGCAGGCCACGCACCAGCTGGCCGCCTACCTGGGGCTGGCGCCGGCCGAGCTGCGGTCCGCGCCCTTGCGGCTGGCCGACCTGACGCTGCCCGCCGACGTGCCCACCGGCGTGCCCTCGGCCCTGACGCGCCAGCGGCCCGACATCCTGGCCGCCGAAGCGCTCTGGCATCAGGCCTCGGCCAATGTCGGCGTGGCCGTCGCCAACCAGTATCCGCAATTCACCCTGACAGCCAACTTCGGCTCGCAACGCACCCGCGCGGGCGACCTGTCCGATGGCCTGAACGTCTGGAGCCTGGGCCTGGGCCTGGTCCAGCCGCTGTTCCATGGTGGCGAGCTGCGCGCGCGCACGCGCTCGGCCGAGGCCGCCTACGACGCGGCCGCGGCCGGTTACCGTCAAACAGTGTTAGAGGGCTTCCGGCAGGTCGCCGACGCCTTGCGCGCGGTGCAGACCGACGGCGACGCCTACCTGGCCAGCGACGAGGCCTGGCGCCGCGCCGACCAGGCCGAGCGCATCGCGCAAGGGCGCTACCAGGCCGGCGGCATCAGCCACCTGAGCCTGCTGGACAGCCAGCGCCAACTGCTTCAGACACGCATTGCGCGCACCGCCGCGGACGCGGCGCGCCACGCCGACACCGCCGCCCTGCTGCAGGCGTTGGGCGGCGGTTGGTGGAATGAAACGTCCGCCGACGCACCATAACGGTGCCGCGACGCGCCTTGCGTAACCTTGCCCGAGAATTCGGGTAATAAAGTGGCGTTGTGCGGGGTTTAGGAAATCGCTGTATCCGATGCATCATGCATGCGCTCATGCTGCACAGATCACTACGATTCATGAATGACCTACTAGACCTGATCGTCTTCTCTCCCGATCCCGGAGTGCGCGCGCACCGCGGCGCGGCGCTGGCGGAAATGGGCTTCTCGCCCCGGTTGTGCGAAGACTCCAATAACTTGTTCCGCCTGTTTCAGGCCCGCCGCACCCCATTGCTGGTGATGGAAGCCGAGCTGTCCGATCTCTGCATGGCCGTGGCTGGCCTGCGCGCCCTGGACACCACTGCGGGCATCGTCGCCATCTCCACCTTCGACTCGCCCGAAAATCGCATACTCGGCCTGCACTGCGGCGCAGACGTCTGCCTGCCCTCTGACGCGGGCGCAACGGAAATCGCGGCCGCGTTGCAGGCGCTGGTGCGGCGCATCCCCGCGCCTGGCCGGCGCGCCGTCGACGCCGAGCCGCGTCCGGCGCAGCCGGCGCCAGGCGACGCGGCAGGCAAATGGCAATTCCATGATGCGGCCTGGACGCTGGTCAGCCCGCAAGGCAAGCGCCTGGCCCTGACGCTGGCCGAGCGCGAGTTTCTGCTCAAGCTGACGGCTTCCGCCGACAAGCGCCTGCCGCGCGCCGACGCAGCCATCACCGATTCGCATGGCGGCCACGAATCGATGCGCCGCACCGACGTGCTGGTCAGCCGCCTGCGCCGCAAGGCCCAGGACCTGAACCTGGAATTGCCGATCCGCACCGTCTGGGGCTGGGGTTACGCCTTTACCGGAGAAATCTGAGGAGGCTGGCCCGGATCAGCGTACGCGCCGCCGCGGCGCCGCGCGGCGGGCGTATCATGCGGCGTACGAGGCCGACTCCCGGCCTGCGCCCCGCCACATCCCGATCTACGCGCCCCGACATGGAAGTCTACGAACGCCTGCAAGCCTTGCTTGCCCAGAACCAGGCCCGCTACCGCCTGATTGAACACGCCGCGGCCGGCCGCTCCGTCGAAGTCGCCGCGATCCGCGGCACCGAGGTCAGCCAGGGCGCCAAGGCGCTGGTCTGCCGCGTCAAGATATCCTCCAACCAGCGCCGCAACGTGCTGGCGGTGTTCCCGGCCGACAAGCAGGCCGACCTGGACGCCATCGCCCGCGCGGCCGGCGGCAAGAAGGCCTCGCTGGCGTCGCAGGACCTGGCGCGAGAACTCACCGGCTGCGAGATCGGCGCCATTCCGCCCTTCACTTTCAATCCGGACCTGCACCTGCTGGTGGACCCAAGCCTGCGCGAGCGCCACGGTGAAATCGTATTCAACGCCGGCCGCCTGGACGCCTCCATCCTCCTGAATACGGAAGACTACTTCCGGCTGGCCGCGCCCGACGAGGCGCCGCTGATCAAGGCCTGATCCCCAGGCCGCGCCACGAGGCCGCCGTGTTCCGTTCCTCGCTGAAACATGCCGCGCGCAACGCCAACATGCGTTGGCTGATGAGCCTGGCGCACATGGAGCCTTCGCCCGTCAGCCGCTGGGTGGCGCTGCGCGCCGCGCTGGCCATCGGCCTGCCTTCGGCGGTCGGACTCGCGCTGGACCAAAGCGCGGCGGCGGCCCTGGTTGCGCTAGGCGCGCTGCCCGCCATCACCGGCGACAACGGCGGCCCATACCGCAACCGCGCCCTGTCCATCGGCGCCACCGTGTTCGGCGGCGCGCTGGGATATTTCCTCGGCACCCTGATTGCAGGGCACGGACTGTGGACGTCCGCCGCCATGACGCTGCTGGTGCTGGCAGCCAGCCTGGTCGGCACCTTCAACAACATCGCCGCCGTCTCCACGCTGCAATTCGCCGCCTATGTCATCGTCGGCGCCAGCCTGACGTCCACCCTGCCGCCCTGGCTGCCTTCGGTGCTGGTGGGAGCCGGCGGCCTGTTCGGCCTGGCGCTGACCCTGACGGGCTGGGTGGTCCATCCGACGGCGCCCGAGCGCGCCGCCGTCGCCATGGCCTACCGCAAGCTGGCGGCCATGTTCGCCGCCATCGGCACCTCGCACACCATGAGCGCGCGGCGCGACATGGAAGCGGCCATGACGACCGCCTACGACACCGTGCTGGCCGCGCGCCGCAGCGCGGCCGGCCCCTCCCCGCGACTGGCCCGGCTGGCGGCCCAGTTGCAAGCCTGTACGCCTCTCACCAACACCGCCCTGGAGCTGGCCCGCGCCGGACGCGTGCTGCCGCGCGACTGCGCGCGGGTCATGAACCGGCTCGCAGACCGCGTGGAAAACGACGCAACGCCGGACCCGCGCGAGGACATCGCGGCCTTGCGCCACGTGGACATGGCCCCCTTGGCCGACGCGCTGGCCCAAGTGCAGCCTCTGCTGGACGGCGGCGCGCTTTCCGAAGCCGACGCCTTTGCCGGCCTGCCGCCGGCGCGGCCGCGCACGCCCTGGCGCGTGCTGGCGCGCACTTACCGGCCGGGGCCGACCACCTTGCGCTACCTGGTGCGGCTGGGCCTGTGCCTGATCGCCGCCGAGGCCGTGGCGCTGGCGGCCTCGCTGCCGCGTTCCTACTGGGTGCCGCTGATCGTGGTGGTGGTGTTCAAGCCCAACTTCGGCTCGGTGTTCGCGCGGGCGCTGCAAAGCTGCGCGGGCAGCGTGGTGGGCGTGGCGATCAGCGCGACCGTGCTGGCGCTGGACCGCAACGGCATCGTCAGCCTGCTCACGGTGGCGGGGCTGGCGTCCCTGCTGCCTTGGTCGGTGCGGCGCAACTACGGCTTGTTTTCCGCCATCCTGCTGCCCATCCTGATGCTGCTGATCGGCGCGCTGCAACCAGGCAGCTGGCCCATCGCGCTGGCGCGCCTGATCGATGTGGCCGTGGCCGCCGGCATCGTGCTGCTGGTGGGCTACCTGCCATGGATACGGATAGAACGCGGCAACCTGGACAACGCGGTCGCCGCCGCCATGGACACGCTGGCCGCCTACCTGAACACGGTGTTCCAGGCCGATCCCACCAGCCGCCACGACCTGCGCGCCAGCGCCTACGCACGCCTGTCCGATCTGCGCATCGCCTTGCAGCGCGGGCTGTCCGAGCCGCGCCTGGTCAGCCGCCGCGCACTGGCCTGGTGGCCGGTGGAGGTCGCGCTGGAACGCGTGGCCAACGCCATTTCCGACACGGCCTGGTCGCTGCCCGCCGACCAGGCCGCGCCTAGCGCCACGGAGCTGGCGCAACTGGCGGCCAGCCTGCACCAGATGAGCGCCGCCGTTGCGCAAGGCGCGGCCATGCCGGCCGCCGCCATCGCCTCGCCCGCCCCCGCGCTGCGCGACGTGGCCGCCCAGATCGAAGCCTTGCGCGCCGCGCTGGCCGGCCCGGATTTCGCGGCCGCGCCAGGCAAAGCCATCCCCGACAAACCCGCCAACCAGGTCTGAACCATGTGTCTTGCCGTACTGGCCCTGCATGCCCTGCCGGGCATCCCCGTCCTGATCGCCGCCAACCGCGACGAATTCCACCAACGCCCCACCTTGCCCGCCGCGCAATGGCCTGACGCCCCCGAGGTCTACGCCGGCCGCGACGGCCTGGCCGGCGGCAGCTGGATGGGCGCGACGACCGGCGGACGCCATGCGCTAGTGACCAACTTTCGCGAGCCGGGCAGGATGATCGAGAACGCGCCTTCGCGCGGCGCGCTGGTCGAAGACTATCTGCGCGGCACGGTCTCCCCGGCCGACTACCTGGCGCAAGTGCATGCCGCCGGCCAGGCCTACAACGGCTTCAACCTGATCGTGGGCGATGCGCGCGAAGCCTGGTATCTCAGCAATCGCGACGGCGGCCCGCGGCGCCTGGCTCCGGGCGTCTATGCCCTGTCCAACCATCTGCTGGACACGCCCTGGCCCAAGCTGGCGCGCACCAAGGCGGCTTTCGAGGCCGTGCTGCGCAGCGGGCCGCAGCCCGACCTGCCCGCGCTGATGGCCGCCCTGGCCGATCGCCAGCCCGCCGACGACGCCGACCTGCCCGCCACCGGCCTGCCGCTGGATCGCGAAAGGCTATTGAGCAGCCCGTTCATCGTCAGTCCGAACTATGGCACGCGCAGTTCCAGCGTACTGACGCTGCGCGATGATGGCGCCGGACAGCTGGATGAAAGGCGCTTCGCCCCGGACGGCTCGGTCAGCGGCGAAAGCCGGCTGACATTTTCCTGGAGCGCGGCACGCGGTACGCTTACCTAGACTGCGGAAACAATCGGTTGATATCGGAGACCCGCGGGTGCGAACTCCGCGCCGGCATGCGGGTCGAAATGTTCATGCGCGCACGACACCGCGCAGATCGTCCTATCCAGGAGAGTCTCATGAACAAGCGTTTAGAACGCTGCACCATGGCCGCCGCGATGGCGCTGGGCAGCATGGCCTTTGCCGGCGTCCTGTCCACCGCCCAGGCAGGCATGCCGGCAGTGCAGCAGCAGGGTTCGGTGCAATACGTCAGCGGCGGCATCGGCCTGGACGAATCCGAAGCCATGAAGGCCGCAGCCAAGGACTATCCGCTGGCACTGACGTTCGCGGCGCAACGCGGCGGCCAGGCAGACTACGTCGCCAATGTCGCCGTCACCATCAGCGATGCGCAGGGCAAGTCCGTGCTGCAAACCACTGCCGAAGGCCCGTACATGCTGGTCAAGCTGCCGGCCGGCAACTACAGGATTTCAGCGACCTACAACGGCCAGGCCCAACAGCGCGAAGTCTCGGTGCAGAACTCTGGCACCGCGCGCGCCGTGTTCGAATGGAAGTAGCGGCTTTCATGGCCCGCGCTTGAAAGCGCGCGCCACGGCTTCGATTTCGTTGGTCCAGATCCCGCCCGCGTATCCCGCCGGCACGCGGCGTATGTCCTCGGGGGTGTCGATGCCCGTGGAATGGCCCTCGCCGGCGTAAGGACCGAGCAGGAACACGCTGCTGCCCGCCGTCTCCATGCGGTCCAGGAAGCGGCCGGGCCAGCCCCACAACCAGGGCGCGACGTTCACCGGCACCGTCAGCGCCATGCCGCGGCAGACCTGCGGAACGTGGCCGGTCCAGCCCGCGGCCGCATAGCGCAACAGGCAGGACTTCAGGTCCGAGCGCGTCAGCGTGCGCACGCCCGGCGCCAACTGGCGCAACCGGCCTACCGGCTCCTCGCCCCCATACACCATGAAGTCTGCCCGCCTGGCCGGCGGCATGCCGTTGAGCACCGCCGCCAACGCCGCGCCCTCCTCCGCATCGCGGCTCTTGACGTTGATGAGAAAGCGCTGGCGCGGAAACGCCCCCAGCACTTCGGACAGCGTCGGCATCAGGCCCACGCCGCGCCCGCGGAACGGAAAGGTCTTGCCGCCATCGGCGGTATAGCCGTAGCCGATGTCCAGCGCCTTGAGTTCGGCCATCGTGTGTTCGCGCGTCGCGCCGCGGCCCTCGGTGCGGCAATCGACCGTCCAGTCGTGGAACACGGCGAACTGGCCATCGGTAGTGGGATGGACGTCGATCTCGACGATGTCCGCGCCGGCCTCGAAGCTCGCGCGCATGGACGCGATGGTGTTTTCCAGATAGCCGTGGGTGGGTTCGACGATGCGGGTCGCGGTGCAGGTGTCCCGCTCCAGGCCCGCCGCGTCGTAGCGTTGCGCGATGCCGCGATGCGCGAGCAGCGTCACCCGCGCACCGGGATCGGGCGCCGCCCAGTCAGCGTTGTTGATGTAGATGAAGCCTAGCAGCGCGATGGCCGCCAGTGCCGCGACACGCCGCTTGCGCATGGCGCCGTCCGTCAGACACCCGCGAACAGGATCGCGATGATGAAGCCCACGCTGATGGCCCACACCAGCGAACGCAGCGCGCCCCAGCCCGCCAGGTACATGGCCAGATAGCCCAGCCGCACGCCCAGCCAGCAGGCCATCAGCGTGGCCACGTGCGCGGGCGGCGCCTGGGTATACAGCGCGAACAGCACCGCCGCGTAGAAGAACGGCAGCGATTCAAAGGTATTGGTCTGCGCCGAATTGGCACGCGCGCGCCAACCTTCCTGGCGTGCCAGCCAGGCGCGCGGATCATTGTTGTCGAACTTCTTTCCGCCCGCCTTGGCGACGATGGCCGACACGAAAGGCAGCACTGCCGCCGCCAACATCAACCACGCGATCATCTTCATAGTCTGGCTCCCAGGTATCCGGCAGGCGCCAGGATACCTGGGTTCGCGGCGCGGCGTCAGCACACGCGCTCAGCGGTCCGGCGCGCATGCCGTGCGGCCCGCAAAGAGCCGCGCGTTTACACTCAGCCCTTTCAACGCCCGTCCACGCCCGTGTCCGCGCTAAGCCCCTGGTCCGCACTGTTCATCGCCGCCGCCATGTTGTGGCCACCCGCCACCCGCCGCTGGGCGCTGGCGCCGCTCGCCGCCGCCTACGCCTGGGCCTGGAGCGATGGCACGATAGACGCCGTGGCGCTGGCCTCGCCTGCGTTGCTGATCCTGGCCGCCGTGCTGGTCCGGCCCGCATCGGGCGCGCTGGCGCGCACCGCCGGCCATGCGCTCTTCATCGCGCTGGCCGCGCTGCTGTTCCTGCACCTGCTGCCGGGCTTTCACAACCCGCAGGTCATCGCGCCAGCGCCACTGAGTCCGGACGCCGTGCCTTTCGGCATGTACCTGAACCTGGACAAGCCGCTGGTGGCGTTCTGGGTCGTGCTGGCGCTGACGCCGCCGATGGCGGGACTGACTCCGCGCGCCACGCTGTCGTCCGCGTTCCTGGCTTGCGCGGGCGCCGTCGCCATCTGCCTGGGCTGCGCGCTGGCGCTGGGCGTGGTCGGCTGGGCGCCCAAGTGGCCGCAATCGGGCTGGATCTGGCTGATCAACAACGCCTTGCTGGTGACCTTGGCCGAGGAGGCGCTGTTCCGCGGTTATCTGCAACAGCGGCTGACGGACTTGTGGCGCGGCCGCGCCTGGGGGTCGTGGGCGGCGTTGATCATCGCGGCCGTGCTGTTCGGCCTGGCGCATTACGCAGGCGGCTGGCAATGGATGCTGCTGGCCAGCCTGGCGGGCGCGGCCTACGGGCTGGCCTACAAATACGGCGGCTTGGCCGCTGCGGTGCTGGCGCACCTGGGCCTGAACGCGGCGCACTTCGGCTTGTTCACCTATCCGATGCGCGCCGTGTTCTGAATGCCGGACCCGCCGGTCAGGCCAGGGCCGGATAGTCGGTGTAGCCGCCCGGGCCCGGCGCATAGAACGTGGCCGGGTTGGGCCGGTTCAGCGGCGCCTTGAGTTCGAAGCGGCGCGCCAGGTCCGGATTGGCGATGTACTGCACGCCAAAAGCCACGGCATCGGCGCGGCCCGCGGCAATGGCGGCCTCGGCGGACTCGCGGCCGAATCCTTCGTTGGCGATGTACGTGCCGCCGAATTCGGCCTTGAGCATCGGGCCCAGGCTGTCGGCGGCTTCGTATTCGCGCACGCACAGGAAGGCGATGCCGCGCTTGCCCAGTTCACGCGCCACATAGCCGAAGGTGGCGGCCGGGTTGGAATCGCCCATGGTGTGGATTTCCCCGCGCGGCGACAGATGCACGCCCACGCGGCCCGCGCCCCACACCGATATACAGGCATCCACAGCTTCCAGCAGCAGCCGCGCGCGGTTCTCCAGCGAGCCGCCATAGGCGTCAGTGCGATGGTTGGTGCTGTCCTGCAGGAACTGGTCCAGCAGATAGCCGTTGGCGGCATGCACTTCCACGCCGTCGAAACCGGCCTCCATGGCCATCTTCGCGCCGTGGCGGTAGGCCTCGACCACGCCCGGAATCTCGGCCGTTTCCAGCGCGCGTGGCGTGACGTAGGCGCGCTCCGGACGCACGTGGCTGACGTGGCCGCGGGCGGCAATGGCGCTGGGCGCCACCGGCAGTTCGCCATCCAGGAACATGGGGTCGGAGATCCGGCCCACGTGCCAGAGCTGCGCCACGATCAGGCCGCCGGCCCGGTGCACCGCGGACGTGACCTTGTGCCAGCCCTGGACCTGTTCTGGGGTCCACAGGCCCGGCGTATCGGCATAGCCCACGCCTTGCGGGGTGACGGCCGTGGCTTCTGTCAGGATCATGCCGGCGCCGGCGCGCTGGGTGTAGTACTCGACCATCAGGTCGTTGGGCACGCGGCCCGGACTGGCGTGCATGCGCGTCAAAGGCGCCATGACGATACGGTTGCGCAGCGTCAGATCGCCTGCGCGCAGGGGTTCGAAAAGTTGGCTCATGCGTAAATCCTTGGCCCCGGATCAGGGGCCGCTGGCGGCGTAGCAGGGCTACATATCCTGGTTCAATTGCCGCAGGAACGCGGCAATGGCGGCTTCGTTGCGACGGTAGAAAATCCACTGCCCCACCTTGGTCGCCGAGATCAGGCCCGCGCGCTGCAGAACGGCCAGGTGCGAGGACACGGTGGACTGGGACAGTCCGCAGCGTTCGTCGATGTGGCCCGCGCATACGCCATGCTCGAAAGTATGGCCCGGGCGTTCCTCGAAGTACGCGTGCGGCGTCTTCAGCCAGGCAAGGATGTCGCGCCGCACCGGATTGGCCAACGCCTTGAGGATGGCGTCGGCGTCAATGGCCGGTAACGAGGCGGCTGGGTCGGAGCTGGAAGTGGAGACCGTCATATTGAAGTATCGCAATTTATCGAATCTTATATCGGAAGTATTCGATATATAGTCATGCCCCTGCGGCGGACAGGGCTTTATGGCCCCGGCATCCGCGCCCGGCCATCCGCCACGGATGCCTCCATAGCCGCCCTTCCCCTTCCTTCCGCGCCGCTCAGGCCACGAGCCTATCCAGCACCGACCACCCCGCCCGCGCCTCGATGGCTTCGCCCGCGGCCAGGCACAGGTCTTCGCGGAACCGCCCCGCCACCAGATGGACACCCATCGGCACACCGTCCGCCAGGCCGACAGGGACCGACAGGCCAGGCAAGCCCAGTATCGCGGTCGAGACCAGCGGGCTCTGCGCGCGCAGTATGTCGCCCATGGCCGCGTCGCCTTGCTGGTCCTGGTCGATCGGGAATGGACGCTCGAACGACACCGGCATGAGCAGGACGGGATAGCGGTCGAAGAATGCGCCCCACTCCCGCAGTATCGTGGTGCGCAGCGCCAGCGCCTGGATAAAGCCGTCCTTGTCCAGCGGCGAGGTGTGCGCAAGCATGCTGCGGTAGGCGCGCTGTATCGCCGCGTCGCCTGCACGCTCGATTTCGCGGCCCATGGAGCCGGACGCTTCGTTCATCAGCACGCTGCGCCATAGCTCGGCCGCTTCCTCGAACCTGGGCGGCGTTGCTGTTTCGACGATGTAGCCCGCGTCTTCCAGGTACTTTGCGGCGCGCAGCAAGGCATCCAGCACAGCGGGATCGGATTTCAGGGCCGAGGTGCCGCAGAACAGCGCCACCCGCCGGCTATCTCCAGGCCGGCGCAGGTCCAGCGGCGCGGGCACCCACCACGGATCGCGGGAATCGCCCGCCGACATGGCCTCCAGCCCCAGTCTCAGGTCGGCAATGTTCCGCGCCAAGGGGCCCTGGGTCGCGGCCAGTTGGGAAGCCACCGGACGCTCCGATTTCTGGCTGGCGTTGTAGGCCGGCACCCGGCCTTGCGAGGGCCGCAGCCCCGCCACGCCGCAGGCATAGGCCGGATACCGGATCGATCCACCCTGGTCGCTGCCGTGCGCCAGCGGCCCCATGCCCAGGGCGGCGGCGACGGACGCGCCGCCGCTGGAGCCGCCCGGCGTGCGCGCGGCGTCGAACGGGTTGACGGTGCGGCCATGCAGGTCGTTGTCCGAAAACCAGCGCCAGGAGAATGCCGGAACGTTGCTGCGGCCGATCACGACCGCGCCGGCCTTGAGCCAGTTGTCGACGGCGGGATTGTTCTCGCTGGCAATGAGGTCCCGGTACGCGACGACGCCATTGGTCGTGGCCGACCCTGCCAGATCGGCGTTGGCCTTGATGGTGACCGGCACGCCGTGCAGGAGGCCCAGCGGCGCGCCCCCGCGCACCGCGGCGTCGGCGGCATCGGCCGCCTTCAGTGCCTGGTCGGCGCAGATCTCGGTAAGCGGATTGAAGACCGGATTTAGCTGTTCCGCCCGCTGCAGGCAGCTCTGCACGGCCTCCCGGCTGGAAACTTCCCGCTGGCGGATGGCCTGGGCCAGATCGACGGCGCTCCAGCGCCAGAGTTCGTTCGTCATGATGGCTCCCTGTGGGGTTGAACGCAGTCAGTCGGCCGACGCGCCGGAGCGCTTGACCATCTCGCCCCACCGCGGGATCTCGCTGGCGATGAGGCTGGCGAACTGTTCGGGCGTGGACGGCGTCGCATCGACGGACAGCGTTTCGTTGAGCTTGAGCACCGCGGGGTCCTGCAGCGCCTTGGCGATGGCGCGATTGAGCTTGTCGATGATGGGCTTGGGCGTACCGGCGGGCGCGACGATGCCGCCCCAGGACACCACCTCAAATCCCTTCAAGCCGGATTCGTCGAGGGTGGGCACGTCCGAGAGGACAGGCACGCGCGTGAGGCTGGTCGCCCCCAGCACCTTTACCTGTCCGGAGCGGATGAAGGGCAGCACGCCCGCGACGTTGTCGATCATCACGTCGAGCTGCCCGCCCACGATGTCGCCCACCGCCTGCTGGCCGCTCTTGTATGGGACGTGCAGCATGGTCGTGCCCGTCTCGCTCTTGAGCATTTCCCCGGCCAGATGGGCGCTCGATCCCACCCCCAACGAGCCGACGCTGACCTTGCCCGGATGCTGCCTGGCATAGCTGACCAGGCCCTGCACATCGCTTGCCGGGAAGTCGTTGCGGGCGATCAGCACCAGGGCATTGCTGATGGCCAGGCTGATGGGCGCAAGGCTGCGTTGCGGGTCGTAAGGCAGCTTCGAGTACATGCTCTTGTTGATTGCCAGCGTGACCAGGTTGCCGAAGCCTATCGTGTAGCCGTCCGGCGCCGCCGCGGCCAGCGCCTGCGTGCCGACAATACCGCCCGCCCCTCCCCGGTTGTCGACGATCACCGGTTGGCCGAGTTCGCGCCCCAGGGCGTCCGCGATCGGGCGTAGCACCACGTCGGGACCGGACCCCGCCACATACGGCACGATGAGCTTGACTGGCCGTTGGGGCCAATCAGCCTGCGCCGCGCCGGCGCCTGCCGCTCCCAGCAAGGCAAAACACAATGAAATGGCCTGACCTACACGACGGGGAAAGATCTGCATGGCTTGCTCCTGAAGTACGGGACTGCATGGTCTTGTCGTCGTGAAGCTTAGAGATCGCCCGCGCTGCGCATAAGGCTATTTCTTTGTTAAGGTGACAACTACAGGTTGTCGCTATCGAGAGGCACATGAAAGACCACCATCTCCGGGCCTGGCTGAAGGTCGCCGAGTTACGCAGCATCCGCGCCGCGGCGCGCAGCCTGCACTTGAGCCAGGCGGCGGTGACCAAGGCCATCAAGGAACTGGAAACGGAGCTCGAAGCGCCGCTGCTCACGCGCAGCCCCCAGGGCATAGAGGTCACCGAATGCGGCGAACACCTGACGGTGCGGGCGCAGCTTGCCCAGGCCCAGTTGTCCCTGGCGCGCCAGGACATCCGCCAACTGCTCAGCGGTGCGCAGGCGCGGGTGGCAGTGGGCGTGACGCCCATGGTGATGCTGAGCGTGCTGCCTGACGTGCTGAACGATTTCAGGCAGAGCATGCCCGCGGCCAAGCTCAAGGTTTCGGAAGGCCTGCTGGCCGCCGTCCTGCCGGCTTTGCGCAACGGCTCGCTGGATTTCGCGTTGGCGTCCGGCATGGCGGACAACCATGGCGGGCAGGAGTTCGATTTCGAGGAACTGCGGCCGCTGGAATTCATGGTCGCCTGCCGCCGCGGACATCCGCTGGCGGGCGCCACGCGGTGGCAAGACATCGCGGGCTGCGAATGGCTGCTCAACACCTCGGGTGGCAGCCACACCGACGCCTTTCTGCAAGGCCTGCGCGCAAACGGCCTGCAGCCGCCCGAACGCGTCATCGACTGCGATACGTTCGGCGTGATGTGGAACCTGATGGTCCGCAGCGACGCGTTGATCGTCTGCCCGGCGGGCATGCTAGAGATCCCGCCTTACGGCGCCGAAGCCAGCCAGATCCGCACCGAAGCGCCCATGCCGGTCGCCAGCATAGGCATCATGACGCTGCGGGGAACGCCCCTGTCGCTGGCGGCGTCCACCATGGCGGACCTGTTCCGCCGACGCATCCAGCGGCTAGCCCAGGCGGGTGCCGTGGCTACACGCCAGGCTGGCGGCGCGGCTTGAGGCTGTCGGCCCAGTCGCGCGCCAGGTCGCGGCGGGCGCGGCGGTTGACCAGGGCGGTGATGGCCATCGCGATGACGGCGCCCCCGGCCGCCAGCGCCATGTCCTTCTGTGCGTCCCAGATATCGCCCTGCGTGCCCAGATAGGCCGCGCCCAGGTCGCCGCCCACGGTGGCGGCAGCGCCCCACTCCAGCAGTTCGTAGAGCGCCGAGGTCGACAGCGTGACGTCCATGGGCAGGAAGTACGCCCAGAAGCCGCGCACCTCGACCACGCGCAGGAAGATCTCGCGGATGGGATACGCCAGCAGCAGGCCGTAGGAAAAATGCACCATGCGGTCGAAATTGTTGCGCTCCCAGCCGACCATGCTGTTGAAACTGTGTCCCGTCAGCGCCCGCCACCAGTCGTCGTAAGGCACCAGCGAATAGGTGTAGTGCGCGCCGACGGCATGCAGGCACAGGTAAAGAAAGATCAGCGTGTACGAGGTGCGCGAAAACACGAACCAGCGCCGCGTAAAGAGCAGCGCCGCGCCGAAGGCCAGCACCAGCGCGTTCTCCAGCGCCCAGTCGGCGCGGTCATGCGGCGCAATTGCCAGCGCCGTCCATATCACGGCGAACAGCGCGCCCAGCGTGTACAGGTAGCGCCGGCGCGCGTCGGCCATGGTCAGTCTCCCTGGACCCGGCCGCGCAGGCGTTTGACTTCGCCATGCAGCACCTTGCGTTGCACACGGCGGCGTTGCGAGGCGCGGGTGGGCTTGGTCGGACGGCGCGGTTTGTCGGTGCGCGCCGCTGCGCGCACCATGGCGATCAGGCGTTCGATGGCTTCGGCGCGGTTCTTTTCCTGGCTGCGGAACGCCTGCGACTTGATGACGATGACCCCGTCCTTGGAGACGCGGTGGTCGCTCAGCGCGCACAGCGCTTCCTTGATTTCTTCGGGCAGGCTGGAGGCGCGCACGTCGAAACGCAGGTGCACGGCGCTGGACACCTTGTTGACGTTCTGGCCGCCCGCGCCCTGGGCGCGGATCATGGTGAACGCCAGGTCGCGTTCATCCAGATAGATGGAATCTTGGACGTGAAACATAGCCCGCAAGTATAGATGCGCCGCGCAAAGTAAAATAATGCGCTTTTGCCTGATTTATCCGGGGTCCGGCCTTATCCGGCCGCCGGCACCACCATGACTTACTCCGCCAAAGAAATCTTCAAGACGCTGCAGGGCGAAGGCGCCCACGCAGGCCGCGCGGCGGTCTTCTGCCGCTTTGCCGGCTGCAACCTCTGGACCGGCCGCGAAAGCGACCGCGCCAGCGCCGCCTGCACCTTCTGCGACACCGACTTCATCGGCACCGACGGCGACGGCGGCGGCAAGTTCGCCACGCCCGAACTGCTGGCCGACGCCATCGCCGCGGCCTGGGGCCCGGGCGCCAATGACCGCTACGTGGTCTTCACTGGCGGCGAACCGCTGCTGCAGCTGGACGCGCCGCTCTTGACCGCGGTGCACGCGCGCGGCTTCACGGTGGCCATCGAAACCAACGGCACCATCAAGCCGCCCGCCGGCATCGACTGGATCTGCGTCAGCCCCAAGGGCACGGCGCCCGTGGTGCTGGAACGCGGCGACGAGCTCAAGCTGGTCTATCCGCAGGCCAATGCGCAGCCCGAAGCCTTCGCGCACCTGGACTTCGAGCACTTCTTCCTGCAACCCATGGACGGCCCCGCGCGCGCGGCCAATACCGAACAGGCCGTCCAGTACTGTATGCAGCATCCGCAATGGCGGCTCAGCCTGCAGACCCACAAATACATAGGCATTCCATGATTCACCCTAGCCCCCTGCGGAGCGCGCCATGATTTCCGTGACCCGCAGGCTGGAATTCGACGCCGGCCACCGCATTCCCGACCACCGCAGCCAGTGCCGCAACCTGCATGGCCACCGCTATGTGCTGGAAATCACCCTGACCGGCGACGTGGTGCAGGCGCCCGGCGAGTCCGACAACGGCATGCTGATGGATTTCTCCGAGATCAAGCACATCGCCAAGACCCACATCGTGGACGTCTGGGACCATGCCTTTCTGGTCTATGAAGGCGACGCCGCCGTGCGCGGCTTCCTGGACAGCCTGCCCGGCCACAAGACCGTGGTGCTGGACCGCATCCCCACGGCCGAAAACCTGGCCGCCATCGTCTTCCAGACCCTGGCGCCGCACTATCACGGCCACTATGGCGCCGAACTGCGCCTGACCCGCGTGCGCCTGTACGAAACGCCCAACTGCTGGGCGGACTGCAACGGCTGAACGCCGGGGCGCGGCCGCCGCTGCCGCGCCCGTCCTTGCCGCGACACGTCCCCCTGGCTGCCGGTTTTCGATAGACGGAAAACCCGCCCCCTATTTTCCCGATTGAGAAAATCCATGGAGATAATCGCCATTTTCAATTATTAGTAAGCTAATAGATAGGATACAATCTATTCCATGAACACGCCCACCGACTCCCAGCTCATGGCCACCACCTCCGCCCTGATGGTCCTGTCGCGCGCCTATCGCGGCGCCGCCGACAAGGCCCTGGCCGATTACGGCCTCTCCCAGGCCACCGCCTGGCCCGTGATCCTGGCCGGCCGCCTGGGAGACGGCGTACGCCAGGGCGCGCTGGCCGAGGCGCTGGGCGTGGAAGGCCCCTCGCTGGTGCGCGTGCTGGATCACCTGGTCGCCGCCGGCCTGATGGAACGCCGCGAAGACCCGCACGACCGCCGCGCCAGGACCCTGCACCTGACCGACGCCGGGCAGGCGCTGCGCGCCAAGGTCGAGGACGTCCTGGTCGACCTGCGCCGCCACCTGTTCCGGGACGTAAGCGAAGCCGACCTGCAAGCCTGCCTGCGGGTCTTCGACAGCCTGAAAGTCACCCTGGGCCGCGGCGGCGCCGGCACCCAGCCACAGGACGAACAAGCGTGAAACTCCCCAACGTCCGCGAAGCCATCTTCTCGCTCAAGAGCTACCTGAGCGCCATCATGGCGCTCTACCTGGCCTACAGCATGGGATTGCCGCGTCCGTTCTGGGCCATGACCACGGCCTATGTCGTGGCCCAACCCTGGTCGGGCGCGGTGCGCTCCAAGGCGCTGTACCGCCTGGCCGGCACCTTCTTCGGTTCGGCGGCCACCGTCTACCTGGTGCCGCGGCTGTCGAATTCCCCGGTGGTCATGACTGCCGCCATGGTGCTGTGGGTGGGCGCCTGCCTGTACCTGTCGGTGCTGGACCGCACCCCGCGTTCGTACCTCTTCATGCTGGCGGGCTATACCGCCGCGATGATCGGCTTTCCCAGCGTGACGGCCCCCGCCCAGGTGTTCGACACCGCGCTCGCCCGCGTCGAGGAAATCAGCCTGGGCATCGTCTGCGCCACGCTGATCCACAGCATCGTGCTGCCGCGCGGCCTGGCCCCTGCCCTGACGCTGATGCTGGACAAGGCCGTGCGCGACGCCCGCAACTGGATGCACGACACGCTCAGCGGCCAGGCCACCGAGCAGAAGGACCGCGACCGCCGCGTACTGGCCAACGACATCACGCAGCTGCGCCTGATGTCCACCCACGTGCCGTTCGACACCAGCAACCTGCGCTGGACCTCGGGCGCGGTGCGCGCCATGCAGGACCAGATCGCAGCACTGACGCCCACCGTGTCCGCCGTGGAAGACCGCATGCGCGCCCTGCAGGCCGGCGGCCAGCCGCTGCCGGAGCCCGTCACGGCCCTGCTCGCCGACATCTCCGAATGGATCAACGCCGGCGCGCAGGCCACCCACGAGACCGCGGTGCAGCTGCGCGCCGCCGCCACACGCCTCACGCCTGAAATCGACAGCCGCTCCAACTGGCGCGACGTGCTGCTGGCCAGCCTGATGACGCGGCTGCGCGAGCTGGTCGACACCTATGACGAATGCCTGGCGCTGCGCCGCGAGATCCGCGCGGGCCTGGCCGGCGCGCCGCTGCGCGCCCCGCGCTCCAAACCCGCGCCCAACGCCGCGCTGCACCGCGACCGCGGCATGGCGCTGCTGTCGGCCCTGGCCGCGGGCGTGGCCATTTCGGTCTGCTGCGCCTTCTGGATCGGCACCGCCTGGAGCAACGGCGCCACCGCCGCGCTCATGGCCGCCATCTTCAGCTGCTTCTTCGCGTCGCAGGACAATCCAGTGCCCGGCATCATGCAGTTCCTGACCTACACGGTGTATTCGATTCCGCTATCGGCGCTGTACCTGCTGGGCATCATGCCCGCCATCCATTCGTTCGAGATGCTGGCCCTGGCCATGCTGCCCACGGCCTTCGTGCTGGGCATCTTCATTGCCCGGCCCGCCACCGCGGGCAAGGCCATGGCGATGCTGTTCGGCTTCCTGGGCACGATGGCGCTGCAGGATACCAACACCGCCGACATCGTGTCCTTCATCGACACGCAGGTCGCGCAGTGCATGGGCGTGGCCACCGCGGCCATCATCGCCGCCATCTTCCGCACCGTCAGCGCCGACTGGAGCGCGCGCCGCATCCAGGCCGCCAACTGGAAGGAACTGGAAACCCTGGCAAGCTCGCCGCGCGCGCCTTCGCGCCACACCTACGCCGCCCGCATGCTGGACCGCATCGGCCTCCTGCAGCCGCGCCTGGCGCTGGCCCAGCGTCCGGACGACCTGGTCGCCGCCGATGCGCTGAAGGATCTGCGCGTGGGCCGCGACATCACCGAACTGCAGCGCGCCCGGCGTCACCTGCCCATGGCCGAACCGGCCATCCAGCCGGTGCTGGACGGGCTGGCGAAGTTCTTCCACGCGCGCTCGGCCTGGCAGGTCGGCGAGAAAACGCCCGAATTCCTGGCGCAGATCGATCGCGCGTTGGCCAGCGTGACGGCCACGCCCCCGGGCGCCGCGGCCCGCGACCGGGCAGTCGTCGCGCTGGTGGGCCTGCGCCGCGCCTTCTTCCCCGACGCGCCCGACTACCAACCCGCCCATCCCACCCTGGAGGGCCAAGCATCATGATCGGCGAATTCAATCTTTATGGCGTCTATTTTCCCTGGCTGCTGGTGCTGGGCGTGGTGACCCTGGGCGTTGCCTGGGCGGTGCGCCGCGTGCTGGCCCGCGCCGGGCTGTACCGCCTGGTGTGGCACCCCGCGCTGTTCGACCTGGCGCTGTTCGTGGTGCTGCTGTACGGCGTATCCCTCATTTCCCCCTATTTACTCCAGAGATAAGCATGAAACTCCCCAATGCCCTGCGCCCCGCAGCCATCGGCAAGTTCGCGGTGACCGCCGTCGTCGTCGCCGCGGCCGCCTACGCCGGCTGGCAGCTCTGGGTGCACTATGAAGTCGAACCCTGGACCCGCGACGGCCGCGTCAAGGCCTACGTGGTGCAGGTCGCGCCGGATGTCTCCGGCCTGGTGACCAGCGTGCCGGTGCACGACAACCAGGACGTGAAGGCCGGCGACGTGCTGTTCGAGATCGACCGCGCACGCTTCCAGCTGGCCTACGACCAGGCCCAGGCCTCGGTGCGTTCCGCGCAAGTGGCGCGCGACCAGGCGGTGCGAGACGCCAAGCGCAACCGCTCGCTGGGCCAACTGGTGGCCGCCGAGGCGCTGGAACAAAGCCAGACCAAGCTGCAGCAGACCGAAGCCGCGCTGGCCCAGGCGGAAGTGCAGCTCAACACCGCGCGCCTGAACCTGGAACGCAGCCGGGTGCTGGCGGTGAACGACGGCCGCATCACCAACCTGGACCTGCGCGCCGGCTCCTACGCCACCGCGGGCCGCGGCGTGATGGCGCTGGTGGATTCCGGCTCGTTCTACGTCGAAGGCTACTTCGAGGAAACCAAGCTGCCCGGCATCCATGAAGGCGATCCCGTCACCGTGACGCTGATGGGCGACCCGCACCATATCCGCGGCCACGTCGAAAGCATTGCCATGGGCATTGCCGACCGCGACCGCAGCACCGGCGCCAACCTGCTGCCCAACGTCAATCCCACGTTCAACTGGGTCCGCCTGGCGCAGCGCATCCCGGTGCGCGTGAAGATCGACGACGTGCCTGAAGGCGTGCGCCTGGTGGCCGGCCAGACCGCCACCGTATCGGTGGATTCCGGCCCTGCCCATTCGCAGACCGAGGCGCACCAGCCGTCCTGATCACCACTTTTTCAACCCCTTACCCCTAATCGACGCACAGCCGTAACCGCCATGAACACCAGATACCTCCTGCCTCTTACGCTGGCCCTTGCGCTGGCCGGATGCGCCGCCGTGGGCCCGGACTACCAGGTGCCCCCCGGATCGGTGGCCGAGCGGCAGAGCGCGCAGGCGCCCTTCACGCAGGCGCGCGAGGCGGCGTTCCGGCAGGATGCGGTGCCTGGCCACTGGTGGCGCCTGTACGACGACCCCGTGCTGGATGGCCTGGTGGAGAAAGCCCTGGCCGCCAACACCGACCTGCGCGTGGCCAGCGCCAACCTGGAACGGGCCCAGGCCGCCGTGCGTGAAGCGCAGGCGCAGCAGCAGCCGTCCATCGGTGTCAATGCCTCGCCCACTTTCGGCCACGTGTCCGGCCTGCAGGAACTGCAGCCCGGCATCGATCCGCCCAACCGCTGGTCCTATTCCATGGGCGCCAGCGTGTCGTACCAGCTGGACCTGTTCGGCCAGATCCGCCGCGCCGTGGAAGCGGCCAGCGGCGACGAGCAGGCCGCGCAGGCCGCCTATGACGCCACCCGCGTCACCGTCGCCGCCGAGACCGCCCGGGCCTACGCCAATATGTGCGCGGCCGGCATGCAGCTGGCCTCCGCCCAGCATTCGGTACAGGTGCAGAAGCAATCGCTGGACGCGGTGGACCGGCTGCAACGCGCCGGCCGCGGCACCACGCTGGACGTGACCCGCGCCCGCAGCCAGCTTGAACAGCTGCAGGCCAACCTGCCGCCATTCCAGGCCCAGCAGCGCACCGCGCTGTACCGCCTGGCGGCGCTGACCGGCCAGACGCCGGGCCAGATCCCGCCCGCGCTGCTGCAATGCGCCCAGGCCCCGCGCCTGACCGAGACCATCCCCGTGGGCGACGGCGCCGAACTGCTGCGCCGCCGTCCGGACATCCGCCAGGCCGAACGCACGCTGGCCGCGGCCACCGCGCGCATCGGCGTGGCTACCGCGGACCTGTATCCGAAGATCTCTCTGGGCTTGTCGGCGGCCTCGGGCGGTCCGGCCGCCATGTTCGGCGACCGCGGCACCTTCAGCTGGAGCGTCGGTCCGCTGATCTCCTGGACCATCCCCAACACTGGCGCCGCGCAGGCCCGCATCGCCGAGGCCCAGGCCAGCACCAAGGCCGCGGCGGCGCGCTTTGACGCCACCGTGCTGAACGCCCTGCGGGAAACGGAAAGCGCGCTGGTGGTCTACGCGCGTCAGCTGGACCGCGACGCCGCCCTGCGCGCCGCGCGCGACCAGAGCGCCGAGGCCGCCTCGCAGGCCAGCCGCCTGTTCCAGTACGGCAAGACCGACTACCTGACCGTGCTGGACGCCGAGCGCACGCTGGCCAGCAATGAAAGCGCGCTGGCCGCCTCGCAGGCCGACCTCAGCAGCGACCAGATCGCGCTGTTCCTGGCGCTGGGCGGCGGCTGGGAAAAATGATCAATGCACCGGGGTGCCGTCGGGCGGCGTCTGGTTAAGACCCAGCGCGGCCTCCCAGCTGCGCAGCGGCACGCAGGTCTTCAAGCGCACGATGGCGCGCTCGATCAGCGCCGGATGCAACGCGTGCCCCACCTGGGTGGCGATGTCGATGGTCGAGTCGCCGTGCAGCTCGGTCAGGCGCGCCTGGGCGGCCTGGATGAGCTCCACGTTCATGATCGGATCGGCGGCGCCGTGCAGCAGGTGCAACGTGGTGAACTGCGGCGCGATCTTGGGCATCTGGGCATAGCGGCCCGAGAACGCGATGACGCGACCGGCGATGCCGTCGTGCGCCTGCACCAGTTCCAGCGCCATGATCGCGCCCTGCGAAAAGCCCGCCAGCGCCGTGTCCGACTGCAGCAGGCCGAAACGGGCCTGCGCCTCGCGCACATAGGTCTCCAGGGGCGGCAAGGCCTGCGCCACGCGTTCCGGGCGGTTTTCCTCGGTCACGCCGCGTACCGAGAACCACTGCCGGCCGTCGCCGCCGCCGTCGTAGGGCTCGAACCCCTGGGGCGCCAGCACCGCCGCGCTCGGGAACGCCGCGCGCACGGCTTTTGCCAGCGGTTCCATGTCGTCGGGGCTGCCGCCCACGCCGTGCAGCAAGATGAACAGCTGGCGCACGTCGACGCCGGCGTTGGGAAGAAATTCGATAGAAGTGGAAGACGCCATGAAACTGCTCCGTGCTGGCTGGGGCCGCCGAACGGCCCCGGAATAGCCGCATTGTAAAATGCGCGCCTTGAAGCAACCTTTGCCGCACCGCCACGGACCGGCTGGCTTGCGCGGCATTGCCTGGCGGGCAGGCCCGCGCGCCCGTGCCTGATGGTCCGCCGCCGCAGCAACCTCCTACCCCAGTAATGCAAACTCCGACGACAGAATCCGGCGCCACGCCTGCCGGCCAGAACCAGCTGCATCGCGTGCTCAAGGCGCGCCACCTCACGATGATAGCGTTGGGCGGAGCCATCGGCACCGGCCTGTTCGTGGCTTCCGGCGCCGCCATCGCCCAGGCCGGCCCGGGCGGCGCGCTGCTGGTCTACCTGGCCATCGGCCTGATGGTCTACTTCATCATGACCAGCCTGGGCGAACTGGCCACCTTCATGCCGGTATCGGGTTCCTTCTGCACCTATGCCTCGCGCTACGTGGACGGCGGCTTCGGTTTCGCGCTGGGCTGGAACTTCTGGATCAGCTGGGCCACGGTGGTGGCGGTGGACGTGGTGGCCGCGCAGCTGGTCATGGCCTACTGGTTCCCCGATACGCCCGGCTGGATATGGAGCGTGGCCTTCCTGGCCCTGACCTTCGGCCTGAACGCCTTTTCGGCGCGCAGCTTCGGCGAAGCCGAATACTGGTTCGCCATCATCAAGGTCGTGGCCGTGCTGTGCTTCATCGGCGTCGGGCTGGCGATGCTGGTGGGCATCATCCACAGCGGCACGCCCGTGGGACTGGCCAACTGGTCGGTCGGCGACGCGCCCTTCGTGGGCAATGTGGCCACCTGGGTCGGCGTGGCGATGGTGGTGGCCTATTCGTTCCAGGGCACCGAACTGGTGGCCGTGGCCGCCGGCGAATCCGAAAATCCCCGCCGCAACGTGCCGCGCGCGATCAACCATGTGTTCTGGCGCATCCTGCTGTTCTACGTGCTGGCCATCCTGATCATCGGCCTGCTGCTGCCCTATACCGACCCGCAACTGCTGCGCAACGAAGTGGAAGACATCGCGGTCAGCCCCTTCACGCTGGTGTTCCAGCACGCCGGGCTGCTGTCGGCGGCCACCGTGATGAACGCCGTGATCCTGACCTCGGTGCTGTCGGCCGGCAATTCCGGCATGTACGCGGCGACGCGGATGCTGTTCAACATGGCGGTGGAAGGCCAGGCGCCCGCCCTGTTCCGGCGCGTGACGCGCAGCGGCGTGCCGCTGTATGCGCTGATGGCCACCGCGCTGCTGGCCTGCCTGTGCCTGTTCAGCCTGGTGTACAGCCCCAAGGCCGTCTACATCTGGCTGCTGAACTTCGCCGGCATGACCGAATTCATCGTCTGGCTGAGCATCGCCGTCAGCCATTACCGCTTCCGCCAGGGCTATGTGAAGCATGGCTACGACACCGCTGACCTGCCCTACAAGGCCGGCCTGTTCCCCTTCGGTCCGCTACTGGCCTTCGTCCTGTGCCTGGTGGTCACGCTGGGCCAGAACTACCAGGCCTTCCTGCAAGACCGCATCGACTGGATCGGCGTGATCTCCACCTACCTGGCGATCCCGCTGTTCCTGGCCTTGTGGATCGGCCACCGGCTGGTGCGCAAATCGCACTGGATCCGGTACGAGGATATGCGGTTTTATGGCTTGGACCTGGATCGCGCGGCGGGTGTGGCGGCCTCGGCAGCTACTAGTGAGAACGCCCGCGCTTAGTTGCGATCCGCCTGCCTGAAGCAACTAAAATCGTATCCAACACGGCCCACCCCTCTGCATCGAAAGGTGTACGGGTGGGTTTTCTTTTAGTTCGCGGCATGCTCCGCCCCCTTTAAATACTGTACATATATACAGTTATAATGGCTCATCGGCCACTTCCACCGGGTTCCTATCTCCCGGCAACCGATTTGCCATGCAGTCCCCAGAACGTATCCATCCCGCGTTGTGGCGCGCCACCCAGTTGGCTCAAGGCGCCGCCCGCACCCTGCCCACCGGGCATGCCGCGCTTTCGGCCGAGCTGCCAGACGGCGGCTGGCCGCTGGGTTCCCTGAACGAATTGCTGGTCCCGCACCCCGGCATCGGCGAAATCCGCCTGCTGCGTCCGGCGCTGGCCCAACTGGAAACGCGCCGCGCCATTGCGCTGGTGCAGCCGCCGCACGCGCCCCACATCGCCAGCTGGATGAGCTGGCGGCTGGATCCCCGTCAATTGCTCTGGGTGGCGCCGGAAAAACCCGTGGACGCGCTCTGGGCCGCCGAACAGATCCTGAAGAACGGCAGTTGCGGCGCCCTGATCTGCTGGCTGCCTCATGTGCGCCCCGAATCCCTGCGCCGCCTGCACCTGGCCGCCCAGGCCAGCGACCTGCTGTTCATCGCGGTGCGCCCCAGCAGCGCGGCGCAGAACGCCACGCCCGCGCCCTTGCGGCTGGCCCTGGCGCCGGCCGCGGGCGGCCTGTCCGTCCATATCCTGAAGCGCCGCGGACCCGCCTGCGACACGCCGCTGTACGTGGGCCTGGACACCGGCGCCACCATTCCTGTTTCTCCCCGCCATGCGCCTCTGGATCGCCGCCTTCCTGCGCTGCCTGCCGCTGGACGCACTGCGCCCGCACTGGCCGCTTGAGGGGCAGGCGTTCGCGGTCCTGGAACAGGAACGCGTCGCCGCCCTGACGCCCGCCGCCCGCCGCGCTGGCGTCAAGCCGGGCATGCGCCGCGCGGGCGCGGCCGCCATCGCTCCCGAGGTCGAGCTGCTGCCCCGCGATGCCCAGGCCGAGTCCGAAGCCTTGCAGGGCGCGGCGCTGGCGCTGCTGCAATACACGCCCGAAATCGCCCTGGCCGACGGCGACACGCTGCTCCTGAACGTGAGCGCCAGCCTGATGCTCTTCCGCGGCCCCAAGGCGCTGCACCGGCGGGTCGCCGCCACCTTGCGCGCCCTGGACCTGCGCGTGTCGCTAGGCATGGCGCCGACCGCCGCCGGCGCCTGGCTGCTGGCGCGCAGCCCCGGCCGGCGCGCGCCCCGCCGTACCCTCACGCTGCCCACGCTGACCCGGCGGCTGGACGCCCTGCCGCTAGCCCTGCTGCCGCAGGCGCAGGCCCGCCGCGACTGGCTCGACGACATCGGCTGCCATACCCTGGCGGACCTGCGCGCCCTGCCGCGCGCGGGGCTGCAGCGGCGCAGCGCCCCCGAACTGCTGCAGGCCCTGGACGCCGCCTACGGCCTGGCGCCCGAGCTCCACCGCTGGGTCGAACCGCCACACCAGTTCTCGCGCCGCATCGAACTCACCGACTACGTCGAGCACACCGACGCGGTGCTCGCGGTGGCGCGCCGCCTGGCCGAACAGCTGGGCGGCTGGCTCAGCGCCCGGCAACTGGCGGTACGCCGCGTGGTGCTCAGCATGGAACACGAACGCGGCCGCCACGCCCGGCCGCCCACCGAACTGGAACTGGCCCTGGCCCAGCCGGTCTGGCAGGCGCCGCAGATCCTCCACCTGCTGCGGGAAAAGCTGGCGCGCTTCACGCTGGAAGCGCCCGTCATCGCCGTGGCGCTGCTGGCGCCCGACACGGTCGAGCAGCCCGCCGCCAGCACCACCCTGTTCCCCGAGCCCGGCGGCACGCCTGCCGACCATGCCCGGCTGCTGGACCTGCTGGTGGCGCGGCTGGGCCGCGACCAGGTGCGCCACGCCCACCCGGTACCCGACCACCGCCCCGAGGCCGCCAACGCCTGGGGCGACGCGCTGTCACCGCCCCAACGCCCCGCGCCCCTGCCCGCCCTGCTGGACCGCCCCTTCTGGCTGCTGGACCCGCCGCTGCCCTTGAAGCTGTCCGGCCACCGGCCGCAATACGGCGGCCAGGCGCTGCGCCTGATGCGCGGCCCCGAACGCATCGAAAGCGGCTGGTGGGATCCGGCCTTGACCGTGCGCGACTACTTCGTCGCCGAGGACGCCGCCGCCGCGCGCTACTGGATCTACCGCGAGCGCGACGACGAGCACGCCCGCTGGTTCCTGCATGGGCTCTACGCCTGAAACGCCATGCGCATGGACGACGACGACACCCCCGGCATCCTGGCGCAGTTGCCCGGCTACGCCGAGCTGCAATGCCAGTCCAACTTCTCTTTCCTGCAGGGCGCTTCGCACCCCGAGGAACTGGTCGAACGCGCCGCCGAACTGGGCTACGCCGCGCTCGCCATCACCGATGAATGTTCGCTGGCGGGCGTGGTCCGCGCCCACGTGGAGGCCAAGGCCCGCAAGCTGCCGCTCATCATCGGCGCCACCTTCCAGCTGCGCGCCGCGCCCGACGCCGCGCCACTGGGCCTGACCCTGCTGGCGCAGACGCGCGAGGGCTACGGCAACCTGTCCGAACTGATCACCCTGGCCCGCACCCGCGCGCCCAAGGGCGAATACCAGCTGGCGCCCGAAGACCTTACCCATCCTCCCAGCGGCCACGCCCACCTGCGCCACCTGCCCGAATGCCTGGCCATCCTGAGCCCCGCCTACGGCACCGACGCCGACCGCATGGCCGAGCAGGCGCGCTGGCTGGCACGCGTCTTCCCCCACCGCGCCTGGGTGGGGCTGACCTTGCTGCACCGCTCGCGCGACGACCTGCACCGCGCCGCGGTCGAGCACGCCGGGCAGGCCGCGGACCTGCCCATCGTGGCGCTGGGCCAGGTGCAGATGCATCTGCGTTCGCGCAAGCCGCTGCACGACACGCTGACCGGCATCCGCACTCGCCAACCGGTATCGCAATGCGGCTATGAACTGTCCGGCAACGCCGAACAGCACCTGCGTACTCGCATGCGCCTGGCCAACCTGTACCCGCCGCAAGCGCTGGCCCAGACGCTGGCCGTGGCCCGCCGCTGCGCCTTCTCATTGGACGAGCTGCGCTACGAATACCCGGACGAAATCATTCCGCGCGGCCACACGCCGGCCACCTATCTGCGCCAGGAAACCCTGGCCGGGGCCGCCCGCCGCTTTCCTTCAGGCACGCCGGACAGCGTCACCGCGCAGATCGAAAAAGAGCTGGCCCTGATCACGGACCTGCACTACGAAGCCTATTTCCTCACGGTCTACGACATCGTCCAGTACGCCCGCGGCGAGGGCATCCTGTGCCAGGGCCGCGGGTCCGCCGCCAACTCCGCGGTCTGCTACTGCCTGGGCATCACCGAAGTGGATCCGGTGCGCGGCAACAACCTGTTCGAACGCTTCATCAGCAAGGAACGCAACGAGCCGCCCGACATCGACGTGGACTTCGAGCACCAGCGCCGCGAAGAGGTCATCCAGTACATCTACCGCAAGTACGGCCGCGAACGCGCCGCGCTCACCGCCGTGGTCATTTCCTACCGGCCGCGCAGCGTGCTGCGCGATACCGGTTGCGCGCTGGGCGTGGACGCAGGCGTCATCGACGCCGTGGCGCGCGCCCACCAATGGTGGGACGGCAAGAAGGAAATGCTGCGCACCCTGGGCGCCTGCGGCCTGGACCCGGAATCGCAGGTGGCGCGCCAGTGGGCGGCGCTGGCGCAGACCCTGATGGGCTTTCCGCGTCACCTGTCGCAGCACCCCGGCGGCTTCGTGATTTCACGCGGCAAGCTGTCGCGCCTGGTGCCCATCGAAAACGCCGCCATGGCAGACCGCAGCGTCGTGCAATGGGACAAGGACGACCTGGATGCGCTGGGCCTGCTGAAAGTGGACGTGCTGGCGCTGGGCATGCTGTCGGCCCTGCGCCGCACGCTGGAGCTGGCCGGCCAGCGCCGCGGCCAACCCTTGCGGCTGCAGGACATACCCGCCAGCGACACGCCCACCTACGACATGATCTGCGACGCCGACACCATAGGCGTGTTCCAGATCGAATCCCGCGCCCAGATGACCATGTTGCCGCGGCTGCGTCCGCGCGAATACTACGACCTGGTGGTGCAGGTGGCCATCGTGCGCCCAGGCCCGATCCAGGGCGGCATGGTCCATCCCTACCTGCGCCGCCGCCAGGGCAAGGAACCCGAAACCTATCCCAGCGAAAAAGTGCGCGGCGTGCTCAGCCGCACCATGGGCGTGCCCATCTTCCAGGAACAGGTCATGCAGATCGCCGTGGTGGCCGCCGGCTTCACGCCGGGCGAATCCGACCAGTTGCGCCGCTCCATGGCGGCCTGGAAGCGCAAGGGCGGCGTGGACAAGTACCGCAGCAAACTGGTCGGCGGCCTGCTGGCCCATGGCTACAAACTGGATTTCGCCGAGGCCTTGTTCCGCCAGATCGAAGGCTTCGGCGAATACGGCTTCCCCGAAAGCCACGCCGCCAGCTTCGCCCTGCTGGCCTATGCCAGTTCTTGGCTCAAGCGGCACGAGCCCGAAGCCTTCCTGGCCGCCCTGCTCAACTCCCAGCCCATGGGCTTCTACGCCCCCGCGCAACTGGTGCAGGACGCCCGCCGCCACGGCGTCTGCGTGCTGCCGGCGGACGTCACGGTCAGCGGCTGGGATTCGGCCCTGGAGACCCTGCCCGACGGTCATCCTGGCGCCCGCCGGCCCCCCCATCCGCACGCGCCCGCCGCCGACGGCACCCGTCCCGCCGTCAGGCTGGGACTGAGCCTGATCCAGGGCATGCGCGAAGACGCCGCCCGGCGCATCGAGGACGCGCGCGCCGTCGCGCCCTTTGCCGACACCGGCGACCTGGCCCGCCGCGCCGCGCTCACCCGCCATGACCTCAACGCGCTGGCCGCTGGCGACGCCCTGCGCACGCTGGCCGGCCATCGCCGCCAGGCCAGCTGGGAAGCCGCCGCCAGCGTGCAGAGCCGCGACCTGCTGCGCGACGCCGCCATCCAGGAAACCCAGGCGCCACAGCTGGCCGCCCCGTCCGAGGGCCAGGCCGTGGCGGCCGACTACCGCAGCGTGGGCCTGACGCTGCGCAGCCACCCGGTGGCCTTGCTGCGCCCCCAGCTCGCGGCGCGCAACTTCCAGCCCGCCTCGGTGCTGAACAGCTACCCCGACAAGCGCGTGGCCCGCGCCTGCGGCATCGTCACCGTGCGCCAACGTCCCCAAACCTCCAAGGGCGTGATCTTCGTCACGCTGGAAGACGAGACCGGCCCCGTCAACGTGGTCGTGCGCCCGGAACTCATAGAACGCCAACGCCGCGAATTGCTGGGGTCCTCGTTGCTGGGCGTCTACGGATCCTGGCAAAGCGTGGACGGCGTGCGCCACCTGATCGCGCAGCGGCTGGTGGATCTGTCCGACCTGCTGGGCGGGTTGAACACCCAGAGCCGGAATTTCCACTGACCGCTGCGGCCGCCGTTCAATCGCCGAACAGCGTGGCCATGTCCAATGCCTGCGCCATGGCCTGGTAGCCGGCATCGTTGGGATGCAAGCTATCGCCCGAGTCATACGCGGGCAGCAGCCGCGCCGGATGCGCCGGATCGCGCAGCACCGCGTCAAAATCCACCACCGCGTCGAACACGCCGCTTTCGCGGATCCAGCGGTTCACCTCCCGCCGCACCGCGTCCTTGGCCGGGTTGTAGTGGCCCGACAGCGGCGTGCCGTGCAAAGAGCCTTCATACGGCGCAATGGTGCCGCCGACGATGCGCACGCCGCGCAGGCGGGCCGCCTCCGCCAATTGCCGGTAGCCCTCGGTCAATCTGGCCGCCGTCATGGGCGCGTCGTCCGGCGCGAAGCCGCTGTCCGGCCAGCCGATGTCATTGATGCCCAGCATCATCACCACCGTGCGCACGCCCGGCTGCGACAGCACGTCGGCGTCAAACCGGGCCATCGCGTTCACCCCCATCTTGTCGCCCCAGACCCGCGCGCCCGAAATGCCCGCGTTCGCCACGCCCACGCCCTGCGGCGCCAGGCGGCGCGCCAGGAAGTCCGGCCAGCGGCGGTTGGCGCCTGGCGTCGAGCCATTGCCATCGGTCAGGGAATCCCCAAAGGCCACCACCACCGGCACGCGCTTCGGGCTTTCCACCCAGATCCCCGCCAGGAACGCCCGGCCTTGCAGCGCCTGCGCCTCAGGCAGCTCCGCCGCCGCCGTGGCATTGCCCCGGACCAGGGCGCCGGTCTGCTGCGCGCCCCAATGGAAGGTCGTCACCGGCGTTGCCTGCGGGAAGTAAAGGCTGACGGCCAGTTCGGCCAGCGCGGATACCGGCAGGTCCACCGGATCGCTGACCACCTGCGCCCCCGGCGCCACCGTCACGCTTGGCCGACCGCCAAAGGCCAGCCCGCGACTGGACGCCGGACGGATCCTGGACTGGCCCGAGGCCAGCGCCACGCTGGCCGCCCCAATCTCCAGGGGCTGAGTCCCATAGCGGTTGGACAACACCACCCGCAAGCGCGGTCCGCCCACGCTGAGCATCAGGGTCTGGCGCAGAGTCTGGCCGCGCAATTCGGCCGGCATTTCCGTGGGCAGCACGAAGGAATCCTCCCACAGCGGTTGCGGACTGGCGAACCAGGAGCTGACCCAGCTGGAACGCGCGACATCCGACTGAACAGGCGGCTGCGCGGCGGCGGCCACGGACGGTCCCAGGACCGCAAGGCCCGCGGCCAGGGTAGCGGCAGAAACCAGGGAAAAAGGATTGAAGCGGTTCATGACGACTCCAGAAAAAGAGAAAGTGACGTCACGATAGGTTCTTCCCAATTCCACCGGTAGAACCCTAAACTGCATACCTCTTCTTCCAAAAAGGAATGACCTTGGACACCCTGCGCGCAATGCGGGCCTTCGTCCGCGCCGTGGAGCTGGGCACCTTGTCCGCCGTCGCCCGCGAACAGGCCCTAAGCCAGCCCGCCCTGAGCAAGATCGTCGCCGCGCTGGAAAAGGACCTGAACGTGCGGCTGCTGGAACGCAGCACCACCCGCGTCGTGCCCACCGAACAAGGCAAGCGCTTCTACGAACGCGCCACGCGGGTGCTGGAGGAATACTCCGAAGCCGTCGCCGACGCCCGCGGCCAGACCGAAAAGCCCGCCGGCTTCCTGCGCATCAACGCGCCCGTGGCGCTGGGCCAGTTCCGCCTGAACGCGCTGGTGCGCGAATTCCTGGACGAATACCCCGACATCCAGGTCGAACTGATCCTGAACGACCGGTTCGTGGACCTGGTGGAAGAAGGCGTGGACGTGGCGCTGCGGCTGGGCGGCAATCTGCCGCCCAACGCCATCGCCCGCAAGACAGCCTTATCGCCGCGCTACCTGGTGGCCGCCCCCTCCTACCTGGCGCAGCGCGGCAAGCCCCGCGCGCCCCGCGATCTGGCCGCGCACGAATACGTGCGCTTTGCCTGGCTGGCTGCCGGCGACACCCTGGAACTGCACCAGGGCGCGACCCTAGCCACCGTCCAGACCCAGGGGCGCTTTCGCGTCAACAACGCCCTGGCCATCCGCGAGAGCCTGGCCATGGGCGCCGGCATCGGACTATGCCCCGCGTGGCTGGTGCAGGACCTGATCGCCAGCGGCGAACTGCTGCGCGTGCTGCCCAAATGGAGCGCCACGCCGCAAGAGGCCTTCCTCATCTATCCGTCGCGCCGCTACCAGTCGTTGCGGGCGCGGCTGCTGATCGACTTCCTGAATGACCGGCTGGCCCGCCTGCCCGGCATGCAAACGCCTTAGCCGCAGACGGCGCGCACCAGATTCCGGTAGATATCGCGCGCGCCTTCCAGCTGCTCCAGCGCGATGGATTCGTCGATCGTGTGGGCGTCCTCTTCGTTGCCCGGCCCCAGCCCTATCGTCGGAATGCCGCGACGTCCGGCCGATTCCGAGCCGTTGGTGCAGAACGCCCAACTGCCCACTACCGGATCCCGGCCGCTGGCGCTGACCGCCGCGCGCGCAGCCTGCAACAAGCCGGCTTGCGCATCGCAGCGCCAACCTGGCAACCACCGCGGCGGCGTGGCGTGCTGGCCGGTATAGGTCGCTACTTGATCCTCGCTGACCTGCAGGGTGAAGTCGGACAGGCCGTGGGCCGCCAGATGCCCGCGGATCTGCGCCAGCACGTCCTCCAGGCGTTCGCCCGAGACGGTGCGCCGGTCAAAGCGTATCGTCGTCGAGATCGGAATCATGGAGATCGACGGATAGGGATGCGACACGATGTCCGTCGGCACCAGCAGCGCCTGGCCCAGCACCTCGTCGTGCGGCAGCGGCAGGCTCTCCAGCGCGGCCAGCGCCCGGGCCGCCGCATGCAGGGGATTGACACCGATATGCGGCGTCGCAGCGTGCGCCGGCTTGCCGTGGAAGGTCAGCAGCAGTTCCACCCGCCCCTTCTGGCCTGCCTTGATCTGCAATTTTGACGGCTCGCAGATGACCACCGCCTGCGGCGTGCAGAGGTCCAGCACCGAAGCCAGCGCATGCCCTTCGATGACTTCCTCCAGCACGCTGGCCGACACCGCCACGCGGTGCTTCAAGCCATCCCGCGCCGCCTCCGCCACGCCGCAAATCGCCGCAGCAATGCCGCCCTTCATGTCGGTGCTGCCGCGCCCATACAGCCGCCCATCCCGGATTTCGGCGCCGAACGGATCGAAGCGCCAGTCGCCCGCCACCGGCACCACGTCCATGTGCCCGTCGAACAACAAGGCCACGTCCGCATCCTCGGGGCCGATCAGCCCCAGCACCGAGCCATTGCCATCGGTCGTCACCGAACTGAACCCCGCCTCGCGCATCGTCGCGGCCATCAGCGCCGCCATCTCGCCTTCCTTGCCGGAAAGGCTGGGAATGCGCACCATCGCCTGGGTCAACGCAACTACGTCCAGAGTCATCATCATTCCTGTCTGAAAGTGGCGGGCGCGGCGCGCCCGCCGATGTAGAGAAGCCGCCTACCGGGCCTACCGGTTGACCAGGCTCTTCGGCACGCGGTACACCAGCACCGCCCCGATCAGCGTGAAGCTGGCCAGGAAGTACATGCCCCAATCCGTCGAACCGGTCAGATCCTTGATCCAGCCGATCGCATAGGGGCTGACAAAGGCCGCCAAGCCGGCGAAGGAATTGATCCCGGCGATGCCCGCCGCGGCGCTCTTGCCTTCCAGGAACGCCGTCGGCAGGCTCCAAAACAAGGGCGAGCACACCATGCAGCCGGCGGCCGCCACCGACAGCATGGCCACGGCCAGCATCGGGTTATGGCTGAACAGCGTGCTCAGCGCCAAGCCCGTCCCGCCCACCAGAAACGGCACGATCATGTGCCAGCGGCGCTCCCGCACAGCGTCCGAATGGCGGCACACCAGCACCATCGAGATCACCGCGCAGACGTTCGGCACCGCCGTCAGCAGGCCGATGTCCAGCAGCGACACCACGCCGGTCGAACGGATCACCGACGGAATCCAGAACGCCAGGCCCGACAGGCTGGATACCGTGCAATAGCAGATCAGCGCCATATGCACGACGCGCCGGTCCTTGAGCAAGGTCAGCATCGATACGTGTTCGGTCTTGGCGGTCTTCTCGCTCTGCAGGTTATGGCCCAGCCGCGACTTCTCCGAAGGCGACAGCCAGCGCGCGTCGTCGATGCGGTCATCCAGGTACCAGAACACCGCCAGGCCCAGCAGCACCGAAGGGATGGCCTCGATGATGAACATCCACTGCCAGCCGGCCATGCCGTGCGTGTCATGGAAAGCCTCCATCACCCAGCCCGACAGCGGCCCGCCCAGGATGCCCGCGAACGGCACCGCCGTCATGAACACCGCCACGATCTGGCCGCGCCGGTTCGACGGAAACCAATAGGTCAGGTACAGGATGATCCCGGGATAGAACCCGGCCTCGGCCGCCCCCAGCAGGAAGCGCAGGATGTAGAACTGCGTCGGCGTCTGCGTCAGGGCCATGGCGGCCGAGATGATGCCCCACAGGATCATGATGCGCGCCAGGGTCTTCTTCGCGCCGATGCGGTGCATCAGCACATTGCTCGGCACCTCGAACAGGAAATAGCCGATGAAGAAAATGCCCGCGCCCAGGCCATACACCGTTTCGCTGAACTTCAGGTCATCCAGCATCTGCAACTTGGCAAAGCCGACGTTCACCCGGTCCAGGAACGCCGCGATGTAGCACACCATCAAGAACGGCAGCAGCCGCCACGCCACCTTCCGATACAGCGCATCATCCCGCGCCGCCAGGGGATCCTTGTCTGCGGCAACCGGAGGCGCCGCAATGCTCTCGACTGACTGGTCCATATTTTCACCTTGGGGTCTGTATTTTTTTAGGCCGAACGCTCCCCTGCAGGCGCTCGGGGCGCCCGCATGCTGTTTTTTATGGGAAGGGAACGTCCGGGCCGGTTATGCGGACGGTCTATCGACAGTCCGCGCTAGCCGCGCCGCAGGTCAGGCGGTTACCGCCACCTCCGGCGCAGGTTCCACCGCGCCTCTGCGTTCCGTGATCAGGCCGTAAGCCTCGGGACGCCGGTGGCGGTCGAAATTGAAAGTCGTGCTCTTGTAGGACAGGCACAGGTCCAGGTCGCAGCGCGCGATCGCCAGCTCATCGCCCTTGGTCGAGCAGGCGGCAACGATCTCGCCCGACGGCGCGATGATGCAGCTGCCGCCGATCATCTCGCAGCCCTCTTCCTTGCCGGCCTTGGCCACGCCCACCACCCAGGTGCCGTTCTGATAGGCGCCCGCCTGCATCACCAGATGGTTGTGGAACATGGACAGGTCGTCATGCTCGGGCGCCGGCGGGTTGTGCACCGGCGTGTTGTAGCCGAGCAGGATCATTTCCGCGCCTTGCAAGCCCATGACCCGATAGGTCTCGGACCAGCGACGGTCGTTGCACAAGGCCATGCCCATCACGCCGCCAAAGCCGCGCCAGACATCGAACGATGCACCCGGCTCGAAATAGTGCTTCTCCAGATGCTGGAAAGCGCGCCATGGCTCGTGTTCGGCATGCCCGGGCAAATGCACCTTGCGGTACTTGCCGATGATTTCGCCGTTCTGGTTCACCAGGATCGACGTGTTGAAGCGGCGCTTGACGCCCTGCTCCACCGCCAGCTCCGCATAGCCCAGGTAAAAGCCTATGCCCAGCTTGCGCGCGGTCTCGAACAGTACCCGGGTCTGCGGACCCGGCATCTCGCTTTCATAGAACGCGTCGATCTCGGCCGGATCTTCCATGTACCAGCGCGGGAAGAAAGTCGTCAGCGCCAGCTCCGGAAAAACCACCAGTTGGCAACCCATGGCATGGGCCTGGCGCAGATGCGCGAGCAGGCGCTCGACGACGTCGCGACGCGAGTCGCTGCGCTGGATCGGCCCCAGCTGCGCGGCCGCGACATTGATGATGCGTGACATGTTCAGTCTCCTACGGTTTCATTGTTCTGCGAGTTCGAGCATCAGTTCCAGCAACACGCCGGCGCCCGCCTCGATATCCTGGTCCTGCGTGAATTCAGCGACGTTGTGCGACAGCCCGCCCACGCTGGGAACGAACACCATGCCCGTGGGGCACATGCGCGCCAGCATCTGGGCATCGTGTCCGGCGCCGCTGGGCAGCCGCCGCACGCGGTGCCCGCGGCTGCGCGCGATGTCCTCGACCCGGCCGACGATGGCCTCGTCGAACGCCACCGGCGCGAAATCGGCCAGCACCCGATGGCTCAGTTCAACCCCCTCAGCCGCCGCAGCCTGCGCCGCGTACGTCATGCAGCGCGCAATCGCCTCCTGCAAGGCCGCACCGTCGGTGTTGCGCAGGTCCAGCGTGAAGGTCGCGCGGTTGGGAATGACATTGATCAGGTTGGGAAACAGATTCACCTGCCCCACGGTCGCCAACTGGCCCGCCCCCAACTCGACGGTCAGATCCCGGGCAAAGCACGCGATGCGCGCCGCCACGATGCCGGCGTCATGGCGCAACTCCATCGGCGTGGTGCCGGCATGGTTGGACACGCCGCGCACGGTGAACTCGATCCAGTGGATGCCCTGCACGCCCGTCACCGCACCGATGGTGTAGCCCTCGTGCTCCAGCACCGGTCCCTGTTCCACGTGCAGTTCGACAAAGGCGTGCACCTGGTTATTGCCTACCGGGGCCGTCCCGGCATAGCCGATGCGGGCCAGGTTCTCGCCCACCGTGGTGCCGTCTATGCCGACCGTGGCCAGCGCGTCCTCCAGCGCCAGGTCACCCTGGAACACCAGGCTGCCCATCATGTCGGGCGCAAAGCGCGCGCCTTCCTCGTTGGTGAAGAACGCCACCGCTATCGGTCTTTCAGTGACCACGCCTGCGTCGTTCAAGGCCGCGACCACTTCCAGCCCGGCCAGCACCCCCAGGTTGCCGTCATAGCGGCCGCCGGTGCGCACCGTGTCGATGTGCGACCCCGTCATCACGGGCGGACCGGCCTTGCGCCCGGCCCGCAGGCCAACCACATTGCCGATGCCGTCCACCGTCACGGCCAGGCCCAGTTCGCGCATCCACCGCACCACCAGATCGCGTCCCTGCCGGTCAGCGTCCGTCAGCGCCAGGCGGCAAACGCCGCCGCCCTCGATGGCGCCGACCTGCGCCAGGTCCGCAATGCGGCGCAACAGCCGGGCGCCGTCGACCCGCACGGCCTGCCGGCCTGCCTCAAGCGCGGCGCCAGTCATGCCACGGCCTCGGCTTCGACCTCGGCAGCGCTCTTGCCGACGATGCGTTGATACAGTTCCGGGTCGGTCGCCCCTTCGCTGCCGAACACCAGCACACGGCTGCCAGCGTCCAGGCCCAGCGCATCGCGTACCGCCGGATCGGCCAGCGCCGCCAGGCAGCCGGTCAGTCCCGCCACCGCCGACTCGCCGGCGACGATGGGCGCATCGCCATACTTGCCGCTCGCCAACAGACGCACCGTCTCCAGCGCCGCCTCGTCGTCAACCGTCAGGAAAGCCTGCGCGCCGGGATGCAGCACCTCCCACGCCAGCAGCGATACTTCACCGCAGGCCAGCCCGGCCATCACGGTATCCAGATCGCCGTGCACCGCCACCGGCTTGCCGGCGCGGGCGCTCTCGTACAGGCAGGCCGCCTTGTCCGGCTCCACCACGATGAAACGCGGACGGCGCTCGCCCAGCTGCTCCCAGAAATGCGCGCACACCGCGGCCGCCAGCCCGCCCACACCGCCTTGCAGGAACACGTGCGTCGGCAACTCGCCATCGCCCGCCTCGCGCAGCTGGCGCAGTGCCTCGTCGGCCATCACGGCGTATCCCTGCATCACGTCCTTGGGCACCTCCATATAGCCGGGATAAGAAGTATCCGAGACCACATAGCGCCCAAGCCGCGCCGCGTCTTGCGCCGCCTGGCGCACCGAGTCGTCGTAGTTCCCCGGCGTGCGCACCACCTGCGCGCCATATTGCTCGATCGCCCGCTTGCGCCCTTCGCTGACCGTCGCGTGGATGTAGATCACGCACTGGCAACCGAAGCGTTGCGCGCCCCAGGCCACCGACCGGCCGTGGTTACCGTCCGTCGCGCAGGTCACCGTCATGGCCTGCGTCAGCTCCCGGTAGCGGCCGGACAGCAAGTCGTCCACCGACAGATCGTCGCGCCCCAGCTTGACCGCCAATTCCCGCAGCAATTGGCGGCTGACGGCATAGGCGCCGCCCAGGGCCTTGAAGCTGCCCAGCCCAAAGCGGCCGCCCTCGTCCTTGTACCGGATGCCCGCCACGCCTACGGCATGGGCCAGACCCGACAGATCGCGCAACGGCGTAGGCTGATAGCCGGGCCAGCGCCGGATCTGCGCCTCGGCCTGCGCATAGGCCTGGCCGCCCAGCACGTCCAGCTGCCGTTGGCCGTAAGGCGCGGCGGGTTCGAAGGCCGGATTGGGCGCGTACTGCAGCCGAACGTTCGGAATGGGATGGTTCAAGTCAGTCTCCTCTTGGAAATCAGCGATGCAAGTCGCCGTAGTGTTCGTGCAGGCGTTCTATGTTCTGCAGACGTTCGCGCGCGGCCGCCCCAAGCTTGCGGGCCAGGGCCGAGCACAAATGATTGATGACGCTGGTGGCCGCGACGTAGGAATCGAACACGGCCGCGCCGCTGTTCACGCATCGCAACACCAGGTCCGAGCGCGCGGGCAATTCGGTGGCGGTGGGATCGGTCAGCACCACGACCTTCGCGCCCACCCGGTTCGCATGTTCGACAATCGGCTTGAGCAGCGTGACGCGACGCCGGAAATCCATCACCAGCAACACGTCGTCAGGCCCCAGGTCAGCCAGATCCTCGGCCAGGTTCAAACCCGCGCCCGGCACCAGCGCAACGCCGTCGCGCAGCTGCGTCAGCAAGGCCCAGGCGTACTGCGCCAGCACCCGTCCATTGCGAAAGCCCGCAATGCAGATACGGCGAGCGCCGGCAAACAGTTCGATGGCCCGCTCCACATCGCGGCTGTCCAGGCGCTCGAAGGTCTGCGCCAGGTTCTGCAAATCGGTGGCCAGATGCTCCGCCAGCGCATCCCCCGTCGCGTCCGGCGGACGCACGCCCGCCATCTCGTACAGCGGCGACCCACGGTCGGCCTCATCGCGCGCCTGCGCCCGCACTTCGTTGAAGTTCTCGTACCCCAGACGCCGGAAAAACCGCCCCGCCGTCGCCTTGGACACGCCCGCCTTCTGCGCCAGCTCGGCGCCCGAATAGGCCGCGATATTGCCCAGGCACTCCAGGGTCACGCTAGCCAACCGCTGCTCGCTGTCCGTGAAGCTGTCCTGCAGCGCGAGGATGCGCTCCTGCAACACCGAAGTCATGATGATCCCGCCTATGAAACTATAGTTTCAGAAATATATTCTCATGAAACTATAGTGTCAATGCAAAATTTGGATCATCGAAGCCGCGCTCACGAATGCCGCTAGCGGCCCTGCCCGGCCCAGGTCACAGCGCGCCCGCGCTGGTCTATCATGGCTTTTTTCAGACGTGTTGTTGTAAGGAGCGTTACATGATCCGAAAGCTGATCCCTTTCCTGCTGGTCGCCAGCCTGACCGCGTGCGCCAACACCGGCGCCCCGCGCTCATCCAGCTCGCCGGCGGCCTCCAGCTCCTCCGGCACCTCGTCTTCCGCTGATGCGGGGACCAGCTATGGCGGGTCTTCATACGGCGGGTCGTCCATGGGCGGCGGCAAGACCTGCGACGCCGCAGCCCTGCAATCCCAGATCGGCCAGAAAGCGACTGCTTCCGTCATGGAAGACCTGCGTACCCGCAGCGGAAGCGCCACCGCACGCATGCTGCGCCCGGGCCAACTGGTCACGATGGAGTACAACGCCACGCGCTTGAATTTGATCGTGGATGACAAGGACGTCATGACTGCGATTCGCTGCGGTTGATCGCAAGTCTGGCTGGCGCGAAAGACTAGCGGTGGAGTCCGCAAGCCCCGGCAGACCCCGCTCCTATCCGCTTGCGCGCAGACTGAAACGAGTCGTGGCCATCATCCTGATACGGCTGGACGAATTGACGGATGGGGTGTGCAGCACACGCATATCCATCAAAAACACATCGCCAGCCCGTCCCGACATCTCGATGATCTTGGTGTCGGATGCGCAGAGAACAGCTTCGAGATCACCCGGCGTTTTCAACGATCCACGAAGCCTCCCAGCCGCTACACCCGCCACGCGATGAGAACGGGCCAGCGCCAAAGTCGCGCCCCCGTGCTCAATAACGTCGTCGATCAGATAGAACACCTGGATGCCGGGGACCTCGGCGCCGGACTTCGCAGCCAGGTCAACGTGCCAGCTCAGGCTGCGCAGAGACCATGGCCCCTGATGAGGCAAAGACAGCAAGGGCTGCGTGCCTTGGCCGGGTTGCGGGGCTCTGCCGGTCAGGCCAGCGATTGCGTTGCGAATTTCCGCCGTGTTCAGCGTTTCATCCAGATCCGCAATCTTCACCATCGAGGATAGCTTTGCGATCTGCTGAAACGGCGCCAAATTGTTCAGCGAACTGCCCAGACTTTTTCCGCCGGCCCAGACCTTGAGCCGCGATAGCTCTCGCAGAATGCGCTCCCGAAGCGGCGTAAGACAGCGCTTGGAATGTGCGCCGCTCAATCGCAAGTACCCTTCGCTATGGAAGAAGTCGAGCTCTGATTGATTGAGAGTTCTGCCTGTCATGTTCGAGACTTTCGTGGAACGGCTTCTGTCCAGACGGTCGTAAACGTCATTTCCAAACTCGATTTCGGGAGCCATCGTGGCGACTGACACTGAGCAACGTAAAATGTCAGGTCTCCAGCCTCTACTTGCTTTCCTTATGAACCTTGAACGACTACGCCGCGAATTTCCCGACTTCGACATAGCCACCCTGCCGCCCCTGCCCGAAGGGTATTTCGATACGTCGAGCTACATCGATGCCGCTCCCTCATTCGAGAACGAGGAGCGCAGCCTGAAAGTGTATGTCGACTACGCCAACTACGCCGACCGCGAATCCGGCAGAAGCCAGCGCTTCTGCGTTTCGCGCTACGACGAGGAAGCTGGCGACTACGAGGACGTCGCCCTGTCGACCAACGATTGGGCCGAAGTCTTGCGCTTTCTGAGCGCCTGAACACTTGCGACGGGGGGGTGATCGGATTCCACTCCGATTATCGGATGATCGCCCCCGCGACCTCTTGCGTTCCCGTGGTCTTTCTTGATCAGCTCTTAGGTAGCGAACTGTAGGCTGACACCTTTTCTCGAAGCCCTAACGCTTCAGTTTTGTGAGGTAGGGTTCTTGAGTCGCCGGCGCCCGGCCTGCGGGATTCCGATGCTCGCCCCGGTGGGGCTGCGCTTCGGATCCCTCCGCCCGGACACCGGCTCACGGCATCTGCCCATGAACGGTATCCAAAGCCAATGCATTAGGCGACTGCCAGCCGAGGACCCCGGAGTCATCCGAAGCGCAGCCCCGCCGGGGCGAGCATCGGAATGACGCAGGGCAGCCTCGGCGGCTAAAGAACCCTGGCTGTAGGAGGCTTCTGGCCGAGAGCCGCCGGATCCGCCGCTGTGCGCCTCTTCTTCATCGGCATATCCATGATCTTTAGTCCTCATGATATGCCTCGCACACTAAATCACGGATAGGCCCGGGCGCTTACCATCAACCGCCATAGCATTGCGCGTATGTAAAGTCGACCAGGCGCTTGTCTGACGCATCCTGTGGCGTGGACGGCTCTACTTGGAAATGCCCGAACATATCGTCGTTGCAGATCCTCACGTTCTTGCGCTGCGTACCTTCCTGCAATACGCAGGAGCCGCCAAAACTGTGATTACTCCCGGCGACGCCAACCGGTAGGTCAATCAGCCGGCTACAACCGATGATTCGGCCGTTTTGCTTCTGATACGACAACGATTGGTTGAACGATTCAACACGGGAGTTGGGATCACGAATCGACACTACATTAACGCACTCGCCACTAACGGTTTGGTTGCCCGGCAGCTTGCAGTCCGAGTACACCTCGCCATTGGCAATATGTTCCTCATTACGAGCCAGCATGGCGATGCGGGTTATGTATGTTTGCTGCAGGCACGCGCTGTCTTGACAAATATCACGAGCGTATTTAATCCAGTTGCGCTGTTCTTTCGCCAACTCTTTCTTGCCATAGGCATCGGTTGCGGCTAGTGCTGTTTCATAGGCCCCATGCAATTTTCCATCCAGCGCGGATGTCTCGGCATCGCTACAGATCAACCTTTCCGTAGCGCTCACGGCCTTGTTGCAATCAAAACTTGCAGCTTGGGAGCCAGTCCATAAAGTTGCAAGGCCCAACGTAAAGAGAAGCTTTATCGCAGGTGCATACAGCATCTTCAGTGCGTAAGCGGGTGGGCGTGTTGAATGCGGCTGGGTCATGATCCTTTCTTCTCAAGTTGTATGTCGATGATGTCTTGCGTACAGCACAACACATCTCCCTCGTGACACGCCAAATCAGCTTAACCGAGCTAATGCACATCTCTGGTCTTGCAATCTTGTCGCTGAAAAAAAGGTGTCAGACTACAATTTTGCAGCATCTGGCTAGCGTATTTGTAGTCTGACACCTTTATTCCTTTATTCAAGGTAGGGTTCTTGAGTCGCCGGCGCCCGGACTGCGGGATTCCGATGCTCGCCCCGGTGGGGCTGCGCTTCGGATCCCTCCGCCCGGACACCGGCTCACGGCATCTGCCCATGAACGGTATCCAAAGCCAATGCATTAGGCGACTGCCAGCCGAGGACCCCGGAGTCATCCGAAGCGCAGCCCCGCCGGGGCGAGCATCGGAATGACGCAGGGCAGCCTCGGCGGCTAAAGAACCCGGGCTGTAGGAGTTCATTGAAGATGCAAGTTTGCTCAATGGACTTGAAAGGTAACAAATGTGTATAGGCTTGCCCCGCGCTCATCTCGCGTTGCGGCACGGTGCTGCTCGGAGACCCTGATGACTGTGGGCTTCTGGCCGAGAGCCGCCGGATCCGAATGACCTTTCTCGGCCCATTGCTGTCAGTCAAATATCTCCATGCCAGCATAGGGATACTCACGGCACTGCTTCAGCTCTTTTATCGCCTAGGGTGAGACACAGCCATAACTGTCCAAGCTCAAGGTAAGCGCCCTTTCTCCATTTTCCGGGCGCAAGGTAAAATCCGCCCCCCCCATGCGCTATTCCGACTTCGACCAACGCCTCGCCGCTCTCGGCGCCCTGCCCGTCCATCGCGGCCGGCTCCTGCGCGTCTGGCTGCAAGGGCAAGCGCTCGACACCGGCACGCGACGTCGGAGCGCCGAACACTTCCTGCCTCTCGCGCTACGCAACGCCGTCCCCGCCTTGACGGCGGAACTGGACGCGCTCGCCCGCGTTCGCTCCGAACACGCAGGTAACGACGGCTCGCGCTTGCTGGTCGAACTCGCCGACGGGCAAATGGTGGAAAGCGTACTGCTGCCGCGCGACGGGCTCTGCGTCTCCACCCAGGTCGGCTGCGCGGTCGGCTGCCGCTTCTGTATGACCGGCAAGAGCGGCCTGATCCGCCAGGTCACGAGCATGGAAATCCTCGCCCAGGTCGTGCTGGCGCGGCGTCAGCGCGCGGTGAAGAAAGTCGTCTTCATGGGCATGGGTGAACCGGCGCATAACCTCGACAACGTGCTCGAAGCCATCGACCTGCTCGGCACCGAAGGCAATATCGGCCACAAGAATCTGGTGTTCTCCACCGTGGGCGACTTGCGCGTATTCGAGGCCCTGCCGCAGCAACGCGTCAAGCCCGCGCTGGCGCTGTCGCTGCACACGACCAAGGCCGATCTGCGCGTGCACCTGCTGCCACGCGCACCGAAAATTGCGCCTGAAGAACTGATCGAACTGGGCGAGAAATACGCTCGCGACACCGATTATCCAATCCAGTATCAGTGGACGCTGCTCAAGGGCATCAACGACGGCGACGACGAACTCGATGCGGTCGTGCGTCTGCTGAAGGGCAAGTATGGGGTGCTCAACGTCATTCCCTTCAATAGTCTCGAAGGGGATGATTACCAGCGCCCCGATACCGAGCGCATCCGCGAGATCGTCCGTAATCTGCAAAGCCGTGGCGTGCTGACCAAGGTCAGGAATAGCGCCGGGCAGGATGTGGATGGGGGCTGTGGGCAGTTGCGCGCTCGGGCCGTTGGCGCGGCGCAGGTGGTCGAATTGCGCAGAAAGCGCAGTGCAAAGGCAGAAATAGCCTAGCTCAGGACTATCCGCCGCTGGCGTGGGCAACCTTTTCGAGAAAGTTGATCTCGGCCCGCCTCGGACTTCTACGTTGTCGCGTTTGCCGCGAAAGCGGCAATGTGCAGCCAGGCCCCCCATAGCGACAAAAAAATAGAGAACGTGGTCCTTGCGACGCTCCATTTGCGTGCGTTCGCGCGCGAGCCCCGGGTGGCGAAGCCGCCGGCTTGGAACGAGCCCCCGCACCCGTCCGATGGCCGGGTTGCCGAATTGATTAGCTGTCTATGTATAATGCGATCAATTCTCATTTGATTCGTTTGCTTCCACATTCCGTCCTCATGCCAGCCCAGGATCTACCTATAACCGATGATTTGGCGGGACTGTATGTCGAGCACGGCAAGTGGCTTCAGGGATGGCTGCGCAAGCGCGTCGGCGACACTTTCGCGGCAGCCGACCTGGCGCAGGACACTTTTCTAAGCCTGCTGGACCGCAAGACCGCGGCTATCGAGATCCGGGAGCCGCGTCCGTTTCTGGCGACGGTTGCCCGGCGGCTCCTCGCACACCGCCACCGCCGGCAGTTGCTTGAAACCGCTTATCTCGAGGCTCTCGCCTGCCTGCCGGAAGAAGTCGCTCCCTCGCCGGAAGCACAGTTGATGGCCGTCGAGAGCCTGCAGCAGATCGACCGCGTGCTCGATGGCCTGCCTCCCAAGGTTCGAGAAGCCTTTCTGTTGGCGCACCTGGTCGAACTGAGCTACGCCGAAATCGCCGAACGGTTGGGGACTTCGACCAGTTCAGTCAAGCAGTATCTGACCAGGGCCAACCGCGAATGCATGTTCGCGCTGGCGACCTGAATTCATGGCCTCTCATAGAGACACGCTAACCCTGCCTGGCGGCCGCGTCATCAGCCGGGCCACTGCGAACGCTGCGGCGGACTGGCTCACGCTGCTGATGTCCGGGGAGGCTGGCGATGAACAGCAACGCCAATGGCGCCAATGGCGCCAGGCACATGTCGATCATGAGGCCGCTTGGCAACATGTCGAATCTGTCACGGGCCGGATGAAATCACTGGAGCGTGCTCCGGCTTACGCCGCCCTGTCGTCGTACGCCACCACCGATCAGCCCTCCTCCGCCGCCCGCCGGCGGGTCACCCGAATGCTCCTGTGGGGGGGAATGGCCACCAGCGCCGGGTTGCTCGCTTCGCGCACTGACACCTGGCAGGCCCGCACGGCCGACTACCGCAGCAACACGGGTGAGCAACGCGAAGTCACGCTGGACGACGGCACCCGGCTGACGCTGAACACGGATAGCGCGGCAAATGTGCGCTTTGATGCGGACCAGCGCCGAATCTTGCTGATGGCGGGCGAGATCATGGTTGCAACTCGCCACGGGCCGGGGATGGCCGATCCGCGGCCACTTTCGGTAGTGACCGCCGAGGGCAGCATCCGTTCGCTGGGCACACGATTCACTGTACGGCAGCGCGCTGGACAGACCAGTGTGGCGGTTCTGGAAAGCGCTGTGGAAGTCTCTCCCCGCGCCGGCTCCGGCGCGAGTGTGCTGCACGCCGGCCAGCAGACACAGTTCAGCCGCGATGCTGTTGGGGCGCCGCGCGCGATCAATGAGCAGACGGATGCATGGGCGCGGGGTCAGTTGGTGGCTGACGAGCAGCGGCTGGGCGACTTCGCTGCCGAACTGGATCGCTATCGGCGGGGCGTACTGCGCGTCGATCCGCAAATCGCGAATCTGCGGCTTTCGGGTGTCTTTCCATTGGCGGACACGGACAGGATCCTGGCTACGCTGCCCAGCGTGCTGCCGGTACGCGTGCAATGGCGCACCCGTTACTGGGCGACGATCGTACCGGCCGATTGAGGCCCGAAAAAAATTTTTCGAATTGACTGCCCGATTGGCATGTTCGCGGCACCTACCTAGGAAGGACCGGGATTTTCGGAGGTCCAATCCAGAGGAAGAACATGCCGAACCTGCACCGCGCCCACGATTCGGAGCGCCCTTACCCATCGTCTACTGCGCTTGCCGCCCTGACGCTGACCGCCGCCCTCGCGGCCGGCGTTCCGGCCGCCGTGCTGGCGCAAGGCGCCGCGCCTCCCGCGGCAGGGACCGCCGCGGTCGAATTCAGGATTGCCGCCGGGCCGCTGGCGCCCGCTTTGCGTCAGTTGGCCAGCACGGCCAACATCATGTTGACCTTTACCGCCGAGCAAACCCAGGGCAAGCGCACGGCCGGCGTGAGCGGCCGCCATCCCGCCGCGGGCGCGCTGAGCCTTCTGCTTGCCGGCAGCGGCCTGCGGGCCGTGCAACTGGACAATGGCGCGTACGTGCTGCAAGTCGACGAGACGCTCTCGTCCGCTGCGTCCGACGCCGCCACGCTGCCCATGGTTACAGTAACCGGAACATCGGTAGCGGACGGCACTACCGAGGGCACGGACTCGTACACCACCAGCAGCATGGCCACGGCCACCCGGCTCAACCTGTCCATGCGCGAGACACCGCAGTCGGTCACCGTCATTACCAACGAACGCATCAAGGATCAGAACCTGCAGACGATCAACGATGTGGTGCAGGCTGCCCCCGGTCTGACGTACCGGCGCTTCGGCCCGGAGCGCGCCTCCTTTTATGCGCGCGGCATGTATGTGGACAACATCATGTTCGACGGTCTGCCCGTGAGCCTGGACAGCTCCAACCTGTCGCAGGACCTGCTGTCCACCGACATGGCTATTTATGACCGCGTGGAGATCGTGCGTGGCGCCACCGGGCTGGTGCAGGGTGCAGGGAATCCGTCGGCTGCGATCAATCTGGTGCGCAAGCGGCCGACCGATGTGCCGCAGGTATCCGCCGACGTGAGCGCCGGCAGTTGGGACCACTATAGAGCCCAGCTGGACGCCTCTGGTCCGCTATCGGAGGACGGCAGTCTACGCGGCCGCGCCGTGATCGCCACTCAGGACTACGGAAGCTACAAGCGTGGCGAAAACAGCAGCGGCCAGACGTTTTACGGGATCCTGGAAAAGGACTTGACTGCGTCCACCACGCTCACGCTCAGCGCGTTGCACCAAGAGAACAGGTTGCATGGCAATGGCTTTACCGGCTTGCCCGTGGCCCGCGACGGTAGCGATCTGGATCTGCCTCGATCCACCTCATATGCCAATGACTGGGAACATTGGAACAAGAACACCACTTCGGCATTCGTGGGACTCGACCACCGATTCGAAAATGGCTGGCGTACGCATCTCTCGGCCTACTACGCGCAGGCCGAGGTCGACATGCTGGGCCATTACCTCAATTACAACTTCACCACCGCAAAATACCGCCAACTAGGCGCGCGCAACGCCCATACGGAAAAGCAGAGCAGCGTGGACCTGTATGCCAACGGTCCCTTTCAATTGCTTGGCCGCACGCATGAACTGGTACTGGGCGCCAGCTACCGCAACATCGATTTCGACGGCAACAGCCGTCAAGGCGTGGTTCTCTACGACAACCTCGATCTCTACGACTTCGATCCGAGTGCCGTCGCCAATCCCAACATCCCGCTGCGCGACTGGATGGACGCCGACATCACCCAGCAAAGCTTATACGCCACGACCCGCCTGAACCTGGCCGATCGGCTGAAACTGATACTGGGCGGACGGTTGGACTGGTTCGACTACAACGACACCGTCAACACGTATCCCAGCTTTACCGCCAATACGCCATCCGTCAGCGCGCATAACCGATACCGCATCAATAACCAACTGACAAAGTACGCCGGCATCGTCTACGACTTGAACGACCAGCACTCCGTCTACGCCAGCTACACGGACATCTTCAAGCCTCAGAATTACATGGACGCCAGCAACAATCTGCTGGATCCGGTGATCGGTCAAAACTATGAAATCGGTATCAAAGGCGAATACTTCAATGGCGCGCTGAATGCCTCGGCAGCATTGTTCCGCATGGACCAGAAAAACCGCGCCTTCCGCAGCACCGATCAGACCCAATGCGCCGGTTACCCGACTGTCGCCTGCTATTCGGCCGCCGGCGAAGTACGCAGCCAGGGCGTGGAATTCGAATTGCAGGGCGCCATCACCCCCAACTGGCAAGTGAGTCTGGGCTACACGGTAGCCATTGCGCGTTATCGCAAGGATGCGAACCCCGACAATGTGGGCGAGCTGTTCGACACCGACACGCCGCGACACCTGTTCAAGCTGTCGACGATGTACCGGCTGTCTGGCGCTTTGCAAGGCTGGCGCATCGGCGGCTCGGTCTACCGCCAGGGCTCCATTTACAACCAGGGCACCACGAGCGGCGTTCCCTTCCGTATCAGCCAGGACGCCTACACCCTGGCCGACCTGGTATTGGGCTGGCAGGCGACGCCGAAACTGGATGTACAGCTCAACATCAATAATGTCTTTGACAAGAAGTACTACAACGCGCTGTCCGGCAATGTGGGCTTTCCGAGCAATGTCTATGGCGAGCCGCGCAGTGTGACGCTGTCGGCACGCTACCAATTCTGATGCGCGGCGGCATGCGTGGCGCGATGGTGGTGCTGCATCGCTGGTGCGGCCTGTTCATCGCGGGTTTCCTGTTCGTCGCCGGCTTGACCGGCGCGCTGATCGCATGGAATCACGAACTCGACGAGTGGGCTAACCCCAAACTGTACGTGGCCGCCTCCGGTGCGACAGCTAACGCACTAGCTCCCTTGGAGTTGGCGCGCCGGGTCGAGGCGGCTGACCCGCGCCTGCGAGTCAGCTTTGTCCCGCTGACGCTGGAGCCTGGCCACACTGCGATGCTGGGTGTCGCCGCGCGCATCGATCCCGCTACCGCAGCGCCCTACGTCCTCGGCTTCAATCAACTGGCCGTGGATCCTGCCACCGGCCAGGTCCAGGGGCAGCGGCAGTGGGGCCAGATATCGCTGTCGCGCGAGAACTTGCTGCCCTTTCTTTACAAGCTGCACTACACCCTGCACATCCCCAAAGGCTGGGGAATCGAATTCGGGGTGTGGCTGATGGGGGTGGTGTCGGCGGTCTGGATCATCGACAGTTTCCTGGCACTCTGTATCTCATTTCCCAATGTGCGCAGTTGGCGCAAGTCGCTGAGCTTCCGGCTGCGCCAGGGCGGCGTCAAACTCAATTTCGACGTGCATCGCTCGGGTGGCGTATGGGTATGGGGTCTGCTGCTGATGCTGGCCGTGACCTCGGTGTCGCTGAACCTGGGAACGCAAGTGATGCAGCCGCTCGTGTCGGTTTTCTCGCCGATCACGCCCTCGCCATTTCAGTCACGCCAGGGCAGTCGCGAGCGGGAACTGACCGACCCGCTGCTGCGTCGAGAGCAGGCTATCGCCGTAGCCGAGGCCGAAGGCAGCCGTCGAGGCTGGACTGCCCCCGCCGGGTCTCTTTTCTATGCGCAGCGCTTCGGCATTTATGGCGTGACGTTCTACACGCCGGAAGACGACCGGGATGAGAACGGCATGGGGAACAACGTGCTTTATCTGGACGGCGACACCGGTACGATCGTCGGCGAAAGAGTGCCGGGCCAAGGCACCTGGGGCGATGTGTTCATGCAGGCGCAATTGCCGCTGCACTCCGGCCGGCTACTGGGCATGCCGGGGCGCGTGTTGATTTCGTTCATGGGGATTTTTGTTGCGACGCTGAGCGTGACTGGATTGGTGATCTGGGTGCGCAAACGGCGGGGAAAAGGTGCCAGACTGCAATTCCGCAAAGGAAATTCCCTCCCCTCACCATGAGCGCCCATGGTCAGCGGCGAAATACCAGCCAGATCAGCTATCGACTCGCGCGCGAAGCTCTTCCAGCAACTTTTCGATCGAATCAGACTTGATAATGGAACTGAAATTCGAATGATAGACCTGCTGAACGGACATCCCGCTCACATGCATGTCGACCACCTGCCACCTACCATCAATATAAAGAAGTTGAAACGCCATGGTGAACTCGTTGGCCTTCGATTTCGCCGAATAGTAAATGCAGTCTGCTGTTTTCAGCGTGAGGCAGGTGATCTGATACACAGTAGCCGAGCCGGGCTTACTTCGGAACCTCTCCCCATCCTCCAACTCAAACTGCGAGGGCAACGGGTTTTCGAAGGCGCCTTGGAGGGTCCTCATCAGGAACCGGCTATAAAGATCGACGGCTTCTGCCTGCCTTGACGCTGACATTGATCCCCACGCTGGTCCCAATACAACTCGCGTCATGGTCTCGGTTGCTACCAGGCGCTTGAAGGTAGGGCCAGCACGCTGAGCGAACGCTTGCCTGGTCTCCTTCTGCGGGCTCGCTGTAGCTAGAAGTGCCGCTGCAACCTTCTTGGCATCGGCATCCGTTTTCTGAGAGGGCTGCGCGGTTGCACTTCCAGAGAATCCCATCAAGAGAAAGCTCAGCAGCAGAAGTTTCGGAAGCATGTTTTGCATCTTTTTTCATCCATCAGCCGTGGAGAATGCAAGCGTCCTACGCGAGACGCCCGTACTCGATGAAAAAACTGCGGGTCGTGGGACGCGACTGTTTGGCGTTTGCGGCATCCCGGCAGGGTTTTGCAGCGTCGCTGTCAGCCTTCAACTTCGCGCGCTCCGCGATGTAGTCAAGTGCCAGCGTCACTTTCTCGTGATCGCCCTTCATTCATTTTTTAACGAATAGGTTATTCGTGATCGCTGTGCAAGTAACTAGCCCGGAAGGAGCAATCCAATCCTTCCGGGCGATACAGCGGCGCAACCGTAAGCCGAACCGACTTAGCGGCTGGCGCGACTAATCACAGCGACGACGGAAGCTGGCTTTAGGCTGAGCAACGCAAAGCCCACGCTTGGCAAGCCGTTCAGCCTTTCCCAACCAGGCCTTTAGTCATCCCCTCCCCCCGACGCATTCCTCGCCTCCGCCAACGCCACCGTCAAATGCATCACCTTCTTCTTCAACTGATCCCTTTCATCCGTCAGCCGAGTCAGCAACTCCCGTAACCGCGCCACCTCCGCCGGCAAATCCGCAATGTTCTCAATAGGAATATCCGGCACAGCCTCACGCGGTGGCGGCGCTTTAGCCTGGCGGACCTCACGAGCCGCCTGCTGCAATTCCTTCCTGCCGCCAGCCACAGCAGCAGCCTGCCGCTCAGGCGGCAACGTCGCCACAGCCGCCGCGGCATTGATGGAGATAGCCCCATCCTTCACCGCCCGCACCAGTTCCGGCGCCGCGGCCTTCTGTATCTTCTCGATCTGCCCCAGGGTATTGCTGCTGATCCGCGCAGCCCGAGCCAAAGCCTGCCGGCTCAGCGCCTGCGACACGACTGCGGCAGGCAACGGCGGCGGTTCGCCGGAGTCTTCGTCCCAGGGCGGATCGTCGGGCGCGGGCGCAGCCGCGGTGCGCGCCTGCAGGATTTCCTTCTTGCGCAGCGCCAGCACCCCACGCTGGAAATCCGACACGCTACGCCGGCCCAGGTGGTTTTCGATCATCCAGAGGTGCACGTCCTCGATGGATTTGAAGGAGGTGTTCTGGCGGGTTTCGAAGGGGATGCCGTGCTTCATGCACAGGGCATGGCGGTTGTGGCCGTCGACCAGCAGGTCGCCCCATAGCACCAGGGCGTCGCGGCAGCCTTCGGCGAGCAGGCTGCGTTCCAGCGCCTCGCGCTCGTCGTCGGTCAAGGGGTCTATGTAGGCGCGCAGGCCCTCGTCTATCCTGATTTCCATGGTGTCCAAATACGGTTACGCCCAGCCTGGTATCTATACGAGGCCCTGGCATCTTTCCTAAGCCAGCCCCTGCCCCCGCAGCACGTCCTGGATCGCCGCCAGGCGCGCCACCGGGTCGGTCATGGCGAGCAAGGCGGCCTTGTCGTCGGGCGGCAGGGGCAGCAGTTCGCACCAACGGTCGGCGACCCAGCCGCTGTCATCCAGCCGGAACGGCGGGCCCAGGGGCATTCTTTCGGGGGACACGCCATCTTGCTGCCATTGGGCCACCAGGCGTCCTAGCGCGTCGGCGCTGGGCTGCATGGCTGCCGGCACCGGTGCGGGCGGGTCATCGGGGATGGGCTCGGCCTGGCCCATCCAAAGGCCGTATTTTGCCACCTCGCTGGAAAGCAGCCGGAAGCGGCTGGTGCCGACGCAGCGCAGTTCCAGCAGGGCCGGCATGGGCGCGTCCCAGGCGTCGATGCGCGCCATGGTGCCGACGGGGGCCAGGGTCTCCGTGCCTTCCGGCGTGCGGACCTCCTGGCCCGACAAGAGGCCGACCACGCCGAATTCGCTGCCGTCCGCGATGCAGCGGCGGATCATGTCCAGGTAGCGCACCTCGAAGATGCGCAGGTGCAGCACGCCTGCGGGGAACAGCGCGTTGGATAGCGGAAACAGCGGGATCAGAGACATGGCGGCCTCCTATTTCACGATGAATGCCTCGTCGACGGGCACCTGCATGGCGGTGACCAGGGCATTGGTCTGCGCGGCCATGCCTATTACGCCCAGCAGTTCGGCATGCTGGCCGTCGGTCATGCCCTTGGCGCGGGCGGCGGCGGTGTGGGAATGGATGCAGTAGGTGCAGCCGTTGGCGGTGGACACGGCGATGTAGATCATTTCGCGCATCAGGGGAGAGAGTTCGCCGTCCGCCATCATGACTTGCTTGAGCTGGCCCCAGACCCGCTCCAGCTGCGGCGGATCGTTGGCCAGGGCGCGCCAGAAGTTGTTGACGAAATCCGACTTGCGCGTGGCGCGGATGTCTTCGAACACGGCCCAGGCCTGCGGGTTTTTGCGGACGTCGTCGTCGGACAGCAGTTTTACGGTGCTCATGCGGCGCTTCCCTGAAAACTCGTTCAATTCGATGAAAAGACATGTCACGCGCTCGCCATATCGCGCGGCGCGCGCTTGCCCTATGATGTAGCGCGGTTCGCGGCGCTCAGACGCTGCGGCCGTCGTACGGGATGCGGGGCCAGGCGTTCAGATCCACGTTTTCCAGGCAGCGCACGTTTATCGCTGCTGTCTCTTCGCCCTTGGCACCCACGCCGAAGCCGAATGGCGCGCAGCCGCAATTGGCGCAGAAGTGGTGTGAAATCACGTGCTTGTGGAACCGGTAGGTCGACATGGCGCTGGCGGGCGTGGCAAGGCGCACGCTGGCGCGGGGCACGAACCACAGCAGATAGCCTTTGCGGCTGCAGTGCGAGCAATTGCATTCCAGTACCTGGGACGGTTCGCCATCGACTTCGAACGCGATCTGTCCGCAATGGCAGCTTCCTTTCAGCATGGCCGGGCTCCTTTGTACGTGGGGTCAGGCTTCCATCATAGAGCGGCGCCGCCCTCCTGGCACCGTCCGTTCGTCACCCTGGAGACATCATGCCCCAACTATCCGCCTACCTCAGCTTTGACGGCAATTGCGCCGAGGCCATGCACTTCTACGAGCGCGTGCTGGGCGGGCGGATGGAGGCCATGATCCGCTATGCGGACGCCCCGCCCGACGCCGCCATGCCGGTCTTGTCGGACGAAGACGCCGGCCGTATCATGCACGCCCGCCTGGGCCTGGACGAGCAGACCCTGATGGGCAGCGACGCGACCGCCGGGCATCCCTATCCCGGCAAGCAAGGCGTGGCGCTGGCGCTGGCCTATCCCACGGTTTCGGACGCGCAACGCGTCTTCGACCTGCTGGCCGACGGCGGCAGCATCACCATGCCCTTGCAGAAGACCTTCTGGGCCGAGGCCCATGGCTCGCTGATAGACCGTTACGGCACGCGCTGGATGGTCAGTGGCGGGCGCGTTTCCCACTAGAAAAGCAACGCGGCGGATCGAACCGCCATCCACGGAGCAACAACTGATGACGCATGGAATACATGGCAAGCAACGCTGGTGGGCGCTGATGGTGCTTTGCCTGGGCGTGTTGATGATCGTTCTGGACACCACCATCGTGAACGTCGCCCTGCCCTCCATCCGCGAAGACCTGCATTTCACCGAGACCTCGCTGGTGTGGGTGGTGAACGCCTACATGCTGACCTTCGGCGGCTTCCTGCTGCTGGGCGGGCGGTTGGGCGACCTGCTGGGGCACCGCCGCATGTTCCTGGTGGGCCTGGTGGTCTTCACGATTGCCTCGCTGGCCTGTGGCCTGGCGCAGAACCAGGCCCTGCTGATCGGCGCGCGCGCGGCGCAGGGGCTGGGCGGCGCGGTGGTGTCGGCGGTGTCGCTGTCGCTCATCATGAATCTGTTCACCGAAACCGGGGAACGGGCGCGCGCCATGGGCGTGTATGGCTTTGTCTGCGCGGGCGGAGGCAGCATCGGAGTGCTGCTGGGCGGGCTGCTGACCAGCGCGCTGTCCTGGCACTGGATCTTCCTGGTGAACCTGCCCATCGGCGTGGTGGTCTATGCGCTGTGCCTGCGGCTGATTCCGGCCGCACCGCCTGCCGCCGCCGGCGCCCGGCTGGACGTGGCCGGCGCGCTGAGCGTCACCGCCTCGCTGATGCTGGCGGTGTATGCGGTGGTCAACGGCAACGAGGCCGGCTGGACCTCGACGCAGTCGTTGACCCTGTTGGGCGCGGCAGCCGCGCTGATGGCGCTGTTCCTGACGATCGAAGCGCGGGTGGAATCCCCGCTGATGCCGCTGGGGCTGTTCCGCCTGCGCAACGTGGCCACGGCCAACGTCGTCGGCGTGCTGTGGGCCGCGGCCATGTTCGCGTGGTTCTTCGTGTCGGCGCTGTACATGCAGCTGGTGCTGGGCTACAGCCCCATGGAGGTCGGCCTGGCCTTTCTGCCGGCCAATCTCATCATGGCGGCGTTCTCGCTGGGGCTGTCGGCCAAGCTGGTGATGCGCTTTGGTATCCGCGGGCCGTTGGCCACGGGTTTGTTCATTGCCGCGCTGGGGCTGGCCTTGTTCGCGCGCGCGCCGGCGGACGGCAGCTTCGCCGTCGATGTCCTGCCAGCCATGCTGCTGCTGGGCCTGGGCGCGGGCGTGGCCTTCAACCCGATGCTGCTGGCCGCGATGAGCGATGTGGAGCCCAGCCAGTCCGGCCTGGCTTCTGGGGTGGTGAACACGGCTTTCATGATGGGCGGCGCGCTAGGTCTGGCGGTGCTGGCCAGCCTGGCCGCAGCGCGTACCGCGGGGTTGGCAGCGGCTGGCGCGGCGCCGACCCTGGCGCTGAATGGCGGCTATCAGCTGACCTTCCTGGCGGGCGCCCTGATTGCAGGGCTGGCCGCTGCGCTCAGCGCGCTGCTGGTGCGCACACGTAACCACGAACTGTCGGTCCAGGCCGGTTCGTCGCACTGACACGGGATAGTCGCGGCGCGCGGGCGGCAGGCGCTGTCCTGTCCGCCCGCGCCGCCATTGCCGCTACTTGCGCGGCATCCAGTTCTCAGCCAGCTTCACGAAGGCGCTCGCGCCGATCGGCAGCAATGCGTCGTTGAAGTCATAGCTGGTGTTGTGGACCAGGCACGGGCCTTCGCCGTGGCCGGGTTCACGGTGGTCGCCTTCGCCGTTGCCGATGAAGCAATAGCTGCCGGGCACCTCTTCCAGCATGAAGGAAAAGTCCTCGGCCGCCATGATGGGCGCCTGCACCAGCACGCGCTCCTGCCCTACCACCTGGGTCAGCGCGTTGCGCATGAAGGCGGTCTCGGCCTCGTGGTTGATGGTCGACGGATAGTGCCGCGTGAAGACGAATTCGCATTGCGCGCCGAACATGCCGGCCACGTGCTGCGCGATCTCGCCCATGCGGCGCTCGATCAGGTCCAGGGTTTCGCGGGTATAGGCGCGCACCGTGCCGCGCAGTTCGCAGGTGTCGGGGATGACGTTGACTACGCCGCCCGCCTGCACCGTCGTCACCGAGATGACCGCTGTCTCCAGTGGCTTCTTGTTGCGGCTGATGATGGTCTGGAAGGCCTCGATCATCTGCGCTGCCGCGGGTATGGGATCGATGGACAGGTGCGGCATGGCCGCGTGGCCGCCCTTGCCGCGCACGGTCACGTGGAATTCGCTGTTGGACGCCAGCACCGGCCCCGCGGACGAGGCGAAGCAGCCCACCGGAATGCCGGGCATGTTGTGCATGCCGAAGACCGCTTCCATGGGGAATTTCTCGAACAGGCCGTCGCGCATCATCTCGCGCGCGCCGCCGCCGCGCTCTTCGGCGGGCTGGAAGATCAGGTACACGGTGCCGTCGAAGTTGCGATGACGCGCCAGATGCTGGGCCGCGCCCAGCAGCATGGCGGTATGGCCGTCATGGCCGCAGGCGTGCATCACGCCGGGATGCTTGCTGGCGTGGCTGAACTGGTTGACCTCGTGCATGGGCAACGCGTCCATGTCGGCGCGCAGGCCCAGCGTACGCCCGGAGTCGCCATTGCGGATCACGCCCACCAGGCCGGTCTTGCCGAAGCCGCGATGCACCGAGATGCCCCAGCTTTCCAGCAGCTGGGCCACCAGGTCGGAGGTGCGGTTCTCTTCGAACGCCAGTTCCGGATGCGCATGGATGTCCCTGCGGATGTCGCGGATGGACGGGGAGTTTTCAACAATCTCTTCGATCAGGTTCATAAGCTGCTGCGGGCCCCGCAAGCGGAGCCCCGAATACCAGGGTTGGAAGTAGGAAGTTCAATCGGGCTTGATGCCCAGCTTGCGCAGCACGGGACCGGAAGTGTCCCGCTCGGTTGCAACGCGCTGGGCGAAGGCCGCCGCCGCCAGATGGTACGGCAAGGAGCCGTGGCTGGCGTACATCTGCTTGAGCGCGCCGTCCTGCTGCGCGCGGCCGATTTCTTCGTTGAGCCGCTGCACGATGGCGTCCGGCGTGCCGGCGCGCGCGGCCACGCCCAGCCACACCGCGCCCTCGAAGCCGCGGAAGTTGCTGGCGGCCAGCGTGGGCGTCTTGCCGAAGGCAGCGTCGGGCACGGTCTCGCTCATTGCCAGCGCGCGCAGGCGGCCGTCCTTGACCATGGGCTCGACCAGCGCGGTGCCGGCGAAATAGATTTCGGTATCGCCCGCCAGCACCGAATTCAGCGCGGCAGTGCCGGTTTTGAATGGGACGTGCAGGATGTCCACGCCTGCCTGTTCACGCAGCATTTCGAACAGCACGTGGGGCGGGCTGCCGTTGCCCGAGGACGCGTAGTTCAGGCGGCCAGGCTTCTGGCGCGCCAGCGCCAGCAGTTGATCCAGGGATTTGGCCTCCAATTTGTCGTTGACGGTCAATGCCATGGGGATGACCGCCAGCGGGCTGACCGGCTGCAGGTCGCGCGCCGGATCGTAGGTCAGGGCCGGAAAAATGTAGGGGTTCCACACCAGGTGCGCGTTGGTGACCAGGGCCAGCGTGTGGCCGTCGGCCGGCGCGGACTTGAGCTGCTGCATGGCCAGCATGCCGCCGGCGCCGGGTTTGTTTTCGACCACGACGGGCTGGCCCAGGGCGCGGTGCAGGCGTTCGGCCAAGGGCCGCGCGAACAGGTCCGGCAGGCTGCCAGGACCGCCATTGACCAGCAGGGTCACCGGCCGCGACGGCCAGGTTTCCGCGCTGGCTGCAGGGCCGGCAACCAGTGCGGCCACCGCCGCCACGCAGGCCGCAACATGACGCAGAACCGGGCGCAACAAGGGCCGCCGGGCGGATGTTTCGGGCAGGTTGCGGGTGCGCGGGCCGGTGCGCCGGACGTCGTGTAGCCGTATCACTGTGCTTGTCTCCTGGGCGCGCCAGCCGCCGGCTGATTACCGGTCGTGGTCTCGACGCTTTTTTCTACGATAAGCAGCATAAATCTCGGCGTCAATAATTTTTATCGAGATTTTTTAAGGCCAGTGATAAAGTAGCTCCCATGTCAGACGGCGCCACCCTCCCCCCGCTTGCCCATTCCGCCTCGGCCAACACCCTGGTCGGCGCGGCCTATGTCAACCTGCGCCGCGACATCATCCAGGGCGTGCATCCGCCGGGCTCGCGCCTGCGGGTCGAACACCTGAAGGACGATTACGGCGTGGGCGCGGGCACGTTGCGCGAAGCGCTGGCGCTGCTGGTGTCCGACGCGCTGGTCATCGCGCAAGGACAGCGCGGCTTTCACGTCACGCCGATTTCGCTGGAAGACTTCCGCGACATCACCGAGAACCGCGTGCTGCTGGAAACCCAGGCCCTGCGCCAGTCCATCGCCCTGGGCGACGACGACTGGGAAAGCGCCGTGCTGGCCGCCTTCCACCGTCTGAGCAAGGCCGAACAGCGCCTTGCAGCCGACCCCGATACCCGCTTTGAAGAGTGGGAACAGCGCAATCGCGAGTTCCACCGCGAACTGATCCGCGCCTGTCCGTCGCGCTGGCTGCATCATTTCCTGGGCATCCTGTACCAGCAGGCCGAGCGCTACCGCCGCCTGACCGTCACGCGCAAGCCCATCGCGCGCGACCTGGACGACGAACACAAAGGCATCCTGGACGCCACGCTGGCGCGCGATGCGGACCGCGCCTGTGAACTGCTGGCCGCCCACATCCGCCTGACCTACGAGGCCGTGGCGCGCCTGCCGCCAGACCTGTTCACGCCCGATTGAAAACCCGCAGGCCGGGCCGCTACGTCGCGCCAGTTCGGTGCTGCGCCAGCACGTCGTGCATGGCCCGCGCGGCGCGCTCCAGCACCGGCACCGCGCGCAGCAGCTCGTCCAGCATGACGCGCGCCGTCGGCGCATGGCAGGCCACGGCCGCCACCACGCGGTCGTCCGCGTCGCGCACCGGCACTGCCACGGCGCTCATGCCGCGCACGAATTCCTCGTTGTCGATGCCAATGCCGCGCGCAGCCAGCCGTTCGAGTTCTTCTTCCAGCCTGGCCGGGTCTGTCAGCGTGCGCGGCGTGTTGCGCGTGAGCGGCAGGCGCGCCAGCACCCGCCCGCGCTCCAGCCGATTCATGGACGCCAGGAACAACTTGCCGCTGGCGGTGCAGTGCATGGGCACGTGGCTGCCCACCGCGAAGAACAGGCGCAGCGGTTCCTCCGTTTCCACGCGTTCCATGTAGATCACGCGGTCGCCGTCGGGCGCGGTCAGGTTGCAGGTTTCGCCCAGGGTGCCGACCAGCTGGGCCAGCACGGCTCGGCAGGCGCGCGTGAAGGCCGAGGCGCGCAGAGTTGCCAGGGCCAGGGTTGCTGCCTGCGGTCCCGGCACGAAGCCGTTCTCGGTGGGCGTGGCGGCCACGAAGCCGGCGCGCTGCATGGCCGCCAGCAGGCGCATCAAGGTGGTCTTGGGCATGTCCAGCCGCTGCGCCAGTTGCGCCAGCGTGGGCGGATGCTGGGCGCGCGCCAGGTGGTCCAGCACCACCAGCGCCCGCAGCGAACGCGCGGCCTCTTGATGGGTGGCGGCGTCGTCGGCCTGCTGCGCCGATGCTGCACCGCGATTTTGAAACTGAATCTGCATATTCTGTTCCACTTTTCCGCCCCTGCGCCTGTTGTGCTTTGCTCTGCGCGCGCGCTTCCTAGAATCGCCTCAAATGCCGCAGCGCCCAGGCGCCGGCATCGATCCAGTATATAAGTGCGCCCCACAACGACAAGCAGGGTTAACGCGCCGTAGGCTTGGCGCCGCGCCCTGCTGCAGGGAGAGCTTGCGGACATGTCCGATACCGTGGATTACATCGTGGTTGGCGCCGGCTCGGCCGGATGCGTGATGGCCAACCGGCTGAGCGCCAGCGGCGCGCACAGCGTCTGCCTGCTGGAAGCCGGCCCCAAGGACAGCAACCCGTGGATACACATCCCCATCGGCTACGGCAAGACGATGTTCCACAAGGTCTTGAACTGGGGCTACTACACCGACCCCGATCCCGGCATGCTGGACCGGCGCATCTATTGGCCGCGCGGGCGCACGCTGGGCGGCTCCAGCTCCATCAACGGCCTGATCTACATCCGCGGCCAGCGGCAGGACTACGACGCCTGGGCCGCCGCCGGCAATCCCGGCTGGAGCTGGGACGAATGCCTGCCCTACTTCCGCAAGCTCGAGAACAATGACCTCGGCCCCGGCCCCACGCGCGGCACCGAGGGCATGCTCAACGCCACCTCGATCAAGACGGCGCATCCGCTGGTGGAAGCGTTGATAGGCGCCGCGCAAAAGCTGGGCCTGCCGCATGTGCAGGACTTCAATACCGGCGACCAGGAAGGCGTGGGCTACTACCAGCTCACCACACGCAACGGCCGCCGTTGCTCAACCGCCGTGGCCTACCTGCGTCCCGCGCAGGACCGCAGCAATCTGCGCGTGGAAACCGACGCACACGCCATGGCCGTACTGTTCGAAGGCACGCGCGCCTGCGGCGTGCGCTACCGGCGCGACGGCCAGGTGCATACCGTTCGCGCCCGCCGCGAAGTGGTGCTGTGCGCCGGCGCCCTGCAATCGCCGCAGCTGCTGCAGCTGTCCGGCGTCGGACCCGCAGCCCTGCTGCGCCGGTTCGGCATCGGCGTGGTGCGCGACCTGCCGGGCGTGGGCGAAAACCTGCAGGACCATCTGCAGATCCGCCTGATCTACGAGACCACCCGCCCCATCACCACCAACGACCAGTTGCGCAGCCTGACGGGCCGCGCCCGCATGGGCCTGGAATGGCTGCTGTTCCGCGGCGGGCCGCTGGCGGTCGGCATCAACCAGGGCGGCGTGTTCTGCCGGGTAGACCCGGCCAGCCGCACGCCCGACACGCAGTTCCATTTCGCCACGTTGTCGGCGGACATGGCGGGCGGCAAGGTGCATCCGTTCTCGGGCTGCACCTATTCGGTGTGCCAGCTGCGGCCCACGTCGCGCGGCCGGGTCCAGCTGCGCAGCGCGGATCCCTTCGAGGCGCCGTCCATGCAGCCGAACTACCTGTCCACCGAACTGGACCGCCACATGGCCGTGGCGGCGGTGAAGTATGCGCGCAGGCTCGCCGCCACCGAACCGCTGGCAGGCCTGATGAAGCGCGAATTCCGCCCCGGGCCGGACGTGCGCACGGACGACGAGATTCTGCACTTCTGCCGTGAATACGGCGCCACGATCTTCCACCCGTCCGGCACCGCCAGGATGGGGCCGTCCAGCGACCCGATGGCCGTGGTGGACGAACGCCTGCGCGTACACGGCGTGGCGGGGCTGCGCGTGGTGGACTGCTCGATCATGCCGACGCTGGTGTCGGGCAACACCAACGTCCCCGTGGTGATGCTGGCCGAACGCGCGGCCGAATTCATGTTGCAGGACCTCAGGCAAGCGCAGCCGCAGGCGCTGCGCGTCGCCGCCTGAATCGGAGATGACGGACCCCGGATAGCAGAACCCCAAGGCGCAGGACAACGCAGATTGCCCCACCGCCCCACCAAAGGAGACTAGACATGGCCAAGCAAAACGAAGCCGCGGTGCGCAAAGTCGTCGCCGCGTCGCTGATCGGCGCCACCATCGAGTGGTACGACTTTTTCCTGTACGGCGTCGTCGCGGGCATCGTGTTCAACAAGCTGTACTTCCCTACCGGCGACCCGCTGGTCTCGACCATGCTGGCCTATACCACCTTTGCCGTCGGCTTCGTCACGCGACCGCTGGGCGGGCTGATCTTCGGCCACTTCGGCGACCGCATCGGCAGAAAGAGCATGCTGGTGATGACGCTGATGATCATGGGGATCGCCACCTTCCTGATCGGCCTGGTGCCCACCTACGACAGCATCGGCATCTGGGCGCCGATCCTGTTGCTCTTGCTGCGGGTGTTCCAGGGCATAGGCCTGGGCGGCGAATGGGGCGGCGCGGTGCTTATGGCCTACGAATACGCGCCGCCGGGCAAAAAAGGCTTTTATGCCTCGCTGCCGCAGATCGGCCTGGCCATCGGCCTGTGCCTGGCCTCGGGCACGGTGGCGCTGCTGTCCACCCTGCTGACGGACGCGCAGTTCATGGCCTGGGGCTGGCGCATCGCCTTCCTGGCGTCGGCCGCCATGGTGCTGGTGGGCATGTACATCCGCCTGAACATCAAGGAAACGCCCGAGTTCGCGGCGGTCAAGGCCAACAACGCCGAAAGCCGCATTCCGTTCTTCGACATGCTGAAGCGCTATCCGGGCAATGTCTTCAAGGGCATGGGCGCGCGCTATATCGACGGCGTGTTCTTCAACGTGTTCGGCGTGTTCTCGATCTCGTACCTGACGCAGACGGTGCAGATCAGCCGGACCGAAGCGCTGATCGGGGTGATGGCCGCGGCCCTCGTGATGTGCTTTTTCATTCCTTTCTTCGGCCGGCTGTCCGACAAGATCGGCCGCACGCGGGTTTACTTCTGGGGTTCGCTCATCACCGCGGCGGCGTCATTCCCGGGCTTCTGGCTGATGCTCAACAGCCAGGGCAGCGTGATGTTGATCTGGCTGGCGATCATCATTCCGTTCGGCATCCTGTACGCGGCGGTGTATGGGCCGGAGGCGGCGCTGTTCTGCGAACTGTTCGACGCCAAGGTGCGCTACACGGGGATTTCCTTCGTCTACCAGTTCTCGGGCATCTTCGCCTCGGGCATCACGCCCATCATTGCGACCGCGCTGTTGAAGACGGGCGGCGGCCAGCCTTGGCTGATCTGCCTGTACGTGCTGTTCGCGGGGGTGGTGTCGGCGATCTGCGCCATGCTGATCGGGCGTGGCGTGCAACCGGCTGAATTGGAAGCGGCGGCGCAGCCTGCCATGCCGCGCGGGGGATTGGGCAAGGCTTGAACGTAAGAGCGCCGGCCACATGGACCGGCGCGCTTTTCCCCTGGGCTTATGCTTCAGGCCGCTGCTACCGGGCGGCCGTAGAACGGATAGTTGGGGTCGTTGTAGCCGTGGCTGGACGCATGGCCCGGCGTGACCCAGTCGTTGACGACGGCCTCGTCCTCGGCCGTGATCTTCACGTCCAGCGCCGCGTAGTAGTCCTCCATCTGCGCCAGGGTGCGCGGGCCGGCGATGACGGCGGTGATGACGGGATTGGCCAGCACCCAGGCAGTGGCGAAATGCCCCGCCTGCGTGCCGCGGACTGCGGCGTGCGCCACCAGCTTTTGCGCGATTTCCAGGGACTCTTCGCGGAATTCGGTCGCCAGGATGCGGCGGTCACCGCGTCCGGCGCGGGTGTCGGCCGCGGGCGCCTGGCCCGGCAGGTACTTGCCGGTGAGCACGCCGCGCGCGATCGGGCTGTAGGGCACGACGCCCAGTCCATAGTGCTTGCAGGCGGGCAGGATCTCGACTTCGGGACCGCGGTTGAGCATGTTGTAGTAAGGCTGGCACACGACGGGTTGCGGCACGCCCATTTTTTCGCACAGGCGCATGACCTCGGCGATGCGCCAGCCACGGAAGTTGGACAGGCCGAAGCTGCGCAGCTTGCCGGCGCGGATCAGGTCGCCCAGCGCCCACAGGGCTTCTTCGAGGTTTTCCTCATGGTAGTCGCGGTGCAGGTAGAGGATGTCCATGAAGTCGGTGCCCAGGCGCGCGAGGCTTTCCTCCACGCCGCGCATGAGCCACTGGCGCGAATAGTGGGCCTGGTTTGGGCCGGTTCCGACGGCGTTGCCGATCTTGCTGGCAAGCACCCAATCGTGGCGCTGGCCTTTCAGTAGCTTGCCGACCACCTCTTCGGAGCGGCCGCCGTTATAGACGTCGGCGGTGTCGATGAAGTTCAACCCATGGTCACGCGCGGACGCGACGATGCGGGCGGCTTCGTCGTCGGGGGTCTGCTCGCCGAACATCATGGTGCCCAGGCAGAGCGGAGAGACGCGGAGATTGCTGCGGCCGAGGCGGCGGTAGTTCATGGTTGGCTTCCTCTCGTTCACGGAAATGGATTAGGCGGGAGCATGCAACGGCAGGCCCGCGCGAGTCAAATTCGCATCTTGGGCATTCTTGGATGGATTGTTGACGTTTGGTGTTGTGAGGCTGGGGTTCTTGAGTCGCCGGCGTCCGGACTGCGGGATTCCGATGCTCGCCCCGGTGGGGCTGCGCTTCGGATCCCTCCGCCCGGCCACCGGCTCAAGGCATCTACCCATGAACGGGCCTGAAACCAATGCATTGGGCTGCTGTCAGCCGAGGCGGCCCGGAGCCATCCGAAGCGCAGCCCCACCGGGGTGAGCATCGGAATGGCGCAGGGCTGCCTCGGCGGCTAAAGAACTCCGACATCCGCAAGCTCAAAGCCCTGTCGCTTCGGTTTTGTGAGGCAGGGTTCATGAGTCGCCGGCGTCCGGACTGCGGGATTCCGATGCTCGCCCCGGTGGGGCTGCGCTTCGGATCCCTCCGCCCGGACACCGGCTCACGGCATCTACCCATGAACGGACCTAAGACCAGTGCATTCGGCTGCTGTCAGCCGAGGCGGCCCGGAGCCATCCGAAGCGCAGCCCCACCGGGGCGAGCATCGGAATGGCGCAGGGCAGCCTCGGCGGTTCAGAACCCCGACATCCGCATACTCGAAGCCGCCTACAGCCGCCACATCAAATACCTAGCCAAAAACGATCTAGACCCCAGCGTCCACCGCCTCCAGGATCTTGCCGAACAGCGCGTCGGCGTGGGCCGAGTCCAGCCAGCGCACAATCACCACCATCTGCCGCTCCGGTTCCACCCACGTAAACGAGCTACCCGCCCCCACGCCAAAGAAGCTGGAAGCCGGCACGCTGGGAAACACGCGGCCTTCATGATTCAGCCAGATCAGATAGCCGTAATACGGCGCAATCGCGCATGGCGTGCGCATGTCCCGGATCCACTCGCTGGACAGGATGCGACGGCCGTTGGCCATGCCGTCGTTCAGCAGCATCTGGCCGATCAGCGCCTGGTCGCGGGCGCTGATGGACATCCCGCCGCCCCAGTGCGAACCGCCCGGCACCGACGGCATGCGCTGGCCGTCGATCTCGACCCAGGCGTTGTCGTAGCCGACCCACTGCCAGTTTTCGCTGGCGCCGATGGGCCGCGTAACCGCCTCGCGGAAGACCTCGGGCAAGGGTTTGCGGAACAGGTGCAGCAGCGCGTACGACAACTGGTTGATGCGCACGTCGTTGTATTCCCAGTACGTGCCGGGACGCTGCAAGGGCCGCGCTTCGCCCTTCTTGCCGTCCGGCGGCACGCCGAAGGTGACGGCGCGATAGCGATCGGCCTGGTCGGATACGCCAAAGCGTTCGCCTTCCCATTCGCTGGTCTGCTGCAGCAGATGACGCCAGGTGATGTCGGCGTTCTGCCCTTCGTCGAAGCCGATGCCGGGCACGCGCTTGCCCACGGGCTCGTCCACGTCCGGCAGCAGGCCGCGGTCATGGGCCACGCCGGCCAGGATTGCCAGGTACAGCTTGGCCACGCTGAAGGTCAGGTCGGCGCGCTCGGGCTCGCCCCAGGACGCGACGGTCTCGCCGCGCACGGTGACCACGCCCGACACCGGGCCGCGGTCGTGGATGGGGCCCAGCAGGCGGTTCCAGGGCGGCGGATCGTTCAGGTGCACGCCAAAGTTGCCCTTGACGCTGCGGTCCCAGGCGGATTCGTGGTCGTTGGCGAACTGGATCGCCTGCTGCATGAGTGTGTTCATCGTTTCCCTCGTTATGTGTGTGTCTCAGGCCGCTACGCTTGCGCGCGAGCCGGCCAGGAATTCCATTGCCGCCTGCACGCCGCCCGCCCTATGCGGCACGGCTGCCGCGGCCAGGCCCATTTCCACGCCGGCCAGCGTGCCGCACAGCGTCAGGTCGTTGAAGTGGCCCAAGTGGCCGATGCGGAACACGCGGTCGGTGAGCTTGCCCAGGCCCTGCCCCAGCGACATGTCGAAACGTTCCAGCACCAGCTTGCGGAAGGCGTCGGCGCCATGGCCTTGGGGCATGACCACCGCAGTGAGCGCCGGGCTGTGCGCGGCCGGATCCAGGCTCAGCAGCTCCAGCCCCCACCCGGCCAGAGCCAGGCGCGTGGCCTGGGCATGGCGCTGGTGGCGCGCGAAGACTTGCGGCAAGCCTTCTTCGCGCAGCATGGCCAGGGCTTCGTGCAGGCCGTAAAGCAGGTTGGTCGAAGGCGTGTACGGAAAGTAGCCGCGGGCGTTGGCGGCGAGCATCTCGCGCCAGTCCCAGTACGAGCGCGGCAGCCGCGCCTCGTCGGCCGCGGCCAGGGCGCGTGCGCTGACGGCGTTGAAGGCCAGGCCGGGCGGCAGCATCAGGCCCTTCTGCGAACCGGCCACGGTCACGTCCACGCCCCATTCGTCGTGGCGGTAGTCGATGGAGCCCAGCGACGAGATCGTGTCCACCATCAGCAGCGCCGGGTGCGCGGCGCCGTCGATCGCGGCGCGCACGGCCGGGATGTCGCTGGTCACGCCGGTGGAGGTTTCGTTGTGCACCACGCACACGGCCTTGATCTTGCGCCCCTGGTCTTCGGCGAGGCGGGCGGCGATGGCTGCCGCGTCCACCGGGTGGCGCCAATCGCCTTCCAGGAAGTCCACCTCCAGGCCCAGCCGCCCCGCCAGCTTGCGCCACAGGCTGGCGAAATGGCCGGTCTCGACCATCAGCACGCGGTCGCCGGGCGACAAGGTGTTGACCAGCGCGGCCTCCCAGGCGCCGGTGCCGGACGACGGGAAGATCACCACCGGCGACTGCGTCTGGAACACCTGCTTGACGCCTTCCAGCACCGCCAGGCCCAACGCGCCGAACTCGGGTCCGCGATGGTCGATGGTGGGCTGGTCGATCGCGCGCAGCACGCGGTCGGGCACGTTGGTGGGCCCCGGAATCTGCAGGAAATGCCGGCCGGACGGATGACTGTTCAGGGTAAGCATGCGTAGTCCCAAAGTGGAATATTTTTGTATACCAACGAAAGGCGCAGGGCAGACAAGCAGGACTTTCCCCGCGCGCGGACTTGCGGCATGCGTCACTCTATCCCATTGTTTTTGCGTTAATAACCTAGGGTATACACCCATCTGGTGATACGGAAAGACAGGTTTATAGTCTCGCAAAACACGGGGAATTTTTGTATACCAATGAGCAGCGTTTCCAGCCTGATGCCTGATTCCGGCGCCGCCAGCCTGGCCGCCGAAACCGCGCCGCCGCCTGCGGCGCGCGGCATGGGCAACGGCCGCACGCTGCCGGCCACGGTGGCCGGGCAACTGCGCGAACGCATCATCCAGGGCGAATTCCCGCCCGGCTCGCGGCTGAACGAGCGCACCCTGTGCGACTTGCTCGGCGTATCCCGCACCCCCTTGCGCGAAGCCTTCCGCGTGCTGGCCGCCGAAGGCCTGGTGCAGATCGAACCGAACCGCGGGGCGCAGGTAGTGGCGCTGTCGGAAGCGAACATCCGCGAAGCCTTCGAGGTCATCGGCGGGCTGGAGGCCATGTCCTGCCGGCTGGCCTGCGAACGGGCCACGGACCAGGAAATCGCCGAGATCCGCGCGCTGACCTACGAAATGATGGCCAGCCACGCGCGCCACGACCTCCCCACCTATTTCCGCACCAATCGCGAAATCCACGAACGCATCAGCCTGGCCGCGCACAACAGCCTGCTCAAGCAGCTGTACGACGCCCAGAACGCGCGCATCCAGAACCTGCGCTTCGTCTCGAACGAGAACCGCCAGAAATGGGATCTGGCGATGCGCGAGCACATCGAGATGGCCGAGGCCCTGGACGCGCGCGACGCGGACCGGCTGGCCGGCATCATGCGCCAGCACTTGCAGCGCAAGTGCGAGGCCGCGTTGAAGACCCTTACCCAACCGCCCGCGGCGGCGGCCGATTCCGGCTGACCCGCCGCAGGCAGCACAGCGGGCCGCGCCGCCCGCGACAAGATGGCAGATAAGCAGTACGTGCAGTGACTTCCACAGGAGCCTCACCATGACTGATTTCCGCATCACCCCCGCAGCATCCGCGCCGACCTGGCGCAGCCCCCTCCCCCTCAAGGCCCTGGCTGCCGCCCTGTTGGCCTGCGCCACGCTGGCGGCCCAGCCAGCGCTGGCCGGCAAGAAGGACGACACCGTGCGCATGGCCTACGACCAGGCGCCGGAAAGCGTGGATCCCTACTACAACAACGTGCGGATCGGCGTCATCATCGCCGCCAACGTCTGGGACACCCTGCTCTACCGCGACCCGGTCACCAACGAGTACAAGGGGCAGCTCGCCAAGAGCTGGAAGCAGGTCGACGACAAGACCATGGAATTCGAGCTGCGTGAAGGCGTCAAATTCCATAACGGCGAAGAGTTCGACGCGGATTCGGTGGTGTACACGCTGAACTACGTGGCGGACCCGAAGAACAAGGCCGTCACGCAGCAGAACGTGGCCTGGATCGACAAGGTCGAGAAGATCGACAAGTACAAGGTGCGCCTGACCACCAAGGAGCCCTTCCCCGGCGCCAAGGAATACCTATCCACCACCGCCGCCATACATCCGGCCAAGTACTACCAGGAAGTCGGGCCCAAGGGCATGAACGCCAAGCCGGTGGGCTCCGGTCCCTACAAGGTGGTGGACTACCAGCCCGGCAAGTCCATCACGCTGGAGCGCAACGCCGATTACTTCAAGGATTCGCCCAAGGCCCAGCCGAAGATCGGCAAGGTGGTGATCCGCTTCATCCCCGACCGCCAGACGCAGATGGCCGAGGTCATCTCGGGCGGCGAGGACCTGATCATGAGCGTGCCCAAGGACCAGGCCGAGCAGCTGGGCGGCATGCCCTCGCTGCAGATGGTCACGGGCGACACCATGCGCATCGTCTTCATGCAGATGAACATCCAGGAAGGCACGCCCGCGCCGCAGCTCAAGGACGAACGCGTGCGGCGCGCCATCATCCACGCCATCGACCGCGAAGCCATGTTGAAGAACATCGTGGGCGAAGGCGGCGGTCTCATCAACACCATCTGCACGCCTTCGCAGACGGGCTGCACCCAGGAAGGCGCGCCGGTCTACAAGTACGATCCCGCCCAGGCCAAGAAACTGCTGGCGGAAGCGGGCTACCCCAACGGCTTCGACATCGACCTGGTGGCGTATCGCGAGCGCAACCAGACCGAAGCCATCATCAACTACCTGCAGGCGGTGGGCATCCGCGCCAAGCTCAACTTCCTGCAGTACGCCGCCATGCGCGACATGATCCGCGCCAACAAGGCCTCGCTCACGCACCAGACCTGGGCGTCCAATCTGGTCAACGACGTGTCCGCGTCCACGCCTGTGTACTTCGCCTTCGGCAACGACGACATCACCCGTGACCCGCAGGTGCGCGACCTGCTCAACAAGGGCGACCACACCATCGAGAGCGGCGCGCGCAAGGCCGCCTACAAGCAGGCGCTGGACCTGATTGCACAGAAGGCCTATGCGGTGCCGCTGTGGACCCTGCCCGCCTACTACGTGACCACCAAGGACCTGAACTTCAAGCCCTATTCGGATGAACTGGTGCGCTTCTGGGACATGAGCTGGAAGTAAGGCGCGGCCCCGCGCCGGCCTGGCATCGCGCCGGGCCGGCGTGAGTCCAACGAAGAGGAAGCCCTATGCTGTATTTCACGATCAGGCGCCTGGGCCTGGCGGTGCTGGTGGCGCTGACGGTCTCGATCCTGGCGTTCCTGCTGCTGCACCTGTCCGGCGACCCGGCGCTGGCGCTGGCCGGCGAAGGCGCGCGCCAGGCCGACATCGACATGATCCGCAAGACCTACGGCCTGGACCGGCCGCTGGCCGTGCAGTACGCGGACTGGCTCTGGCACATCCTGCAGGGCGATTTCGGCACCTCGGTGTATTTCAAGACCGAGGCGGGACCGCTGATCCTCTCCAAGCTCAAGACCACCCTGCTGCTGGGCCTGGGCGCGCTGGCCTTCGCGCTTCTGATCTCGATTCCGCTGGGCGTGCTGGCCGCGCTGTACAAGGGCAGCCTGATCGACCGCATATGCCTGGCCATCGCCGTGCTGGGTCAGGCGCTGCCCAACTTCTTCTTCGCGCTGATCCTGATCATGCTGTTCTCGATATCGCTGCGCATCCTGCCGGTGTCAGGCAGCGGCAGCTGGCAGCATTTCGTGATGCCGGCGATCGCGCTGGGCTATTACGTGGCCCCCGCCTTCATGCGCCTGATCCGCGCCGGCATGATCGAAGTCCTGGCCGCCGACTACATCCGCACCGCGCGCGCCAAGGGCCTGCCGGCACGCAAGATCGTCTTCAAGCACGCGCTGCGCAACGCCATCGTGCCGGTAGTGGCGCTGGCCGCGGTGCAGCTGGGCTACCTGCTGGGCGGCTCGGTCGTCATCGAAACCATCTTCGCGCTGGACGGCCTGGGCTACCTGGCCTACCAGAGCATCACCTACAAGGACTATCCCGTGATGCAGCTGATCGTGCTGCTGCTGTCGGTGCTCTACGTGCTGCTGACCCTGGCCGCCGATATCGCCAACGCGTGGCTGGACCCGCGCATCCGGGTGTCCTGACATGAACACGCCTACCCTGACCCCGTCCGCTTCCGGCGCCCCGGCGCCGCTGCAACTGTCCGCGTCCGCCCTGCGCTGGCGGCGGCTGCGCCGCAACAAGGCGCTGCTGGCCGGCGGCGGCATCCTGCTCCTCATCGTGCTGATCGCGCTGTTCGCGCCCTGGATCTCGCCGCATGACCCCTACTACCAGGACCTGGCCTACCGCACGGCGCCGCCGGTCTGGTACGCCAAGGGCACCTGGCTGCACCCGCTGGGCACCGACCAGCTGGGCCGCGACTACATGTCGCGCCTGTTCTACGGCGCGCGCATCTCGCTTCTGATCGGCATCAGCGTGGCGCTGATCTCGGGCCTGATCGGCACGGCCATGGGCATGGCGGCCGGCTACTTCGGCGGCAAGGTCGACATGGCGGTGTCGTTTCTCATCACCACCCGCTTGTCCATGCCCGTGATCCTGGTGGCGCTGGCCACCGTCGCCATCGTCGGCGGCTCGCTGTGGGTCGTGATCCTGGTGCTGGGGCTACTCAAGTGGGACCGCTATGCGGTGGTGATGCGCAGCGCCACCCAGCAGGTGCGCTCGCTGGAATACGTGGCCGCGGCGCAGGCCGCGGGCGCGTCCACCTGGCGCATCGTCTGGGGCGAAGTGCTGCCCAATGTGGTGCCGCAACTGATCGTGATCGCCACGCTGGAAGCCGCCAGCGCGATCCTGCTGGAAGCTTCCCTGTCCTTCCTGGGCCTGGGCGTGCAGCCGCCGCTGCCGTCGTGGGGCCTGATGATCTCGGAGGCCAAGGCCTACATGTTCTTCTCGTTCTGGCTGATCGCCATACCGGGGTCGGCGCTGGCGCTGCTGATCTTCGCGATCAACCTGGCCGGCGACGGGCTGCATCAACTCCTGACGCCTGAAGAGAGGGCCTGAGCATGAGCGACACCGACATCGTGCTGGACGTGCAGGGTCTCACCGTCGACATCGCCACGCCGCGCGGCCCGCTGCACGCGGTGCGCGACGTGTCCTTCCAGGTCCGGCGCGGCGAAACGCTGTGCCTGGTGGGGGAATCGGGCTGCGGCAAGTCCATGACCTCCCTGGCCATCATGGGTCTCTTGCCCAAGGCCGCCCGGCGCAGCACGCGGCGGCTGGCGGTGCTGGGCGAAGACCTGTCCGCCGCGCGCGGCGGGCGCATCAACGCGCTGCGCGGCAGCAAGATGGCCATGATCTTCCAGGAGCCGATGACGGCGCTGAACCCCGCCTACGCCATCGGCGAACAGCTGACCGAGCACTACATCCACCATTGCAAGGCCGGCGCGCGGCAGGCCCGCGACCGCGCGGTGGAGCTGCTGGAGAAAGTCGGCATCGCGTCGGCCGGGCAACGGCTATCCCAGTATCCGCACCAGCTCTCCGGCGGCCTGCGTCAGCGCGTGATGATCGCCATGGCGCTGATGTGCGGCCCGGAGCTGCTGATCGCCGACGAGCCCAGCACCGCGCTGGACGTGACCATCCAGGCGCAGATCCTGCGTCTGCTGGCCGACCTGCAGGCCGAGCTGGGCATCGCCATGGTGCTGATCACCCACGACCTGGGCGTGGTCGCGCGCATCGCGCGCCAGGTCGCGGTGATGTACGCGGGCCAGATCGTGGAAGAAGGACCCGTGGCGGAACTGTTCGCTTCGCCGCGCCATCCCTACACCCAGGGGCTCCTGGGCTGTATCCCCGTGCCCGGGCGCACGCCGCCCGGCGAGGCGCTGGGCACCATCCCGGGCGTCGTGCCCGCGCTGGTGGGCGAACTGCAGGGCTGCGCCTTTCGCGACCGCTGCCCGCACGCCCAGCCGCAATGCCGCCATGAGGTACCCGTACACGGCGCCGCATCCGGCCAGCAATGGCGCTGCATCCTCGAATCCGAAGGAGTCCCGGCATGAGCCCATTGCTACAAGCCGAGACTGTCAGCAGGCAGTTCTCGATCCGATCCGGCATGTTCCGGCCGCGCAGCACGCTGCACGCCGTCAACGGCGTGGACCTGGCGGTGGAGCGCGGCGCGGTGCTGGGCATCGTGGGCGAATCCGGCTGCGGCAAATCCACGCTTGCCCGCATGCTGCTGGGACTGACGCCGCCCACCGAGGGGGCGATCCGGCTCGACGGCCAGGACATCCGCAACCTGGGCCGGCGTGCGCTCGCCCGCCGCGTCCAGCCCATCTTCCAGGATCCATATTCGTCGCTGAATCCGCGGCGCTCCATCGCCTCCATCGTCTCGCTGCCGCTGGAAGTGCACGGCATTCCCAATCCGAAGCAGCACAAGGCCATCGAGATGCTGGAGCGCGTGGGCCTGCCGCCCCGGCTGGCCCACAACACGCCAGGCCAGCTGTCCGGCGGCCAGCGCCAGCGCGTGGCGATTGCGCGAGCGCTGGTGATGCATCCCGAGATCGTCATCTGCGATGAGCCGACCTCGGCGCTGGACGTGTCGGTGCAGGCGCAGATCATGAACCTGCTGATGGACCTGCGGCGCGAATTCAACCTGACCTATGTCTTTATCAGTCACAACCTGGCGGTGGTGGAGCACATCGCCACCCACGTGGCGGTGATGTACCTGGGCCGGGTGGTGGAATCCGCGGTCACGGCGCAACTATTCCATGATCCGCGCCATCCCTACACACAGGCGCTGCTGGCCTCGGTGCTGACGCCCGAACCCGGACTGGGCATACCCGACATGGGCCTGGGCCTGTCATTCCCGGATCCGCTGCGTCCGCCCTCGGGTTGCCCCTTCCACCCGCGCTGTCAGCAGGCCATGGCGCAATGCAAGACCGAATGCCCGGCATTGGTCCGGCGCGAGCAATCCGTGGTGGCCTGCCACCTCTATCCCCCTACCTCCAACGGAGTCCAGCCATCATGACCCGCGCACAAGCCATCGCCCAGGCGGAACAGTGTTTTGATTCCGGCGCCTTCCGCGCGCTATTGGCTCGCCGCCTGGCCCAGCCCACCGAAAGCCAGAACCCGGCGCGCGCGCCCGAACTCGCGGCCTACCTGGAAGCCGAGATCCGGCCCGCCTTCGAAGCGCTGGGCTTCACCTGCCGCACGCTGACGCACCCGAAGGCGCTCGCGCCGTTCCTGTATGCCGAGCGCATCGAGGATCCGGCCCTGCCCACCGTGCTGGGCTACGGCCATGGCGACGTCATCCGCGGCCTGGAAAAGGAATGGAAGGAAGGCCTGTCGCCCTGGGCGCTGACCGAATCCGAGGGCCGCTGGTATGGCCGCGGCATCGCCGACAACAAAGGCCAGCACAGCATCAACATGGAAGCGCTGCGACTGGTGCTGGAGACGCGCGGCAAGCTGGGCTTCAACGCCAAGTACCTGATCGAGATGGGCGAGGAAACCGGCTCCATGGGCCTGCGCGACCTGTGCGAGGAACACCGGGCGCTGCTGGCGGCGGACCTGCTCATCGCCTCCGACGGCCCGCGCCTGAGCGCGGAACGCCCCACCATCTTCCTGGGCGCGCGCGGCAGCCTGAACTTCGACCTGAGCATCGAGGCCCGCGCGGGCGGCCACCACTCGGGCAACTGGGGCGGCCTGATCTCAAATCCCGGCATCCAGCTGGCCCACGCCATCTCCACATTGGTTTCGCCCACCGGCCAGATCCGCATCCCCGAATGGGTGCCGCGCGAACTGCCCGCCGCGGTGCGGCGCGCCCTTGCCGATTGCCAGGTGGACGGGGGCGCCGATGGTCCCGAGATCGAACCCTGGTGGGGCGAGCCGGGGCTGTCGCCGGCAGAGCGCGTGTTCGGCTGGTGCTCGTTCGAGGTGCTGGCCTACAAGACCGGCAATCCCGACACGCCCGTCAACGCCATTCCGCCGCGCGCCTGGGCCCGCTGCCAGCTGCGCTTCGTGGTGGGCGTGGATCCGGACGACCTGGTCCCCGCCCTGCGCCGCCATCTGGACCGCCAAGGCTTCCCCATGGTCCAGATCACGCTGACGCGTGAGAACATGTTCCGCGCCACCCGCATCGACCCTGACGACGCCTGGGTGCGCTGGGCGGTGGGTTCGCTGGAACGCACCTCCGGCGCCAAGACCGCCGTGCTGCCCAACCTGGGCGGCTCGCTGCCCAACGACATCTTCACCGACGTGCTGGGCCTGCGCACGATCTGGGTGCCGCACTCCTATCCAGGCTGTTCCCAGCACGCGCCGAACGAACACTTGCCGCCGGCCTTGCTGCGGCAGGCATTGAGCCTGATGACAGGACTGTATTGGGATCTGGGCGCGGGCGGCACGCCGGCATTGGAGCGCTGAGACGCGAGGCCCCAGCATGTTCGCATGCAAAGGACCATGCGCCGCCCCTAAGGCTTGCCGGACGGCCCCAGCCGCTCCCGCAGGAAATCGATGAAGCGCCGGACCTTGGCGCTGACGTGGCGGGTGTCGGGATACACGGCGTAGACCTCCAGGCGCGGCAGCGCATACGAAGGCAGCAGGCGTTGCAATGTGCCGCGCGCCAAAGGCTCTTCCAGCAGCCACTCCGGCAGCGCGGCCACGCCGCATCCGACCTCGGCAAAAGCCAGCAGCGCCGAAGCCGTATCGGCCTGCGCCACCGGCGCCACGCGCAGCTCGTGCTCGCGCCCCTTGCTGTCCGTCAGCCGCCAACGGTCGCTGCGGCCAGGTCGGTTGGCCAGCCAGGGCAGCGCCGCCAGCGCCTGCGGCGTGCGCGGCGCGCCGTGCTGCGCCAACAGGTCCGGACTGCCCACGATCCATAGCCTGAACTGGCCGATGCGCGTGGCCCGGTAGTTGGAATCCTCCAGCGCCCCCACCCGTATGGCCAGGTCCAGCCGTTCGGCGATCAGGTCCGCATGCGCGGACCCGGCGCGGTAGCCCACCCGCAAGGCGGGATGCGCACGCGCGAATGCCGCCAGCGCCGGCGCCACCACCCGGTTGCCGTAGTCCACCGACGCCGTCACGCGCAGGCTGCCCGACAGCGCCGTCTGGCCGGAACGCGCCTCGTCCACCGCGGCCTCGGCTTCGCGCAGCAGCCGCGCGCAGTGGCCGTAAAAGCCTTCCCCCGCCTCGGTCAGCGCCAGCCGCCGAGTGCTGCGCGTGAGCAGCGCCACGCCCAGCTCCTGTTCCAACTGCTTGATGTTGAAGCTGACCACCGCCTTGGTCGTGCCCAGCGCATCGGCCGCCGCGGTAAAAGAGCCGGCCTCGGCCACCGCCGCATACATCGCCAGACGATTCAGATTGATCATGGAAGGCCTGGATTAATTGTCAAAAAAACACGAACAGTATATCCATTGATAGGTCGTTTTTCGGGAACAACCTGGCTCCTAGAATGGCGCTCCCTTTCCAGGAATCCCACCCATGTCCGACCTTTCATCCCATTGCCTGCGCCTGGCTGTCGACGTCCATGCCCGTATCGAAGGCTGGATCGGCTCGCCCGATGCCCCGGATACACAGCTGACCGCCCTGCTCAAGGATTTTGCGCCCGGCTTCAGCATGATCGCCGCCGACGGTCAGCGTCTGCCCGCGGAGGCTTTGCCGGCCTTGTTCGGCAGATTGCGCGGCTCCCGCCCCGGCTTGAAGATCGACATCGACGAGCTGGCCGTGCTGCACGCCGGCGCGGATTCGGTCTTGCTGAGCTACCGTGAACGCCACGCCTGGAGCGCGGGCGCGACCCAGCGCCGGGCGACAGCGCTGTTTGCCCTCCAGCCCGGCGGCCAGCCGCAATGGATGTATCTGCAAGAAACCTGGGCTTGAGCGCCGGACCGCGCGAATGCAATTCAGGCCCGGATTCGGATCCGGATTCCGGCCAAAAAAAAGCCTCCGGCTAGGAGGCTTGTCGGAGCGGTTTTCGTATCCCGTCCAGCAACAGGCTGGTGACGACTTCCGCCAGGGCTTGCTGCCTGGCCGCATCCGGCTCCTGCCGCGTGAACCGTTCGATGATGCCCATCATGGATTGGGCGTACCAGTCGGCCGGAATGTCCTCGCGGAGCAGTCCCACCTTTTGCTCGGCCCTCACGTTGTCGGCGATCATCGCGGCCAGCTCGTTCTTGAGCGCCTCGGCCTCGGCGGCCTGGAAGAAGCCGATGCGCGTCAGGTTCGGATCCTCTTGCAGAATGGCGAGCAGGCCGCTCACGCCCAGGCGGACGCGACTGTCCAATCCGGCGTCTTGCAGGCCGTCCGGCATGCGCGCCTGGCCGATGGCCTGGCGCAAGCGCTGCGCGAACAGGCCCACCAGTTCATCGTAGGCTGCCTGTTTGCCGGCGAAGTATTGATAGAAGACAGGTTGGGTCACGCCGGCGCGGGCGACGATGTCGCTGATCCGGGTATGCTGGAATCCGCGTTCCGCGAATTCCGCTGCCGCGACCTCCAGAAGTTGAGCCCGTGTGCGTTCACCCTTGGTGAGACGCTTGTCTTGCGGTAAAGAAGAAGGTCGTGCCGTAATCATCGCGAGAAAATACTACCCTTCCGCGCTTTTAGCCACTGGTTTTACCCACGGTTCCCACAACGGATACAACCATTGCAATGTCCTTCCCAAAGTGCTTGCCGACCATTGCCCCCCTGGCGCTCGCCAGCCTGCTATCGGGCTGCGTGCCCTACCCCGTGTACAAGACCATGCAGCCTGACGCCCGCGCCACTGTGCTGGACGAAAATTCCCAGCCCCTGGCCGATGCGCGGGTGGTGTTGATCAGCAGCACGTTTCCCTATGGGCGGGAACAATTCCGCAATGAAACCCGCAGCGCGTCCGACGGCAGCGCCGCGTTCGGGGCCCTGAAGGAATGGCGCGCCGAATCGATGATGATCCACGGGGCGCAGGTGTACTTCTGGAACTGGTGCGTGGAGAAAACGGGCTACGAAACCTACATGACGCTGGACCGCGACGCCGCGTATTTCAACGATAAGCCGCAGATCACGTTGCGCCCCGGCGAGTCGCGTTCCTGCAACAACTGGCCCGAGCGCCGGGACCCGTCCGCCTCCCGCTGAAATCAGTTGAAATCTCCGTAGCGCTTGAGACACTTTATGGGAGCGGCCAGGCGGTAAAGTGGCAATATCGGTCCGGGTCCCGCGTCACGCTGGGCCCCGGGGCGGATCAGGAGCAAGATCATGAAGCGGTTTTCTGGCCGTATGGCCATCGTCGCGGCGCTGGCGTTGGCCGTGGCAAGCGCGCCTGCCATGGCTGGCGGGCGTGGCGGCGGTTATTGGGGCGGCGGCCACGGCGGCGGATACCACGGTGGCGGATACCACGGCGGGTACCACAATTACCATGGCGGCAGCAGCAGTTCCGACGGTTGGTGGATAGGCGGCGCCTTCGCGCTGGCCACCATAGGCCTGCTGTTGGCGGCTGATTCCGGGCCCTCCTACACCCAGGCGGGCGTCTATTCGTCGGGCGTGGGCTACACCAGCCCGCCGGTCTACGCGGCCCCCGTCTACAACGCGCCAGTGTACGAGGCGCAGCCCGTGTACAGCGCGCCCCAGCCTCAGTACGAGCCGGTGCAATACGAGTCCACCGCGCCCGTCAACAGCGCCCAGGCCAGCGCCACCATGGACTGCCAGCGTTGGGCCATGAACCAGAGCGGATACGACCCGGCCACCATCACGCAATGGACCACCCAGGTCATGGTGGACTCCTACAACCGGGCGCTGGATTCCTGCATGACCAGCCGCGGCTACCGCTCGCACTGAAGCGCCATTCCGGGTATTCCCGCTTGCCCTGCCGCGCCGGCCTGCACACACTGCATGCCGGCGCGCCTCTTTGCAGGGCCGTTGCCGCGTCCCGACGGACAGGCCGTCGGGCATAGACAAGGGGAAAGCATGTTGAATTTCAAGCGGATCGCCGGGCTGTGCGCAATCAGCGCAGCCTGCGCGTTCTCTGCCGCCGCGCAAGCGCAAGCCGACGCCAAGGCCATGACCATCGTCGTGCCCTATGGTGCGGGCGGCATCGTCGACAACACGGCGCGCGCGTTCGCGCAGAAACTGGCGGCGGAACTGGGCCGGCCCGTGGTGGTCGAGAACCGCGGCGGCGCGGGCGGCATGATCGGCATGAACACGGTGGCGCGGGCTCACGACGAGAATACCCTGGCCTTTACCGCCGTCAGCCCCGTCACGCTATCGCCGCATGTGATGAAGACGCTGTACGACCCCTTGAAGGATCTGGCGCCGGTGGCCTCCGTGATGTATTCGCCGGTGTATCTGGTGGGCGGCCCGAAGTTCACGGGCAAAACCTTCCAGGACATGCTGGCCCAGGCCAAGGCCGATCCCGGCGGCCTGTCGCTGGCGACGGCCGGCGTGGGGTCGCTGGGGCATTTGATGCTGGAGCAGATCAATGGCCAAGCGGACGTGCGCATCACCCACGTGCCGTACAAGGGCATGGCGCAGATGGTGCCCGATGCCCTCGGTGGACAATTTACGCTGATGCTGGTGAATGCCTCCGGTCCGGTCAATGCGCTGATCGACGAAGGCAAGCTCACGCTGCTGGCGGTGGGTTCCCCCGCCCGGCTGCCCGGACGGCCCGGCACGCCCACGCTGGCCGAACTGGGCTATCCCATGGCAAACATGACATCCACTTTCGGGTTTTTCGCTCCCGCCAGCACCAGTCCGGATTTCCGCCAGCGCATGAACGGCCTCATCAACCGCATCGCCGCCATGCCGGACATCAGCAAACCGCTGACGGACGCGCTGAACATCATGTCGCCCGGGACGGTGGGGCAGTTCACGGCCCAGGTGCAGAAGGAATACGCCGATAACGGCCGGATCGTGAAGCAGGCCGACATCCGCAGCGAATGACCGCGTGAGGCAGTAAGCGGCTGGCGGCTCAGCGGCGCCAGCCGCGCCAGCCGCAGAGCAGGCCGACGGCCAGCATGACGCCGGCGGGCAGGATCCAGACGAATCCCGAATCCGTGTAGACCACCTGGTCGACCGGATCGTAGTAACGGCCCAGCTCGTTGAAGTCCCACTTCAGGTATTGCGCGTACCAGGCGTAGAAAAAGAAGCCGGACAGGGCCAGGCAGAGGCCGGCGGCCAGGCGCAGGAGGCCCTTGCTGCGGCCGGTGCGCACTGCGGCCTTCCAGGCCAGGACCGCGCAACCGGCCACTCCCAGCAGCACCAGCAGGTCGCCCACATCAACGCCCATCGGCCGCCTCCAGGCCGGCCAGACAGGCCTGGGCCTCATCCCACTGTTTCTCGCTGAAGACGCGCAGGCCGGCCCGGGCCAGCAGTTCGGCCGTCACGCCCACGCCGGGCTGCTTGCGGCCGGCGAAATGGCCGTCGTACACGTAGCCGCTACCACAGGAAGGGCTACCCTCCTTCAGCACCGCGATGCCGATGCCGTGCTTGCGCGCGGCTTCCAGCGCTGCTTGCGCGCCATGCACGAAGGGCGCGGTGACATCCTCGCCCGACACCGCCATGACGCGAGCGCGGCCGGCCAGCACGGCGGCGGCGTCCGAGTCCGGCTCGATCTCGGCGGGCGGACGCGGAACCGGCATGCCGCCCGCCATTTCCGGACAGACCGCCACCACCCGGCCTTCGTCCCGCCAGCGCGTCAGCACGGCGTGGTCATGGGAGGCGCCGCGTCCGTCGTAGCGTACGGGGTTGCCCAGCAGACAGGAACTGACCAGAACGTATTGCATGCGTAATCCGAGGCGATGGACCGCAACACGGCGCGCGGCCCTTATTCAAAGCATGCATGATAGAGCACCGGGCTTGGCGCGCGGACGCCTGTGTGGCCAGGGCTCAGCTTGCGGCCGCGCCCATTTCGCGCATCCAGGCGCGCAGCGCGGGATCCCGTACCTGCAGCACGTCGAACAGCCCCAGCGCATTGAGCGCCGGCAAGGCATCCTGGATGTCCGTACGCGCATCGGCCACGGCCTGGGCCGGCGCCTGTGGGTCGAGGCAGACGCGGGCGTTGGCGAGAAACGCCCCCACCGTACCCTTGCGCACCGCCACGCCGTTGAACTCCCCCAGATCCCTGCCGTCGGGCAGGATATCGCTTGCTTTCATGTTGTGCTCCTGTAGCTGTTCAAGACAGGAGTTACGATAGACGGGCCCGCGTGGCAAGTCTGCGCGGTTCTGGCCATCCAATACGGTATTTCTGCCAATGGCACTGCCTGCTCTCACCCCTCCCTTGCTTGATCCTGGACGCGCCCGCGACCGCGGCGGTCCCAGGCTGATCGCCGTACGCAGCCAGGATGGCGCGCTACGCCATACCGCCATGCATCAGCATGCGCGGGGGCAGCTATTGGGCGCCTATCAAGGCTTGCTGACGGTCTATGCGGGAGACCATCAATGGGTGGTGGCATCCCGCCAGACGGTGTGGATACCCCCCGACGTACCGCACGGACTGTACTCGCATGGTCCGTATGCCGGCTATAGCGCGTACTTGAGCCCGGCGGCTTGCGCGGGGCTGCCTGCCGGTCCTTGCGTGCTGCACGCCTCCGATCTGCTGCTGGCCGCCGTGGGCCGCGCCGCGTCCTGGAGCGACGACGCAATCGACCCGGCGCGCAGCCGCCTGATCGAGGTGATCCGGGATGAAATCAGAACCCTGCCGCATGCCGGCCAGCCCCTGCTCCTGCCGCGAGACGCGCGTCTGCAGCGGCTGGCGCTGGCGCTGTCGAACCAGCTCTCGGACACCCGGACGCAAGAAGAATGGGCCGCCGCCATCGGCATGTCGCCGCGCACGCTGGCGCGCCGCTACCTGGCGGAAACCGGCCTGACCCTGGGCGCCTGGCGGCAGCGCGCCCGCCTGATGCGGGCGCAGGAAATGCTGGCCGAAGGCGCGGCCGTGACCACAGTGGCCTTGGAGCTGGGCTATGACAACGTCAGCGCCTTCATTGCCATGTTCAAGCGCGAGCTGGGCGCCACGCCGGGCCGCTACGGCGGCCCGGGCGGTTGAGCGCTGTCAGCCCTGAAGCCGGGGCTTCAGGATTCCCCGGCCGTCTTGCTGGCCCGGCGCGCGCGGGGAGCCGCCTTGCTGGCGGTCTTGGCGGCGCTCTTGCGGGCAGGCTTGGCGGGCGCTTCGGATGCCGCCGCAGCCGCTGGCTCGGCCGGCGCCACGGGTGCGGTCTTGGCGGCGGTCTTCTTGGCAGCGGGACGGCTGCGGGTCGCGGCCCGTTTCGATGCGGGCTTGTCGGCTGCGGGCTCTGCAGCCGCATGCGTGTCCGCCACGGGCTGGACGGCCTTGGCCTCGTCCCTTGCGGCAATCCTGGCCATGCCGCCCTCGAACGGGTCGGACATCTTGGCAGGCGTTTTGCTCGCGGGCTGGCTGCGGCTTTCCGCGGCAGGTTGGGCAAAGGTCCATTCAGCGATGTTCACCGCCGGCAACGGCTGGCGCGCTTGCGGCAGGGGCTTGGGCATGGGCGGCAGACGCGAGGGTTGGACCGGTTTCGATTCCTGCGCTCGAGCCAGGGCGTCGGCCCGCATGGCGTCCAGCTTGGCGGCATCCGCTTGTTCGTCGGCCTGCCTGGCGGCATCGGGCTGCGCGGTCGCCGGCGCTATGGCGGCGGATTGCGCGGCTGCCTCAGTCGGGGCCGGCGCCTTGGTTGCGGGTTGGACGGAAGACGCCGCGGACGAAGCTTCGGACGGCGCGGCAGCGCTCTCGCCAGCGGTTTCCTGCTCGGCAGTCTGGTTGGCTCCCCTGCCCTCGCCGCCCGACTTGCGCCCGCCACGCGATTTGCGGCCGGAGCGGGAACGGGATTCTTCCTGAGCCGCGCCGGCGGACGCGTCGCCGGTCTCGGCCGCTGCCGGTTGACGGGCCGAGGCTGAACGGGATCCGCCATCGGCTGCGGCGCGATTCGCGGCTGCAGCCCCGTCCGCGCTGTCGCGGTATACGTAGGTGCCGGCGTTTTCCTCGCGCCCGACTTCCAGCAGGCCGCGCGACTGCGCCTCGTCCAGCAGGTTGCCGAAGGCGCGGAAGCCGTAGTAGGACTCGTTGAAATCCGGCCGGCGGCGCTTGAGCGCATCCTTCAGGGCGGACGCCCAGATCTTGCCGCTGTCGCCGCGTTCGGCCATGAGGGCTTCGAAGGTCTCGGCAACCATTTCCACGGCCTGGGTCTTGCGGGCCTCGAGTTCTTCCTTGCGGCGGCGTTCCTCGTCGGGCGTGCGGCGCTGCTGGCCCGCGGCGGCGCCGCCACGGTTGTCGCGGCGCGCGTCGGCTGCGCGCTGGCCTTCGCGGGCCAGGTCGTCATAGAAGATAAATTCATCGCAGTTGGCGATGAGCAGGTCCGAGGTGGACTGCTTCACGCCCACGCCGATCACTTTCTTGTTGTTCTCGCGCAGCTTGGAAACCAGGGGCGAAAAATCGGAATCGCCGCTGATGATCACGAAAGTATTGACGTGGGACTTGGTGTAGCAAAAGTCCAGCGCGTCCACGACCAGCCGGATGTCGGCGGAATTCTTGCCGGACTGGCGCACGTGCGGGATCTCGATCAGTTCGAAATTGGCCTCGTGCATGGGGGCCTTGAATTCCTTGTACCGCTCCCAGTCGCAATAGGCCTTCTTGACCACGATGCTGCCCTTGAGCAGCAGCCGTTCCAGCACCGGCCGGATGTCGAACTTCTGGTACTTGGTGTCGCGTACGCCCAGCGCCACGTTCTCGAAATCACAGAAAAGCGCCATGCTGACGTTTTCGTTGGGGGTATTCATGTTTTTGCTCCAATGCTGCCGCGGCGCCGGGCGAGACGCCGCCAGATGACGCTCATGATATACATATCTGCCGCCGGCACGCGGCGCCCGCCCCCAGCAGCCATGCCTGAAGCTCCTTTGTTCCCGCCTCTTGCCACCGACCGCCTGATCCTGCAGCCCTTGGAAATCGGCGACGCCGAAGCGATCCAGCGCCTGTTCCCGCAGTGGGAAGTGGTGCGCTACCTGGTCGACCAGGTGCCATGGCCCTACCCGCCCGACGGGGCGCGCAGCTATCTGGAACAAGTGGCGATCCCTGCGATGCGGCGCGGCAAGGAGTGGCACTGGTCCATCCGCACCCGTCAGGCGCCCGCCAGCCTGATAGGCATCGTCAGCCTGATGGACGACGATTCCTGGAACAACCGCGGTTTCTGGCTGGACCCCGCCCATCACGGCCGGGGCTACATGACCGAGGCCAGCGAAGCCGCCACCGCATACTGGTTCGAGGTCCTGGGCAAGCCTTTGCTGCGGGCGCCCAAGGCCGCCACCAACACCGCCTCGCGCCGGATTTCGGAGCGAGGCGGCATGCGCCTGGTCGCCACCGAGGAGCGCGGCTACGTCAGCGGACGGCTGCCCACGGAAATCTGGGAGATCACGCGCGAGGAATGGTTCGCCCGCCAGGATCGCCAGGGCCGATAGGGCCGACGCGGGATCGACGAGGAGCCGATGCGGGGCTCGCGGCTTGCCGGCATATGCACCGGCCGATCCTGCGTCTTATCCGACCCTTTTATTTCCGGACCGACCTGCGCCCCGCCGACCGCTTCAAGCCGCCGCTTACCGCCCTTTTCGCCCCGTTTTCCGGTCGATTGACTCAGACCTGCCCTGGCTAGAATTCCCCGAAATCCGGCATTCCGCGTACGGGGATGCCTATGTTTATCGGGCAAGATCCATGAATCCGTCTACCGTCATCGGCGCCGCCGTCGGCCTGCTTACCCTGGTTATCGTTGTGGCCCTGGCCGCCACCGACCCCGGCATGTACATCAACCTGCCGGGGCTGGCCATCGTGCTGGGCGGCACCGCGGCCGCCGTGTTCATCGCCTACCCGCTGTCGGAAGTGCTGCGCGTCTTCAAGCTGGTGCGCACCGTCTTTCGCAACGACCAGCACGACCAGCAGCGGGACATCGAGGAACTGGTGTCCATGGCCCAGCTGTGGATGAACACCGACGTCCGCAAGGTCGAGCAGGAACTCAAGAAGGTCAGCAACCCCTTCCTGCGCACCGGCGTGCAGTTGATCATCGACAACACGCCCGAAGACCAGATCATCGAATTGCTGCAATGGCGCGTGGCGCGCCTGCGCGCGCGTGAACAGGCCGAGGCCCAGATGTTCCGCGTCATGGCCACCTTTGCCCCGGCCTTCGGCATGCTGGGCACGCTGGTGGGCCTGATCAACCTGATGTCGGTACTGGGCGACGGCAGCATGCAGATGATCGGCCAGCAGCTGGCCATTGGCCTGATGACCACCTTCTACGGCATCCTGCTGGCCAATCTGGTCTGCAAGCCCATCGCGCTCAAGCTGGAACGCCGTACCGCAAGGCGCGTCGAATCCATGAACATGGTGCTGCAGGGCATCGCCATGATGTGCGAGAAGCGCGGCCCCGCGGTGGTGCGCGAAACGCTGAATTCCTTCGTCATGCACGTTGAAGACGAAATCTACGACGGCGGCGCGGACGCCAAGCCCCAGGCCGCGCAAGCCAAGGCGGAAGGTCAGATCAAACCCGCGGCCAAACCTGGCGCGGCCCAGCCCGTCTCCATCGCCCGTCCTGCCGCCGCGCGCCAATGAGCCTGATTTCTCCCACCCTGGCGCAGCGGATCGAGCAGGCCCGCCAGGCCCAGCTACGCGCCGAGAAAGCGGCGGCCAATAGCGGCTGGCGTCCCAGCAAGGGCGACCGCAAGGACCGCTATGCCCGCTGGCACGTCGAGGAAACCGTCGAACAGGACTCCGAGAACTGGCTGCTCAGCTACCTGGACCTGATCACCCTGCTGCTGGCCATGCTGGTCGTGCTGCTGGCGCTCACGCGGCTGCACGGCGGCGCCTTCGGCCAATCGGAACAACCCGTGGAGCTGGTCGGCACACTGGCCGCCAGCGGCCTGCCCGACTACGACGGCGAATACTCCGAATTCGACGCGGTCCAGATTCCGGCAAGCTGGGCGCAGGCCGAAGCCCCGGCCGTTGCCGTGGCCGCAGCCACGGCCCAGCCTGCCCAGGAAGGCGAGGTCGTCGCCGACGCCGCCCCGCCGCTGCGCGCGCCCTCCAAGGAATCGCTGGGCCTGGCCGACCTGGGCAAATCGGTGGACGTGATCATCAACGAGCAGTCGGTGAGCTTTCGCATCAGCAATGAACTGCTGTTCCCGTCCGGCCAGGCCACCCTCAGCCCCACCGGCCTGGACGTGATCAAGCGCCTGGCCGCCATCCTCAACAAGAACGAATACCAGGTCTCGGTCGAGGGCCACAGCGACCCCGTGCCCATCCAGACCCGGCAATTCGCGTCCAACTGGGAACTGTCCAGCAGCCGCGCCACCAGCGTGCTGCGCGAGCTGGTCCGCGACGGCGTATCGGCCCAGCGCCTGCGCGCTGTCGGCTACGCCGAGACCCGCCCCATCGAGTCCAATGACACCCCGGCAGGCCGCGCGGCCAACCGGCGCGTGGAACTGATCATGGACATCGCGCCCTCGCAGAAGACGGCGCAGGGCGCGACGCCTGGGGCCGCCGCGGCCGCCCCCGCCCCCGCCGCGAAATCCTGATCCGGGCCCAGGTCGCGCGCAGCCGCGCGGCCTGGCTCTCCGCCCGCCTCAGAGCGGCACAGGCCGGTTCCTCAGCACGTTCTTCATCACTAGCGTCGACCGCAAACGCAGCACGCTCGGCAGCGCCGACAGCACGCGGTCATAGAGCGCCTGGAACGCGGGCAGGTCCTGGGTGACGACGTGCAGCATGTAGTCCGGGTCGCCGAACAGCCGCTGCGCCTGCACCACCTCGGGAATATCGGCCAGGGCTGCCTCGAACGCCGACACCCGGTCGCTGCTGCCTTCGCGCATGGTAACGAAGACGATGGCCGAAAAATTCAACCCGACCGCGGCCAGATTGATGTTTGCGCCGTAGCCGCTGATGACGCCCGCCTCTTCCAGCGCCCGCAGCCGCCGGTGGCACGGAGACAGGCTCAGGCCAACCCGTTCCGCCAGGTCCGTGATGGAAATGCGGCCGTCTTCCTGTAGCTGCGCAAGAATTTTTCTATCCATGTCATCCATGGGGAAGATTCTACCCACAACTATGTATTTTCAGATAGATAGCAGGAGCACTTCCCCTTGCTTCGCCGATAACATTCCCCGCCTGAGATTCATTTGGGGTATGCAGTTGGAAACCGGCAATCTGGTGGCGTTTTGGCTTGTTTCGCTTTCTTTGGTTGTCGTCCCGGGCGCGGATTGGGCGTATGCCATATCCGCCGGCTTACGGGACAAGGCCGTCCTTCCCGCCGTCGCGGGCATGTTGACCGGCTATCTGATGATCACCATGGTGGTCGCGGCGGGCATAGGGGCGCTGGTTGCGAGCGAACCCGCCATCCTCACCGTGCTGACGCTGGTCGGCGCGGCGTATCTGCTCTGGCTGGGGGCCAACGTGCTGGCGCATCCGTCGGAGCCCATAGCGGGTGACGCGCGGGCCGCGGGGCATTGGCTGGGCTGGGCCGCAAGAGGTTTCGCCGTCAGCGGCGTGAACCCCAAGGCCATCCTGCTGTTCCTGGCCTTGCTGCCGCAATTCACCAGCCGCGACGGCGCCTGGCCGATTTCCACGCAGATCACGGCGTTGGGGATCCTGCAGATCCTCAATTGCGCCGTCATCTACACCCTGGTGGGCCTGGGGTCGAAGGCGGTGCTGCAATCGCGCCCGGTGGCCGCGCGCAGGGTCAGCCAGTTCTCGGGCCTGGCCATGATCGTCATTGCGCTGATCCTGTTCGGCGAACAGGTCGCCGTGTTGATGGCCTGACCCAGGCGAGGCGGGCCTCAATCTCCAGGATGCCCGCCGCCCCCGCTCTCCAGGTAACTGTCCACCGCGCTGCCCACCGTGGGATGGAAGCGGTCGTCGCCAAAAACCTCGGTCAGTTCGAAGCGCTTGAGCTTGTCGCGCACGGGGTCCTTCATTTCCGCGAAATGCAGCGCCGCGCCTTGCTGGGCCAGGCTGCGGCTGAGTTCGCGCAACATGTCCGCCGACGTGACGTCCACACTGGTGACCGGCTCGGCAGCCACCACCACCCGGCGCACCGGCGTGGGCGAGGCCTCCACGGCTTCCATCAGGCGTTGCTGGAAGAGTTCGGCATTGGCGAAGAACAGCGGCGCGTCCCAGCGGAACAGCACCAGGCCGTCGATCAGTGCAGCATTCGGATAGCGTTTCAGGTCGTGGTAGCCGCGCAGGTTGGGCACGCGGCCCAGCACGGCGAAGTGCGGACGCCAGCCGTCCCACAGGAATTCGATCACGGCGATCAGCACGGCCAGGCAGATGCCGGGAATGGCGCCGAACACGGCCACGCCGGCAAAGCACGCCATCGACAGCCAGAACTCCCATTGCTGGATACGGTAGATGCGGCGCAGGTCCTTGAATTCAAAGAGGCCGATGGCCGCCGCGATCACCACCGCGGCCAGCGCGCTGTTCGGCAGATAGCGCAGCAGGTTGGGCGCTGCGACCAGCAGCCCCGCGACGGCAAGCGCGCCCACCACGCCCGTGAGCTGCGTGCGCGAACCCGCCGCCTCGGCCACCGGCGTGCGCGAAGCGCTGCTGCTGATCGGAAAGCCCTGGAAGAAGCCGGCCGCCAGGTTGGCCACGCCCAGGCCCACCATTTCCTGGTTCGGATCGACCCGCGTGTTGGTACGCGCGGCATAGGTGCGCGACAGCACGCTGGTGTCGGCGAAGGCGATCAGCGCCACCGCGCAGCCGCCCAGCGCGATCTTGACCAGGTCCGCGTTGCTGAGCCAGGGCAAGACGAACTTGGGCAGCCCCTGCGGGATTTCGCCCAGCACTTTCACGCCCTGCGAGTCCAGGTGGAACAGGCTGACGGCCAGCGTCGCCAGGATCACCGCGATCAGGATGCCCGGCACGCGCTCGTAGCGTTTGAGCAGCAGGATCACCGCCAAAGTCGCCGCCCCTACCCCGAAGCTGTACCAGTTGGTCTGCCCCTGGTAAACGGCCTGGCCCAGCTGCACCAGTTCGCGCAGCGGGCCGGCGTCTTCGATGGAGATGGCAAACAGCTTGGGCAACTGGCTGACCAGCACCGTCAGCGCAATGCCGTTCATGTAGCCATAGCGGATCGGCTTGGACAGCAGTTCGGTGATGAAACCCAGCCGCAGCAATCCCATCACGATGCAGAACAGCCCGGCGACCAGCGCCATCAGGCTGGCCGCGGCCACCGCGCGCATCGGATCGCCTTCGGAAACGCTGAGCACCACCGCCAGGATGGGCGCTGCCAAAGCGGAGTCCGGTCCCAGCACCAGGATCCGGCTGGGGCCGAACAGCGCATAGGCCAATAGTGGAATGATGGTGGCATAAAGGCCATAAACGCCCGGGACGCCGGACGCTTCGGCATAGGCAATGCCGACCGGCACCAGCATGGTCGTCAGCACCAGGCCGGCGGCCACGTCCTTGGGCAGCCAGGCGGCCCGATACGACCTGAGCATCGCCAATCCGGGCAGCCAGCGCAGCCAGCTGCGGGCGTGGGCGTTGCCAGCCCCCTGCGTGTCGAAAGCCATAAGACCTCTTTCAAGAGAATCGTGCCGGATATCGTGCCAGACAGCAGAGCAAATTGCGCCGGTCTCGAGCAAAAGATGCTGGACGGCCAAAGGAAGACGCTAACGACCATGCTGGCGAAAAACTGCATACCCAATTCTAAGTATGACCGGCCTCTCCGCGCGTCCTAAGCTATGCCCACATTTCAACCCATTTCGCACGAACCACTTGCGCACTGCGACGAAGTACGGAAACGAGTGGGCGACTTAGGGAAAAAATCCCATTTTGCCGCAAACAGTCGTGCACACATTCGGAGAAAATTCATGGGAAACCGCCGTGTTCTTCTTCTATGCCTAATGCTCGCGCCGGCGGCCAACGTGGTGTCGCAGCCGATAGGCCCAATTCAGTCTCGTCAGGGTTGCATCGTCGATCTGGACATGCGTGGAGCGGCGCCTGCATATGTGGATTGGACTGGCGCTTGCCAAGCTGGCAAGGCGACAGGCTCGGGCGTCCTGACTCTGCAGTACGCTGAAAGTCGGAGTACGTATGAAGGGACAATGAGCAATGGAAAACGAGACGGAAACGGCCGCTATGCTTACCTCGACGGCCGCGTATACGAAGGAGGATTCCGCAACGACAGCCCAAGCGGAACAGGCGAAATAATTTATCCGAATGGAAATCGACTGCAGGGTCAGTTTGATAACGGGGTTATGCGCAGCGGCGCGTTGTATGGCCCGTCGGGGGACAAGATCAAGAACCTGGCTGCCGGGGCGAATCCGCGCGACATCTATTTGTTGGCCGCAGCGCCTCACACAAGTACTCCTGCAACTCGATACGAGCGAGTGGCACAGGCTACCTCCGCGAGCGGACGTTGTCGCAGCAACATGCAATACCTCGCGGGCAGGATACCGGTGACCGGTAACGCCCAGGTGGATAGTATCCGGTCACAGGTACTGGCGACAGATGTTATGGAGGTGATGCGGTCGGCTTCAACTCAAGGGTATTCGCCCAACGCTGCCGTCCAAGCAACACTGGATCAGGCAAGAGAGTTTGACCGAACGACAGCCGAAGCACTATCTGCCGCGGCTGCAACAGATGCGTTCGGTACAACTGACGACCAATTTCTGGACAAGTTGAAATCCGGAAAAATTTCCATAAAACAATGTGACGGCATTCGCAACAATTCCCTTTGTGCGGCCGCAATTACCAAGATCGGCGCAATTGTGAACCGCGCAGTCGCAGCGGAAATGCAATGCCATATACGCGCCAACACATGGCCCCGCTGATACGCGCGGCAATCCAATGCGGCAGGTCGCGATTCAAAGCGCGGACGATACCATTCGTGCGTTACGGATGTTTATTGATACCGCTTTTCTGCACGCTAGCTGCCGCCCAAGGACAGCCATCTCAGCCTTTACCGCAGATGCCAACCCCACCGACCATTACAGCTTGCAGAAAGTTTTCGCATGATGTTTTCGTGCAGTTGAGTGGCATATACAGACAGCAAAGTCAGTGTATGAGCCAAACTCGGGCGAATATCGGAGCGGGGCTGGAATGCAACGCGTTGACAGGGATTGTCCGGCGCACGGTAACTGCCTGGCCTCAATGTTTCGAATCCTCGGCAGAGGATCATTGCGAACTTCTTCGCTTGCGGTCCTTGGCTCAGGTTTGTATCCAGCAGGCTCAAACGTCCGCGGGAAAATCCCGACAGGCAGCGCAGACAGTAGCCAAGCTTGCCGAAGCCGAGCAACAAGGCCGATCATTGATTTCTGCCTTCCAGAATACCCGTGACGCTTTCAATGATCCTAAGGAGTTCATACAGCAGCAACTACAGGACCATTTGAACTCAGAGATCCTGTCCATCATCCGGCAGCCGTCAGGGGATTTGAATCCCGCCGGGCTTGGACCTCTACAAGAAGTTTATGACTACCTGTTCGACAAAACGCTCGCGAATGACAGCCTGCTTTCTGGCAACCCTGTAATCCATGCGATACAGGGCGAAATCGCTCAGCGAATACGACTCGCTCATGCGGCCAACATCAATCAGTTGAGACACATCGTGGAGTCAATAGAACATATCGATTCGGAACCGGGCCAATCCCGGCCAAATCCTCAACGGGCGCCGTTGATTCGCCCGACTTCGCCTGCGATTCCGGGTGACGCGGATTGTGCGTTGCTGGACAGTGAGGCCCGAATTGATTTCGTGCAGGACCACCCGGACGAGTTCGAAGCTTTGGTAAAACGCTGCGGCGCGCGGCGTTAGAATTGCTTACAGACTCATTTGCTAGCTCCAGCGGGAGCACGAGTCAAAACTCGCACGAACTCTTCCAAGTGGCCGAAATGGGTCGATCAGCGGTAATCTGGCGAACCTTATCGGCAGTCCGAACTGGAAGATCCCATGTCCTATCTGCTTTTCATCGTCGAACCGGTGGGCCAGCGCGCCCAGCGCACGCCCGAAGAGGGCCGCGAAGCCTACGCGCAGATGCTGCGCTATGCGGAAGACCTGAGTTCGCGCGGCCTGTTGGCGCGCGCGGAATCCCTGAAGTCCGAATCGGAAGCCGTGCGCCTGCGGATCCGCGACGGCGAACGTTCCCTGGTGGACGGCCCCTATGCCGAGGCCAAGGAAATGATAGGCGGCTTTTTCCTGCTGAACTGCGATACCCGGGAAGAGGCGCTGGCGCTGGCGGCCGAGTGTCCGGCCGCCCAGTGGGCCACGGTTGAGGTCCGCGAACTGGGCCCCTGCTTCATGTAGGCACGCGGCCCATGCTGGACCTGCGGCTGGCGCGCGCGCCAGCCGCAAGATTCAACAGTTTCCTTTCTTGGCCTGGCCCGGCGGACAGAAACCGCCACGGCCGCCGCCGTCATGAGGATCGACGATGACCGCGCCACTGGGGGTATAGACGGCACAGCCCGTCAGCAAGGAAGCCAGCAAGGCAAGACTGCACAGGATTTTCATATTGGTGTTCAAAGTTGTGGACGCTGCGAGTGTATGGAGGCGCGCTGCAACCAGGGCTGTGCCTTTGTAACGGTGTGCAGGATCACGCCGGTCCGCCCGCTTTCCTGGTAGTTTCCCTAGGTTCATCATTTTTCTGTCGATTCCGCGTCTTGCCGTTCGTCGTGCCAGTACAAGCCCCCCTCGGGCCTTGTAGTCAGAATCGAGGAGTCCCAGGAATGCGATACATGATCATCGTCCGCGCCACGCCGGACAGCGAAGCCGGCGTGATGCCGCAGGAAAGCCTGCTGGCCGCCATGGCGACCTATCACGAGGCGCTGGCCAAGGCCGGCGTGCTGCTGGACGCCAATGGCTTGCACCCCTCTTCCAAGGGCTGGCGGGTGCAGTACGACAAGGACCAGCGCACGGTGGTCGACGGCCCGTTCGCCGAGACCAAGGAGTTGATCGCCGGCTACACCATGATCCAGGTCCGCTCGCGCGAGGAGGCCATGCAATGGGCGCTGCGCTTTCCCCAGCCCTTCCCCGGCCAGTCCTGCGCCGTCGAAGTGCGGCAGGTCTTCGAACTGGACGAATTCGGCCCCAGCGAGGGAGTCGAACGCTATCGGCGGATATCCGGCAATGGCCAATGAGCGGCTGAACCACGCCGCCAAACCGGTGCATCTCTTTTGCAACATGGACAGCATGGTCGGGAAGGATTTCGAAGACGGGCTGGCCAACCTCAAGACCCTGGCGGAAAGGCGCCAGGACACACACTAAAAAGGAAGCGGGAACATCATGCACAACCAGATCTTCGTCAATCTCCCCATCGCTGACATGCAGAAATCGCAGGCTTTCTTCAAGAGCCTGGGCTTCAGCTTCAATCCGCAGTTCACCAACGACCAGGGCGCCTGCATGGTCGTGAGCGACAGCATCTACGTCATGCTGCTGGTGAAGGACTTTTTCCAGACCTTCACCGGCAAGCCGGTAGCCGATGCCACCAAGACCACCGAGGTGCTGATCGCGCTGTCCTGCGACAGCCGCGCCGAAGTGGACGAGCAGGTGAAGCGCGCCCTCGCCGCCGGCGGCACCGCTCCGCGCCAGCCCCAGGACCACGGTTTCATGTACGCGCATGGCTTCGAGGATCTGGACGGCCACGTCTGGGAGCTGGTGTACATGGCCCCCGGCGAAGTGCCCAGCGCATGACGCGGGAGACCGTGCATCGCGCCATCGAGGCGGTCTGGCGGATCGAAGCCGCCAGCGTCATCGCCGGCGTCGCGCGCCTGGTGCGCGACGTCGGACTGGCTGAAGAGCTGGCGCAGGATGCCTTGGTCGCCGCCCTGGAACGCTGGCCCGAAACCGGCGTGCCGGACAACCCGGGAGCGTGGCTGATGACTACCGCCAAGAATCGCGCGCGCGACCGCCTGCGGCTGGACGCGCTGCATACGCGCAAGCATGAGCAGATCGGACACGAGCTGGAAGCCCTGCAGGCCGACGTCGAGCCCGATTTCGTCGACGCGCTGGACGCCGCGCGCCAGGACGACATCGGCGACGACCTGCTGCGGCTGGTGTTCACCGCCTGCCATCCGCTGTTGTCCACCGAGGCGCGCGTGGCGCTCACCCTGCGCCTTTTGGGCGGGCTGACCACCGCCGAGATCGCGCGCGCTTTCCTGGCCTCGGAATCCACCATCGCGCAGCGCATCGTGCGCGCCAAGCGCAGCCTGTCCGCGGCCAACGTGCCGTTTGAAGTCCCCCGGGCCGAGGAGCGCGCGCCGCGCCTGGCGTCGGTACTGGAAGTGATCTACCTGATTTTCAATGAGGGCTATTCCGCGACGTCCGGTGATGACTGGATGCGTCCCGCGCTGTGCGACGAGGCGCTGCGTCTGGGCCGCATCCTGGCCCAGCTGGCGCCGGGCGAAAGCGAGGTCCACGGACTGGCGGCGCTGATGGAATTGCAGGCGTCGCGCCTACATGCCCGCACCGACGCGCAGGGCCGTCCCGTCCTGCTGATGGAGCAGGACCGCAACCGTTGGGACCCCCTGCTGATCCGCCGCGGATTGGCGGCGCTGGCGCTGTCGGACAGTCTGGGAGCCCCGCGCGGCCCTTACGCCTTGCAGGCCGAACTGGCCGCCTGTCACGCCCGGGCGCGCACGCCCGAGGAAACCGATTGGCCGCGCATCGTGGCGCTGTACGACGCGTTGGCCCAGGCCGCGCCCTCGCCAGTCGTGGAGCTGAACCGCGCCGTCGCCGTCGGCATGGCATTCGGCGCCCAGGCCGGGCTGGACCTGGCCGACCATTTGGCACAGGAACCGGCGCTGGCCAACTACCACTGGCTACCCAGCGTGCGCGCGGACCTGCTGGCCAAGCTGGGGCGCAAGTCTGAGGCCCGCGCCGAGTTCGAACGCGCGGCCGGCATGACGCGCAATGCGCGCGAACGCGAACTGCTGCTGGCGCGGGCGCGCGACATGTCCGGTTCCTGAGCGCGCGGCCCAAGGGGCGCTGCGGCGCGTGCCGGCATGCTTAAATCCAATCATGCGCCCCGCCGACCATGCCCTCTCCGACCTTGCCGCGCCCGTCATGCCGGGCGTGCCGCAGGCGTTCGAACATCCCGGCGACCGCGCCGAGTTCCGGCAGGCGGCGCACCTGCCCGGCGTGGAGCTGTACCGCGCGCACATCGTCCGCTACGCCTTCGAGCCACATACCCACGAAGCCTACGGGCTGGGCGCGATCGAGTCCGGCGTCGAGCGCTTCCGCTACCGGGGGGCGGAGCATCTGGCGCCCTCGGGCTCGGTGGTGCTGATGAACCCCGACGAATTACATACCGGCCGCGCCGAAACCGAGGGCGGCTGGCGCTACCGCATGGTCTACCTGGACCCGGACGTGGTGGCCCGCGTCACCGGCGAAAGCGGCTGGTGGTTCGATACGGCGGTCGGCCATGACGCGGCCGGCGCGCAGCGCGTCACCGCGCTGCTGGACACCTTATGGCAGGCGCGCGAACCGCTGGCGTTCGACAGCGCCTTGTACGCGCTGCTGGGCGAGTTTCGCCGCCACGCGCGTGTGCCGCGCACGGCCAGGGACACCGGCGCCCCGCGCTTTGCGCCCGTCATCGATTACCTGCGCGCCAACCTGGCGCGCCGCCTGACGCTGGACGAACTCGCGGCCGTGGCCGGCCTCAGCCCTTTTCATTTCCTGCGCAGCTTCCAGGCGCAATACCACGCCACGCCGCAGCAGATGCTGATGGCGCTGCGGCTGTTCGAAGCCAAGCGCCGGCTGGCCGCGGGCGAATCGCCTGCCCAGGTGGCGCTGGCCTCGGGACTGACCGACCAGGCGCATCTGACCCGCGCCTTCTCGCGCCGCTACGGCGTCACGCCCGCGCGCTACCAAAAGCAAGTCCGCGCCTGAGCCCCGCACCGCAATCTGGTACAAGACGCGCCGCCCGCCCGCTGGCTAGACTGCCGCCATTCGTGACCTGGAGCGACGTCGTATGTGGGCTGGAACCCTTTATGCCCTGGCCGCCGGCCTGATGTGGGGGCTGGTGTTCGTGGGGCCCCTGCTGCTGCCGGAATACCCTGCCGCGCTGCAATCCGTGGCGCGCTACCTGGCGTTCGGCCTGATCGCCCTGCCGCTGGCCTGGCTGGATCGCCGCGGCCTGCGCCAGTTGCAGCGCGCCGACTGGATCGAGGCGCTGAAGCTCGCCGCCATCGGCAACCTGCTCTACTACCTGTGCCTGGCCAGCGCCATCCAGCGCGCGGGCGGGCCGCTGCCCACCATGATTATCGGTACGCTCCCCGTGGTCATCGCCATCAGCGCCAACCTGCGCAACGCTCGGCGCGACGGCCGGCTGCCCTGGAAGCGGCTGGCGCCCGCGCTGGCGCTGATCGCGTTGGGCATCGCCTGCGTCAATCAGGTGGAATTGCAAGCCTTGCGCCAGGATGCCGACGCCGACATGTCGCGCTACGCCATCGGCGCGCTGCTGGCGCTGGGCGCAGTGGCGTGCTGGACCTGGTATCCGCTGCGTAACGCGGACTGGCTCCGCGCCCATCCCGACCGCAGCCCGCGCACCTGGGCCACGGCCCAGGGCGTGGCGACATTGCCGCTGGCGCTGGCGGGCTATCTTGTGCTGTGGGCCGGCATGGCCGCGGCCGGCAGCGACTTTCCCATGCCGGCTGGTCCCAGGCCCGAGGTCTTCCTGGCCTTGATGGCCATCATCGGCCTGTTCGCGTCCTGGCTGGGCACCTTGTGCTGGAACGAAGCCAGCCAGCGCCTGCCCACCGCGCTGGCGGGGCAATTGATCGTGTTCGAAACGCTGGCGGCCCTGGCCTATGCCTACATCCTGCGCGGGCAGATGCCCCAGCCGCTGACGCTGATCGGCATCGCCTGCCTGATGGTGGGCGTGCTGCGCGCGGTGCGGGTCAAGCCGGAGCCCTCGCCTGCCGCGGCATAGGCGCGCGCGTCCTAGTCCAGCAGCAACTCCGGCAAGCGCCGCAAATCGTCGATGACGTCCGATGCGCCCTCGTCCAGCAAGCGCTGGCGCTGGTCCGGCCCGTTATGCGAAGCGCCCACGTAGCCGATGGCGCGCATGCGCGCGGCGCGAGCGGCGCGCACGCCGGGCACGCTGTCTTCCACCACCACGCAATCCAGGATTGCGGCTCGCATCTGCCGGGCGGCAAAGAGAAACACGTCCGGCGCCGGCTTGCCGTGCGCCACCTGCGCGGTGCTGAACACATTGGGCGCGAACTGATCCCACAGGCCAACCAGCTTCAAGGCCGCCTCCAGCTTGGGCGGCGTGCTGCTGGAGGCCACGCAGACCTGCAGGCCGCGCTCGCGCAGCGTGCGAACCGTCTCCAGCGCGCCCGGCAACGCGCGCAACTCCTGGCGGAAGATGGCTTCGAGCCCGTCCGCGTATTCGCGCGCAAATCCTTCGGGCAGGCTGCGGGCGTTTTCCTGTTGCAGGGTCTGCCACATGTCCGCATCGGGGATGCCTGCGAAGCGGCGCGCGGCGTCCTCGGGCGTGATGGCAATGCCATGCGCGGCCAGCGCCCGCGATTGGGCGCGCGCCGCGATGATTTCGCTATCGATCAGGACGCCGTCGCAGTCGAAGATGACCAGGCTGGGGGGAGGCGTGTGCATGGTGGCTCCATTTCAGGACAAGTTCCCATGATATGCCTGGCTCGTGACACCACCGCGCGATCCGCGCCCTCTATAACCCCGGACCTTTGAGGCGCCGCAAGCGCCACGCCAGAAACACCCCGCCCAGCCCGGCGGCCGCGACGATCAGCGATGCCACCGACCAGCCGTAGCGGTCGATCGCGCCGCCCACCGCCACCGGGCCGATCACCTGGCCCAGGCCGCTTCCCTGCATCACCAGCCCCACCGAAGCCGGTGTCAACGCCGGCCGCGGCGCCAGCAGCGGCGCCGTGCCCAGCAGCGTGGCCGGTATCAGTCCGCCCACCGCCGAGAACAGCACACACAGCAGGAAGGTGGGCATGGCCGGCAGCACCGAGCGGAAGATCAACAGCGCCACCGCGCCCATGATCAGGCTGGCGCAGGCGATCAGGGTGGAACGCCGCCAGCCGCGCGCCAGCAACACGCCCGCGCCCAGGTTGCCGACCACGTTGGCGGCGCTGGCGATGGCGCTGTACAGGCCGGCGGTCGCCAGCGGCAGGCCCAGTTGCTCGGTCAGCAGCACGGGCAGGAAGGTGAACAACGCGAAGAACATCAGACTGTAGAGCGTGAACGACAGCGCCAGCAGGCGCGGACCGGGCGCGCCCATGGTATCGACCGTGTCCTGCCGCAAGCCCCGCCACGACAGGCTGGCCCCGCCCGGGTTGGCCGGCGCCAGCGCCGCCACGCATACCATGGCCACCAGCACCGCTGCGCCGGCGCACCACCAATAGGCCTGCCAGCCGCTGAAGGCCTGCGAGGCCAGCATCGCAATCGCCATGCCCGCCGGCATGTAGCAACTCCACAGCGCGAAGGCGTAGTCGCGGGTGGACGCCGACACCATGCGTTGCAGGGCCGCGGGTCCAGCCACGGTAATCATCAGAAAGCCCAGCCCCTCCACCACCCGCGAGACCAGCAGGACGCTGTAGGCGGACGCCATCGCGCCCATCACGGAGCCCACCGCCGTCGCCGCCAGGCCCGCCAGCAGCATGCGCCGCGCGCCATAGCGGTTGATGACGCCGCCCGCGGCAATGCCGCCGACCAGGCCCAGGATCGAAAACACCGCGGCCAGCGCGCCGATGGAGGCCAGATCCAGCCCCATGTCCTTGCGCAGCAAGGGCGCTGCAATGATGACCTTGCCCACTTGCAGCGCCGCAACCACCCCTGCCCCCACGATGGCCAGCACCGCCGACCAGCGCGTTCCTTCCTTGCCCATCCTTGTCTCCCTTGTTTTACGACCCAGCCAGGATGCCAGCGCAAAGCGATCCCGGTAAGTGATAATCTTTTGATGGAATCGATCGATTGGATAGATCAGCCGGCAGAATGATAGACGCCCTGACCCTGGACCAGTTGCGCGTATTCGCCGCCGTGGCCGACGCCGGCAGTTTCCGCGCGGCCGCGCGCCGCCTGTCGCGCGTGCAATCGGCCGTCAGCCACGCCATTGCCAACATGGAAGCGCAGCTGGGCGTGACCCTGTTCGACCGCAGCGGCCACCGGCCCCTGATGACGCCGCAAGGCGCGGCCCTGCTGGCCAACGCCCGCGACATCCTGCTCCGCGTGGACGCCATGCGCGCCCGCGCCCAGGGCCTGGGCGAAGGCGTCGAGCTGGAACTGTCGCTGGCGGTGGACACGCTGTTTCCGATCGCCGACGTAGGCGCCGCCCTGAACGCGCTGCGCGCCGTCTATCCGTCCGTCGCCGTGCGCGTATCCGTGCTGCCCCTGGGCGGCCCGGTGGAAGCCCTGCTGACGCGCAGCCATACGCTGGCCATCGTCGCCGGCGACCATTTCCGCAATCCGCGGATCGTGATGCAGGCGCTGTCGTCCGTGCAGATGGTGGCGGTGGTGGGCGCGGGCCACGCCTTGGCGCAGCGCGTCGCGGCCGACATGCCCTTGGGTCCGGCTGAACTCGCCGACCACGTGCAGATCGTGCAGACGGATCCCTCCACGCTGACCCAGGGCCGGGACTTCGCAGTGCTGTCGCCGCAGACCTGCCGCGTCAGCGGCCAGGACACCAAGCACGCCCTGATCCTGGCGGGCGTGGGCTGGGGCCGGCTGCCCTACTGGCAGGTGGAGCGCGACCTGGCCGAAGGCCGCCTGCTGCGCCTGCCGACCGACAGCCTGGGGCGCGGCAGCCAGGTGGTCAGCGAAACCTATCTGGCGCACCGCATCGACCAGCCGCTGGGACCGGCAGCCCGCGTGCTGGCGGGCGCCTTGCGCGCAGCCGTCCATCAGGGCTTGGACGACGCTGGCGCACGCGCATAGCTCACGCCCATGCCGGCGCGCACGTCGTTCTGGATGCCGTAGGGCGGAATCGGGTAGCGCAGGCCATTGGCCGACAGCGCCTTCATGCCCTCGATTGCGATGGGCAGGTAGCGCGGCGGCAAGGCCATCAGCATTTCCTCGTCGGGCACGCCGCCGTAGCGGCGCTCGGCGTAACAGGGCAAGGACAGGCTGGGCTCGCCGGTGGCGAGCGCGCGGCCCCAGGAGTCGGCACAGGCCGTTTCGCCCACCACGCTCCAGTCAAAGCGCCGGTAGTTCTTCCATTGCAAGCCATTGATGAGGATGATCATCTGGCCCGGCGTGGCGTAGATCAGGCAGACGTCGGGCGGGTCCAGCCGGCCCGAGGCCAGCGGCGACACCACCAGCCCGCGGTACTTGCCCGCCGGCACACAGGACAGCGCCTCCTGGCGCGCCTGGGCATCTTCCTGGGTGGCGTGCCAGACGCCCACGTAATCCTCGCCGCGCTTCCAGGCCTCATCCTGCGGCCCCAGGCCGACCACGGCGCGGCATTGCGCGCCGACCAGGTCGTCGCCCGTGATTCCTACCGTCCAACCGAGCCGGGCGGCCATGCCCACGATCTGGTCGGTGGTGTGCGTGGCCTGCGGACGCCGCAGGCCCTTGACCGCGGCCATGTCGTCTTCGCGCTCGTAGAGCTTCATGCCGATGACCGTGGTCTTCAGGCGCAGCAATTTGTTCAGATCATCGACCAGCGATGCCCAGTTCAGTGTCGTCTCTTCCATGCCCGTCCCTTGGACTGTTTTGTGCGCGGACTTCGCCGCATTGCCGCAGATTGATCGCGGTCAGCAATGACTATAACGAATCGCCCGCCGGGCCCCTGATTGATCTATCGTGGATAGCGGCAAACCCGCCCGCCGCAAACGCGCAGGACACCCCCCGGCTTCCAAGGAGCCCACCATGAACCGTTTCGAACAGAAGACCGTCCTGATCACCGGCGGCACCAGCGGCATCGGCCTGGCCGCCGCCCAGGCTTTCGCCGCCGAGGGCGCCCGCGTCGTCGTCACCGGGCGCGACGCCGCGGTGCTCAAGCAGGTGCGCGCCAGCCTGGGTTCGCATGCGCTGGCGCTGCGCAACGACGCCGGCGCCCCCGGCGCCCCCGCTGCGCTGGCGGCCGAACTGCGCCAGGCCGGCATCCGTCTGGACGCCGTCTTCATCAACGCCGGCGTGGCCCGCTTTGCGCCGCTGGCCGAAGCCACCGAGGCCCTCTGGGACCAGACCTTCTCGACCAACGTCAAAGGCGCCTTTTTCCAGTTGCAGGCGCTGGACCCGCTGCTCAACCCGGGCGCGTCCATCGTGCTAAATGGTTCGATCAACGCCCGCATCGGCATGCCTGCCTCATCGATCTACGCGGCCAGCAAGGCCGCGCTGATTTCGCTGGCCAAGACCTTGTCGGCCGAGCTGCTGCCGCGCGGCATACGCGTCAACGTCATCAGTCCCGGGCCGGTCGCCACGCCGATCTATGACAAGCTGGGCCTGGATGCCGCGGCGCTGGAAAAGACCGCCGCCAGCATCCGCGCCCAGGTGCCGCTGGGGCGTTTCGGCACGCCGCAGGAAATCGCCTCCACGGTGCTGCACCTGGCCTCGCCCGAATCCGCCTTCATCGTGGGCACGGAAATCATCGCGGATGGGGGCATGAGCCAGTTGTAATCGCTGGCCGGCCGGATGGGCGCAAGCGTATCTGCCCAAACCCGCGGCTAGGCGCCGATGGAACGCAGCGCGCGCTGGCAGATGCGTTGCGTCGCCGCGGCCGGCTTGCCCCGCGACCAGCGCGCGCAGACTTCGCGCACCCAGTCCGGCTGGTCCTTGCTGGCGTCGTTCAGCCAGTTCGCCACCGAGTCCTGCACGTAGATGGCCGGATCGGCCCGCAGCGGCTCCAGCAGCGGCAACGCGCGGCCGGGATCAGCCTTCAAGGCCGCAATGTGCGCGCACCATACCCCGCGTGGGCGCAGCGACTCGCTGGCAAAACGACGTACGCGTTCGGACGCGTCCGCGGTCCAGGGCCGCAGCAGTTCCACTGCGGCGTCCAGTTCCGCCGCCAATTGTGGACGCACCGCCAGCCAGGCCCATTCCCGCACGCCGAAATGCCCGTCATCGGCCAGCGGCCGGATCAGCGCCACCCGCTGCTGCAAGCTCAGGTCCGGCATTGCACCGACCATGAAGCAGGCCCAGCCCCGGACGGTATCCGAGCGGTGATCACGCAGTTGCTTGAAGGCGTCCGCGCCCAGGCCGTCCAGCAGAGTCCGCGCCGCCACGGCCATGCGCTTGGAGATGCCTGTCGCAGCCTGCGCGCGCAGAACTGCGATGGCTTCGGCGCCGACCTGGGGCGCGGCTGCCTGCATCAATTCGGCAAAGTCCACGGCCAGGCATTCGGTCAGATTGCGTGCCGGCTCGCCCGCGTTCAGCTGCGCCACGCGTTCCGCGCCGATGTCCTTCACGCCCCTGCCCGTCGGCGCGGCGGCAGCTTTCTTGTTCATTGCGTGCTCTCCTGTCCCGCGGTCCGGCCCGCGTCGGTTCCCTGCCAGATCTTGCCCAGCAGCGTGCGCAGGCGCGCCCGGTCCGCCGGGCCCAAGCCCGCAAACAGGGAATCTATCCAGTCCGTATGCGTCTTGAACAGCTGCGCGGCCTCGGCCCGCCCCTTGGCGCTCAGCTTCACGATGATCTTGCGCCGGTCTTCCTTGCCCGCGCGGCGCGAGACGAAACCATCGCGCTCCAGGCCGTCCAGCAGGCCCGTGACCGTGGCCCGCGTGACGCCCGCGCCATCGGCCAGCTCGTGCGGCGACATGCCGTCGGCCTGCTCATGCAGCAGGAACAGCAGCACGAACTTTCCCTCCGACAACTTGCGCGGCGCCAGCCGGGCAGCGCAATCGCGGTCGATGGCGCTGGCCAGCGACAGCAGCTGAAAGCAAAGGGCTATGCCGTCGGCCGACGGCAGGCCGCGCTTGGCGGCGACATCGAGCAGCGCGCGGTGTTTGGGTTCAAGCATGTGTTGTGGGTCTTGCATGAGTAATCCAGCCCAGTGATTCTCGATGCCGAAATAATAAGGCGCCTAACCATATTTCCGCAAGACGGGCTGGTGGCTATGAACGGCTATCATCCTGGCTACCCAAGCAGCCAGTGAATGAATCCATGCCCTTGCCTCCCCGCCTGACCCTGCGCCGCATGCAGGAAGATGACATCCCCATGCTGCTGGCCATGGAATCCGACCCCGAGGTCATGCGCTACAGCACCGGCATCAAACCGGCAGACGAGGCACGGCGGCAGGAGCTGCTGGCATGGCTGCGGGAACCGCCGACCCAACTGGGCCACTGGGCGATCACAGTAGACGGCGTCGCAATGGGCTGGGTAAGCCTGGTCCCATTGGCTGGCACGGACAGCATCCAGCTTGCCTATCGGCTGCAGCGCGCGGCTTGGGGAAAGGGATATGCAAGCCAGGCCGCGCAGCAATTGTGCGAGTATGCCTGGCGCGAAACGGAAGTTTCCGAACTCGTCGCGGTTGTCTGGCCCGACAACCAAGCCTCCGTACGCGTCCTGGAAAAACTCGGGTTTACGTTCCGGGCGCGCGAACGCCACTACGACCGCGAGACCATCGTCTATGCACTGCCGCGTCCTGCCGCTGGATCCGACCGGTTCCCGCGGCATTGATCCCCGCCCTCCTGCGCATCCTGCAAACCTCCGCCATGAACTACCCCGTCCTTCCCGCCGCCGAATTCTCCGCCGCCCGCGTCGTGCCCGAACTGCTGGTGTCCGACATCCGCAAGAGCCTGCATTTCTGGTGCGGGCTTTGCGGGTTCTCGATAGCCTACGACCGCCCGGAAGACCGTTTCGCCTATCTGGACAAGCACGGATCCCAGGTCATGCTGGAGGAATACGGCCACGGCAGGAACTGGATCACCGGCCCGCTGGAAGCGCCCTTGGGGCGCGGGATCAATCTGCAGATCGAGGTGCCCGCGATCACGCCTATCGTCGATGCCCTGCGCGGCGCCGGCTGGCCGCTGTACATGGAGCCCGAGGAGAAGTGGTATCGCGCCGGGACCACGGAGGTGGGCGTGCAGCAGTTCCTGGTACAGGATCCGGACGGCTATCTCATCCGCTATTCGGCGGGCCTGGGCCGGCGCGACATTCAGGCAGAGGCCTGAGGCAAGGCGGCACGGGAGGCGGCGCGACCGCCGCCCCCGCCTCTTACCGGTACAGTACCGTCGGCAGCCACATGCCAATGCCCGGGAACACGTACAGCAGGAAGATCGCCACCACCTGGATGCCCATGAACGGCATCATGCCCAGGAAGATCTGGTTCAGCGTCACGTGCGGCGGCGACACGCCCTTCAGGTAGAACGCCGACATGGCGACTGGCGGCGACAGGAAAGCCGTCTGCAGGTTCAGCGCGACCAGCAGGCCGAAGAACAGCGGGTCGATGCCGAAGGTGTTGAGCAGCGGCACGAAGATGGGCATGAAGATCACGATGATCTCGGTCCATTCCAGCGGCCAGCCGAGCAGGAAGATGATGACCTGCGCCAGCAGCAGGAACTGCAACTGCGACAGCCCCAGCGACAGCACCCATTCCTCGATGATGCGCTGTCCTCCCAGCAGCGCGAACGCCGCCGAGAAGATCGATGAACCGACGAACAACCAGCACACCATGGCGCTGGTCTTGGCGGTCAGGAACACGGATTCGCGCAGCACCGGCAGGTTCAGCCGCCGGTATGCCAGGGCCAGCAGCGCGCCGCCCATGGCGCCCATGGCGGCGGCCTCGCTGGGCGTGGCCAGGCCGAAGGCGATGGAGCCCAGCACCGCCGCGATCATCACGGCCAGCGGGAAGAACGAGGCCATGAGCATCTTGAAGATTTCCATGCGCGCCCAGGTCAGCATCGCATAGAACGCCACCAGGATGGCCGCGCATATGGCCGCGAAGATCCAGAAACCCTGGGGCGCGGCGATACTCTCGCCGGCCGATGCCGGCGCCTGCGCGGCGGCGGCGGTCTCGGGCGCGGCCGCTGGCGTGGCGGCGGGCGTGCCAGGCGGTTCGGCCAGGCCGCCGGCCGCGGGCGGATCATTCGCAGGCGGTTCGGCCAACTCGTTCGAAGGCGGCTCCGCCAGCCCATCGTCTGCCGGCGGCTCGCTCAGGCCCGAATCGAATCCCCCCGACCCCAGCTGCAACTCGGCAGGGATCTCGTACACGACCGCCGGCCGCGTCGTCGCCTGGTAGACCACGCCCACCAGCAGCACCGTGACCGCCAGCGGCGCAATCGCCAGCGCCATGTTGCGCATCAGGAAGCCGAACGGCACGTCCTTGTTGCGGCGACCCTTGAACAGGGCCGCCAGCATGCCGGACACGGCGCGCGTGTAGCCGCCGGACGCCAGCGCGGCGGATTCCGGGGACAGCGGCACGCCGCGCTCTTCCTTGGGCAGGGGCGGCGCCATGTCGGGGCGCAGCTTGGCCACGATGATCACATAGACCATGTACAGCACCGCCAGCATGACGCCCGGGAACAGCGCGCCGGCATACAGCTGCACCACCGATACGCCGGTGGTCGCGCCATAGACGATCAGCATCACGGAAGGCGGCAGCAGGATGCCCAGGCAGCCGCCAGCGGTAATCGAACCCGCGGTCAGGCGTACGCTGTAGCCGGCCTTCAGCATGGCGGGCATGGCCAGCAGGCCCATCAACGTGACCACGGCGCCCACGATGCCGGTGGCGGTGGCGAAGATCGCGCAGGTCGCCAGCGTGGCCACCGCCAGCGCGCCCGGCAAACGCGCCAGCGCCAGGTGCATGGAGCGGAACAGTTTTTCGATCAGGTTGGCGCGTTCGACCAGATAGCCCATGAACACGAACAGCGGGATCGAAATCAACGAGTCGTTGGTCATCGTGGCGTAGGTCCGCTGCACCATCAGGTCCAGCGTCTGCCCGACCGAGCGGCCCGCGTCGGAACTCTGCATGTAGTACGCCAGGAAGGTGAACAACACTCCCATGCCCATCAGCGTGAAGGCCGTCGGAAAGCCCAGCATGATGGCCACCACGATGAGCGCCAGCATCAAGAGGCCGATATGCCCCGTGGTCAGATGGTCCCAGGGCGTCAGGAACGCGATCATCAGCAGCACCAGGCCGATGCACGACAGGCCGAACCACAGCGCCTTGTGGATCTTCATGAGCGCGGCTCCCCGGTGGTGACGTAGCGGTCCAGCTTGGCGATGTCCTCGTCCTTTACATGCACCATCTTCTTGAGCTTGTCGACGTCCACTTCCTCAACGTCCTCCTCGCGCGAGGGCCAGGCGCCGCGCTTCAGGCACAGCACGCAGCGCAGCACTTCCGCCACGCCCTGCACCAGCAGCACCGCGCCGGCTATCGGGATGAAGGCCTTGAAGGGATAGATGGGCGGCCCGTTGGCCATGAGCGACGAATGCTCGCGGATGGCGATGGAGTAGCCGGCGTAATACCAGCCCGCCCACACCAGCGCGATCACGCCGGGGAAGAAGAACACGATATACAGGATCAGGTCCAGCGCCGCCTGCACGCGCGGCGGCAGGAAGCCGTACAGGATGTCTCCGCGCACGTGTCCGTTCTTGGCCAGGGTATAGGCCCCCGCCATCATGAACAGGATGCCGTAATACATCATCTGCATGTCGAACGCCCAGGCGCTGGGCTGGTTCCACAGGTAGCGCGCGGCCACCTCCCAGCAGACGTGCAAGGTCAGGACTACGATCAACCAGGCAAAGGTTTGCCCGACAAAAGTGGAGATGCGGTCTATGAAACGTATGATTCGGATCATCTCGCTTCCAGGTCAAGACGCATGGCGTCCCGCCGCGCACCGGTGAATGGCGCGCGGCGCGGGATACAGGTACCGGCCCTTCAAGCCTGTTTGGTGGAGCGCGAGAAGTAGTGGTTATAGGCCATGCGGAAGTTGACCGAGGTGTCCCCGTGCCAGCGCCCCACCCGCTCGGCGAAGGTCCGTTGCGATTCCAGCACCTTCTTGAACAAGGGGTTTTCGGCCGAGCGCTTGGCGATCATCTCGTCCCAGATCTTCAACTGCTGCTGCAGGATGGCGTCTGGCGTCTTGTAGAACTTGACGTTGTGGTCCTTCTGCAGCTTGACGTAGTCCTGCGAATAGCGGTTCGCCGCCTTCCAGGACATGTCCGCGCTGGAGGCCTGCGCGGCATAGCTGAGGATGTGCTTCAGGTGTTCCGGCAGCGCGTCGTACTTGGCCTTGTTGAAGAGGATTTCGAACTGCTCCGCGCTTTGGTGGAAGCTCTGCAGCATGCAGATCTTGGAGACGTCCTGGAAGCCCAGGGCCAGGTCCGAGGAAGCGTTGTTGAATTCCGCCCCGTCCAGCAGCCCGCGGTCCAGCGCCGGCACGATTTCCCCGCCGGGCAACGCGTTCACGGCCGCGCCCATGGCGGTATACATGTCGATGGCCAGGCCGACGGTGCGGAACTTGAGGCCCTTGACCTCTTCCATCTTGGTGATCGGACGTTTGAACCATCCGAACGGCTGGGTCGGCATCGGCCCGTACATCAGCGACACCACGTTCACGCCCATGGCCTTCTGGATTTCGACCAGCAGCTCCTTGCCGCCGCCGTATTCGTGCCAGGCCAGCAACATGTTGGCGTCCATGCCGAAGGACGGCCCCGATCCCCACAGCGCCACCGCCGTGTTCTTGCCGTACCAGTAGGCGACCACCCCATGCCCGCCGTCCAGCGTGCCCGCGGACACCGCGTCCAGCAGGTCGAAGGCCTTGACCACGGCGCCAGCCGGCAGGATCTCGATCTTCAACTGGCCGCCGGCCATGTCATTGACCTTCTGCGCATAGTCGCGCGCGAACTCGTGGAAGATGTCGTTGGCGGGCCAGGTGCTCTGAAAGCGCAGGGAAACCGGGGCATTCTGTGCCCGGGCAACTGCCGGAAATCCGAGCGCGGCGGCCCCGGCGACAGCGGCGCCGGAGATGAACTTGCGGCGAGGCTTGGTAACGTGTTGCATGGCGTGTTGTCTCCTGAATTAGGACTACATGGACCAGCTTGTAGTTACTACTCCTGCGTGGGCGCGGGATGGTGAAGCCTGCTGCGGAATCCCGCCGGCGCGATTGCGGACGATGCGCAAAGCGTGAGCCTGATTAAACCTTTCTGACTAATCGCTGACAATCAGCTTCTCGTCAGGAATTACCCTAGAAACCAAGTACTAGTGCTTACGCACGATCTTCCCGGGCAACGCGGAGTGCCCACGCCGCTGCTCCAGTCCATCGAGTATGGCCGCGAGTCCAAACTCGAATGCCGCATCGGGTCCGGCGGCGCCGAGGGCCTGCAAAGCCGCGGTTAGCAATGGCGTCGCCGAGGACGGGGTCTGCTTCGCGCCGGCCTGCCGCTCCTGCTCATCGGCCGCGGCGGCCTGCTGTTCCAGCACGGCGCCGACCGTGAAGTAGCTGACAGTCGTCAACGCGTAGGCGGCATCGGCGGGCGCGAAGCCCTCCGTGCACAGGAACGCCAACTGCGCCTCCACGGCTTCGAATTGCGGCTCGCTCGGCCGGGTGCCGGCGTGTATGCGTGCGCCGTCACGATAGGCCAGCAAGGCGCGCCGGAAACTGCGCGCATTGCCGTTGAGGAATGAACGCCAGGTGTCGCCGGGCCTGGGCATCGAATACGTGTGGCTCTCCGACAGCATCGCCTCGCCCAGGCGGTCCAGCAGTGCGCGCTTGTTCTTGAAATGCCAGTACAGCGCGGGTTGCTGGACCCCCAGGCGTTCGGCCAGCTTGCGCGTCGTCAGCCCATCGGCGCCGACCTCGTTCAGCAGGTCCAGGCCGGCCCGGATCACGACATCCACTTGCAATTTGGTCACGGCGATTCCTCGTTCATCTTGAAATTTTATCGATGATAAATTATCGTAGCGAAAAATTTATCAATGATAAATAACAGATCAAACAACATGCAGTCCATCCACCCGCCACGAGGCCGCGCATGAGAGCCGGCCACGCCCTGGTCATCCTCACTACCGTCGCCCTGGACGCCGCAGGCATAGGCCTGGTCATGCCCGTCCTGCCCGGCCTGTTGCGCGGCCTGGTGCAATCGGAGGACATAGCGGGCCATTACGGCGCCCTGCTGGCAGCCTATGCCCTGATGCAGTTCTTGTGCGCTCCGGCGCTGGGCGCGCTGTCCGACCGCTACGGCCGGCGGCCCATCCTGCTGCTCTCGCTGGCGGGCGCCGCCATCGACTACCTGATCATGGCGACAGCGCCAACGCTGCCGGTCCTGTACGCGGGACGGCTCGTCGCCGGCATCACCGGCGCCACGGGCGCCGTGGCGGGCGCCTGCATCGCCGATCTTGCGCGGGGCCACGAGCGCGCGCGCTACTTCGGCCTGATGAGCGCCTGCTTCGGCGTCGGCATGATTGCGGGGCCCGTCATCGGCGGCCTGCTGGGCGGCGTCTCGCCGCACACGCCGTTCCTGGCAGCCGCAATCCTGAACGGCGTCAATTTCCTGATGGGTTGTTTCCTGTTGCCCGAATCGCATGCGGGCGAACGGCGGCCGCTATCGCTAAAGGCGCTCATGCCCGCCTCTTCGTTCCTGTGGACGCGCGGCAGAACCGTAGTCATCGCACTGATGGCCGTCTTCTTCCTCATGCAGTTCGTGGGACAGGTGCCTGCCACCTTGTGGGTCATTTACGGCGAAGACCGCTACCAGTGGGATGCCGCCACGGTCGGCGTCTCGCTCGCCGCATTCGGCGCGCTGCACGCGCTGATACAGGGACTGGCCACCGGGCCCGTCACAGCGCGGCTGGGCGAAAAACGTACGCTGTTGCTGGGCATGGGCGCCGATGCCCTGGGCTACGTCCTGTTGGCGTTTGCGTCGCGGGGATGGATGGCGTTCCCCATCATGCTCCTGCTGGCTTCGGGCGGCATCGGCATGCCCGCCTTGCAAGCCATGTTGTCCGCGCAGGTGGAGCAGGAACGCCAGGGCCAGTTGCAGGGCGCGCTGGCCGCGCTGTCCAGCCTGAGCGCGATAGTCGGGCCGTTGGCCATCACGGCGCTCTATGCCGCGACGCTGAACGCGTGGAAAGGATGGGCATGGATCGCGGGCGCCGGGCTGTATTTTGCCTGCCTGCCGGTCTTGCGCCGCGGAACCTCGCAAGGCAAGGTCTGGTAGGACTGCACTGGTCCCGCGCTACTATCGGGGAACCACAATCGGCAAGGAAAGGAATGAACCAGAAGCAGCGCGCCGTCAACCGCCGCCGGATTCCACGCAAGGCCTGGGCCTTGGGCCTGATCATCGCGGGCGCCGCGGGTTTTTATGCATGGTGGCAATCACCCCTGGGTCCGGGCCTGACCGAAGGCAAGATGCGCAAGATCCTGGTCGAGGCCACGGCGCAACCGGAATATGCGCCGGTCGGCGCCTGCGTCAACGTCGTGGGCGTGCGGCCCTTGCCCACTGATGTCTACACCGCTTTCCTGGAAAGCCAGGACAGGATCGTGCAGGGGTTGATCAAGCATCAGCTGGTCACGGTCAAGCGCGTCAGCGCCAACGGCGACGGCGGGCCACCGCAAGCGGACGAGGATCCCGAGGACGCGAGCAGCCGCATGGAGCTGACGGATAAAGGCCGGCCCTACTACACGGATGGCGAGGCCCGCCTCAACTCCAAGCTGGTCTATACCGCGAAGTTCTGCGCCCCCGGCCTGCAGATCGGCAAGATCCTCACCCATACCAAGCCGCTCAAGAATCCATTCGACGACAACCCCAACCTGGTCTCGGCGGTGAAGTTCGAATGGCGGCTGGACCGCAGCACCGCGGACTGGGCGGCGGATCCCGCCTTCCGTCCGTACCTGTCCGGCTTTGCGCCGGAAGACCAGCCGGACGAATGGCAAACCGAGTACATCATGCTGGAACGGAAAGACGGCGTGTGGGAACTGGGAGACAGGCCCTACATCATCCGTTGGTGACCGCCGTATCGTCGGCCTTGGCTGGCGGACGGCGCACCGCCCTCAGCTTGCCGCTGTCGCCGCCGCCGCAGAAAAAGCAGCCGGCGCCATCGGATTCCAGCCCCGACACGCCGATGCCGGCCGGCATCTCCACGCTTTGCAGCACTTCGCCGGTCTTTTCGTCCAGCTGCCGCAGATCGCTGGCGCCGTCCTCCCAGGTGCCGTGCCACAGCTGGCCGTCCACCCAGGTCACGCCGGTGACGTAGCGGTTGGATTCGATAGTGCGCAGCACGCGGCCGGTCTCCGGGTCCACCTGGTAGATCTTGCGCTGGCGGTACTCGGCCACCCACAGGCTGCCCTCGGCCCAGGCCATGCCGGAAGCGCCGCCGCCGGGCGCGGGGATGCGGCTCAGCACCCGCCCGCTCTGCGGTTCCAGCTTGACGATGGTGCCGTCGGAGATCTGATAGAGATGCTTGCCGTCAAAGGCCGTGCCCGCGTCGGCAACAATGTCGATCGAGGCTTGCGTGCTGCCGCTATCCGGGTCCATGGCAATCAGCTTTTCGCCGGCGGCAAACCAGACCTGCCGGCCGTCATAAGTCACGCCATGCACGGCCTGCACGCCGGGAAATGGGCCGTACTCGCGAATGATCTGGGCTTGCGTTCGTTTCATGTCGGTTCCTTGAACTGGAGTTCGAGCCTTCATGCTAGTCGGCGGCCAGCGCGGCCGGGAGTAACAAGGTTGTCGTGAATCCCGGTACCTGCGGCGTCATCCAGCGGCGCGCCCGGCCCTGTCCGCAAGCCTGCACCTTGTCTGCCGCCGCCAGCGCGTCCAGCGTGCGCTGCACGGTGCGCTGGCTTGCGCCCAAGGCCAGGGCCAGGGCCGAGCTGGACCAGGCTTCGCCGTCGGCCAGGCAGGCCAGCACCGCTCCCTGATCCCTGTCGCCCTCGCCGCTTGGCCGGGCCAGCAACGCAACCGGCCTGTCGGCTTCGGCCCTCAGAACGAAACCGCCACGCGCGGCGCTGATGCCGGCCACGCCGTCCAAGGCTGCGCGCAGGCGTCCTATCTCCACCCGCAAGCGCGCGCGGTGCGTTTCATCGAAATAGGCCGTGCGAAAGGCCTGCTCAATAAGCGTTTCCCTGGGCGCGGGCTGCGGCCAGGCTTCGGCCAGGACGCGGGCCAGCGCGAACAGCACCGGCCGGCTCGCCAGCGGAATCTCGCGGCCTGCGCTGCGCACCGCGTGACGGCAACCGTCCACCACCAGCGTGTCGGATGCCAGCAGCGCTTCCACTTCATCCAGCAGAATGGGCCGCTGGACGCCCTGCCCGATCAGGCGCGCGGCTGGCGTATTCAGGACCAGGGTGGCGTGTTCCACCTCGGCCATCAGCGCGGGGATGCCGGCGACGCGGGCCGCAAGCTCGGCCTGGGTCAGCGCGGCGCGCGCGCGCTCGGTGCGCAGGCGCCGCAAGGCGATACCGGCTGCGATCAGTTCGTGGATGGCGCGGGAAGCCGGGGCCAGCGAGGCCGGGTCCAGCATGGCCAGGGCGTCCTCGGCCCGATCGAGCTGGCCAAGCAGCAGTTCACGCCGCGCCTGCAGATGCCTCGCATGCGCGGCGTTGGCCGGATCGCCATGGGCTTCCAGCGCGGCGCGCGCGGCCTCCAGGGCCTTTTCCGGCCAGGCCAGATCGCGCGATACCAGGGCGATCTCGGCCTCGGCTACGACGCATCTGGAGCGGGCCAGCACATTCTTGTGATCGAAGTTCCGGGCCGCGCTGCGCAGCAAGGCGCGGGCGCGGCGGAAATCGCCCAGTTGGGCCATGGCGATGCCGCGCAAGGCCAGCGCGGGCGCGTCATCGCGCAAGGCCACGAGGTTCAGGGCGCCCAGCGGATTGCCGGCGGCCAGTGCGCGCGCTGCCGAGGTGATCAGCAAATCCATGGAAATCCCGCCACTGACGCCGCTCCCTCAGTCCGATTGCCGGAAACTAATCTACCACCTGGCGAGGATTTGCTGCGCAGTCAGGCCGGCCGGCATTTCAATCCCCGCCCCCGGTCCGGCGGGTTCAAGCGCCCTGCGCGCCTGCTGCGGGAGTTCCCCCGGCTGCAGGCGGGAAAGTCACCGTCAGCGCCACGCCCGCGCCGCGCAGGCCCTCGCCCAGCGTGATCTCGGCTCCATGCTGTTGCGCGATCTGCGCCACCAGCGACAGGCCGATGCCGCTGCCCCCCGCGGCGCTGCCTGGGGCGCGATAGAAGCGGTCGAACACGCGCGAGCGTTCCTGCGGCGCGATGCCCGGTCCGTCGTCGGCCACGCGCAGGCAGGCTCCGCCGTCGGGCGACGGTCCGCAGGAAACCACGATCTGGCCGCCGCTCTGCGTATAGCGCACGGCATTGTCCAGCAGGTTGCGCACCAACACGCCCAGCGCGTCCAGCCGCCCCCTGACGACGCAGGCCTGCACATCCAGCTGGATGCGCAGCTGCTTGCGGGTGGCGTCGGATTCCCAATCGCGCACCAGCATGGCCACCAGCGCGTCCAGTTCGACCAGCTCCGGCTCGTCGGCGCTGGCGCTGAGCGCATCCATGCGGGCCTGGTCCAGCAATTGTTCGGACAGGCGCGAGGTGCGCTGGGCGACCAGCCGCAGTTTCTCGATGGCGGCCGGGGCGTCGCCGGAACCCGCGCTGCGGGCCACCAGTTCGGCATGCGCGCTCAGCGCGGCCAGCGGGGTGCGCAGCTCGTGCGCGGCATCTTCCAGAAAGCGGCGCTCGCGGTCCATGCCACCCTTGACCCGCAGCAACAGCTGGTTGATCGAGCGGATGAAGGGACGCAGTTCGCCCGGCATGCCGGCCATGGGCAGCGGCGCCAGATCGAACGGGCCGCGCCGCGCGATGGCCACGCCGGCGCGGTCCACCTTGCGGAAGGCGCGGCCGACCACCATCCAGCTCACCACGGCCAGCAGCACGAACAGGACAGACACGATAAGCAGTCCGCGCTTCAGGCTGTACAGCGACTGCGCGCGCAATTCGCTCTGCGGCCGCGCCACCTGCACCTGCACCCGCCCCTGCGCGTCGGAGATCGCGTACACGCGCCAGTCCACGCCGTCGGCGCGCACGTCGAAATAGCCGTCCTGGAAGCCGCCGCTCAAGGGTTGCGCGGGCGACTCGGGCGAGCGCAGCAGCAGCCGGCGATCGGCCAGCGACCACAGGTGGAAACGTACCTTGTCGCCGTCGACACGGCTGGATGCGGGCGGAGTGAAACGCTCGGACGGGGCCTCGTTGCCCAGCAGGCTGACCGGCAGCGACGCCAGCATCTGGCTGGCCGCGTCGTGCAGCCATTGATCGCGCGCGCCGGTCTGCGAGCGCGTGGCTTCGTACTGCTGGAAGGCGAACACCGCGATCCATGACAGGGTCATCGTCACCAGCAGCGTCAGCGTGAGCTGCTTGCGCAGCGTCTTCATTCGCCCGCCTCGATGCGGTAGCCCAGGCCGTGGACCGTGGCGATGAGCTTGTCGCCCAGCTTGCGGCGCAACTGATGGATGTAGACGGCCACCGTGTTGCTTTCGATGGCGCCGCTGTCGCCGTAGACGGCGGCCTCCAGTTGTTCGCGGCTGACGGTGTGGCCGATGCGCTCCATGAGGGCGAGCAGCGTTCGGTATTCATGCGCGCTGAGACTGACTTCCACGCCTGCGCGGGTCACCGCCCGCCTGGCCGGCTCCAGCACCACGTCGCGGCAGCGCAGCGCCGAAACCACGGCGTTGCTGCTGCGCCGGACCACGGCGCGCAGCCGCGCCAGCAGTTCGTCCAGTTGGAATGGCTTGACGATGTAGTCATCGGCGCCGGCATCCAGGCCTTGTATCCGCTCGCTCAGCCGGTCGCGGGCGGTCAGGATCAGCACCGGCGTGGCATCGTAGCGCGCACGCAGATGCTTCAGGACCGTCAGCCCGCTGCCATCCGGCAGCCCCAGGTCCAGCAGCACGGCTTGAAAACCATGATCCACCAGGGCCAGCCGCGCCTGCGCAACGTCACGCACCCATTGCACGTCGGCGCCGGACTGCGCCAGGCTGGTGTGCACGGCGTCGCCCAACATGGCGTCGTCTTCAACTAGCAGGACACGCAAGAAAACTCCAGAACCGTCAACCATGCCGCAGCATGCCGGCCGCGGTTTAAGAACTTATTAAGAAGCCATGCCCGCGGCTTGCGGCCAGCCCCTTGCGGAAAGCGCGGAGCGGGCGATGGACCAGAGCGGCGGATTTTAGCAAGCGCCCCCCGTCGACGCTGGCGCAGTCTGGCTACGTCCCTCTTACTGGCTATACCGTCATTAGCATATGCTTGACTGTACTTGTATATACGAGTTAAATAAATCCCGCTGACACCGCATCCTCGGAACGCGCCAAGAGCGCCACCCGCCGCACCGCACCTGGGCGCCACCCTCTCGCCTTCAAGTACGCGCCATCCGTCGGCCCCGGATCCGCCCCTAACTCACGCTGCAGTCCCTCTACTTCCCTCCCTCCCAGGAGCAGTGATGCGTCATCTTCCGGCAGTTGAAGTTCGCGTTTTCAGAGGCTTTACACACAAATGCGCAGGTCCGCTGCTATTGGCACTGGCCACGGCCCTTGCTGCCGCGCCCGCGTGGTCAGCCACAACGGCCGCAGCCGCCGCGCCGGCCACTACCGCCGAAGCGCGCGCCGCGGCCCGCAAGGCGCCCCTGGCGCTGGACGGGCGCTCGCTTACCACCGCGGACGTGGTCGCCGTGGCGCGCGGCGGCCAGCCCGTGGCGCCCACCGAAACTGCGTGGCAGCGCGTGGCCCGCTCGCACGACTTGCTGCTGGAATACGGCCGCCTGGGGCAGCCCGTGTACGGCCTGAATCGTGGCGTGGGTCAGAACAAGGACCAGACCATCTTCTCCGGCGACACGCTGTCGGACGAGGCCCGCGCCTTGTCGGCGGCCTTCAACCATCGCATGCTGCTGTCGCACACCGTGGCCTATGGCGAGCCGGCGGCGACGGACACGGTACGCGCCGCCATGCTGATACGGTTGAATACCGCGCTGGCGGGCGGCACCGGCATGAGTCCGCCGCTGGTGCGCCAGTACGCCGACTTTCTCAACAAGGGCTTGACGCCGGTGGTCTTGGGCCAAGGCTCGGTCGGCCAGGCCGACATCACGATCCTGCCGCAGATCGGCCTGGCCATGATGGGCGAAGGCATGGTGGAAACCGGCGGCAAGCGCCTGCCGGCAGCCGAGGCCATGCGCCAGGCAGGCCTGGCGCCGATCCAGCCCTACGCCAAGGATTCGCTGTCCTTGTTGAGTTCCAACGCCTATGGCGCGGCCCTTGCCATCCTGGCCGCGCACGACGCCAGCCGGGTGCTGGACCGCGCCGATGAGGTGGCGGCCCTGTCGCTCGAAGGCCTGAACGGCAATATTGCACCCTTGCTGCCCGCCACCCAGGGCCAGCGTCCATATCCGGCGCAGCAGCAGGTGGCCCGGCGCATCCTGTCGCTGCTCGAAGGCAGCGCGCTGTGGCAGACGGATGAACAGCGGCCGTTGCAGGATCCCCTGAGCTTCCGCACCGTGAGCCAGGTCCATGGCGCGGCCCGCGAAACGCTGCGCCAGCTGGACGTGCAGCTGCTGGTGCAGATCAACAGTTCTGATGACAACCCGACCGTGGCGCTGGATGTCTCGCCGCCACCGGGCGCCACGCCGCAGGAAACCCGCTACTACGTGACGCAGGGCAAGCTGCGCGGCGCGGTGCTGCCCAGCGCCGGCTTCGATCCCACCGCCTGGGTGGTGCCGCTGCAGTCGGTGGGCGTGGCGCTGGCCCAGGTGGCCCAGTCTTCGGCGCAACGCGTGCTGCGCATGGGCGACCCGGCCTTCACCAAGCTGCCGCGCTTTCTGTCGCCCAATGACACGACGCTGGCCTACACCACGATACAGAAGCCCGTGTCGCTCCTGGCGACCGAAATCCGGACGCTGTCGCAGCCCGTCTCGTCCGATGCGCTGGCGGTCGCCGGCAACATCGAAGACGTGGCCACCAACGGCCCGCTGGCGGCGCAGCGCGTGGGCCAGCAGGCCGCGCGCCTGCGCACGCTGCTGGGCATAGAACTGATCCATGCGGCGCAGGCCGTTGATCTGCGCACGCGCGCGGAACCGCGGCGTCCGGTGGGCAAAGGGACCGGCGAGGTGCTGGCGGCCTTCCGGCAGGAAGTGCCGTTTCTTTCGCAGGACAGAAGGCTGGCCGACGACATCGCGCGCGCCGACCGGTTTCTGAACCAGGAGCGCGGCACGGCGCAGTAAGCGCCACGCCGCGGCCTGAACCACACAACAAGGGGAATGACCATGAAAAAGTACCTTGCGCTGTGCCTGAGCAGCGCCCTGCTGGCCGCCGCGCTGCCACTGCCTGCGGCAGCCGCCGAAGGCAAGTATCCCGCCAGGCCCGTCACCATCGTCGTGCCGTTTGGCGCGGGCGGCATCGCCGATGCGCTGCCCCGCATCGTCGGCCAGGAACTCAACAGCAAATGGGGCGTGCCGGTCATCATCGAAAACAAGGTCGGTGCCTCCGGCAACATCGGCATGGACTTTGTCGCCCGCGCCAATCCGGACGGCTATACGCTGGCCCTGGCGCCGGCGGGCAACCTGACCGTGAACCCGCTGCTCTATACCAAGCTGCCGTTCAACACCGCAAAGGACTTCGCGCCGGTGACCATGCTGGCCACCTCGCCCAATGTGCTGGTGGTCAACGACAAGGTACCGGTCAAGAGCTTCACCGAACTGGTGGCCTATGCGCGCCAGCATCCGGACAAGCTCAACTATTCCTCGCCCGGCCCCGGTAGCGGGGCCCACCTGGCGGGCGAACTGCTGAACCAGTCGGCCGGCATCGTCACGCGCCACATCCCCTACAACGCCATGGCTGCCGCAGTCAACGACGTGGTGGCGGGCAACGTGGACATGATGTTCGCCGGCGTATCCACCGTGCTGCCGCATATCCAATCCGGCAAGCTGCGCGCGCTGGCGGTGGCCGGTCCGCAACGCCTGCCGCAACTGAAGGACGTGCCCACGGTGGCCGAGAGCGGCTATCCGGGCTTTGACGTGACGTCCTGGTACGGCATCGTCGCGCCGGCCAAGGTGCCGCCCGCGATCCTCGACCAGTTGCAGGCCGACATTGCCGCCGTGCTGCAAAAGGAGTCCGTGCGCCAGAAGTTCGCCGGCCTGGGCGTGGAGCCCGCCGGCTCGAACCGCGCGGATTTCACCCAGGCGATCCAGCAGGAAACCGCAAAGTGGGCGGCCATCGTCAAGCAGGCCGGCATCCAGCCCATCCAATAAACAGAGGAGACATCATGCAATCCATAGACATCACCTATTTGAACGGCCCTGACGTGCGCGCACTGGCGCTGACCGATGCGGAAATCCTGGCCGCGGTGCAAAGCGCGCTGGACGCCCAGGGACGCGGCAAGACCGTCATCGAACCCCGCATGCACCTGGTGCCGGAGTCTTCCGCCAAAGGGCACTTCAATGTGCTGCGCGGCTACATCGAGCCGCTGCACGTCGCGGGCGTGAAGGTGGTCAGCGACTTCGTCGACAACTACAAAGTCGGCCTGCCTTCGGAGATGGCCCTGCTCAATCTGTTCGATCCGGTCAACGGCAAGCCGTTGGCCGTGGTCGACGCGACCGCCATCACCGACATGCGCACCGGCGCCGTCACGGCGCTGGGCGCCAAGTACCTGGCGCGCAAGAACAGCAAGGTGCTGGGGCATATCGGGTCGCGCGGCACTTCCTATTGGAACGTGCGGCTGCTCGACAGCCTTTACGACTTTGACGAAATCCGCGTGCACTCGCGCCGGCCGGAAAGCCAGCAGGCCTTTGGCGAGCGCCTGTCGCGCGACCTGGGCAAACCGGTGAAGGTCGTCAATGACTGGGAATCCTGCGTGCGCGGCGCCGACATCGTGGTCGAAGCCTCGCGCCTGCCTGAACCCACGCCGCTGCTCAAGACCGAATGGATCAAGCCCGGCGCCCTGGTCATGCCCTACGGCACCATGAGCGCGGTGGAACTGAGCCTGACCGACATCATGAGCAAGGTGGTGGTCGATGACTGGGGCCAATGCCGCAAGGGGCTGCCCTATGGCGCGCTGCGCGCCCACGTCGACAGCGACCGCATCACGGAAGAAAACCTGCACGCCGAACTGGGCCAGATCGTGGCGGGCCTGAAGCCGGGTCGCGAGCGCGATGACGAAACCATCCTGTTCTGGCACCGCGGCCTGTCCACCACCGATATTGCGCTGGGCCACGCCATGCTGGAAAAGGCCCGCAATATGGGCCTGGGCCAGACCTTGAAATTTGCATAGGCGCAGCGCCATGGATCTCATCACTTCGACGCGCATGTACGACGTGGCGCCCGCGGCGCGGGCTGCCTGGCATGCGCTGCTGCAGGCCGCGCACGCCAGCGCCGGACTGAAGGTGCGCTTCGTCGAGCACGGCTGGCCCACGCCCATCGGCGAACTCTGGGAACGGCCCGGCCTGTGCGGCGTCTTCATGTGCGGCTGGCCCTACGTCAACGCGCTGCAGGCGGGCCGGGCCTTTGCGGCGGTCGCTGCGGTGGTGCCGGACTGGCCGGCCTACGAAGGCCTGCCGCGCTATCGCAGCGAATTCCTGGTGCGCGCCGACTGCGGTTGGTCCTCGCTGGCTGATGCGGCCGGCAGCCGCTATGGCTGGATGGTGCGTGACTCCCAATCGGGCTGGAATGCGCCGCGCGCGGCGCTGGCCAGGCTGGCCGCGGCTGGCGGCTCACTGTTCGCAGCGTCCAAGGGGCCTTATGGCAACCCGCGGGGCCTGCTGCGCGCCCTGGCCGACGGCGAGATCGACCTGACCGCGGCCGACAGTTGGTACCTGGATCTGCTGCGCGCGCACGATCCGGCCGCGCTGGCCGGACTGCGCACGCTGGCGTACACGCCATGGACGCCGAATCCCCTCGTGGTGTCCGGACCCGACGTGGCCCCGGCCGCCACGCAGGCCCTGTCGGATGCCCTGCTTGCCATGCACGAGAATCCGGCGCACCAGCCGCTATTGCGCGCGGCGCATGTCGCGCGCTTCGCCCGCCCGGATCCGGCCGCCTACTCTGTCCTGGGCGACATGGCGCAAGCCGCCGTGACGGCAGGCTATCCCGAGATACGCTGAAACCGGCGCAGGCCCCGCCTTTCCAGGCGGGGCGGACTGCCTCTTTCCCCTGGCACGGCGGCGCTTTAAAGAATTATTAAAACCCCGTGCCGACAATGCCCTCCTGCGACGGCTGGCCTTCCCTGGGCTGCCGGCAACACGCACATCAAGCAATGGAACATGGCGCTGATCCGTCCGGACCGCGCGGGAGATGCACTCATGAAACGCCTGCAAGGCATGGAATTGTTCGCCGAAGTGGCGAAGGCGCATAGCTTCAGCCGGGCCGCCGCGACGCTCGGCATGCCCACCTCCACGGTGTCGCGCCACGTGGCCGAACTGGAACGCTCGGTGGGCCTGCGGCTGCTCAGCCGCAACACGCGCCGCGTGGAGCTGACCGATGCCGGGCGGCTGTACTTCGAACGCTGCCGCCGCATCGTGGCAGAAGCCGAGATCGCCCACGAGGAACTGCGCGAGCAACTGGAACTTCCCAGCGGGCCGCTGCGCGTCCAGCTGCCCGCGGCGTATGCGCTGGACGCCTTGATGCCCGCCCTGGTGGCATTCGGCAGCCGCTACCCGGATATCCGGCTCCAGATGAGCGTGGCCGGACCCGAGTTCGCCGAGCACCCGCCCGAGATCGGCGACGTCTCGATCCGCCTGGGCGAACTGCCCGACTCGTCGCTGGTGGCGCGCCGCCTGGGCGTGGTCCATGCCGGCCTGTACGCCTCGCCCGCCTACCTGGCCGCCCGCGGCATGCCTGTCGGCCCCGCGGACCTGGCGCGCCATGACTGCATCGGCCTGCGCGCCGGCGGCGGGCAGCCCGCGCCCTGGCCGCTACAGCGCGGCCGCGAGCAGTTGCTGGTTCCGGTGGAGCACCGCTACGGCGCCAACGACGCCTGCATGGCCAGGCAGCTTGCCGTGTTGGGCGCCGGCATCGCGGCGCTGGGCGGCGACGAAAGCGGCCGGCTGCGCTCGGGCGAACTGGCGCGCGTGCTGCCGGCCTGGAGCCTGGGGCCGATCGAGGTCCACGCCGTGACCGAAACCCGTTTGCTGCCCGCCCGGACCCGGTACCTCATCGATTTTCTGGCGGACTACCTGGACAATCCGGCGCATGGCCTGGCGCCAGAACTCCGGATTCGCCGGGTGGCATAACCCCGTCACAATATTGCATCGGCAGATGATGCGACCCTCTTTTTTCGGGTGGCACGCCCTTGCCGCCCGTCCCTCGCCCCAGGCGCCGCCCTCCACCGTGTAAACTCCCCCCTTTTTGACTCTGGTGGTATGTTGCAGGCCCCACAGCGCACAGGTTTAAGCGGCCCGACGCTCATTCGCTTGCTGACTCGCCTGACGGATGTCGATGTTCCGCAATCCAGGCAATCGCTCTCGGACCATCTGAGCCAATGGCTCGGCTGGACGGACGCGATCGCGCTCTCCGCGGCGCTGAACACCAGCCCGCCGGTGATCGCCCCCGGCGCCCGCATGTTCAGCAGCGCCGAAGAACGCGAGTGCGAACGCGTGCGGACCACGCTGGCCGACGCCATCGCCAGCGACACCGCGGCCACGGCCGCCAAGCGGCGCACGCCGGGACAAGCGCCCGCGCCCGCCAAGCAACTGGCGGCGCTGGCCGAGGCCGACGCCGATTACGCGAATTTTCGCCAGCGCTATCTGTCGTTGCAGCACACGATGGAAACCGCCGTGGGCAATTTGCGCAGCCGGCTGCGCGGCATGGTCGCAGCCAAAAACGGCGAAATGACGCGACTGGCAGTGGTCGACGCCATCATGGACCGCGCCCTGCTGCCCAAGGAACGCGCGCTGTTCGGCGCGATTCCGAAATTGCTGCAAGGCCATTTCGAGCGCCTGCGCGACGCGGAGGCCGCGGCCCTGGCCGAGGCTGCCGCATTGGCGCAAGCGCAAGGCGAGACCGAAGCCGAGGCGCAAGGCGATGCCGCGGTCGAGACGGGCGCGGCGCCCGCTCCGGCGACGGCATCGATAACGCCGGGCGCCTGGCTGGACACGTTCCGCAAAGACATGCGCAGCGTGCTGCTTGCCGAATTGGATGTTCGTTTACAACCGGTCGAAGGGCTGCTTGCCACCCTTCGCGCCAGCTAACCGGGACACTATGTCCAAATATCTGACTAATCTCGTAGTTTTCTTGGCGGGTCTGGCCGTCGTGGGCTGGATCGGCGTGGGCTATGCGGGCACCAACCCGCTGGCGCTGGCCGTGACCTTGCTGATAGCCGTCTGTTACCTGGCCGGCGCGCTGGAACTGCTGCGCTACCAGCAGGCGACATCCTCGTTGACGCGCGCGCTCTCGGGCCTGTCCGAAGCGCCCGGCAATCTGGGATCCTGGCTGGACCAGTTGCCGCCGGGCCTGCGCAACGCCGCGCGGCTGCGCATCGAAGGCGAGCGCGCGGGCCTGCCCGGACCGGCGCTGACGCCGTACCTGGTCGGCCTGCTGGTGCTGCTGGGCATGCTGGGCACTTTCCTGGGCATGGTCGTGACCCTGCGCGGCACCGGCCTGGCGCTGGAAAGCGCCACCGATCTGGCCGCCATCCGCGCCTCGCTCGCCGCGCCGGTCAAGGGCCTGGGCTTTGCCTTCGGCACCTCGATCGCCGGCGTGGCCAGCTCCGCCATGCTGGGCCTGCTGGCAGCCCTGTGCCGCCGCGAACGCGTGCGCGCCGCGCAACTGCTGGACAGCAAGGCCTCGACCACGCTGCGCGTGTACTCGCAGGGCTATCAGCGCGAGGAATCCTTCAAGCTGCTGCAACGCCAGGCTGAAGTCATGCAGCGCCAGGCGGAAGCCATGCCTACCCTGGTGGACAAGCTGCAAGCCATGATGAGCGACATGGCCCGCCAGAACCAGGCCCTGAGCGACCGCCACATGGCCAGCCAGGACGCGTTCCAGGGCAAGGCCGAGGCGGCCTATTCGCGCCTGGCCGCCGTCATGGAACAGTCCATGAAGGAAAGCGTGTCGCAAAGCGCGCGCTCGGCCGGCGCCGCCCTGCAACCCGTGGTGGAAGCGACGATGGCCAGCCTGTCGCGCGAAACCGCTTCCCTGCAGGACACCGTGACGCAAGCCGTGCAGCGCCAACTGGAAGGACTGACCTCGGGCTTCCAGGCCACCACCAGCAATGTCGCCGGCATCTGGAACCAGGCCCTGGCCGGCCAGCAGCGCGCCAGCGAGGCCCTGTCCCAGGACCTGCGCGCCTCGCTCGACCACTTCGCCCAGACCTTCGAACAGCGCTCGGCCGCCCTGCTGGACCGCGTGTCCTCGCGCCTGGAGGAATCGTCGGGCAGCATGTCGCAAGCCTGGACCCAGGCGCTGTCGCGCCAGGAGCAGGCCAGCGAAAAACTGGCGGGCGACAATCTGCAGGCCCTGACCGCGGCCGCAGCCAGCTTCGAGCAGCATTCGGCCTCGCTCTTGCGCACGCTGAACCAATCGCACACCTTGCTGCAGTCCGAGCTGGCCTCGCGCGACCAGCAGCGCCTGGCCGCCTGGACCGACACCCTGGGCGCCATGGGCGCCACGCTGCGCCAGGAATGGGAACAGTCCGGCGCGCAGGCCGCCGAACGCCAGGAAGCCATCAGCGCCACGCTGGCGCAGACCGTGCGCGACATCACCGCGCAGGCCGAAGTCCAGGCCCGGCTGCTGGAAGGCGTATCCGCCCGCATGGAAGCGGCCGCCAACGGCGTCTCGGAACAATGGGCCACCGCGCTGGCACGCCAGGAACAGGCGGGCGAAAAGCTGGCAGGCGACAACCGGGAGGCCCTGGCCGCCGCGGCCGCCACGTTCGAACAGCATTCCGCGGCCCTGCTGCAGACGCTGGACCAGTCACACACGCAATTGCAGGCCGCGCTGGCCTCGCGCGACCAGGAACGCCTGGCCGCCTGGACCGGCACGCTCACCGCCATGGCCGCCACGCTGAGCCAGGAATGGCAGCAGGCTGGCGCCGACACCGTGGCCCGCCAACAGGCCGCCAGCGATACGCTGGCCCAGACCGCGCGCGACATCGCCGCCCAGACGCAGGCCCAGGCCGGCATGCTGGAAAGCGTATCGGCCCGCCTGGAAACGGCGGCAGGCAGCGTCACCCAGGCCTGGACCGAGGCGCAAGCCCGCCAGGAACAGGTCAACGCCAAGCTGGCCGGCGACAACCAGCAAGCGCTGGAAACCGCCGCCGCCACCTTCGAACAGCATTCCGCGGCCCTGCTGCAAACGCTGGACCAGTCGCACGCCGAATTGCAAACCGCGCTAGCCTCGCGCGACCAGGAACGCCTGACCGCCTGGACCGGCACACTGACCGCCATGGCCGCCAAGCTCGGCCATGAATGGGAACAGGCCGGCACCCAGGCCGCGCTGCGCCAGCTGGAAGTCAACGACACCCTGGCCCAGACCGCGCGCGACATCACGGCCCAGACCCAGGCTCAGGCCGGCCTGCTGGAAAGCGTGTCGTCACGCCTGGAAACGGCGGCCACTGGCGTCACCCAGGCCTGGACCGAGGCGCAGGCACGTCAGGAGCAAGCCAACGCCAAGCTGGCCGGCGACACCCAGCAAGCGCTGGAGACCGCCGCCGCCACCTTCGAACGGCATTCCGCCGCGCTGCTGCAAACGCTGGACCAGTCGCACGCCGAATTGCAGGCCGCGCTGGCCTCGCGCGACCAGGAACGCCTGGCCGCCTGGACCGGCACGCTCACCGCCATGGCCGCCAAGCTCGGCCAGGAGTGGGAACAGGCCGGCACCCAGGCCGCCCTGCGCCAGCTGGAAGTCAACGACACCCTGGCCCAGACCGCGCGCGACATTACCGCCCAGACCCAGGCTCAGGCTGGTCTGCTGGAAAGCGTGTCGGCCCGCCTGGAAACGGCGGCCACCGGCGTCACCCAGGCCTGGACCGAGGCGCAGGCACGCCAGGAGCAAGCCAACGCCAAGCTGGCCGGCGACAACCAGCAGGCGCTGGAAGCCGCCGCCGCGGCATTCGAACAACACTCCGCCGCCCTGCTGCAAACGCTGGAGCAATCGCAGACGGACCTGCAGAATGCGCTCGCCGCCGAGGACGAAGCGCGCCTGGAAGTCTGGACCGGCAAGCTCGGCACGATCGCCGACTCGCTGCGCACCGAATGGGAACAGACCAGTTCCTACACCGCCAACCAGCAGCAGCAGATCTGCGACACGCTGGCCATCACGGCACAGGACATCAGCGCGCAGACCCAGGCCAGCGCCAACGACACCATCGCCGAGATCGGCCGCCTGGTGCAGGCCGCCTCTGAAGCGCCGCGCGCCGCCGCCGAAGTCATCGGCGAACTGCGCCAGAAGCTCTCCGACAGCATGGAGCGCGACAACGACATGCTGGAAGAACGCAACCGCCTGCTGGAAACCCTGGGCACCCTGCTGGACGCCGTCAACCACACCGCCGCCGAGCAACGCACGGCCGTGGACGCGCTGGTGTCTTCGTCGGCAGAGCTGCTGGACCGCGTCGGCACGCAGTTCACCGAACAGGCGCAGGCCGAAACCGGCAAGCTGGCCGAGGTGGCCGCGCAGGTCGCCAGCGGAGCCGCCGAAGTGGCCAGCCTGGGCGAGTCCTTCGGTACTGCGGTGCAGCTCTTCGGCGAATCCAACGACAAGCTGGTGGCGCACCTGCAACGCATCGAAGCGGCGCTGGACAAGTCCATCGCGCGCGGCGACGAGCAGCTCGCCTACTACGTGGCGCAGGCCCGTGAAGTGGTGGACCTGAGCATGGTGTCGCAGAAGCAGATCATCGAGAACCTGCAGCAGCTCGCTATTCAGCGCGCGACGGCCGGAGCGGAAGCGGCATGAGCGAGGACATCGACGGCGGCGTGGAGCCCACAGTCCCGGCCTGGGCCGTCTTCGGCGACCTGATGTCGGTGCTGCTGGGCGCTTTCGTCCTGATTCTGGTGAGCGTCGTTGCCGTGCAGCTGCAGCTGTCCACCCAGCTGGAGGAAGAGGTCAAGCAGCGCCAGGTCGAAACCCAGCGCCGCGAAACGCTGGAGCAGGCGCTGGCGGGTCCGCTGGCCGCCGGCCGCGTGACCCTGATCGACGGCCGCATCGGCATCAGCGGCAGCGTCCTGTTCGCCCTGAACTCGGACCAACTGCAGCCCGAAGGCCGTGAAGTCCTGAAAAGCCTGATCGAACCCCTGTCGGCCTATCTGAAGTCGCACAACGAGATCCTGATGGTCAGCGGCTACACCGACGACCAGCAGGTGCGCGAAGGCAACCGGCGCTTCGCCGACAACTGGGACCTGTCCGCGCAGCGCGCCTTGACCGTGACGCGCGCGCTGATCGACGAGGGCGTGCCTTCGTCGGCCGTGTTCGCCGCGGCCTTCGGCTCCGAACAGCCGGTGGCCTCGAACGCGGATGAGGACGGCCGGTCCAAGAACCGCCGCGTCGAAATCGCGCCCATCCCCAAGCCCTCCAGCGACGCCGGGACCTCGCATGGCCAGTGACGGCACCCGCGGCGAAATCATCGACGCCCGGGCCATGCTGGACGCCTGGCGCGAGGCCGGCGCCGACCGTGTGGATCCTGTCCGCTTCCAGTTCATGGACGCGCTGCAACGGCGCGCAGCCGCCCAGGGCGGCGAAGCCCGCAGGCTGCTGGACGGCAAGCTGGCAACGCTGATCCAGGCCTACGAGGCCGAACTGGACGGCGCGCCCGCGGATGCGGCCGAAAACCTCCCCGCGCCCGCTGCCGCCCTCCCCGAACCCGGACCGTTGGCGGCGCTGACCGCGTACATCGCCGATCCCGGCACCGACGCGCGCGGCGCCACCGACCTTCGCGCCACCTATCCCGAACTGCAAACGCTGGAGTACTTCCGCGGCGTCTGGTCGCGGGTCAGCGCCGACCGCCAGGTGCGGCAGTCGCAGGAGCAGGTGCACAAGAACGCCGGCCCGCTCAACTCCAATCAGCTGGTGCACCGCGCGCTGTCGCTGATGCGCGAAGTGTCGCCCGGCTATCTGCAGCAGTTCCTGTCGTACACCGACGCGCTGATGTGGATGGAGCAGGTGCACGCCGCCATCGCGCCCCCGCCCAAGGAGGCCGCGCCCCGCGCCGGCGCCAAGAAGACGGCGCGCGGCAAGGGCCGCTAGCCCCCTCCCGATTTGCGCCCTGCCGCCCATCGGCGGTAAGATACGATCCATATACAAACCATATATGGATCATTAACTCCATGGGCATCGTCAAGATCTCCGAGCAGATGCATGAGAACCTCCGCGTCGCCAGCGGCGCGCTCAGCCGCTCCATCAATTCCCAGGCCGAACACTGGATGCGCATCGGCATGCTGTCCGAGCTCTACCCCGAGCTGCGCCACGCCGACATCTGCCAGCTGCTGATCCGCATCGAACAGGCCGAGGGCTTCGCCATCGCCTCCTTGTCCCAAGGCTTGCCACAACCAGCCCAGCAGGAGGCCGCGTAAATGGCGAAGAAGGTTTCCATCAAGTCCGCCGCCGACATCGAAATGGCCCGCAAGGCCGGCGCCATGGCGGCGGAAGTGCTGCACATGATTGCCGAGCACGTCCGCCCCGGCGTCACCACCGATGAGCTGGACCGCATCTGCCACGACTACATCGTCAACGTCCAGAAGGCGATACCCGCCAACGTCGGCTACCACGGCTTTCCCAAGACCATCTGCGCCTCGGCCAACCACGTGATCTGCCATGGCATCCCGTCGGCCAAGGTGTTGAAGAACGGCGACATCCTCAACATCGACGTGGCCGTGATCAAGGACGGCTGGTTCGGGGACACCAGCCGCATGTACTACGTGGGCCAGCCCAGCCCGCTGGCGCGGCGCCTGGTCAACACCACCTACGAAGCCATGCGCGCCGGCATCATGGCCGTCAAGCCCGGCGCGACGCTGGGCGATATCGGCCACGCCATTCAGACCGTGGCGCACCGCGAGCACTTCAGCATCGTGCGGGAATACTGCGGCCACGGCATCGGCCAGATCTATCACGACGATCCGCAAGTGCTGCACTACGGCCGCCCCGGCGAAGGCATGGTGCTGCAGCCCGGCATGATGTTCACCATCGAACCCATGATCAACGCCGGCAAGCCCCAGACCAAGCAACTGCCCGACGGCTGGACCGTGGTCACCAAGGACCGCTCGCTGTCGGCGCAATGGGAGCACATGGTGGTCGTGACCGAGACCGGCTATGAAGTGCTGACGCCTTGGCCGGACGGCTTCGGCGACTATCCGCCCATCCCCTGAGAAAGAGGCGAAGCGGCGCGCGCGCCTTGCCCATGGCAAGGAACGGAGTGCCGGAGGACAAGGGCACGATCATGATCGTGCCCTTGTCGTTTCCGCCGTCCGCGCCCCATGCCCGCCCTGCCCTCAGCGTTCCGCCGCCTGGCCGCCTCCAACCTGGCCGCCCAATTCTCCGAACAGATGGCGCTTGCGGCCGCCCCGTTGGTCGCGGTGCTGGCGCTGGGCGCCAGCGCTGCCGAGACGGGCTATCTGCAGACGGCCCAGACCCTGCCCTTCCTGCTGCTGTCCCTGCCCGCCGGCGTGCTGGCCGACCGGATGTCACGGCGCGCCCTGATGACCGCCGCCGAATGCGTGCGCGCCGCCAGCCTGCTGGGCCTGCTGGCGCTGCTGGCCACGGGCGGACTTAATCTGGGCTGGCTGGCCGCGCTGGGTTTCCTGGGCGCGGTGGGCACGGTCGCCTACAACGTGGCCGCGCCGGCGCTGGTGCCGCGGCTGGTCCCGCCCGCCGGACTTGCCAGCGCCAACCGCTGGCTGGAACTGGCCCGCAGTACCGCTTTTTCCGCAGGGCCAGCCGCCGGCGGCGCGCTGGTCGGGTGGATGGGCGCGCCCTCGGCGTATGTGCTGGCCACCGTGCTGTCGCTGCTGGCGGCCCTGCTGCTGGCCGGCCTGCCCCACGACACTCCCGGCCCAGCGCCGCGCCGCCGCGTGCTGGAGGAACTGCGCGAGGGCGCGGCGTTCGTACTCACGCATCCGCTGCTGCGCCCGGTGCTGGTGACCGCCGTATTCTTCAATACCGCCTGGTTCGTGCTGCAGGCCATCTACGTGGCCTACGCCATCGAACGGCTGGGCCTGTCGGCCACGGCCGTCGGCCTGACGCTGGGCGTGTATGGCGGCGGCATGGTGGCCGGCGCCTTGCTCGCGCCCTGGCTCGCACAGCGGCTGAGCTTCGGCGCCATGATCGCCGCCGGCCCTCTGGCCGCGCTGATCGCAAGCGCCATCCTGCTCTCCACGCTGGCGCTTCCGTCCGGCGCGTGGGCGGCAGCGGGCTTCTTCCTGTTCGGTGCGGGTCCCATCCTCTGGACCATCACCACCACCACGCTGCGCCAGGCAATCACCCCCAACGCCCTGCTGGGCCGCGTGTCCGCCGTCATCCTGACCGCCACCTTCGGCGCCCGCCCGGTCGGCGCGCTGATCGGCGCCGCGCTTGCCGCCCGCGCCGGCGTCGAAGCCTGCCTGTGGGTATCGACCGCCGGCTTTGCCGTGCAATTCGTGGTGCTGTATACCTCGCCGGTGCTGCGCCTGCGCACCCAGCCCGAAGCCGGCGCCTATTGAACGCTGTTGCGCACGCAAAACCGGCAATCTGTATCTGTGCGCGCCCGCCGCCGCCCGCTAGACTGCCCCGGTCAGTCAACACGGCGGCGGCAAGATGCTGAAGATCCTGGGTAAAGCCTCATCCATCAACGTGCGCAAGGTGCTCTGGGCCTGCGCCGAACTGGACCTGCCTTTCGAGCGAGAAGATTGGGGCTCCGGGTTCCAACCCACCAGCGAGCCCGCCTTCCTGGCGCTGAACCCGAACGCGATGGTGCCCGTCATCCAGGACGGCGACTTCGTGCTGTGGGAGTCCAACAGCATCATCCGCTACCTGGCCGCGCAATACGGCGGGCTGGGCCTGTACCCCGCCGAACCCAGGCTGCGCGCCCGCGTCGACCAATGGATGGACTGGCAGGCCACCGACCTGAATCGTTCCTGGAGCTACGCCTTCATGGCCCTGGTGCGCGAATCTCCCGCCCACCGCGACCGCGCCGCGATCGAAGCGTCCTGCCGCGAATGGGCGAGCTTCATGGCGATACTGGACCGGCGCCTGGAACAGGCCGGCGGCTACGTCGCCGGCCCCGCGTTCTCGCTGGCCGACATACCGGTCGGCCTGTCGGTGAACCGCTGGTTCAGCACGCCCTTCGACAAGCCGCGATTGCCGGCCGTCGCCGCGTACTACGACCGCCTCGCCGAACGCGCAGGCTACCGTCTGTACGGCCGCAACGGCACGGCCTGACCGCCCAAGCGGCTACTTCACCACGCCGCAAACCAGCCGGCCGCCCCCGCCGCCCAGCGGCGCCGGCGTATCGCTGTAGTTGTCGCCGCCCACGTGCACCATCACCGCGCGGCCCTTCACATCGGCCAGCTTCAGATGCGGCGCCACCACCGCCTTCGTCGCCGTGCCGTCGGCAGCGACCACGATGAACGGCAGATCGCCCTGATGCCCGTCAGTCGCCATCGGCCCCTTGTGCGCCTTGGTGCCCTTGGGATCGAAATGCCCGCCCGCCGCGCCGCCAGCCGCCATCTGGTTGTTCACCATGCCAGGCTCGCACGAACCCTTCTCATGCACATGGAAGCCGTGCTCGCCGGGCGGCAGGCCCTTCAGATGCGGCGTAAGCTGCAGCCCGCCTTTGGTGTCCTTGAGCGTGATCGTGCCAGCGCTCTTGCCCACGCCGTCCACGCTCAGGAACGACATCGACACGTCTTCCGCCAGCGCCGCGCCAGACGCGCCTGCGAACGCAAGCGCCGCGACCAGCATCGAGATTTTCTTCATGGGGTGCCTCCAAGATACGCGCCCGCAGCCCGCGGACGCCCGGTGGTGCATGGACGGCCCCTGCCGGCCATGCCGGAAAAAACAATAGCATTTGGGTCAGGGCGCCTGCCAGCAATCTTCGTTCCTGATACAAACGCAGATCTTGCAAAAAAGCACCGCCCCATCACGTTCGCGCCAGCGCACAAATTCCCGGCGACACGCCCGACGTACGTCAATTGCGGCCGTCCGGACGGCCGCAATTGACGGGCATCGCAAAACTCGAAACCGAACCCGGCTCTAGCGGCGCATCAAATCTGTACGCACGTAGCCCGTCGGCGCGGGCGCCTGGGTGGCGAGCAACCTCGATGCGCCCGAGGGAATCTGAAGGGAAGGCCGCAGGCCTGGACGAAGATGACGACGGGGGGGGCCGCCGAGGCCAGTCCGGAGCGAAGGCTCCGGACCGCAATCGTGGGCGCTCGCCACCCAGGCGCCCGCGCCGACGGGCGGCCTACGAAGCGCAGGAAACAGCAGTCAAATCCCGGGCAACCGCATCACCCTCGAACCAGCAACACCACAGCATGCAGCGCCACCCCTATCAACCCGCCCACCAAGGTGCCATTGAACCGGATGTACTGCAGATCCTTCCCCACGCTAAGTTCCAGCTCATCCACCAGATGCCGTTCATCCCAATTCTTCACCGTGCGGGAAATGTGCTCCGTGACCCCGCTACGCAAGCGCCCCGTCAACCTCCGCGCCCCGCCCAGCACGTGATTGTTGATCGCCTCCCGCAACCCCGGATCCTCCCCCAGCTTGCGCCCCAAGGCCAGCAATGCGCTCTCCAGATGCCGCGCCAGCGCCGAATCCTCCGATGACAGATCGCGCCTCAGCGCTGCATGGATATCGTCCCACAGCCCCTGCACGTACTCCTGCACCTTCGGATGATCGATCGCCCGCTGCTTCAGCGCCTCCACCTGTGCCGACAAGGCCGGATCATCCTTCAGCCGCCGGATGTAATCCTGCACCCAGGCTTCATAATCCCGCCGCACCGGATGCCCAGGCTCGGACAGCACGTCCCGCAGTTCCTCCACCAGCGCCCGCGCCAGCCGGTCCGCCAGATTGTCGGCAATTCCGTCCACCGACTTCACCACGTCCACCGCCGCAATGATGCGCGGCCATTCCTTCTTCGCGAACTTCACCAGCAAGCTCGAGGCCCGCGCCTTCACGTCCTCGTCGCCCAGATAGCCGCCCAGCCGCTCCAGCGCCGCGTCCAGCAGCTCCTGATGCCGCCCGTCACGCGTCAACAAGCCCAGCACCTCGCCCGCCGTATCCGCCGCGTCCCAGCGCCGCAGGTTCTTCACCACGAACTCCTGGATCACCCCGCGCACCGCCCGGTCGTCCAGCAGGTCCAGCGTCTGCAAGGCCACATTGCGCGCCCCCTCGCTCAAGGCCCGCGCCTGCCGCGGGCGCCCCAGCCAGCGCGCCAGGCGCGCCGCGGGATCGAACACCCGCAGCTTCTCCATCAGCGTGTCCGGATCCAGGAAATGGTCGCGCACGAACACCGCCAGGTTGTCCCCGATGCGGTCCTTGTTGCTGGGAATGATGGCCGTATGCGGAATCGGCAGCCCCATCGGCCGGCGGAACAGCGCCACCACCGCAAACCAGTCGGCCAGAGCGCCCACCGTGGCCGCCTCGCAGAACGCCCGCACCCAAGCCCAGGCGCCCTGCCCGCCCATGACGTGACTGGTGATGAAACCGCAGACCATCGCCACCAACAGCGCCAGCGCGGCGATCTTCATGCGCCGCAACTGCGTGCGGCGCGCTTCGGAAGCCAGCGCGGAATGCGTGGCGGCGGAACGGGGCATCTCTGTCATGGGGTCTCCGGAAACGACAGACCCAGCATAACAATTACGGCCCGCAGCGGCGTCAGCCCAGCGGCGGCAGCATGTTGAACAGCAGCACCATGATGAGCCCGACCACCGACACGATGGACTGCACCACCGAAATCGTCTTGGTCGCTTCGCCCATGGTCATGCCGAAGGACTCCTTCACCATCCAGAAGCCTGCGTGATTGGCGTAGTTGAAGAACAGCGAGCCGCAGCCGATGGCCAGCGCCAGGAGCGGCAGGTTCAGGCTGGGATCGGCGCCCGCCAGCGGCGCCAGCAAGCCCGCCGCGCCCACGATACCGACCGTGGCCGATCCGGTGGACACCGACAGCAGCATGGCGATCAGCCAGCCCAGCACCAGCGGCGGCAAGGAAAACTGATGGGTCAGCTGCACGATGGCATCGCCCACCTTGGCGCTGGTCAGCACCTGCTGGAACGCGCCGCCGCCCGCGATGATGAGCATGATGCCGGCGATGGGCTTGAGGCTCTTGCCCATGGCGTCGCGCAGCTTTTCCGCGTCGCCGCCGCGCATCAGCACCAAGGTGAAGGCGGCGAACAGCACGCCCAGCAGCATCGCGACCATCGGGTCGCCCAGGAACGCCGCCACGTGCATGGCGCGCGAGTCCTTGGGCAGCAGCATTTCCGCGCCCGCGTGCACCAGCATCAGCAAGGCGGGCAGCAAGGCCGCCAGCACCCCCAGGCCTACGCTGGGCGCATTGCGGCCGGCAGCCTCCTGGCGGGTGGTGGTGAACTGTTCCAACAGCGCCTCGTCCGGACGCGTCGTCATGCGCGGCGAAATGAAAGCGCCATACAAGGGGCCGCCGAAGACCATGGCCGGCAGCGCCGCGATGAAGCCGTAGATCATGGTCGGCCCCACCGTGGTCTTGAGCGTGGCGATGGCGGTCAGCGGCCCCGGATGCGGCGGCACCATGCCGTGCATTGCCGCCAACGCCGAGATCACCGGCACGCCCACGTACACGTAGGCCGAGCCCTTGAATCGCTGCTGGCTTTCCAGCTTGCGCGCCACGCTGAAGATCAGCGGCAGCATCACCACCAGGCCGACCTCGAAGAACATCGGTATGCCGATGACGAAGGCCACCAGGGTCATGGCCCACGGAATCATGCGCGGCGAAGTATGGCTGAGGATGGCATTGGCCAGGCGTTCGGTCGTGCCCGAGTCGGCCAGGATCTTGCCCAGCATCGCCCCCAGCGCGATCACCACGCCCACCGCGCCCAGCGTCTTGCCGGCGCCATTGCTCAGGTTCTTGACGATGGCCACGGGCTCCATGCCGGTGGCGAACCCCACGCCGATGGAGACGATCAATAGCGCCAGCAGCGGATGCATGCGGATGCGCGAAACGATCAGCGCAACCAGCACCAGCACGCTACCCAGCGCGGTAAGAAGCAATTGGACGTCGGAAGAGGACATGGACGGGCCTGGAAAAAATGGGCGCGGCCCTGCGGCCGCTTGCCGATAGGAACACGGATTTTATGCCCGCCAAGCTGAACGGCCAGTCAGGAAAGGCGCGCGTCCAGGGCCTGCACGCGCCTCAGCGGGCTGGCCCCGCTAGCCTGCCGCCTCCAGCAATCCCGGCCTGCCTTCGTGCGCGGCCTGGGCGCGCTCCAGGATGAATTCGATGATCATCGAGATCGCCCGCGGGTGGTGGCGATTGGGCATGTACAGCATGTACATGCCGCGCCCGAAGATGCTGAGCCGCCATTGCGGCAACGCGGCCACCAGTTCGCCGCGCGCAATGTCGTCGTGCACCACGTAGTCCGGCACCACGCCCACGCCCAGCCCCGCCAGCGTCGCGTCGCGCAGGAACGCGTAGTTGCGCGAAATCACCGTCGGCTCCAGCACCACGTGCTGCCGCGGCTGGCCGCCGTAGTAGGCCGAAAGCCGCAAGGGCCGGCCGATGACCGCCGCGCTGATGATGGGCGTGCGCGACAGCTCTTCCGGATGCTGCGGCAGGCCCCGGGCGGCGGCATAGTCCCGCGAGGCGCAGGCCACGTAGCGGACCTGGCCCAGCTCGCGCGCCACCAGGTTCTGCGGCGGCTCGGACATGATGCGCACCGCGATATCGACCTCGTCGCGCAGCAGGTCGTCCACGCTGTTCTCGAACAACACGTCCAGCACAATGTCCGGATAGGTCCGCTTGAATTCCAGCAGCCAGGGCGTCATCACGAACTGCCCGTAGCCGCTGGGTACGCTCAGCCTGACCTTGCCCTGCGGCGTCTTGCCCAGGGTCTCGACGGATTCACGCGCCGCGGCGAGTTCGTCCTGGATGCTGCGCCCGTGGTGATACAGCTTCAGTCCGATTTCTGTCGGCTCCACATGCCTCGTTGTGCGCCGCACCAGCTGCATGCCTACCGAGCGTTCCAGCTGATTCAAGTGGTAGCTGACGTTAGCGCGCGTCATCTTCAGGCGGCGCGCGGCCTCGCTGAGGTTGCCCGCGTCCAGGATTTCCACCAGCAACGTCAGGGATTTGGTGTCCATTCCGGGCCTCCACGCCGCAGCAAGTCACCTCCACATTGTCAAATTTTTTTGACTTCAATGTCAATTATCGATGCCATTGTCAAGACTTCTTTACTGCGAAAGAATGAGGCCATAAAAGACGGGCCGTTCCTGGTCCGCCCGGCCCTAGCCCTCGCCCCCAGCGGCGCTCCGGCGGCAGGCCTCATCGGAGACACTGTCCATGACAGACAGCGCAAGCACCGGCGCGGCCAACGCGCGCCGCTATGACGACATTCTCGTCGTCACCATCGACCATCCCCCCGTCAATGCCCTGAGCGCCGCCGTGCGCGGCGATCTGGCCGCGGCCGTGCGCGACGCCCAGGCCGATCCGCAGGTCCGCGCCATCCTGCTGATGGGCGCGGGCAAGAACTTCATCGCGGGCGCCGACATCCGCGAATTCGGCAAGCCGCCGCAGCCGCCCATCCTGCCCGACGTCTGCAACCAGATCGAAGCCAGCGCCAAGCTGGTGATTGCCGCGCTGCACGGCGCGGCGCTGGGCGGCGGATTGGAAGTGGCGCTGGCGGCGCACTACCGCGTCGCGCTCGCGGGCGCCAAGCTGGGCCTGCCCGAAGTGAACCTGGGCCTGCTGCCCGGCGCCGGCGGCACCCAGCGCGCGCCGCGCCTCATGGGCGCGCAGGCCGCGCTGGATTTGATGCTGACCGGCAAGCACCTCTCTGCCGGCGCCGCCCTGGAAGCCGGATTGGTGGACGCGCTCTCCAGCGAGACCGATCCGCTGGACGCGGGCCTGGCCTACACCCGGCAATTGCTGGCGATCGGCGCGGGTCCGCGCCGCACCCGCGACGCCGACGCGCTCGCCGACCGGACCGCCGCGCTGGCCCAGGTCGAGGCAGCGGCCGAACGCGTTGCCCGCACCACCCGTGGGCTGTATTCCCCCGGCAAGATCGTCGAAGCCGTACGCGCCGCCATCGAGCAGCCTTTCGAGGATGGCCTGCGCACCGAACGCGCGCTGTTCCTGCAATGCCTGGACAGCCCGCAGCGGGCGGGCCTGGTGCATGCCTTCTTCGCGGAACGCGACACGGCCAAGATGCCGGGCCAGCAAGCGGCCCGGCCGCGGCGCCTGGAGCGTATCGGCATCGTCGGCGGCGGCACCATGGGCGCGGGCATCGCCGTCTCGGCGCTGGACGCCGGCTTTCCCGTGACCATGGTCGAGCAGGACGATGCCGCGCTGGAACGCGGGCGTGGCCGCGTCGCGCAGGTCTACGAGCTGCTGGTCAAGAAAGGCCGGATCAGCGCCGACGAGCGCGACGCCCGCATGGCGCGCTACACCGGCTCGACCCGCTACGAGGCGCTGGACGACGCCGATCTCATCATCGAAGCCGTGTTCGAAGACATGGCGGTCAAGCAAGCCGTGTTCGCGCAGTTGGACCGCGTCGCCAAGCCCGGCGCGGTGCTGGCCACCAATACCTCGTACCTGGACGTCAACCTCATCGCCGCCGCCACGCGCGGGCCCGCCGACGTACTGGGCCTGCACTTCTTTTCGCCGGCCAACATCATGAAGCTGCTGGAAGTCGTGGTGGGCGAGCACACCGCGCCCGACACCGTGGCCACCGGCTTCGAACTGGCGCGGCGACTGCGCAAGATCCCGGTGCGCGCGGGCGTGTGCGATGGCTTCATCGGCAACCGCATCCTGGCCGTGCACCGCCAGGCGGCGGACATGATGATGGAAGACGGCGCGTCGCCCTACGAGATCGACGCCGCCGTGCGCGACTTCGGTTATCCCATGGGTCCCTACCAGATGGCGGACCTGGCCGGCGGCGACATCGGCTGGGCCACACGCAAGCGCCGCGCGCCCACCCGCGACCCAGCACTGCGCTACGTGCAGATTCCCGACCGGCTGTGCGAACGGGGCTGGTTCGGCCAGAAGACGGGCCGCGGCTTCTACCTGTACCCCGACGGCGCGCGCCAAGGCGAACCAGACCCCGAAGTCCTCGCCACCATCGATGCCGAACGCGCGCGCGCGGGCGTCACGCCGCGCGCCTACACGCAAGAAGATATCCAGCGCCGCTACCTGGCCGCCATGATCAACGAAGCGGCCAACGTGCTGCACCAAGGCATCGCGCAGCGCCCGTCCGACATCGACGTGGTGTTCCTGTCGGGCTACGGCTTTCCGCGTTATCGCGGCGGCCCCATGCACTACGCCGACAGCGTGGGACTGGACCGCGTGCTGGCCGATATCCGCGGCTATGCGCAGGAAGACCCCGCCTTCTGGAAACCTTCGCCGTTGCTCGTGCAGCTGGCCGAATCCGGCCGCAATTTCGCCAGCCTGAACCAGGCCGGCTGACCCGGACACTTTACAGGAACACGCCATGCGCGAAGCCGTCATCGTCTCCACCGCCCGCACCCCCATCACCAAGGCGGGGCGCGGCGAATTCAACCTCATCGCCGGCCCCACGCTGGCCGCGCACGCCGTGCGCGCCGCCGTCGACCGGGCCGGCATGGACCCGGCCCTGATCGAAGACGCGTTCATCGGTTGCGGCTATCCAGAAGGCGCCACGGGTCGCAATATCGGCCGCCAGGCCGTGATCCGCGCCGGCCTGCCGGTCGGCGTGGGCGGCGCTACCGTCAACCGCTATTGCGCCTCCGGCCTGCAGGCCATCGCCTCGGCCGCCAGCCGCATCGTCATGGACGGCGCCCCCGCGATGATCGCGGGCGGCGTGGAACTCGTGTCGCAGATCCGCACCCGCGACGACGGCGTGAGCGGCATGGATCCGTGGATCGTGGCAAACAAGCCCGAGCTCTACCTGCCCATGATCGAAACCGCCGACATCGTCGCGGCCCGCTACGGCATCAGCCGTGAAGCCCAGGACCATTTCGCCGCGCAAAGCCAGGCGCGCACCGAAGCCGCGCAGGCCGCGGGACGGTATCTGGAAGAGATCGTTCCGGTCACCACGACCATGTCCGTCACCGACCGCGCCACCGGCGCCGTCAGCGAGCGCGAAGTGACCGTGGACCGCGACACCTGCAACCGCCCCGGCACCACCTACGACGCCCTGGCCTCGCTGGCCCCCGTGCGCGGCGCCGGCCAGTTCGTCACGGCAGGCAATGCCTCGCAGTTGTCGGACGGCGCCGCCGCCTGCGTGCTGATGGAAGCCGCTGAAGCCCAGCGCGCCGGCATCACGCCGCTGGGCGCGTTCCGCGGCCTGGCGATCGCCGGCTGCGAACCCGACGAGATGGGCATAGGCCCCGTCTACGCCGTGCCCAAGCTGCTTGCGCGCTACGGCCTCAAGGTGCAGGACATCGACCTCTGGGAACTGAACGAGGCCTTCGCCTCGCAAGCCCTGTATTGCCAGCAAAAGCTGGGCATTCCGATGGACCGCCTGAACGTGGACGGCGGCGCCATCGCCCTGGGCCACCCCTTCGGCGTCACCGGCGCCCGTCTGGCCGGCCACGTGCTGATCGAAGGCCGCCGCCGCGGCGCCCGCTATGCCGTCGTCACCATGTGCGTGGGCGGCGGCATGGGCGCGGCCGGCCTGTTTGAAATCTACTGAGGATCCCCCATGGACCTGGAATTCACCCCCGAAGAAAACGCCTTCCGCGACGAAGTGCGGGCCTTTCTCGCCAGCCACCTGCCCGAGCGCCTGTCCGCCAAGGTCGCGCAGGGCAAGCTGCTGACGCGCGCCGACATGGTCGAGTGGCACGCCATCCTCAACCAGCAAGGCTGGCTCGCCAGCCATTGGCCGATGGAATACGGCGGCACCGGCTGGAGCGCCGTGCAGAAGTACATCTTCGAAAACGAATGCGCGCTGGCCGGCGCGCCGCGCATCGTGCCCTTTGGCCTGAGCATGCTGGGCCCGGTGCTGATCAAGTACGGCAGCGAGGCGCAGCGCCGCCACTGGCTGCCGCGCATCCTGGACGGTTCCGACTGGTGGTGCCAGGGCTATTCCGAACCCGGCGCGGGCTCGGACCTGGCCTCGGTCAAGACCACCGCCGTGCGCGACGGCGACAGTTACGTCGTCAACGGCCAGAAGACCTGGACCACGCTGGGCCAGTACGCCAACATGATCTTCTGCCTGGTGCGCACGTCACAGGAAGGCCGACGCCAGGAAGGCATCAGCTTCCTGCTGATCGACATGGCGAGCCCCGGCGTGGAAGTGCGCCCCATCATCACCCTGGACGGCGAGCACGAAGTCAATGAAGTGTTCTTCTCCGACGTGCGGGTGCCTGCGGCCAACCTGGTGGGCGAGGAGAACCGCGGCTGGACCTGCGCCAAGTACCTGCTGACCTACGAACGCACCAACATCGCCGGAGTCGGGCAATCCACGGCAGCGCTGGAACGCCTGAAAACGGTAGCCGCAAGACTACGCAAGCACGGACGTCCGCTATCGGAAGACCCGGACTTCGCCGCGCGGCTGGCGCGCGTCGAGATCGAGCTGGCCAACATGCGCACCACCAACCTGCGCGTGGTCGCGGCGGTGGCCGGCGGCGGCGCGCCCGGCGCCGAAAGCTCCATGCTGAAGATCCGCGGCACCCAGATCCGCCAGGAGATCAGCGCGCTGAACCGCCGCGCCATGGGCCCCTATGCACGCCCCTTCGTGCCCGAAGCGCTGCACGACGGCTATGACGCACCGCCCATCGGCCCCCACGGCGCCGAGAGCCCCGCCGCGCAGTACTTCAACAACCGCAAGCTGTCGATCTTCGGCGGCTCCAATGAAATCCAGAAGAACATCATCTCCAAGATGATCCTCGGACTGTAAGGGCCGGCCATGAATTTTGAACACACCGAAGACCGGCGCATGCTCTCCGACATGCTGCGCCGCTTTGTCGCCGAACAGAGCGACTTCGCCACGCGCGACCGCAATGCCCGCTCGGAGCGGGGCTACAGCCTGGAGCTGTGGCAGCGCTATGCCGAACTCGGCGCCATCGGCGCCCTGTTTGCCGAAGCAGACGGCGGACTGGGCGGAACCGGCTTCGACATTTCCGTCGTGTTCGAAGCGCTGGGCCGCGGCCTGGCCGTCGAACCGCTGCTGGACGCGCTCATGGTCGGCAGCGCCATCGCCGAAGCCGGCACGCCGGCCCAGCGCGAGGCCCTTGAAGGCCTGATCGCGGGCAGCATCACGGCCTCACTGGCCCACGCCGAACCCGGCTCCGGCTATGAACTGGCGCACGTCGAGACCCGCGCCGAACGCACTGCAGACGGCTGGGTGCTCAACGGCGCCAAGGCCGTGGTCGCGGCGGGCGAGCACGCCGACCTGTTCCTGATCCCGGCCCGCAGCGCGGGCGGGCCGGACGACGAGGCCGGCATCAGCCTGTTCCTGGTCAGCGCCGGCACGCCCGGCCTGACGCTGCGCGGCTATGGCCTGATCGATGGCGGCCGCGCGGCCGAATTGGTGCTCGACGGCGTGCAGCTTGCGCCAGAAGCCTTGCTGGGCGAGGCCGGCGCAGGCTACCCGCTGCTGGAACGCGCCGCCGGGCGCGGCATCCTGGCGCTGTGCGCCGAAGCCGTCGGCGCCATGGACTGCGCTCGCGACGCCACTCTGGAATACCTGCGCACGCGCCGCCAGTTCGGCGCTCCCATCGGCAGCTTCCAGGCGCTGCAACACCGCATGGCCGACGTGCTGCTGGAGATCGAACAGGCGCGTTCGTCCGTGATCAACGCCGCGGCCGCGCTGGACCACCCGGACCGCGCCACCCGCGAGCGCGCGCTGTCCGCCGCCAAGTACACCATCGGCCGCATCGGCACCCTGGTGGCTGAAGAGAGCATCCAGCTGCACGGCGGCATCGGCATGACCTGGGAGCTGCCCCTGGCGCACTATGCCAAGCGCCTGGTCATGATCGACCACCAACTGGGCGACGAAGACCATCACCTGCGGCGCTACATCGCGCTGGGGCAGGCCTGAGCGGAGGACCACGCCCATGACCCAGGTCCATGCCGCCCCGCCCCTCTCGCCGCCTTTTGCGGCCCCATTCCCCGTGCGCAGCGCGGCGGACGTGCAGCGGCTGCAAGCCCGGCCGCTGACCGAGACGCTCACGGTGCAGAGCACCTACGAGATCTTCCGCAACTCGGCCGCGGCTTTCGGCGACAAGACCGCGCTGACCTTTCTGCGCAGCGCCGATCCCGGCGACACGCCGGTGCGCTGGAGCTACCGCGAACTGCTGGCCGGCATCCACCAGACCGCCAACCTGCTGCATGAACTGGGCGTGGGCCCGGGCGACGCCGTCGGCATCCTGCTGCCCGGCTGCCTCGAGTACCACCTGGCGCTCTGGGGCGGCGAGGCCGCCGGCATCGTCCAGCCCTTGAACCCCCTGCTGGCCGAGGACAAGCTCGCCTCCCTCATGACCACGGCGCGCGCCAAGGTACTGATCGCCTACGGGTCCGACGTGGAATGCGGCTCCTGGTCCAAGGCGCTGCGCCTGCGCGAACGCGTGCCTACGTTGCACACGCTGCTGCGCGTGGCGCCGTTGGACGAACCGGCCTCGGCCCGCCCGGCGCTGCCGGATCATGCGCTGGACTTCAACGCCGCGCGCGCCGTGCAGCCGGTCGACCGCCTGGTCAGCAACCGGGAAATCCACGCCGGCGACGTGGCCGCCTATTTCCATACCGGCGGTACCACCGGCGCGCCCAAGCTCGCCATCCACACCCACGCCAACCAGGTCTTCAGCGCCTGGGCCGCGGTGCAATTGCAGAACGCCGGACCGGACGACGTGGTCATCAACGGCTATCCGCTGTTCCATGTGGCGGGCGTGTTGCCGGCATCGCTGGCCGCCCTGTCGGCGGGCGTGGAAACCGTCATCCCCACCACCCTGCTGCTGCGCAACCGCGACGTGCTGCGCAACTACTGGCGCCTGGTCGAACACCACCGCGCCACCTCGCTGCAAGGCGTGCCGACCATCCTCGCCGCGTTGGCCGAAGTGCCGCTGGCCGGCGCCGACATCTCGTCGTTGCGCTATTGCCGCACCGGCGCCGCGCCCCTGCCCGCCGAGCTGGCCGCTCGCTTCAAACGGCTGTTCGGACTGCACGTCAACGAAAGCCTGGGCATGACGGAGATGGCCGGCATCTCGACCATCTCGCCGCCGGGTTGCGAGTTTCCGGTGGGTTGCGTCGGCTTTCCGCTGCCCTACGTGCAGGTCCGCATCGTCGGCCTGGACGTACCGGCCGGCGCGCCCGCGCGCGACCTGCCCGCCGGCAAGCCCGGCATGGTGCTGTTCAAGGCGCCCAACGTCATCCCCGGCTTTCTTGATTCCGAAGACACGGCGCGCGCTTTCACCGAGGACGGCTGGCTCATCAGCGGCGACGTCGGCTACCTGGACCCGGACGGCCGGCTGCATCTGCAGGGCCGCGCCAAGGACCTGATCATCCGCAGCGGCCACAACATCGATCCCAAGACCATCGAGGACGCACTCGCCTCGCACCCGTCGGTGCAGCTCTGCGCCGCCGTCGGCGCCCCCGACGCCTATGCCGGCGAACTGCCCATCGCCTTTGTCACGCTGGCCGAAGGCGCCCAGGTCCCGGAAGCCGAACTGCTGGCCTATGCCGCCGAGCACGTGGACGAAAGCCCGGCGCGGCCCAAGCGCGTCATCGTGCTGGACAGCATGCCCATGACCAACGTGGGCAAGATCTACAAGCCCGACCTGCGCCGCCTGGCCACCGCGGTATCGGCCCAGGCCGTGGTGGCGCGCACCTTGCAGGAAGCCGGCCTGATCGACGACGGCGCGCTGTTCCGCGTACAGGCCGACGCTCAACCCGAGGTCGCAGTCCAGGCCGACGCCCGCGCGTCCGCAGCGCTAAAGGCCAGCCTGCGCGACGCGCTGGCCCGCTTACCGGTCAAGGTCGCCCTGCGCGACTGAGCAGTCCCCTTCCCACACACAACAACACCCCAGGAGACAAACCCATGACCCATAAGCCCCTGCGGCGCGCCTGCCTCGGCGCCGCGCTGCTCTCGATGGCCGGCATTGCATTGCCCTTCGCCGCCGGCGCGCAAGGCGCCTATCCGTCCAAGCCCATCACGCTGATCGTGCCCTTCCCGGCCGGCGGCTCTACCGACCGCCACCTGCGCACCGTGGCGCAGGATGCCTCCAAGTACCTGGGCCAGCCCGTTATCGTCGAAAACCGGCCCGGCGCCGGCGGCACCCTGGGCCCGGCGACCATGGCCAAGACCGCCAAGCCCGATGGCTACACCATCACGCTGTACACCCTGGCCATGCTGCGCATGCCGTACATGCAGAAAAGCAGCTGGGACCCCATCAACGATTTCACCTTCATCCTGGGCCTGTCCGGCTACACCTTCGGCTTCACCGTCCGCTCCGACTCGCCGTACAAGACCTTCAACGAATACATCGAGGCGGCGCGCAAGGCGCCCGGCACCATCGACTATGGCTCCACCGGCATCGGTTCGTCGCCGCACCTGCTGATCGAGGAAGTCGCCATCAACGCCAAGGTGAAACTGAACCACGTGCCGTTCAAGGGCAACGCCGACATGCAACAGGCCCTGCTGGGCGGTCACGTCATGGCGCAAAGCGACGCCACCGGCTGGGACCAGTTCGTGGATTCCGGCAAGATGCGCCTGCTGGTCACCTTCGGCGAAAAGCGCACCACGCGCTGGCCCGACGTGCCCACCGCCCAGGAGCTGGGCTACAAGGTCGTGTCCACCTCGCCCTATGGCCTGGCCGGCCCCAAGGGCATGGATCCCGCGGTGGTGAAGACGCTGCACGACGCCTTCAAGAAGGCGCTGTTCGACCCCGCCAGCATGGACGTCATGAAGCAGCTGAACCAGGAGCCCGCCTACCGCAACAGCCAGGACTACAAGGAATGGGCGCAGGCCACCTACGTCAAGGAAAAAGGCTTGATCGAGTACCTGGGCTTGATGGCGAAGTAATAATGGCGGCGCCGCCTTCAGCGCAGCGCCGCAACCTCGATTGATCTGGCGCCGCAGGCTTCTACCAGTTCAGGATCGTGGCTGGCGAACAGCACCACCCGATCCTGCGCCCAGATCTTGAACTGTTCTGCCAGCACGCCGCGCGCCTGCGCATCCAGGCCGTTGCTGGCCCCATCCGCAATGATGACGGCCGGGTCGCCCAGGGCGGCGGCCGTCAGGTAGACCTTGCGCCGCGTGCCCGTGGACATCTGCTCGAAGCGCTTGTCCAGATGCGGCTCCAGCCCCAGCCGGAACGCCAGGTCCAGCACGCTGTCGGCCAGCGGCACATTCTTCTCCGCCGCCACCTGTTCCAACAAGCCGCGCCCCGTCTGCGCGGGCAATGCCATGCAGTTGTCGGGCACATAGGCCAGGCGGGACCGGGCTTGCGCCGGCGCCTGGGTCAGCGCATGTCCGTCGATCCAGACCTCTCCCGCATCCGGCGCGATCACGCCCGCGATGATGCCCAGCAGCGTGGACTTGCCGGTGCTGTCTTCTTCGCACAACGCCACGCATCCGGGCGTGAACGTATGGGTCAGCCCCTGGAAGACGAGATGGTCGCCGTAGCGTTTGCCGAGATTGTCGATTCGTAGCATGGCCGGGAGTGTACGCAGGAATGCGGCGCTCGGCCATCACCGCCTCGGCGTGGCGTCAACGCAGCAAATGTGAACGGAATTCAAATTTTTCCACGTTGACAGTGCGGAAATCCGCATTTTTGCCGTACATTACGCGGCGTAAATAAATGTTAATTTTCCGCAAAACATTTCGACTTTTGTAACGGTTGCCTCGCCCGTTCATGCTATCGGCTCGCTGAGCGACCTACCACCAAGACGCATTTAGTTTCATTTAAATCAATACAACATCCAATTTTGCCGGCCCGGCATCGGCGCCGGCATAGAAGAGATCAATGAATCACGTCTATCGAGTAGTCTTCAACGCCGCCGCTGGCGTATGGCAAGCCGTCAGTGAAATCGCCCGCGGGCCGGCAAAAAGCAGCAGCCCTGCCCGGCGCCTGCGCCGCGGCGGCGCACAGTTGGCGGGCGCGCTGGGCATTGCCTTGATCGCCGCGAACGCGCATGCGGCGCCCGCAAATCCGCAACTCTACTGGGACGGCAGCCAATCCGTGGCGAACGGTTCGGTGGATGGCGCCTCTGGCATCTGGGATTACGCCAATACCAACTGGACTTCCGCTGACGGAACAGTGAACCAGTCCTGGAACGGCGGCGAAGCGGCATTCTCCGGCGTCGCCGGCACCGTGGCAGTTGGCGGCCAGCACAGCATCACGGGCCTGGAGTTCAAAAGCGACGGCTACAAGCTCGTGGGCGGAGCCAATGGTCAGCTGAATGCCAGCGGCGTTGCCGTGATTCGGGTCAATTCCAACGTGACCGCAACCTTGGGCGTCGCCATAGGCGGCAGCGGCACCCTGCACAAGCAAGACAGCGGCACGCTGGTACTCAACGGCAACAACACGTATACCGGCGGCACGATAATCGAGGCCGGCCGTCTGGAGGTCGGCAGCAATACCGCGCTGGGCAGCGGCGCCCTGACGGCGCTCTACAACACGGTGCTCGACGCCAATAACAAGGTGGCCCTCGACAACAACGTGAATCTGTTTGGCAGCGTGGAGATAGGCGGAAGCGCCGACCTGACGCTGAACGGCGTCGTTTACGGCCCAGGCTCGCTGATCAAGAACGGCGCCGCCAACCTGACCTTGAACGGGGCCAACACCTATCTGTCGGGTACCACGCTGAACGCCGGCACGCTGACGGTGGGCAACGATCAGGCTTTGGGTCTCGGCAACTTGACCGTGGGCGGCGCTTCCACCCTGACGGCAAGCAACACGGTAACGCTAGGCAACGCCATCGCCCTCAATGCGAATCTGACGGTTGCCGGCGACAATGACCTGACCTTGAATTCGCTGATCTCGGGCCCCGGCCAATTGGTCAAGACTGGCAACGGTACGCTCAGCCTCAACGCCATCAATACCGCCCACACTGGCGGCATCGCCCTCAGTGGCGGTACCTTGGAGTTCAGCAACAATGAAGCCCTCGGGAGCGGCGCGCTGGTCGCCAATGGCACGGCCACGCTGAAGAACACCCAGCCCACGAGCCTGCAGAACGCCGTCCGCGTCAACGGCAACCTGACCATGGAGCTCCAGGAGCAGCTGACCTTGGCGGGCCAGCTGAGCGGCAGCGGCAAGCTGATCAAGACTGGCGCGGACGAATTGTTCCTGTTTGGCAACAACCCATCATTTGCCGGCAACCTCGAAATCGATCAAGGTTACGTCACGACAGCCGGCGGTAATGGCCTGGGCGCTCCTGCCAGCGTGAAGCTGGCCGCGGGCACCACGCTGAGCCTCAATGATCCCGTCGTCCGGATTGGCGCCCTGAGCGGCAGCGGCACTACCAACATCAGCTGGTCCACCGTGTTGCAGGTGGGCGGCACCAACGCCAGCAGCGCATATGCCGGCATGCTGAGCGGCCTGGGTTCGCTGGAAAAGACGGGCGCAGGCACGCTGGAACTCACGGGCACAAGCGCCCTGAACAACAACGTCACCGTCACGGCCGGCACCCTGAAGGTCAGCGGCACCCTGAGCAGCCCCGCTGTCATCGTCCGGACCGGAGGCACCGTGAGCGGCGGCGGCTTCATCAATAGCCAGCTGAACATCGACAGCTTTGGCCATCTGGCCGGAACCAGTGGCAGTACGCTGACCGCCAGCGCACTGGTCCTGGCCCAGAACTCAAACGTCGATGTGGCGCTGGGTTCCTCGTCTACCGGAAACACCCCGCTCTTCAATGTCATGGGCAACCTGACGCTGGCCGGAAAGTTGAATATTTCCGATGCTGGCAACCTCGGCGACGGTGTGTATCGCTTGTTCAATTACGGTGGCGGTCTTACCATCAACGGCATCGGCGTCGACACGAGCAGAGTGGGCGGTATCGGCGGAATGACCGTACAGACTTCCACCGCCAATCAGGTCAACCTTTTGGTCCAATCGAATTTGCCGGTGCAGGCCTGGGACGGCTCGCGCTTGGTCGCTGACGGCTCGATCGACGGTGGCAACGGCACGTGGAATGCCGCCAACAGCAATTGGACCAGTGCCGACGGCACGATTAACCAAAGCTGGCTCAACAAGTTCGCTGTGTTCATGGGCGACCCCGGCACTGTCACGGTGGAAGGCGCGCACGAAATCGGCGGCATGCAGTTCATGATCGATGGCTACCACCTCGTCGCTGGCAACAACGCGGAGCTGCGGGCCAACAACGGAACCAGGGGCCAGTTCGCCGTAAGGGTTGATCCCAACGTTACCGCGACCATCAATGTTCCTATTAGCGGGCTGAACACCCTGCGCAAGCTGGACCTCGGCACGCTGGTGCTGAACGGCGCCAACAGCCACGCCGCCACCCTGCTGGAGGGCGGCACCCTGGTACTCGGCAACGATGCCGCGTTGGGGCAGGGGCCGCTGGCCGCGTACAGCGACACCACGCTGGACAACAACCAGGCGCTCACGCTGACCAACCAGATCTTCGCCCAAGGCCAGCTGAACCTGGGTGGCAGCAATGACCTGACCCTGAACGGCGACATCGCCGGCAACAGCGGCGGCCTGAACAAGAACGGCAGCGGCACCCTGACCCTGGGCGGCAACAACTCCTTCGGCGGCACGATGGCGCTGAACGGCGGCAAGCTGGTGCTGGCCTCCAGCAATCCGCTGGGCAACAGCACCCTGACCGCCGCCTCCGGCATGCAGCTGGACAACAGCGTGGCATTGAGCCTGAGCAACACCATCAACCTGGCTGGCGACCTGAACCTCGTCGGCAACCAGGACCTCACGTTGGGCGGCCTGGTCAACGGCCTCGGTGGCCTGACCAAGCGCGGCACGGGCAAGCTGACCTTGAACGGCGCCAACTCTTTCCAGGGCGGCGTCAACCTGACGGGCGGCAACCTGGCCGTGGGCCACGACGCAGCGCTCGGCGAGGGCACGCTGACCGTGCGCAACGCGGGAACCCTGGAAGCCAGCCGCGCGGTGACCCTGGCCAACAACGTGCAACTGAGCGCCTCCCTGGCGCTGGACGGCAGCAATGATTTCACCCTGAACGGGGTGATCAATGGTTCCACCGAGCTGGTCAAGAACGGCGCCGGCCGACTCACCCTCAATGGCGAAAACCGGCACAACGGGGGCACCACGGTCAATGCCGGCGACTTGAGCCTGGGCAATGCCGCGGCGCTGGGCACCGGCATGCTGACCATCACGGGCAACACGCAACTGGATACGGCGGGCCCGATGCGCCTGGGCAATACCGTCAATGTCGACGGCGCGCTCACGGTGGCGGGCAACAACAGCCTGATCCTGGATGGACAGCTCAACGGCAACGGCACGCTGCGCAAGACCGGTGCGAACGACCTCTCGCTTACCGGCAGCGCCAACACCTTCAGCGGCATGATCGATCTGCAGGGCGGCAGCTTGACCACCGCGGGCAACAACGCGCTGGGCCAGAATGCCACCGCGAACGTGGCAGCCGGCGCCAATTTGTTCATCACCAATCTGGCTCGTCTGGCCAGCCTGAACGGCAATGGCACCGTGACTGTCTCGAACGGGAACAACCTGACCATCGGCGCCAACGGGGCCAACAGCAACTTCGGCGGCCAGCTCGACGGCAAGGGTTGGTTGACCAAGAGCGGCACGGGATCGCTGGTTCTTTCCGGTAACAACACGCTTACCGGTCAGACCTCCGTCAGTGCCGGCAGTCTGTGGGTAGACGGCTCGCTCGCCAGCACCAATGTGCTGGTGTACAGCGGCGCCGCCCTGGGTGGAGCTGGCAGCATCGCCGGCGACGTGACGCTCATGGGCGGCGCCACCCTGAACTTGACGGATGGCCACACCCTGTCAGTCGGCAGCATGGGGCTCGGCACCCAGTCGATCGTGAATGCCAGCCTGGGCGCCCCCTCCCTCGGCGGCGGCGCTGCCTTGGTGGACGTGACCGGCAACCTGACCCTGGGCGGCACGCTCAATATCAGCGACGCCGGCGGCTTCGGCACCGGCGTGTACCGTCTCATGAATTATGGCGGCAGCCTGACCAACAACGGCATGAACTTCGGTTACCTGCCCGGCAATGTGCAAGCGGCCGACCTGACCTTGCAGACCGCCGTCGACAAGCAGATCAACCTGCTGGTGGCCGCACCCAACGTCACCGTGCAGTTCTGGGACGGCTCGCAAACCGTCGGCAACGGCGCGATCGAAGGCGGCAACGGCACCTGGGACGGCGCCAACGCCAACTGGACCGGCGCCGACGGCAACGGGAACCGCTCCTGGGCCGGCAAGTTCGCGGTCTTCCAGGGCGCTGCCGGGACGGTCACCGTTGCCGGCGCGCAAAGCACGACGGGCATGCAGTTCATGACCGACGGCTATGTGCTGGAGCGCGGCTCGCTGGGTTCGCTCAACCTGGTCAACGGCGACCAGGGCTACGCCTCGGTGCGCGTCGATCCCGGCGTGACCGCGACCATCAACGCCCCGCTCGTTGGCAGCGGCACGCTGGCCAAGCTCGACGCCGGCACCCTGGTGCTCAACGCGTCCAACGGCTACACCGGCGGCACGGCGCTCAACGGCGGCACGCTGGTGCTGGGCAACGACAAGGCTTTGGGCAATGGCCTGCTGACCGCTGCCAACGGCACCACGCTGGACAGCAACACGGCAGTCACCGTACGCAACAAGGTCGCGCTGAACGGCGCGCTGACGATCGCCGGTTCCAATGCCATGGACCTGAACGGCACCGTCGGCGGCGCTGGCGGCCTGATCAAGAACGGCGCGGCCAACCTGACCCTCAGCGGCGTCAACAGCTACGCCGGCGGCACCCTCCTGAACGCTGGCGGCCTGATCGTCGGCAACGGCGCCGCGCTCGGTTCCGGCACGCTGACGGTAGGCGGCGCGGCCACGCTGGACAACACTCAGGCGCTGGCGCTGGCAAACAACATCGCCCTGAACGCCGGCCTTGCCGTGCAAGGCAGCCACGACCTGACGCTCGACGGCAACATCTCGGGCACGGGCAGCCTGACCAAGAACGGCGCCAGCACGCTGACGCTCAACGGCACCAACAGCTACACCGGCGGCACCTACGTCAACAGCGGCACGGTAGCGTTGGGCGCGGGCAGCAGCCTCGCCGCCACCGGCATCGTGACCGTCGCCAACGGCGCGACCTTCGACCTGTCGGCAGGCCAAGGCGCCCAAGTGTTCGGCACCCTGGCGGGCGCCGGCAACATCAAGATGGGAACCAACACCCTGCTGGCGGGCGGTTCGGCCGACGGCATCTTCAGCGGCTCGGTCATCGGCACGGGCACCCTGGTCAAGCAGGGCTCGGGCACGCAGACCCTGACCGGCGCCAACAGCTATACCGGCGGCACGCTGGTCGCGGACGGCACGCTGCGCGCGGGTTCCACCACGGCGCTGGTCCAAGGCACCGGCTATCAGGTGCTGTCGGGCGCCACGCTGGACCTCAATGGCAACGTGCTCCAAGCCAGCAGCCTGACCGGCGCCGGCACCGTGGCGCTGGGCGCGGGAACCCTGACCGTCAATTCCGCGGCTGGCAGTGCGTCCTACTACTCGGGCATCGTCGTGGGCAGCGGCGGCCTGGTCAAGACCGGCGCCGGCGCGCTGACGCTGACCGGCGGCAGCGCCTTCTCGGGCGGTGTGCAGCTCAAGCAGGGCAGCATCGGCCTGGGCCATTCCCTGGGCCTGGGCACTGGCATGCTGTCCATGGACGACGGCACTGTCATCAACCTGATTGCCAACGGCCTGACCATCGTCAACAACCTGCACATGACGGGCACCAACGACCCGGTCATCGACACCGGCGCCAACACGGCGACCTGGGCCGGTGCCATCACGGGCGGCGGCTTCCTTACCAAGCAAGGTAGCGGCGTCCTGACCCTGACCAGCGCAGGCAACAGCTACACCGGCGCGACCGATGTCGCTCAGGGCACGCTCAAGGCCGGCGCCACCAATACATTCAGCAGCGCCTCGGCCCACACCGTGGCCAGCGGCGCCGTGCTGGACCTGGCGGGCTACAGCCAGACCGTGGCCAGCCTGAACAACAGCGGCGCGGTCAATCTCGGCGGCAGCACGCCGGGCACCGTGCTCAAGGTCACCGGCCCCTACGTCGGCAACAACGGCAAGCTGGGCGTGTCCACCGTGCTGGGCGCGGATGGCAGCGCCACCGACAAGCTGCTGTTGAGCGGTCCCGGCGCCATCGCCAGCGGCAACACCACGGTGCAGATCGCCAATGCCGGCGGCCTGGGCGCACAGACGGGCAGCCAGGGCATCCAGGTCATCTCCACCGAGAACGGCGCCAGCCTGCAACCCGGCAGCTTCACGCTGGCGGGCGGCCATGTCGATGCCGGCGCCTACGAGTACCGTCTGACCCAGACGGCACAGGGCGCCGCGCTGCACTCGACCAACACGCAGGTCAACCCCGGCCCAGGCACCGATCCTGTCACCCCCGCTCCCGCCTACCGTGAAGAAGTGCCGCTGCTGTCCTCGCTGCCCGCGCAACTGCGCCAGGCGGACATGGCAATGCTCGGCGACATGCGCAAGCGCATGGGCGACGACATCGCTCAAGGCACCATCGACCAGGACCCGAACCACCGCGCCTGGGCCCGTGTGCTGCGCACGGCTCCGACCATCACGCAGCAAGGCACGGTCAACCCCGAGAGCAGCGGCCACCTGACCGGCTTCCAGGCCGGCGTGGACGTGTACGCCGACCGCAACCTCAAGGCCGGCCTGTACGTGGGCCAGCTGGACGGTGACATGGGCGTGCGCGGCTTCTCCAGCGGCATGGAGCGCAAGTACGCGGGCTACAACAACCTGCGCGGCCGCTACGTGGGCCTGTATGGCACCTGGCAGCACGACTCCGGCCTGTACGCCGACGCCGTGATCCAGGGCGCCGACTACCGCAGCAGCCTGCGCACGGCCGACACCGGCGCCGGCGCCACCACCAAGGGCCACGGCTGGCTGGCCTCGCTGGAAGTGGGCAAGCCCTTCGACCTGGGCAGCAGCTGGCAGTTGGAGCCGCAGGCGCAAATCATCTACCGCAAGCTCAATCTGGACGACACCACGCTGAGCCTGGCCAAGGTGAAGAACGATGCGGACGATGACTGGACCCTGCGTCTGGGCGCCCGCGTCAAGGGCAGCTACAGCATCGGCGGCACCGTGCTTCAGCCCTTTGCCCGCGTCAATCTGTACAAGGCCAGCAATACCACCGACGTGGCAAGCTTCAGCGCCCCGGCCGGCACCACCGACATCCGCGCCAAGGGCGGCTACACGTCGACCGAGTTCGCGGTGGGCGCCATGCTGCAGCTGACCAAGAACACCAGCCTCTACGGCGACATTGGCAAGCTGTGGGCCAACAGCGGCGACAGCCGCGTCAAGACCGGCGCACAGGGCTCTGTCGGGTTGAAGGTGCTCTGGTAAGCCTCATGACCTGGGTCGGGCAACCGGCCTCTGGCATGACCAAAGCCCGCAGCGGTCTAGCCGCCGCGGGCTTTTCACATCTACCAGGTGTACTTCACGCCTATCCTTGCCGCGTACTGGTGGTAGTCCTGCGCTCCCCATGACCCGGCGACATTGGTCCAGCCCGTCCAGCCCTTGTTGAAGTCGGCATGCACGCCGAGCTTCAACTCATAGCGGTCTTTCGGATAGAGGTCGCCCACCGGCAATTGATTGAACGACACGGAGCTGCCAGTGCTGCTGTGCCACCAATTCAGCGTCGCGAACGGCTGCGCCTTGCGGCCATTGCCCAGGTCGAAGGTGGTGTGCGTGCGCACGCCCAGGCGCGTGATGGTGCCGTGGGAATCCGCGCTGCCCACGCGGGTGCCGTTGGATTCCGTCAGGCTGTCCGTGTCCGAGCTGACGTAGATGATCTGGGCCTGGGGTTCCAGTATCCAGTCGCCGCGCAGCTTGAAGGCGTAGCCGGTCTCGGCCGACACGGCCCATGCGCGGGAATCGTAGTCCACGCGCGGCAGCTCCTCGCCCGTCACCCGGTTGTTGTACCAACCGTACTGGAACCAGGTATCCACATAGGCGCCGAGCTTACTCTCGTCGTTCTGGAACCAGGTGCCATACACGCCGGCGCTATAGCCTTGCACCCTGCCCTTGGCCTTGTAGGGGTTGCCCTCGGCCCGGGCCGTGCTGTCGGCGCTGCCATAGCCCAGCATCAACCCCAGGTGCAGCCGGTCGGTCTCCGAGAACAGCTTCCATTGCGCCACGTCGCCGCCGCCTTGCAGCAGGAACATGTCGGTGCTGACGTCGAAGTTGCCGTCGCGGCTATGCGAGCCCTCCCACCTGCCCACGGCGCGCAGCCAGAGCGCCCGGCGCTTGCTGTCCTCGGTTTGAAACTGCTGGCCCTCGATGAATTGCGGCTCGCCCAGGCGGTCGTGCATGCTCTGCACGAACATCTGCCCAACCAGTCGCTGATTCGCGAGATAGGCGGCGACTTCAGGACGGTACAGCGGCTCGGGATCGGGAGTGGGCGGCGTTGGCGGCGCCGGTGGGACAGGCGGCACCGGAGGCTCGGGAGGCGGCGGCGGAGGAGGCGGCGGATCCGGCTCCTTCTCGGATCGCAGATACCAGCTCTGATCGGCCGGTGCGCTTGCCGAACCTTGGTACAGCCGATACTCGTAGGGACCGGCCACCACCCGGCCCGAAAGCGCAAATGCGCCCGCTCCGGAGATACCGCCATTGACGACCTCGACCACCTGTATCCCGCTGGCCGTCGTCAAGGCGCCCGGCCCGCCCGTGTTCTTGATGCGCAATTGCGAAGCGCCGCTGGCGCTGCCGCCATTGATGACCAGCTTGTCCGAGGGCGAGCTGTCGTCGCCCAGATAGGTGTTCAGCGCGATGGTGCCGTCGCCGCTGTAGTTACGCACCGTCAGCGTCTTGTACGCGCCCGCCTGCGGCGGCGTGAAGTCGATCAGGCTGGGATCGTTGACCAGGTTGGTGATGGTCGAGTTGCCGGTCAGCGTCCAGGTCGAATCCACCAAGGTCACGTTCGAGATGCTGCCGGCCTCGGTGGCCGCCGCTCCCGTCAAGGTAGAATTGCGCGCCGTCACGTTGGCCGTGGCCGGAGAGCCCGCCTGCGCGCCGGCAACGTTGATGCCGCCCGGATTGCCGGCATCCGGCGCCAGGCTCGGGTCTATGCCATGCAACGTACGGGTCCTGCTTCCAAGCAAGGTTCCAGAGCTGGCGACATGCAGCCAGTTGGTCGCGCCCTGGACCGTGGTGCCGTCGAGCTGGATGTTCGCCGTGCCCCCGTCGACGCCTATGGCAGTCCCGGTCGCGCTCGCGATGCTGCCGCCATTGATGGTCGCAGCTTGCGTGCCCGTGTCGCTGGTCAGCAGGAGACCGATCGAGCGTGCGCCGCTGACGCCGATGGCGCTGCCCGTCGCCGCGACGCTCGACGCGCCCGCCACCACCACGCCATGGGCCTCGGTCCCGGACGTCTGCACCGAGCCGTCATCGAACACCACGCTGCTGGCCGCGCCTTGCGCCAGGATGCCGAAACCGCCCTGCCCGCTGGTCACGACCGTGTTGCGCGCTGCCTGGAAGACGGTCGCCGGCTGCCCGCTGGCCGTATACGCATACAGGCCCACCGCGTCCGTGCCGCGGGTCTCGGTCCTCAGGTCGGACAGTTCCGCGCGTGAGCCGTCTATGCCTATCACCCCGTAGGCGTCCGCGCCCTCGGTAAGGATGTTCGCCGTGGAGCCGCCCTGCGGGGCTACCACCAGATGGTTGGTCGGGCTGACGTAGCGGCGCAGGAACATGCCGCTGCTGTCCCGGCCCGTGGTGTGGATGTCGGTGGTGCCCTGCATCACCGCCTCGCCCACGCCCAGCATGTAGAAGCCGTCGGCGGTCTGCCCCGTGGTGCTGACGCGCAGCGTCGAGCCTGGCGCTGACGTGTAGCGGCGTACGACCGAGTCCGGATAGGTCAGGCTGTAGCCCAGTTCAACCCCACGCCCATATGTCCCGCCCGTGGTCTGCACATCCAGAACGCCGCCGGCATCCAGCGTAATGGCGGTGTTGTTGCTCGTCATCACGCCCTTGGGCCAGGGATTGCCGCCGGCCGGCGCGGTCTCGATCTTCAGCGTCGCGCCATTGCCGATCTGCAGCTGGCTCATGGTGCCGAATGGCGTATGGCCCAGATTTACGCCCTGAAAGCCGCGTATCGTCACGTTGGAACTCGGCGCCAGCGAGAACGTCGCCTGCGAATTCGTGGTGGACTGCAATCCCAGGCCGGTGGTGGTCACCGTCGTGATGGTGACGTTGGTGCCGGTCTGGAAATTGATGTTGGTCGCCGCGCCATTGGTGGCGAAAACGCCCAGATCGACATTGCCGATGGCGATGTTGCCAGGGCCGAAGTTCAGCGTGGCGTTGCCGACCCGAATGGCCGAACTCGATCCCGTGCCTGTCACGCTATCACCGCCATTCAGGGTGAACGTCGTGCCTGAGGGAACGATGAATGGCGCGTAATTGACGCTCCAGGCGCTACTGGCGGCCAGCGACATGGCCACGCCCAGCGAGCGGGCGAACAGGGGTATGGAGGGACTTGCGTGGTGTGCCATCTGATTCGTCTCCGTGTAGCCGTCCGGGCGGTGGGCCGGGACGCGCTCAAACCAGACCCCGGAGTGCCGGGGGTAACGACGATAGACTTCGGTACCTACGCCAAACGCCCTAATCCGGGCGTGCAATGCGTGTAAATATTCGCATCAAATTCACGGATAATCACTTTGTTCTGCATAATTCGCAGACAGGTGTGCCATTTTGGCAACGCGCTGAGGGCGCTCCGCGACCAGATCGGAGAGCGCCACATCCAGGCAACAACAGGACGCACAAGGCCGTGCCGGCCTTTGCCCGCCGCGGGAAATCACCACACCCGGAACACCTGCCCCGTCTGCGCGCCTTCCACGCTGCGGCTATAGGCCAACGCAACCCGGCTGGCCGGGGCGGATTCAAAGCCCTGGAAGTACGGACCATAGGCATCCAGCGATTCCGTCAGGACCGTGGGGCTGACCGAGTTGATGCGCACGCCGCGCAGCTCCACCGCCGCGCCGCGCACGAAGCCATCGATGGCCGAGTTCACCGCCGACGCATTGGCGCCGTAGCGGATCGGTTCATCGGTCAAGATGCCGCTGGTGAGCGTGATGGAACCGCCTTCGTTGACGTAATGCTGGCCGATCAGCGCCAGATCCACCTGTCCCAGCAGCTTGTCGTGCAGACCGATCTTGAACTGCTCCGCCGTCATTTCGGCCAGAGGGCCAAAATGCAAGCTGCCCGTGGTGGAGACGATGGCATCCACCTTGCCCACGCGCTCGAACAAGGCGCGGATGCTGCCGCTCTGGGTCACGTCGACCTGATGCTCGCCGCGCGTCTTGCCCACTGCAATGACGTCGTGGCGCTGGCCCAGTTCTTGGGCGACCGCGCGGCCGATGGTGCCGGTGGCGCCGATCAGGATGATTTTCATGGAAACTCCGATTCGTATGTTGTGGGATGCGCCCGCGATATCGCCAGCGCTTGTGCCCATTCTGGCCAAGGGCGCGTCCCGGAAAAATCCTAAAATGGTGGGTTCACTTCACACTCAGGGTGCGTAATCCATGGACCGCCTGCTCAGCATGGAAGTCTTTGTGGCGGTCGTCGAACTGGGCAGCCTGACCGCGGCGGCGGCTCGCCACGAGATGTCGCCCGCCATGGCGGCCAAGCACATCAAGGGCCTGGAGGCGCGGCTGGGCCTGAGGCTCATGAACCGCACCACGCGCCGCCAAAGCCTGACGGAAGCCGGCCAGGCCTATTTCGCGCGCTGCAAGGTGATCCTGTCGGACATCCGCGATGCCGAGCAAGGCGCCGAAGCCATGCGCGCCGCGCCGCGAGGCCATCTGCGCATCACCTCGACCGTGACCTTCGGCTCGTTCGCGCTGGCCCCCGCCATCGCCGACTACCTGTCCGAGTACCCGGACGTCAGCGTGGACCTGACCTTGAGCGACGCCGTCGAGGACGTGGTGGCCTCGCGCTACGACCTGGCGGTGCGCATCGGCGAACCCGCCGATTCCAGCCTGGTCGCGCGCAAGATCGGGCGCTATCAGATGATCATCTGCGCGGCGCCGGCCTATCTGCAACGCCATGGCACGCCCGAAACCGCGAGCGACCTGGCGCGCCATCAATGCCTGGATTTTTCCTACTGGAACCGCCGCACCGGCTGGCGCCTGAACTCGGAGGATGGCGGCGCGGCCTACCCCGCCGGCCGCTTCGTGTCCAACAACGGCCAGGCGCTCAGGCAGGCGGCGCTGGCCGGATTCGGCATCGTGCTGCAGCCGGAACTGTTGCTGGCCGAAGATGTGCGGGCCGGCCGGCTGGTCCCGATCCTGGAGTCCGCCTGGCCCGTGGCCCGGCCGATCACGCTGCTGTATCCCAAGGACCGCAAGGCCTTGCCCAAGCTCACGACCTTCGTGGAATTCATGGTGCAGAGATTCACCCGCGCCGCAAGGTAAGCGCGGCGGGCGTCGCGCAAGGTCCGCCGGGCTCCGAACCCGGCTACCGACAGGCAGCGGCCTCGTCGAACAGCCAGTCTCGGAAGGCGGCCAATCGGGGCAACTCGCGCGCCTGGGGCCGATAAACAACGTAGTAGGCCAACGCGGAGGGAACCGCCAACTGCGGAAACAGGCGCACCAGGCGGCCGGCAACCAGATCATCATGCGCCATCACGCTGCGGGCCAGCGCCACGCCATGGCCATCGATAGCCGCCTGCAGCACCGCGGCGGAATTGTTGATCTTCATGCCGCGGACGGTGGATACGCCTTGTACGCCGACTTTCTCCAGCCACATGGCCCAGGTCGGAAATCCCGTCTGCGCGTCCATCGAAAGATCATGGATCAAGGTCTCGCCCGCCAGCTCGGCCGGACGCTTCGCCGCCTTGCGCCGTCGCAGCAGTTCCGGGGAACAGACCGGGTAGACCTCTTCGTCCATCAGCTTTTCCGCCGCCAGGCCGGGCCAGACGCCAGCGCCATAGCGCACGCCGATATCGATCTGCTGGGCCGCGAAATCCACGGGCTTGAGGTTGGTGTCCAGGCGCACGTCGGTATCGGGCCAGGCATGCTGGAAGCGCTCGATCCGAGGCAACAGCCACTTAGCGGCGAAAGCCGGACTCACGGCCACGGTGAGCATGCCGCTCAAGGAACCTTCCTTCAAGCGCTCCAGGCCCAGCGCCAGCTTGCCGAGCCCCGCCTGTATCTCCGGCAACGCGCGTTCAGCCGCCGCCGTCGGGACCAGCCGCGCCTTGCCGCTGGCGCCGCGATGGAACAGCGGCGCGCCCAGCCATTGCTCCAGCGCGCGCACGAGCTGGCCCACCGCAGCAGGAGTCACGTGCAGCTCGGCCGCAGCTGCCGAAAAGCTTTGATGGCGCGCACTGGCCTCGAAGGCGCGCAGCGCGTTGAGATGCGCAAGAGACTTCATTGCGAAAAAGTTTTTCTTTCAATCAAAGGTAGTTTATCTGGTTTGTCCGCGGCTGCCGATTGGCGAAGAATACGCCCTTTCAGTAGCCAATTTCAGCATATGGCAGCCAAGGGCCGGACATCACCTTGGAATAGCTTTTCTACCAATATCATGCTTATCAACGCCGATTTCTCACGCAACGCCATCGTGACGCCGGAGCAATACCAATGGGTGCCGTCGCCGCAGCACGGCGTGGAACGCATGATGCTGGACCGCGTGGGCGGCGAACAGGCGCGCGCCACCAGCATCGTGCGCTATGCGCCGGGCAGCCGCTTTCCGCCGCACGCGCATCCCGGCGGCGAAGAAATACTGGTGTTGTCCGGCACCTTCTCCGACGCCAGCGGCGACTATCCGGCAGGCTGGTATCTGCGCAATCCGCCGGGCTCCGCCCATGCCCCTTCCAGCAGGAACGGCGCCACCATCCTCGTCAAATTGCGGCAGATGCCTGCGGATGAACAATCCGTCGTACGCATCGACACGCGCGATCCCGCCGCCTGGACGCGCGAGCGCGGCGGCGAAATCTGCCCGCTTTACTCCGCGTCCTATGAGCAGACCTGTCTGCGGCGCCTGCCCGCCCATGCACCGCTGCCGCGGACCGCAGCCGTGCATGCGGAAATACTGGTTCTGGCCGGATCGATTGCCGACGGACAAGCTTCTTATCCGCAAGGCAGCTGGCTGCGGCTTGCCCGTGGCGCGCAAGCCGCCCTCGACGCCGGCGCCGAGGGCGCCACCGTCTATCTGAAGACCAACCATCTGCCGGACCCGAACGGCGGGAGCCAGCCATGACGACGTCAGTGGACACCGTCATCATCGGAGGGGGACTCGCGGGCCTGTACGCCTCCCTGCTGCTGCAGCGGCATGGCGCCGGCAGCCATATGCTGCTGGAAGCACGCGACAGGCTGGGCGGCCGCATCCTGGGCGCCGGCTCCTACGATCTGGGCCCCACGTGGTTCTGGCCAGCGATCCAGCCCAGGCTTGGCGCCCTCGTCCGCGAGTTCGGCTTGTCTATCATCCCGCAACACGAAGCGGGTTTCATGATGGTCGAGCGTTCAGGAACGCCGGTACGTATGCACGGCTACCCCAGCCATCCGGAGTCCTTCCGGCTAACCACTGGCATGAGCGGCCTGATCGATACCCTGCTCGCACGCCTGGATCCGGCATGCATCAAGCTGGGCCGGACCGTGACCCGGCTGCATGCCACAGGCCGCGCCATCGAGGTGCATGCGCGGGACGGCGAGGGACGAGCCAGCGTCTTTCAGGCCTCGCAGGTGCTGCTGGCCGTCCCTCCGCGCCTGGCGCAATCCCGTATCGCTTTCGACCCTCCGCTGCCGAGCGCGCTGGCAACGCAATGGCGCGGCACGCCGACCTGGATGGCTCCCCATGCCAAGTACCTCGCCGTCTACGGTTCGGCATTCTGGCGCGAGCAGGACATGTCTGGCGCAGCCCGCAGCAGCCGGGGACCTCTGGCCGAGGTCCACGACGCCAGCACCCCGCAAGGTCCTGCCCTGTTCGGATTCGTAGGCATGCCCGCGGCGGCGCGCCGGTCGGCAGGCCAGGACGTGTTGATGGCCCTCAGCCGCGCGCAGCTCGCCCGGTTGTTCGGCCCCCTGGCGCTCAAGCCCGAGCGGGAGTTCTACAAGGACTGGGCGCAAGACCCCGACACCTCGACGGCTGCGGACTGCAGGGATGGCGGCGCACACCCGGCAGCACCCGCCGTTGCAGCCGAGACTGGCGTATGGGCGGGTCGCTTGGCCGGGATAGCCAGCGAATGGTCCGCCGCATTCCCCGGCTATCTGGCTGGCGCCATCGATGCCGCGGACGCGGGCGTGAAGTGGCTGCTGAACTGCGCTGCACCCTCCCCCAATGCGGTCCCGCCTGGAGCCCCCGCCCAATGACACGCCTGCCTTCCACCTATCGCGCCATTCGGACCACCGCGCCCGGCCGGCTCGAATTCGTTGAATTGTCCACGCCCGAACCCGGCCCCGGAGAAGTACTGCTGCGCGTCGAAGCTTGCGGCGTCTGTGGCGCCGACGCGGCCGATATCGACAATCCGGCGCTGCAACGGCCGCGCGTCCCCGGGCATGAAGCCGTCGGCCGCATTTCGGCGCTCGGCGCGAGCGTCGACGCCCGCTGGAAGATCGGCCAACGCGTCGGCGTGGGGCGCCTGGGCGGTCATTGCGGCGCCTGCACGCAATGCCGCCAGGGCCTCTTCAATCTGTGCGCGAATCAACCGGTAGTCGGCGTTACCCGGGATGGCGGTTATGCCGAGATGATGCTGGCCCGGGCGACCGGACTGGTTGCCATACCCGACGAGCTCGACGCCATGCAAGCCGCCCCGATACTTTGCGCCGGCATCGCCACCTTCAACGCGCTCCGGAAATCCGGAGCGCAGGCCGGCGATCTCGTTGCCGTGCTGGGCATAGGCGGCCTGGGCCACATGGCGTTGCAATACGCCCGCCGCATGGGCGTGAAAGTGGCGGCAATCGGCCGGGGCCTGGACATCGCCGCTGACGCCTTGCGCCTGGGCGCCCATGTCTACATCGACAGCAACGAGGAAGACGCCGCGCAACGGCTCCTCGACATGGGCGGCGCACAAGCGCTGATCGCCACCATCACCGACACGCAGGCCGTGTCCGGGGCCATGCGCGGACTGGCTCCGCAAGGCCGCACGATGTTGCTGGGCGTGGGCCGCGACCCGCTGGCGGTGCCGCCCGGCTTTCTGGTGGGCGGCGAGCGCACCGTTGCCGGGTCCATGACCGGCACGCCTTGGGAAACTGAAAAAGCGCTGAATTTCAGCGTACTTGCAGAGGCGCTGCCCATGGTCGAGACTCTACCCCTGGAGCGCGCAGCTGATGCCTTGCTGCGGCTGAAGTCCGGCGATGCGAAGTTCCGCGTGGTCCTGACCATGGACGCCGCGCGAGAACCGCAACGCGCTCGGCAAATCAACACCCATATCAACTAAAAGCACGACTCTCGAGGAGACCCACTTGTCCGCATCAACCCCGGCGCCATCGGCCGCACCCGGCGCTGAACTCACGGCGCAGGCGCAGCGCGGCAACATCGCCCGGCTGACAATCGCCCAGGCGCTGGCAGGCGCCAACGCCGTCGTGGTCTACGCCACCGGCGCCATCGTCGGCGACATGCTGGCGCCGGACAAGGCGCTGGCGACCCTGCCCATTTCCATCTTTGTGGTCGGCATGGCCGCCTGCATCCTTCCTGCTGGCGCCATCGCCAGGCGCCATGGCCGCCGCGCGGCATTTCTTGCCGGCACCGCCTGCGGCGTGCTGGTGGGCCTGCTGGCCGCCGCCGCCATCGTGCTGAGTTCTTTCTGGCTGTTCTGCCTGGGCACGTTCTTCGGCGGCGCGTACGCCGCCGTCGTGCTGTCGTTCCGCTTCGCGGCGGCCGACGGCGTGTCTCCCGCCAGGCGCGCCCGCGCCCTGTCCTTCGTGATGGGCGGCGGCGTGCTGGCCGGCGTGGTCGGCCCTCAGTTGGTCACGTACACGATGTACCTGTGGCCCGTCCACATGTTCGCGGCGACCTATCTCATGCAGGCGGCGGTAGCAGCGGTCTCGGCCCTGGTCCTGCTGGGCGTGCACCTGCCCATGCCCAGTGCGGCCGAAGTTGCGGGCGGACGGCCGCTGGGCGTGATCGCGCGCCAGCCGCGCTTCATCACGGCGGTGGTCTGCGGCGCCGTCTCCTACATGCTGATGAATTTCCTGATGACCGCCGCGCCGCTGGCCATGCATCTTTGCGGCCATTCCCAGGAAAGCGCCAACCTCGGCCTGCAATGGCACGTCATCGCCATGTACGGCCCCAGCTTCTTCACGGGACGCCTCATCACGCGTTTCGGCGCCGGACGCATCGTCACGGCGGGCCTGGCGCTCACCGGCCTGTCCGCGGCCATCGGCCTGACCGGGATCGACGTGGCCCACTTCTGGGTGACCTTGGTCCTGCTGGGCCTGGGCTGGAACTTCGGATTCGTGGGCGCGTCGGCCCTGGTTCTGGAATGCCACCGGCCGGAGGAAAAGACCCGGGTGCAGTCGCTCAATGACTTCATCATCTTCGGCACCATGGCGGTCGGCTCCTTCGCATCGGGCGGCCTGCTGGCGGCCTATGACTGGGCGACGGTGCTGTGGGTGTCGTTCATTCCCCTGGCGATCGCAGCGGTCGCGCTGCTGGCCGGGTCTGCCAAGTCGCGGCAACAGGCCTGAACCCGGCCGTTCGGCTCAACCGAGGTCGCCGGATACCGGCGGCCTCGCGATGAATGCCTGCTTGCCATGCCTGTCAAAACCCGCGGACTCGTAGAATCGAAGGGTCGCTTCGTCCTTTCTACCGGTCATCAACATGACCTTGTAGCAATTCCCGCCCCAGGCGAACGCCAGCGCCTCGTCGAGCACCGCCTTGGCAAGGCCCTGACGCCGGTAGGCGGCATCCGTCACCACGTTCTCGATCACGCCATAGGGCCGACAACCACGCGTCAGATTGGGAATGACGGTAAGCGTGCAGCTTGAAGCGAGCTTGCCGTCGGCATACGCGCCAAAAACCCTGTGCCGAGTGCTTTCCATCAGTTCCTGCCAGACCACTGCGACCGTTTGCGCGCCCGGCAGGGGATCATCCGCTGGATGCAGATGCCGATACAAATCCAGCAGACTCGACAACTCGGAAGCATCCAGCTCACGGATATTCATTGTTCGTTTCCTCTTCGGGGGACGCCCATTATTCCAGGAACGGCCAAGGCCGCCGCTCAAAATCGCTGGATCCCATCGCCCGACGTGTCAGACTAGCTGCCGCCCGCGGTAACGCTTGACCCTCACGCAACGTCATGTCCCAGAGTTCGTTCCGCGCCATCAACAGGAGGAATGCCGTGCAACTGAAAGTAGGAGAACTGGCCAGGCGAAGCGGGCTGACTGTCCGCACGCTGCACCACTATCACGCGATCGGGCTGCTCACGCCTTCGGCGCGCGCCGACAACGGCTATCGGCTGTATGGCCGCGACGACATCGCGCGGCTGCATCAGATCCAGGCGCTGCGCCGCTTCGGATTGCCGTTGGCCGAGATCGGCGCTTATCTGGACCAGCCCGACACTCCCATGGACGAAATCATCGCCAAGCAGATCGCGATGCTCGACCGCCAGATCCAGCAAGCCTCCCGGCTGCGCGAGCGTCTCGCCCAGCTGCAGGGCCAGTTGGCGCAAGGCAAGGAGCCAGAGCTGGCCGATTGGCTCACCACTCTGGAACTCATGACCATGTACGACAAATACTTTTCCCCCGATGAACTGGCCCGCCTGCCCATGTACCGCAGCAGCCAGAATGGCGACGCCGACTGGCTCGCGCTGGTCAAGGAGGTGCAGGCGCAGATGGATGCCGGCGTCGCGCCCGAAGCGGCGCAGCCGCGCGAACTGGCCTTGCGCTGGATGACCCTGCTGCTGCGCGACACCAGTCGCGATCCGCGCCTGCTGGTCAAGCTGAACCGGATGCACGAACGCGAGCCCTCGATGCAGGCGCACATGGGCATCTCTCCGGCCTTGCGCGATTACGTGCTGCAAGCCTTCTCGGAAAGCAAGCTGCGGATCTACGAGAAGTACCTCACGCCGGACGAGGCGCGCTACATGCGCGAGCATTACGGCGATCGCATTGGCGAATGGCCCGAACTGATGGCCGAGGTGCGCGACGCGCTCGACGCGGGCGTGGCGCCGGACTCGCCCACGGCCCTGGCGTTGGCCCGGCGCTGGCTGGACCTGTTCCGCAGCTATGCCGGCAACGACCCCGCCACCCAGGCGAAATTCCGCCACGCGCTGATGACCGAGCCCGAGCTCACCGCCGGCACCTGGACTGATGACGCCACCCTGTCGTTCATGCGGCAGGCAATGGGCGCGCTGGCGGCGGCGCGCTAGCGCGGGTCCGCCCGGCCATGGGCAGGCCCGCTCCCCGCCGGGCCTGCCCATTTGCTAGACTGACCAGCCCTGTCCCTCGCCTGCCCCAACATGTCCCAGGAAGTCCGCCCCGACCCCAGCGCCGACGATATCGCCAAGGAAATCTCGGCGGCCATCGTCGCGCACAAGTTGCCGCCCGGCACGCGGCTGCGCGAAGAGGCGCTGGCGGGGGTGTATCAGGTCAGCCGGACCAAGATCCGCGCCGCGCTGCTGATGCTGTCCAAGGACAAGCTGATCAACATCGTGCCGGACAAGGGCGCGTTCGTGAGCAAGCCGGACGCGAACGAGGCGCGCGAGGTCTATGCGGTACGGCGCATCCTGGAAGCAGCGCTCGCACGCGAATTCGTGGCGCGGGCAACGGCGGCTGACTACCGCCGCATCGACGCCCATCTGGCCGCGGAGCGCCGCGCGCTGGAAGGCGGCGACGTGCAGGAACGCAACCGGCTGCTCGGACACTTCCACATTCTGCTGGCCGAGACCGTAGGAAATTCCGTGCTGACGGGGATGTTGCGCGAACTCTCGGCCCGCAGCGCCGTCATCACCGTGCTGTATCAAAGCTCGCACGATGCCAGCTGCTCGTCACAGGAGCATCACGCCTTCATCGAGGCCGCCCGCGCGGGCGATGCCGACCGTGCCTGCGCGCTGATGGACGCGCATCTGGAGCATGTGCAGACGGCGCTGGATTTCAAGAACGGCGGCCGCAGCGGCGGCGACCTGGTCAGCGCCCTGCTCAGCTGAAGCCGGCCCCAGCGCTACGGCTGCGCCTGCGTCCCCGCCAGCAGCTGGCCCATGCGCTGCTGCAGCCAGAGTTCCGTCTCGCTCAGGCTGCCGCCCCTCAGCCACAGCGTACGCACGGACAACATGGGCAGGAACAGGTCCGCGCAGCGCACGCTGACGAGCTCGTTGCTGAAACCCTGGTATTCGCCGATGTTCAGCGGCAGGATGGCCCAGCCCACGCCATTGGCGGCCATGGCAGCGATGTTGTAGCTGCTGTCGGCCCGCCAGACCGACGGGCTCAGCACCACCTGGTCGACGCCGTCCATCTGCATGAGCAACTGCCGGTGACGCGCCAGGTCATTGCGCCCGACCTCGGGCAGCGCGGCCAGCGGATGGCCCTGCGCCACGAAGATGCCCTGCGCCACATTGCCCAGATGGCGATGGGCGAAGGCGCTGCCCGGATCGCCGCGATCGAACTGGAAGGCCAGGCTGGCGCGGCCCTGTTCCACGTAATCGGCGACCTCCGTCGCGGTGCCGTTGAGCTGGGTCAGCTCCAGCGCCGGATAGCGTTCGGCCAGTTCCTTCAGCAACTGGTCGGCCACCAGATAAGGCAGCCCTTCGTCCAGCGCGACGCCCAGGCGCGCTTCGCGCCCGGCGGCAAACGACAAGGCGCGCTGTTCCAGCGCGCCTGCCTGGCGCAGCAGTTCCTGCGCCTCCTGCAACATGACCTCGCCGGCGGCCGTCAGGGTTGCGTTGCGCCGCGACCGGTCGAACAACTCCACACCCAGGTCCGCTTCCAGCAAGCCTACCGAGGTACTGATCGCCGACTGCGCCCGGCCCAGGCGTCGCGCCGCCGCCGAGAACGATCCCGATTCCGCAGCGGCGACGAAATGACGTAGCTGATCCAGTGTCCATTGCATGTCGCGACTCCTCGTTATCCATCTATTTTATAGATGGTTTCAAACTTTTTTATGCGAATTGAAAGATGGATAATGGCGCCCTCTGAGACCCGGCCAATCCCGGCCCCGCCCGCGTTCGCGGCGCGGCAGGCGTTTCAGTTTCAGGAGTAGAACCATGCAGCGGACTGAACCGAACGCTGTCGCCACGGCCGCGCCCGGCCGCTGGCTGGTGCTGGCCATCGTGTCCAGCGCCTTGCTGTTGATCGTGGTCGACATGACCGTCCTCTATACCGCCCTGCCCCGGCTCACGCATGAATTGAACGTCAACGCGTCGGAAAAGCTGTGGATCGTGAACATCTACGCGCTGGTCGTGTCCGGCCTGCTGCTGGGCATGGGCACGCTGGGCGACCGCCTCGGCCACAAGCGCCTGTTCATGGCGGGGCTGGTCGTGTTCGGCACGGCGTCCCTGTGCGCGGCCTACTCGCCCGGCGCGGCCACGCTGATCGCGGCGCGCGCGCTGCTGGCCGTGGGCGCCGCCATGATGATGCCTGCCACGCTGTCCATCCTGCGCCTGACCTTCGCCGACGAGCGCGAACGCGCCATCGCCATCGGCGTATGGGCCTCGGTTGCCTCGGGCGGCGCCGCTGTCGGCCCGGTGGTGGGCGGCGTGCTGCTGGAGCATTTCTGGTGGGGTTCCGTGTTCCTCATCAACGTGCCCATCGTGCTGCTGGCGCTGCCGCTGGCCTGGCGCCTGATTCCTGCCAGCCGTCCGGACGCCTCCCGCCCCTGGGACCTGCCGGGCTCGTTGCAGGTGATGGCCGGCCTGATCCTGTGCGCCTACGCGCTGAAGGAACTGGGCAAGACCGACCCGTCCTGGCGCGACGCCGGCCTGGCCTGCGCTGCGGGCGCGGCCATGCTCGCCGTGTTCGTGCGGCGCCAGCGCGCGCGGCCTTATCCGCTGATCGACTTCGCCATCTTCCGCAACCTCAGCTTCAGTTCGGCCGTGGCGGCTGCGCTGTTCGCCGCCGCTGCGCTGCTGGGCATGGAGCTGGTGTTCAGCCAGCGGCTGCAGCTGGTCATGGGCATGTCGCCGCTTGAAGCCGCGCTCTTCATCCTGCCGCTGTCGCTGGCCGCTTTCATCGCGGGTCCGCTGGCGGGCTGGCTGCTGGGCCGCGTCAACAGCGCCACCATGCTGTTCCTGTCGTTGCTGGTGTCGGGGCTGGGCATGACCGGCTACCTGCTGAGCTATGACGCGGCGCTGCTGCCGCAGATGGTCAGCCTGTGCGTGCTGGGCGCCGGCATAGGCGCCACCATGACCGCGGCGTCCAGCACCATCATGCAGAGCGCCACCCCGGAGCGCGCCGGCATGGCGGCCTCGATCGAAGAGGTTTCGTACGAGCTGGGCGGCGCGCTGGGCGTCACCCTGATGGGATCGATCCTGTCCGGCGTCTATGCGCACACGCTTGCCGTGCCGGTTGGCCTGCCCCAGTCCGACCTGGCGCGCGACAGCCTGGACCAGGCCCTGATCGTGGCGGACGGACTGTCGTCGGACCTGGGCATGGCCTTGACCCGCCTGGCCAAGACCGCCTTCGACACGGGCTATGCCGCAGTCATCGCCACCGCGGCGCTGATGCTGCTGGTCACGGCGGGGTTCGTGCTATTCAACCGGCGGCGCATGGCAGCCTGAAACAGGCCTGCCATGCCGGCCCCGGCTCAGCAGTTGCGGAAGGCGTGGTCCATGTCGGCGATCAGGTCTTCCTCGTGCTCCAGTCCGATCGACACGCGCACCAGCCCCTCGGACACGCCGGCCGCGTCGCGCTCGGCCGCCGGAACGCCGGAATGCGTGGTGGACGCCGGATGGCAGATCAGCGATTCGGTGCCTCCCAGGCTGACGGCCGACTTGAACAGATGCAGCGCGTTGATGAAGCGGAACGCCTTGGCGCGCCCGCCCTCAAGCACGAAGGCGAAGGTCGAACCCGGCCCGGTGCACTGGCGTTTGTAGACTTCCTGGTAGGCCCGGTCCGCAATCATCTCCGGATGGAAAATCTGCACTTTTTCATGCGGATTGCCGGACAGCCACTGGGCCACCTTGGTCGCCGTGCGCGCGGCCTGCTTCATGCGCAGCACCACGGTCTCCATCGAACGCGTGATCATCCAGCAGGAATGCGGGTCCAGCTGAGAGCCGAACGCGCTGCGGATGGCTCGCACCTTCTTGACCAGCGTCTTGCTGCCGGTGACCGCGCCCGCAACCAGGTCGCTATGGCCGCCCACATACTTGGTCAGCGAATACACGCACAGGTCCACGCCATGCTCGGCCGGTTTCTGGAAGATCGGGCCCAGCAGGGTGTTGTCGCACACCGACACGGGACGATAGCCGTGCCGCGCTTCGAAGGCGTCCAGCTCATTCTTCATGGCCTCGAAATCGATCAAGGCATTGGTCGGATTGGCGGGCGTTTCAACAAAAAACAGACGCACCGGCCCCTGCGCCGCCGCGGCCTCCAGCGCTGTGCGCATGCTCTTGGCCGACAGGCCGTCCTCGACGGCATGCGAACCTATCCCCCACTCCGGGAAAATCTTGGAGATCAGGGTTTCGGTGCCGCCATACAGCGGCACGGATTGCACCAATTGATCGCCGGGCCGCAAGAATGCCAGGAACACGGCGCTGATCGCCGACATGCCGCTGGAGGTCACCGCGGCGTCTTCCGAACCATCCAGCAGCGCCAGGCGGTCCTCGACGATTTCCAGGTTGGGATGGTTGAAGCGGCTGTACACCAGCCCCGCGGACTCGCCCTGGGGCAAGGGTTTGCGGCCCGAAACCAGATCGAAGAACGCCGCGCCATCCTCGGCCGAGCGGAACGCGAAGGTAGACGTCAGGAACACCGGCGGCTTGACCGCGCCCTCCGACAGGAAGGGGTCGAAGCCGTACGACATCATCTGGGTTTCGGCATGCAGCGGGCGGCCGAAAATGTCCTTCTTGTGGTAGCTGGAGTAACTCATGCTATGCCTCTCTGTCTGGTTTCCGGGTGCCCGGCCGGGCCGTCGGGCTGGCGCTTCACGCATGCGAAAACAATAGCGCCGCCCGCCTCGGGCTGCATGGAAGAATGACAGTAGCCGGCCGCAAGAGTCCTTCCGCTTGCATCGTCCGGCGAGGACAGTGAGAAACAATATTTCCCCTTATGGGGATTTCCTGAAAGGCGCTGCCTGATTACCTCAACTTGGCGCAATCGACAGGAAAATCATGAAACCCGCGGAGGATGGCTGGCGCAGCCTGCCTGCGGCCGCGCCCTACATCACGCCGGGAACGACGCGGTTGCGGCCCTGCCGCTTGGCTTGATAGAGACCGCGGTCGGCCACCTGGATCAGGTCGGTGCAGGGCTGGTCGCCTTGCGGCACCGCCGTCGCCGTGCCTATGCTGACCGTCAGCCACGGGCCGTCGCCAGTGTCCTTCTGCGGAATCTGCAAGGCTTCCACCGCGCGGCGCAGCTTCTCGGCGGCCAGGCGCGCGCTGCCGGCCGGGGTGCCAGGCAGCACCAGCGCGAACTCCTCGCCGCCAAAGCGCGCCGCCAGGTCGGTGGACCGGTCGCAACTGGCGAAGATGGTGTTGGCCACCCGCTTGAGCGCCTCGTCGCCAGCGATGTGGCCGTAGGTGTCGTTGTAGGCCTTGAAGTGGTCCACGTCGATCATGAGCATGCTGATTTCGCGGCCGTCGCGGCGCGCACGCTGCCACTCGGCATTGAGGTATTCGTCGAAATAACGGCGGTTTCCCAGGCCCGTCAGTCCGTCGGAATTGGTCAGCCGGCGCAACTCCATATTGCTTTCCAGCAGTTGCTGCTGGCTCTGGCGCAAGGCCTGGTAAGCCTCGTCGCGCTGCACCAGGGCCAGGTAGGAGCGCGAGTGGTAGCGGATGCGCGCCACCAGCTCGATGGAGTCGGGCAGCTTGACCAGATAGTCGTTGGCGCCGGCGGCAAAGGCCGCGCTCTTGATCGCCGGATCTTCCTTGGTGGACAGCACGATGATGGGGATATCGCGCGTCACTGGATGACCACGGTATTCCTGCACCAGGCTCAGTCCATCCACGCCCGGCAGCACCAGGTCCTGCAGGATGACGGTGGGCCGGGTCTGGATCGCCACGGCCAGCGCCTTTTCCGGATCAGAGCAATAGTGGAAGTCGATGTTGCCCTCCGTGGCCAGGGCCCGCCTGATGGCCTCGCCGACCATCACCTGGTCGTCGACGAGCAACACCATGGCCGCATGCGAATGCAGGTTCGCCGAAGCCGAGCTGTCAATGGGAGGTTGCATAGTGAGTCCTTGAATGCTGTCGAGGTCCGCGCGCTCAGGCAAAAGCCTGGATCACGCGAGGAGCGATTTGGTCCAATGGGCGGATTTCCACGGCCGCCTGCATGGCCGCCGCGGCCTTGGGCATGCCATAGACGGCGCTGCTGGCCTGGTCCTGTGCAATGGTCAGGTAACCGCGCTCGCGCAGCGCCTTCAGCCCGCGCGCGCCGTCCTGGCCCATGCCCGTCAGCAGCACGCCGACGGCCAGGCCGCGCCAGTGCTGCGCCACGCTATGGAAAAAAACGTCGATGGAAGGCCGGTACAGGCTTTCCTTAGGGGTTTCGGTGTAGCGCAGCGTGCCGTCGGCCAGCATGTGCAGATGGTCGCCAGTGCCGGCCAGCAATATCTGGCCGGGTTCGGGCCATTCGCCCTCGCGCACCAGCCTGACGGGCAGCGGCGCCTGTTCATTGAGCCAGTCCGCCATGCCCGCGGCAAACGAGGCGTCCACGTGCTGTACCAGCACGATGCCGGCGGGAAACTCCGGCGGTATTCCCTTCAGCAGCTGCGCCAGCGCCGGCGGACCGCCAGCCGATGCGCCGATGACCAGGAGGCGCTTGGCGTCGGCCTGTTGCATGGGCCGGGCCACCGGCGTCAGGGCAGGCCGCTTGCCATAGCGGCCGATCAGCCAGCCCACGTTGCGGATCTTGCGCAGCAGCGGCGCCGCCGCCATGCGCATGTCGCCGCTGCCGATTACCGGCGTGTCTGCTGCGTCCAGCGCCCCGTGGCCCATGGCGTCGAATACGCGCGAGGTATGGCGCGCCACGTCGGCGGTCACCACCACGATCGCGCACGGCGTTTCGGCCATGATGCGGCGCGTGGCTTCGACGCCGTCCATGATGGGCATGATGAGGTCCATCAGCACCACGTCCGGCCGGTCGCGGGCGCACAGGTCCACGGCCTCCTGGCCGTTGGTCGCGACCCAGGCGAGGTCCAGCCCCGGCTCCAGCGCGATCGCGCGCCGCAGCACTTCCACTGCCATCGGCATGTCGTTGACGATTCCGACTCTCACGTGCGCGCCTTTCCGATCAGGTCTTCCACCGCGTCGAGCAGCGCGTCGTCATGGAAGCTGCCCTTCGCCAGATAATAGTCGGCGCCGGCGTCCAGCCCGCGCCTCCTGTCCTCTTCCCTGTCCTTGTACGACACCACCATCACCGGCAGGCCCTGCAGCTTGGGATCGGCCTTGATGCGCGACACCAGTTCAATGCCGTCCATGCGCGGCATGTCCACGTCGGTCACGACCAGGTCGAACGCCTCGCTGCGCAACATGTTCCAGCCGTCCATGCCGTCCACGGCCACGGCCACGTCGAAGCCGCGGTTCAACAGCAGCTTGCGTTCCAGCTCGCGCACCGTAAGCGAGTCGTCCACCACCAGCACGCGCTTGCGCCGCCGCGCCTGTTCGGCCGCGCCCGCGCCGTCCACCCGGCTCAGCTGTCCGCCTTCCACCAGCTTCTGCACCGACACCAGCATGTCTTCCACGTCGAGGATCAGCAGCGGCGTGCCATCGTCCATCAATGCGCCCGCCATCACGTCCTGCACCTTGCCCAGACGCGGGTCCAGCGGCTGCACCACCAGCGTGCGCTCGCCCACGTAACGGTCCACGGCAACGCCATAAAGCCGGTCGTGGTCGCCCACCAGCACCACGCATACCGTTTCGGAGGCCGGCGCGGCGCCGCCCGTGCGCAGGATCTGGCGCGCGGACACCAGCCCGATCTGCCGGTCCATGAAGCGGAAATGCTGATGCCCTTCGAGCTGTTCGATGTCTTCGGCGCGCACTTGCAGCGCGTGGTTGACGTAGGCCAGCGGGAATGCGTAGATCTCTTCCTGCACCTCGACCAGCAGGCTGCGCACCACCGAGAGCGACAAGGGCATCTCCAGCATGAAACGGGTGCCCTGCCCTGTCTGCTGCTGGATGCGCACCGCGCCGCGCAACTGGCGCACCATGGTCTGCACCACGTCCAACCCCACCCCGCGCCCCGAGATCTCCGTGACTTCGCCGCGCGTGCTGAAGCCCGACAGGAACAGGAACTCCAGCAGCTCGGCCTCGGTCAGCCGGGCCGCGGTTTCCGCGCTGGCCAGCTTGCGCTGCACCACTTCCACGCGCAGCCGGTCCAGCGAAATGCCGGCGCCGTCGTCGCTGAGTTCAATCAGCAGCATGCCGGCCGCATGGCGCGCCGACAGCCGGATCCGGCCTTCGGCCGGCTTGCCCGCCGCCAGCCGGTCCTGCGGCATCTCGATGCCGTGGTCCACCGCGTTGCGCAACAGGTGCATCAGCGGCGCGTCGAGCTTTTCCAGGATGTCGCGATCCACCTGGGTGGACTCGCCTTCGATTTCCAGCCGCACCTGCTTGCCCAGCGCGCGGCCTACGTCGCGGACCATGCGCGCCATGCCTCCCACCCCGTCGCCGAACGGCCGCATGCGGCAGGCCAGCGCGGTGTCGTACAGGCGCTGGGCCAGGTGGCCCATGCGCCAGCCGAATTCGTCGACCTCGCTGGTGCGCTGCGACAGCTCCTGCTGGCATTGCTGGACGATGCGCAGGGCATCGTCCAGCGCGGCTTGCGCCTGCGCGTCCAGCGCCTGGCCCGCCAGGGCCGCGCGCACGCCGTCCAATGCCTGGACCGCGCCCGCCTGCATGCGCTTCAGACGCAGCATGGACGCGCCAAAGGGCGCGATCCAGTGCGACTCCACCAGGGTCTCGCTGGACAGGCCCAGCAATTTGTTGAGGGTGTCAGCCGTCACGCGCAGCACGCGTTCGCCCTCGCCCAATCCCGCGTCCGAACTGCGCCTTTGCACCGCTGCGGCGGGCGGTTCATCCAGGACCGGAATCGGCGGCAGGAAATCCGAGGGCTTGGGGACCGGCGCGGCAGCCTGCGCTGCCGGCAACGCAGGCGCATTGCTCAGGCGCGTCACCAGCTCGTCGATCTCGCCACCCAGCTCCACACCCGGCGTGGCCACGCGCTGCAACAGGTCCGCGCCCATCAGCAGGGCGTCGATGTCCGCGGCCTGCAGCCGCAGCCGGCCTTCGCGCGCCTCAACCAGGCAATCCTCCATGGCGTGCGCGATGCGCACCGCCGGATGCAGATCGACGATGCGGGCCGCGCCCTTGAGCGAATGCGCCGCGCGCATGCAGGCTTCCAGCTGCGGCGCGGACGTGGGGTCGTGCTCCAGGGCCAGCAGGCCCTTGTTCAGCACCTCCACCTGGGTGCGGGTCTCCAGCTGGAACAATTCCAGAAGCGAGGCATCGCGCATCTGATCCGGATTCACGCCAGGCTCCGTTCCAAAGCTTGCATCAGCAAGGTCTCGTCCAACACGCCCACGGCGCGGCCGCCGCAGCGGGCCATGCCGCGCGAGTACTTGAGGCTTGCACCCTCCACGGTCGCGGGCAGGGGCTCCAGCCCGTCCAGGTCCACGGCGTGCATGCCTTCGACCTCATCCACCGGCACGACCACCGCGCGGCCTGCGCCGCCCAGTATCAGCATGCGCGCCGTGGCGGGTCGCTCGCGCGCGTCCTCCGCTGCCGCCTCCAGGCCCAGCAGGCGCGCCAGCGACACGCACACAGTGAGGGAGCCGCGCACATTGGTCACGCCCAGCATCGCCGGATCGCGCCGGTGCGGCAGGCTCAGGATGCTGCGGGTGCCGGCCACTTCGTCCAGCGCCCGGGTCGGCAGCCCCAGCCATTCGCGGTGCACGCGGAACACCAGCAGCGAAGACAGCCTGGCGCGCTCCTGCTGGGCCTCTTCGACGCCCTGCTCTTCCATTTGCGGCGGCAGACGGTCAAGTATGCGCTTGGCCGCCGCCGCATAGACCGGACAATTGCGGCAATGCACGTGGTCGGCCAATTGCGCGCAACTCTTGTCGCCGCGGATGCCGATGCGGTTCCAGCAGTCGTCCACGTCGGACAGCACGCCCATGATTTCAACCACGTCGCGCCTCCCCGCGAGCCGCGCGCGCCTGCAGGCGGCTGGCCGCTTCGTGATCGCCGTCCGACGCCACCAGCGCGGCCAGATGCAGCAGGGCTTCGCGATGGGTCGGATCGAGATAGAGCGCCTTGCGGTAGGCCGCTTGCGCCTGCCGCGCGTCGCCTGCCGCGTCCTGCAGCAAGCCTTGCAGATACAGGGCTTCGGCGCTGGCGCCGTGGGTGCCTATGTGCGCCTGGCACTGCGCCATGGCGTCCTGCACCCGGCCCTGGTCGGCCAGGGCCGCGATATGGCGCAAGGAGGCCTGCGCGTCGCGCAATCCGGCCGAGGCGACCACGGGCGCCGCGGGTATCGCCGGTATGGGCGCATGCGCCAGGGGCAGGCCGGGCTCCGGCGCCTGGGCCAGCGGCCGCCTGGGCGGCGTCCAGCTGTGCACGATGGGCCGCGCTGCCGCCGGCGCGACAGGCTCGGCCGGCGGGGGCAGCGGCTTGGCCAGGAAGGCGAACGAACGCGCCATGGGCACTGCCGGCAGCCTGCGGCCGGTCAGCAAGGTGGTTTCGGCCGGGCCGACGAAAAGCACGCCATCCTCGCGCGTAAAGCTGCGCAGCACCTGCACGGCGCGGGCCTGCGTTGCCGCGTCGAAATAGATGAGCAGATTGCGGCAGAACACAAAGTCATAGGGCGCCACCCCTGCCAGCAGATCGGGATCGAACAGATTGCCGGCCTGGAACCGCACCTGCGCCGCCACGTGGGCGGCCAGTTGGTGGCCGTCGGCGGTCTCCGAAAAATAGCGGTCGCGGTACCCCAGGTCATCGCCGCGGAATGAATTGCGGCCGTACAGGCCGCGCCGCGCGAATTCGACCATGCGCACGCTGATGTCGAAGGCGTCGATCTGGAAACGTTCGGCGGGCACGCCGGCGTCCAGCAGCGCCATGGCGATGGAGTAAGGCTCCTCGCCGCTGGAACAGGGCACGCTCAACACGCGCAACACACGGCCTTCGGCGCCCGTGGCGTACAGGCGCGCCCGCGCCAGCGCGGCCATGGCCGCCTGCGATTCGGGATAACGGAAAAACCAGGTCTCCGGCACGATGACCGCTTCGATGAGCTGCTGCATCTCGGCAGGCGCCGCCTGCACCTGCCACAGGTAATCCTGCTCGTCGGCAATGCCGGCCATGCCCATTCTGCGCCGCACCGCGCGCTCGACGGCGGCCTTGCCGATGGAGCCGCTATCCAGGCCCATGCGCCGCTTGAGCAAGGCGCTGAACTCGTCGATCAGCATCATGGCCGCGCCTCGCGCGCCGCGCCTGCGGCGTCGGCGGGAAACAACAGCGCCCGCACGGGCGCAGGCAGCAGGTCGCGCACGTTGACAGCCTGCACCATGCCGTCGGCATCGCCGAGCACCGCGCCCAGATAGCGCGCCTGCGGATTGTCCAGGCCGCCGGACTGAAACGCTGCTGGATCGTAGTGCACGGTTTCGGTCGCCTGCTCCAGGATCAGCCCCAGCAGATGTTCCGGCCCGTCCGACTGCGCCTGATAGCGCACCAGGGCCAGCCGGGTGCTGGTGACGGCGGCGGCCGTGCCGCCCCCCGCCAGCGCGCTCATGTCGATGACGGGGACAGCCACGCCGCGGCGGTCCATCACGCCGGCCACCCACGCCGGCGCGCCCGGCACCTGCTTGAACGGGCGCAGGCCCAGCACCTCGGCGATGTCTCTTGCGTCCAGCGCATAGCGGTCGCCGCCAATGCGGAACAGCAGGTACAGCCGGCGTCCGGCCGCAGCAGAGGGAGCGCGCTGCGCCATGGCAACCATCACACCTTGAAGCGCGAAACGCCGCTGCGCAGGTCGTTGGCGACCAGCGTCAGTTCTTCGATCGCCAGCGTGGACTGGCGCAGCGATTCCACGGTCTGCTGGGCGGCGTCGCTCAGCTGCTGCAGGGCCTGGTTGATCTGTTCGGCGCCGGTGGCCTGCGCCTGCATGCCTTCGTTGACCATTTGCACGCGCGGCGCCAGCGTCTGCACCTGTTGGATGATCTGCGACAGCTGGTCGCCCACCTGCTGCATGTCGGCCATGCCGCGCCGCACTTCCTCGGAGAACTTGTCCATGCCCATGACGCCGGCAGACACCGACGACTGGATCTCGCGCACCATCTGCTCGATGTCGTAGGTGGCGACGGCGGTCTGGTCCGCCAGCCGGCGGATCTCGGTCGCCACCACCACGAAGCCGCGGCCGTATTCGCCGGCCTTCTCGGCTTCGATCGCCGCGTTCAGCGACAGCAGGTTGGTCTGGTCCGCCACTTTCGTGATCGTAGTAACCACTTGCGTGATGTTGCCGGCCTTCTCGTTCAGGATCGCCAGCTTGGCGTTGACCGAACCGGCCGCCCCGACCACGTTGCGCATGGTGTCTTCCATGCGCGCCAGGCCCACCTGGCCGCTGCCCGCCAGCGCCGCGGTCTGCTCGGCCGCGCCGGAGACTTCGGCCATGGTGCGCACCAGCTCGCGCGAGGTGGCGGAGATTTCGCGCGAGGTCACGCCGATCTCGGTCGTGGTGGCGGCGACTTCGGAGGCCGTCGCCTGCTGCTGCTTGGAAGTAGCCGCGATCTCGGTGACGGAGGTGGCCACCTGCACCGCGGAGCGCTGCGTCTTGCCAACCAGACCGGTCAGCTCGTCCACCATGCCATTGAAGCCGGTCTCGATGGCGTTGAATTCGTCCTTGCGCGCCAGCGTCAGGCGTCGCGTCAGATCACCGCCGCCGGTGGCCTCCAAGGTCTTGACGATGGCGCGCATGGGGTTGGCGATGGCGCGCATCAGCAGGATGCCGCAGATGATGGCCGCCACGATCGCCAGGCCCAGCGACAGCAGCATGCGCGTTTCGGCGCTATTCACCGATTGCTTGATGGCGACGGCCGCTTCGTCGGCCTGTTTCTTGTTTTCCTGCACCATCCTGGCGAGGATGTCGCGGCCCTTGTAGAACGCCGGCCGCAGTTCCGCCTTGATCAGCGCCTGCGCCCGCGCCGGGTCCGCCAGCGCGGCAGGCGCAAGAATGTTGGCGCGGATGCGTCTGTACTCCTGCAGTTCCTTCTCGAACTCCTCGAACATCTGCCGGTCGTCGGCGCGCGCGATGGTGCGACGGTATTGCTCGATATCGTCCGCCAGCAACTTATCGGTCTCGGGCAGACCCGCCAGGATGCGGCTGCGTTCCTGGTCCGTCTCCATGTTGAACGCGTCCTGCACCAGCACGAAGCCGGCGAACCAGGAGGCCCGGATCGAAGTGCTGTAGTAGATGCCGGGCACGGCATCATTGTTGATCAGCTCGACTTCCGACTCGATGACCAGCAGGCGCCGGTAATCCATCACCACCATCAACGCCATGATGGCCAGAATCGCCAGGAAGCTGGCCAGGATGCGCTGGCGTAGTGTCAGATTCTTCATGCCGGGAGACCTCTATGCAAAATCAACTCGTCGATTGGACCGAAATATTCTGGAACAGAACCGGGGACACAAGGCTGTCCATTTATTACGGGATGTTGTGAGTTGGTTGACAATTATTGCAAAGGCAAACGCTGACAGCCACGGAAAACGCCGAAATTGCGGGAAATATGGCGCTTTGCGTCGGAAAAAAGCAAAGCCCTCTTACAAGGGCTTGTCTTTTCCCGCAACAATGCGTACCGGACCCGTTTTCAGGCGGCGCCGCTCCAAAGCGCCGCGGGCGGACGGGATTGCACCCAGTCTTGCGCCTGCCCATAGGCGTGCGCAAGCTGCAGCACAGCCAGGTCCGCCTGCGGCGGCCCGATAAGCTGCATGCCCATGGGCAGCCCTGCGGCGTTGAATCCCACCGGCACGCTGATCACCGGGCAGCCCGCCAGCGTCCAGGGCGTGACGGTCTCCATCCAGCGGTGATAAGTGTCCATGGGACGCCCGGCGATCTCCTTGGGCCAGTCCAGCGCCGCGTCGAAGGGGAACACCTGGGCCGACGGCACCGCCAGATAATCCACGTCGTCGAACATGCGCTGCACGGTCTGGTACCAGGCGCTGCGCTCTTCGGTGGCCTGGTAAACCTGCCGCGCCGTCATGCCTTCCAGCCCTTCGACTTCCCAGACCACGGCCGGCTTCACCAGCTTGCGGGTTTCGGGATTGTGGACGAGGGGGTGCAGTTGTCCGCCCACCATCAAGTGGCGGTGAGCCAGCCAGATGCGCCAAAGGCGTTCGCCGGCGAATGGCACCTGGTAGTCGACGGCCTCGCAGCCGGTCTGCGCCAGGCCGGCCAACGCCGGCTCGCACAGCTCCAGAATGCCCGGCTCCATCGGCAGGTAGCCATTCCAGTCACCCAGCCAGCCCACGCGCTTGCCCCGCAGGTCGGCGTCCAGGGACTGCGCGAACTGCGCCGGGTCGCCGGTCAGGGACAGCGGCACGCGGCGGTCGGGCCCCGCCATCACGGACAGCAGCATGGCCACGTCGCGCGGTGTACGGCCCATCGGCCCCTCAACCGCCAGCTGCTTGAGGAAAACCTCGGTCGACGGTCCGTAAGGCACGCGGCCAGCGGACGGGCGCATGCCGTAGACGTTGCAGAACGCCGCGGGATTGCGCAGCGAGCCGCCGAAATCGCTGCCGTCCGCCACCGGCAGCATGCGGGCCGCCAGCGCGGCCGCAGCGCCGCCGCTGCTGCCGCCCGCGGTCCGGGACGGATCGTAGGGGTTGCCCGTGACGCCATATACCTGGTTATAGGTGTGCGAGCCCAGGCCGAACTCCGGCACGTTGCTGCGGCCGATGAAGATGGCGCCGGACGCGCGCATGCGCTCGATGATGATGGAGTCGTGCGCCGTGACCTGGTCCTTGTAGACCAGCGAGCCCATGGACGTGACCATGCCGCGCACGGCGGTCAGGTCCTTGGGCGCCTGCGGCATGCCATGCAGCCAGCCCAGCCACTGTCCCGCGGCCAATTGGGCGTCGCGCTCATCGGCCTCGCGCAGCAGTTCGTCGCTGTCGCGCCGGGCGACGATGGCGTTGAGCTTGGGATTGACCCGGTCGATGTGCGCCAGGTAGGCCGCCATGACCTCGCGGCAGGACACCTGACGCTTGCGGATCGCCTCGGACAGCGCGTGCGCGGGCATCGCCACGATGTCGTTCAATGGGACGGCTGCGGCCGGGGCGGCAATGGTCATGCGGGTCTCCTTGCGGCGCGCCTTCGACTCGGGGCGCCTGATCATATGGGGTCGCGCTTGCCGGACGCCGGCCGCGCAGGCAGACGATACTACGCAAACCACAGGCGCCGCGCTTGGCGCGCCGGATCCCGCGGCAGGCCGGAAAACTTGCGCCAGATCAAACCGCAGGCTGGCGCACCCGCCCTAAGATCGCCTTCCGCCCCACAAGGAGACGACCTTGACCTCAGACGCAGACATCTGCACCGAAGCCGAAATCCGCGACCTGGTGCACGCCTTCTACGGCAAGGCGCGCGCGGACGCGCAGCTGGGCCCGGTCTTCAACAGTCAGGTGCACGACTGGGACGAGCATCTGGCGACCCTGTCGGATTTCTGGTCCGCCGTGCTGCTGGGCACGCGCCGCTTCACCGGCATGCCCATGCCCAAGCATGCCGCCATGCCGAACCTCAGCGCAGAACTGTTCGAGCGCTGGCTGGCGCTATGGCAGGAGACCACCGACGCCCTGCCCAACCGGGCGCTGGCCGACGCAGCCCAGGAAATGGCCCGGCGCATGGCGCGCAGCCTCTGGTATGGGTACCAGCTCAGCCGCGACCCCAGCCAGCCGCTGACCGAACTGCACCCGGCCTGATCACTCGATCCGCCACCAGCCCGGCAGCAGCCCGCGCACCTTGGCGCGGCGGTAGCGGTCGTCGATCAGGTGCACCGTGCCCACGTCGTGTTCCGTGCGGATGACGCGGCCCGCCGCCTGCACCACCTTCTGCATGCCGGGGTACAGGTAGGTGTAGTCGTAGCCGTTCTCCACGCCATAGCGCAAGTCCATGGCGCGCTTCATGTTCTCGTTCACGGGATTCACCTGCGGCAGCCCCAGCGTGGCGATGAACGCGCCGATCAGCCGCCTGCCGGGCAGGTCCACGCCTTCCGAAAATGCGCCGCCCAGCACCGCGAAGCCCACGCCCTGCCCCGTTTCGGTAAAGCGCGCCAGGAACGCCGCGCGGCCCGCCTCGTCCATGCCCGGCGTCTGCAGCCAGATCGGCACCGCGGGATGGCGCTCACGCATCAGGTCCGACACCTGGCGCAGATAGTCGAAACTGCTGAGAAAACCCAGGTAGTTCCCCGGCCGCTCGGCGTATTGCCGCGCAATCAGTTCGACGATGGGCGCCAGCGAACGCTCGCGATCGCGATAGCGCGTGGATACGTTGCCCACCACCCTCACCGCCAACTGCTCGGCCTGGAATGGCGCGGCCACGTCCAGCCAGGGCGTGGCCGCGGGCAGGCCCAGCGTGTCGCGGTAGAACTGCTGCGGGCTCAGCGTGCCCGAGAACAGCACCGTGGCATGCGCCGCCGCGTAACGCGCCGCGAGGTACGGCGCCGGGATCACGTTGCGCACGCACAGCACGGAGGGCGGCGTCTTGGCGCCGGCCGCGCTGGCGTCCGACAGGGTCACATCGAACAGCGCGTGCGAGCCGAACTGCTCGGCCAGCCGCATGAATTGCAAGGCCTCGAAGTAGAACGCCAGCACGGGATCGTCCTGCGGCAGCGGGTTCTCGGCCATGTGCTCCATGATCGCGCCCACCGCCTTCTGCACCGCGGCCAGCACGCCGGCCGCGACCTCGTCATAGGCCTGGTAGCGCTCCGCCTGCTTCTTGTTGAGCGCGTTCCATGAGCGCTGCAAACCATCCAGGGACTTCTTCAACCCCTTGGGCACGGCGTAGCGCGCCGCCGCAAGCGAGGCCTGGTCGAGCTCGCCCGTGTACATGCGGCGCGCCCGGTCGACCAGATTGTGGGCCTCGTCCACCAGCACCGCCACCTTCCATTGGTACACCTGCGTCATGGCGTACAGCATCGCACTGGCGTCGTAGTAGTAGTTGTAGTCGCCCACCACCACGTCGCTCCAGCGGATCAGCTCCTGCGACAGGTAGTACGGGCAGACCTGATGTTCGCGCGCGGTGGCCGCCACCGTGGCGGCATCCAGCCGCGCATGCGACAGCGCGGCCTCGCGCGCCTGCGGCAAGCGGTCGTAGAATCCCTGCGCCAGCGGGCAGGACTCGCCGTGGCAGGCCAGGTCCGGGTGGACGCAGGTCTTGTCGCGCGCCTGCAAGTCCAGCACCCGCAAGCCGGGCGCAGCCGGCTGCGCGTTGACCGTGTCCAGCGCCTCAAGCGCCAGGCCGCGGCCCGGACTCTTGGCGGCCAGGAAGAAAATCTTGTCCAGGCTCGCGCCCGGGCTGGCCTTGAGCAGCGGGAAGATCGTCCCCAGCGTCTTGCCTATGCCGGTGGGCGCCTGGGCCATCAGGCAGCCGCCGTCGCGCGCCGTGCGGTACGTGGCCACGGCGAGCTCACGCTGCCCCGCGCGGAACTCGCCGTACGGGAACTTCAGCGCTTCCAACGCCGCATCGCGCGCCTGGCGGTGCGCAAGCTCGGTCGCTGCCCAGGCCAGGAATCTTCCGCATTGCTCGCGGAAGAACGCCTGCAGCGCGGCGGCCTCGTGCGCTTCCACCAGCACCGTCTCTTCCTCGGTGACCACGTTGTAGTACACCAGCGCCACGTGCAGGCTTGCGAGTCCGCGAGCCTGGCACAGCAGATGCCCGTACACCTTGGCCTGCGCCCAATGCACTGCGCGGTGGTTATCGCGCACACTTTCAAGCTGGCCGCGGTAGGTCTTGATCTCTTCGAGCTGATTGGCAACGGGGTCGTAGCCATCGGCGCGGCCGCGCACCAGCAGGTTTTCATGCAGGCCGGACAGCGCCAACTCGGTCTCGTAATCCGGCCCCCGGCGCCCCGTCACGGCGGCATGGCCCGCCATGCCCTCCAGACCCGTAGGCGCAGGCGTGAAGCGCAGGTCCAGATCCCCCGCCCGCGCCGTGAATTCACACAGGGCGCGCACCGCCACGGCGTAGCTCATGCCGCGTCCTCGCGCCAGCTGACGTGGCACACCCGCACCGGCATGCCGTGCGACACGCAGTACCGCAACCAGCGGATCTGGTTGTCCTGCAGCTTGTCGCCCGGCCCCTTGACCTCGATCAGCTCATAGCGGCGCTCGGCCGGCCAGAAGCGGATCAGGTCCGGCAAGCCGGAGCGGTTGGTCTTGACGTCGCGCAGCAGGCGTTCGAAGTACAGCTTCAAGTGGGCGGCAGGCAGGCAGTCCAGCGCCTGCGTCAGTAGGTCCTCGGACAGGGAGCCCCAGAAAACAAAGGGCGATTGCAGTCCGGATTTTTCGGCGTAGCGTTGCAGGATCAGGTCGCGGTAGCCCGGCGTGTCCAGCTGCGCCAGGCATTGCGCAAAGAGCGCCGCGCGGCGCTCATGGAAATCCGGCGCGTCCAGGTCCGCCGGACCGCGCTGGAACGGATGGAAGAAAGCGCCCGGCAAGGGCGCGAACACCGCGGGCCAGCACAGCAGTCCGAACAGCGAATTGATCAGCGCGTTTTCCACGTAGTGCACGGGTGCGTCGTCCCGATGCAGGTGATCGCGGGTGACGAATTCGACCGAAGTTCGCTCTGCCGGGCGCGCCAGCGTCAGATCGGTGCGCAGCAAGGCGGGAGCCGAATCGCGCGCCGGAGCGCCCTGCCCCGCGCCGCGATACAGCCGCGGCAGCATGCGCGCCAGGCGCTGGCTTTCCTCTTCGCTTTCAGGTTGGGCCTGCGCCTGCAGAGCCAGGGCCAACGCGTCGCCGTGCCGCGCCATGCGTTCATACACGCGGATGCGGCGATGGCGCGCGCCAGGATATGCGCAGGCCTCGTACACGCGCTGCGCGGTGTCCCAGTCCTGCGACCGCTCGCAGGACTGCCCGATGCGCAACAGCACTTTGGCGCGACGCTTTTCGAGCCAGGGGTTGGCGCTGGCGCAGGCCTGCACGGCCTGCATCAGCGCATCGGCATCCGCCCCCTCATCCAGGGCGACGCGGCAGGCGTGCAGCGCCAGATAGCAGTCCACGTCTTCGCGCGTCTGGAAGGCGCGCGACGAGGCATCGAACGGCACGGTCTCGTACTGGAATACGCCCAGGTCGGCCAGCACGAACTCCGACCAGTCCTGGTGCAGATTGCCGAAGAACATCAGGCGGAATCGCTCACAGACATCCGATACGGTCACGCGCCAGACTGGCTCGTCCGCTGCGGGATTCCAGTCCGCATAGGGCCGCGCATCCGCGCACGCGACGCGCACGGCCTCCAGCAGATCGCCCTTGCGCGGGGCGGACTTGGCCGGCACCTGCGCAAACATGCGATTCAGCTCCGGCTTGGTATGCAGGCCGAAGAGTTCATCCAGCGTCATCGGCGCCTGCGCGTCCAGCCAGCCCAATTGCAGCAGCGGCCCGGCGGCGGCCTCGGCCGCGCCGATCTCCTCGTAGGTCAGCCGGCTGGCGCGGAACCATGGGCCGCGCCGCATCAGCATGCGCACCATCAGGGCCTGGGATGCCTGCGGCAAGACCGGAAATTCCGCCATGAAGCGGCGCTCGGCGTCGTCCAGCAGGTCGGCGTAGCGGTCGCCCACCCACGTCAGCGCGCGCTGGAAGTTGTGCAGATAGTAGTAACGGTAGGCGGGGAACATCGGTCGGGCCGGAAGACTGGATATTTATCCAGCAATCATAGCAGGCGCGCCCGGCCGGCGTCCCTCTCTTCAGGCTTCGTGGCGCACCAGATTGAACCCTTCGTCTTCGTCCGGCTCGACGAAGTACGCCGTGATCATGTCGAACTGTTCGTCCGTGGTGGTGTAAGGGTGCGTGCCCGAGGCATTGCGCGCGCGCAGCCTGGCCTTGCAGACCTCATCGGGCAGATCCAGAAAATGCAGCTGATGGGCGCAGCCGGCCTCTTGCGCCACTTGGCGCAGCCATTCACGGCTGCGCCGCGTGTTGGCCGGGAAGTCCAGCACCACCGACAAGCCCGCCCCGACCAGCGCCGCCACGTGGCTGCCCATGGCATTGCGCAGGCGGCTGGCGCAGCGGGCGTAGTCGGTCAGGTCCACGATTTCTCCGGGATACAGCGCCGCCAGCCAGCTGTCCTCGCTGAGCAGGATGGTGCCGGGCCGCGCGGCCAAGGTTTGCGCCAGCGTGGATTTGCCGGCGCCGATCTTGCCGCACAGAAAGTGCAGCATGGGCGTGGCGGCGGCGGAAGGTTCTGTGGACATCATGAAGTGCTCTCCTGGAAAAAACTGCGGCAGGAGGCGGGCCAACAAAAAACCCGCCTCTGGCGGGTTTATGTAGCGATGTACCGACGCGCGCTAACCCACCATGACCTTGATGGTGGTAATAATCAAAGCGAACGGGGTCAGGGATCGGCGCATGTGGTGAAGCTTGCGCCCGGCATCGGCTCTTGTCAAATTCCGCGGAAAAAACAGCGCCGGCAAGCCTTGCAGCTTGCCGGCGCCGTGTTGCATCACGCTGCGCGATGCCGCGGGGACCTCAACGCGCGGGCTGCGGCGCCGCCCCCACGTCCTTGCGCACCTTGGCCACGTCGGCGGCGGTGACGGCCGCCCCCTGGTTGCCCCAGCTGGACCGCACGAACGTCACCACATCGGCGACTTCCTTGTCGGTCATGCGCCAGTCGAAGCCCGGCATCGCGTAGGCAGTGGGCGCCGCCGCGGTGGCCGGCATCTGCGCGCCCTTGAGCACGATGTGGATCAGGGACGCGGGGTCCGCCGAATTCACCGTCGAGCTCAACGCCAGCTGCGGGAAGGTTTCCGCATAGCCCTTGCCGGTACTGCGGTGGCAGGCCGCGCAATTGTTGAGGAAGGCCATGGCGCCGTCGCCCTTGTCCTTGCCCGTGCGCAGCGCCTGCGCCACGGACTCGTTGTAGGCCAGCGGCTTGGTGGCGTCCTTGTTCACCGGCGGCAGGCTCTTCAGATAGGCCGCGATGGCGTTCAGGTCGGCATCGGACAGGTGCTGCGTGCTTTCGCCCACCACCTGCGCCATGCCGCCAAAAGCCGCGGAATGGCCGTTGCGACCGGACTTCAGGAAGGCCACGATGTCCGCCTGGCTCCAACTGCCCAGGCCGTCGGTCGTGTCGCCGCGCAGGTTCTTGGCCAGCCAGCCTTCGACCACGCCGCCGGACAGGAAGGCCGAGCCGTCCGCCTCGGTCAAGGCCTTTTCCTGCAAGGCGACGCCGCGCGGCGTGTGGCAGGTGCTGCAATGGCCCAGGCCTTCGACCAGGTACTGGCCGCGCAGGAGCGCGGCGCGGTCGGCGCCCTGGGTGTCCGCGGTCACGGGGGCCGTGGCCACGTCGGGCGCAAACATCCAGCGCCACACGCCCAGCGGCCAGCGCATCGACAAGGGCCAGATGATGTCCGTGTCCTTGTTCTCCTGCCTGACCGGCTCCACGCCATGCATGAAGTAGGCGTACAAGGCCTTCACGTCCTCGGGCGTGACCTTGGCGTAGGCGGTGTACGGCATCGCCGGATACAGCGAGTGCCCGTCCTTGGCCACGCCATGGCGCACGGCCCTGTCGAAGTCCTCGTAGGAGTAGCTGCCGATGCCGGTGTCCTTGTCGGGCGTGATGTTGGTGGAATAGATCATGCCCAGCGGCGAATCGATGCCCAGGCCGCCTGCAAACGGCTTGCCGTCCTTGGCCGTGTGGCAGGCGATGCAGTCGCCGGCGCGCGACAGGTACTCGCCCTGCTTGATCATCTGGGCGTCGGCGGCGGCCGGCGTGCCGTCCGCGGCGAACGCGGCGCTGGCCACCAGGGCGGAGATGGCCGCAACAATGGTCTGCTTAATCATTGTGCCGTCTCCTTAAGCCTGGACCAGCGGGCCGGGGTTCTTCAGATACAGGTCGCGGATCGCCTGCGCCGACCAATAGGCCAGCGCCCCGACCAGGCCGGTGGGGTTGTAGCCCATGTTCTGCGGGAACACGCAGGCGCCCATCACGAACAGGTTGGGCACGTCCCAGCTCTGCAGGTACTTGTTGACCACGCTTTCCTTGGGGTTGGTGCCCATGATGGCGCCGCCCGTGTTGTGCGTGCTCTGGTAGACCCGCGTGTCGTAGCGCGCGCCCTTCTTGCGCACTCCCACGGCGTACTTTTCGGGCTTCATGGCCTTGGCCACTTCTTCCATGCGCTTGCCCATGTAGCCCAGCATGTCGAACTCGTTGTCGTGCCAATCGAAGGTCATGCGCAGCAGCGGCTGGCCAAAGCTGTCCTTGTAGGTCGGGTCCAGCGACAGATAGGCGTCGCGGTACGACATCACCGAACCGGAAATGCCTATGGACATGTGGCGCTGGTAGGCGTCCTGTACGCCGGCCTTCCAGCCCGTGCCCCAGCTGGGCGTGCCCGGCATGGTGGGCGTCTGCTTGATGGGACGGCCGCCGTAGCGCACGTGGCGGATGCTGGCGCCGCCCAGGAAGCCCAGCGGGCCGTGGTCGAACTGGTCGCCGTTCAGGTCGTCCATGCCCACGCCGCCCGCGCCCGTGCCCACGAAGGGATTGAGCTGGGTGCCCTTGGGCAGCAGCACGCTGACCGCGCCGTTCATCTGGTACGCGTAGTTCTTGCCGACCACGCCTTCATTGGTCTTGGGATCGTAGGGCTTGCCGATGCCGGACAGCAGCAGCAGGCGCACGTTGTGCATCTGGTAGGCCGACAGGATCACCAGGTCCGCCGGCTGCTCCACTTCGCGGCCTTGCGCATCGATGTAGGTCACGCCCACGGCCTTCTTGCCGCTCGAGTCCAGGTTGACCTTGATCACGTGCGAGTGCGTGCGCAGCTCGAAGTTGGGCTTCTTCAGCAGCACCGGCAGGATGGTGGTCTGCGGCGAGGCCTTCGAGTACATGTAGCAGCCGTAGTTCTCGCAGAAACCGCAGAAATTACAGGGGCCGAGACGCACGCCATAAGGGTTGGTGTACGGACCCGAAGCATTGGCCGCAGGCGCCGGATACGGATGGAAACCGACCTCGCGCGCCGCCTTGTCGAACAACTGGGCGCCGTAGGTGGTGGTCAGGGGCGGCAGCGGAAATTCCTTGCTGCGCTTGCCTTCCAGCGGATTGCCGCCTTCGACGATCTGGCCGTTCAGGTTGCCGGCCTTGCCGGAGGTGCCGCATACGTACTCGAACTTCGTGAAGTACGGCTCCAGCTCGTCGTAGGTCACGCCGAAATCCTGGATGGTCATGCCTTCAGGGATGAAGTTCTTGCCGTAGCGCGTTTCATACCGGGTGCGCAGCTCCAGTTCTTCGGGCAGCACACGGTAGTGCATGCCATTCCAGTGGAAGCCCGCGCCGCCCACGCCCGTACCCAGCAGGAACGAGCCGTTCTGGCGATACGGCACGGCCACGTCGTCCACGCCATGGCGGATGGTCACGGTTTCCTTGGACAGGTCCTGGAACAGCTTGCCGCGCACGGAGTACGCCAGCTCATCCGCAACCTTGGGATACTCGGCGTCCTTGGGCGTGTCCTGCATCGCGCCGCGCTCCAGCGCCAGTACATGCAAGCCGGCCTCGGTCAGCTCCTGGCCGAGGATCGCCCCGGTCCAGCCGAACCCGACCAGCACCGCATCGACTTTGTCTTTCTTGATCGCCATGGCTTAACCCTTCTCCCCAGAGATCGACACCGGGCCATAGGGATACTTCGCGTTGGGCTGGTCGGCCCAGTCCATGAAGTCCGCGCGCGCGCCCGGGAAACCCACCATCTTCCAACCCACCATGTTCTTGTTGCCGCCATACATCGGATCGGCGAAGAAGCCTTCCTTGGTGTTGGAAAGCAGGAAGCTGAAGAACGTCGTGGCAGGCACGGTTTCGAACTTGATCTTGCCGCCCTGCAGGTCCTTCAGGATCTGCTCCTGCAGCGGCTTGTCCAGTTCGGCGTAGGCCTTGCCGTGCGTCTTCACGCACCAGGCGTCACAGGCCTCGATGCCGTGGCGATAGACCTCGCGGGGATTCTGGTTCAGCTGGTAGCCCAGTTCCGGCACCTGGTCGGTGTGGAACGGACCTTGCATGTACCAGAGCTTGCCGTGGCCGAACGGGGTTTCCATCTGGCGGTCGATGAACTCCGGCACGCCGGCCTCGATGGCGCCGGGACCGTACTGGTCTGCGGGAATCAGATGATCCACCGCGGCCACGATGAAGGCCCATTCGGCCTTGGTGAAATAGGTGGGTTCGTAGGGCTTGGCCGCGCGCGCTGCGGCGCTATCCGGCTCGTTGGTACAGCCGGTGGTCATTGCGCCCACCGCCAGCGTCGACGCCGGCACAATGGCCAACGCCTGCAGGAACCGCCTGCGCGGCTTTGCGTCTTCTGTCATAGACATCTCCGTGAATACTCCAAGTTGTCCTAGCTACCGAACATGAACCTGGGAACACGAACCGCCGAGCTAGTGACAACACGCTCTTCGCTTGCAGAAAATCGACCCGATCCCCACGACATGGAGCTTGGGAAAGGGTGCGCACATTATGCGCTTTTTAGGCCATCTGATACGCTCAGATGACCATATCAGATCGATTTTCTTGACATGAAAATAAGTTTTGCATTAAGGACAAAGTAAGTGCCTTTGCACTAGACCCGCATGACAACGGACCCACGCATGAACGAAAAAACCAAGACCTGGCGCAGCACTACGACGACGCGCAGCTGGAGCGCCGCGAAGGACCTCACGCCTGAACAGCGCGCCAACATCGAAGATCTGCTGGACGGCGGAATGGACGGCGCCACGGTCAGCGAGACCTGGAGCTATGCCGGCATCGAAAACGGCGAGTCCTTCAAGGTCGAGATCAAGAATGGCGCGGTCACGGTCAATGGCCGCAAATACGACAGCCTGGACGAAGTGCCGCGCGCCGAACGCGAACGCATCGAGGCATTGCGCGCCGGCCAGGGCGATGGCGGCCTGTGGGACATGCTGCGCAATGCCGGCGTGGACGTGGAAAATCTCGCGCCGGGATTGAAGCCGCAGGGCGCGAAGCCGGAGTTCGTGATCGAGACCGATGAGCCGACGCCGACCCGCGCCCCGACGGCAGCCGTCCAATCGGACCCGAACGCGGGCCTCCCTCCGGGCGCCGTGCCGGCCAAGGGCGGCGGCCTGCGCAGGACGCTGCTGATCGGCGTCGCGATCGGCTTGGGCTGGTGGGTGGCGCGGGCGCTGAACCTGTTCTGAAGCGCCCGGGACTGCGCAACGCGCCCGGCGAATTGTTTCAAAACTTGGCCGGCGCACGCAGCATTGCCGCCCCCGACATGCATGGAAACATAAGGACAAAACCCGCCAGGAGCGACACGCCTACGATCTGGGATTCCCGATGCGCGCGGCCTGCGCGCCTGGAGTCCGGATGCGCGTACTGCACTCGCTCAGAGCCCGTGTCGCAGCCAGCCTGGCAGGCATAGGCTCTCTGGTCGCCGCGGCCAGCGTGGCGATTTACGGCGCCTACGGCAAGCTCAACCGTGCGTCCGAACCCGTGTATGGCGCCGATATCTCGATCCAGACCGGCCAGTGGCAGGTGGTGCCGCGCCGGGCCTGGACCGCCTCCACGCCCAAGGTCTATGGCGTGCCGCTCAAGCCCGGCGCCACGGCGCTGGTGGTCGAGGCCGACCTCACCAACCGCACCGCCGAATCGAGCGCCGACTATCTCGGACTGCTGCGCTGGAATGCGCCGTTGGGTTCGGCTGCCGGCAAGCCCATGGTGGTCGGCCTGCGCGACTCCCAGCAAATGCCTTATCTGCAGCCCGGCCTGCCCGAGCGCATGGCCTTCGTCTGGATGCTGCCCCCCGCGGCCGCGGTTCCCATGCGCACCGCGCTCGCGGTGCAGAGCAAGATCTACAAGCCCGTCGACAACCTGTATGGCGCGCCGGGCTGGTTCAATCCCGCGAACGTGGGCCGGATCGAGTTGCCGATAGCCCCGGGCGGCGCGCCGGAGTCGGCCCCATGAGCGCGCGGCTGGGCACCCTGCTGCTGGTGCTGGCCGCCGCGCTGGCCCTGTACGCCATGCAGCGCACCACGCCCCGCTACATGGCGCTGACCGGCCCCATCACGGCAAGCGGCGCCATGGGACAGACGGTGAGCGCCAGGCTGTTCGACGTCACTGTGGAGCGCGTGCAGTTCGCGCAGCAGCTGAACTACAAGAGCCTGAGCGCCACGCAGACGCGCACGACGGGCGGCGTCTGGGCCATCGTCTGGCTGCGCCTGGCGGCACGGGACACGTCGGCCACGGTCGGCGAAGCCGCCTGGCTCGGACCCGGCGGCCTGGCCTACCGCCATACGGACCGCCTTGCCCTCGCGCGCAACCAGCCGCCCCACGCCTTGGAACCGGGCCTGCCGCGCACCGTGCGGCTGGTGTTCGAGATCCGGCCGGATCAGGCGCGCGGCGCCACGCTGCTGCTGTCCGCGCGCTATGACCCGCGCCTGGATTCGCAGGTGCGCATTACGCTGGACGACGTCCCGCTGGACGCCTCCGGCCGGCCCATCGCCGCCGCCAACCATGATCTGGAACAGGAGGCCGCCCCATGAACGATGCGGCCGCTAGCGAACGCCGCTGGCGCCGCCGCAGCCTGTGGCTGCTTCCTGTGCTGCTCGCGCTGACGCTGTACTGGAGCGGTCGCGACAGCGTGGCCCGCTGGCTCGCAGGCCGCGAATTGCAGCCGCGCGAAATCGCGGCGGGCGCGCAGGCGCCGCTGGGCGGCGCGCAATGGCAGCTGCGGCAATTCGCGGTACTGGAACCACCCGCCGGCAGGGGTTGGCAGCCCGGCTCGCGCGCCGCGCTGGCTGCTTTCTCCGTGCAGGTGCAATCTGCCGATCTGCCCACGCGCTGGCGCGGCTGCCGTATTGCGCTGCACGACGCGCAGGGACGCACCTGGCTGCCCGCCATCGCCCCGGCGCTGCGCCTGCCGCGCGGCACCGCACGCGGTTGCGTGGCGGCGGCCCACAGCGGCGCCGCACCCGGCGCCAGCGTCGAAATCATGGAAGCCTTCATGGTGCCCGCCGACGCAGCCGCGCCCTGGTCTATCACCGTGTCCATCGACGCCGAACGGCCCGCCTACCTGCGCTTCGCGCCGCCGGAGCCTGCCGGCTGACTCACGCTGCTGGCGCGGGCGCCGCGCTGCGCATCTTCCAGGGTGCGTAAGCGCATTCCAGCACGGCCGCAAGAAAGCAGATGCGCACGGGTTCGATCAGCAAACCCGTGGAAGAATCGCGGAAGGGGCTGCCGAACAGCAGCGAAACGCCATGCGCCAGCACCTGCCAGGTATCCAGGTCGTGCGGACCGATCAGGCGCGCCGCGCCGTACCACAGCCACGCGGCGCCCCAGTCGATCAGGCGGTAGCCCACGATGAGCGTAACCAGCAGCAGCGCGCTGCTGTGGAAGGCCAGCCGCACGCCGCTGGCCAGCGGCAGATAACGCTTGCGGTAGCCGGCCACGAAATGCTCGACGAAATCGCGCAGAAAACGCGGCACGGCGCGGTAGCGATCGCCCAACCGTTGCAGCCGTTCATAGCGCCTGAGATCGGCATCGTCGCGCACGTCATAGCCATAGACCAGTGCGGCCATCACCAGCCATATCACCGGCAACAAGGCATAGAAGAACAGGCTGAGCAGCGCGGCGCCCAGGCCGCGCCCCTGCGCCTCCACGGGCGTTATGCCCGCCGCCCAGGCATTCGTGACGGGCGTCAGCATGTTCATCAGGGACTGCAACAACGCCTCCAGGCCGCGCCGGTCGGCCAGCCACTGCCACGCCTGGTCCTTCCAGCGGCTGATGACGTACAAGCCGATCAGCACCCAGTTGGTTTCGCACAGCACCACCAGCCATTGCCAGCGACCCTTGCCCGTGCGGTCGCGCGCCGTCACCGCCGCCTTGCGCACCAGCCAGGAAATCGCCACCGACACCAGCAGCCAGCGGGAATCCAGCGCGTCCAGCACATTGCCGTGCTCGCCCAGCGGATCCAGCCCATAAGCAAGACGCGAGTATTGCCGCACGATGTCGCCCAGGAAACCCCAGGCGGCGTAGTAGGCGAAGAACGGCAACAAGGCCACGGTCAGCGCCCGCCCCAGACGTCCGTTGCTGCCGCCGGCCTCCGCCTGTCCGGCGTGCGCCGCTTCCTGTGCGCTTCGCAAGGCTGGCAGACCCGGTAGCAGCACCAGGAACATGGCGACAGTGGTGACCAGCTGAGCCAGGGCCACCAGCGTAAGCACGGCCAGGCCGGCCAGATGGTTGGCGAAGCCGGTCTGCGCCGCCACCCACAGCAGCACATCGCGGGCCAGCGTGCCTGCCAGCACCAGCGCCATCAATTGCGGCCAGAACCGCAGCCACAGCCGGCCGGTGAGCGCCCATGGCGCGAGTACGGACTCGAGCATGCCTACACCCTGCAGTGCGCGGATTGAAGCGGACGATGTTAATGCCGCCCGGACGCGCGGAGTGTTACCGCTCGCCACGATTGCGCACAGGGTGTCAATATACGGACATGAGCACATTGACATTCCGCCCCGCCACCGCCGACGACGTCCCCGCCTGCCTGACGATCCGCGGCCAGACGAGAGAGAACGCATTTTCCGTGGAGGAACTGCACGCATTGGGCATCACCGAGGACAGCTGGGCCGCTGGCGTGCGCTCGGGCGACCTGCCCGGCTTTGTCGCCTGCGCGCACGGCCGGGTGACAGGCTACTGCTTCGGCGACCGCGAGACCGGCGAAATCGTGGTGCTGGCGCTGCTGCCCGAAAGCGAGAACCAAGGCGCGGGCAAGACGCTGCTGCAACTGGTGGTCCGCCATCTGGCCAGCCTGGGACACGAACGCCTGTTCCTGGCATGCGCCAGCGATCCCGCCGTGCGCTCCCATGGCTTCTACCGCCACTTGGGGTGGACGCCCACCGGGGAGCGCGACGAGGCCGGCGACGACATCCTGGAACTGTCGATCAGATAGTTTCCAGGCGCCAGCCTTCCCTGCCCGCAACCAGCCGGTGCGTCAGGTCCAGACGCTCCATGAACGCGTCGTCATGGGACACCACGACCAAGGCGCCCCGGTAGGCGCGCAGCATCGCCTCCAATGCCTGCATCGAAGGCAGATCCAGGTGATTGCTGGGTTCATCCAGCAACAGCAATTGCGCGGGCGGGTCGGCGTACAGCGCGCAGGCCAGCGCGGCCTTCAGGCGCTCTCCCCCGCTGAGCTCGCCGCTGGGCGCCGCGATCTTGCGCGCGTCCAGCCCCAGTTGGGCCAGGCGCGTGCGCAAGTCGGCTTGCGTCGCTCTGCGATTGGCCGCCTGCAACTGCTCCAGCACCGGCCGCTGCGGCGCCAGCATGGCCAATCCCTGGTCCAGATACACGGCCTTTGCCGCGACCCGGCAGGTTCCGCCCGGTGCCTGCAGCTGTCCCGCCAGCACCTTGAGCAAGGTCGACTTGCCGCAACCATTCGGACCGACCACGCCCACCCGTTGCTGCCCGCCCAGCGTAAGGTCGATGCGGCGCGTGGCGGCCGGAACAAACGGCAGCTCCACTGCATCCAGTTCGGCGACGCGCCGCTGCGCCGGCATCGCGGCGGGCGGCGCATGCAGCACGATGGCGTCCTGGTCGTCGACCTGCGCGGCCGCCTCGCGCACGCGCAAGGCAAGCCGCTCGCTGGCCGCCGCATGCTGGTGGCGCAGCTTGCCCGCGGAAGTTTCACTGCGCGCCTTCTGCCGGCCCAGCAGGATCTTGGCCTGATTGGCGTCGCGTGCCTGACGGTTGCCGCGCGCCTGGCGGCGTTCCTGGCGTTCGTGCTGTTCGCGCAGGGCCTGTTCCTCGCGTTGTCGCTCATGCTTGCGCTGCTCCAGCAGCGACAGCGCATTGCTCCGTTCCTCTTCCTTGCGCTGCGCGTAAAAGCTGTAGCCGCCCCCATACCCGCGCAGTCCTAGCGTCGACAATTCCACGATGCGCTGCATCGCCTCCAGCAATTGCCGGTCGTGGCTGATCACCAGCAAACCGCGCGGCCAGCGTTGCAGCTGCTCGGCCAGGGCCTGCCGGTTCGGCCTGTCCAGATGGTTGGTGGGTTCGTCCAGGATCAGGAAGTCGGCGTCCGACAGCAACGCGCCGATCAAGGCGACACGCATGGCCTCGCCGCCGCTGAGCGCGGCGGCCGGCGTCGCCGCATCCAGATGGCCCAGGCCGCAGCGTTCCAGCTCCTGCTGCAACGCGAGGCGCGCCCCCCAGCGCTCGCCCACGATGTCGAAGTCCTCGGCGGCGGCGCTGCCCGCTTCGATGCGCTCCAGCGCAGCCAGCGTGGCCTGCATGCCCGCCAGGCCGCCCACGGTTTCCGCCACGCCGGGCGCCGCCTGCTGGGCCAGGTAATGCACGCTGCCCGAGCGCAGGCAGCGGCCGTGGGCCGGCGGCAGCTGCCCGGCAAGAATGCGGGCCAGCACGCTCTTGCCCACGCCATTGCGGCCCACCAGCCCGGTAGGCCGCAGGTCGAACTGTTCGTCGAGACCGGAGAATAGCGTTCTGCCGTCCGGCAGAACATAAGACACGCCTTCCAGCGCGATATAGGGATTCGTCATGTGCAATTCCAAGGATGCCAAGAACTCCCCCTGCTCTTTGGGGGTGGGTGGAGACTGGCCGTCGCGTAGACGGCGGCATCAGTGGCGCATGGCGAATGACTCCTGGTGAGGTGATGAATACCGCATTGTAATGGGGATCACCGCCTGACCTGGGCATCCTGCTCGATCGTGGCGAGCAGAACGCGCCTGAGGGCGCTGGTCAGATGGCTGCGCGCCTCGTTCTCGAACAGCCCGACGGTGCGCTGCGCGGAGGGATCATCGAAGTAAGCCACGCGCAGCCGCGGATCTTCCTCCCAATGCGCCGCGCGCGTCAGCGGAACAATGGTCACGCCGACATCCTGGTGTACCAGTTCAACCATGGTCCGCAGCGAATTGATTTCCAGGTACTCGCCGAACTTCAGGTGATTCCTGCGGACGAAGGCATCGATCAGCGCCCCCGTGTGCGTGTCGCGCGAAGGCCGCAGGAAGAGCCGCCGCGCCATCAGGCTGGCCACGTCCGCCTTGCCCGCCGCCTGACGGTTGGCGATGAACACAAAGGGTTCTGTGTAGAGCGGCGTCCATTGCGTGCCCGAAGGCAGCTTGTGGGCGTTCTTGACCGCCAGCGCCGCGTCCAGCTCCCCTGCCCGCACGCGCAGCGACAGGTCGCCGGAAAAACTGATCACCGGCTGCACGTTCAGCTTGGGATGCGAGTCCCGCAGGGTCAGTACGGCGCGCGCAAGGAACGCCATGGACGTGCCCACCGACCCCACATCGATGGAACCCACCAGCTCGTCGCCGGCCGGGCCGTCGCGCAGGTCGTCGTACACCGCCAGCAGTTGCTCCGCGCGCGGCAACAGCCGGTGTCCGCCTTCGCTCAGCGACACGATCTTGCCGCTGCGGTCGAACAGGGTGACGCCCAAGTCGTCTTCCAGCGCGCGCATCTGCAGGCTGACCGCGGCCGGCGTCAGCGACACCCGTTCCGACGCCGCGGCGAAAGACCCGCTGCGCGCCACGGCGACGAAGGTGCGGAAGAAGCGGATCGAGCTCATCGGGTGGGCGCCATATCGGTAAGAAGAACTTTATATATCACAAAGTAATTTTAGTTTTACTTCTTTATGACAGGACGTCAAAGTTACGTCGTCCCGCAGCCGAGCCGGCATAGCGGCCCCGTCAACCGTATCGTCACCATCGCGCTGCCGCGGCAGGCGCCGGGACGTGAGCTACGAGCCCCCTATGCTTCGCTTCGCACTCTCGCGCATCGGAATGGCCATACCGACACTGCTGATCGTGTCCGTCGCCGTTTTCGTGCTGATCCGCATGATCCCTGGCGATCCGGCCCAACTGCTGCTGGGCGACCTTGCCGACCCCGCCAGCCTGGAAGAACTGCGCCAGCGCATGGGCCTGGACCTGTCCTGGCCCGCGCAATTCGCCTTGTGGTTCGGCGACCTGCTGCAGGGCGACCTGGGGAAATCCATTACCACCGGCCAGGCCGTGCTGTCCCTGGTCTGGGACCGCTTCCTGGTCAGCGCCCCCATCGTGCTGGCCGCCGTGGCGGCCGCCGCCCTGGTCGCGGTGCCGGCCGGCATCATCGCCGCCTGGCGCCAGAATCGTGCCACCGATATCGCGCTGGTCGGCATGGCCACGCTGCTGGTTTCCATCCCCACCTTCTGGCTGGGCCTGCTGCTGTTGCTGCTGCTGGGACTGAAGCTGGAATGGCTGCCGGTCGTGGGCTACGTGTCGGTGTCGGAGGACGCGGTCGCCGGCCTGCTGTACCTGGCCATGCCCATCCTGACGCTGTTCCTGCACGAGATCGGCGTGCTGATGCGCATGGCGCGCGCCAGCGCCCTGGAGGTCCTGCGCCTGGATTACGTAACCCATGCCCGCGCCAAGGGCCTGAGCGAGCGCGCGGTACTGACCCATCACGTATTCAAGAATTCCTTCGGCCCCACCTGGACCCTGATCGGCCTGGTGCTCGGCAATCTGCTGGGCGGCATCGCGGTGGTCGAGACCGTGTTCACCATACCCGGCCTGGGCCGCCTGCTGGTCGATTCCATCTTCGCCCGCGACTACCCGGTGATCCAGGGTTGCCTGCTGTTCGTCGCGGTCATCTACGTGCTGGTCAACCTGTTCGTCGACCTGCTCTATCCCGCCTTCGATCCCCGCGTTGGAGCGGAGTAAACCGCCATGCAACTGACTACAGCCATCAATCCCGTGAAACCGCGGCGCCGCCGCCTGCCCGCCAATGCGGCCATCGGCGGGGTCATCATCGCCATCGTCGTGGGCGCCGCCCTCATCGGCGCCGTCTGGACCCCGCGCGACCCGCTGGGCATCAGCTTCGCGTCCCGGCTCAAGCCGCCAGGCGCCCAGTTCTGGCTGGGCACCGATGAATTCGGCCGCGACGTGCTCAGCCGCCTGATGGTGGGCGCCTCGACCAGCGTCTGGATCAGCCTCTTGACCGTTTCGTTCTCCATCGTGCTGGGCACCGCCATCGGCGTACTGACCGGCTTCGTGCGCGGCTGGACCGACCGCATCATCATGGCCTTCAACAACGCCCTGCTGGCCTTTCCCGGCCTGCTGCTGGCGCTGGGCCTGCTGGCGGTGGTAGGCGCCAACAAGTACGGCATCATCCTGGCGCTGGGGCTGGCCTATACGCCTTCGGTGACGCGGATCGTGCGCGGCACGGTGCTGTCGCTGCGCGAGAAGGAGTTCATCGAATCCTCGCGCGTGCTGGGCAATTCCGAGCTCTACACAATGTTCCGCCACGTGCTGCCCAACTGCGTCGCGCCGCTGACGGTTCTGGCGACTTCCATGTTCGGCTGGGTCATCCTGGCCGAAAGCGCCCTGTCCTTCCTGGGGCTGGGCGTGCCGCCTCCCGCGCCGACCTGGGGCAACATGCTGGCCTCGGCCCGTCCGTTCATGGCGCAGGCGACGTATCTCAGCATCTTCCCCGGCATCTGCATTTCGCTCACGCTGCTGGGCATCAACCTGCTGGGCGACGCCGTGCGCGACCGCCTGGATCCGCGCATGCGTACGGGTGAATGACATGACGACCAAGCATATGGACGCCGGCGCGACGCTGGCAGAGGTGAACGGCCTGACGCTGACCGTGGGCGCGGGCGGCCGGGAAATCGTCAAGCGGGTCAGCTTCTCCATCAAGCCCGGGGAACTGGTCGGCATCGTCGGCGAATCGGGCAGCGGCAAGACCCAGGCAGCGCGCGCCTTGCTGGGCCTGACGCCGCCGCCGCTGGTGCGCGCGGCGGGCTCGATCACGTTCGAAGGCAAGTCGCTGACCGACGCCCGCCCCGCCACCCTGCGCAAGCTGCGCGGAGCGCGCATCGGCATGGTCTTCCAGGAGCCGATGACCTCGCTCAATCCTTCCATGAAGATCGGCCGCCAGCTCGACGAAGGGCTGGCGCTGCACCGCAAGGACCTGTCCGCCGCCGCCCGCAAGCAGCGGATACTGGAGATGCTGGCGCGCGTCGGCCTGCGCGACCCCGCGGCTGCGCTGGACGCCTGGCCCCATGAATTCTCCGGCGGCATGCGCCAGCGCATGATGCTGGCCGCCGTCATGCTGCTGGAACCCGCCCTGCTGGTGGCCGACGAACCCACCACGGCATTGGACGCCGTGGTGCAGCGCGACGTGCTGGAACTGATGCTGGAGTTGACCCGCGCCCGCAATACGGCCGTGCTGATGATCAGCCACGACCTGCCCATGGTCGCCAAGTACACCGAGCGCATGATCGTGATGCGCCACGGCGAGATCGTGGAAACAGGCACCACCCAGCAGATCCTGGACCGTCCCGCGCATCCGTACACGCGGCAATTGCTGGCGGCCATGCCCATGCGCGGCCCCGCCCGTCCCGTTCCGACCGAGGCGCCCATCGTCGACGTGCGCCAGCTGCTGGTGGACTACGCCGGCCGCCAGCGGCTGTTCGGCCGCACCCAGGCCAAGCGCGCCCTGCACGGCATCGACCTGCAGATCCGGCCGCGCGAGGTGGTGGCGGTGGTGGGCGGATCGGGTTCCGGCAAGACCACGCTGGGCCGGGCCATCGCGGGGCTGCTGGCCCCCACGGACGGCGGCATCTACTTCCGCGGCAAGCCCATTGCGCAGACGGGCGCCGCCTGGAACGACTACCGCCTCAACTGCCAGATGGTGTTCCAGGATCCCTATTCCTCCTTGAATCCGCGCATGACGGTCGGCGAGCTCACGGCCGAAGGCTTGCGCCAGGTGGACGGCATGACGGCGGCGCAGAAGGCCGAACGCGTCCAGACCGTGCTGACCGAGGTCGGGCTGGGCCCGGAGTACGCCAGGCGCTACCCGCATGAATTGTCGGGCGGCCAGCGCCAGCGCGTGGCGATAGCCCGCGCCATCGTACGGCGCCCCGCCTTCGTGATCGCGGACGAGCCGGTCTCGGCGCTGGACGTGACCGTGCGTGCGCAGGTGCTCAAGCTGTTTGCCGAATTGCAGCAACGCCACGGCTTTTCCTGTCTGTTCATCAGCCACGACCTGGGCGTGGTCGAGCAGGTGGCAGACCGCGTGGTCGTGATGCAGGACGGCCAGATCGTCGAACAGGGCCTGCGCGACCAGATCTTCGACGCGCCCCAGCATCCCTACACGCGCAAGCTGCTGTCGGCCATTCCGGCCCTGGAGGCCAACGACAGCGGCGGCGTACGCCTGAAATGGCGGTTCGACCAATGACGCCCGCAGCCCCGCAGGCATAGGAACAGACATGGAAGCGCAAGCCTACTTTCCGCTGGTCGAGGTGGCCGGCACGCCTTACCAGCGCGGACTGCAGCACGGACGCCTGGCCGTCGCGCGCGTGCGGCGCAGCGCCGGGATCTACGCCCGTGCGCTGCAAGAGCTGCGGTACTCGCCCGCGGACCTGCGCCGGCTCATCGCGAACTTCTCGCGCGCCGTCGAGGATTTCGAGCCTGCCTACCTGGACGAGATGCGCGGCATCGCCGAGGGCGCCGGCGTTTCCTTCGAAGACGTGCTGATGATCAACGCCCGCACCGAGATCGTGGCCCTGGCCCGGCGCGCGCAGCTGGTCGGTTCTGCCGCGGTGGCAAGCGACGAATGCACCGGCGCTGCCATCCTGCCTGCCCGCAGCGCCAACGGCAGTTTCCTGCAAGGCCAGAACTGGGACAACCGCCAGGACTGCGCCGACACCATCATCATCCTGCGCGTGCTGCGCGACGACGGCCCCGACGTGCTTACCTTCGTTGAAGCCGGCGGCCTGGCGCGCTATGGCATGAACTCGGCCGGGTTGACCCTGAACGGCAACGGCATGTCCTCCAGCCGCGACTACCAGCAGGACGGCGTGCCCCTGCCGCTGGTGCGCCGCAAGGCCCTGGAACAAGAGCACTACGCGCTGGCCCTGCAGATCGTCACCGGCACGCCTAAAGCATGTTCGTGCAACCTGATCCTGGGCACGCAACTGGGCCTGGCACTGAGCCTGGAATGCGCGCCCGACGAGACCTTCCTGGTCTATCCCGAGGACGGCCTGCTGGTCCACGCCAACCATTGGACCAGCCCAGTGGCGCTGGGCAAGCTGAAAGAGACGGGCATCGCCAGCTCGCCGGAAAGCCTCTACCGCGACCAGCGCGTGCGCCAGCGCCTGTCCGCCGCGGGCAACAAGCTCGGCGTGCAGGACCTGAAGGCCGCCTTCGCCGATACCCACGCCACTCCTTTTTCCGTCTGCCGGCCGGGGCGCGTCAGCGCCCAGGGCTATGCATCCTGCACCACCGCGGCGCTGATCATGGAACCCGCGGCTGGCGTGCTGGAGGTCGCGCGCATGCCCTGGCAGGGCGCCACCTACGCCCGCTATACGGTGGAACGCGGATCCTCCCCTTCCTTCTGAACGTCTTCCGGCTGCAAACCGCTCACAACAAGGACCCATCATGAAACGACCTCTGTATGCGTACACCGCCCTGGCCGCCCTCCTGACGGCCGCCGCGCCGGCCCTGAGCGCCACCGTGCTGCGCGCCCATCAGGACGCGGACATCCGCAGCAGCGATCCGGGCGTCAACCGCGACGCCAATACCGATGGGGTGATCCTGCACGTGGTTGAAGGACTGGTCGGCTACAACGCGAAGGGCCAACCCGCCCCCTTGCTGGCCGAGAAGATCGACGTATCCGAAGACGGCAAGACCTACACCTTCCACCTGCGCCAGGGCGTGACCTTCCACAACGGCGCGCCCCTGACCGCGGACGACGTGGTCTGGAGCTGGAACCGCTACATGGATCCCAAGACGGGCTGGCGCTGCCTGACCGACTTCGATGGTCGCATCGGCCTGAAAGTGGAAAGCGCCGCCGCCACCGATCCCGCCACCGTCGTGTTCAAGCTGGACCGGGCCGCGCCGCTGTTTCTCGATTCGCTGGCGCGCAGCGATTGCGGCATGACGGCCATCACCCATCGCGACTCCGTCAAGCCCGACGGCACCTGGGACAAGCCCATCGGCACCGGCCCGTTCCGCTTCGCGGAGTGGCGCCGTCGCGAATACGTGAGCCTGACGCGCTTCGAGAACTACGCCAACCGGCCGGGCAAGCCCGACGGCTATGTGGGTTCCAAGCGCCCGCTGGTCGACGAAGTGCGCTTTGTCGTGATCTCCGACCCGGCGACGGCCAAGACCGCCCTGGCCAGCGGGGCTATCGACGTGATGTCCAAGGTGCCGTATTCCGAGGTCGCTGAATTGGCGCAGAACAAGGCCATCAGCACCAATGTCTCGCCCCAGTTGGCGCCTTCCACGCTGACGATCCAGACGCGCGACAAGCTGCTGTCCAATCCCTATCTGCGCCAGGCCATCGCCGCGGCGCTGAACTACAAGGAACTGGTGGCCGGCGTGACCTACGGCCTGACCGAGCCCAACAACTCGCTCGTCCCCGTAGCTTCGCCCTACTATGGCGAAGCCGAAAAGCAGGGCTACGTCTACGACCTGGCGCGCGCCAAGGCGCTGCTCGCCAAGGCCGGCTACAAGGGCGAGAAAATCGTCATTTCGACCAACAAGCGCAATCTGCCGAACTACGACGCGGCCGTGATCACACAGGCGATGCTGCAGCAGGCCGGCATCAACGCCGACATCGAGGTGCTGGAATGGGGCGCCCAGCAGGACAAGTGGCAGAAAGGCAATTACCAGATGATGTCGTTCTCGTACTCCAGCCGCATGGACCCCGCCCTGAACTTCGAGGCCGTCACCGGCGACAAGAGTTCCCAGCCGCGCAAGCTGTGGGACGACCCCGCTGCCCGCGCGCTGCTGGAAAAGGCCACCAACGCCACGGCGCCCGCCGAACGGCAGGCCTTGCTGGATCAACTGCACCGGCTGATGCTGGAGCAGGTCCCCATCATTCCCCTGTTCAATACCTTGAGCACGGGCGCATACCGCAAGAACGTCCAGGGCTTCGAATCGTCGATCTTCGGCGCGCCGCTGCTCTGGGAAGTCTCGAAGGCCGACTAGGAACGCCACCATGAATCAAACCCTGTATCTGCTGGGCGACATCAACCTCAAGGGTGTGGATGACGCCAGCGGCCTGTTCGACCGCGTCAGCCAGCCGCTGCGGCAAGCGGACCTGGTGTTCGCCAACCTGGAATGCTGCCTGTACGACCTGCCCGAGCACGCCCAGGAGCGGCGCGGCTTCTATACCTCCCCCCGCCACGCGCAGGTCCTGCGCGACGCCGGCCTGCAGGCGGTGGGCAACGCCAACAATGTCAACATCGGCCATGAAGCGGTGCTGTCCTCGCTGGCGGCCTTGCGGAACGCTTCCCTGTCCAGCGTGGGCGCCGGTGCGAACGCCAGTGCCGCCCGCGCTCCGCTGATCGAGGTACGCGACGGCGTGCGCTACGGCTTCCTGCAGCGCACCGCCGTGTACTGGCCGGACAACCATGAAGCCACCGCGCACCATGCCGGCGTCGCCATCATCCGCGGCCATACCGCCTACCGGCCGCGGCTGGAAATGCAGGCGGCGCGCACGCGCCCCGGCGTGCCGCCCGAAGTGCTGACCTGGGCCGATCCGGAGTCGCTCGCGCAATTCCGGGCCGACGTGGCGGCGCTGCGGGAACAGGCGGACGTCGTGATCGCCTCGCTGCACTGGGGCTACCGGCGCGAGGTGCTGCAGTACCAGCGCGAGTACGCGCATGCGGCCGTCGAGGCCGGCGCCGACATCGTGCTGGGACATGGCCCCCACATGATCCTGCCGATCGAACTGCATCGCGGCAGGCCCATTCTTTATGGCAGCGGCAATTTCTCCTTCCAGGTCGCCCACCAGGCGGACGCGCATACGGAGTGGACCGGCATGACGGTTCGCGTCGACATCCGCGACAAGCGCCCCGCCGCCATGCAGTTCCGTTTCGTGCAGCGCAACGACGCCAACCAGACCGTATTCCTGCCCGCGTCCGACGTGGCCCAAGAACGCGACCTGCTGATCCGCGCATCCGCCGCGCTGGGCGCGGACCTGCACGCCGACGGCGATGCCCTGCTGCTGGACCTGACCGGCCACACCGCCTCCTGAACATCCGTCTCCCCCATTTGATGCTCCCATGAAATACGCCCCGTTTCCCCTAGTCTCGATCTCCGGCGCCCCCTTTGAACGCGGCGTGCAGTACGGCCGCGCCGTGCCCGAACGCATTGCCCGCAGCGCGCGGCACTATCGCGGCGAACTCGACAAGATCGGCACTTCCATGGCCGCCCAGGCTGCCCTGATCAAGGAGTTCGCAGACCAGATCCAGAAGTTCGACCCCGCGCATACCGAAGAAATGCGCGGCATCGCGCAAGGCGCGGGCTGCGCCTTCGACGACGTAGCCCTGATCAACGCCCGCACCGAAGTCATCGCCAAGGCGCGGCTGCTGGCCAAGATGGGCAACCTGGACCCCGCCGAGGGCGAATGCACCGCCGCCCTGGTCATGCCCGGGCGCAGCGCGACAGGCACGCTGATCCATGCGCACAACTGGGACTGGGAACCCGACGCCTGCGACAGCACCATCGTGCTGCGCGCCACCCTGGAAAGCGGCGTCACCTTCCTGACGCTGGTGGAGGCCGGCGGCCTGGCGCGGCACGGCTTCAACTCGGCCGGCATCGGCCTGACCGGCAACTATCTCAGCAGCGACCGCGACTACACGCAGTCCGGCGTGCCGCTGAGCAGCGTGCGGCGCGCTGTGCTCTGCCAGCAGCACGTCGCCATCGCCATGCAGCTGATCGCCGCCACGCCCAAGGCCTGCTCCAGCAACATGATCGTCAGCCAGAACGGCTGGGTGATCGACTTCGAATGCGCGCCCGACGAGAGCTTCACCTTGCTGCCGCAGGACGGCCTCTTGACCCATTCCAACCATTTCATGAGCGAAGTCGCGCTGGGCAAGCTGCGCGAAGCGGGCCTGAAGAATGCCGTGGACACCTATTACCGGGCCTGGCGCGTGCGCCAGTTGCTGGACGCCTGCGGCCCCCGGATCACGGTGATAGACGTGCGGCGCGCCCTGGCGGACGACTGGGCCACGCCCTATTCCGTCTGCCGCCCGCCGCGCGGCACGCTGACGGGCGGACGCTCGGCCACCGTCGCCACCCTGGTGCTGGACACCGCAGGACTCACAATGGATATCGCCGCCATGCCGTCGTTCGGGCAGTTCTTCACCCGCTATGGCCTGGAGGGCGAGGCCTATCCGATCGACTGAACGGGTTGGGCCATGAGCGCATGTTTTTCATGCGCATCGCCGGCGCGAAGGAATATTGCCGGGGCCCGCCTTGCAAATCCTGGACGAGATCGGGACGCTGGCGCGGGCAAGCGCTCTCAAAATGCGCAGGACCGTCATCCCACCAGCGCTTCCAGTGCCTTGGAGGCAGAACGCGAAACGCGCTGCCCTTCCTTTGCCGCATTGACCTGCAAGGCCACACGCGCCACGTCCATGACTTGTTCGACCTGCGGATAGCCGCCCTTGGCCTGCAACCAGGCCAGCACGTCCACCAGGTGCCAGATCGAGGTACTGCCCTCATGGACCGGCAGCGGAAAGCTGTCTGGATACGCCAGCATCAGTTTGCGCATGTTCTGGCGCGAGACGCCGACGATCTCGGCCACATCGGTCAGGCCCACCAGATCGGGTGCGGCCTCGATCAGCTTGGCGGTTGGAACCGCGCGCCTGACGTCTGCCAGCGCCGAGCGCACGGCGGATTCCGCGCTTTCAGCCTCGCGGGTGAACTCCAGCGCGATGCGTCCCGGCAGCCCGGTGCCGACCAGAGCATCGTCGCAACCGGCCGCACCCAGGCGTTCGACCAACGCATCCATGTCATGGTCGCCGTCGGCAAGCTGGTACTTCAAGGTGAAGGTGTATTCCATCGCACTACTCCCATGCGCCGCCGTCAGCCCTAGGCAAGTGGCGGTGCGCAGTACAGTTATTTACGACGCGCAGCAAGGCGCGCGCATGATTGCCGGGGTTCTTCGGGGTGCTCCAGATGCTGGTGATGCAGAATTCGCCGCAGCGGCAGTCCGCCAGATTGCTGGGGCAATAGATCCGCCCCCATGCGTGGCTACCGCCAACTTCCACACGCCAGCCGCATTCTTCGGCATGGTGCAGTGCTGCCTCGACCTCTTTTTTGGGATGGGACGGACGAGCCATCATTGGTATCCAGTATGAAGACATAAGAATAGGTTGTCAATAGACAACCAAGCCACAGCTTCAGGGGATGCCAACAGCGCCGGGCGTCGTGAACGAACGGCGTTCTTTGCGCCGTGGCCGCCGGCCCTGAAAGCCGACGTTGCAGCTTATCGAGGGCGCTCGCGGGAACCAAGGCGGAATCCGTCTGAGAAACGGACGAAAAGGCTGGAATGGCTTGCGGGTTCTACCATCGCGGCCCATCACCGGGCCGCGCGCTCACCAAAGGATGATCTGCGAACAACGGAACAGCGACAGCTTGCGGCCGCTTGCGTCGACCACGGTCGCCGACCAGACCTGGGTCGTGCGCCCCATGTGCTCCGCCACCGCCTCTACGGTCAGCACGCCTTCCCGGGCGGTGCCCAGGAAGTTCGATTTCAGCTCCAGCGTGGTGAAGCCCTTGGCCCCTTCGGGCAGATGCGCCAGGGTGGCGTAACCGGCGCAGGTATCGGCCAGCATCACCTGCGAGGCTGCGTGCAGATAACCGTTGGGCGCCATCATCCACGGCGCCACCGTCATTTCCATGGACATGCGCCCTTCCTCGATTGACAGCGGCCGCACGCCGAAGGTGTCAGGCAACGTGCCGCGTTGCCGTTCGAAGAGACTTTCTATGGTTTCGGGTGAGCGCAGCATTGCGTTTGTCCTTTGTACAGGTTGTCGAGAATCAGGAAAGTACTACCGCTGGCGCTTGCCCGCCATCAACGCAGCGCACGCAAGCACAGAAGCGCCAGCCAACACCCCGCCCAATATCAGCGTGGGGCTGCCGCCCGCCAGGCTGGCCAACGCCGTCATGCCACCCGCGCAAGCCATCTGCAGGCCGCCCAGCAGCGCGGACGCCAGCCCGGCCTGCCGGCTGAAGGGTCCCAGCGCCAGCGCAGTGCCCAGCGGATTGACCAGTCCCATGCCGAACAGATACAGCGCCACGGCGGCCGTGAACTGCGACAGGCCGCTATCTTCGCCGCCCGCCAGCAAGGTCAGCGCGCCCGCCAGCGCCACCGCGCAGCCGGATCGCGCCACCCTGGCCGCGCCAAAGCGGTGAGCCAGGCGCGGCGCCAGCATGCCGGCGGCGAACACCACAAACACCGTGCAGGCGAAGAACAATCCCAACTGCAGCGCGCTCAGACCGAGGCGCCCCATGAGCATGGCTGGCGTGGCTGCAAAAATGGCATACAGGCCGCCGATGACCACGCTCACGGCAGACGCCGGACCGATGAACCGGACATCCCGCGCCAAGTCCGCATAGCCGCGCAGCACGGCAGCGGGCGTCGCCGCAGCGCGCCGGTCGGCCGGATGCGTCTCCCCCACCGTCGCCACATAGGCCAGCGCCAGAACAAGCCCCAGCACCGCGACCAGCGCAAAGCTCGCGCGCCAGCCCGGCCCGTACTCCATCGCGCTGCCCAGCAGAGGCGAAAAGCCCGGCGCGGCAGCCATGGCCACCATGGTCAAGGCCAGGGTGCGCGACAGCGCTTCGCCTTCGAACAGGTCGCGCGCGATGGCCCGCGACAGCACCGAGGCCGCGCATACGCCCAGCGCCTGCACCACCCTGCCCGCCACCAGCAGCGGCAAGGTCGACGCCCACACGCAGACCAGGCTGCCAGCGATGAACAGGACCAGTCCACCCACCACCGGAGCGCGCCGTCCCCAGCGGTCCGACAGCGGCCCGACGAACAATTGCCCGATGGCGAAGGCCAGGAAAAAGCTCGACAGCACCAGTCCCATATCGCGGGCGTCCACGCCCAGTTCGGATGCCATGCTGGGAAACGCCGGCAGGATAATGTTGGTGGACAGCGCGCCCAAGGCCGCCATGCCGGCAAGCACGGCCAGCAGGCGCCCGGTCAGGCGCGCAGGCGCCGCACTGCCCGGCGCCGCAGCGGAGATGGCGGTGTCCATGGTTCAGACCGCGGCCGTGTAGCGTTGTGCAACGGCGCTGCTGGACAGATGGGGCGCCATGGCCAGGCGCGCGGCCTCGTAGGCGTCCCATTCCTCGCCAGCATGCAGCGAGGGAATGGTGACCTTCTCGCCGCGCGCGAAGCCCAGCAAGGCGGCGTCGACCAGGTCTTCGGCGCGCATCACGATGCGCTGGTCCAATGTTTCCACCGGCCGCCCGCCGATGGCCCAGAAGTCCGTGGCCGTGGCGCCGGGCAGCACAGCCTGGACCTGCACGCCAGTCCCGGCCAGCTCGTGTTGCAGCGACTGGCTGAACGCCAGCACGAATGCCTTGCTGCCGCCATAGACGCCATTAAGGACTTCGGGCGCAAGCGCCACGACGGAAGCGATATTGATGATGGCGCCCCGGCCTCGCGCGACAAAGCCCGGAACCGCCGCATAGGTCAGCCGCATCGGCGCGGTGACGTTCAGGTCGACCATGCGCGTCATCTGCTCCACGTCGCTTTGCAGCAGCGGCGTATGCGTGCCGATGCCGGCGTTGTTCACCAGCAAGGTAATGCTGGCGTCCTGGCGCAGCTGCTCTTCGACGCGGGCCAGCGACGCGCGGTCGCCCAGGTCCGCCGCCAATACCTCCACCGCGCGGCCGCTGCGGGTGCTGATGACGCTGGCCAGCGCGTTCAGGCGTTCGCGGTTGCGCGCGACCAGGATCAGGTCGTAGCCCTGCTGCGCGAGCTTTTCCGCGTACAGCGCGCCGATGCCGCTGGATGCGCCCGTAACGAGGGCAGTGCCGGGTTGGGTTTGTGCCATGGTGAGACTCCGTAGGGGTGATTGCGATGGAAGCCATATTGCGGCTTGCAGCCCATGGCGTAAATGACGTATATAGTCATAAATAAGGACATTGACGCAGGACATACGCGGGGCCATAGCCCGCAAGGACGCTCCCATGCACCGCATCGGTTACATACTTCCCGAAGGCTTCCAGATCATCGGCCTGGGCACGCAGGCCGTGTTCGAACTCGCCAATGTGGTGGCGCGCGAGCCCTTCTACGCTATGGAGAGCTACGCCCTGGATGGCGCGGTGCGCGCCTCGGCTGGCCTGACGGTACAGGCCCGTCCGCTCACCGTCCGCAGCCAGGCCGACACCTGGCTGGTGGCCGGCGTGCTTTCGCCCCTGTCCAGGCCCGTCGCGCCCGAACTCCCCCGGCTGCTGGAAAAACTCGCGCCCCGCTCGCGCCGCGTCGCCGGCCTGTGCACCGGCGCGTTCCTGCTGGCCGACGCCGGCCTGCTGGACGACCGGCGCGCCACCACGCACTGGTACTGGGCCGACGCCTTGCAGCAGCGCCATCCGCGCGCGCGGGTCGAGGCCGACCGCATCTACATCGCCGACGGGACGGTCTGGACCTCCGCCGGCATGACCGCGGAAATGGACCTGGCCTTGGCGCTGGTGGAAAAAGACCTGGGCGCGGATATCGCGCGCGCGGTGGCGCACCGGCTGGTCATGCATCAGCGCCGCTCGGGCGGCCAGTCGCAGCACTCGGAAATGCTCAGGCTCGCGCCCAAGTCCGACCGCATCCAGCAGGCGCTGGAACATGCCCGCCGCAACCTCGCCCGCCCCTTGAGCGTGGAGGATCTGGCCCAGGCCGCCAGCCTGAGCCCGCGCCAGTTCAGCCGCGTATTCACGGCCGAGACCGGCCAGTCGCCCGCCAAGGCCATCGAGGGGCTGCGGCTGGAAGCTGCCCGGCTGATGATAGAAAGCAGCCGGCATCCGCTGGAAGTCGTGGCCAGGGAAACCGGTTTTCGCGACCGCCGCCACCTGCGCGAGGCTTTTCTGCGCGGGTTCGGCATGCCGCCCCAGGCAGTGCGGCGCGACGCGCGGACCAGCCCTCCCGGCCCCTGACCGGCGCCAGATACCCCGCGGCCCCCTGCCTGCGGTCCAGTACAATTCGCGTTTGGCGACGTTGTGCTCGCCCATTTATCTGGACCAAAGATGTTGCGACTGTCTGAAATCAAGCTGCCGTTGAATCACGCGCCCGAAGAATTGCCCGCCGCGATTCTCAAGAAACTGGGTGTAGCGGCCAGCGATCTGCGCGGCCATACCGTTGCCTCCCGCAGCTATGACGCGCGCAAGAAGCACAACATCCTGCTGATCTACACGCTGGACGTCGACGTCGAAAACGAAGCGGCGCTGCTCAAGCGCTTTCACGACGACCGCAACGTCAAGCCCACTCCCGACACCGAATACAAGTTCGTCGCCCAGGCGCCCGCCAACCTAGCCAAGCGCCCCATTGTCATCGGCACCGGCCCCTGTGGCCTGTTCGCCGGGCTGGTCCTGGCGCAGATGGGCTTCAAACCCATCATCCTGGAGCGCGGCAAGGCCGTGCGCGAACGCACCAAGGACACCTGGGGCCTGTGGCGCAAGCGCATCCTGAACCCCGATTCGAACGTCCAGTTCGGCGAAGGCGGCGCCGGCACCTTCTCCGACGGCAAGCTGTACAGCCAGATCAAGGACCCCAAGCACTACGGCGAAAAAGTGCTCAAGGAATTCGTGCTGGCTGGCGCGCCCGAAGAAATCCTGTACGTCAGCAAGCCGCACATCGGCACGTTCCGCCTGGTCGGCATGGTGGAAGTCATGCGCGACACCATCACAAAGCTGGGCGGCGAAGTCCGCTTCTCCAGCAGGGTGGAGACGCTGCATCGGGAAAACGGCCGCGTCACCGGCGTGACCCTGGCCGGCGGCGAGCACATCGAGGCCGACCACGTCGTGCTGGCCATCGGCCACAGCGCGCGCGACACCTTCCAGATGCTGCGCGACCAGGGCGTGTTCATGGAAGCCAAGCCCTTCTCTATCGGCTTCCGCATCGAACATCCGCAGTCGCTGATCGACCGCGCGCGCTTCGGTCCCAACGCCGGCCACCCAATCCTGGGCGCGGCGGACTACAAGCTGGTGCACCATGCCAGCAACGGACGCTCGGTCTACAGCTTTTGCATGTGCCCCGGCGGCACGGTGGTGGCAGCCACCTCCGAACCCGACCGTGTCGTCACCAACGGCATGAGCCAGTACTCCCGCAACGAGCGCAATGCCAACGCGGGCATCGTGGTCGGGATCTCGCCCGAGGTCGATTATCCCGAACATGTGCTGGCGGGCGTGGACTTCCAGCGCAAATGGGAATCCCAGGCCTTTGAGCTGGGCGGCCGCAACTACAGCGCGCCAAGCCAGTTGGTCGGCGACTTCATCGCCGGCAAGGCATCGACCGAATTCGGCTCCGTGCTGCCGTCATACACGCCGGGCGTGCACCTGACCGACCTGGCCACCGCGCTCCCCGAATTCGCCATCACCGCCATCCGCGAGGCGCTGCCCGTCTTCGACAAGACCATCAAGGGTTTCGGCATGCACGACGCGGTGCTGACCGGCGTCGAAACCCGCACCTCATCGCCCATCCGCATCAAGCGCGACAACGAAACCTTGCAGAGCCTCAACACCCAGGGACTGTTCCCGGCGGGTGAAGGCGCGGGCTACGCCGGCGGCATCCTGTCGGCGGGCGTGGACGGCATCAAGATCGCCGAAGCGGTGGCCTTGAGCATCATGAGCCGGCAGGCGTAAACAGTCGCACCTGCGGCGCCCGGGTTGAAGTGCCTGTGGCCGTCGCCAGGCCGGAGGTCGTTCTCAATCCAGCTTGGGATCAGGAAACGGCAGCTTATCCTGGGAAACGCTGGGCTGCGCTTTCCACTTGCCGTCCTGCTTGTAGAAATCCATCTGGTTCTCGCTGACCGCGGCCCCCAGGGTCACCGCGACCGTGCAGGCGACCTGGCCCGGATACGTGGCCTCCACCGCCGGGATGCAGGTTCCGAGCTTGACCTTGGACGGCCGGGGCATGCCCGTGTCCGCCAGCATGTCGACGATCGCATCCGTCGCTTCGGGAATGGAAGGCAGGACCAGATCCTGGGCCCGGGCCATGCCGCCCATTCCCAACAATGCAACCATCGACGCCACGGAAATCAAGGGCTTGAACATGCGCCAGCTCCATCAGAATTGAGACTCGCGGAGCTTAAAGGAAGCGCCCCTTTGTCACCGTAACAGAGCGCTACGCGTCTATTCCTAAGGCAGCATCCGAGGGTTGTAGACCACTTCCCACAAATGCCCGTCCGGATCCATGAAGTAGCCCGCGTAGCCGCCATAGAAGGTATCGCCTGCGGCCTTGACCACGGGTAAGCAACGCCTCAGTAATCCCTGGCCTCGTCGAACCAGCGCTGCGTCTGCGCTTCGCTTACTCCCAGCCGTTCGACCTGGGCAAGCTGGCTGAACTGCCACACCGCCTCGCCTATGTCTTCGCGCTCGCTGGTCTCGATCCCTTTCATGCCGTTGAAGTGGCGGGTAAAGACAGAGATTGCGGCTTGGACCTCAACGGTATTGCTTGCGCTTTCCAGCGCCGACCGGGCCGTGTCGTAGGCCGTATTCGCCGACTTCGCCATGCGGCTGTTCCAGCCCGAGAAAGGCCGGCCGTATTCGCTTTGCCACCACTCCCGCTTGCGCAGCTGGGAGACGGAGTTGTAACCGCCCCATGCGCGGACCTTCTCCCTTGCCTTCATCTGCGCCTTCAAGCGCTTGCCCGCGGCTTCGTCGACGTTGTAGGCGATGAACCTGTCCAGCGCGGGCCAACTGGCCAGTTCCGGCAAGCCATCCAGATCGGGCGTGAATCGGATCTCCAGACTTGTCAGGCGCGGCAGGCGGGCAAGCGCCTCCCAACCGCTGAAGCCGCCCCAGAGCGACAGGCTCTCCAACTCCGGAAAGCGATCGATTCCCTGCAGCGAAATGGGCTGCCCCAGCGGCGCGCCATGCAGCGCCAGCGCGCGCACGCCCCGCAGCGGGCCGAGATCGGGCAAGGCGTAAGGCGCCACGCCAGTCCGGCGCCCCAGCGCCGGCCGCAGCGACAACATATCGGGCAGTTCGCCCGCCACGGCAATGTGCGTCAGGTCGCCAAACAACTCCAGGTCACGGACCTGAGGCAACCTGGCTTCAAGATGCCCCGACACCTGGTCCAGCCGGATGCGCAGCGTCTGGATTCTTGCCGCGCCCGCGTCGATGGCGCGCCTGCCTGAGTATGCCGGCGCCCAGCTGAACTGCTCGATTTCGCGGCCCTGCGACCAGCCGAAAAAACCGCTGTCGTTGCCGTAATAATCGATATGCCGCGGCCACGGCGAGCCGGCAGGCGTGGAGAACGGTTCAAATGCAGCCCAGTTGATGGCCTCGTCGCCAGCCACGTGCAGATCAGCCTTCTTGCCCATGCTGGCCGGGCCGATGATCAGATTGCCGCGCCCTGCTTCGCGTGCAAAGACGTGGCTGCCCGCCGCGGTCAGGCTCACCTGATAATGCCCTGCCTCGCTCACCGAGCCCGCGGGATCGCCGGACACGTCTATGGGTACGGACATGCAACTCTCCTTTTGCTTGGCGGGATCCACTGATGGCGGTTCCGCCGATTCATTGACGCCTACGCAGGCTCGCCGTCCACGCGGAAGAACAGCGCAGTCTGCCCCTTCAGGCCGCCATCCAGGAACTCGAACTCGACGCGCCTGCCCGGTTCAACCACGTCGCCCAGGTATTCGACCCGATACATCACGCCGCCGATGCGGTAGTTGTGGACCAGCGAGACGATCGAGGAGTTGGGGCTGCGCAATCGATAGACCACGGCCTCTTCGACCACGCCCCGCACGCCATGTTTGTACAGCCCCCGCTGCAGTTTGCGGCTGCGCATGCCAAACAGCATTCCCAGGATTGCAAAGATCGCTGCGACGAACAGCAGCGGCGGCAGAAACAGCCCCCCCACCAGCGGCACAAGGGCAAAGATCAGCATGAACTTGCGCGCGTCCAACTCTTCCCTGCGCACGGCCGCACGGTCGGCATCGCTGATTTCCTCGACAGCGACCAGGGATTCCGCGCTCATGGGGTACTCCACCCGCAACAGCACGGGAGGCGAGTCTGGCTGCAAGGTCAGCAGGTGCAGGCGCACGGGCAGATTTGTCAGACCCACGGCCGTCGCGGGCCCGTGTCCGCTACGAGTGTCGCTGGCGATCTCGTTCCAGAACGGCAGGGCGGCGTCCACGCGCTGCTCGCCGAATCCGTAGCACACGCCCGGCGTCGAGGAAGCCGGACCAAATGACGTCAGCCGGCCTGAAACGATCTGCTTGGCCAGCCGCCCCTTCAGCGCCCGGTCGAGGCTGCGCCAGCCTGGCGGCATGCGCAGCAGCTTGCGTCCGAAAAACACCGCCAGCGCTCCCATCACCGCAATGCCCGCCAGCAGCACCGCGCCCACGCCGACGTCCAGCGCGCGCCACTCGGACAGACCAAGCACGACAAAGGTCAACACGGAAAGCGCCAGCAGCAGCACCACGAAGACGCCGAACACGGCCATCAACAGTCTGCCGCGGGAGCATCTGCGCAGCAGCAGGATGTCATCCTCGGTGAGCGGGGCATCCTCGATTTGCAGGGTCTGGCTCATGCGGTGGTCGTCGCCTCCCGGGCTCAATAGGTTCCGATGGGAACCTCGATCTTCAGCGGCGCGCCGCCCTTGGCCGGACGCAGGCTGTACGTGTACAGGCCGCCATCGTCATCAGCCAGCGTCGAATCCTTGCGCTCCACCGCGTAGCGCTGTCCATCGATTTCCAGCGAGCGGGCGGCGACGGCGTCGGCATGGTCGGGGACCAGCAGACCGCCCACGCCGTCGCCAGCATCGGCGAACTCGTAGTCGCGCAACTCGCCATCCACGCGCAGCAATTGCACCCGCGGCCGGTAAGGCGCCGCGTCCAGGTTCCAGCCATTGGTCAGATCGGTGATCCAGGGGCCCGGAATGTCGTAGACGCTGCCCAGTTGCTCTTCCGACACTTCCGGCCCTTCCACCACCAGGCAGCACACCACCTTCCCCGCGCGGGAGTCGTACACCGCCCAGTTGCTGCCGATGGCCGCCACGCCGGGCAGCATCGAGAAATGGAATTGCCGGTTGAACTGGCTATCCGACACCTGGCGCCAGCCTCCAATATTGGGCGCGGCCGCAGGCGGTTGCGCCTGGCTGGCCGTTGCCATCAGGACGCCTGCGGCCAGGACGCCTGCTCGGAACAATAAACGGTTCATCTCGGTGCCTGTCGTGGGCTTGTTGGGATCAGCGGACTTGGGCCTTGCGCCGGCATAGTACCAGTGCCGGCGCGGCGATCATGGCCTGCGCGCCGCCGCCCTGCCGGCTGCGAGCAAACTTCGCTACTATCGACGCATGGCTCATCTCGTTCCCCCCTCAATCGCCACCCAGGTCGCAGCGGCCAGCAGCCTCATCGAACGGCATCTGGGCGCTGGCCTCGTCGCCATCCATCTGTTCGGCTCCGCCGTGGACGGCGGGCTGCAGCCCCATAGCGATATCGACCTGCTCGTTACCGTGACCCAGCCGCCGGACGAAGCCGTGCTGCGCGCGCTGGCCGCGGCGCTATTGGCGATCTCCGCGCCGCCCGGCTCATCACCCGATTTGCGCGCGCTCGAAGTCACCGTGCTGGCGCTGGAACACGTCGTGCCTTGGCGCCACCCGGCCAGACGCGAACTCCAGTTCGGCGAATGGCTGCGGACCGATCTGATGGCGGGAGTCGTGGAACCGCCCATGATGGACCACGATCTGGCCATACTGCTCACCAAGGTCCGTGGACACAGCATTCCCATCTTGGGGCCGCAGGCCGATCAGTTGCTCCAGGCCGTCCCCCGCGAAGACCTGAGGCGGGCGCTACTGGACACTGTCGCGCAGTGGAACACGCCCGAGGACTGGGCCGGCGATGAAAAGCACATCATCCTCGCGCTGGCGCGCATCTGGTACACGGCCGTCTCCGGGGGCATCGCATCCAAGGACCAGGCGGCGGCATGGCTGCTCGAGAGGTTGGAAGCGCCCTACCGCCCCGTCCTCGCCAAGGCGCGCGCGATCTATCTGGGACAAGAAGAAGACGACCTGGCGCAACGGCACGATGCCGAAACCGCGGCGTTCATTGCCCACGCCCGCGCCGCTATTGAAGGACTGGCCGGCAGCCGATAACCCGGGGACACGTGAAGGGCCTGCTTGCCTGCGCGGATACAGCGGGCAGCCTTTCAGCCATCACGGCTTCAGGTCGATTTCCATGCGCACGAAATCGCCGCGATACGTCACTTCGCCCAGGTAGATGACGCGGCGGTCCGGCCCGGTGAATACGCGCCGGACTTCCGCCACGGGCGCGTTCACGTTGATGCCCAAATGCCGCGCCACCTCGACGTCAGCGGTCGAGATGGTCAGCACCTGACGGGCAGAGACAATATCCACCGAGGACATCCCCATCAGAATGGGAATGACGGTCTCTTTGCGAAAGCGCGCAGGGTGCTTGGCAAAGATGGCGGCGTCCAGGTAGATGTTGATGACGCAATACGGCTGCCCGTTGCGGGCATGGATGCGCCGCATGAACACGTACTTTTCCGCGGCGACGCCGTCCGACTCGTTCAGCAACGGCGTGCGCGTGGACTCGTCGATATTGAGTATGGTCGGGTGCGTATCCCGATAGACGCTGGACAGGTTCTCGAGCGTGGTCTCGACACGGAACCAACGGTTGTCCTGGGGCGCTCCCGTCACGAAGGTGCCGCGCCCCCGCTGCGGTGAAAGCAGTCCGTCGCGGGTAAGCCTTTCGATTGCCTGGCGCACCGTGACCTTGGCCACGTGGAACTCCTCGGCCAGCGCGTCGAGCGAGGGCAATTTTTCGCCGTTCTTCCACACACCCTTCAGGATCCGCTGCCGGAACAGATCCGAAAGTTGAACGTAGAGAGGGGCTTGGGCGGTGTCGAGAATCATGGCGTCAAAGTGTCCGCGACTATATCACGCGCTTGCGGCCGGGCAGCGCCGCGCGCGTCTTCCAGGATCAGCGCGGCGCCCTTCTCGCCGATCATGATCGCGGCGGCGTTGGTGTTCGTCGACACCATGCGGGGCATGACCGAAGCGTCGACGACGCGCAAGCGTTCCACCCCGCGCACGCGCAAGCGCGCGTCGACCACCGACCCGGCGTCGCCGCCCATGCGGCAGGTGCCGGCAGGATGGAACACCGTGCCGCCCTTGTCGCGCGCGAATTGCTCCAGCGCGGCGGCTGTCGTGACATCGTTTCCCGGCAGGTACTCAACTCCGGTTACCAGGTCGCGGAACGACGGCTGGGCATAGATGTCGCGCAACATGCGCAAGCCCGCGACCAAGACCTTCGCATCGCGCGGTTCGGTCAGGTAGTTCGAGACGATGCGCGGCGATGCGAACGGATCCGTGCCCACGATCTCGACGGTGCCGCGCGAATCGGGCCTGCATTGCGTCGCCGACGCGGAAAAGCCGGAAAACCGGTGCAGCGCGTCGCCTGGCTTGTCCACGGATAGCGGCATGACATTGAAAAGTATGTCCGCACGGCCGCCCACCGCGTGCTCGGTCGCCGCCAGCCCGCCTACCTGGCCCGCGCCCACCGTGAGCGGTCCCCTGCCCTGGAACAGCCACTGCGCCCCCATGCCTGCGAGGCTGAACGGATTGCGCACCGCGTCGTTGAGCGACATGCGCCGTTTAAGCTTGACGATCACGCGCGCCTGGTAATGATCTTGCAGGTTGCGGCCGACTTCCGGCGAATGAGCGGCGACGGCGATGCCGTGCCTGGCAAGCAGCGCTGCGTCGCCCACGCCCGAAAGCTGCAGTACCTGGGGCGATTGCAGCGCACCCGCAGCAAGCGCCACCTCGACATCCGCCATCGCGCGCTTCAAATGGCCCTCTTGCACCCACTCCACGCCCAGCGCCCGGCCGCCTTCGATCAGGATGCGCGTGACATGGGCGCCGGTCTCGATCACCAGGTTCGGACGCGACCTGACCGGATAAAGAAACGCGGTCGCGGCGTCGCAACGCCAACGGCTGCCCAGCGTCAGCTGGTAGGGACCCACACCCTCCGATTCGGCGCCGTTGAAGTCGTCATTGCGCCGGCAGCCGGCCTCGACTGCCGCTTCCACCCAAGCAGCCGTGTAAGGATGTTCATTGCGCAGGTTGGAGACACGGAGTTCGCCGGAAGCGCCGTGATACTCGGACTCGCCCCCGTCGTAGAGCTCGGATTTCTTGAAGTACGGCAGCACATCCCGATAGGCCCATCCCGTTGCGCCCAGATCGGCCCAGTCGTCGTAGTCCTCATGCTGACCACGGATGTACAACAAGCCGTTGATCACGCTTGAACCGCCCAACGCCTTGCCGCGCGGCCACAGGATGGCGCGATTGCCGGTTTCGGCCTGGGCTTCGACCGGGAACAGCCGAGCAAACCGCGGATCGTAAATGGTCTTGAAGTAGCCCACCGGCAGCTTGAGCCAGAAATTGTGCGCAGCCGCGCCCGCCTCCAGCAGCAGCACGCGCACCGCAGGATCGCGGCTGAGCCGGTTGGCCAGCACGCATCCGGCGGAGCCGCCGCCGACGACGATGTAGTCAAAGCCCGCGCCAGCCGGAATGCTCATGCCTTGATCGCCTCCAGATAGGCCGAGGGATCGAAGTAGCGCGAAGCGGGAACCGGATTCGGAATGTTCCCGGCCTGCGCGAAGAAATCGGTCACCTGCTGCAGCCAGCGTGTCACTGAGCCGTCCTCGTACTTGGTGCGCCATTCCGCCGTGGAGAAATACTTGGCCTGCTTGAACTGCGCCTTGAACTCGGCCAGCGGCACGTCCTTGTATTGCGTCTTCTGCAGCGTCTCCACCGCGGCGTCCGGGGTTTTCACGATTGCGTCATTGGCCTCGCCCCACGCAGCGATGAGGCTGCGGATGGCCGGCTTCTGGGCCTCGTAGAAATCGTTCCTGGCCGCCCATCCGCCCATGATCGCCGCCTCCGGATAGAACGCGGAAGCGTCGATCAGCATGCGCGCATTGGACACCTTGGACCGGACGATCGTGTCAAACGGAACCCAGAGCGCAACCGCGCTGACCGCGCCGGACACGAACGAGGTAACGGCATCGGCCATGCGCTGGTTGACGATCTGCACGTCCTTGCCCGGATCGAGCTTGGCGGCGCGCAAGGCCCGGTCCAGGAACACATGGGCGGTCGTACCCGTGGTCGTGGAGATCTGCTTGCCCTTCAGATCGGCCACGGTCTTGATCGACTCGTCGCGGACCCAAAGCTGGGCAGTACCGTACTCGATGTCGTTCACAAGAAAAACCTTGCCCTGCCCGCGCGCTGGAAAGTTCGACACAACCGCGCCGGTGGCCAGCACATCCAGGCTGCCGCCTATCATGGCCTGGAAGATCTCCAGCCCCGTGGTGAAGACAATGGGCTCCAGTTCCAAACCATGCTTGGCGTAGCTGCCCATCTGCAAGCCCAGCCACAGGTGGCCGTCGACGGCGGGCGTATGCAAGTAGCCTACGCGCAGTTTCTTGCGCGCCTGGCCGATGGCAGGCGCCGCGATTGCTGCGATGGAAGCGGCCATGCCGGCCTTGAGCAGGGTTCTGCGGTCGAGTTTCATGGAGTCTCCTTGTGGTGGGGCTGCTGACGCTGGCTCAATCCGTCGGGCGCACGGATTGGCGGGCCTGGGCTTCGTACTCGAACATGACCAGCTCCCGGATCTCGCGGCTCAACTCGACGAAGCGAGGGTCCTCGTGGACCCGCTCCGAACGGGGGTAGCCGAAAGGCACCTCTATCACCTTCCGGACCTTTGAAGGCCGGGCGGTGACCACGACGATCTTTGACGACAGGTAGACGGCTTCCTCCACCGAGTGGGTGATCAGCATCACCGTCTTGCCTTCGGTCTGCAGCACTTCGAGCAGCAGGTCCTGCATGGCGGTCCGGGTCTGCGCATCCAGCGCGCCGAAGGGCTCGTCCATCAACAGGAACTGGGGCTTGACGGCGTAGGCGCGCGCGATCGCCAGCCGCTGCCGCATGCCGCCGGACAAATGCTTCGGAAAGTGATCGGCGAAGTCGCTCAGGCCCATCAGCTTCATGTAGCGCTGACAGATCTCGGCGCGCTCCCGCGGGCTCGTCTTGTTGGCCGCGAGCTTCATGCCGAACTCGATGTTGCCGCGCACCGTCAGCCACGGAAACACGCCGTATTCCTGGAAGATCACGCCGCGGTCGGGCCCGGGCGCCGTGACGGGCCGGCCGTCCAGCGTCACGGAGCCGGCGGTGGGTTGCACAAAACCGCCGACGATATTCATCAAGGTCGTCTTGCCGCAGCCTGAAGGGCCGATGATGGAGACGAACTCCCCATCCCGGATGTCCAGGGTCACGCCATCCACCACCCTCATCGGGCCTGTGGCCGTGGGAAAGTCCACGGTGACGTTATCGAACCTGATTCTGACTTCCGGTTCCTGGGAAGGCTTAGGCGTAGCGGTGTCCACGCTGCGCAGTTGAGTGCTCATGGTCATGGTCTTGTATGTCCGGAACGGTCTCAGGCGATGCGGTCTTGCCACGCGACCAGGCGCCGGCTCACGGCCCTCAGCGCCAGGTCCATCAGCATGGCGATGAGGCCGATGCAGATGATCCCCACGTAGATCACGTCCAGCTGGAAGAACGACGATGCATTCTGGATAAGCGCCCCGAGCCCCTGCTGGGCCGCAATGAGTTCGGACGCCACCAGCGTGGCCCAGGCCACGCCCAGCGCCACCCGGATGGCCGTCAGGATGTGCGGTACGGTAAGCGGCACGATGACTTTGGCGAAGATCTCCAGGTCGTTGGCGCCCAACGTGCGGGCGACGCGCACGAAGATCGGGCTGATCTGGGCGATGCCTTCGTACATCACGATGACGCCCGCAAAGAACGAGGCGTAGAACAGGATGACGGTCTTGGCCGATTCGCCGATGCCGAAATAGACGATCACTAGCGGAATCAACGCGATCGGCGGGAGCGCGCGAAAGAAGTTGATGACGGGATCGATGAAGACCCGCAGCCCGCGATACCAGCCCAGGCAAAAACCCACAGGCACTGCCACCAGGATGCCCAGCGCGACGCCCGTGAAGACGCGCCGGGCCGACATCCAGATGTCCAGCCACAGGCGGTCCTTGGAGAGCTCGATGAACTTTTCGACGACCGCGGCCGGCGAAGGCACAAGCGCGGGGCTGACGAGTCCGCTGGCGCGCACCGCTAGCCACAGCAAGAGGATGCATAGCCATGGCGCCGCGATGAGCAGCGGGCGCGAGATGAAGGACGGAAGGCGCATGGTGTGTATAGAGGGTTAGACCTGAGTTGCAATCCTTAAGTGCTAAACATACTATAGACCAGTACTTAATATCTTCATGCCATGACAAACCCTAATACGACTCAAGCCTGGTCCATCAAACCATTCACGCTGACGCGTATCGAGGCCTACGTCCTGCGATGGCCGGTCAAGCGTCCGGTACAAACCTCGTTCGGCACCATGCATGACCGCCCCGCCCTGCTCGTGCGGGTAGAGGACACGGATGGCGCAGTGGGCTGGGGCGAGGTCTGGTGCAACTTTCCCGGCTGCGGCGCGGAACACCGCGCCCGTCTGCTTGAAACCGTTGTCGCGCCGCTGGTCGTTGGTCAGCCTTACGCCGCGGCCCAAGCGGTGTTTGCCCACATGAGCGCGCGCACCGCGGTGCTCGCCATCCAGTCGGGCGAACCCGGGCCCATCGCGCAGGTGATCGCCGGCATCGACCTGGCCTTGTGGGACATGCTGTCGCGCCGGGCGGGCGTGCCGCTATGGCAATTCCTGGGCGGCGTCTCGGACGTGATCCGCGTCTATGCAAGCGGCATCAACCCTGACCGCCCCGAAGATACGGTGCTCGCAAAACACGCGGAGGGCTATCGCGCTTTCAAGCTCAAGGTGGGCTTTGGCGAAGAGCGGGACCTCGCCAATGTCAGAACGGTGCACGCCCGGCTGCCTTCGGGCAACGAGCTCATGCTGGACGCCAATCAGGCCTGGGATCTGGCGGGTGCGCAGCGCATGGCCAGCCACTTCAGCGAGTTCGCGCCGCGCTGGCTGGAGGAGCCGCTGCGCGCGGATCGCCCGCTGTCGGAATGGGCGCAGTTGGCTGCTCAAACGGACATCCCCCTGGCAGCCGGGGAGAACCTCATCGGTTCAGATGCCTTCGAGACCATGATCAACAGCAGGACGCTTAAAGTCGTGCAGCCGGATCTGGCCAAATGGGGCGGCATATCCGGCTGCCTGCCCGTCATCGACAGGATTCACGAGGCTGGACTGCGCTACTGCCCGCATTTCCTTGGCGCGGGTGTCGGCCAGCTTGCGTCGGCGCACATTCTGGCGGCGCGAGGACGAGCCGGCGGCATGCTTGAAATCGATGCCAACGAGAACCCGCTGCGCGCGGCCCTCAGCCCGGCGTTGGGCGTCATCATCGAAGGAGAGGCCAAGCTCGGAAACGCGGCGGGCCTGGGCGTGGAGCCGGATCTCGCGCAATTGCGCGAGATCTGTGGTTTGCGTTCATAACATCCCAGAAAGAAGGCCCACAATTGCCCAGGCTGCAGGGGTCAACAGGGCTTGACGTCAGCCGGCCGCGCTTGTCGCAAGACGCATCTGGAGAAAATCGAGGAATACCTGGACCTTCTTGGAGTGCCTGCGATTCGGTAGATACGCCGCATGGACGCACACACTCTGTTCTTGAGGATTGACCTCGTAGTCCTCGAAGAACCGGCGCAGCCGCCCGGCCCGCACGTCTTCCCGGATCAGCCATTCCGCCAGCAACGCGATGCCCTGTCCATCCAGCACAGCTTCGCGCAGCATGTCCGAGTTGTTGGCGGCCAGACGCCCCTGCACCTCCACATGCTGCACTTTGTCATCGCCCCGAAGAAACGACCAGCGCTGCGGCCCGGCCTGGTGGGCGAATCGCAGACAGTCGTGCTGTGTCAATTCCTCCGGCGCAGTGGGCGTGCCGTGCCGCTCCAGGTATTCGTGGCTGGCCACCACATAGCGCCGATGCTCGGCCAATTTGCGCACGATCAATTGCGGCTGCAAGTCCGGCGTGCCAATGCGGACGGCGACATCGATCCGTTCCGCCGCCAGGTCCACATACGCATCGGATAGCACCAGATCCAGTGACACGCGCGGATTCTCGCGCAGGAAACCCGAGATATAGGGTCCCAGGCACAAGCGCGCGAAGGTCACAGGCAAGGAAACTCGCAAGGGTCCGACCGCGACCGCGCCAACGTCCGACACGCTGCCGTCGGCCTCCTCCAGATCCGACACAACCCTGGACACCTGCTCCAGGTAAGTCACTCCTGCGTCGGTCAACGTTACCCGGCGCGTCGACCGGGTCAGCAGCGCGGTACCGAGAGACGCCTCCAAGGTATCGATCAGCCGCGTGACGGAAGACGTGGCGACCCCCAGGCGCCGCGCGGTTTTGGAGAATCCTCCTGACTCGGCCACGTCCAGGAAGACGCGCAAGGCTTGCAGTTTATCCATGGTTATCTTTGCAAATAACGCAACCCTACGTTGCGATAAAGACCAATTCATTGAATTCCATGCAAAGACTAATCTGGCCTTCCCCTCAACGCAAGGAGCTACGCCGTGAAATCCCTGTGCATCGGCGCTTCACTCGTCAGCGCTGCGCAACCCCTCGCGCCGTTCCTGCAAGCCCTTCAACAGGCCGCTGCGGCGGCCGCCCACCAAGCCCCCGGAACATAGCAACATGTCTTCCACGCAAATTACCGCCACCAAGGATCAGGATCCGACCGTCTCCTCGGGGCTGCCACTACGCTTGACCTTCATGCTGGCCGGCAGCGCCGGCCTGTCGGTCGCATCCCTGTACTACAGCCAGCCCATGCTGGGCGTGCTGGCTCCGGACATCGGCGCCTCTTCCCAGTCGGTCGGACTGCTGCCGACACTGACCCAGTTGGGGTATGCCCTGGGCATCCTCTTTCTGGCGCCGCTGGGCGACCGGCACGACCGGCGCAGGATCATCCTGCTCAAGGCCGCCATCCTGTCTGCCGCGCTGCTGCTGGCGGCGCTGTCACCTACGCTGGCGACGCTGCTGGCCGCCAGCCTGGCCGTCGGCCTGTCCGCGACAATGGCGCAGGACATCGTGCCGGCAGCCGCAACGCTGGCGCCAGCCGCGCACCGCGGCAAGATCGTGGGCACGGTGATGACAGGCCTGCTATTGGGCATCCTGCTGTCCCGGGTAGTCAGCGGCTTCGTTGCCGAGAACTGGGGTTGGCGCGCCATGTTCGCGGCCGCCGCCGCCAGCATCGCACTCGTGGGCCTGGCCGCAAGCCGCCAACTCCCGCGCTTCGAGGCCAGCACGCGACTGCCCTACTTTGCGCTGCTGCGATCGCTGGCCGCGCTATGGCAGCAACATGCCGCACTACGTCGCGCCACTTGGGCTCAAGGCCTGCTGTCGATCGGCTTCAGCGCCTTCTGGTCCACCCTGGCCGTCATGCTGCATGGCGAACCCTTCAACCTGGGCGCAGCCGCCGCCGGCGCCTTCGGACTGGCCGGCGCGGCAGGAGCCATGGCCGCTCCCATCGCCGGACGCATCGCCGACCGCCACGGCGCCGCGCTAGTCACCCGCCTGGGCGCAGCTCTGGTCGTCGTGTCCTTCGCCGTTATGGGTTTGACCCCGTTCCTGGCGCCCGGCGCGCAGCTGGGATTGCTGGTCGCCAGCGCCATCGGCTTCGACCTGGGCATACAGGCAGCGCTGATCGCGCACCAAACCATCATCTACGGTATCGATGCGAACGCCCGCAGCCGGCTCAACGCGGTGCTGTTCACCGGCATGTTCATCGGAATGGCCGTCGGGTCGGCATTGGCAGCCTTGCTGTATGCACAGTTCGGATGGATGGCGGTGACGGTGCTGTCCACTGCCACGGCGCTCGGAGCATTCTTGGTGCGATTGAGGGGATGACGGCAGCGCTTTCATCTCCCGACTCAAAAAGAAAGAGGCGCCGAAGCGCCTCTTTCATTCACCGCACGACAACAGCGGGATCACTCCCACTCGATGGTCGCAGGCGGCTTGCTCGACACGTCGTAAACAACGCGATTAATGCCACGCACCTCATTGATGATGCGCGACGACACCCGCGCCAGCAGCGGATGCGGCAGCGGCGCCCAATCGGCGGTCATGAAGTCGAAGGTCTGCACCGCACGCAGCGCCACCACGTATTCGTAGGTACGCCCATCACCCATCACCCCCACCGACTTCACCGGCAGGAACACGGCAAACGCTTGTGAGGTCAGCTCGTACCAGGTCAGGCCGCTGGCCTCGTCCTTGGTGTTGCGCAGCTCTTCGATGAAGATCGCGTCGGCGCGGCGCAGCAGTTCGGCGTATTCATGCTTGACTTCGCCCAGGATGCGCACGCCCAGGCCGGGGCCGGGGAACGGGTGGCGGTAGACCATCTGCGGCGGCAGGCCCAGGGCCACGCCGAGTTCGCGGACTTCGTCCTTGAACAGTTCGCGCAGCGGCTCCAGCAGTTGCAGGTTCAGCGTGTCCGGCAGGCCGCCCACGTTGTGGTGCGACTTGATGGAGGTGGCCTTGCCGGTCTTGGCGCCCGCGGATTCGATGACGTCGGGGTAGATCGTGCCCTGGGCCAGCCACTTGGCGCTCTTCTGCTTGCCCGCCTGTTCCTGGAACACTTCGACGAATTCGCGGCCGATGATCTTGCGCTTGGCTTCGGGGTCGGCCACGCCGGCCAGCTTGCCCATGAATTGGGCAGTGGCGTCGACGTGGATGATCTTCACGCCCATGTTTTCAGCGAAGGTCTGCATGACCTGCTTGCCTTCGTCCAGGCGCAAGAGGCCGTGGTCGACGAACACGCAGGTGAGCTGGTCGCCGATAGCCTTGTGGATCAGCGCTGCGGCGACCGAGGAGTCCACGCCGCCGGACAGGCCCAGGATGACTTCGTCCGTGCCGACCTGCTCGCGGATGCGGGCGACGGCTTCGGCCACGTAGTCGGGCATGTTCCAGTCGCCTTCGCAGCCGCAGATCTCGTTGACGAAGCGGGCCAGCATGGCCTTGCCCTGGACGGTGTGCGTGACTTCGGGGTGGAACTGGACGGCGTAGAACTTGCGATCTTCGTCGGCCATGCCGGCGATGGGGCAGGACGGCGTGGAAGCCATCAGCTTGAAGCCCGGGGGCAGCTCGGTGACCTTGTCGCCGTGGCTCATCCAGACCTTGAGCATGCCGTGGCCTTCGGCGGTGGCGAAGTCTTCCAGGCCTTCCAGCAGCTTGGTGTGGCCGTGGGCGCGGACTTCGGCGTAGCCGAATTCGCGGTGGTCGGAATAGCTGACCACGCCGCCCAACTGCTGCGCCATGGACTGCATGCCGTAGCAGATGCCGAGCACGGGCACGCCCAGTTCGAACACCGCATGCGGCACGCGCATGGAGCCTTCTTCGTAGGCGGAAGCGTGGCTGCCGGACAGGATGATGCCCTTCAGGCCTTGCGCCATCTGGTCGCGCACGAAGGCGTCGTCGACGTCGCCGGGGTGCACTTCGGAGTAGACGCCGGCTTCGCGGACGCGGCGGGCGATCAGCTGGGTGACTTGCGAACCGTAGTCGAGAATGAGGATGCGCTGGTGCATGGAGACTCTACCGGTAAAGAATAAAACCGCAGTAAATAAAACCACACCGGCAGAACCGCTGATTCATGTTGCGGTTCTGCCGGTGCGCGATGCATGACATTGTAGTTGACTGTACGGATCAGTCGGCGCGGTAGTTGGGCGCTTCCTTGGTGATCTGTACGTCGTGCACGTGGGACTCGCGCACGCCCGCGGAGGTAATCTCCACGAATTCCGTCTTGGTGCGCATGTCGTCGATGGTGGCGCAGCCGCAGTAGCCCATCGAGGCGCGGATGCCGCCGACCAGTTGGTAAATGATGGCCAGCACGCTGCCCTTGTAGGGGACGCGGCCTTCGATGCCTTCGGGAACCAGCTTGTCGGCGTTGTTGGACGGATCCTGGAAGTAACGGTCGGCGGAGCCGTCCGTCATGGCGCCCAGGCTGCCCATGCCGCGGTAGGACTTGTACGAACGGCCCTGGAACAGCACGACTTCGCCCGGCGCTTCTTCGGTGCCGGCGAACATGCCGCCCATCATGCAGGCGAAAGCGCCGGCCGCCAGGGCCTTGGCAACGTCGCCCGAATAACGGATACCGCCGTCGGCGATCAGGGGCACGCCCGTGCCTTCCAGCGCCTTGGCGACTTCGGAGATGGCATGGATCTGCGGCACGCCCACGCCCGCGACGATGCGGGTGGTGCAGATGGAGCCCGGGCCGATGCCGACCTTGACGCCGTCGGCGCCGTACTCGACCAGCGCGCGCGCGGCGGCGGCGGTGGCGATGTTGCCGCCGATGACTTCAACCTTGGGGTAGTTCTGCTTGACCCAGCGCACGCCTTCCAGCACGCCCTTGGAATGGCCGTGGGCGGTGTCGACGATCAGGACGTCGACGCCAGCCGCAACCAGCTTTTCCACGCGTTCTTCGGTGCCGGCGCCCACGCCCACAGCCGCGCCCACGCGCAGCTGGCCCTGGGCGTCCTTGCTGGCCATCGGGTGTTCGGTGTTCTTGACGATGTCCTTGACGGTGGCCAGGCCACGCAGTTCAAAGCCGTCGTTGACGATCAGCACGCGCTCCAGGCGGTGCTTGTGCATCAGGGACTGCGCCTCTTCCAGCGTGGCGCCTTCCTTCATGGTGACCAGGCGTTCCTGCGGCGTCATGATGTTGCGCAGGGGCTGGTCCAGGTTTTCTTCGAAGCGCAGGTCGCGGTTGGTGACGATGCCGACCAGCTTGCGTCCTTCGACCACCGGCAGGCCCGAGATGCCATGCTGGCGCTGCAACGCGATGGCGTCGCGCACCTTCATTTGCGGGGTGACCGTGACCGGATCGATCACGATGCCGAATTCATGGCGCTTGACGCGGGCGACCTCGCGGGCCTGGGCTTCAGCCGACAGATTCTTGTGGATGATCCCGATGCCGCCCTCTTGCGCCATGGCGATGGCCAGGCGCGATTCGGTCACGGTGTCCATGGCGGCGGACACGAGCGGGATGTTCAGGGTGATGTTGCGAGTGAGGCGCGTAGCCAGGGAAGTGTCGCGAGGCAGGACCTCGGAATACGCAGGCACCAGCAACACATCGTCGAAGGTGAGCGCTTTTTGTACGAGACGCATGGGTAACTCCGGGCGCAAAGCAAGATTATACGCCGCTTGGGTGTTTTGCCTAGGTGTTGACCCTATGAAATTTTTGTAGTTCTTTATTTATCAATAACTTACAGCAGGCACTTATTACCCATTTTGCACTGTTTTGTACCGTACTGCCTACAGAAGTCCCCCGAAACTCCCCCAGCAGCGTCGCACCTCAAACCCCGGAAACACTGTATGTTTGTACAGTTATGTCCTACTTCAAAGATCCCTCACGCAACCCGGGCGGCTGCTGGACCTGCACCCACTTTCACGGCGAAACGTCTGATGAAGGTAGAAGACCTTATTGCCGCAGGGATCCGCGATTCCCTATTTCCCCATCCTTCCCGGACGACGGCTGCTCAAGTTGGCTCAGGGAGCCCGGGGCGGATGATGAAATTAGGCTGTCGAAGGACCGCACCTATTTCGCCACAGCGGTTTTTCCCCTGAAGAGATAGGACAACCACACGCACCATTTTGGCTCACCCGGCTACAATCCTTCGCAAATTCCGTTCTTACAGAGAATAAAAATGATACAAAACATCCCGGCTCTAACCGGAGTCCGCGGGTACGCCGCGCTTTGGGTTGTTCTGATGCACTACACCTGGGGAGGCGGCATGAAAGGCGAAGGCCTATTCATGCAGATCCTGCTGTACGGCTTTTCCGGCGTAATCGTGTTCCTAGTCCTGAGCGGATTCGTGATGGCACACGTCTATCCGGAGTTCCGGAAGTCGGTCAATCTCGGCACCTACGGCAGTTACTTCTACAAACGAGTGGCCCGGATCTATCCACTGCATCTGGTTACGCTCCTGGCCTTCCTGGCCTTGATGGAGGCCGGGTATCCACTGCGCACGCCCAATGAAACGGCTTTCACTTTCGGCTTGAATTTGCTCCTGATCCAGGCCTGGGGCTTCGTGAACCAGTTTTCATGGAACGCGCTGTCCTGGACGATCAGCGTGGAAATGTTCGCCTATATCTGGTTCCCGTTTGCAGCGCTGATCCTGTTCAAGCTGCCCAAGGTGTTCGCCGCCGCAGTCATGGCTGCTATGGTCTGGGTCCTGATGAAGATGCCGCATATCGGCCTCTTGCAGGCTGCCGGCGTCGATACGAGCAACATTGTCCTGTCCCACGGAAATTTCCTGGTCCAGTTCACGTCGGTATTCATCGCGGGCGTTGCTCTCTATCGCGTCGTCCAGGACATCAACAAGCTCCCTACCCTCGTATCGGATGCGATGGTAATCGCTGGGATCGCTGTCCTCGGCTACGCCTGCACGGTGCCGTTTCAATCGTGGATCATGACCTGTGGCGCGCTGCTCATCATCGCCGGGCTGCTGTGCGATAAGGGCTTGGGGCGTCTCCTTTTCGGGAACCGGGTTTCCGTGTTCCTGGGCGAGATCTCCTATTCCCTGTACTTGACGCACTTCCTACTGAACGTGGTCATGTCCAACGAGATTGTGGGTCTGCGACTGGCCGACAAGATCTCGCTGGCCATCTGCACGGCCACAATCTCCTACTACTTGATTGAGCGGCCGTCCCGGAACTTCCTGCGGAAGCTGGGCAGCAAAAAGAAGGTCGCCGCCCAAACTGCAGCAGTCCCGGCTACTGCTTAGGCGCCCGCCAGGCGTCCACAACGGCCTGGTGCCGGGCGGCGCACTCGGCATACTGGAACGCCAGTGCGGTATGTGCCAGCGCCAGATCATCCCAGGACACCGAATCAACGTGCGGGACTGGCGGGCACGGCGCGCTTAGGTTGACGGGCAGCGTTGGCCGCGTCGATGGCTTCGTTGGTTGCGCGCACCCTGCCAGGGTCGCGCACGCAGTCAGCAGGCAAAGGGCGCTGGACAATTTCACGGGTGTACCTCTCGATGACCTGCGGCCGCGTGGCGACGAGCTGATCGATGTGGGCTTGCAGGTCGCCGGCCAGGCCGGTCAGGCGTTCGGCCTCGGCCTTGAATTCCTCCAGGCCGGCCACGCGATGGGCTTCCTGGCACTCGGCCCGCCCGGCGGCGCGCTGACTGACACCGTACCAGGCGATGGCGCCAGCGGCGCCAGCCAGTACCGTTGCGCCAACGAGGGCCGCCGCGGCGTAGCCCTTCCAGCCGATCAGGATTGAAGGCAGACCCACGTGTCCACCTCCCTGCGCGTAACCAGGCCGGGCAGCGTCATCAGCTTGCCGCCAACCCTACCCTTTACCCAGCGGTCAAGCTCCGCGCAGGCGCCGGCGTAGTCCCCGGCATTGAACTTGCGCCGCATGGTGGACTGCTCCAAATTGCCCGCGCCCAGGTTGTAGGTGAAGTCGATGAGCGCGGCGCGCTGCCATTCGTTGAGCGGCACGGTTATGAGCCGACGCACCGCGCGGTCAGCCGTGGCCAAGTCCGCATCGCGCCACGCGTCACACTCGGCATCGGTGTAAATCCGCTTCGGATCGATGTCTGAGCCGGTATGACCGTCGCAGACCGTCAGCACGCCCACCGGATCGATGTACGGCTTGCCACGGACCTTGCCGGGCTCAAAGTGCGTAACCAGCACGCCAGCAATAGCCACAGCCCCGCCGGCGGCCGCGGCGAGGACCTTCCGTTTCAGCGCGGCTGGGATCACGCTTCCACCTCTTCCCGTTCACGCCGCATGTCCCGGCGCCACTTCCAAAGCAGATAGGCAGCCTGCAATCCGATATAGATCAACGTCGCCCAGAGCACGGCTGCATTCAAGTCCCAGCCTGATGCGGCGCCCGCTACGACGACAGTTGCCGGTGGCGCGGCCTTGGCGACTTCGGCGCCGATTTCAGTTTGCATCTTGATGATCCTTTGGGGCATGTCGCCTCCGATGTTGATCCGGCGTGCGGACACCAATTCCCAGACGCATATCAGTTCCCGGTCAGCGTCCGCATTTCCAGCCAATCCGTATTGAGAACGTTCCCCGCGCCGTTGGTAATCCGGCGCCAGCCGTTGGTCATGACCTTGCTGCCAGCAACGCCAGCCTCTGAGGGGACCGCCAGATAGGCAACGTCACCCGCTTTCCAGGTGGACTGGGCAGGTAGTGCATTGAACCGCCGTGCGAATGTGCCCGTGCGATAGCCGCTCACGGTTATTCCGTCGAGGACATCGACGGGACAATCCATCGCGCTGACACCTTCCAGGTGCAGGTTCGTGGCCGACCCAGACATCTCAATTGCGACGGGAGGCGCAGACAGAATGTCGCCGGACCCGATGGTCGGGTTCGAGATATCGAGCGTGTAATTGATGCCGGTGATAAGTAGTCCTCGCGTGTTCGCGGTGGGGACAACTGGAGTGGCGCGGCAGTTCTGGACCGACAACCCAACTTGCTTGTACACCAGCAGGCGACCGCCACCGCCACCGCCTACGATCACCCCACGGCTGAAGCCGCTGAAATGGTTATTGATGTCGAACGCCTCTTGCATGATCGTGTCGGTGTCAGCTCCCCAAACCATACCGGCGTTGTCCGTCGTATCGCTGCAATAGCCGAGGTTGTCGGCCGCGGTCAGACGATACACATTCGCGCCGTGGCCGGACGCGAAGTAGAAGGCGTACTTAGTGCCGATCAGGTGCGGATTGACAATCAGGTCGCCTGTGATCTCGATCTGGTTGCCCAGCACGAAGAGGTCCGACAGCCCTCCATTCCAGGTCGCACTGCTGAACAGCCCGATACCCTTGTGCGTCACCTTGCCTGTGCAATTGAGAACAGACTGGTTGCGGCGCATACCATCGGGTCCGTGGACCAACCACGCCATCTGACAATAATTCTCAACATGGCAGTTGATCATCTGAATGTTCGAGCCGTGCATCTCGACCGCGACAACCGGCCCGAACCGGCCAGTAGACGGTGTCGGGAACTTGAACCAGCAATCGCGCATAGTGATGTCGTCGCCGAACGCGAAAATGCTGGAATGGTCCTGGCTATCCAAGCCGTTGTTGAGGAAGTCGCAGTTGCCGATGTACCCGGTGTTTTTGATGACTGTGCCGGGGCCATTGCGTTGGCCAGTGGCTATGCATGTGACGCCCGGTGAATTGATGACCTGATTGTTGGTGAAATTGAGGTAGCGCGTGCCGGCATCTACGCCCACGCTAGCCACGCTTCCCGACACCATCAACGCTGCGCAGTTGAAACCGTCGAACAACCCCGCTCCGCGACCCGGGTTGATCTTGTTGTTCTGACCGTTGATATCGAAGGTAATGCCGTCGATATAGGGGTACTCGACCACCGTGTTGGCCGACATCATGTTGAACCACTTCGGGCTGGCGTCGGAGCTTTGGTTGTCCAGCAGCTTGAAGATCGTCTTGCCCTTGCCTGCGCCCTGTATTCTCACATATGACTTGAACACCAAACAGCAATATGTCTGGTTCCAGCCTTCCATAGCGATGCGCTGCGACAGGGCCAGGCCGTATGTCCTTGCACTTGCAGTCAACGGGACTTTCGACACGCTGGCCCAGTCGAACGCCGCTTGGATGCGCGCTGAATCATCGGCCACGCCGTTTCCGCGCGCGCCGAAGTCATCGATCGACACAAAACCACGATGGTTAAGCTTGTAGCGATGGCCGAGCTGGGTCACGATCACGGTGCCCCCGTTGTCGGCGCTCACCCCGTCTGTCGGATCATAGAAGTAGAAGGCCGGGCTTTTGTCACCGCGGGCGTAGTAGCCTATGGCGGTCACATACGGATTCTTGTCGCCGCGCTGGTTGCGCAGCTCGGCGATGGTACTGACGATCCGGGACACGCCGCCCACCAGCGCGCTGCCCTGCACAGTGTCCGTCGAGTTGGCCAGCGAGTTGATAAAGGACGCGAGAGCGAGCGCTACCTCAGCCGCAGAGCCTGACGCCGGGATGAGCGTGGTAGGGATCCCCGCCGCGTCGAACCCCAACATCTTGTTGGCCCGCAGGTCCGCTGGGGGCAGCACCGCGCCGGCGCCTGAATCAGAGATGGAGAATTTCAGGGATCGATCAACTTGCTCTTGCAGTTGCTGGATCTGAATAGTGCTGCGATCCCCCATGTCCTCTACGATCTGGGGGTAAAAGCCGCCGTTGTTCTGAATGTCGGTCGGCTGGGTATTCGGCAGACCGCCGGTAACCGTCAAGCGCCACGTCGCCGGAAGCGGCGATCCAAGAACGGGATAGCGCACCGTCCCGCCAGGGTTCGAATCCTGGTCGGTGTTAAGGGTGACGCTATAGGAAGAATCCAGAAGCAGGACTTGGTCGGCCCCGGTAGGATCCGTCAGAGTGACGCGCACGTCTTGCTTCTTGAACACCTTGAAGGTGAACGGGAAGTCGATCGTTGCGTCGTTGCCGAAGAACGGCCCCGCCTTGCGGGTGGTAGAGCTGATGGTCATTGGCGCGTCCTCGCGGTACGCGCCAATTCTCAGAGGCTAGGTCATGGGTATGCGCACCCGGGCTACCGCCGCGGGGCGCCGAACAGCAACGCTTCGGGCCCGGCGTCACCGCTCATCCAGGCATTGGCGCCGGCGACAAAGTCGGATATCAGTTTCCCCGGCAGCCCGAATGCGAAGCTCGTCCCCATAATCGCATTCTTGGTGTCCACGATGTCGCCCTCCCCCGCCACGATATCGGCCAGCGACTGGATACCCTTTACGACACCCTCGCCGGCCGACTGGACAGGGCTGATCTTGTAGCCGAAGTTGTAGGTGTCCGTGTCGAACACCGACCAGGTGTAGGACGAGATATCGCGCACGATGGGAAACATGCCGGCGCCGTACATCAGGAGCGCCCGGGCGTAGCGTTTTGCCAGCTTATCTTCGTCCTCATCGTCCCCGCCGTTGCCCATCATCATTTCCGTGAGGATCGCGGGCAACACGGCGATCATGACGAACTGCACCGTGAACTTGGCAATCGCCGCGCCCGGGTTGCTGGCTGCCTCGCGCTTCGCGATCGCGCCCGCGCGCACCAGCATCTGGAGCTGGCTGTTGAAGTAGCTGTAGAACATCGTGAACAAGCGCTTGAGCTGGCCGTATCCGCCATGGCCCGACATGATCTTGGGCAGGTCCACGTCGCGGCCGCTGCCTTGCGTTTGACGCACGATGTGGTCGGCGTAGTCGGCGGCCTTGGCGTTGTCATTGTCAAACTGCACCATGCCGTCCTTGAAAGCCGCATTCCACAGCGGCACGGATACGCCACGATCCACAAGCCCCATCAGCGCCAGCATGGTCGCCGTGTCGGGCAGCAGCCGGCCCTTGACCGTCAGCTTGGCGGCCATGTCGTTCAGATCACGATCGAAATTCTGGTACCGGTGGCGCATGTACTCGGAATTCTCCATGGCGAAGCGGTACCGCTCGGCCATCGCCGGGCTGTAGAACCGCGCCATTTCCAGACCGATGCTGCCGGCATTCACGCGCGTGAGCGCGGGCACGAGGCCCACCACGTTCTGCAGCGCGGTCTTGACGCCAGACATCAGCACCACGATGGTGTTGCGGCGGGCGCTGGCCAGGATCTTCTCGATGAACCCGGAGGGGTTGCGCGGTGGCGCGGCGACCTCACGCACCCGGTTCACCAGCGCGCGGTATGCCGGCACGCCGACGGACGACTTGATCGCTGTCTGGATGCCCTTGTCATTGAGCAGACGCATCGTGTCGGCGACCGCCTCGCGCAGCGCCAGATCGTGCACCGTCTCGTTGACGGCCTCCACGAAGACGCCCAGATCCAGACGTGGGCGCATGACCACACCGTCCTTGCGCTGCGTGCTGGTGCCCTGGTTGGTCTTGGCGGACATGCCCATGCCGCCGCCCAGCAGCTCGCGCACGGCGGCGCCCTCGTCGAACCGGTGCGCGCGCTCGTCGAGATCCGTGTCGTACTTCAGGCGGAAATAGCCGCCGCGGGCCTCGCCGTACTTCGTGGGAAACGGCAGCGGCTCCACTTTCGGCGGGGCTTTGCCCCGCGTGCGCTTGTTCAGCGCCTCCAGCTCCGGCCAGAGCTTCGTGTCAAACTGCTCCCAGATCGCATTCGCGAGATTCCAATCGCGCTCATCCAGGACATCGAGTACGCCCTGCATGCGGTTGTCGTTCCAGCCGTAGTTCTCCAGGCGCTTGCGGCCGTCGGCGTTCCCGTACAACAGCGCCGCCACCAGGGCATTCTCGCGCGTGATGCTGGTGCCAATACTGGGCACGACGATACCCTTGCGGCCGTAGTCGCGGCGCTCCTTCAGGTTCCACTGTTTGAAAAGCGGCTTCAGGTCGCGGTACACCTTTTCCATGCGCGTGGCCTTCCAGTTTGCCCGCGAACTCATCCGGCCAAACAACGACTCGTGCACCTGGCCGAACTTGCCACCTTCCAGAATATCGAGGATCGTCTCGGCGCTCAGAAACTCTCCGGAGAACCCATCCCCCAACTTGGCCACGCTCTTGCGGATATTGGGGACAAATTCCGGTTCGCGCGCCAGCGGGTCGCCGGCCTCGTCGAACGCCTTCGGATTGAATTCCCGCAGACGCGCCAAGATCGCGCCGCGCTCTTCGTCGAACGACATGTCGCGCAGCGCGGTGTACATCTTCTGTTCGCGCCGCGCCAGATTGGCGAGCTGGCGCACGCTGTCGACCAGGCCCCGGAACTCCTCGACGGACATGTCCTTGTAATGTCGGCGAAACCCCTCGTCGAGGATGTACGCCGGCAGGTCGGGCATGACAGCGTCCAGGCGCTCCGACTCGCTGGCGATGAACTCGGCCAGGCTTTGCGTCTTGGCAGCGTCGATCTGGCGCAAGGACATGCTGCTGCGCAGGTCGAACCGCGCCAGCAGCGCGTTCAGCTGCGCCAGGGATTCCCCACGCATGCCGGACTGCGATGTCGAGCCCGACAGGCGCTTCATGTAATTGAGGTCTTTCTCGATCTCGGCCTGGGCCGCCTGCGCAGCCCGTGCGGCATAGTTGTTCACGAGCTGGCGCTTTTTCTCGACGGCTGCGCCCTGCAAGTCGTTCTTGCGCAGCGCCGTTTCGGCGGCACGCGCGGCGCGCGCTTCGGCCACGACCCACTGGCTGGGCCGCACGTCGCGGATGCGCAGGCGCGCAATGGTCGCCTCGGCGAACTGCCGCGCCGCGCGGGCCAGCACTTGGCGCTGACCCAGGGCGCGCTGCAGCGCGTTTACCTCGGTCGCGATGAAGCGGCCGCGCGCCTCGTTGTGCACCGCTTCATCGGCCGCGCGGGCAATGCTCTGCGCATCCGTCAGATCGCCGTAGCGCTCCAGCATACGCTGATCCGTCAGGGCTTCGATCTTGGCGCGAGGGTCTTCGGCCGCGAGCACCGCGCGCACCAGCCCGTCGCCGGACTCGTACCCGAACCGATCGGCAACGATGTCCGGGTTTAGCCCGTCCTCGGCAAGCATGCCGTACTTGCCGTAGCCCAACTTGGACCAATCGAGCATTGCATATCGGTCCCCTTCAGCGCCGTACAGATCCTCCAGAGCGCTGATTTGCAGCTTGGTAGGACCGCTCACAGGTTCACCTGTCACCGGGTCCACTCCGCGCTTCATGAAGGTCTTGGCCTGGTTGACCGGTTCCGCCATGACTTCTGCCTCGACCTCCTTGCGTACGGTCTTGCGCCGGTCGGCGGCCTCCCGCTGCAGTTGGGCGATCACGCGGCTGCGCGCACCCGACAACCATTTCATGTCGCGGATGCTGCGCGCCTCCAGCTGCTGCACGGCGTCCTGGGTCGCCTCCAGGCCAAGGGCCTGGTACTGCGCCCACTCTTCCGGCGTCATGCCGGCCTGCTCCGCCGACGTGAAAGCTGGCTTGTAATCGAGCATCGTCTCGGTTTCCCGGATCTGCTCCGTTGACGCCAGCATGCGGTCGAAGACGCCGCGCACCTCGTCCGAAAGCTCGACGTTCAGCGCGGACATCGAGCGATACACGGCCAGCATCCACGCGCGGAAACGCTGGAATAGGCCTTGCAGTTCTGGCGCGGGCGCCTTGCCCTCGAAAAGATACGCCTCGAAGCCGCGCGCCAGTTGCTCATGGAAGGGGCGCTTCTCTTCCAGGTCGAGCGCGTTCCAGGCGGCCAGGTCTTGCACCCCGAACCAGGCCATAAGCTTCTGAACGTCATCGCGCACGGCGGCCGGCGCCTCGGCCTGGCCCGCTATGTCCGTCAGGACTTCCAGGTAAAAGTGGCCAGACTCGTGCAGGAAGGTCGACAGATCCGCATTCTGCAGTAGCGAAATAGTTCGCGTGTCGATGTTGTAGGCACCGCGCTCGGACTGGTTCAGAATGCTCGGGTCATGGGCGTCGAAAGTCCCGCGGTTCTCCGTGGCCGATTTCACCTGGTTGGACTCGAAGGGGACGAAGATATCCGCCACGACATGGCTGTAGTTGTCCGTCGCGGCGTCTTTCGCGTTTCGGATGATGGCCCCGTCATAACCATTCTCTTTCGCGTACCGGGCTACGTCGTCAGTGGTACGAAACTGACCATCACCCTTGTTCCAATCGCGCTCACCCCAATCCACCTCATAAGGGTTTTCTATCTTCACATACGCGTGATAGATACTGGGCGCGTTCTCGCCGGCGCGGGCCTCCGCGCGCGACCCGGCATACTGGGAAGCCATCAGCCGCGAGGTCGTGAAGAATATTCCAGTCTCGTCGGAATTGAACGTGTCGAATCCTGCAGTCTCGGAGCCGTGATAGAGCACCAGCGGCCGGCCCTGCGCGTCCACCGCCTTACTGTCCCCGAACCAACGCAGAAATTCCGGCGTACCTGTCTGCGGTACCTCGGACTGATTGAGTTCCCGACCATTTGGTCCTACACTATTACCCATGCCCCCGTCCGTTTCGGACGTTTGGCCGGCGGTTGCAGATTGCAGAATCTGCTGCTCATCGACCGACGGGGGATACTTCCACATCGTGACGCCGCGCATGTTTTGCCGCTTGTGGCTCACTTCCTCCAGGTACACCAGCACTCCGTCGCTAACTCGCTTCGCGTAAGCGATGCGATCGCTGCCGTTCGCCCCTCGCAGATCCGCCCGCATCGCATCGTAGTCCGTGACAATATCGGGCACCTGCGCCACGTCGGCGGCCGTGATCGGCAATTGACCGCGCGCCGTCTCCGCCGCAACGTCTCCATGAGCCTTTCGGATATGCGCAAGGTCCGAGCGTCCGAGCGAATGCGAATAGCCGGCTGTGCCCGGCAGATCGTCGCCGAGCTTACCTTGCAGGTCAGTCCAGAATACGGTGGTACCGTCGGCCTGCCCATCCCACAACGCCGCGGCGTCGGCGCCGCTGGTGGAGTGGATCCATCCTTTGGGCGGCTGCGCCGCCAACGCTTGATTCAACTGCCCCATGCCTTCGGCCCGTATCTGGACCGGGTAGCGCTGGTACATTTCCTGTGGGGTGACACCCAGCCGCGCAGCTTGCACAGCATAAAAATTGGACATCATGCCCGCATAGGCGCGGTTCACGTCGGGCGTGAACCGAGCGGCCTGCTCCAGCTGGGTCATCAGCTCCGCTTCGACCAGATCCTTGGACTCCTTGAACGGGGCATCTGCCTCGCGCTCGGCCATGACCTGCTCGACCTCGGCACGCAGCTGCTCGCTGCGATTCTGCATGAATTCCTGGGCTTGGGCCTGGGTCATGCCGGCCGGATCGGTCTTCAGGAACGGCAGCATGGATTGCGACAGGTCCGTGCCCGCGACGCGCGTGGCGTACTCGTCCACCGGAATGCGCACGTCCCCGCCGGTCGCCAGCGCCTGCTCGTACTGCGCCGCCACTGCAGGCGACACCTGAGCCAGTTGGGCGATGTCCACGCCGGACTGCGCCAGGTCTTCCGCCCGGATGTAGACGTCCTGCACCGGGCCGTCGGCCATGGCGTCCTTGACGAATGCCTGGAAGTCTTCCGGCGAGCGGGCGCGCAGCTTGGACGCCGCCGCGGTGGCGTCCAGTTCAGCCAGCACCTGCCCATCCAGCTGCGCGCGCTCCGCGCGCACCGTGCGCCCGGCTAGCCGATCCGCGGCTGTGTTCGCCAGCTGTGCCGTGCCCACGGCGCCGCCCGACGCCACGATGGTGGCCACCAAGGTCTGCGCCGCGGCGTCGGGGCGCGCTGCAAGATAGTCGGAAAATGGCTTCTCCGGGTTCAGCACGGCCCACTCGTTCAGATCCTGCAGCGCCGTCGCCACCTGCTCGCCTGGGATCTCGGCTGAGACTTGGCGCAGCAACATGTTCCAGAGCGGCGTGCCGGCCTTCATGTCATGCAGGAAGCGGCCGACAGGGATACGCTCGGTGGCGTACTCGATGGCGGCCTGGGACGTGCCGAACATCAGCGCGCGGTAGGGATCCATTCCCGCCTCGCGCGCCTGGCCGTAGGCCTGGCCGCCGGTGATGGCCGACATGCCGTAAAGCGTGGGCGCGGGGTTGCCCGTCACAATGCTGGCCGGTAGCGTCAAGCCCATTGTGACCAGCGACTGCACGCCTGAATAGACGCCCGCTTCTATATTTCCCGCAGCCTGAGGCATCAGCCCCTTGGCGGAGATCTCGCCCGCGCGCCCCTGGTCGGCCATTCCGGCGGCCAGGCGCCGCAACGGGTTTTCGGGCAGCAGCGTGCCCGCCAGCGGATCCAGCAGAGGCGCCAGGTTCTCGGCTGCGCCCTGCCCGACGCGCCACAGCGCGCCGCCGGCCTGGGGAATGGCCGACGCCGCGGCCTTGCCCACGTTGGCCAGACCGCGCAGCCCCTTCTCGATGACGCCCATATTGTCGACGTCGTCGTGGGCAATGCGTGCATTCTCGACGCCAGCCAGATAGGCCGCGGTCGAGGGGAAATCCCGGGCTAAGCGCTCGAAGTCGAACGACGTGAGCGCGGCCTCGCGCTTGACTTCCTCCGGGTGACGACGCACGGAATCGATAGGGATTCCGGTGCGCGTCGCGACCTGGCGCAGTTCAGCTTCCAGGTCCGGGTTGCTGCCCAAGGCGGCCGCCACAGACACGCGTGTCGCGCCCGCCGGGTCTGTCGTGGGCGGGTTGGGGTCGTTCAAGTAGGCCGAAACGGCGCTTGCGGTATCCAGTGTTTCAGCTGCCATCTACAGCGTTCCTTTGTGTCATGGATGCATGACGCGCCTCGCGTTGCTGTCGCGCGGTCTCCAGACGCCAGTAGGCCCCCAGCAAATCGGCTTCAGTCGGGTCGTCGATGCCGTTCTTCTTGAAATCGACTTTGAGCGCCTTTTTGACGTCGCTCGGAATATCGCCGGCCTTTATGGTCAGCATTCGCTCATTCGATGTACTGAAGTAGCCTCGGAACTGCACCGACTTGGCAAACAGCCCGTCGATGAATTCCTCCGTCTCCCGGTCCGTCATCTGCTTGCCAGAAACCTTCTGCTGGCTGAGCACTGCATCGTTGACGAACTTGCGGATGGCGCCCACGCGCACGGCGTCGCTCGTGCCGTCCTTCGGAGTCGGGTCGATCTTGAGCGTGGAGAGGCGATTGTTTAGCGTGCTATTGATCGCCGCCGTATTCAGCTCGTCCGCCTTGTCCGTACCGCGCCCGGCGGCTGCCCCGCGCTGGTTGGAAAGCGTCTTGAAGTCGCTTTCGCTCAGTTCGCCCCGCAGCCTGTAGAACTCGTTGTCGCTCAGGCTTCGCAGGTAGGCGGGGTCGCCAGCCAGCTTTTGGTAGACAGCCTCGTTGGTCCGGTCCTCGCCCTTCGCGATCTTGCCAGCGAAGCTGATGACTTCGGCCACGCTCTCGGCCGGGATCGTGGCGCGCACAGCCAGCGGCAGGTCGGAGTACTTCCCGCCGTTCGCGACAAGTTCGCGCATGGCGCCCGCGACCGATTCGTCATCGCGCTGTTTGATGGCCTTGTTCGCCACCTCATACTGCCGCGCGGTTTCCTCCAAGGCGATGCGGATCCGCTCGGGGTTCTGGCCTTCCATCTGATCCCGCACGTTTCGCTGCAGTTCGTAGAGGGTCGGCTTGGCCGGTGCACCCTGCCCAGCCTCATACTTCGCAAGTATGCCGCGCACGTATGGGATGGTTTCCTCGGGCTTGGGCAGGTAGTTCATCCAGTTGGCCTGGTCGCCAGCCTTTTCAGCAGCGGCCAGGGCCTTATCCACGTTGCCCGGTCCTGCGTTGTACGCCGCCAGCGCCTGCGTCAGGTTGCCGCCGTAGTTCTGCAGCATCGCCTGGAGATAGTCGCGGCCCACGCGCGCCCGCTCTTCCAGGCTATCGTCGCGCGCCGGTGTTACGCCGAAGCCTGGGTCGCGGTTCGTCGCGTCCACGACCTGCATGCGACCCTTGGCGCCCTTGGGCGACGTGACCACAGAACCGTCCGCGTTCAGATCCCGATTCCCGCTTTCAGCATTCGCCACCGTTGCGACGAGATCCGGCGGCAATTGCGTACCGCTGCCTGTCACAAGGTTGACCAGCCGATCACCAGGTGTAGGCATCAGCCGCGGCATGGCACGGTTCACGGCCGACGTCGCCGCGGCTGCGCCCAGACGTACGTCCATCTGCTTGGTTATGAGCCCGTCGACGCGCAGCATGTCGTCAGCATCCATCTGCGACGCGTACTTGCGCAGATAGCCGTCGGCATAGGCAACGTTGTTCTTTTGCAACGCCGAGGACAGCGCGGTCAGATGCGCGTTGCTGGTCGCCTTGCGGGTCTGAGCCTCAATCATCGAAGCTGACAGGCCCTTCATTCGGCCCAGATCGGCCACGGCCGCCTGGATCGATAAAATGTTCTGGTCGATCTTCTGCGGATCGTTGTAGTAGAGCGCGATTTCGTTGGTGCTGTTGGCAATCGTGCCTTCCCGCACCGATGCTGCATAGGTGCGGAACTGCTCGCCCTCGTAGCGAGTCGCCTGCTCCTGGAACTGCAGGCCGATCGCCTGGGAAGCGCGGCGGAACGCCAAGCGCTGCACGTCGTTGCCCAGCCCCTCGGCGATACTCTGCATCTGCTGGTCCAGCAGATCCCCGTACTCGGTAGCCAGCGGCTGCCCGCTGTCGCGCTGTAGGGCCTGTATGCCCTTAACGTTCGTGTACCCGGCCTGCGGGTCAAATGTGAGCTTCAGCGCCGCCTCTTTCGCCTGGTTGACCGCATCGTCCACGCGCAGCTGGTTCGCCTGCTGCTGCATGTCAGTCGCGATGCTCGTCGCCGCCGCGCCTGCGGACATGAGCCCTTGGCCCAACTGCGCCGTCTGCCGCGCGCCAATCTCCTGCGCAAGCGCGCCCGGGCCCGCCTGCTGGCGCACACCCGGCAAGCCGGACGAATTGACGCGGGGTGCGTCTACGATAGGAACGCGCGGCACGGGTCAGCCCTCACTTTGACGCTTTCGAATACTGGTACCAGCTGCCCGCAACCTGGCTGGCGCTTCCCAGCAAGCTCAGCCCAGCCGCTGATCCAGGGCTCACCGCGCCCGCACCGGCTCGCAGCGCTGTCGCGTTATCGCTGTAGCTCGTGCCTTGGGTCCGATAGCCCCAAGCGGAGCGCGCAGCGTTCGCCTGGATGGTGGCGGCATCCATTTCGTTCATATAGTCGGTCGACGCCAAGATGTCGACAGCGCTCCCTTCGTCGAGGGCCACGCCGTTGGCGGCCAGCGCCGCGCGCTGCGTGCCTTTGGTAGCGGCGTACCGCAGGCGACTCTGCTGTTCCTGCTCCTGCCCCTGTCGGATCGCATCTTGTGCCTGCCATTCCGCAATCTGGGCGTTGTTCGCCGCGACGTCGGCCTGGTAGTTCAAGCCCGCTTGTTGCGCCTTGGCGCTGTTGCTCGCGCCGACTGCCGACGCGCCAGCGCCCGCCATCATCACGTAAGGAGCTGCGGCAGGGGTGCACATATCAGGCCTTCTTGCTGAAGCGATAGAACAGCACGCCGTCCGGCCCGCATGGCACCCCCATTTCGGAGTGCACCGTAAACCCCAGGCGTTGCAACCAGGCGATACTCTGAGTGTTCCGGGCGTCGATCATGTTGCGCAGTTCCGGGTAGATTGTGTGCATAAACGCAACATATCGGCGCCCAATACGAGTAAGCGCACCCGGTCGGCGGAACATAATCGATGAGCCCAGCAGCCACGGACTCCCAATGTTGTCGCCAAGCAACGTTCCAATGTCCGCGACCCCGCCGACCATGGCGACGCGCCCGCCTGACATGGCAGTCCATGCATGCGACGACACGGCGATGCTATGGCGTATGGCTTCAGGAACATCGACTTGCGCGCCGTGCATCGCACGGATCTCCTGGGCGTCCTGCGCGCGCAGGTCGACCGCAAGCGCAGTGGCATCCGCGGGGGCAGCCGGCCGGATGACCAGATCAGCCGCCAATTGTCGCCTCGATGGTCATAGACACGAGAGTCACCGGAAGTGGATCGGTTTGACGAACGTACACCTGCGCCCCATCAGTCCACGCGGCCTTCACCACGTGTTCGAACTCTCCCGAGATCCAGCGGGGTGGCGATCCGTACGGTTCGGTCGTGCGTTGCTTGACCTGGGTCAGCTTGTCGAACCCGGGCCCGGCGAAGACGCCCGACGATTCATTCAGCCTCAACCACACCTTGTTCACGTTCTTGACGCGGCCCTGGCCCATCGCCTGCGTTTCGAAGGCCAACGGCAAGGTCACTGCATCCGCCTGGATGGGCAGTCCAATATGGACCTTACGGGCTGGCTTTTCCAGCGTGACGGTACCGGCCGTGACGGTTTGCGATGACATCACCGCGCCATCGGCCAGAATGTTCACCGCCTCCCCTTCGAGATGGCCAAGGTTCGAAAACACCGTGGCGGGCGCCCCGTCATAGGTGAGGCCGCTGTCGACGAAAAACGCGTCGGCTTGGCTGGGCATCATCCGCGTGTGCAAGCGCTCCACATAGCGCACCTGCGCCCCATTGACCGTTCGGCGGACGATCGCATAGAGCGCGTCCTCATCGCCTTCGGCCACCGTGCATATCGATTCGAAGCGCCCGGACTTCGTGCTGTGACGGTGCCAGCCTTGTACCTGCTGCTCGGGTACGTAGGTCAGGCCGAGCAGCTCGCCCGACGACGACACGCACCAAAGGATCGGATGCGGCGCGCGTGAAAACGCCATGTCCACAATAGTGCGGTAATCGAATAGATGGGGCGCCAGGATGGACACGTCCGCCGTGATGTAGCCGTTCGCCTGCCAGTTGTAGGACATTTCCCGGACATGGCCGCCGCGCCCGGCCGCATACAGTAGATTGTTGTTCACGACGGCCGGTTGCACGTTGTTCGCGCCGTTGTACGACTGCGGCCGCGGCGACGCCGTCGCTGGCGTCAGCACGTCGGAGTTGGCAGGCGAAACACGCCACTCGGCGCTGGCCGTGAGCACAACGAGATTGGACAGTGGCACGATGTGGCGAATCGTGTTCACCTCGCGCGCCGCGATGCGAAAGGCGATCGCGTCGTCGTCCCGTGTAGGTATGGACGAGGCCAGGTTCGATTCTGTGCCTGATCGGGTGCCCCAGACGTTCTGGGGCTTGTTCCGCGTGCCGGCGAACCAGCGGCGCTGCTCGTAGTACGAGACTGCCGCGGGGTAGTTGTCGGCGCCATTGAATGGGTCCGCCAAGGTGGGCGCAGCCTGCGAAATGTCGGGCGTGATGTTGTTGTCCCGGAACGTCAGTCCGCCGGACTGCCCGACATAGCCCCACAGTCCATTGCTGCGCTTGTACACGTTGTAGCGTACAGCGCCGGTCGCGGCCGGCCACGCGACATCGTTGTATGCGCCCTGCAGGGACAGATCATTCGAAACGGTGTTGGAAGCTGTCGAGATAAGCGATTCCTCGAGCGTGTCCGACGCCAGCGAGGTGACGGCGTAGATGTGGTCGGTATTGTCGGCCGTCCCCGTGCCTGCGTGCGCGGTCGCTGTGACGCTAGCCGGCGCGGAAATGGTCGGTGTGAACTGGATGGTGGAAAGCACCCAGTTCAGCGCCCCAAGGCGCCGTAGCTCCCGGGGCGCGTAGCCCGGGTGAACGATCGTCAGCACATCCGCGGATTGCACATAATGCAGGTCGAACAAATCCGCCGCCAGATAGGGAGTCGCCACCTCATACGGCGTCGCGCCATTCACGAGCGTCGCGCCCATGGTATGGAATCGAACATAACCCTCGCCCACCTCCAGCGCGAAGGTCTGTTGCGTGTTGAACGAGAACGGAATCAGCCTGGTGCGCTTGCCGCTGTCTTTCACGGCGCGAACAAAACCAAGGCCCGCGCGGTTCTGGGCGGGTCCATGGGGCAACGTGATGAAATTCGAGCAAGTTGCCAGGCCGGTCTGGTATTGCGGCAGGTCGACGCGACCGAACAGTTCCGGGCTGATCTCGCCACGCGCGAAGGAACGCGACAGGGTGCGAACGTTGGCCATAGCTCAGCGCCCCGCGATCCACGGCACGCATTGCCGCGGCTTGATACTGCGCTGGTTGCTATCCGACACAGTCGCCTGCGAAACAATGCTCTGGTAGGCGCGCAGTTGCGCCTGCGCAACCGCGACTCCCTCGGTTCCCTTCACTACCGGCCCCGCAAGGTACGAGGCGAGCAGGCGGGACAGTGCATCGACGAACAATGGCGGGAAGCGCGTCGGGTCCTCTACTCGCCGCGTGTACCTGAGCACGGCACCCTGCTGGTTCGTGTAGAGCAACCGGCGTCCGTCTGCGGCCTGGCCGTCGTTCTCGCCCGTCTCGATGCTGAATTCCTGCGGCATGTATAGCGCGCCATGCGCCACCATCATCGATCCGGGGTAGCCCAAGTCGGCGCCGGAGGCGGGATAGCCGACGCTGTAGTCGTCCAGTGCCCCAGGAGGCAGCACGCTGATCGCGCGCACGCAGGTGGCGGGCAGTTCATAGCAGTACGCCCAGCTGGGCCACGCCGAACCGACCAGCGCCAACACGCCGCGCGTGGTGGCGAAGTTCCAGTCGTGGCCTTCCAGTGCCGAGTCGCGCGCGATTGGGTAGAAGCGCGCGCAGTGCTCCGCCTGCGCACTCCCCTCGGGCGGATCGATGCTCGATACAGTAGCCTCGTCGCCCAGGTGGGCGAGCGCCAAATTGCAGATGTCGACGACGGACGCCATGGTCATGCTCCACGAACAAGCGGGGGCACTCGGCCCCCGCTTCTTGTCACCGGGTCAGAGGCGCCCGGGCTTACGCCAGGTCCTGACCTGCTTGCTTGCTGTCCGCCTTCCGACTACCGCGGGGCTTGTCGCCCTGCTCGTCGTCATCAACGGGCTTGAACCAAGACGCCTTGGAGCCTTCAGGCATCTCGAAGACATCGCCCGGCTGGCGCAGCTGGTGCCCATCCTTGCCGGCGTAACCCACAGCGGTCGCGATAACTTTCATGTGATAGCTCCTTTAGGCCACGGTGAAGCCGCTGGCGTACGGCACGTTGGCCTGCACGTCCTTGACGATGTAGGCGCTGGCCGTGCCCGCGGTCGTGGTGGCGCCTGCGATGCGGTACACGATGCGCAGGTACCGCTCCAGGCCCACCGGCAGTCGATACTTGAAGAAGTCCGCATTGGCCGCCAGCGCCGCGGGGGCAAGTGCCCCGGTGATGGGGAACTCGCGCGGGGTCGCGAAACCGACGTTGTCGTCCGTCTGCAGGACGGCCTGCACCGTTGCGCCGGCGCCAACGACCGCGGTTCCGATGCGACCGTACAGGTACAGCGGCTCACCGATGCCCACATCGTGGGCGGCGCCGGTGTCGTACACATTGGTCGACACGACGTCGCCCGCCGCGGCGGCGATGGATTGACCTTCCGAGAAGGTTTCTTGGGTGTCCAGGATCATGGTGGTTCTCCGTATCTCGTTGGACGCTTAGACGACGCGGGCTTCGGTGGACAGCAGCGCGTCCACGGTGCGCACCGGCACGCCCAGGAAGGTCGTGGTGCCGTTGCCGACGCTGCCGGGCGACACCGTACCGAACTGGTTGATGGCAGGCTGGATCGCCAGCGCCGCGTTCGACTTGTCCAGGGCCGCGATCGACAGGTATTCCTTGACGGTGCGGTTGGCGTAGAAGGCCGCGGTGCCCATACCCATCTGCGGAATACGAGCCATGGCGCGCACCATCAGCTTGATCAGTGCCGTGGCAGCGGTCGGGGCTTGGCTGCCGGTCTGGCCCACCAGGTCCGAAATGTCCACGTTGGCAATGCGCACGGCATAGCGCCAGTCGCGGACCGTGAGGCCGCATTTCCACTTCCACAGGTCGGCCAGGGCACGGAAGCGCGCCGGCGGGGTCTGCGTGTCGAAGGCGTCGATTTCGCCCAGGTCTTGATGGGTCAAGCCGGCTTCCGAGCCCTTCGGGTAGATGCCGGTGACGGTGTTCTCGCCCCACAGGACCAGCCAGATCGACGTGTTGTCGCTGCCCGTGCCGCCGCCGTCGACGATGTTCACGCCGTTCGCGGCCGAGATCGACGAGTAGCGCGGCGCCAGGCCCATGAAGCGCTCGGGGTTGGCTGCGGTGTCGCCGTAAAACAGGGTCTGCGTGAACGACTGGTTCATGCCCTCGACTTCGGCCTGGGCTTCCGACAGACGGAACGCCGAGCTATTGCCGTTGAGGTTGGCCAGATCGACGTCCACCTCGTTGCGGGCTTCGAGCATGCCCGTGGCGTCATCGACCTGCGCGCGCAGCGACTTGGTCGGCTGGACGCCCTGGTACAGCTTGCGCCAGGTCGGCGTGGGCAGACCGGTGCGGACGGTGGTGCGGTGGCCGGTGGGCAGGTTGCCCTCCATCCAGCGCATATCCTGCAGCACTTCGTTGGACTGGTTCAGCAGTTCGATCACCGAAGCGGTCGAGCCGTTGGGATCGATGGACTTGGCGAAGTCGGTCAGCGTGACGGCGCCAGGACGGGACGGGAGGGTGGCCATGGTGAAGGCTCCTTATTGCTTGCGGTAAAGGTTGCTCGCCAGGTCACGCCGCGCGCCTGCCGCGCCGCGCTCCCCTGCGACGAACGTGTCGCTACTGATCGCTTTGCCGGCGCGGACCATGAACCGGATAAGCTCCGGGTGGTTTCCGATGCCGGACTCGTTGAGCAACGTGCGCAATTCGGGAGTGCCGAACGAATCGAGTGCCTTCTTAGCCACGCCCAGGTTTTCGGCGAATGCTTCGCCGCCGATCTCCTTGTCGGCCTTCGCGGTGTCCGCCCAGGTCTGGCGGATCTGCGCGAACGCTTCGGCCTGATGTCCTTGCAGCTTCTGCATCAGCTTCGGGCCCAGGTCGGCCACACGCTGCGCGTCCTTCTGCGACAGGTTCAGTTCCTTGGCGATGGTCTTCAGGTCGCCCACCAGCTCGGCGTCCAGCTGCACCCCTTCGGGTGCGGCAAAGTCCTCGTATTGCTCGGGCGCGCCCTTTTCGCCGTCAGCCTCGGACTTGTCGTCCTCGTTCTGCGGATTCTCGCCATCCGGCTTGGCCTCGGTGGTCGGCTTGTCGCCGGCCGGGGCGTCGCCCTGCTGCGTGGGTTGCGCTTGTTGCTCGCTCGCGGACGCGTCGGCGGTCAGGACGGTGTTGTCCTGGGTGGCCGGTGCGGTCGCGGCTTGCTGCGTGCCGGGATCAGTTGGCGTTGTTCCGGTCGTCGCTTGGGTTTCGGTGGTCATGCTTGGTCTGCTCCTGGAGCATTTCGGCGTACCGTTCCGGGCAGAGCTGGTGCAACTTCGCGATGAGCCGTAGCCCTTCGTTCCGGTTCCCCTCGTTGAACGCCATCTGCATGGCGTTCGTACTGAAGGAGGACCGATACACCCCTGCCCGGGAAAGCAGGCGCCACACAATGCGGCGGCCGCGTCGGTTTCCCATGAGCCACTTCAAGTCGTCCGATTCAAGCCGTGATTCCTGCTTGGCGTCTTCACGCTTCGCGTCGCGGTCCGTTTCCGTGACCGACGGATTGAGAGGGTCGTATGACGTGGTACTCATGCGCTCGAATTCTGGGATTCGCCGCGCGCGGTATGCGCACCCCTAGCCGTAGAGCACCTGCGCGGGATCCGGCGCGGCGCCTTCCAGCCCCAGCTGCGTGATCTGCAGGGACACGCACTTGTCCGTGCCGTCCTGATTCGCGTGCTGGCTGGTGGTGCATACCTCGACCACCGCCATCAGGTGCATCTGCTGACCGACCTTGGGCAGTTCCGACACACCGAGCTTGCGCAGCGTGTCGTCGTCCAAGGACAGGATCAGCCCCCACGGGTACTTGGGGCCGCCCTCATCGCTGCTCAGGCAACCCGCCGAGCAATCCATTTCCTTGGCCTCAGCGGGCGAGAGCTTCATGTCGGTCAAGTTCATGGCGGCACCTATTGCGGGATGCTGTATCCCTGGAACTGGTTGATGAGGTCAGAGGCGGCATTGCGCTCGCCGGTCTGCACGGCGCCCAGGCGCTGCGCCGCGGTGGCGGCCTGCTCAGCGGTGGCCGCGGCCTGCATGACAGCCTGCTGCTGGGCGCGCTGCTGGCGCACCAGCACCGCCTTGTCGAGCGGCACAACCAGGCGGGGATCGACGCCCAACTGGTCCGCGTAGCTGTCGGCGAGCGCGTCGGCGTCCAGCCGGTCCAGAATTTCGGGTTTGACCGTCGCCACCTGGCCAAGGGTCATAACGTAGCGATCGGTGCTGTTCACGCCGATTGCGCGCTGCGCCTGCGCCAGCATGGACACGAATTCGATGTTCAGGTCCACGCCTTCCAGCTCGGGAGGCGGTGGCGGCAGCGCGCCGGCGGCCGCCAGGCGGTGGAACGCCATTTCGACCATCGGATCCAGCATCTCGTTGTGCAAGCGCTGCAGCACGGGGCCCAGCATCAGTAGCTTTTCTTCGTGCCGCTCGGCCACCTCCGTCGCGGTCATGCGCACGTCAACGTTCGATAGCATCAGGAACAAGTCGGCGTAGAACGTCGACCGCAGAATCTCGCGCGTGTCCTGGATGTTCGCTTGCATGCCGCCCAGGTCGAGCTGCACCTGCCAGGCGGGCCGAATGGCGGCGTTCGGATTGGCTGCATCCACGAATGTCACGCCGCCCGGCAGCATGTCGATGTCGTGATTCTTGAGGGCGGTAGGCGCCTGGACTGGCGGTTTCGTCGTGTAGTCCAGGCCCTCGGCCAGGCGCAGCTGTCGGTGCTGCAGCCCCTTCACCGATCCCAGCGCCAGGCCGCCCGGCCCGACGCCGTAGACGTCGCTGCCCCAGACCTGCCACCGCGGCGCCAGCGCGGGGAACTCCTCGAAGCCGGAGCGGCGCAGGTACTTGTCGGGCGTCTGACCGTGTTCGAAGTAGACTGACGTGAACGGCATATTGCGCGCGTCGCGCAACTTCGGGTCGCGGTCAACGTTCGGCTCGACGCACTGGACAACGGTCACCCAGCTGTCTAGCGTGCCGTTCTCGTACATGGACTTCACGGCCGTGCTGACGTTCTCGATACCGAATTTCTTGATCAGCTGCGCGACAGTGACGTCGAACTCGCGATACAGCGTATCGACGTTGCCCTTGTCGTTCGTGGCGAGATAGAACTCGCCCACCGGCAACGGAGAATGGTGGATGACGTCGTTGAAATCCGGGTGCACGAAGCTGACGGCCGTGCCGAACACGCCCAGATCCTGATACATGCTCTGCAGGCTGTTGTAGGTGTTGGATCGTGCGAACACGTCCAGCATCAGCTTCGTGACGTCTGACAGCCACACCTTGACGGAGTGGTATTGCATCAGCGCCGGATCGGGCGTGGCCAGGCGGAACCAAGGGCGCGCCGGGCTTGTCATGCCCGCCATCAGGCCGGCCGACAACGTGTTCGCCGATAGCGTGCCCGTGGGGTCGTAGATGTTGTTGAAGCGCCGCGTGCCGCGGTTGCGGTCAGACGTGAAGAACCGGCCGCTATACGGCAGGATGAAATCGGTCAGCTCACGCCAGAATGTGTTCCAGCTGGAACGCTCGGATTGCAGCGCGGAGTAGCGGGAGAGATATTTGTCGCGCGGGACGTGCGGCTGGGCCATTGTCAGAGCCCCAGCAACGTGCTCTTGGACAGGTCCAGCGCGGACGGATCCACGCCTTGGGACTCGCCCGTGCTCGTCAGCAGCGTATTCCGGGACGATGCGCCGGCGCCGCCGCCTGATCCGCCTGCGCCACGGCGCGCATCCGTCGCCGCCTGCGTGCGCGGCGCTTGACCCGCCGCTTGCCGCTCCTGCTCGCGCAGGCCTTCCTGGTAGCGCTCAGGGTTCTCGGCCTTCCACTTGTCGAGGGCCGCGGTGCGCTCCTGTCCCAGCTGGGCAACGGTACTGATCCCGCCCCAGGCAATGGCTTCGGGAGTCAGCCCGGGAAGCGCCTTGGCCTCTTCGGGGGTCATGCCGGCCGCGCCGGTCGTCCAAAAGGTGTTGCCCGTGCCGGGCATGCTCGGTGCCATGCACATGGTCAGCCCCCCAGCAGCGTGTTCTTGTTCAGGCTCAGCCCTTCGGAGTCGATGCCCCCGGGCCCCGTGAGTAGCGTGCTGCCCGACGACGCGCCAGGCCCGGTATCGATCAGGTTTCCGCTGTTCTTGCGCCGCAGCTGGTCGGCCTCGGGCGCCTTCTCGCCTTGTTTCGTCGGCGGTTGAACGGGCGCCGTAGGCGCGACACTCGGTGTGCTAGGAGCCATGGCGGACGCCGCAATCGCGCCGCCGGCAATCGCCGCGACGCTGTACGCAATGGTGGCGGGCTCGCACATGTGGGGTTTGTCCTATCGGTTCAGGTTTGCGTACGGATCGTAGGAGCCACGTTTGCGGGTATGCGCACCCGGGATGTCCTCCACTCTGGGCGTGTCGTGCAGCGCGAGGATGTAGGCGCTGGCCCAGTCCGGCGACCGGCCAATGCGTTTGATGATGTCCTCGCGACTTTCCACGTAGATCGTGCGGCCCTGCAGGCGCCACACCGGCGCGCACAGGTCGACCAGTAGCTGGCGGTCGGGCGGCAGCGCGATTCCGTTGTCCGCGGCGGGATCCAGCGCCTCGCGCATTCGCCACCAGTCGTGGCTGCGCGTGTTGGCGAAGGTCAGGCGGCCCGACTTGTCTGTGCCCGGCGCGGCTTCGGCGCCGTTGATACCCAGCACGTGCTGGCCGGCCTGCACGAGGAAGTCATAGGGGCTGGCGCCCACGCCCACGACGTCGATGTGGATGGGCGCGCGGTCGCGCACCGCGGCGATGGTGACGCCGGCCACGCTCGGGCCGTCCGGGGTCGACTTGCCCGCGTAGGCGAGCGGCTCGTCGAACCACCAGCCGTGACGCCGGGCGATGATGGTGTTGTCGCGGCCGCCGCGCGCCACGTCCACGCCCGCGCTGTCCATGCGCGGCTTGTTGTGCATCGGCTTCCAGCGCGCCTGCGCCGCTTCCACCCAGGCCGTGGGGATGACCTGCATGGCGTCGTCTTCCATGCCGGCCTGGAAGTCGCCATAGAGCATCTGCGAGCGCAGCGGCTCGGGCAGGGATTGCAGGGTTGCCATGTATCCGGTCCCCATCAGGTACGGGTTGTCGCTCACGCGCGACGGGATGAAGGTGCGCGACAGCGGCGTGATCAGGTCGCCGCCATGCTCGAAGGGCGTGCCGTCCGCACACTCCACGTCCTTGCCGTCCACGGTGGCGAACCAGCGCAGCTCGCCCGGCTGGGCCGGGTTCGGGTGCTTGGGATCGAGCCAGGGCGCAAAGAAATCGACGATCCAACGCCCCTCAGCGCTTGTGGGCGGGTTGAACGTCAACAGGGCCTGGCAGCGTTGGGAAGGGTCCACGGACCGCAGCCAGCCCAGCAGCGCGCGCACTTGGCCCTCCAGGAAGTTGGCGGCCTCGTCGAACACCAGCAGGTCGTGCGGCCGGCCCTGGTACTTGTTCCAGTCGTCGGGGTTTGGCGTGGATCCGAACTCAATCTGCCGGCCTGGCAGGCGCCAGATGCGCTCTGCGCCGTTGTAGCCGTCACGGCTGCCCAAAAGCTCCGTGAAGCGGTCAACGATGCCGGTCAGCTGCGTGGCCTCGCGGCGCAGCACCAGGATCTTCTGGTGGTTGGTCAGCGACTTGCCGCATGCGAGGTCGGTCTTGCCCCCGCCGGCCGCGCCGCCGTATCCGATGATGGTGGCCACCGAGTCGTAGGCCATCATCTGCGGGCCCGGCAGCGGGCGCCAGATGGTCTTGTCCTGCGCGAGAATGGCCTCGACCTCGGCGCGCTCGGCCGGGGTCAGGTAGCGCAGCAGCTTCAGGATCTCGGACGCGTTCATGCCGCGCCCCTACACCAGGTCGGCGCCTGGCTCGTCGCTCGCTTCCTGCGCCTGGCGCGCCCGCGCAACCGCAATGAGGGCGGCAATTCGGCCGGCCGCCTGCGCATCGCTCAACGGCTGGAGGGAACCGTCGGGGTTGCTCAACTCCAGGCCGGTCTTTTCACGGTACTTGTGATCATGAGCCTTCAGCAGGAAGATCAGCAGCGTGTCGCTGTACTTGCGGATCGTGCCGCACTGACCGCCCAGGTAAAACACGGGCTCTTCGACACCCTCTTGCGCCCGCCGGCGGGCTTCGTCCTCCAAGCCCAGGGTGGCCACGCGTATAGCCTGGTCCCAAGCCTCGGCGAAATCCTGGTCAGCCAGGCGCCACTCGTACACCACACGTCGGCTTGCGCCGACCGCGGCGGCCGACTTCGTGACGTTTCCCGTGTCGGCCAGGGTGGCCAAAAACGCGAAATCTTTTTCAGGTGTGCGGATGGTCTGCATGCCCGGGACGGTAGATTCCGCCGCCCGCGCTATGCGCACCCTACCCCTCGACGGTCTTCCAGGCCGTGGGCGTGGTCACGCGCCGTTTGTAGTTCACGATGTCTCGCACGTTGCGCACACTCGTGTCGAACATCTTGGCCAGCCGCTTGTAGCCCAGGCCCTCCTCGCGTAGCTGACGCATCAGCTCGACGTCGTGGTCGGTGAGCGTGGCACGCTGGTGGTCCTCGCCAACCCGCACGCCCTTCTCGTTCACACCTACCGTGATTCGGGTCATCGCCCACCCCCGATACAAACGGCCGCCGCGCGCCAGCGCCAATCCGCAAAAAACTGCGCGTTTACCGTAAGACGGATAAGACAGATAAGACCCCTCGTTTTGGAAACTTTCCTGGGGCCCCTAATTATTCGCACATGAAATATAGAGAATTTATCTGTCTTATCTGTCTTGCTACCTCCTAGAACCGCATAAACAAAGGCTCTCCGGCAAGACAGATAGAAAAAATCCGATCTGTCTTGATCCGTCTTATGCGTCTTGTCAACGGGGCAGAATCGGCCAGTCATCACGCTAAATCCGCAAATTCTTGCGAGTTCGCAGTTTCTTGCGTACTCGCAATTTCTTGCAGACCCGTAAAAACCCACGCCCTGACCTGTTTTCCGTCCACATACGGCCTGGATTGCAAATACCCCAACCTTTTCATGACTCCGGCCACGCGCCTTTCATCCCCCACCTTGATGTTGCGCGGCTCAAACCCCAACGCTCCGACCAGCACTTCGTGCGACGTGGCCACCAACCGGCGGGCATCTTCGGCCCTGCCCAGCGGCTCGAAATCGCCCGCGGTGAGCCAGTTTTCGACAACGGGCGTCCAGGGCTCATGGATCTCATGCTGGGCGTGCACGCCCTTGGCCAGGTCTTCCGCCTCTTGCCAGTCCACCCCGCCCCGGCCGAAGGCTTCGCGGGCTTCAGCCCATAGCTGCAGCCGGTCGCGCACGATCGCGGCCACATCCACTTGCCGCACCACCGCGGCCGGCAGCCAGCGGCGATGCCCGGTATCGTCTGACAGAAACTCGTAACGGTTGGAGGTGCCCACGAACAAATGCCGGCGCTTGAACGTCGTGTTGAACTCCTTATAGAGGACACGCCACTCTTCCTCGCGCCGCGTGATGAACGCTTTGATTGCTTCGTCGTCCTTGGAGAAAAGGCCCTTCAGCTCGGCGAGCTCGATGACCAGCCGCCCGCGCATGCGCCGGCTTGCCTCCGCGTCGCGGCTCGCCAGATCCATTTCCGTGAAGAACTCCTCGGCTGGCGCCATGGCGGCAACGCCCGAGGACTTGAGCAGGCCCTGGCTACCAATCAGCACCGGGACCATATCGGCCTGCACGCCAGGCTGCATGACGCGCCCGGCCAGCGCCGTCCATGTATAGCGCGACACCGCCCGCGTGTACGGCGTGTCTTGCGTGCCGAGGTACCGCGGCAAGAACGTACCGATGCGCGCCACGCCGTCCCATTCAAGCGAGGACAGCCACTTGATCGCGGTATCGAATCGGTTCTCTATGGCAACCAGCCATACGGCGTCGCGCAGCGACTCGCGCGCGATCTTCTGGAAGCCGCCTGCCTCCATATAGATTTGCATGCGGGTGTAGTCGGCGTCTTCGAACGGCCGCCAGCCTTCCGGGTCGGTCGGGCTCGCGGCCAGGATCTCGGCACGGAAATCGTCATAGCGCACCGTTGCGCCGCTGCAACGCTCATCGCGCACGGCCAGCGCCAGGTTGCCGATCGTGGCCAGGATCCGGCCGTGGTCGTTGCGCTCGAAGTTGGGTAGCGGCCTCTCGGGTCGACCGTCGGCTGCGCGCGGCGCTTCCACCACATCGAAGTCGCGCGCGACCAGGTCGGCCGGCTCCTGCCAGCCCGCTTGGCGGGCCATGTGCAGCACCGTGCGGATGGTGACGGCGTCCGGCCGCGCGCTGTCGATGTAGGGCCAGACGCGGTTATCCAGGAAGTCCGGATCGTATTTGCCACTGCGCGCGCTGAACTGGTGCGCCAGCTCCAGCCCGTAGTCGGCGCCCGCCGTGGCATGGTGAATCGCGAAGACGACGTCGCGCCACTGGTCGTAATCCAGGGCGTTACCTTCCTCGTTCTTGATGGCGGCCAGCGCGCTCTCCAGCACGGCCGCGTCGGCGTCGCCCGCCGGCACCGCGGCGAGCTCGCGCTCGGGCTTCTCCAGCACGGGCACGGGCGCCGACATCGGCCAGTCCATGCCCACCAGGTAGTCGCGCGGCAGGTCGTCCAGGTCGAACGGGTCCAGCGGCACGCTGGCGCCGGCCAGCGGCAGGATGAACATGTTGCCGAAGCGCTTCTTTTCAGTACCCACCGCGTCCTGCTTGGGGAACACCTCGACCTGGCCATCGGCCACGCCCTTCGTGCCCGGCGCCAGGCCCGCCGCGGCCAGCGCCGCGCGCAGCCACATGCGAACGCTATAGGCGTCCTGGGGTTCGGCCCACAGGCAGTACAGATGGATACCGTGCCCGCCGGATGAGCGGAACGCCACGGGCGCGCCGCCCTGCCCCTGCAGCGCCTGCGCCACGCGCGCGGCCGCGGCCTGCATGTCGGGCCACGGGGTTTCACCCTTGTGGCTGTCGAAGTCCAGCACGCCCAGGAGCGTCACGGACTGGCCGGGCAGGATGGGCGCAGCGCCGTAGGCCGGGCCGCCGTTGACGTGCTGCGCGAGGCGCGCATCGGTCAAGGCCTCATCCACGCGGCGCGGGCCGTCGTCCGTCTTCTTCCAGCACACATCCCGGCGCACGCGGTCGATGATGGGGCCCAGCGCTGCGACCAGCGATTGTTTCGCGTTGTCGGTCATCCGTTACCTCACAAGTGCCCAGATCACGCCCGAAATCATCAACACGGCGATAGCCGCCGCAGGTATGGCGTGCCAAACGGGCCCGGCGTACGCGGCCGACGCATTCAGAATGATCTGATCGAGGATTGCGGCGTTTCGTGCCGCTGCGGCTTGGCGATTGCGCCGCGCCAAGGCCCTCTTACGTCGCGGGCGTGCTACCCATACGCCGTAGGCCCTATGGATGGGGCGTGCGCACCTCATGCCGCCGCCCGCATAAGATCGAGGCTGCCGATCGGCAGCGCCATACGCGCCTCGATCTTGCGCGCTGTGCGCTCCGTGATGTTGCGCGACGGGTTCTTGCCGATCAGTTGGGACATCCAGGCCTGGTCCCACCCGAGTTTGTCAGCCAGGGCGACGGATCCGCCCTCTCTGGCGGCCAGGGCGCGCACGTTGCATAGGCGCGCCGTGTAGAGCGCGGCCATGGGGTCTTGGTTCATTCGATTGCTCCACTTGACTGTTTGCTAACGTAGTTTAGCAATCGACTATGCGAACGGGCAATTTAACATTACGTATTGCTTATCTTTTCGGCGGATGTTACCGTCGCGGCCTAGAGAAAACCCCAACCCCACTCACGAGGAAGACGCAATGTTGAACGATGACACACCGCTGAATAAACAACGCCGTGCCAACCTTCGCACCGTTCTAGCAGAGCAAGGCGGCCCGGCCAGCTTTGCTAAAAAGTTGGGTCAATCTGGACCGTCGTTTTTGTCGCAAATGGTTAACGGACACCGGGTCATTTCCGAGAGAACATGCCGCCGCATCGAGCGCGAGGCCGGTAAACCCATTTACTGGATGGACCAGCCGCATACCGGTACCGGCGGGGTCGCCCCGACGCAAACCGTGCGCGTTGATCCGAGCTTTGTGGGCGGCGCAGTAAAGATGGTTGCAGAGATACAACAGGAGTTGAAAACCTCGCTGACCCCTGAAAAATACGCTGATATCGTGAATTTGGTCTATGAGCACGCCCAACTTACAGGCAAGCTCGACCGTGATTTCTCTATGAGATTGGTGAAGCTGACCATGTAGGAGGCCGCCATGCCGATTCGCAAACCGCGCCCGCTTCTGCGGGCTTTTTTGCGTCCTGAAATTTAGCAAATAGTAAATTTCAATTGCCCATAAATATCGCATTTGCTAATCTGAAATAGCAGTGCACCACCTCACCAATTGGAGCAAAAGACATGAGTTTCGGGATCACCGTTGAGCGCACCATCAAGGACGCGCGAGTCACTTTCACCGCGGCACTCGATACCGCCAAGGACGCCCTGGCCACCGCCACGTTGCTCGCCACTGGCGACGTACCGGCAGCTACGACCAAGCCCGATTCGGCGTCCGCGGAAAAAAAGGCCCAGACGGCGGACACGTCCGCCAAGGCCTCGCAGGAAAAGCCGACCCCGACTGCATCCGACAGCTCGGCGAATTCCTCGACCGAATCGACGAAAGCCAGCGCGCCCGTCGACGCCTCCCTCGACTACACGAAGGACATCAAGCCGCTGGTGCTGGAGATCGCCAAGATCAGCCGCGCCAAGGCTGAAGGCCTGCTGCAGCGTTTCGGCGTCACCTCCGCCAAGGATCTGAAGGCCGATCAGTTCGCGGATTTCAAGGCGAAGGCGGAACAGGTCATCGCCGGCGACTACGACCCCACCGCGTCCAGCGACGAGGCCATCGCATGAACGGCCGCAAAGCTCGTGCGCTGCGCCGGGCTGCGCGCAGGATGACGGCCGGAATGCCCTCTCACGATTTGGTCTGCGAGGGCGGCCGTGAGGAGGCTGTGCCTACCGGCAATTTGGACGCCATGGGCAAACCCATCATGCGCTACGCGGCCATCACCGGCACCTGGCGCCATAGGGCCACCAGCACCCGCGCGGTCTATCAGAAGCTCAAGCGCGTCTATGGCCAAGCTGACATAGGAGCATTGAAATGAACAGCCTGGATTCCCTGATTTCGAATCTGCTTGCGGCGCAAGCTGAGGAGAACACGCACCGGGAGGCAGCCGCAGCTGCGATCGCCGCGATGGGTACTGCGGGTCAACCGGCGACTGCGATAGCCGCAATGGAGGCCGCCACCCAACGCGTCACCCAGCTGGGCGCGCAACTTCTTGACCTTCGCGGCAGCAGCGCGCCGTTCATCTACGCGGGCCAGCTGTACACCTTCCAGGGGAGTCGTGTCTCCTGCATCCCGGTGGAAGCCGCGACGCTGACGGGCGCGCCAGTCCAGGGCGCTGGGGAGGTCAGCAATGACTGAACCCGCACACGCCACCCTCTCGCCCTCGGGCGCTGAGCGGTGGTCCACGTGCCCGGCAAGCGTCCAGCTGGAGGCGGGCTACCCCGACACCAGCAGCGACTACGCCGACGAGGGTACGGCGGCGCACGCTGTTGCGGAGATGGCGTTGCGCGAAGGCAAAGATGCGATGGCCTACAAGGGCCGGCGCATCCCTATGCGCGCCGGCAAGACCGTGGAGGTCACGGCCGACATGGCGACCGAGGTCCAGAAGTATGTGGACTACGTGCGCGACGTGTCCGCCGGCCATGAGTTGCTGCTCGAACAGCGCCTGGACATCAGCCGCTGGGTGCCCGAGGCCTTCGGTACGTCCGACGCGGTCATCCTGCGCACGGACGACGAGCTGCACGTCTGTGACCTGAAGTTCGGGCGCGGCGTGAAGGTCGACGCCGAGGAGAACAAGCAGATGATCCTCTACGCCCTGGGCGCGCTGGATCAGTTTGCCGTCGTCCTGGACTTCGACCGCGTGCGCATGACGATCCACCAACCGCGGCTGAACCACGTCAGCGAGTGGGCCATCACGGCCGACGAACTGCGCGAGCGAGGTGCGCTTCTGAAGGCGGCTGCCGACCGGGCGTACCTCTACGTCGACAGCGAGACACCGCCGATGCCGTCGGACTATGCGCCGTCGGAAAAGGCGTGTCGCTTCTGCAAGGCGCACGCGGCGTGTCCGGCCAAGGCGACGGAGGTTGTTGTCACAGTGTCGCGCAACGTCAAGGCCACGCCTGACGACTTCGACGTGATCGCGCCGCAAGGTGACATGGCCGCGCCGGACCTGGGCGTGCTGATGTCGCGCGTGGACGAGGTCGAAGCCTGGTGCAAAGCGGTGCGCGCGGAAACTGAACGCCGCCTGCTGCTGGGCGAGCCCGTCGACGGCTGGAAACTGGTTCAGGGCCGCGCCGGCGCGCGCAAGTGGACGAGCGAGCAAGACGCCGAGGAACTGCTCAAGGCCATGCGCCTGAAGTCGGACGAAATGTACGACAAGAAGGTCATCAGCCCGACCAGCGCCGAGAAGTTGCTCAAGGACACGCCGCGCCGGTGGGCGAAGGCGCAGGCCCTGATCACGAAGTCCGAAGGCTCGCCCAGCGTGGCGCCGGCGTCCGACAAGCGCCCCGCTCTGGTCATCAAGCCCGCGGTGGACGACTTCGACGACGTCACGGCCGGCGCTGACGCGGCCGTCACCGCAGGAGCGGATCTCGTATGAGCACGCACCGACTGCAGCCCAACAATCCGACGTTGACATCGGCGCCCCGGGAGAACGAAGGCAAGGACGCCAACGTCCTGCCGCTGGAGTTCCGCCTGGCGCTGCAGTCGGCCGCCCGCGTCCGAAACCCCCACGAACGGGCCAAGGCGATAGCCAAGGCCACCGCGCGCGCCAAGCGTGCGCACCCTGAATTTTTCCGTTGAACCGCAGCAAATAGACAGACCCATAAGGAACCTGAAAATGAAAGTCAAACTGAGCAACGTCCGTGTCGCCTTTGCCCAAAGCCTGACCGAGGCCAAGGCCTTTGAAGCTGGTCAGGAAGAGCGCTACGGCTGCACCTTCCTCATCCCCGAACAGGGCCACCCCGCCCGCAAGACCATCGAGGACGGTATGTATGCCGCCGCGGCGGAAAAGTGGGGCGCCAAGGGTAAGGCCATCGTCGACAACCTGCTGGAGACGGGCAACCCGAAAGAGGTCTGCTACTACCCGGGCAAGCGCAAGGCCTATGACGGCTTCGAGGGCAACATGGCCCTGGGCGCGGTGCGCCAGAAGAAGGACGGCATGCCGCTGCTGCTGGACGCCGACAAGTCGCCGATCATCGACGCCGCCAAGGGCACCGCATATCCAGGCAAGGAAGGCCGCATCTATTCGGGCTGCTACGTCAACGCCACCGTGGACCTGTGGGCCCAGGACAACAAGTACGGCAAGACGATCCGCTGCACGGTGAACGGCGTGCAGTTCGCCAAGGGCGGCGATTCCTTCGGCGGCACCAGCAAGGGCGACGCCAACGACTTCGACGACCTGGGCGACGGCTCCGACGCCGGCGACGACCTGGCCTAACCCCACACCCTCACGGCGCCGCTCTCCCCGGCGCCGTGCGATAGCGGGGGCTTCCCATCCTCAGCCGCGATCAGGACCACGCGGCGCCAACGCCCCGGATCGCAACCCAGCTCCGCCCGCACATGTTGATTACGGCGCTGGTGAGTACGCGCAATCCGTTGGAAGCCGGCAATAGAAATGGCGGCAATCCGGGGCATGGTCCACACCCCTTTCAGCACGAGGACGCACCGTGGCATCGCCCTACGCAAACCTGGCCGAGCGCATCCTGGCCAACACCATGATTTCCGATGAGCTGTCGCACAACGGCACGCCCTGCTGGTTGTGGATCGGCGCACGCAACGCTTCCGGCTACGGAAAGATGAACATGCGATTCAAGAAAGGCCCGCGCAAGGGCAAGGTGAAGTCGGCGCTGGCGCACCGCGTGGCGCTGGTCGAGATGGGCGGCCGTCGCCTGAACAGCAAAAGCGTCGTGATGCACCTCTGCAACAACCGGCTGTGCTGCAACCCGGCCCACCTGCTGGGCGGCACACAGCGCAAGAACGTTCAACAGTGCGTGGCCGAAGGCCGGCACTACACCCCCTTTAGGAAAGCAGCATGACGACCAAACACACGCCCGGACCATGGCATCGGGACACCGCAAGCGGATTCGGCTGCGACGTGCGCGCAAACAACGGACGCAAGGTCGCCGCCACCTGGGGCGTCAACAACGGCGACCCCCACCGGCCCGAGTACAGGGCCGAGTGCGATGCGAACGCCCACCTTATCTCTGCGGCCCCCGAGCTTCTGGCCGCTATTGAAGGCGTTCTTCGCGTTGCCGACCGCGCGACCGTCGAATTTGACGCCGCCCGTGCCGCCATCGCGAAGGCCAAGGGAGAGCAGCAATGAGCACGATCAACGACGGCGGCCCCGCCTTCCCTGAATCCGGTCTTTCCGGGCTGCCTAACGGCGAGTTCTTGCACGGCCGCGCTGGCATGACGCTGCGCGACTACTTCGCGGCTAAGGCGCTCGAAGGAACGCTCAGTTCCGGCCGAATCAACATCGACCTCGCCGCCAAGCGCTACGCCAAAGACATTTCGGAGAGTGCGTACGCCCTCGCTGATGCCATGCTCAAGGCGCGCGAAGAATGACCTCAGCGCGCCCGATTCATCGCGTCAAGCTGCGCCCGGTACGCCCTTTCCCGGGCGTCCTTTTTGGCCTGCGCGCGCCGCTCAAACCACCCCCCTATCGGCAGCATGGCGAAGATCGGCCACGCAAGCACGACACCCACGCCGAAGTAGGCGACGCGGGCCAACATGCTGCGAGCCTGATCACCGAATTGGCGGACCAGCCACGGGTACAGCACGGCCGCGGTGACGAGGCCGGCGGCCAGGTAGGCGATTTGCAGCGCGCTCATGGTGGCGTCCCGATCAATTATTGAGCATCCAGTATATGACAGCCCCCCAGTTCACGGCCACCGCCTTTCACGACCTGGAAACCTTCAGCGACCGCGACCTGAAGACCTACGGCACGCACGCCTACGCCGAGAAGGCCGAGATTCTGCTCTGGGCATACGCGCTCGAGGACGAGCCCGTGCGCGTCTGGGACGTGACGGCCGACCCCAAGCCGCCCGCGGCGCTGGTCGATATCTTGCAGCGGCCGGCCACCCGCCACGTCTGGCACAACGGCGGCATGTTCGACCGCACGATCTTAAAGCACGCGCAACCCGCGCTGCACGCCACGATCCCCGAGGCAGCGTGGTGGGACACGATGGTGCAGGCCTACACGCACGCCCTGCCCGGCGCCCTTGAAATCCTGTGCGAGGTGATGAACGTGCCGATGGACCAGCGCAAGCTGAAGACCGGCAAGGGCTTCATCCAGCTGTTCTGCAAGCCGCGGCCCAAAAATATGGCGTTGCGCCGCGCGACGCGCCACACCCACCCTGCCGAGTGGGCGCAGTTCGTGGAGTACGCCGGCCAGGACATCGAGGCCATGCGGGTCATCTACCGCAAGATGCCCACCTGGAACTACAGCGGCGAAGAGTTCAACCTGTGGCTGCTGGACCAGCGCATCAACCAGCGCGGCGTGCTGGTGGACAGGGAGCTGGCGCAGGCCGCAGTCACGGCGGTGGAGCGGGCCAAGAAGAATCTGGCCGCGCGCACCCTGGAGCTGACCGACGGCGCGGTGGAGTCGGCCACCAAGCGCGACAAGCTGCTGGCGCACCTGCTGGCCGAGTACGGCGTCGAGCTGCCGGACCTGCAGGCCAGCACCCTGGAGCGTCGCATCGAGGACCAGGCGCTGCCCTGGGCCTTGCGCGAACTGCTGGCGATCCGCCTGCAGGCCAGCACGTCCAGCACCAGCAAGTACAAACGGCTCATCAACGGCGCCAGCGCGGACGGTCGGCTGCGCGGCCTGCTGCAGTTTGCCGGCGCTGGCCGCACGCGGCGCTGGGCCGGGCGTCTCTGGCAGCCGCAGAACCTGCCGCGCCCGAAGATCGGCACGCTGCGCGACGAGGCCCTGCAGGACGAGATCGACTTCGGCATCGACGCCATCAAGGCGGGCGCGGCGGACCTCATCTATGACAACGTCATGGAGGTGGCCAGCGCCGCCATCCGCGGCTGCATCGTGGCGCCGCGCGGCAAGAAGCTGGTGGTAGCCGACTTGGCCAACATCGAAGGGCGCGTCGCGGCATGGCTGGCCGGCGAGTCCTGGAAGCTCCAGGCGTTTCGCGACTTCGACGCCGGCATCGGCGCCGACTTGTACAAGGTTGCCTACGCCAAGGCCTTCGGCGTGCGGCCGGAGGACGTGGACAAAACCATGCGTCAAATCGGCAAGGTCATGGAACTGATGCTGGCGTACCAGGGCGGCGTCGGTGCGTTCCTGACCGGGGCGCTCACCTACGGATTCGACATCGAGCAGATGGCCGAGGACGCCTACCCCGGCCTGCCCGATGACATCCGCGACGAGGCCAAGGGCATGTACGACTGGACGGTGCGCAAGCGCCGCAGCACTTTCGGCCTGTCCGAACGCGCCTTCATCGTGTGCGACAGCTTCAAGCGGGCATGGCGCCGTGGGCACCAGGGCATTGAGGCGCTGTGGGGCATGCTGGAAGAGTCCGCTATCCGCGCCACGCGCAACCCGGGCACGACCATCGACTGCGGCCGGTTTCGCGTCCGTCGCGATGGCGCCTGGCTCCGTATCCGCATGCCGTCCGGCCGGTTCCTCTGCTACCCCTCCCCCCAGGTCGACGACAACGGCAAGTTTTCGTACATGGGCGTGAACCAGTACAGCCGCAAGTGGACGCGCCTGCACAGCTACGGCGGCAAGTTGTTTGAGAACGCCTGCCAGTCCTTGGCCCGCGACATCCTGGCGCACAACATGCCGGCCGTGGAATCGTGGCGGCCGATATGCGGGACTGTCCGTGACGATGACGGCGTGGAGTTCCAAGCCCCCGTGGCGATGGAGGGGCTGGACGCAAATGGCTACCGGATCGTGCTTACCGTGCACGACGAAATCATCACCGAAGCCCCGGACCGCCCGGAGTTCAACGCGGCGCACCTCGCCAGCCTGATGGCCACGCCGCCCGAGTGGGCGCCCGACATCCCCCTGGCCGCAGCTGGCTTCGAAGCGTTGCGTTATCGCAAAGAATAAATTTGTTGACCTTTTAATTTAGCGTTTGCTAATATTTGCTCAACACTCAACCGCAGAAGGACATCAACATGGCCAACGTCGAAATCCCCGTAGGCGCATTCAAGGCCGTCGCTCTTGCGGCTGCGCAGCAAGACATCCGCTACTACCTGAACGGCATGCTGATCGAGCAGGCAAAGGACGGCCTGTATCTGGTGGCCACCGACGGACACCGTATGCATGCAATGCGTGTACGCCAAGATGCGGTGTTGCCGGTCGGCACCCGGGTCATTGTCCCGAATGACGCTATCGCCAAGGTCAAGCCGAACCGCCATATGGCAACAATGGTCGTGGAACTTGCCGACGACCTGCGCAGCGGCACGCTCGCCTACTTCGGCAACAGGATCACCTGGGCCGCGGGCGATGGGCAATTCCCCGACTGGCGCCGCGTGCTACCGCGCGAGGCAAAGCTGGATGGCGTCGGCGCCTCACTGAACACCGATTACTTGGCCGACGTTGCCAAGGCCGCCGTGCTGATGGGAAGCAAGAAAGGCGCGGCCGCAGCACCGCAGCTCGCCTTTGCAGGCCAGCGCGGCGCCGTGCGCGCACTGATCCAGGGCCAGCCCGAATTTGTCGCCACGCTCATGCCGCAGATTCACAAGGCTGACAAGAAGCCGGTGGCCTTGCCCGCGCCGTCTTGGCTCGTCTGAATGTTTAGCAAATAGGCAATTTTCTGTAGCAAACAACCAACACCAAGGATCGCAACATGAGCAACGACACCCGCATCACCGCGTTCAAGGGCTTCGACAAGAACCTCGCCTGCCGCGGCTACCAGTACGAGCTGGGCAAGACCTACGAGCACGACGGCAAGGTCGTGCGCTGCGCCTCGGGCGGCTTCCACAGCTGCGAGTACCCGCTGGACGTGTTCGGCTACTACGCGCCGGCCGAGAGCCGCTATGCCGTGGTGGTCGCGCACGGCGATATCGACCGGAAGGAAGGCGGCGACACGAAGCTGGCCAGCGGCAAGATCACCATCGAGGCGGAAATCAAGGTTCCGCAGCTGATCAAGTCCGCCGTCGAGTGGATCATGGCGCGCGTGGACAAGGCGAACGGCGCGACCGCAACCGAAGAGCGTTCCCACGCCAGCAACACGGGCAACTACTCGGCCGCCAGCAACACGGGCTACGGCTCGGCCGCCAGCAACACGGGCTACGGCTCGGCCGCCAGCAACACGGGCGACTACTCGGCCGCCAGCAACACGGGCGCCCGCTCGGCCGCCAGCAACACGGGCTACGGCTCGGCCGCCAGCAACACGGGCGCCCGCTCGGCCGCCAGCAACACGGGCTACGGCTCGGCCGCCAGCAACACGGGCTACGGCTCGGCCGCCAGCAACACGGGCGACTACTCGGCCGCCAGCAACACGGGCGACTACTCGGCCGCCAGCAACACGGGCGCCCGCTCGGCCGCCAGCAACACGGGCAACTACTCGGCCGCCAGCAACACGGGCGCCCGCTCGGCCGCCAGCAACACGGGCAACTACTCGGCCGCCAGTGTTGAGGGTGCGGATTCGGTGGCCATGGCCTCGGGTTACAAGGGCCGCGCCCGGGCCTGCGCTGGCAGCGCCATCGTCCTGTGCTACCGCGATGACGATTTCAAGCTCGTGCGCATCCGCAGCGCCATCGCGGGCCAGGACGGCGTGAAGCCCGACACCTGGTACCGCCTGGCGGCAGACGGCGCGTTCATCGAAGTTCCCGACGACCAGGAGTAGGCCATGCACCAGCGCCACGATGACGACGAATTCCCTCTCTTGCCCCCGCTGGGGCGCCTGGACACGGCGTGCGCGGTCTTCTGCGCGCTGGTGTGCCTGGGCGTCCTGGGCTACCTGGTCTTTGACTTGGTCGCGATGGCCCTGTGCGACGTGTGGAGCGTTTGCTATGCGTGAGTCCAGCATCGAGCAGTACGGGGTCGCCATGTTCAAGGCGCAGGGCGACCTCCCCTACAAGTTCACCAGCCCCGGCCGGCGCAATGTGCCGGACCGGCTGCGCCTGCGCGCGATCCCGCCGGAGCACCAGGCCCTCGTCGCGCGCTACGTCCAATTCATCGAGTTCAAGGCCACCGGCGAAGCCGCCACCGCGGCGCAGGAGCGCGAGCATGCGCGCCTGCGCAAGCTGGGCTTTCGCGTAGAAGTGGTCGACAGCATCGCCGGCGTGGATGCGCTGGCCCGGGAGGCATGACATGAGCGACACGAAACACGGCTGGGTCACGCCCCGCGCGGACGGCGCTCGGGCCCGCTGCGGCGGCCCCGGCATTTGCCCGACCTGCAACACCGAAGCCATGCACGAAAAGATGCTGACGGGCGTTTTCGGCGCGCCGGCCGGCGCTGGCGCGGCCGGCGCCCCTGTAGCTGATGGGCGCGCGTTGCCGCCCTTGCCGCCCTTGCCGCCCTTGCCGTCCCCGGCGCTTCGCATGATGGCGCTGGCGGGCGGCGACAAGATCGACGAATACTGGGTCGCGCCTCAGATGCGCGAATACGCCCGCGCCGCCCTGGCAAGCGCCCCTGTGGCCGGGGAGGCGCAGCAGTTGAAGGTCGAACATGACCGAGGTTTTAGCAGGGGATGGGATCTTGGGCACCAGCACGGCAGTGACCTGGGATTCAGTGGTGGCGTCTGCGTTGCGCTCCAGGTAATCACGGGCCACGACGCGGCAACCATCTGGCGCGAGGTCGTGCAAGCGTGCGACCTGAAGAAGATGCTCGACTACGCGGCCAATGTCGAGCCCGACGAATGGGAACTCGCTGGATTCAAGCAGTACGCACGTGCGGAGCTCAACGAACGTAAGCCGCGCAAGCGCAGCGTCCCTGCCGCGCCCCAGGCCAGCGAGGCGGTGCGCTGGTTCGGCATCGACTTGGATGCCGCCGCGAAGGCGATGACTGAATTCACGGGGTATCCCTGGGAGCATTTACCTGAACCGGGGCGCGTCGCCATGCGGAAGCACGCGCAGTCTGTGATCGACGCCGCCCTGTCCGCGCAACCGGGCGCGCAATACCACCTCGATGGCCGCCCGACCGAGCCAGACAACGGCGGTCCGGTCATCAAGCCGGAGGGCATGTAATGGGACGGAAAGTCATTGCGCCGGGTACCGTTTGCGTTGCCCGACTAGGCTGGCCTGGGGATGATTGGCATCTTGTCGTCGTGGTGGGATACACCGAAGACGGAGATTACAAGACTCGATACGCATCCCCGGAAGGCATCACAGAACACTGGGTTCCGCGAAACAGCGAAACGTACTGGATAGAGCCGTTGACCGAGAAGCGCTATCTCGACCTCCTTACCCAGGGGAAACAGAGCGCGAAAGACGTGAACGTCGCCTACACAATAGCTAGGCAATGGTCGCACGATCAGACCAGCGACGCGGATGAACCATCGTTCGAAATTCTCAAGACGATGAGCGGCACGCATATGGCCTGGGACTATACCGGGCTGGGGAACAGCATAGAGAGCCTGCACCGGGCCCTATATCGGGATGTGGTGGCGCACTACAAGCGCACCATAGCGGCGCAATCGGGCGCGCAGAAGGATCGCGACCAGTGACTACCCGCCGCGCTTTCACCGCGCGCCCGTATGGCGCGCTGATCACGAACCACGCCCTGGACGTCGCGCGCTGCGGCGTCTGGGCCGGGATGGGCATGGGCAAGACGGTGTCCACGCTGAACGCCCTGGACCTCCTGGAGCTGGTCGAGCCCGGCCCGGTGCTGGTCTGCGCGCCGTTGCGCGTGGCGCAGTCCACCTGGCCGGACGAGGCTGCCAAATGGCAGCACCTGCGCAACCTGGACGTGACGCCCATCGTGGGTGACGTGAAAGCGCGTGAGCGGGCGCTGCTGCGCGCCTTTGGGTTTTCGGCCAGCGTCTTCACGATCAACTACGAGAACCTGCCCTGGCTGGTTGACCTGCTGGACCGCTGGAAACGGCCTTGGCCGTTCCGCAAAATCGTGGCCGACGAGTCCACCAAGCTCAAGGGTTTCCGTCTGCGCCAGGGCACGCAGCGCGCCCGTGCGCTGGGCCGCGTCGCGCACAAGCACGCGGCGCACTTCATAGAACTGACGGGGACACCCTCCCCTAACGGCCTGCAAGATCTGTGGGGCCAGGCCTGGTACCTGGACCAGGGCCAGCGCCTGGGCCGCACGTTCGACGCGTTCCGCCAGCGCTGGTTCCGGCCCACCTTTGACGGTTACGGCATCGAGCCGCTTCCCTACGCCCAGGACCAGATCGAGGACGCCATGCGCGATCTGTGCCTGTCGCTTGACGCACGTGACTGGTTCGATCTGAAAGAGCCGATCGTCAACTTGATCCGGGTGGACCTGCCGGCCAAGGCGCGTGGCCTGTACACCGACATGGAAAAGGCCATGTTCGCCCAGATCGGGGAACACGAGGTCGAGGCTTTCAACGCCGCGGCCAAGACCATGAAGTGCCTGCAGCTGGCCAACGGCGCGGCGTATGTCGGCGAGGACGGCACGCAGTGGGCCGAGGTCCACGACGTGAAGCTGCAGGCCCTGGACGAGGTGATCGAGGAAGCGGCCGGCATGCCGGTGCTGGTGGCCTACCACTTCAAGTCCGACCTGGCGCGCCTGCTTAAGGCATTTCCGAAGGGTCGCCAGCTCGACAAGGATCCGCAGACGCTCCGCGACTGGAACGCCGGCAAGATTCCAGTCCTGTTCGCCCACCCCGCCAGCGCCGGCCACGGCCTGAACCTACAGGACGGCGGCAACATCCTGGTGTTCTTCAGCGTGAATTGGAACCTGGAGGAACACCAGCAGATCATCGAACGCATCGGGCCCACTCGCCAGATGCAGGCCGGCCACGACCGGCCCGTATTCATCCACTACATCCTGGCGCGCGACACGGTCGACGAGATCGTGCTGGCGCGCATCGAAACCAAGCGGGAAGTCCAGGACTTGCTGCTCGAAGCCCTGAAAAGGAGAGCATAACCATGCGTGAACCTGCACCCTTCGCCCCATTCATTGAAGATAGTTCACCTGCGCAGCACGCGCTGCATAAGCTGAAGAAATCCCTGCCCTTACGGCCTTGGGAGGTAACCGGGCTTCGCAAGTGCCTGACCGAAATACTGGCGACGAGGCCTGAACTCACCGAGGCCAAAGCTGATCTGGAAGCGCTCGACGCCCGCTACACGACAGGCGGCATGCCCGTCTCGGCGGCCGGCGCCGACGCTCGTACCGACACAGTGAATCACCCGGCTCATTACACGGCCGGCGGCATCGAGTGCATCGACGCGATCGCGGCCGCCACGACCGGACTGGAAGGGATCGAGGCCGCGTGCACCGCCAACGCCATCAAGTACCTGTGGCGCTGGAAGCGCAAGAACGGGCACGAGGACTTGCGCAAGGCGCGCTGGTATATCAACCACCTGCTGGGTGACAACTGATGAAAGCCACAAAGAAAGCGCCACTGCTGGCCCGGCTACAGGCGGCCATCAACTGTGCCCATCAGGAGAACCCGGGCTGGCTGGCGCCCGTAATGCGGGAGGCCCGCGACGAAATCAAGCGGCTGCGACGCGAGCTGCGCACGGAACAGCGCCGCGCGAAGTGGAACGGCAAAACTTAAGGAGAACAGCATGGCTGACATCATCGACGAAGCCGGCGACCACATCGAACGCGAAGCCGCCGCGCGCCAAGCGGCCGCCAGTGTCCGCGCTGCGGCCATGCCCAAGGGCGAGCCCGGCGAATGCGACCTGTGCGGCGAATGGTCGGGCCGCCTGGTGGCGGGCGCCTGCGCGCCCTGCCGCGATCGGTACAAGTTGCCGTAGGGGTGCGACATGGAAAAACGGGGATTCACCATCCAGGAAGCCCAGACCTATCTTGGCGTGCGGCGCCGGTTCTTCGACACCAACATCGCGCCACGACTGGCCGGCAAGGGCACGCGCGCCGGGCCGTCGATCATCTACGAGCGCGCGGACCTGGACGCCGCCTGGGACGACTACAAGGAAGCGGTTAAACTGCCCGCGGGTAATGAGTGTCCCGCTTCTATCACAGAGGTGAAGCAATGGGACGTTCAAAAACGAACGGCGTCTACGCGACTGGTGACGGTACCTTCGAGGTCGACGCCCAGTACAAAAAACAGCGCATTCGCAAGCGCGGCTTCGAAAGCCAAGCAGCGGCAACCGACTACCTGACGGCGCAGCGTGAAGCAATCCGTGTCTCCCTGCAGTTTCTGGCAGATCCCAACAAACGGGTGCCGGTCACACTGGAAGACGCGGCCACGCAGCTGCTCAAGGATAAGGAGGGCATGCCGTCGGTCGTGACCGACGCCTACATGCTCGAACCGCTGGTGGAATGGAACGGTTCTTTAACAATCGACAAGCTGTGTGATGCCGTCCTCAAAGACTTCATCATCGATCGGCGCCGGGCGAAGTGGAAGAACAAGACCATCAACAACGCCCTGGAGTGCGTGCGCACGATCCTCAGCCGGGCGGTATCGAAATGGCAGTTTGAAAACGGCGCCACGTGGCTACCGCATGCGCCCAAGATCACGATGCTGCCGCTGTCAGATCAACGCCAGCCCCGTCCGATCACCTGGGTAGAGCAGGAGCGCCTTTTGCAGCACCTGGCCCCCTACCTCAAGCCCATGGCCGAATTCGTGCTGAACACGGGGGTGCGCAGCAACGTCGTCAGCAATCTCAGCTGGGATTGGGAGGTTCGCGTCAGTATCCGGCCTGGCCTGGAGGTGTCCATTTTCGTGGTGCCGCGGGAGTTCGTGAAGGGCCGGAAGTCGGAACGTCTGATCGTCTGCAACTCGGTCGCGCAACGACTGGTTGACGCCCAGCGTGGCCTGCACCCAGAACGGGTATTCGTTTTCCCCCATCAAACCCGCCCGGGCCGCCCACCGAAGTACGCGGTTATCACGAAGATGGGTAACCGCTACTGGGTAGCCGCCCGGGAGAAGGCCGGACTCGACGACCTGCACGTACACGATCTTCGGCACACCGTAGGGATGCGGCTGCGCGCGGCCGGTGTTTCCGAACGCACGCAGAACGAAATCCTGTGGCACACCCAGGGCAGCAACAACATGACGCACCACTATGCCGTCGCGCAGTTGTGCGAGATCTACGACGCCCTTGAGCAGATGAACCAGCGACACGACGAGGGCGAATCGCTCAATCTGTGGGCCTTGATGCGCGAAATGCGGGCAAAGGCGATACCCCAAAAGTCCCCCAGCTTAAAGCTGGTGGCCTGAGATTCTGCGGGTAAGCAGATGATTTTGCGGCGGAAATTGTGGCAGGCCGTCGCGGCATTTCTAGGTGTTGACCCTAGGTCCACAAGGATATTTCTGCACCTCACGGTGGTGCATTTTTCGTTTCTATATTTTTACCCGGGTGTATTGACATCCATTTTTACCCGGATCATAATTCATCCGCAAATTTCACCCGGATAAAAATGAACAACCCGATCTCCCCCCTCCCCGCCGATCCGCACACCGCCTTCGTGGGTCATCGCATTCTTGCGGCCGGCGCCCTCTCCGACGTGGCGCTCGCGGTCAGGCAGGCGATGGACGAAGGCCACGACGCCACCATCCTCGTATTCGATGACCTGTCCGGCAAACAGGTCGATCTGGACCTGAGCGGAAACCATGCCGCCATCGCGGAGCGCCACCGCGTCCGCATTGACCCGGCCGCCGCTGCGCCTGAAGCGCCCGCCAGCCTCGTCGATGACGCGCAACCGCGCGGCCGGGGCCGTCCGAAGCTTGGCGTAGTGGCGCGCGAAGTAACCCTGTTGCCGCGCCATTGGGACTGGCTGGGCGCGCAGCCCGGCGGCGCTTCGGTCGTCTTGCGCAAGTTGGTGGAACAGGCGCGCCGCGACAACGAGGCGCAGGACCGCCGGCGCGAGCGCCAGGAGGCTGCATACCGGTTCATGTCCAGCATGGCCGGCAACCTGCCCGGTTTCGAGGAAGCCACGCGGGCGCTGTACGCCAACGACCGCGGGCGTTTTACGCAGCAGATCGCCGGATGGCCGGAAGATGTGCGCGGCTACGCCATGGGTCTGGCATGGGGCGCGCCCGACGAAGCCGCCGCGGGCTGATCCGTGTCCGGGTGCGGCCTGCGCGGGCCGCACCCTCCCCCCAAAAAGGCCACGGCCTTCCTCGCCGCACTTTCCTCAATGCTGCCACCGGCCTTGCTCACCGCAGCATCGGCCACAACGTCAGCGCCAGCAGCGTTCCCATGCCGATGTTGAACCACTTCAGCCTTCCAGGCTGCGCCAGGAATCCGCGCAGTGCCACGCCGAAGCCCGCCCACAGCGACACGCTGGGCACGTTCACCACCGCGAACACCAGGCACATCCACGCCAGCGACGCCCAGGGCGCCGCGGCATCCACATAGACCGCAACCGCGGCCAGCGCCACGATCCAGGCCTTGGGATTGATCCATTGGAACAAGGCCGACTCAATGAACGTGAGCGGCCTGGCGGACGCCTGTCCCGCACCGATGGAACGCGATAGGGCTATGCGCCATGCCAGGTACAGCAGATAGGCCGCGCCCCCAACCTTCAGTCCCGCCGACAGGGCCGGCCAGGCGTGGAACAGCGCACCCAGGCCCAGGCCTACCCCAAGCAGCAGCGAAGTGAAGCCGGCTGTGATGCCCAGCACTTGAGGCAGCGTCCGGCCGAAGCCGAAGTTTGCGCCCGAGGTCATCAGCATGACGTTGCTAGGCCCTGGCGATACCGAGGTCACGAAGGCGAATACCGTCAGGGCAAGCAGATTTTCAAAAGACAAGATAAGGCTCTCGCAAGACGCGGCGCACGCTTGCGCCAGCGATCAGACAGCGCCATTGTGAGTCCGGGCGGGCCTTATTAATATTGGCGGTTTTGACATCTTTGATAGCGTTCTTGCCATGAAGATCCAGATCCTGGCCCTGGAGGGCGTGTTCGATACCGGCGTGTCAGCCATCCTGGACGTGTTCACCACGGCCAACGAGCTGGCGCCGCTGCTGCCCGAACCGGTCCAGCCGTTCGACGCGCGGATCGTCGGCATGCGCCGCAAGGTGCGTACCGCACAGGGATTCGGCGTGCCCGTCTCGGGCAGCCCGGACCCGTCGGACCCGGACTGGCTCGTGATCCCGGCCATTGCCTGCAAGATGCCCGAAACCCTGCTGCCCGCGCTGGACCGCGCCGACGTGCGCGACGCCGGCCGCATGCTGCGGCAGCGCGCGCCCGGCGCGAACACCGCCGCAGCCTGCATCGGCACCTTCGTGCTGGCGGAATCCGGCCTGCTGGACGGCCACAAGGCCACCACCACCTGGTGGCTGGCCCCGCTGTTCAGGCAGCGCTATCCGGCGGTGGACCTGGAGGACGAACGCATGCTGGTGCGTTCGTCGTCGCTGCTGACCGCGGGCGCGGCGCTCAGCCACATGGACATGGCGCTGTGGCTGGTGCGCCAGGCCAGTCCGGAGCTGGCCGCGCTGGTGGCGCGCTATCTGATCGTGGACCAGCGGCCCTCGCAGTCGGCCTATGTCATTACCGATCACCTGACGCATGCCGAGCCGATGGTACAGGCCTTCGAGCGCTGGGCCCGCGCGCATCTTGCGCAGGGATTCTCGCTGGACGCCGCGGCGCAGGCGCTGGGCGCCAGCAAGCGCACGCTGGCGCGCCGCATGCAGGAGGTCCTTGGCAAGAGCCCGCTGTCGTTCTTCCAGGACCTGCGCGTAGAGCGCGCGGCCCATTTGCTGAAGACCAGCAACCAATCGCTGGAGCAGATCGCGGCGCAAGTCGGCTATGCCGACGGCGTCACGCTGCGCAACCTGCTGCGCCGGCGCCTGGGCCACGGCGTGCGCCAGATGCGCTGAAACCCGCGCCGCGATGCGGGCGGTGGGCGCTTGCCGCGATATGCGTTTTAATCGGATGTAAGAGGCAGGCGCGCCTTTCGCGCCCGCGCATTTCCACACGGTGCATCATGGCCATCGCAAAGAACTTCCTGCTCTACGACGGAGACTGCCCTTTCTGCTCGAACTACGTGCGGATGCTGCAACTGCAAAAGGCCGTCGGTCCCATCGATCTGCTGAACATGCGCGACCACCCCGACCTGGCGGTGGCCTACAAGGCGCAAGGCTACGATCTGAACCAGGGCATGCTGCTGCACCTGGACGGGCAGGACTACTGGGGCGCGGACTGCATCAACCGCCTGGCGCTGATCAGTACCGGCAACGACCTGTTCAACAGCGTCAACGCGGCCGTGTTCCGCAACCCCTGCCTGTCGACGGCGCTCTACCCCTTCATGCGCACCGGCCGCAGCCTGGCGCTGACGCTATTGGGCAAGAAGAAGATGCAGATGTAGCCGCGCCGGCCGCTGAGCCAACGCAGGAACGGTATCTGATTAAAGACGGCGCCACGCTACGCGGCGCCGACGGCTCTCGCCAAAGGCGCTTCGGCCGTTTCCGTGTGCACGCCCGCATCGGAGCGGCGCCACCCCGAAGCCGGGTCGCGCTTGTCGTAGAGATAATCCCAATCCGTGCCGCACACCGCACAGGTGTACGCCTCGTGCTGCACGCCGCGTTGCTGCTGCCCCGTCGATCGCACCACGCCCAGGCTGATCAGGCTGTCATGACCAAGCGCGTCGCGCCGGTCCCTGACGATAGCCTCGCATTTTTCGCACGCCCCCATGCCTCTTCCCCTTTCAATATCCTTTCATCGGATATTACGAAGGGAAAAACGATTAAAGCTCAGCAATTCTCACCAGTTCGAGGCCGGCCGACGCTGGAATTCAGCCGACCCCGGCGCTGGCGTCAGACCAACGTCACCTTGCCCGTTGCCAGGCTGTACACGCCGCCCACCACTCCCAACTTTTTCTGCTGCACCATCTCTTGCAACAGCGGCTGCGCAGTCTTCAGGCGTTCAACCGCAAGGCGCACATTGGCCTGCACGGCAGCCGACATCAGATCCCTTGCGCCCGACTTGCTCGCCATCTCGACAGCGGGCTTGATCGCGTTCACCAGCGCGGGCAGATGGCCAGGGAATTCCGTCTTGTCCTGCCACGCCTTCACCGTCGCATCGACCGCGCCGCAGTTGTCATGGCCCAGTACCAGGATGAGCGGCGCCCGCAGGACCAGCGTGCCGTACTCCAGGCTGGCCAGACCGTCTTCGTTCACGAAGTTGCCGGCCACGCGCACAATGAAGAGGTCGCCCGGCCCTTGGTCGAAAGCCAGTTCCGGCGCCACCCGCGAGTCCGAACAGCCCAGGATGGCGGCGATGGGCTTCTGCTTCACGGCGCGAGCCGCGCGTCCCGCGGAATAGTCCCGCATGTTCGGCTTGTTGGCGGCGTAGCGGGCATTGCCGGCCATCAGGCGTTTCAGGGCCTCGTCGGGGCCGATATCGTTTGTCGGCACGGCGGCTTGGGCATCGCCCAGCCAGCCTGAAGCGCCAGCCGCGGCGATCGCTGCGGCGCCGAACAGCAGGCGGCGGCGGTTGAATTGCGGGGAATGGGCGAAAGAGGAACAGTCGCACATGAGGCTCTCCTGAAAGAAGAACATCTGGGAAACCAGCGCAGGACCATTGTGCTGCCGCGGCCACTACAAATGCTCAAACATTGCGCTGCCACAATCAAAAAAAGCGCCGTAGCCGCAGCTTGAGAAACACGGATGAGGGGCGTAATGTGGAAAAGCGGCATATGCCGCGTCACCTGCTTGATAGGTACGCACCATGACGCCCAACACTCCCCACCCCAATCCCTCCCACACCGCGCCAGACACGCATGCCGACAAGGAACGCGCCCGCGCGGATCAACAGCATGAGGAAGCCCGGCGCAAGGCCCTGGTCGGCTCGCAGCACAAGGAAAACGTCCGCAGCGTCGCCGCACCGCGCTACCACGGGCACCGCGGCGGATGAGGCTTGTGCCGGCTAGATTCCGTAACGTCTTGGAAAAACATCAAACTGAAATAAGCGCCTGAAAGTTGGACCATCTTGCGTTGGACTTTGGACGGGACCAAAAGGATGAGTCTTGGTCCGGATGCCCTGCCCTGAATGGTTTTCAACGACAAAGGATGCTTATCGTGATTCCGATCAGAAAGACAGCCGCCGCCTGTGCCCTGGGTTTGGGCATGATGGTGGCGGCAGCCGGCCAGACCGCCATGGCGCAAGGCCAGGCCGACGCTCCCGCGCCCCTGGCCACCGGCCTGACCGATTCCGGCAGCGCGGAAGGCCAGGTCATCGAAGCGGTGCGCAGCGGTGACATCCTGTCCATCAAGATCCGGTTCAAGCCCATCGTCGACGGCAAGACGGAAATGATCTACTCGCAGATCAGCAAGGACGACTACGCCAACAGCTTCTACGTCATCGCCGGCAACAAGAAGCACCTGCTGCTGAAAGACAGCAGCGACAAGCCGCTGACCAATCCCAAGCTGCTCATCCGCACGTCCAAGGACACCCCCATGGCCGGTTCCTGGCAGGGCAAGTTCCCTGCCCCGCCCAAGGAAATCAAGGAGGTTTCGCTGACCATCCCGGGCGTGGAGACCTTCGACGCCATCAAGATCACCGACCGCTGACCATGGCCGCCGCCACGCGCGCGCCGACTCTCCTGGCCGCGGCGCTGCTCGCCGCCGCCAGCGGCTCCTGGGCGCAGGAGCCTCCCTATAAGGCCGAGATCCTGGATCTGCAGGCCACCATCCTGGACCTGAAGGGATTGCCTGCCGATGCCAGCGGCGGCATATCGGACCTGAACGCGCAGATAGACGGACTGGCCGCGCGCCACGACGGCCTGTCGGTGCGGCAAGACAAGAACGCCGTGACCGTCGCCATGCTGGGCGATGTGCTATTCGATTTCGACAAGACCGCCATACGCCCCGCCGCCGAACCTACGCTGCGTGACATCGCCAGCCTGATCAAATCCAGTTCGGCCGGCACCGTCGGCATCGAAGGCCACACCGACTCCAAGGGATCGGCCTCCTACAACAAGGATCTGTCATTGCGCCGCGCACAGGCGGTGGCGCAATGGCTGGCAAGCCATGGCGTGGACAAGTCGCGGCTGACGGTCAAAGGACTGGGCGATACCCAGCCGATCCAGTCGAACCGGCTGGCCAACGGTTCGGACAATCCGCAAGGACGGGCGCAGAACCGGCGGGTGGAGTTCGTGCTGCCCAAGCGCTGAGCAAGCCCTGCGCGCGGCCGGCAACGGCGTCAGCCTGCCAGCACGCGCGAGGACTCCGCAACCGCCAGGGCCACGTCCATGCTGACCAGCACCGGCGCATTGCGCGGCAACTCGCGCACGCCAATGACCGAACGCGGATGCTCGCCCTGGCGGCCGAAGATCGCGACCAGCAGTTCCGATCCGGTATCGGCAATGGCGGATAGCCGCGTGCTGGCGCGCTCGCCCACCTGGAAGAAGTAGTTGACGCGCAATACCTGTTCCACCGCATCCAGGTTGCCCTGCGCGTGGTGGGCCACCCACGACAGCGCATGCAGCACGCACAGGCGCACGGCCTCGCGCGCCGCTGCTTCGCCGACCTGCTCACCCACCGCGCCTTGAACCAGCAACTGGTCCGCGCTGAGCTTCGGAATCTGCCCCGCGACGTACACCGTGCTGCCGTGGCGCAGCGCAGGCAGATAGGCATAGTGCGTCGGCGTAGGCTGGGGCAAGGCCAGGCCCAGGGCCTGCAAGCGCGCATCGGCTCCGGTCAGGATGCTCATCACAAACTGCCGGGCAGGAAGTTGACTTGTTTGGCCAGCGTCGCCCAGCGCTTGTTTTCGGCCGCGACGAAATCGGTAAAGGCCTGGGCCGAGCCGCCCTTGGTGCTTACCCCTTGCTCCTTCAGGCGCGAGGCCACTTCGGGCGACTGCAAGGCCCGGTTGAAGTCCTCGTTGAGTTTCTTGACGACTGCCTCGGGTGTACCGGCCGGAGCGACGATGCCCTGCCACGAAGTGATGTCCATATCCACCAGGCCGACTTCCTTGTAGCTGGGAATGTCCGGCGCCGTATCTATCCGTTCAGACGAAGTGACCGCCAGGGCCCGCAGCTTGCCGGCCTGGACGTGCGGCAGCAAGGTGATCACCGGATCCAGGATCAGACTGATGTGTCCGCCAAGCAGATCGTTGATGGCGGGTGCGCTGCCCTTGTAGGGGATGTGCGCCATGCGGATGCCCGCCCGCTGCTTGAACAGTTCGCCGGCCAGAAAGGTCGAGCTGGACGCCGAACCGAAGGTCAGCGTGTCCGGCTTGTCCTTGGCATAGGCGATGAACTCCTTCATCGTCTTGGCGGGCACGGCGTTGCCGGTGGCGATGATGTAGGGTTGGTCGGCCAACAGGATCACGGGCGCGAAGTCCCGCGTGGCGGAGTACGGCAGGCTGCTGTACTGCAGTTCATTGATCGACATGATCGGCAGGTTGGCCAACAGCAGCGTGTAGCCGTCCGCCGGCGCGCGGGCCACGAACTCGGCCCCGATGATGCCGCTGGCGCCGGGCTTGTTCACCACCAGCACGGGCTGCTTGACGTCCTGGCCCAGCTTTTGCGCGACAGTGCGCACGACCAGATCGGCCACGCCGCCCGGCGGGAACGGCACGACGATCTGTATGCTTTTGTTGGGAAAGTCCTGCGCGCTGGCGTTGCAGACGGCGCCCAGCGCCAGCGTGGCGCACGCAAGGATGCGAATGGCGTTCTTCATGTATGTGCTCCGAGGTTGCGACCGTTCAGGGATTGCGGGTAGTAGTGGCTTGCGGGCCGAAGCTTGCATCGAAAAAGCGCATCCAGTTGCCGCCCATCAATAGCGCCACCTCGTCCGCTGAAAACCCCGTGCCGCGCAAGCCCTGTTCGATGTTCTTGAAATCCCGGCTGTCCTGGAACCAGCAGGGCTGCGGCGGAAACCCCGGCTGCGCGGCCGAGCCTTCGCCGTAGTCGATGTTCTTGGTATAGCGGCCCGTGCGCATCCACTGGACCACCGAGTCCGGCTGGTCCTGGCACAGGTCCGAACCCAGGCCCAGGTGCTCCACCCCCACCAGATCCGCGGTGCGCGCCACCATGGCGCAGAAGTCGTCCAAGGTACAGGCCGATTTGTTCTTGAGGTGATGCGGATACAGCGAAAAGCCGAACATGCCGCCCGCGCCAGCCAGCGCCTTGAGCACCGTGTCCGACTTGTTGCGCAGCGCCTGCGCCCAGGAATGCGGATTGGCGTGACTGATGGTGATGGGCCGCTCGGACAGTTCTATCGCCTCCAGCGTGGAACGTTCGCCCGAATGGCTCATGTCGATGACCAGCCCGACCCGGTTCATTTCCTTGATCACTTCGCGCCCCATGCGGGTGACGCCGCTGTCGACCGCTTCATAGCAGCCCGCAGCCAGCAAGGACTGGTTGTTGTAGGTCAGTTGCATGAAGCGCACGCCCAGCGTGTGCACCACCTCGACCAGGCCGATGTCGTCTTCGATGGGCGACGGGTTCTGCAGCCCGAAAATGATCGCGGTACGGCCGGCCTCGCGGGCGCGCCTGACGTCGTCGCCACTGCGCGCCTGCACGATCAGGTCGGGATAGCGCTCGAACCACCGGTTCCAGCGTTCGATGTTGTGGATCATCTCCCGCAGGTTCTCGTGATACGCGATGGTGACGTGGACCGCGTCCACGCCGCCTTCACGCAGCTGGCGGAATATCTTCTCGGACCAGTTGCTGTACTGCAGTCCGTCGACGCGTAAGGCGCTTGCGCTCATTGCTTGCTTCCTTGAATGGCAGTGAGCGGTACTGTAGATTTCCGGCCAGAATTCAGTCAAACTAAAATAACTTCGTTCTATTTAATATTTTCTTAAATATGAAACTCGAGCATCTGCGCATGTTCATGGCCGTGGTCGATGCCGGCGAACTGGCGCAGGCCGGTGACCGGGTCGGCCGTACGCCGGCGGCGCTTTCCATGACCTTGAAGCAGCTGGAGTCAGAGCTGGGCGGCCCGCTGTTCGAAGGCGAGCGCAAGATCCGCTTGTCTCCGCTGGGGCTTTATGTCCGCGGGCAGGCGCAGCGGGCCATTGCAGAATTCGACTCGGCCGTGGCCCACATGGTCCGCTATGCCAGCGGCGCCCTGGGAACAGCCAAGGTGGCAGCCGTGCCCTCGGCGGCCATCCGGCTGTTGCCGCAGGTCATCGGTTCGATGCGCAAGCAGTATCCACAGGTACGTGTGGACTTGCGCGACATAGACTCGGCCGCGGTGGGCAAGGCGGTGGCCGATGGCGAGGTCGATTTCGGCATTGCCACGCTGCCGGCTCCCCTGCCCGGCATCGTGACCGAACCCTTGTTCGAAGACCGTTTCGTGCTGGTGTGTCCGGCCGGGCACCGCCTGACGAAGCTGCGGCGCGAGGCGCGCTGGCGCGATATCGACGCCGCGGAGTTCATTGCAAACGGCCTGTGCGCCCGGTTCGACTCCCCGGAAGTGGCCGCGTTGGTGGAAGCCTCGCTGCTGACGGTGCGCAATACCACTTCCTTGCTGACCTTTGTCGAACAGGGCTTTGGCGTCACCATCCTGCCCGCCTTGGCGGTGACGGCAAGCGCAAAATTGGCGATCGTGCCCCTGGCCGACCAAAGCGCCGTCCGCAGCCTGGAAGTATTGACCCGCGGCGGCGAGACGCTCAGCCCGGCCGCTCAGGCTCTTCTGGGACTCACGCGCAGCATGGCTGCCGAGTTGGCACTGGCCTGGTCATGATTTTTTCGGGACATCGATGAAATTCGACATCTACGGCAGGTTTCAGCTCGACATCCAACGCGAGGGCGCGGTGTGGACGGCGTACCGTTCGGACGCCGGCAAACGCGTACGGGCTGCGGACATTGCCATTCCTGCCGATGTGCCCGCAGACGGGCTGGCCGAATATCTGGATGACATCTATCACGAGTTGTCCGGTCCTGGCGACCGGATTGAGCGTATCGGGTAGCGCAAACGCCCTATTCTTCTTCACCGTAGCCGAAAGGCCAACGGCGCTTGTTCGGCTCGGGCGCGGGTTGCTGACTGTGCATGACGGGCTCCTGAGGTTCGATGGACGAATACTACCGGCATCCGCCAAATCGAACTGCAAAGGTTCGCAAAGATCGCGGCAATCATGCCGCAAGAGCCCCATCCGTGTTTCTAACACAAGGTGGACGCAACCCGCATCGGGGCTAGAACGTATGCCATTTCCCGGACCGGCGCGTAGGATTGAAGCCGTACGGGAGAGCGCCATGCCAGATTCCAGCTGGATTTGCGGCAGCGAGCCGCCGGGTCGCCAGGGATTCTTCGAGACGGAATTCAATACTGGCCAGACCGAAGTCACGATGTACTCCGTATTGGGCTGGATGCCGCCAGCGCATCGCGGCTACGTGGTCCGGTGGCGCTCGCTGGAACCGGCGGTGGAACAGGCAGAGATCGAACGCTATCTGTACTACCGGCGCGAAGGGCGAGGGCATTCTTGAGAATTTTTTGCTCCCAAGGGCCGAAAAACTGTCCACTACATTCAAAGGTAGCATTGCTCCCAATGAACGCAGGAGACGTGCGAGCCATCTCGAGAGCAAGGATTGACCCCTTTCAAGCCCTGAAATTCTCATAGAAAGCGGGGATCGTCATGAACGAAAACTCGACCCCATTGATCTCAAACTTTCGCGACGAACCATCTTCCATTCCCCAAAATACCCAAATTATTATCAACGCCACCAACACTATCCGAGACTGTTCGATGCGCGCGATAGTGCGGAAAATCTTGGCGCCGCGATATTGATCTCCTCCCGCGCGTCTCGCCGGAGGACATCGTAAATTCGCACCCGCCACACGCCGCATACAATGCGGACTCAATGGGGAACATGAGCTTTGGTACTTGGACGGCGAACTTCGCCATAAACGTAACAATTTGATAATCTTGTTTCCACCCTTCTTCGTCTTTTCGCGTGGTCGACATAATCAGCATGGGTACACAACTTCACACCCACTATGACAATCTGAAGGTTGCTCGAAATGCTCCAGACTCCGTAATTCGCGCAGCGTACAAAGCCCTATCACAGCAATACCACCCTGATAAAAATGGTGGCGATGAAGGCGCTGCGCGAGTTATGCGCCTAATTAACCAGGCATATGCAGAACTCTCGGACCCGACAAGACGACAGGCCCACGACGCTTGGATAGCTCAGCAAGAAGCCCAGCAGGAAGCTCAGCGCCCTAAGCCCGCACAGCAACAGGCCACGAGGCCTGACCAGCCAAGACCGAATGCGGCCAAAGCCAGCGCTAGCATGAACGCTCAAGCGGCGCGAACTGGGGGAGCAAGCCCTTCAAACTCGCCCTTCCCGACCTCCGGTACATGGAACGGCTGGGCAGTCGGATGTGGGGTACTCGTTCTGATCCTATTCTTGATCCTGATTAATTCGGGATCCCGTAAATCGTCTACATCTCTTCCCTCCAAACCCACTGTCGCGCCCACTCGTTCCTCGATTAGCGAGCCTGCTCAGTCAAAGTATTTACCCGTTGATTCTGGTATTGGCACACCGGTTTTGGGTTCCAGTCCATCACCCCAGCCACCACTGCCTCTCGCAAGAGGCCGCGTCATATCACAGGAACTGAACGTCCGGGCTGGCCCCAACTCAAAGCACGAGATTGTTGCGAGGCTTCGCTTTCTAGACACGATCACAATCGAAGGTGAGCCGACAAATGGCTGGCTCCCGATCTCACACCAGGCTGGCTTTGGCTATGTGAACGGCACGTTCATTCAGATCGGGAATGACAGCACGACGCTCCAAACCATTTGCAACGACGCCCAATCCTCCCCTCTCTCTGGCGCCGTCCTGAGATCTCCCGCCTCACTAGGAGAACATGAACTTCGTATCACAGCCCCCTCAGGAGTCGATGCCGTTGTCAAGCTGAAAGACCAAGCTGGTCGGACCATTCTGGCCGGATTTGTTCGAGGTGGAGATACGCAAACGTTCCGCGGAATTCCCTCTGGCGCCTACTCTGCCTGGTTCGCCACAGGTCGGCAATTCAGCCAGCGCTGTGGGAGGTTCCTCAACGATATGGCCGTTACCTTCGACCCTACAGCGAAATCCTATGAGAAGACATACGCCGGGAACGTCATATATTCGACTGTCATGGAGTATTCCTTGCAACGGCAAGTAAACGGGAATTTTCGACCATCTACTGGCGATCCGGCGGCATTCCTCGCCGACTGAAATTCCGCGAACTTCACTCCTCCCCTCTATTCCAGCTGGACTCGCGGCAGCGAGCCACCGAGTCGCCAGGAATTCTCGAGGGTGGCGCTCGCTGGAACCGGCGGTGGAACAGGCGGAGATCGAACGCTATCTTTATCACCGGCGCGAGGGACGAGGGCATTCTTGAAGAGGGGAAGAATTGCCATGCTCCCCCGTGAAAAAAGAACGCGCACCGCGTCCGCATGCGGACGCAACCCGCCGTGGCGGGTCCCGTCTTGAAGACTAACGGCTCAGCACAAACAACGCCGGAAGTGCCGTGTATTCGACACGAATCGAGTCGCCCGGAGACAGTTCATACATGCCATTCGTGGCGGGTAAAGGTAGCGCCGCCCCGTTACGCACGATAGCTACCGCGGTGATGATCCCGGGAACAATTGCCACGCTCTGGTCATTGCCAGCCGTATTCGTGTAGAAAAAGGGCGAAGCGCCCACCGTCAATTGCCGCAGCGTCGGTGGCGCGTTGTGCTGAAGCCCCGTCCCCACGTTGGTCAAGTCGCGGAATCGCGTTTTCGTGCCTGTGTCAGCCGGAAACGCGCTTCCTCCTGCCCTGTTGTACTTGAAGCCAGACAAAAGCGTCCGGCTCGCCGCCGCCAACACCTCTACCGCTTGATGCAGGCCAGCAACCACTTGATTGTCGCTGCCCGCAGCAATCGATATCTTTTTCAGCGTATCGCAACTGATGAACTCATTATTGGAACCTTCGCAGAGGATGTCGAGGTTCCCGTTCTCTTCGAAATCAATGGAAAATAACTTGTTCTGGATGGCATTGAGCGTCAGTTGGGCGCCAATGTTTGGGCAGGCTTCCATGGTTCCGCCGATGAAGGTGTTTCCCATGGCTCCGTCGAGCAGTACGCCGACGGGGGCTCCCTCCAGAACAGGATTCAGGAATGTGCAGTAGCTCGTCTGGCCCCCTGGCTCATGTTGCGTTATGTATAGGCAATGGGTGGGAGGGTTGTACCAGCCGCCGTCGTTACCAGACGCCCGGAGTTTGAACAGGGTGCAGACGCAGCCTGAGATATAGATTGCCGAATATCCGTTGCCGGCGCCGCGCGAGACGATTTGAATTTCAGAGACGTGGACAGACTTGATCAAGACGCCAATAGCGCTGTTTGCATTTGGGAAAACCCGGAAATCCCCCTCAATCGACATTCCACGAACCCCGCCCGCGATGTAGGAACCATCGCAAAGGAACGACGTATCCGTGCCGGTGTTGATCAGCCACACCTCTCCCTCGGCAATCATGCGCAGGCCCGGAATCGCCCAGTTGGGACCCTGCGAGTAAACATACCTACCCGCAGGCCAGGTCACTTGCACCACGTTCCCGGATGCGGTTTTGGCCGCTACCCAGGCTCGCAGCTTGCTCAATGCCGCTGCATTGTCACGCGCGCCGTCGCCGATCACGCCAAAGTCGCATACGCTGATCGAGATGTTGGGCACCAACTTCCAGCGGTCGCCGTTGTTGCCCACAATCACCGTACCGCCGTTATCCACGCTGGCCGTGTCTGTCTGGTCGTACTGGTAGAACGATTCCGGCTTGTCACGGCGCGAATAGTATCCAACGGCGACGACATACGGATTCACAGAACCAAGCTGCTCGCGCAGTTCCGCAACTGTCTGGACCACCAGGCCCGCGCCAGCGGCCAGGGCCGATCCCTGATCTGAATTCGTATTGCCGGGGGTAAGACTGTTCATTAGTGCACCTCTCCACGCTACGTTGTTGATGGAACTCCCTTGGAGTCCTGCGAATGTAGACCGCATAGGTTGCTGCACGCCTGCCGCTGCCGAGCCTGAGCCCCGGTCGGCCTCCTTCCCTGCCCCGCCCTCCCGCCAGCGATGACGAGCCCATCCGGCCGCAAGCCCTTGAAATAACTACCAGTTATGAAATTCCCTGATGAAAACCCCATCAGGGAATTTACTTATGCTCTTTAATTATTTGCAAAGCGCATACTTGCCGGGCAAGAATTCGTCCTTGGCATAAATCAAACCAGATGGAACTTCGTCAACTCGAGGCCTTCGCGGCCGTCATGTCCACGGGCAGCGTCACTGCTGCCGGCCGGCTGTTGGGACGCTCCCAGCCGGCGATCAGCCGGTTGTTGCAGGAACTGGAAGCCGAGATCGGCTATCCCTTGTTTGCGCGCAGCGGCCCGCGCGTGACGCCCACCGAGCAGGGCTTCCTGCTGTATGACGACGTCGAGCGCGCGTTGGCGGGCATGCAGCAGATCCGCAGCCGCGCCGATGAAATCGCGCGCGGCCAGGCCCAGCCGCTGCTGATGGCCGCCACGTCCGCCCTGGCGGCGGGCCTGGTGCCCGACGCGCTCAAGCGCATCGAAGACCGTATCGGCGCCGCGCGCATCCAGTTGCGCAGCGCCTCGCCCGAGCGCGTGGTGCACGCCGTGCTATCCGGCGCCGCGCAACTGGGCGCGACCAGCCTGCCGCTGGAGCATCGCGGCCTGACGGTGCACTGGATCGGGCAAGCGCCCTGTGTGGTCGCGCTGCCGGAAAACGATCCGCTGGCGCAACAAGCCGTGGTGCCAGTCGCCGCACTGGCCGGGCGCCGCATGATCACGATGGCCAATCCCTATCGCCTGCGCCGCCGCCTGGATGCCGCGCTGGCGCAGAACGCCCAGACGCTGGGCACCATGGAAACCAACTCGTCCGTCAACGCCCTGGCCGCCGTGCGCGCCGGGCTGGGCGTGTCGGTGCTGGAACCGATCACCGCCTACGGCGCCCCCATGCCGGGCGTGGCGATCCGTCCCATCGACCTGGACATCCCCTTTTTCTTCGGGGTCATCACCCCGCAGTCGCAAACGCTGACGCCGGCCTGCCAGGCCATGGCGGACGCGCTCGCCCAAGCCGCCGCGGCCCTGCTGCCCGGCTTCGCCCTGCACGACGCCGCCGAGCATTCGGCCCTGCTGCAGTCGATCTATGGCGACGACGCCCCTCTTACGGAATCCCCTGCTATATGAATCAGCCTGTCGCCACCCCGCCGCAAGGCCTAGCCGCGCTGGAAGCGCGCCTGCGGCAAGACCTGTCCTGGCTGGAACTGCCCGCCAAGAACTGGGTCACGCCCCGAATCGTCGACGGCCAGCCGGTGCTGGACGTGGCCATCATCGGCGGCGGCATGGCCGGCCTGGCCGCGGCCGCCTCGCTCAAGCACCTGGGCATCAACGCCCCGATCTTCGACCAGGCGCCCGAAGGCTACGAAGGTCCCTGGGCCACCACCGCCCGCATGGAAACCCTGCGTTCGCCCAAGCAATTGACCGGCCCCGCGCTGGGCCTGCCGGCGCTGACCTTCCGCGCCTGGTTCGAAGCGCAGTTCGGCGTTGACGCCTGGGAAGCACTGGACAAGATTCCGCGCCTGCAATGGATGGATTACCTGCGCTGGTACCGCCGCGCACTGGACCTGGACCTGAGGAACGAGCACCGCATCCTGGCCGTGCTGCCGCGCGCCGACCAGTTGGTGCAACTGGACATCCAATCCCCCGCCGGACGCAGCACGGTGCTGGCGCGCCGCGTGGTGCTGGCCACCGGCCGCGACGGCCTGGGCGGCGCCTATGTGCCTGATTTTGCAAAGAAGCTGCCGCGCGACCGCTGGGCGCATTCGTCCGACGTGATGGACTACGGGACGCTAGCCGGCAAGCGCGTGGGCGTGGTGGGCGCGGGTGCCTCGGCCATGGACAGCGCGGGCACCGCGCTGGAAGCCGGCGCCGCCAGCGTGGACCTGCTGATCCGCCGCAACGACATTCCGCGCATCAACAAGGGCAAGGGCGCGGGCAATCCGGGGCTGACCCATGGGCACCTGACCCTGCCCGACGAATGGAAGTGGAAGATCCGCCACTACATCAACGCCGCCCAGGTGCCGCCGCCCCGCGGCAGCACGCTGCGCGTCTCGCGCCACCCCAACGCCCGCTTCAACCTGGGCTGCGGCGTGCAGGACCTGGCGCTGGTCGGCGACGAGATCCACGTCACCACGCCCAAGGGCGTGTTCGTGCTGGACTTCCTGATCTTCTCCACGGGTTTCCGCATCGACTGGACCGTGCGTCCGGAGTTCGCCGCGCTGGCGCCGCACGTGCGCGCCTGGGGCGACCGCTACGTGCCGCCGGCTGGCGAAGAAGACCAGGAACTGCACGACTCGCCCGACCTGGGCGCCGTGTTCGAACTTCAGGAAAAGACCCCGGGCGCCTGTCCCGGCCTGGACCGCGTGCATTGCTTCTCCTACCCCGCCGCGCTGACGCAAGGCACGATCTCGGGCGACATCCCGGCCATCAGCGAAGGCGCCAAGCGCCTGGCGCAAGGCATCGCCGGCCTGTTCTACCGCGAGGACGTGGAGACGCACTACGCCAACATGGAAGCGTTCTGCGAGCCGGAAGTGTTCGGCGATGAATGGACGCCGGCCCCGGCCCCGCAAGCGGAGACCGCGCAATGACGGGCTGGTTGCTGCGCCGCATCGCGCAAGCCGCGGTGGTGGTCTTCCTGATGACGCTGATCGTCTTCGTGGGCCTGCACGCCATCGGCAATCCGGTGGACATCCTGATCGGCCAGGACGTGGACCAAGTGGACCGCGCCCGCATCATCGCCGAACTCGGCCTGGACAAGCCGCTGTGGGAACAGTACCTGGCGTTCCTGAACGGCGCCCTGCACGGCAATCTGGGCAATAGCTTCGTCTACAACATCCCCGCCGTGGAGCTGGTGATCCAGCGCCTGCCGGCGACTTTCGAACTGGCCATCGCCGCGATGATGCTGGCCGTGGTGGTGGGCCTGCCGCTGGGCCTGTACGCCGGCCTGTATCCGGACAGCCGTTTCGCCAAGATGATCATGGCGGGCAGCATCGTCGGCTTCTCGCTGCCGACGTTCTGGATCGCGCTGATGCTGATCATGACCTTCAGCGTGTCGCTGGGCTGGCTGCCGGCCAGCGGCCGCGGCGAAACCGTGGAGTTCCTGGGCTTCCAATGGTCCTGGCTGACGGCCGACGGCTGGCGCCACCTGATCCTGCCGGCGTTCAACCTGTCGCTGTTCAAGATCTCGCTCGTGATCCGCCTGACCCGCGCCGGCGTGCGCGACGTGCTGCCTCTGGACTTCGTGAAGTTCGCCCGCGCCAAGGGCCTATCGCCCATGCGCGTGGTCTGTGTGCACGTGTTGCGCAACACCATGATTCCGCTGGTGACGGTGCTGGGCCTGGAGCTGGGCTCCACCATCGCCTTCGCCGTGGTCACGGAAAGCATCTTCGCCTGGCCCGGCGCCGGCAAGCTGATCCTGGACAGCCTGAACGCACTGGACCGCCCCGTCATCGTGGCCTACCTGATCGTGGTGGTGTGCCTGTTCGTGACCCTGAACCTGATCGTGGACATTCTTTATAAAGTGCTGGACCCGCGGGTGCGGCTGGAGGCCTCGGCATGAGCGCCGTATCGACAAACCCCACTCCCGCGCTGCGCCGCGAATCGCCGTGGCGGCGCAACCTGGCCGAGTTCATGTCGTCCAAGACGGCAGTACTGGGCCTGACCGTTGCCACGCTGCTGATCCTGGCCGCCATCCTGGCGCCCTGGATCGCGCCGCAGAATCCCTATGACCTGCTGCAGATCGACGTGCTGGACGCGCGCCTGCCGCCGGGCAGCATGAACGGCCTGGACACCTTCCACTACTGGCTGGGCACCGACGGCCAGGGCCGCGACCTGCTCTCGGGCATTCTGTACGGCCTGCGCATCAGCCTGATGGTGGGCGTGGGCTCGGCCGTCATCGCCGGCATCGTCGGCACGCTGCTGGGCCTGCTTGCGGCCTACGCCGGCGGCAAAGTCGACGCGCTGATCATGCGCCTGGTCGACCTGATCCTGTCGTTCCCGTCCATCCTCGTGGCCATGATGATCCTGGCCTACCTGGGCAAGGGCGTGGGCAACGTGGTGCTGACGCTGGTGATCCTGGAATGGGCCTATTACGCCCGCACCGCGCGCGGCCAGGCCCTGGTCGAGCGCCGCCGCGAATACGTGGAAGCCGCCCGCTGCCTGGACATCCCCAACTGGCGCATCATGTTGAAGCACATCCTGCCCAACTGCCTGCCGCCGCTGATCGTCATCGGCACCTTGCAGATTGCGCGCGCCATCACGCTGGAAGCCACCCTGAGCTTCCTGGGCCTGGGCGTGCCCGTGACCGAACCGTCGCTGGGGCTGCTGATCTCCAACGGCTTCCAGACCATGCTGTCCGGCGAATACTGGATCAGCTTCTATCCTGGCATCGCGCTGTTGGTCACCATCGTGGCGATCAACCTGGTGGGCGACCGCCTGCGCGACGTGCTGAACCCAAGGACCCACAAATGAGCGCCGACCGCCATACTGCCGGCGCGCCGACGCTGGAGGTGCGCAACCTGCGCACCCACTTCCACACCCGCGCGGGCGTGCTGCCCGCCGTGGACGACGTGTCCTTCACGCTGGAACGCGGCAAGATCCTGGGCCTGGTCGGTGAATCCGGCTCGGGCAAGTCCGTCACGGGCTTCTCCATCATGGGCCTGGTGGACGCCCCCGGCCGCATCGTCGGCGGCGAGGTGCTGTTCCAGGGCCGCGACCTGACCAAGCTGGCGCCGCGCGAGCTGCGCAAGCTGCAGGGCAACCGCATCGCCATGATCTTCCAGGATCCGATGATGACGCTGAACCCCGTGCTGCGGGTCGACGCGCAAATGATCGAAACCGTGCGCGCCCACAACAAGATGAGCGCGGCCCAGGCCCGCGCCCTGTCGCGCGACACCCTGGGCATGATGGGCATCCCCAGCCCCGAAGAGCGGCTGCTGGCCTACCCGCACCAACTGTCCGGCGGCATGCGCCAGCGCGTGGCCATTGCGATTGCCATGCTGCACCGGCCCGACCTGATCATCGCCGACGAGCCCACCACCGCGCTGGACGTCACCATCCAGGCGCAGATCCTGTCCGAAGTGCAGAAGCTCGCGCAGCAGCACGGCACCAGCCTGATCTGGATCACCCATGACCTGTCCGTGGTGGCCGGCCTGGCCGACGATGTGGCGGTCATGTACGCCGGCCGCATCGTCGAACACGGCACCGTCGACGACGTGCTGGACCGCCCTCAGCATCCGTACACCGTGGGCCTGATCGACAGCCTGCCCAGCAACAACCGGCGCGGCCAACGCCTGCGCCAGATTCCCGGCATGACGCCCAACCTGCTCAACCTGCCCGCGGGCTGTGCCTTCGCGGCGCGCTGCTCGCGCGCCACCGCCGCCTGCGGCCAGCAGCCCGGCATCACCCAGGCCTTGCCCGAACACAAAGTGCGCTGCTTCCATCCCACGATCCAGACCAGCGAGGTAATGGCATGAGCGCGACCGCCCCTACCCCGCTGATCGCCCTGAACCAAGTCAGCAAGCGTTTCGGCGAACGCCCCACCGGCCCCGCGACGCGCGCCATGCAGCGCCTGGGCCTGTCCAAGCCGCCCGCCGTAACCCGCGCCGTCGACAACGTGGACCTGATCGTCAACCCCGGCGAAGTGGTCGGCCTGGTCGGCGAATCCGGCTGCGGCAAGTCCACGCTGGGCCGCATCGCGGCCGGCCTCTTGACGCCCTCCGGCGGCGAGATCCGCATCAACGGCGTGCGTCCGGCCGACATGAATTCGGCCCAGGCCCATGCCGCGCGCCTGCAAGTGCAGATGATCTTCCAGGACCCCTACGCCAGCCTCAACCCGCGCCTGCGCGTGGACGAGATCGTGGGCGAAGCGGCCCGCATCCACGGCCTGGTCGGCAACGGCGACTTCGACGACTACGTCAGTGCCCAGCTGGAACGCGCCGGCCTGGACCCGGCGCTGCGCCAGCGCTATCCGCACCAGTTCAGCGGCGGCCAGCGCCAGCGCATCGGCATCGCCCGCGCCCTGGCCGTGCAGCCCACCATGCTGGTGTGCGACGAAGCCGTGGCCGCGCTGGACGTGTCGATCCAGGCGCAGATCCTGAACCTTTTCATGGACCTGCGCGAAGACCTGGGGCTGACCTATCTCTTCATCAGCCATGACCTGGGCGTGGTCGAGCACCTGTCCGACCGCGTCGTGATCATGTACCTGGGCCGCGTCGTGGAAACGGCCACGGTGGAAGAAGTCTTCCGCCATCCCAACCACCCGTACACGCAAGCCCTGCTGGCCGAGATCCCCAGCCTGAAGTCGCGCCACAAGACCTTTACCGCGATCAAGGGCGAGATCCCCAGCCCGCTGAATCCGCCGGGAGGCTGCCATTTCCATCCGCGCTGCCCGCATGCGATGCCGCGCTGCAAGACCGAGGTTCCCACCTTGAAGGGAATCGCCATCAACCACCTGAGCGCCTGTCACCTGAACGACATGGCGTGACCACCGCCGCCGCGCCGCGGCGCCCGAACCAACCGCCAGTTCCCCCTATACCAAGGACTCCGAACATGAAACGCCTGATTCTCACCACCCTGACCGCCGCCATCCTCGGCGCTTCCGCCGCCGCCAGCGCCGACGACCTGTCCATCGGCTTCGCCGACCCGCTGTCGTCGCTGGACCCGCAGCTGAACAACCACGCCGGCGACCGCTCGGTGGCCCTGCACTTCTGGGACCTGCTGATCGAGAACAAGTGGAACAAGCTGCAGCCCGGCCTGGCCGTCAGCTGGAAGCCGCTGGACGACAAGACCTGGGAATTCAAGCTGCGCGAAGGCGTCAAGTGGCAGGACGGCACGCCCTTCACCGCCGACGACCTGATCTACTCCTACACCCGCGCGCGCGCCGTGCCGGGCAGCGTGGCCACCTACGCCGGCTACCTGCGCACCATCGACACGATGACCGCCAAGGATCCGCTGACGCTCATCGTCAAGACCAAGGCTCCCAACCCCGACCTGCCGCTGAACCTGGCCTCGGTGCACGTGGTCAGCAAGCACGTCGGTGAAAAGTCCACCACCGAAGACTACAACTCGGGCAAGGCCATGGTCGGCACCGGCCCCTACAAGTTCGTGTCCTACACCCCCGGTGACCGCGTCATCATGGAACGCAACGACGCCTACTGGGGCGACAAGCAGATCTGGGACAAGGTCAACTACCGCTACATCAACAACGCCGCCGCCCGCACCGCCGCGCTCTTGGCGGGCGACGTGGACGTGATCGACAAGGTCTCGGTGTCCGACCTGGCCAAGCTGCAAAAGGCCGCCAACGTGTCGGTCTACCCCTACGACGGCCTGCGCGTCATGCTGCTGCAGCCTAGCTTCAACCCCGCGCCCAACCAGTACATCACCGACAACAACGGCAAGCCGCTGGACAAGAACCCGCTGCTGGACGTGCGTGTGCGCCAGGCGCTGAACCTGGCCATCAACCGCAAGGCCATCGCCGACCGCATCCTGCAAGGCGCAGCCACCGAAGCCAACCAGTGGATGCCCAAGGGCACCATCGGCTACAACCCCGACGTCAAGGACATCCCCAACGACGTCGCCCAGGCCAAGAAGCTGCTGGCCGAAGCCGGCTACCCTGACGGCTTCAAGCTGACCATGCACGTGCCCAACGACCGCTACCCGCAAGGCCCGGAAACCGCCCAGGCCGTGGCTCAGTTCTGGACCCGCGCCGGCGTCAAGACCCAGGTGGAAGTCGTGCCATGGGCCGTGTACTCGGGCCGCGCCAACAAGAACGAATTCGCGGTCAGCATGCTGGCCTGGGGCAACGGCACCGGCGAAGGCAGCTACGCGCTGGTCAACATCCTGGCCACCGCCGACGCCAAGAAGGGCCTGGGCGCGTCCAACTGGGGCCGCTACAGCAACCCCAAGGTCGACGCCGCGCTGGAGCAATCCACCTCGGAATTCGACGTGGCCAAGCGTGAAGCCATCCTGCGCGACTCCGTCAAGATCGTGTACGACGACGTCGGCATCATCCCGCTGTTCCACTACAAGAACATCTGGGCCACCAAGAAGGGCCTGAAGGTCACCCCCATGACCAGCGACCGCACGGCCGCCATGATGGTGACGAAAGAGTCGGGCAAGTAAACCATGACGCCCACCCTAACCATCACCCCGGCCGTCGACCTGATCGACGTGCCGCGCCAGATCCGGGTCGAACACGTCGCGCCCGGCCAGACGGTGGAAATCACCGCCCTGACCCGCCGCAACGGCGTGCTCTGGCAAAGCCAGGCCGCCTTCGTGGCGGGCGCCGACGGCACGGTCGACCTGGGCCGCGACGCGCCCGTGTCCGGCGACTACGAAGGCGTGGCGCCCATGGGCCTGGTCTGGTCGCAGTCCCCCGTGGACTCGTCCAGCCGCGAACACTTCAACCACCCGGTGACCGAGGCCCTGGTCACCGACGTAGTGGCGCGCGTCGCGGGCTCGCAGGCCCAGGCCAGCTTCACCCAGCGCCTGGCGGCTGACGGCGTCACGCGCCAGGACGTGCGCGAGGAAGGCCTGGTCGGCACGCTGTACCTGCCGCCCGGCCCCGGCCCGTTCCCCGCAGTCATGATCCTGAACGGCTCCGGCGGCGGCATCAACGAACCGCGCGCGGCGCTCTACGCATCGCGCGGTTACGCCGCCTTCGCGCTGGCCTACTTCAAAGCGCCGGGCCTGTCGGACTACATCTCCAACACCCCGTTGGAATACTTCCAGACCGGCCTGCGCTGGCTGCGCAAGAAGGTCCAGCCTAAGCACGACTTCGTCGCCATCAGCGGCCAGTCGCGCGGCGGCGAACTGGTGCTGCTGCTGGGCGCCACCTTCCCCGAGGAAGTCTCGGCCGTGGTCGCCTACGTGCCCGGCGCCGTGGTCCACAGCGGCCAGAACGCCTGCGACCCCAAGATCGGCCGCGAAGGCCCCACGTGGCTCTTGGGCGGCAAGCCCATCCCCCACGTCTGGGAAAACAACCGCACCGCTACCTGGGCGCCCTTCGACGAAGGCCCCTCGCCGCACCGCCACGAAAAAGCCATCCTCACCGCCCTGCAAGACCCCGACGCCGTGGCCCGCGCCCGCATCAAGGTCGAGGACATCCAGGGCCCCGTCATGCTGCTGTCCGGCACCGACGACGGCTCCTGGCCGTCCAGCATCTATTCCAAGATGGTGCAGGACAAGCTGGCCCAGGTGAACCACCCCTATCCGGTCGAATGGCTGGACTACGAGAACGGCGGGCACTCCATCCTGTTCCCCTACGTGCCCACCACCCAGCTCGTCTACGCCCACCCCGTGTCCGGCAAGATCAGCACCAGCGGCGGCAACCCCAAGGACAACGCCCGCGCCGACCAGGAATCCTGGGAAGGCGTGAAGCAGTTCCTGGACGCCGCTGTCGCAGCGCGCGCCGCCAAGTAAAGCATCAAGGAGATCCGCATGGCTGAACCCATCGTCTACAACGTCACGGACGACCTCGTCGACCGCCTGATCGGCCTGGCCCCGGGCGCCAAGACCTACGAAGTGCGCCACTTCCGCGAGAAGGTCGCCGCCGCCACCCAAGGCAGCTACGACGCCCTATTCGACCCCGCGCTGCCCGGCCTGTCCCTGGCCGAGCGCCTGCTGGTCGCGCTGTACGCCACCCGCATCACCCCGTCGCCGCTGCTGGCCGCGCACTACCGCGCTCGCCTGAACGACGCCGGCGCCACCCCGGCCGACATCGCCGTCGCCGAATCCGGCAAGCCGTCAGATGCCGCCACCCCGCGCCTGGCCGCCATCCTGGAATTCACGCGCAAACTGATCGAGAAGCCCGTCGAAGGCGACGAAGCCGCGCTCAAGACCCTGCCCGCCGCGGGCGTCTCCACGCCCGCCGTGGTCACGCTGTCCCAGCTCGTCGCCTTCCTGTCCTACCAGGTCCGCCTCGTCGCCGGCCTGGAAGCCATGAAGGCGCTGGAAGGCCAGCCCGAGCGTGCCGCCGGCACCCCGCCCGCGCCCTTCCCCGCCAACACCGCCGCCACCGCGCCCGGCGCGGTGATCAAGGCCCACGGCTTCACCAACGAATCGCTGGAATGGAAGGCCTGGCTCGACGTCGTCAACGTCGAAACCGCCACGCCCGAACAAGTCGCCGTCCTGGAAGAAAGCCACCCCAAGGCCAAGGTCTCGGACTACTACCTGTTCCTGGTGCATCAGCCTGAAATCCTGCGCCAGCGCTCCACGGCCTTCAACGCCATCATGTATGCGCCAGGCGGACTGTCGCGTGCGGAGCGTGAGCTGGGTTCGACCTACGTGTCGCGCATCAACGGCTGCGTGTACTGCGCGTCCGTCCACGCCCAGCGCTTCGAGCAACTGGCCAAGCGCAACGAGGTCATCGCGCAGGTGTTCGAGGATCCCGCCACCGCCGGCACCACGGCGCGGGAACTGGCTATCGGCAAGTTCTCGATCCAGATCACCGAGGCGCCTGCCTCGGTGAATGCGGACAGCATCCAGGCTTTGAAGGATGCGGGCTTGAATGAAGGCGAGATCCTGGATCTGCTGCATTCGGATGCGATTTTCGCTTGGGCGAATCGCCTGATGCTGAACCTGGGCGAGCCGGTTTTCCCGAAGGCTTGATCCTGCGGCGTCCGGCCGCTTGCGTGCCGGACGCTTTGCCTGGGCTACGTCATCGCCGACCAGTGTCGGCGATGACAAGCCGCTATATCAACGTTGCCAGGTCAGCAGCTTGACGCCCGCAACGCCAAACACCACGGCCACCGTCCCTTCGATCCAGCGCCGCAGCCTGGCGTACAGCGCAATCATCGGCGCAGTCGAGAACGCGATCGCATAGCCGCCAAACACCATCACGGCGAGCAACGCGCAACCGCCGATGATCGCAGGCAAGGTGCCGTCCGACGCGCTCTCCCCCAGCCCCAGCGACATGATCGCCATCCAGGCCAGCACCGCCTTCGGATTGCCGATATGCATCAGCACGCCCTGGCGGTAGAGCACCCGATAGCGCGGCGTCGCACGGCCCGTTTCCACCTTCGCAAAGGCCGCGCCCGGCCTCAGCGCCGACCTGGCGGTACGGAACGCCAGGTAGAGCAGATAGACTCCCCCCACCACCTTGATGATGAATAACGCCTGGGCGGAAGCCGCCAGCACGGCGGAAATCCCAGTCGCCGCCAGCGTCGCCCAAAACAACGAACCCGTAATGACGCCCGCCGCCAGCGCAAGCGCCGGCACACGGCCGTGACGCATCGCCGTTGCCATGATCGCCATATTGCTGGGTCCGGGACTGGCCGTGGCAATCAGATAGGTGCCGTACACAAGAGCAAGCTGACTCACGAGCATTTGCGTTTCTCCAGGGATGTCGGGCCTCTTCGCCTTACAGCGGGAGGTCTCCGCGATGAACGATATGGACCTTGTTGCCGTCGGGATCGCGCAGATAGGCGCCGAAGTAGCCATCGCCATAATGAGGACGCACTCCCGGCGCCCCTTCGTCCGTCCCGCCCTGCGCCAGCCCGCCCGCATGGGCCGTGCTCACGGCTTCCTGCGTAGGCGCCAGAAAAGCGACCATGCTGCCATTGCCCACCGTCGCCGGCTCGCCATCGTAGGGCATGTAGACATAGAAGCGCGGCAGCAGCGCCTGACCAGTCACCCAGCAAAGCGCCAAGGGCCCGCCATCCGGCGTGACTACGCGGCGCTTCAGTCCAAGCGGAAGCAGCACCGCGTCATAAAAACGGCCCGCGCGTTCAAGATCACGCGTCCCGACAGTGATATGGCTGAACATTTGACGACTCTCCACGCGCCCGCCCTGATGGTCAGGCGCTTTCAGAAATGCATGACATGCTCCAATCGCATCGCGCATGTTACTCGCCTGCCGGATAACCTGGATCGCAAGATACTGCGTAGTCAGCGGCCGGTTTTCCCGGTTCGCCAGCATCGGCAGCGTTTTCGTTAAACTGATGCTTTCCGCCTACTTATGCGCCCCGCCCATCGCGGGGCGCATTGCCTTACCCCATGTCCGACAAAATCCACGACATCCGCCCCGGCCAGTCGATCGAACTGCTCAAGGCCCTGCACATCCTGACCCGCGACGGCAAGATGAACCAGGACAGCCGCCGCAAGCTGAAGCAGGTCTACCACCTGTTCCAGTTCATCGAACCGCTGCTCAAAGACGTCCAACAACAACGCGGCGCCGTCACCCTGGCCGACCACGGCGCGGGCAAGTCGTACCTGGGCTTCATCCTCTACGACCTGTTCTTCAAGGAACAACCCGAGGCACTGAAGAACGGCTCCCACATCTACGGGATCGAAACCCGCGAAGAGCTGGTGAAGTCGTCGGAAGAACTGGCCAAACGGCTGGGGTTTGGCGGCATGTCGTTCCTGAACCTGTCGGTCGCCGATTCCATCACGTCGGAGAAACTGCCCGCCACGATCGACGTCGTCACCGCCCTGCACGCCTGCAATACCGCCACCGACGACGCGATTCATTTCGCCTTGGAGAAGAAGGCCAAGTACATCGTCGTCGTGCCCTGCTGCCAGGCGGAAGTGGCGTCGGTCCTGCGCAAGAACAAGGCGAAGGCGCTGGCCGATCCGCTGGCTGAGATCTGGCGGCATCCGCTCCATACGCGGGAGTTTGGGAGCCAGATCACGAATGTGCTGCGGTGCTTGCAGCTGGAAGCGCACGGGTATCAGGTCAGCGTGACCGAGCTGGTGGGATGGGAGCATTCGATGAAGAATGAACTCATCATTGCGCAGTACAAGGATTTGCCGCGCAGGAAGGCGGCTGATCGGCTGACCGAGATGCTGGATAGGATTGGGTTGCAGGAATTGAAGGATCGGTTCTTTGTGCCGAAACCTGCAGAGGTGGCGGCGTAAGCGCCTGTCGTGCCTCATGCCGCAGCGTCAGTATCCGTGGTGCGGGCCGTCGTCTGCTGCCGGATGCACCGCATGACGCGGTGAACGCCATTCGAACAGCATTCCCCACATGTCCTCTCGCCCGTGCAAGGCATCCCCAGAGCAGACGACGCTGCTAACAGCGGCCTTCCCAGCGCGACTGCGAGCCGACGCAGCACATATCGCCGAGGAGATCTGCCCCTCGGTCATGAGCGGCCGCGGATTGTCCGTCATCGTGCAGGGAGAGTCATTGACGCTGCCCTATCGCGTTCAGCATGGGGGCAGCGATTCCTTACTTTCCAAGCTGGACGAACCCCAGGCCCTGATCTACGCGTGCATACAGTCACGCCATCATGACGGCCACGTGCGCCAGCGCCAAATTGAGCGGCTGGCTGGGGCGTCCGAGCCTTGGGTTGTGCCGTTCGTGGTGCAGCTCTGCAGCGAATACGTCGTTGAAATCCTGCAGGACGTCGAGGCGTGCTTGCCCTTGCTGGACAAGCAGGTCTATGGAACGGTTCTTCGACACAATCCGGCCTTTCTGGATCTGGCGCAGCAACGCATGACCAGCTACTGGGATTGCTACTACCGGCGGCGCTGGCTCAGGAGCGAAACCTATGTCGGGTTTCGCTTGTTCAAGCAGTTTCGCGACTGGCAAGCCTCTGGCTAGGGCCTCACGGGCTTGAAACGCCCGATCCGCGTATCAATTGCCAGAACTGCGGCGCAACCGATCGGACGAGTTCTTGTTCAAGCGCTTCGCTTCGTCTTCCGCGTAGTCTTCCTCGCCCTCTTCGTACTTGCCTTCATACATGCAGCTGCTGCGATTCCATCCGCACTCGCCGCCTAATGAGCAACCGGAGCTCAAGGCGGCAAGGAACAAGAGGATGCTGCAACGGCCTAATCTTTGAATCGACATATCGCTCCCTGGTGATCGGGGTAAGTGTAAGGGATGGAGATGACGACTTAGCCGGCGTGGTCTGAACCTGAATTGCAAACGGCTGCAACGCATGGCGCCGATTTCGGCTCAAGTGTGCTCAATTTGGCACGGGTCGCGCTTGATTGCGATGTCCATCGACCTCGATACTGGCATTGCAATCCCACAAAGATCGCCCAGATTGACAGCTGGAAAAGACGGACGACATGGTCGCTGCAATGGCGACTGCCTTCTCTTCTTACGTCAAGACTGGAGCGACTGATGAGCGATCACCCTTTGACTCATGACCGATGGACTACGCCGGACGATCCGGAGTTCGTCAGGGTACGGTCTGCTGAGCTTCGGAAGATGGAACGGGCGTGCTCCGCGATTTGGACTATTGCTCGAATCGTGGGGAATAGCGCGAATGAGCCTGAGGCTAGTGGCAGGCAACCGCTTGATGCTTGGATTATGTCCAATTTAATCGGAGGAATTGAAAGCCTATGCGATCACATGGCGAACCTTGTGGAGTCAAATCTTGACGAATCCAACTTTGGGGAAAGTGCGCCAGGCAACGATTAACTAGATGCGGTAGACGAAATTTTAGTCTGACACCCTATCTTGTGCGCTTACGGACATGATCCCGAAACGGTGGCGCGCAACAGGGAAAGGGTCGGCGGATTTGACGGCTAAAGTTAAACTGGTTTCTTATGCGACATGCATGCCACAAAGTTAGGCTACAAGTCCTTCGCGGCATTTTTTTGCGTCAGTTTAGACCACAAGCGCAAGATATGGCCTAAGGTTTCGCGCGGTCTACATCAATCAAGTTAGGTGCCATATGTCATTACCTGATCTACGCCAAGCCTCGCTGCTTGGAGAGTACTCCGACCGTCTTGAATATCAGATCGGGGGGACTCTCGTATGGGTGCTGTTTGGCGGCCCAGAACAACAAGTCGCCGCTCTCGAGGCGACTTGTCAGCAATTTCCTTCGATCTGGACTGCGATCCCCGCAGTCATATCGGAGGCGGAGCGTGCCTCTCGCGTCGAACTGCCTGAGTTCTGGCAGATGCATGAAGCCGCGGGCACTTCAAGCGAAGTTCTTTCAGTGTGGGGAATCTGGATTGAACCTGTCTCTGGAACCGCAACATACGAGGTCAGTACCAATCACGCCTTTGATCCACCTCCGCAAGCGGAACTTCCCTCGTTTCCGGCAGAGAACTCTGTCATGATTGAGCGTAACAAGGACGGTGTCATCAGTACCGAAGCAAGATGAGGCTATGCTCAGTCGGCTCCTAATAAACTCGAGTGTCAGGCTACAATTTCGCTGCCAGAACAGTAAGTTTGACACCTTTTTGGGGGCACTGCATGTGAATGAACTGGCTTCGCGTGCTCTTAAAGCTATATTTTGGCCAGCAATGCGGAGTGCATTACGTTAGAAAATTTCTGAACTGGAGGGAGCATGTCTGCAACTAGAAATATCGTATCAAGCTTCCGTTATGAAGTAGCAGTAGGGACACGAACTTGCGATGCGAGCTCAAAACACCAGATCATGGCAGGCGAAAGGCATTTCGCATATGATCAAGTGCCAGGAAACCGCAAGAACATATGTTTGGCTTGTGCTCCTGCCATTATCAAGAAGGCACAAGAGCATCTGGAAAGAATTTCTAGCCAGCTTCCGTAACTTTCTGGGGAAATAGTTCAGTAGTCCTACGTAGACGCCGCATGCAAACCTGTCACTCAAGCGGACCGCAGAAGCTGGTCCGCTTCTTGTTTTTAAACGTCTGCTTAACTCGCCACCAGTGGCTGCAATTGGCCGGGAGCCATCTATGACGACAGAACGCTTCCGACCCCAAGCGGATACTGGCAAAATGAGCCCGTCCCTCTTCGTAGCTCTGTTCTGGTTCGCGGATGTATCGGTGCGTCCTTATGCGACCGTACGGAGAGAACCTAACATACGCAACGGAAACTCTGCCGGTTCAGTCCGAGCCCAACTGCTTGCCAAAATTCCATCAAATGGCCATTCTGAGAACCGACATCGAAAGAGCTCTTAATGAGCTTTCCTCCCAAGAGGAGGGCATGCGTTTTCAGGGACTTGCGGTCGTACTAGGCAAGAAGCGGTGGCCCGAACTTATCGCCCGCCAGCGCAAGAAGGATTTTGGCCTTGATGCCTACGCGCCCGCGAGCCTGACGCCGGAGAAAATCGGCAAGGGACTGGCTGCTTCGATCACACCAACGCTAAAGAAGATTTCTGACGACACGGAGACCGCCAAAGCGCACTTTCCTGATCTAGGGGCGCTCATCTTCGTGACATCCGCCAAGATTGGCAACGCCGATCGAAAGCGATGGGAAGAGGCAATTTATAACGACTACGGCGTCGAACTTCACGTCATCGAGCGCGAAGAAATTATCACGCTGATGATGATGCCAGAGAACGCCTCGCTTCGTGCGAGCTTCCTCCACCTAGATCTCGACGTTGAACCACAGATCGCAGATCTCATCGACAGAATAAGGCGCGCGGTCCAAGTTGTCGCGCGCACCTGGGCCGGCAAGACCAAAGGACATCCGCTCATTGAACTCACGGCGAATCGGCTTGCGCCGGACGGCGCAGAGTCTGCCGACGTTCTGTCGCTTGAACAGATCGATCAAGCGCTGTCGCAGAGCGGCCGTATTGTTCTCGAAGGGCCAGCCGGCCGCGGAAAAACCACAACGCTGATACAGCTCGCACAACGTACACGGGCCGCCGGCATACCGTTCATCGTCGAACTTCCGGCGTGGACGTCATCGCAGAGAGGAATACTCGAATACATTACCGGCATGCCGGCGTTTCAGGCCGAGCGTGTTACGCCCGCCGACCTCGCGCGAGTGCAGCAGGCCGAACCTTTCCTGTTCTTGTTGAACGGCTGGAATGAGATCCCGGATGCGAAGTCCGAGCAGGCGAACAATGCACTCCGAGAAATCGAGCGGGATTTCCCGAGTGCGGGCATCATCGTCGCAACCCGCACACACCACTTAACCCCGCCGCTTCCCGGCGCATTGCGTCTGCGGTTGTTGCGCCTTCGACGCGAACAGCGGGCAGCTTACCTTGCAGCCCGTCTTGGCGCGAAAGGCGCTGACCTCTGTACCCACATTGATACCGACCCGTCCCTCGACGAGCTGACTCGCACGCCGTTCATCCTCTCGGAAGTCGCTTCGCTATTCGAAGCCGACGCTACAATCCCTTCCACGAAAATCGGCGTCCTATCCCAGGTTCTCCGTCTGCAAGAACAACGAGATGAACACAAAAACGCCCTGCAGACAGGACCAATCTTCGGTCGGCAAACGGATTATCTGAAGGCCCTTGCAACTCAGATGACCCGCAGCGGAGCAGTAACGTCGTCCGAGGCTGAAGCCCGTGCCGTTTCTGCCCTCGTTGCACGAGAGCTTCTGAGCCGTGGGCAGATCGAGCCGGTGGGGCCGCCAGCAGTCCTCGCGACGCTGACGGCGCACCACGTACTTGAGCGCGTCGACTACCCGCAAACGGCGTTTCTGTTCGAGCATCAACAGCTTCAAGAATACTACGCGGCACTCGATGTCCGCGCGCAGCTTCTCGACCTGCAGGATGACGACCATGAGGCGACCACCCGCTTTACCGCTGACTACGTCAACGATCCAGCATGGGCTGAACCGCTGCGCATGATCGCCGAGACGTTTGCCGAGCAGACCGGTGACGGCGAAACCGACAGGAGAAATACCAGCGCCGGTGGGAAGCTGGTGGCGATGGCGCTACCCGTAGACCTGGTGTTCGCCGGCGAGCTCGCAAGGCTTTGTGGCACAGAAGTCTGGAGTGAAGTTCGCACGACCGTCGGCGAGCGCATCCGCGCGGTCTATGCAATCCGCGACGGCAGTTTTCGTCAGTATGCCGTCGCTGCCATGCTCGCCACTGGCGCGGCCGACTTCGGCGACATCCTCGTGCCACTTCTGTCAGGCCAAGACCGGCAAACTCGACTAAGCACGTACCGGCTCTGGCCGGATATCCAGGTCTCGTCGCTTGGACCGAACTGGCGCGAGCAAGTACACGGCTGGAGCGAGGAGGCGCGTGCGGATTTTGTAGCCGAACTGCTGCATCATCGTGCCGACGGCGAGGTCGCGGCCTTCGCAGCGGAGGACGACAGTACCGAGGTGAAGAACGCGGCGGTCTCCGGCCTCATGTGGACTAGGTCTGACAATGCGCTGGTCCCCATCCTCGATTCGATGGATGCACAAGCATTTGAGGAGGTCGCGCGCCGGAACGCCGACCAATTTCCAGCGGTGCTCAGACCCAAGACCCTCGCCACAATACGCCATTTCATCGAGATCTCCAGCGACCATCCCGCGCGCCTACAAGCCGCGCTCAAGCTTATCGAAATCGGCGAGACTGGCCTGGACGAGGTCATCAAAGATGCAATGGCGGCGCTGTCCGGCGATGACGTGCGCAATCAGGGCTCGCATCATATCGAGCCGGCGCTCGAATATCTGCGCCGAGTCGATCCTGCCTGGGTGAGTGAGTGGGTGGCGAACCGGGTTGCCGAAGGCAACCTCTATGAGCACGAGTATTGGTTGTCGTTTGCAACCGCCATTCCAGACGGCCTCGTCGAGAAATGCCTAAGACGTATCGAAACCGAAGACCTCAAGAACGAGCATTTCGGAGGCATAGTTTCCATCATTGCTACTCGCGCGGACGCTAGTCTTGCGGCGCGCGTGTTTGCGACACTGCGCGAATTGCGAGGTACGGAGAATGCGGAGCCTAACGTGCGACACGAACTCGAGTGGCAGAAAATGCGCCAGCTGGAAGCCGTGTTCCGCGCCCTTCCCGACGACGTCGCAGTGGCTGGCATTCTATCCTCCATCACCAGCGGAGATCCGCTCGATATCAAGGTTTCAACCGGACTTCTAAGCAGAGTCGCCAGGCCTGACATGGAGCCGCTGCGCATCGCCGATGAGGGACTGAAGGCGGACATTCGCGCCTACCTGAAAAGTAGCGTCGATATCGTCCTGGCACAGGATGATTTCGGCGGCCAGGAGAAAGCGAACCTGGCCTCATCAATAGCGCAAGTCGGAACATCCGAAGATATGACAGACTTGGTGAAGCTTACCCGCTCCGACGTAGAGAGAATGCGTCGCGGGCGCGCTGCGCGCGCGGCCGGCGACCGTGGGCCTCTCGGCAATGGCGGCACCATGAGCTACGCCAGTTGGCACATCGCTGCGGTCATGTACCTGGACCCGACCGCAGCCGAGCAGGTGCTCATTGATCTGCTTCCCGAGCCGGAGTACATCTCGAGCGCTGCCGCGGCGATGGCGCGCGACTTCGTGCCAAAACCGGAACGTGCCTTCAACCAGGCGCTCCCATACGACATGATATGGGCCGCACGCGAAGGCCTCAGCCCGCCGCCCATTAACACCAAGCGGCGCACACGGTTCGCTACCGCGCTCAATGGCGAAATCAATCGCCTGCGAGAACAGAATCAAGACGGGAAACCTGTTGCTCAACTGAAAGTGCTAGCAAAGGCACTTGCCGCAATTGACGGCCTCGGTTCCTCAGACGTGGTGCTCAGCGTAATTGCCATGCCAGACCAATGGGACCAGTACACATGCCTAGATGCCGCCGAGCGCCTGTTGATTGCCGGCGTCGCCTTGCCACCGACTGCGGCATTGACTCTAGTCGCCTCTGTCGTCGAACGGACCGAAAAGTGGCTTCAGGATTCGGATAGGTACCTTCTACGTCGCGTTCTTGCCCTCTGCCCCTTCGTCGTGCCCCCAGCGGAGGGGATCGCCCCGATGCGCGATGTGCTTAGTAAGTACAGACTCCCAGGTTACGAATTGCGCGAGGTCATCACCTCTCTCGGCCAGAGTCGATCGGATGCCGCCGTCGATTTCCTCTGTGAACTTGCCTCCGATGATTTGGTGCTCGATCAATGCGAAGACAACTTTATCAATGCCTTCGCTGCACTCGATACGCCGCGTGCAAGTGAACTGCTGCTGGGTTCAGTCGATCCGGATATCCGCGGGATCACGCTGACGCGCCGCCCTCATCGCGAGCACATGCTGGTCGCTCGGATCGCGGAACTTGCCCAGCGAAGCCCTAGTGTGGCCACGCGACTAGGGGAATTATGCGAACGCGACCTACCGGAACACAATCGGCACCTACTCTCGCAAGTAATGGCCCGGCTCGGTACGCCCGAAGCCTTCGCCCTAAATCTGAACCTGATTGATGACGCTAAGCCATCACCAGTACCGCAGGGCGTTTGGGTTCAACTCGAAGCGGCATTCGTCGAACGGCGACCCGAAGGACAAAGTCCCAACGTCTTCACACAACATGCACGAACGTCAAACGAACTGCGAGTCTTGCTGTTCAAAATGGCGCTTGGCGACGAGAGACGACAGCAGTCTGCTTTCATGCTTCTCGGTCAACTCGAGGAATGGCGCTTGGAGTATGGCAGACCGATGGGTGAACCGCGTCACCCTGATCTTGCATCAGGCCAGCCTTGGCCGCCCGAGGTATCTTGACTTTTTTCCAAATCCCAAGCCATAGGCGATAAACGGGATCAGTCTCAGTTGTCGAAGGGCATCGTCTAGCCGCGAAGAGCCATCTGATGTGATGGATGGCCGCTTTGGTAAAAAGGTGTCAGACTGCAATTTCGCCACCTAGGAACTGCGGAATTGTAGTCTGACACCCTTTTCTACGCGTGGTGTCGAACAGGTCCGCCCACTTCTTCGCCAGCTTCTGGCCGGCCACCTTGGTCGGGTCGTATTGCGCGACCAGCATGCGGGGCACGTCCAGCCCAAATTCGTCCTTGACAGTCTCTGCGACCTGACTTGGGGGTATCCCAGCAGGCCAGGGCCTGGACAATGTAGCGCTTGTGCGCGCCCGTGAGCTTTGCCATGCGCAATAATCCCTACCTTCCACCGTTAATCAGGAAAATTCCGTGTCCGAGCTTCGGCGGTTCATAAGTACCTCTAATGCTTCATTTCAGGAACATCTTCAGCATCCCCAAATGCAAGAACTGTTCAAAATGGCAGAGCAATACTGCGAGACTATGGTTCCCGTCCTTGCACTTGATATTGATGGGAATCCCGCACCGCAGCTACTAATTCAAGTTTCGACTACGACCTTTATGTGCGCGTTCCACCTAGCTTTTAGCGGCCACACGGCAGCGGTCCACGCGACGACGCGTGCGGCGCTCGAAGCCGCGCTGTTCGGATATGTGGTCTCCAGGGGCGATGAGCATTTCGACCGCTGGACAAATCCGCCGAGAGATTTCAAAAAAAAGGTCCACGCGTCAGAGGCGTTCAGGCTTCTTGAGAAAGAAGGGATTGAAGAGCACCGCGAGTTGAAGGCCTCCTACGAAGATTTGATCGCTCGCGGCGCACATCCAAACCGGCTCGCCGTTGCACGCCATACGCGATCAACCCCCAACGAGGGAGGCGAAGAACTGGAGTTCACCGCGATTTACCCACCTTCCAAAAATTCTCTCGTACACATTGCGCACGTGATAGGGACTGCAGCGATGAGCATGGTTGTCGGCGGCGCGACGCTCACAGGTAGCCGGGAACGGCTATTCCGCGAAGGCCGGAGCTTGTACAAGCGTCTCCTCACTTTTCTGGAGGCGAATGCCGCCCCATCATCTCCACTTCCAGCAGGCGCAACGAGCAGCAATTGAGTTCACAACTGTGCGAACAATCGGCGTTGGCTCAATAGCAGTAGGCCCACACAATTTCCGGCCGGGCCACTATTGCGCAGCGCCCGCTGCCTTGACAGGTCATTCAACATCGGCAGAGGGCCCGCCCCCTCCTCCCACCCCAAGATACAAGGTGTCAGATACAAGGTGTCAGACTACAATTTCGCCGCCTAGCTTAGGCGCTGCGAAATTGTAGTCTGGCACCTATCTTTCGAACCACCCTTACTATTTGCCAACTTTGTGTTGGCACCGAAATAAAGGAGCCAGACTACAATTTGGCTAGCTAAATTGCGGCCTGACTCCTTTACTAATACTTAATGAGATTTTGGCCGAATACCCTCACTATCTATTTTTTTCCCTCTTCGATCTTGCGGCGCTCAGCATTAAGCTGTTCCTTCATACTTGAAAGAAAAACACCCCAAACAACAAGACCGTAAAACCAAAACGGCGCAATCAATTTCAATTGATCAAATAGCTCTGAACAGAATATTCCAAACAATGCGAATGCAATAAGAACAACCGACGTTAGCTGTATTACCGGAAAGTCGACATGGATATGGACCATGGTAAGAACGGCGTAGCCGACAACTCCAAAGAACGATGCCCATACAGACTTGAGCACGAAGATTGCTACCAATCTTCGAAGCTCGGCCTCGGGCGGTAGGCCCTCTCCCAGATCAAACCAAATTGAGTCGCCCCACGAAATCGCGGCACCAGTCTGGAGAAAATAAGCAACACAAAGCATCGGCAATGCAAGTAATGCACTAACACCTTTAATGCTTGATATATCTGCGATCTTGGGTGCAACAACTTCGACCACGAAGATTCCTTGAAATTGGTAGCGTGCGAAATTAAAATATCAGATCACACGAAAAATAGTGTCAGACTGCAATTCTGCTTCCGAAACTGCAGCACCCCTCTCATTTTGACGGAAAACCTTCAAAAAATATCACAGCCCCAGAACATCCCGCGCCAGCACCTCCGTGCAAGCTTCCCCCGCCTTCGCCAAATAATCCTTTAACAACCCCGCCCCGTTCTCCAGCAACTGATCCTTCGTCGGCGGGTTCTCGTCATCCCCCTGCACCCCCGCGCAGGCCGATTCCGCCACCACGGTCTTTGTCGCCGCGTCAATCAGCCGCAACCTCGCCGTATAGCTAACGCGGTAGTGTGCCCAATCCGTCGGGTAGTAATTGAACATCCATGTCAGCGTCTTCACGTCCAAAACAAAATCGCCACCTTGACTGGCGGCGACGACGGTCGCTACATCATCCTTAGCTGCCACGCCAGACGCCTGCACGGCTGTCGTGTTCTTCAAGCTAGCCAACTTGTTTTGCAGTCCGGCAGAGATAGCAATCGCGGGATCTTCAATACCGTTTTCTTTCACGATGGCATTGCCTTCCGTGACCATGGCGCCGGCGCCAAGCATCGCGAACGCCGCCTTGCCAGCGGTAAAGGCCGTGAAGTCCGGTTGCCCGTAGCGTGCGGACACGATGGATTTGCCTTCCAGCTTGCTCAGAGAATCTTGGGAAATGGGTGCATGCTTGACGGTCGTGCAAGCACCAAGCGTGAGGACAACTGCTGCGGCGATACTGATACGGAACATCAAAGTCTCTTTATGAATTATGGGGTTGTAGGATAGAAATCTCTCTCGGCGGCGCTTGCGCGTGTCATTCCGAGTTCCGACCAACGATGCGGATTGAGAAAAAAGGTAGGAAGAAAAGGTGCCAGACCAAATTCGTGAGCTAATTTCTGGTCTAAAACCCTTAATCTAGATACGCGATAAAAACGGCGCAGCGCCTCTCTTCAAGCTGCCACATCTGTCCCATAGAAGCCCACAGTTTTTCTAAGCGCGTCGGAGAGATTGTAAATTTCGTCGATAGACGAGATGGGATGCCGAGTCTCATTTTTGTTCTCGTCAAATATTCCCACGTATTTCTGCGCACGATTGAAGTGAAGACGACAAATGGGCTTCCTGTTGTTGTCATCCAAAAGTATGCCCATATAGCTTTGCGTGTCTCGCTGAACGACGCGCTTGACATCGACTACGGCTCGGACAATTGCTTTAACCACGTGGTAGCCCTCGATTTCCTCAAGCGTCGTAGTAATGGAGTCGTCTGGTCTATCTCCAATCTCTTCAGCTTCCGGCGTATCTGCCACTACCGATGCAACGGCGTTGCTATTCATGGCTGATTTGAGTCGCTCGTTGATTTGATCATTCAAGAACTGACCAAGTGCACGTTTCGTCAATGAGGAAAATTGATCTCGAACTCGTTGTGTGATCACGCCCTCATAGACTCGCGAAGCGAACAGCTTGACGAAATCTTCTTCAGGGGCAACGAATTGATTGGCGACAATCTTCTTGATCTGACTTAGATACTTAAGCTCTCCGGCGGCACTAATGACCGATTCCAGGTCAAACGCGCCTTTGGTCAGCTTCTTCAGTTCCGGGACGATGTAGTCATCGATATCGAGTAGATCAAGCTCCAGAAATGGCTTCTGGTCCATCTTGTTGGGCGCATCGAGATCAGTGTAGAACTGATAAACCTGCCCATTGGTAAGAATGGAGACTCTCGCGGTCGTGACATGAAAGTAGCGGAACAGCTGAGAGGCGTGATTTATGTTCAGCGGATCACCGAACTTCTTGCACTCGATCAAGATCTGGATTTGTGAATTCTGAAGGATCGCGTAGTCGACCTTCTCGCCCTTCTTGGTGCCAACGTCGGCAATGAACTCGGGCGTCACCTCATTGGGATCGAAGACGTCGTATCCCAATATGTTGTGAATGAACGGCATCACAAACGCATTCTTCGTCGCCTCTTCGGTCTTGATTCCGGGGCCTTGTTGACGAATTTTTTCGGAAAGGCCTCTGAGTTTTTCCATCAACTCCATGCTCTGCTCCAATATGCGTACGAGCTATCGCTCGCGTTGGTTCACAATCTCGAGAAAGTATCTAAACGCCCAGTAAAAGTGATCGCGAACAAGCCAGTTCGTGACAAATATCTACAGATATTACCCGAACTTTACTTTAGGGCCAGAGCGAGGACGGAGCGTTGGAGCAACACAAAAAGATAGGCCAACCAGAACAAGCAGCGTCTTGTGCCACCAACACCGCTCAAGCGATAGTGCGGCTAGTAAGTCTCCGAGACCTGAGGATCCGTCGCCAGGTGAGAAATCATGCTCGGGCTGGTGCCTAAAGGCCCATCCCATGCTTTACCATTTTCCGTATATTGGTATTGCAGGCAGCCCCGAATCTCATCCACGTTAAGGAGACGATCCATGCCAAAGTTCGTGACGATCGGATATGGCGACCAAGAGGGTTACGATCGCACCCCACAGGCCATCCGAAACGCAGCGCATGCGCACGACGCAAAACTGCAGAACGACGGTGTACTGATGGGCATTGCAGGCAAGCCAGTACAAGTTCGCAACCACGAAGCCGCACGGGTTGAAACGACAAACGGCCCATTCATGAAGTCGCCCTTGCCAGTGGCCGGCTTTGCCATCATCGAAGCCGTCGACATGGCCGAGGCTATAGCGATGGTGTCGCAAACGCCCTGCGCCGTCGCGCACGGGGTCGTTGAGGTGTGGCCGCTGGAACAGCTGTAGCGACACCTCTCATCCGCACCGTAGGTTTACGTCTCGCAAGAACCAGGGAATAACAGCCCAGCGCCTATCCCCTGCCCTACATTCACAAATGCCGATGGCTGCAAACCATAGTCTGCCCAGTCAGCCCCTCGATCAACCTGGCCAGCCCCCTCGCGCTGCCGTCATCCAGCCATTCCGTCCGAACCATCCGAAACCCCATCGCCAAGCTGTACTGCCAATCCAGCTCCAGTATCCGGTAATCGCGCCCATTCTCCGCGCAATGCCATTGCGCCGCCGGATCCTCGTAAGCCGCCCCAATAAAATCAACATGCGAGTCAAACGGCGGCAAAGATTCCAGCAGTTCATCTGACCCCGGCAAGCTAGGCTCGGACAGATTCTCCCCCACCGCCACATGCGGCTCAGGGCCGTCATAGGCCAACAGCATCAATGGAAAATTCTTGGGGTCTGCATCATAGGAAGCCCGCGTATCGTCAGTCAGATAGGCACGAGCCGCCGGCCCCAGGCAATACTGCGGGCTGCTCCAGTCGCTGCTCTCGTTATCCGCATACCGATCCCCCGGCGTAATACCGTGCTCAGCCAGCAACGCCATGGCCTCTTCCATCGTGTCGTTGTGGCGTATCGGCATATCCGCCGGCAGATACCCCGCCCCCACGTACATGGCGATCACGTCTCCCGTAGTGCGCAGGCCTTCCTGATATTGGTACGAACCTTCATTCAGGCTGGCCAGGTCGAAGCTCAGATTCAACAGCGCGCGATACGGAATGCCGTCGCCGCGCGGTTCCATCACATATCCGCCTTCCAGCAGTTTGACTTCCAGCGCCCGCCAATCAGGCGGCGGCAAATGCATGTCGCGGGGGCACAGAAACTGGTGGTGTTCAGACATGGGCGGGACTCACTCTGCTGAGGTGGTTGGGGCCGGCGAATTGTAAGCTGGCGCCCCGCGTTTTTTGGCAGGCAGAGGAATCAGGCAACGCGAACACTTAATCCACTTTCGCCCCCGACCGCTGCACCAGCGGCACCCATTTGGCGATATCCGCCTGGATAAATGCCGCCAAGCCGCTGGGTGGCCCGTCGTGGAAGATTTCATACCCCAAGCCCTGCAGCCGCTGGCGCTGTTCTGCGCTATCCATGACTTTGCGCGCCACGGCGTTGAGTTTTGCCACGACATCCGGCGGGGTGCCGGCGGGGGCCATCAGGCCGAGGTCGACGGTGATCACGTAGCCCGGCACGCCCTCTTCCATCATGGTCGGCACGTCTGGCAGCAAGGGGGACCGGGCCTCGCCCGTGACCGCCAACGCGCGCAGCTTGCCTTCCTTGACCAGGCCGGACACGCTGGGCGTGTTGTAGAACGCGAAGGCGACCTCATGCGCCATGACGGCGGCCACGCCTTGCGGGGCGCCACGGTAGGGGATGTGCGCGGCCTGGGTGCCGGTGATCGACAGCAGCAGTTCGGCCGAGAGGTGGTGCGTGGTGCCGTTGCCGCCGGATGAGTACATCAGTTTGCCGGGTTGGGCTTTCAAGGCCGCGACCAGTTCGGGCACGGAGCGGTACGGGCTATCGGACGGCACGATCAGCACATTGGAGCCGCCCGCCAGATAGGCGACCGGCACGAAGTCCTTGGTCGGGTCGTAGGACAGCTTCGAGAACAGTCCCAGGTTGATGGCCCAGGTGTTGTTGGAGCCCAGCACCAGCGTATAGCCGTCGGGCGAGGCCTTGGCCACGTAGCTCATGGCGATCTGGCCGCCGCCGCCGGGTTTGTTTTCGACGACGACTGTTTGCCCCAGTTGCTGGCTAAGGCCGGGCTGGATCGAGCGCGCCAGGATATCGGCCGTGCTACCCGCCGCCAGCGGCACGACCAGCGTGATGGGTCGATCCGGAAACGGCGTCGCCTCGGCTGGCGTCGCGACTAGCGACGCACAGGCCAGTACAGCCCCCAGTAGAACCCCTTGTAGTGTTTTCATGATGCCTCCGCGCTGGCGCGATCGATGGAAACCATGCGGGCTTGCATGATGCCAAGCAGCGTATCGGAGCAGGCAACCCCGAAAAATAGGCGGGGTGCTATAGCGTCATGCCATCACGGCATGGCGGCGTCGCGGCGCAGGCGTTGGGAGACCGAGCGGACCACGGCGACGAAGGCCTGGGCCGCGGGAGACAATGGGTAGTTGGCCAGGCGCGCGATGGAGATCGGCCATTCAAGCGCCGGGTTGCGCAAGGCGATGCCCTTGATGCCGGCGGGCATCTGCCCGCGCGCGATCTGCGGCAGCATGGCCACGCCCATGCCCGCTTGTATCAGGCCGATGGCCGTGGACAGCAGGACGACGCGCTGTTCGACGCGTGGATAGATGTTCGCGGCGATCAAGCGGCGGCTGATGTTGAGCCAGGCTGGCGCTTCGGGGTTCAGCTGGATGCAGGGCAATTCGGCCAGCACCTTGGCGTCGACCTCGTCCAGCCTGGCCAGGGGATGATCCATGCGCGCGAAGAGCGCGACGCCGCTGTCCGAAAGCTGTTCCACCATGATGCGGGAGTCGTCGTCCTGCATGACCGCGCCCAGGCCGACGTCGGCCTCGTGCGAGAGCAGGCGCGTGCGGATCTGCTGCACCATGCAGTCGACCACGATCAGGTCCAGTTGGGGGTGGCGCTGGCGGAACTCCATCAGGATGTGCGGCAACAAGGTGGCCGCGCTGACGTGGCCCACGGCGACCATGACTTTGCCGCGCTTCAGGTCGGAGTGTTCGCGGCATTCCTGGATGGAACTGTCGATGGCCAGGATGGCGCGCCGCGCCGCGTCGACCATGGCCTGGCCGTCGCGGGTCAAGGAGACCTCGCGGCCGCGCACCACCAGCGGCTGGCCGACTTCGGCCTCCAAGCGGCGGATCAGGTGGCTGACCGAAGGTTGCGACAGGCCCAGGCGTTCGCCGGCGGCCGTGAAGCTGGCCGTTTCACCGATAGCGACCAGCGCGCGCAACTGGCGCAAGGAGACGGATTCGATCGGCTCGGTCATGTAGCGACGTCATGATGGAATAGTTTGCATACTATAGCTATATGGATGTGCGGTCCCTAAGATGGGATTTCCCTAACCCGCCAGGAACCGCAATGCCCCACTCTTCCTACGCCGCCGACCGCATGGGATCGGCCATCGTCGAACCCACCGGCCGCTTCGAAGCGGGCAGCTTCGCGTCGTTCACACTGACGTACACCGCCGGCTATTTCGGCATCGACGACACCGGTTCGCTCAAGATCGTGCACCGCTTCGCCAGCGACATGGGCAAGCCGCAGTTCGATCAGCCGGACGGCTGGAACTACACCACGGTCGAGGCTTCCAACGGCGCGGTGTTGCAGGTGGAGTACGACGGCAAGCGCAACATCCGGCCTTGGGACAAGACGCTATTCATCCGGGTGATGCGCGGCTACCTGGAGGAAGGCGATCAAATCGTGGTGCGCTTCGGCGATACGCGGCAGGGCTCGCCCGGCATGCGGGTGCAGACGTTCAGCGAACCTACGTTCGAATTCAAGGTGCTGGTGGACGCCTTCGCCACCTATAACTACACCGAACTCCAACACTCGCCCACCATTGCCGTGGTGGCCGGGCCGCCGGTCGCCTACAAGGCCATCCTGCCCAGCCAGGCGGTGGCGGGCGGGCCCTTCAGCCTGGGTTTCAAGGGCGAGGACAAATGGGGCAACCCCTGCGACCAGGTATCCGGCGAGTTCACCCTGCGCAGCAGCCTGCCGCTGCGCGGCCTGCCCGCCACGTTCACTATGCGCCAGGGCGAGTTTGCCACGCGGCTTGAGGGATTGGTGGCCGAAGCGCCCGGCGAGCTGCGCATCGAGGTGCTGCGCGACGGCCTGCCCGTGGCGCAAAGCACGCCCTGCCGCATCGTCGCGGCAGGCAAAGGCACGCGCGGACACTATTGGGCCGACCTGCACGGGCAGTCCGAGGAAACCATAGGCACCAATTCCGCCGAGGACCTGATCCTGTTCGCGCGCGACCGCGCCTTTCTGGACGTCATGAGCCACCAGGGCAATGACTTCCAGATCACCACGCCGTTCTGGGAACAGCTGAACCAGCTGACCGCGCAATACAACCAGGATGGGTCGTTCATCATCTTTCCCGGCTATGAATGGTCGGGCAACACCGGCCTGGGCGGCGACCGCAACGTGCTGTACCTGAAGGAAGGCCGCCCCATCCATCGTTCCTCGCACGCCCTGATCGACGACCTGTCGGACCTGGCGCTGGACGCCAACGATGCCGATGCGCTGTTCGACGCGCTGACGGACGAGGATGTGGTGGTGTTCGCGCACATCGGCGGACGCTACGCCGACATTACGCGGTCCCATGACGCGCGGCTGGAGCGCTCCATCGAGATCCACTCCGACTGGGGCACCTTCGAATGGCTGCTGGAGGATGCCTTCCGGCTGGGCTACCGCGTGGGCATCCTGGCCAATAGCGATGGACACAAGGGCAGGCATGGCGCCAGCCATCCGGGCGCATCGTTGTTTGGCGCGTATGGCGGCCTGAGCTGTCTGATTGCCGACCAGCTGACCCGCCAGTCGATCGCCGAATGCCTGCGCCAGCGCCGGCACTACGCCACCACCGGATGCCGCGCCTACCTGGACGTGCAGGCGCATTTCGACAGGCCGGCACAGCGCTATTCCGATGATCCCAAGCTGGGCGCCCCGGTCACGCGCGAGCCCGTCACGCAGGCCGATATGGGCGCCATCCTGTCGTACGACGGCGACTCGCTGGAGCTGTCCTTCGAGGTCCTGACCCATGGCGCCATCGAGCGCGTGGAAGTCCGCAACCGCATGGACGTAGTGCAGACGCTGTACCCCTACGATGAGGCCGCGCTGGGCAGCCGGATCCGCATCGTCTGGGAAGGATCCGAGTACCGCGGCCGTGGCCGCCAGACGGTCTGGGACGGTAGCGCGACCCTGGAAGGCAACACCTTCGTCGATCCGCTGCCCATCAATTTCTGGAACCTGGACAAGACCCTGGCGCAACCTCGCCCCGACATGCTGAGCTGGCGCTCGCTGACCACCGGCGGCTATAGCGGCATCGATGTGCGGCTGAGCAATCCGCGCGCCGGCGTGCTGAAAATCGACACCCCGGTCGTGCGTACCGAGATCCCCGTCGACCAGATCGGACTGGAGCCGGTCGTCGTGGAAAACGGCGGTATCCGGCGCCGGCTTCAGGTCTATCGCCTGCCTGACGAGAATCCGGTGCAACGAATGCAGGCCCGGGTGCGCGTGCCGCTGCACACAGGCTCCGACAATGCGGTGTACCTGCGCATCACGACCGAGGACGGCTTCTTCATCTACTCCAGCCCGATCTATGTGGAGCGGACCGGGTCCGGGCCGAAATAAGATGGCTGTCCGCTAGACGCCGGCGGCATCGATCAACTCCGCCGAGGACTCCCGCAAGCACTCGGCGAACAGCTCCGTGGTGGATGTCGTGGTGTCTTCGCGCCAGTACAGGATGGCCTCGCCCAAGGGGCCCAGCGGCGGCAGCGGCAGCATCCGCATCGTTCCGCGCTGCACGTAGCGGCGCGCGAGCGACAGCGGCAGGATCGAGACGTATCCCCCGTCGCGCAGCAGGGACAGGTTCAGCGCCAATGAACTGGACTCGATGGTCGGGCGCAACAGGGTCACGCCATGTTCGGCCAGGATCTCGACCATGGTCGCAAAAGCGGGCGAACCCTGCATGGGCGTGATCCAACGCACGTCCTGCAGGTCGGCCCAGGTCACGGGGGTGTCGGGGCCGCCCAATGGGTGGCGCGTGCCCACCACGAATACGAACGGCTCGTGATGCAAGGACTCGTGGCGCATCACCGGCAGATACCCGGTCACGCGGTTGCGGCCCAAGGCCAGGTCGAGGTTACCTTCGTCCATCATCTTGAGCAGGCGGTCGAGCGTGGCTTCGACGAACGAGAACGAGGCGTTCGGCGCGCGCCGCGTGAACAGTTCGACGGCATGCGCGATCAGGGGTTGGGGAATCGTCACCACGGCGCCGAATCTGACGTGGCCTGCCGTGCCAGAGGCCAGCGCCTTGACGTCGCGCCGCGCCAGTTCGATCTGGCGCAGGATCTCGCGCCCGCGTTCGACCAGCACGCGTCCTATGCGCGTCAATTCAATGGCGTTGCCCACGCGGCGCACGACCGGCGTGGCCAGCGCCTCCTCGATCTCCGCAATCTGCTTGGAGATGGCGGGCTGCGTGACGTGGAAGGCCGCGGCCACCCGCGTCACCTGACGCAGCTCGCCCAGCGCCACCAGGATGCGCAGATGCCCAAGCTTCAGGCCGCTGCGGAAGAAGCGTTCTATCGAATTGTCGGACGGCGTGCTGGCGGACATGTCGTGAATGGAAAGACGGGGATATCGATCGCCATCGGGTAATGGCGCAAGCCGCCAATCATAACCAAATGGTAATGCCAAATGCGCAAAGTGTGATTTGCCGCCGAATGCGAGCAACCCGTACCCTTCGAACGGACAGCACTGTAGCGCAGGCCTTTCGTGAAGCATCGACGATCAACCGGGAACAATGATTGATCCCACGTCGATGCCGCACCGCATAACCGAACTCGCAGACTGCCGAATAACTCGATGTGCCCCATGGCACACACCCACGGAGACAACACCCATGAGCTCGTCCCTTTCCGGCGGCGCGCCGGCCTATGCCGGCGCGCAGGCCGCGCAGAATCCTGCGCAGCTTGACGCGCTGTACCGCAAGCTGGCCTGGCGCATCATGCCGTTCCTGTTCCTGTCGTTCATCGTCGCCTACATCGACCGTGTGAATGTGAGCTTCGCCAAGCTGCAAATGCTGGCCGACCTGTCGATGTCGGAAACGGTCTACGGCCTGGGGGCCGGCATTTTCTTTCTGGGCTACTTCATCTTCGAGGTGCCCAGCAATCTGATCCTGCATCGCGTGGGCGCGCGCATCTGGATCGCGCGCATCATGGTCACGTGGTCGATCATTTCCTGTCTGACGATGTACGCGCAGGGACCGCTGTCGTTCTATCTGCTGCGCTTCCTGCTGGGGGTGGCCGAAGCCGGCTTCTTCCCGGGCATCGTGCTGTACCTGTCGACCTGGTTCCCGTCGAGCCGCCGCTCGCAGATCATCGCCCTGTTCATGGTGGCCATCCCTGTGTCGGGCGCCATCGGCGGTCCGCTGTCCGGCTGGATCATGGAGCGGTTCGGCGGCATGCATGGCCTGGCCGGCTGGCAGTGGCTGTTCCTGGTCGAAGGCCTGGGGTCGCTGCTGGTCGGGATTGCCGCCTTCTTCATGCTGCAGGACCGGATCGAGACGGTGAAGTGGCTGAACGCGGACGAGAAGCGCCTGCTGGCGCAGGATCTGGCGGCCGACGACAGCACCCGGGCCCGCCATAGCGTGCGGCAGGTGTTCGGCGACCGCAAAGTGTGGCTGCTCGGCCTGCTCTATTTCTGCATCGCCATGGGCAACTACGGCCTGGTGTTCTGGCTGCCGACGATGATACGGGCCGCGGGCGTGGCCAACCTGGGCAATATCGGCCTGCTGTCGGCGGTGCCGTCGCTGGTCAGCGCGGTGGCGATGATACTCATCGCGCGCCATGCGGACCGCACTAACGAACGCCGCGTCCACGTTGCCGTGTGCTGCGTGCTGGGCGCCGTCGGCATGCTGGTATCGGTGCTGCTTGCCGAGCACCTGTGGTGGTCGATGGCCGCCCTCATCGTCGCCGCCATCGGCATCAATTCGATCGCGCCGGTCTTCTGGGGCATTCCCACGGCGATGATGAGCGGCGCGGGCGCCGCAGCGGCCATCGCGCTGATCAATTCGGTGGGCAACCTGGCCGGCTTCGTCAGCCCCTATGTCATCGGCTTTCTCAAGGACACCACGGGGCAGCTGCTGCCCGGCATGATCCTGCTGGCCTGCGCGCTGGTCGGCGGGGCCTTCATCGCGCTGTCGCTGCGCACGAAGCGGGGGCAGGCATGAGCGTACCCGTCTGTCTGGTAACCGGCGCCGCCAGCGGCATCGGCGCGGCCACGGCCCTGCGTTTCGCGCGTGAAGGCTGGGCCGTGGCCATCAATAATTTCGACCACGGCACCCGGGCGGCGGCCGAGGCAGTGGCCGCGCAGTGCGGCGAGGCCGGCGCCCAGGCCATCGTCGTCGATGCCGACGTCGGCGACGACGCTGCCTGCCGCGGCATGGTCGATGCGGTCGCGGCGCAGTGGGGACGGCTGGACGCTGTCGTCAACAGCGCGGGCACGACGCGCGTGATTCCGCACGGCGACCTGGAAGCGGTCGACGCCAGCGAGTTCGAACGCGTCTATCGCGTGAACCTCATCGGCATGTTCCAGATGACGCGCGCCGCGGCTCCCCTGTTGCGCGAGCGTCCGGCAGGCGCGGCGTCGGGCTGCGTGATCAATATCTCTTCGCTGGCGTCCCTGAATGGCACGGGATCGTCCATCGCCTATGCGGCCTCCAAGGGCGCGGTCAATTCGCTGACGCTGTCGCTCGCGCGCAGTCTCGCCCCGCAGGTCCGCGTGAATGCCATCGCCCCGGGCATGGTCGACGACGGCCTGCTGCGGCGCGTGCTCGGCGACGAGGCCTACGCGCGCGTGGTCGACGGCATGCGCGAGAACGCGCCGCTCAAGCGGGTGTCGCAGCCGTCGGAAGTCGCGGACCTGGCTTGGTTCATCACCGCCCGCGCCCCGGCGATGACCGGCCAGGTGCTGGCCCTGGAAAACGGCTTGATGCTCAACACCTGAGCCTCCTCCGATACTGATACTAGGAACTCCATCCATGAAAGATCTGCACAAACACCGCTCCCGCACGGTCACCGAGGGCGTGACGCGCGCCCCGCACCGAGCCTTCCTGCGCGCCACGGGCCTGGACGACGAGGCCATCGACAAGCCGTTCGTCGCCATCGTCGACACATTCGGCGAGAACACGCCCTGTTCCATGTCGCTGAACCAGATCTCGGACAACGTCCGTCTCGGGATCGCGGCGGGCGGCGGCGTGCCGATACGCGGCTCGGCGATCTCGGTCTCCGACGGCACGTCGATGAATCACTCGGGTATGCGGTTCTCGCTGGTTTCGCGCGAGACCATCGCCGACAGCGTCGAGTTGTTCGTGCGCGCCCACTGTTACGACGCGCTGGTCGGCGTGGCCGGTTGCGACAAGACCCTGCCCGGCATCCTGATGGGCATGGTGCGCGTGAACGTCCCCGGCGTGTTCCTGTTCGGCGGCGCGATGTTGCCGGGCGTGGCCCCGGACGGCTCGCAGGCCACGATCCTGACGGCCATCGAGGCCGTGGGCGCGGCGCAACGCGGCGATATGTCGGCCGAAACGCTGCGCGGCATAGAAAAGCGCTGCACGCCGACCGCCGGCTCCTGCCCGGGGCAATTCACGGCCAACACCATGGCGATGGTCGCCGAAGTGCTGGGGCTGGCTCCGCTGGGCTCGGCAATGGTGCCGGCCGTCTACAGCGAACGCATCGCGATCGCCCGCCGCGCCGGTGAAAACGTCATGCGCGCGCTGCGCAACGGCGGGCCGCTGCCGCGCGACCTGGTGACGCGCAAGAGCCTGGAGAACGCCTGCGCGGCCGTCGCCGCCACCGGGGGGTCGACCAATGCCATGCTGCACATCCCGGCCATCGCCCACGAGGCAGGCATCACATTCACGCTCGACGACGTGTCGGAAGTCCTGGCGCGCACGCCGCTGATCGGCGACATGCAGCCGGGCGGACGCTATCTTGCCGTGGACCTGCATCATGTCGGCGGCGTGCCGGCGGTGCTCAACGCCCTGCTTGCGGGCGGGCATATACACGGCGACACGCTCACGCAAAGCGGCGAAACGCTGGAAACGGCGCTGCGCGCCTTCCCCGGCCCGGACGGCCGCGTGGTCAAGCCGCATGACGAACCGCTCTCGCCCAACGCGGGGCTGGTGGTCCTGCGCGGCAATCTGGCCCCGGACGGCGCCGCGCTGAAGACCGCCGGCCTCAAGCAGCTGGTGTTCTCGGGCACGGCGCGGGTGTTCGAGACGGAAGAGGACTGTATGGCGGTGGTTGCGGCCGGCGCCTATCGAGAGGGCGATGTCCTCGTGATACGCAACGAAGGGCCCAAGGGCGGCCCGGGCATGCGTGAAATGCTGAGCGTCACCGCCGCGATCTACGGGCAAGGCATGGGAGAAAAGGTCGCGCTGCTGACCGATGGCCGGTTCTCGGGCGCCACGCGCGGCATGTGCATCGGCTATGTCGGCCCCGAAGCGGCGGCGGGCGGCCCGATACGCCTGCTGCGCGACGGCGACCGCATACACATCGATGCGATCAAGGGGAGCCTGGACGTCGAACTCTCCGACCAGGAACTCGCGCAACGAGCAGCGGCCAGCCAGCCGTTCGCGCGCGGCAAGCTGGGCGGCGTGCTTGAAAAGTATGAAGCGCTGGTGCGTCCGGCCAAGCTGGGCGCCGTGACCCATTCCGGAGGCGTGATCTGGCCTTACGAAGCGTCGCTCGGGGAAGCTCCTGCCCAAGGAAGCCAAGAATGACGAAGACGCCACGCATCGGCTTTTGCGGCATCGGCCGCATGGGCGAACCCATGACTCAGCGGCTATTGGCCGCTGGTCACGAGGTCGCCGTCTGGAACCGCTCCAGCGCGAAGCTCGACTCCCTTGCCGCTGCCGGGGCCGTGGCAAAGGCCACGCCGCAGGCGCTGGGCGAGAGCGTGGACATCGCCCTGCTTTGCCTGGGCGACGGCAAAGCCGTGGAGGACGTGGTGTTCGGCGCGCACGGGCTGGCGCAAGCCGCCACGCCGCCCGCTTGTCTCATCGACCATTCGACCTTGTCGCCCGCACTCACTCGCGCCCTGGCTGGGCGCTGGGCGACGGCGACCGGCGGCGTGTGGATCGATGCTCCTGTCTCGGGCGGCACGGAAGGCGCGGCGAACGGCAGGCTGGCCATCATGGCGGGCGGACCGGCCGACACGATCGAAGCCGTAACGCCCGTGCTGCGCGCCTACGCCGCGCGCGTCACGCGCATGGGGGAGGTCGGCGCGGGCCAGACCACCAAGCTCGCCAATCAGGCCATCGTCGCGACCACGCTAGCCGGCCTGGCCGAAGCCTTCGTGCTGGCCAAGCGCAGCGGCATCGATACCGCCGCCCTGCCGTCGGCCCTGCAAGGCGGCTGGGCCGATTCCGTGCTGCTGCAAACCTTGTGGCCGCGCATGGTGAACCCGCCCGAGCAAGCCACCGGCACGGTGCGCGTGCTGCTCAAGGATCTGGACGCGATTGCCGAACTGGCCGAAGCGAGCGCCACAATCCAACGCGTGCTGCCGGAAGTGCAGCGCCTGCTGCAGGATGCCGCGCAGCGCGGCATGGGAGATTGGGATCTATCTCAAGTTTTCCGGATCGGTGAAGCGGAGAGCCAGGCCGGCGCGTAATGGACTGCACGATGGGGAGCGCCTGGCGCCCCCCCCTCCTCCGTCAACCCAACGGCAACTCCAGCACCTGCTTCGTCGTCATGATGTCGCCGAAGGTGTCATCGATGCTCGCCAGCGCGGCGCGATGCAGCATCGCATGCGGCAACGCCGACTGTTCCCCCGCGCCCGTATCCAGGTCGCGCGTGGCGCAGGCATCCGCCGCCACGATCACCTGGTAGCCCAGCGGCACCGCGTCCCGGGCCGCGCCTGCGACGCAGGCGTGCGTCATCAGACCGGTGATTAGCAGCGTGCGTACGCCAGCCGCCTTCAGGCGCTGGTCGATGTCGGTGCTGGGAAACACGCTGACCGTGGACTTGCGCAACACCGTATGGCCCGGCGCGGGGCGCAGGTCGGAATGGAACTCGATGCCCGTGCTGCCGTCAGCGAAGACCGGACTGCCGGCGGGCGTGGCGTGCTGGATGTGGAAGACCGGGATGCCATGCTGATCGGCGTGGGCAACGAGCTGCGCGGCGTTGCGCAGGGCCGCGGGGCCTTCAGGGATGGGCAGCCTGCCGCTGAAGTATTCATTCTGGAAGTCGATCACCAGCAAGGCGGTGCTGGCCGGGTCGATGGACTGCGGGGCGGTGGCGCCGGCGATGGCGCGGATGGTCGGGTGGTTCATCGTAGGTCCTTGATCTGTAGGCGTTTAGTGTGCCGTTCACGCACGAGGGCGAACGGCATCAAGGATGCGCCATCGGGCATTAACCCGAAAGTGGCCCGAATACCAATTAGTGATAGGATCGGGCCAAATCCGCATTCCTGCCTTTTGCGCCATGCATACCATCGCCGTCGTCGCCTTCGCGGGCATCAGTTCCTTCCACCTGTCCGTGCCCTGCATGGTGTTCGGCGACGATCTGGCCCGGCTGGGCGTGCCGCGCTATCGCCTGCTGGTTTGCGGCGAAGCGGTCGGACCCGTCGCGACCATGTCGGGTTTCGATATCCATGTGCCGCACGACTATTCGGCCCTGGCCGGGGCCGACACGGTGATCGTGCCCGCCTGGCGCGATCCGGACGAGCGCCCGCCGGAAACCATGCTGCAGGCCCTGCGCGAGGCGCATGCGCGCGGCGCGCGGGTCATAGGCTTGTGCCTGGGCGCCTTTGTGCTGGCGGAGGCCGGCCTGCTCGACGGCCGCCCGGCTTCGACGCACTGGGTCTGGAGCGACGACTTCGCCCGCAAGTACCCGCAGATCCGTCTCGACCGCAAGGCCCTGTACGTGGACGACGGCGATATCCTGACCTCAGCCGGCACCGCGGCCGCCATCGATTGCTGCTTGCACCTGCTGCGCTGCGACCATGGCGCAGAACTCGCTAACCGGGTGGCCCGCCGCATGGTGATGGCGCCGCACCGCGATGGCGGGCAGGCGCAGTACATCGAACGGCCGCTGACGCGGGAGGACGGCGGCGACCCGATAAGCGTCGCGATGGAATGGGCCATCGAGCATTTGCAGGAGCCGCTGGGGCTGGACCGCCTGGCCGACCACGCCGGACTGAGCCGCCGCAATTTCACCCGGCGCTTCAAGCTGAAGACGGGCACGACGGTGACGCAATGGGTGCTGAACCACAGGCTGGCCGCGGCGCAACGCCTGCTGGAGACGGGCGGGCTGTCGGTGGACCGGGTGGCCGAGGCTACGGGGTTCGGGTCGACGGTGTCGCTGCGGCAGCATTTCACGGCGGCGTTTTCGGTGTCGCCTGCCGCTTATCGGAAGCAGTTCCGGCAGCGGTGATGGAGTTTTGTATCGACGAACCAAGGCTCGGATGCTGGCCAGGTTTGATCGATGCGCGCGGGGCAACAAATAATTCAAACAGAGTTCGTCTTTTCAAGCTGGCGCTCGCCAACTAAGCATAGTCAAAAACAAGATTTAGCCTCCCTTCTCCCCACGCTATATTTTTTCCATCAACCGCGCCTCGCACAGAGCCGGATCAAACCGCCCATGGCCATCAATCGTCGCGGCGCTTATTAATCATCCAGCGGCATCACACCGGAAAGCGATGAAGAAAAGAATGTCCAATGAGACACAGGGAGTCTTTTTCTTGCGGGCGATGCGTGCGCTGCGCGGCGGCGCACACGCCCTTGCAGGACGCCTCAGCCTGCCGCTCATCATTATCGCGGGTTGGCAATCGGCTTCCGTCACAGGCCTGATTTCGCCCACCCTCTTGCCCTCCCCGCTCCATGTCGCCGAGACGGTGGCGTACCTGATCGACAGCGGAGAACTCTGGCGCCACGTCAGCGCCAGCGGCCTGCGGGTGATACAGGGCTTCGTCGCGGCTGCCGCGCTGGCGCTGACATTGGGAATCTCCATGGGAATCTTCAACCGCCTGGAGCGATTCGTGGATTTCCTGATTCAAATACTCAAGCCGGTTCCCCCTATCGCCTGGATTCCGCTGTCGGTCCTCTGGTTTGGCATTGACGAAGGCGCCAAGATTTTCATCATCGTGCTCGGCAGCTTTTTTCCGATTCTGACGACTACCGTGGACGCCATCCGCCAGACGGACCGGCGCTACGTGGAGCTGGCCCGGACGCTGGAGCTGCCCCGCCATCTGTTCATCCGCAAGATCATGCTTCCGGGCGCTACGCCGCAGATCATGAGCGGTCTGCGCGTAGGCCTGGCCATGGCCTGGATGTGCGTTGTAGCCGCCGAGCTGATAGCAGCGCCCAGCGGCGTAGGCTTTCTGATCATGGACGGCCGGGCGATGTCCCAGGCAGATTTGGTGCTGGCAGGCATGCTGACCCTGGGTGTGCTTGGGAAGATCACTGACGACGTTCTACGGGCTGTGGAACAACCGCTGGTCCTATGGCGTCCTCAGTTCAAGGGGATGACACGCACATGAACGTCCTATCGCAAGCGCAGCAACGGGCAGGCAACGGCATGCAAGCCCTGAATGTGAGCAAGCAATACCTGGGTCCCCATGGCCAGCATGTGGCTGCGTTGGTGAACATAGATCTCGTCTTTCCCGAAGGCAGCATTACCTGTGTAGTGGGGACCAGCGGTTGCGGCAAGAGCACGTTGCTCAGGATCCTGGCGGGGCTGGATGGCGATCATGGCGGCAGCGTCACGCTAGGCGCACAGACTTTCTCCGGGCCATCGCTCCAACGCGGCGTGGTGTTCCAGGACCATCGCCTGCTGCCCTGGATGACGATTGCGGAAAATGTGGCACTGGGCCTGCACCGCGAGACCGCCCAGAGACGCCGGGAGATCGTGGACCAGAAGCTGGAGTTGGTTGGGCTATTGGCGTTTCGCGACACCTATCCTGCACAGCTTTCGGGCGGCATGGCCCAACGTGTAGCCATTGCACGTGCGCTGGCGCATGAGCCGCGCGTGCTGCTGCTGGACGAGCCGTTCGGCGCGCTGGACACCATCACCCGGCTGCAGATGCAGGATGAGTTGCTCCGAATCCGCGAGAAGGAACGGGTGACGACCGTGCTGATCACCCATGACATCGAGGAAGCCGTCTATCTGGGCGATCGGATTGCCGTCCTGTCGAGCAGGCCGGGCACGGTACGGGCCGTGGTCGATGTCGAGTTGCCTCACCCGCGCAAGAGGACAGGCGCCAGCTTCGCGGCCTTGCGCCAATCGCTTTACGAGCAATTTCTACAACATGCCTCCGGAGCGCCGCCAAGCAACGTGCCAGAGCGTGGCGATACGGCTTACACCCCGATAGCAGGTGGCACCCATGCATGAACGATTCCGGAACCTCATGACAGCGGCGGTCTTCGGCGCAGTCTTGCTCTGCTCCATGGCGGCCCACGCCACCGATACGCTGCGCCTGGGCGTCATGCCCTTCGTGCCGTATTCGGCAAGCCTGCTGGCCCGGCAATACGGTTGGGTGGAAGAGGAACTGAAAAAGGCCGGCCACGACGACGTCAAAGTCATCTGGACGCAATTTTCCGGCGGCCCGTCGATCAATGAGGCGTTTGCCTCCGGCGACCTGGACATCGCCGCGCTCGGTGACACTGCCGCATTGATCGGCCGCGCTTCCGGAATCGACCATCGCATTATCGGTCTGTCATACAAGGGAGAGGAAACGCTGGCGCTGATGGTGCGCAAGGATGCGCCATTCCAGAGCGTGGCAGAGCTCAAGGGTAAGAAGGTGGCGACGTTGCGCGGGGGAAACGTGCATGAACTGCTGGCGCTTATCCTTGCCGAATCCGGCCTGAAACTGTCGGACGTGCAGTTTCTCAACCTGTCTCTGCAGGACATGAACACGGCGCTGCTCAATAGCGATATTGACGCCGCGCTGGTGTGGGACCCCGTCTTCACACAGTTGGAGACCGAAGGCCAGGCACGCACGCTGCGCGATGGCAAGGGCCTCAAGAGCAATCTGATTCCCATCATCGCCTCCGCATCGCTCATCCAGCAGAAGCCCGAGTATGTCCAGGCCTACCTGCGCGGTATCGCCCGCGGCGCCGACGCGCTGAAACGCCGGCCCCAGGAAACGGCCGCCGAGCTGGCTCCTGTTTTCGGATTGAGCCCGGCGCAGACGTTGACCGCATTCAGCCGTTCCACCTGGGTCCCGCGTCTGGACGCGCAAGCGTTGGCCGAACTGAGGCGTTCAGTCGAGTTCCTGTTGGGTAATCGAATGATCCGCAAGCCCCTGGATCTGGACAAGTTTGTCGATCCTGCAGACGCCGCAGCCACAGACCTGACGGGATATTTGGGATCCGCCCGTGACCCCTCCAACCCGATCCCGGCGGGAGTGCCCCATGCCTGAATCAAACAAAGGCATAGCGCCCCAAAACACGGATGATCAACCCCGGGCCTTGCCGGCGCGGCTGGTGCTTCGGCCTGCGGCGCGCCCTGATTTCCAAGCCGTTCGCGACATCGTGCTCGAAGCTGAAGCGTTGGGCGCAAGCGCGGCGCTGATCACAGGCGGACGCGGCGCGCTGGAACCTTTGACCGTCGTAGGCGCGCTGGCGCCGCTGACCGCACGCATAGGCCTGCTCGCCGAAGTCGACGCTGCCGAAACCCATCCCTATACCGCTGCCCGCCGACTGGCGGCGCTCGATCACATCAGTGGCGGCAGGACTGGCTGGTCGCTGACAGGCGCTCGCGAACCTGGCCGCATTCGGGACTACGTCGATGCGGTGCATGCGCTCTGGGATAGTTGGGATGACGATGCCCATCGATTCGACAAGCGCAGCGGCGTCTACATCGATACGGATCGGATCGCGGCAGCGGACCACGCAGGGCCGTTCTATCGCGTGGCAGGCCCGCTCGATATTCCTCGACCGCCGCAGGGCCGCCTGCCCAGGGTGGGCGATGACAGCACTGTGGATGTCTCTTTCAGTGAGTGGATTGGCGTCGTGGCAGATCCGACCGCATGGCGCAAGCTGCGCGCCCGGTTCGAACCGGGCGTCGCGGATACCGCCGGACGGCCGCCTCGGACGCTGCGGCGCGAGTTAGGCCTATCGGACATTCCCCCGCAGTACTCCAACCGTCTTGCCGCCGCCCCAAATCCATGACCGCTCAAGATCGATCGTTGATTCTGCTCGTGAACGCCTTTGTCGCGGGCCACCACGAGGGGGCTTGGCGGCTGCCCCAAGCTCAACCAGAACGCCTGCGTGACATCCGCTATCACCAGGAGATCGCCCGCCTCGCCGAGACTGGGGGCTTCCATGCCATGTTCGTCGCGGATTTCTTCGTGTTCAATCCGGGCGCGCGCCATAGCCCGCGCTGGGAACTGGATCCGCTGACGCTCCTGTCGGGTGTCGCGCAGGCGACCGAACGGCTGGGCTTGATCGCAACAGGATCGGCCACGCTGAGCACGCCGGAAGAAATTGCGCGCACCTTTTCCACGTTGGCTCATGTCAGCGCCGGACGCGCCCTCTGGAACATCGTGACCAATGGCGATCCCGCGGCAGCCGCCAATTTTGGACAGAACAAGCCCGTACCGCATCAGCAGCGCTACCAGATCGGCGCGCAGGCTGTTCAAGACGTGCTGCAGCTTTGGCGCAAAGGACAGGACGTGCCAGCGCCAGTCCAGTCGCATCCGGTTCTGGTGCAGGCCGGGTCCTCATCGGATGGCCGCGACTTCGCCTCGCGCTATGCCGAACTGGTATTCACCGCGCAAAACACCATCGGGGAGGCACATGCGTTTCGTCACGACTTGCTGACACGCGCCGCGGCGCATGGACGCAAGCCTGGTGCTGTGAAGCTCATACCCGGCATCAGCCCCGCCATCGGCAGCACGGTTGAAGAGGCGCGCCGCAAAAAGCGCGACCTTGACGAGTTGATCGTGCCGGAAGCTTCGCTGGCGTGGCTGGCTGGCTTTGGAATCGATCTAGGAGCCCACGACCTGGACGGTCCCCTGCCGCCGATATTGGGTGACATCGATAGATTCGAAGGGATAAAAAGCCGCTTTGGGGTGATCGCTTCGGTAATCGAACGCCACCGCCCGACGACCATCCGTGCGTTGCTCCAGTTACTTGCGGGCAGTCGCGGCCATGCCAGCCTGAGCGGCACGCCGGAGAGCATCGCGGACCTGATTGCCGAGTGGTTCCAACAGGGCGCGGCCGATGGCTTCATGCTGATGCCGCATGCTTTCCCGAGCGAGTTCCAGTTGTTCGTGGACGAAGTCGTGCCCTTGCTACGCCGACGCGGCTTGCTGCGGGATGGAGAGCGGCAAGCGGGCTTGCGTGAACGCTTGGGGTTGCCGGTGGAAGGGCTGGGCGAGCGAATCTAGGAAATATCTGCGCAATGCCCCCCAGATGAGGGTCTGAAAAGGCATTCGTCTGCCGCAGTAGGCCAAGGGCCTATGAAATGGGACAAAAGCGGCGCTATCGCCCGCAATCGACGAGCATCTGCCCCCCTACTCCAGAGGCACGAAGAAAATCCCGCCATATCAGTACATTTACATCCGCTCCTGCCGTAAATCTAGATAAGTCTGGTTTATTGAAAACAGGAGTTTGATGTGGCAGAAAAAGGCTTGATCCGTGGACTTGTGATCGGCGTACCCTCATTGGTGGTTTTGGGAGCCGCTTCCCTCTCCATGCTGGGGTACGGTGCAGCCAGTGCCATTGAAAGCCGCTTTGGCGTGCCTACGGAATTGACGTATGACACGCCACTAGATCTTCTGCATCTCTCCAGTCACGCGTTTTCCGGCTGGATAGAAATTGCGGACGAGATACACACCCTCGAAAACTTCAAACTGTTGGCCATCGTCATGGCGGCCATAGGCCTCGCCATCACTCTGGTTTTCATTGGCTCGCACACGCCGAAAGTGCGCGAACCCGTGATAAAGGCCGGAAGCGGCATCGCACTCATGCTCTCCAAAATTCCTGGCTGGCAGTTCATTCAAAGAGGCCGGAGATGGCTGCGCAAGGAAATAATCAGCTTCATTCCACTAGCCGCACTCAGCATTGCACCTTGGCTACTTATTTTCGCCATGAAGATCGTGCTGATTCTATTTGCCCTCCTTCCCTATTTGGGATACGTGGGGGCAATGAAACAGCTCCAAACCTGGATAGTTTCCGCTGAGCATTGCACCCCAATCGGCAGCAGAAATGAGAGATTGATTCTCTCCGACCTTCCAAAGACATCTGCCCAGCAAGAGAACAAAAGCAAGGCCACTCCATGCCTCGCTCTCTGGAGAAACGGTTCCATGATTGCAGAAGGCCGACATGTCGCGTCAACCGGAAGCACCATCATCCTTTTTGATCCGGTAAGCGGCAATGTGACGATAGAGCCGACCGAGGGAAGCTCCTTGCGTTTACACGGCCTTTCCGCAATGACGCTGAAAGAGTTGATTGAAACTCCCAACACCGACAACTAAGGCGGAAAATGGCCCAATCATTTGATAGAAAACATCTATAGCCTTGAAATAATCATAGCAAAATATATAAAATTACTTGCTTATAGCAAACAATAATATGCCTTAAGCAAGTAATTGGAACTCCCCCATGACAGAGCAATCGCTCTACGACCGCGCCGAAGCGGTCCGGCATTTCAACCGTTTCTACACCCGCCAGATCGGCGTCCTGCATGAGCACCTGCTGGCCAGCGAGTTCTCGCTGACCGAAGTCCGCATTCTTTATGAACTGGCCCACAGGCCGGCGCTCAGCACCTCGGACCTGTGCCGGGAACTGAACCTGGACGCCGGGTATGTCAGCCGCGTGATCTCGGGCTTCGAAAAGAAAGGCTTGATCGCCAAGACGCGCTCGGCCGCGGATGCCCGCGTCGGCCTGCTGGAACTGACAGAGGCCGGCCGGGCGGCGTTTGCTCCGCTCAATGAGGCGTCGCGCAACGAGATCATCGGCATCCTCAAACAGCTATCGGAGCCAGCGCAAGCGCAGCTGGTCAATGCCATGAACGAAATTCAGAACCTGCTCGGCGACAAAGCCCCCATGCCCTATGTGCTGCGTGATCCGCGCCCGGGCGACATGGGGCTGGTGGTGGCAAACCAGGCCATGGTCTATGCGCAAGAATTCGGCTGGAACTCGGAGTACGAGGCGCTGGTGGCCGAGATCGTGGCGAAGTTCATCCGGGAGTTCGACCGCGAGCGAGAGCGCTGCTGGATCGCGGAGAAGGACGGGAAGATGGTGGGCTCTGTCTTCGTGGTGCGGCAGGACGAAACCACGGCGAAGCTGCGCCTGCTGTATGTGGACGGCTCCGCGCGCGGGCTGGGCATAGGCCATCGGCTGGTCGACGAGTGCCTGCGTTTTGCGCGGCAGGCGGGCTACAAGCGCATGGTGTTGTGGACCAATAGCGTGCTGACGGACGCGCGCCGGATCTATGAAAAGGCCGGCTTCGAACTGGTCGAGGAAGAACAGCACCACAGCTTCGGCAAGGATCTTGTGGGACAGTATTGGGCGCGGGATCTGTAGGCCACGCGATGCATCCCTGCGGCCAGATCAAATCCGTTTCCACGGACAGGCTCGACTCCGATGAGTGAACGCGCCCAGGCCATATGCGCCGCCGCCGTCACAGGCGCGCTTGTGGGGGCCGCGATGGTGTCCACCCGCGCGGTGTCGAGCGACGTGTCGCCCGAGACGCTGGCTTTCCTGCGTTATGCCATCGGGGCGCTCGTGCTTGCCGCGCCCATGCTGCGGCGATGGTCTGTACGGTTCACGGCCAAGGATTTCTGCGCGGTGGCGGGCCTGGGCATACTGCAATTCGCGATGCTGATATTGCTGTTGAACTACGCGCTGGCCCGGCTGCCGGCCGCCACTTGCGCGCTGGTGTTTTCCACGCTGCCGCTGGTAACGCTGTGCCTGGCGATTGCCACGGGACGCGAGCAGTTCAGCTGGCCGCGGCTGATCGGCGCGGTCGTGGCGGTCTCGGGGATTGCGCTATTGCTGCAACCCTCTGCCGCCGCGGTGGGCAGCGCCGCAGATGGCTGGGCATGGGCCGCCTTGTTGGGCGCGACCTTCATCGGCGCGGCTTGCAGTCTTTTATATCGTCCGTACCTGCGTCGCTATCCATCCATGTATGTCAGCGTGGTGGCGATGCTGGTGTCGGTCTTGTTCCTGGCGGGCGTCTGCCTGGCGCGAAGCGCGCCATTGCTGCCCAGCCTGTCCGGCTTTCAATGGGCGAACGTGGTGTTCATCGGGCTTTCCAGCGCAGTGGGCTATTTTTGCCTGCTGTGGGCGCTGAGCCGCCTGGAGGCAAGCCGGGTAATGTCGTTTCAGGCGCTGGCGCCGATCACGGCAGTATTGATCGAGCTGCTGAGCGGCTCGTATCCGCTGACCTGGCGCCTGACGGGGGCTTTTGTTCTGGTGTTATCGGGCGTCTGGTTCGGCACGCATGAACGGCGCGCGAGCGCCGCTTGACTCTGCCTCTGGAGCATCAAACCGTTCAGGTTTCTGGATTGATCCGGGCGCGCGTCTTCTCGTCCAGGATGCTGCGCACCAGCGCAAACAAAGGATCCGCGTCGGTGTGCTTCTGGCCGTAGGTCAGATTGAACCCATAGTCGAAATCCGGCGGATTCAAACCCTGCGTGTGCTGCAGGATGGTTTCCAGCTTGTCCAGGGCCTTGACGGCTTTGGCTTCCGGCGTGGCGGCATCCTCATATTCCTGCCAAAGCGCCAGGATTCCTGCGCGCTGTTGCTCATCCAGGGAGCGGGTCAGGTGCAGCAGGTCGGCTTTCTCCTGTTTGGCCTTGTCCGGATGATGGTGTTTCTCGATCGCGGGTACGTCTCCATGGATGGCCTCGCCCAGATCGTGCAGCACACACAGCTTCAGAACCTTGAGCATGTCCAGGCCGGCCAACTCGTCTTCGAAGGCCATGGCCATCAGGCACAGGCGCCAGCTGTGTTCAGCCGTGCTTTCGGGGCGGCCGGTGGACGTGAATCCGCTACGCAGCACGCTCTTGAGTTTTTCGGCTTCCTGCAGAAAGGCCAGCCGGCCTTTGATGTTCTCGATATTCATTTCAATTCCAACCCAATGTGGCGCAGCCATGGGCCTCGCCGGCCATCACAAGGTCGGCTGCGGAATGGGGATATCCTTCGATATCAGGTCGCCGTCTTGAATCCTTGTGTCGCACCCGGAGCTAAGGCCCCACTTGGTGACCGTGCCGTCATCAATCCTGAACTTCTCCGTGCATCGGTAGATGGTGTTGTTGATGATGCCACGGACGTATTCGTACGAAATGATCTTGCCGCCGTTGGACAAGGTATAGCTGTTGGTGGGCGGCCCCCATTTGGAAACCAGCTTTTCTTCGCTTTCGCCAACCCACGATTGCATCATGTCAGCCCTGGTTTCCTGGCGTTCATTGTTGATCATATTGCCTAGCGGGGAACCCGCGCACCCGGCAAGCAGTTGAGCCACAAGAACCGTCAAGATTAGCTTCTTCATTTATTTTTTCCCCTGGGATCGGCCTGACATGGCCGTGGATTGCAAAGACAGCAGCTCGCAGTGCGGCCTAGCGGCAAGATTCCTTCGGCAGATCGAACCCGACCTTGACGCTGGTCGCGATCACGTTCTTGAAAGCTGCGTCGGCGACGCTGTTGTAGCGGGCGTCGCAATTGAATTTGTTATTGAGCAGGTAATCCTTGCCTTCCGCCTTTTCCATCTGCGTGGCCCATTTCTCGGCTGCATCCAGCGCTTGGTCTCCGGCCTGTACAAAGCCCAGCATGATTTCCATGCCGCCGGCTGCGCGAGGCGCGGTCCAGCTTGCGTACACCCAGGGATCGGCGGCGTTGCCGCAGTCGGTCAGGCAATCTGCCGTATACGTCAGGTCAGAGCCAAAGGCGGCGGGGGTGATTTTCTGCCCAGGCTTGGGCGCATATTCGCCGATGAAGCTGGCGAGGTCGGGCTTGCAGGTTTCGGAAGGTTCCAGGCTCAGCGCCGATACCTTGCCCGACTTGATCGTCGCGGTGACCAGGCAACCCTGCACATCGAACACGCGATCGTCGCCGTAGGATTCCTGCGGCACGCCGGCTATCGTTTCGAAATGCGCCTGGCTCTTGCCCAGCATTTTTCCATTGAAGACTTCCTGCACGGTGGCGGCCTGCGCAATATTGCCGCCGGCCATCAGCAGCCCCATGGCCAAAACTCTGAAATACATACTGGATCAGGCTCCGTCGAATATGGGTTTTGCCGCGGGCCAAACCTCGCGCGCAAACGGAGCGTATTCAAACATAGATGGCACTGCACGGATGGGCAAAAAATCGGTAATTCACCGGCATACGCCTGCGGATACTTCGCATTCACTGGAAGCCGCGGATTCAAGCAGTAACAACTGCGCCAGCGGGGCAACAAATTATCACGTTTACGATACGGCCCTGGCAGATCGCCGTATGACCGGCCTCCGATTAACGCTTAGGCGCGAATATCACCTTGACCGGCGCGCCCTGCTTGACCGTGCTGGCCCAGGGGCCATTCTTCGGTTCGAACGCGGGATGCCAGGCCCTGAGTTCCGTATCGGAAATCCATTCAAGCTGCAGTTGCTCATCAGGCGTATACGACCGGAACTGCGTCAGCGCCACGATGAACGCATTGCACTTTTCCGACACGCCGGTCTCGACCACGGATACCTGGGTCTGCTCGTCCCAGGTCAGCGACCCGCGCTGCGGGCATTTGCGGACCTCGACGTGATACTTTCCGCCAGGCGAAGGGAGATCGGCGATGATTTTGTCGGGACCGCAAGCCGTCAGCAGCATGGACGACAGCAATACCAGCGGAATGCTTTTTTTCATTGAAAAGCCTTCTGACCGTGAAGGAGGTCAATCCGTGAAAACCTGCGCATGATACCTTGCGACCTTGCGCACCGTTGAAGCCTGAAGCGTTCACACATGGACGATCGATGAACACACCTACGCAATACTGCAGCCAGAAGTTTGCCCGCAAGCCCTGGAGGCTCGCATGCCGATAGCCCTGGCCGATCTGGAGCAAGGCGTCATGGAGCTGTTGCGCGCACAGCCCGCGTTCGCTGGCTGGAAGAAAAAGGGCAAGCGTTGCCTGTGGCGAGCCTGCGGCGAATTGCAGCAAGGCGTGGAACTGATCCGCTACAAGGGCTCGTTCGACGATGCGCAGCACGTATCCTTGGGCGTCTACGTGTCGTTTCCGTATGAAAAGGAATGGCCGGTTTACGTGCCGGCAGAAGTCTGGAACAAGGGGCGCATGTACCGCCGCGCCTATTTGAAACCGCGAGAAGGGCTGATCCAGGACCCGACCCTGGGCAGCGGCGCGGTGCTCAAGATCAGCAGTGCTCAGGACCTGAAGGACTGGCTGTCGACCTTGGCGGCGGATGTCGAAAACCATCTGGCTCCATGGTTTCAGCGCTATCAGACTCTGGAGGAAGCGTGGTACGAGTACCGCATTCCGTCCTGGCGTCTGCAGGCGGCCGGCCTTAAACCGGAAGAAAGACCGGAGCGCTAAATCAAGGGAGAGTAAAGCCCGCCGCGCCATTCCAGAAGTTCTCCACGCTGCGCGAGGACGCAACGATAGGCTCGTTCTCGGGTCATATCGTTTTCGTCAATCTGCACATTCTGGCGACGCCACGGCCCCTTGCAGACGATATCTCCAAAAGAATATCGCACCCACGCCCGCACGGTGACATGTTTGTCAGCGACCTCACCGATCGGAAACTCAAGTGGTCTCAACGCATCCGATAATACCGGCGAAGAGACGATCAGCGGAACCGCAGGTGCCGCCGCTGCAATTCAGCAACGGTCCTGCACCCCATCAGCTTCATGGCCCGCTCGATCTCGACCCGCATCAGTTCCAGCGCCCGCTCCACGCCCGGCCGGCCGGCGGCCGCCAGCGGAAACAGGTAGTAGCGGCCCAGCCCCACGGCCTTGGCGCCTAGCGCCAGCGCCTTGAGCACATGAGTGCCGCGCTGCACGCCGCCGTCCATCATCACGTCGATGCGGTCGCCAACCGCGTCGACGATTTCCGCGAGCTGGTCGAAAGCGCTGCGCGAACCGTCCAATTGGCGGCCGCCGTGGTTGGACAGCACGATGCCGGTGCAGCCGATGTCGGCCGCGCGCCTGGCGTCTTCCACCGACATCACGCCCTTCAGGCAGAATTGCCCGCCCCATTCCTGCACCATCGCGGCGACATCGTCCCAGGTCATGGCCGGGTCCAGCATGTCGGTGAAGTAGCGGCTGATGGACATGGCGCCGCCGCCCATGTCGACGTGGGTGTCCAGCTGCGGCAGCCGGAAGCGTTCGTGGGTTAGGTAATTGAGCGCCCAGGCTGGCTTGATGGCGAACTGCGCGATGCCGGCAAGATTGAGCCTGAACGGAATGGCGAAGCCGGTGCGCTTGTCGCGTTCGCGGTTGCCGCCAGTGATGCTGTCCACGGTCAGCATCATGACCTGCACGCCGGCTTCCTTGGCGCGGGCCATCATTTCGCGGTTCAGCCCGCGGTCCTTGTGGAAGTAGAACTGGTAGACCTGGGGGCCGCCGCTGATCTTGCGGGCTTCTTCCAGGCTGACGGTGCCCAGCGAGGAGACGCCGAACATGGTGCCGAACTTGCCCGCGGCGGCGGCCACGGCGCGTTCGCCGTCATGATGGAACAGCCGCTGCAAGGCGGTGGGCGAGCAATAGACCGGCAGCGCCAGCTTCTGGCCCATGACGGTCACCGACATGTCCACTTCCGCCACGCCGCGCAGCACGTCGGGCAGCAGATCGCAGGATTCGAAGGCCGCGGTGTTGCGGCGGTAGGTGGTTTCATCGTCGGCGGCGCCGTCGATGTAATTGAAGATGGGGCCTGGCAGCCGCTGGCGGGCCATGCGGCGAAAGTCGTGGAAGTTCTGGCACTGATGCAGACGCATGGGTGGACCTTTATCGAAACTACACGTGCAGACAGCCTGAGCCCCCGGATGGAGCGGGAGGAATTGTAGACCGATAGCCACATTTCCAAGGCCATCAAAATGGACCCCAGCGCAGATCGTGTTAAATGCGGGCTTTCGCCCTACGAACGGAAGTACTCCGCAATGCCTCACCTCCTGCTCAAACCGGCCACGCTGATCGCGGCCACCGTCCTGTCGCTGCCCGCCGCAACCGTCTCGGCGCAACAGAACCTGGAGCGCGCCACCTCCTTGGCCCAGATCCACGCCATCATGGAGTATTGCGAGGTGCTGACCCCCGAACTGCTGGAGGTCCTGAAGAAGCGGCAGCAGTCCGCCACGCGCGAGTCCGGCGTGTCGTCGCTGGTGTTCGATGCGGAGTATCTGCGCGCCTACGCCAAGGCGCGCAAGGACATGGCGGATTTCGGGGAGGAAGAAAAGGAGCTGACCTGCCAGCCCATGCGGGCCATGGCCGGCAAGGACTGAGCCCTCATTGCCACGCGCCCGAAGTGGCTGCGCGGCGCCTTGAAACATGGCGCCGGCAAGCGTAGTCTGACACCGCTGATTCTTCCCCCACTGCCATAGCCGGGAGCGATTCATGGCGCAGAAAGAACGACATAAGGGCCGCTTGATCGATCACATCGGGCTGGTGGTGCGCGACCTGCCCGCCAGCAAGGCGTTCTACACGGCGGTCTTCAATGCGTTGAAGATTCCCATCGGCGGTTCCGACGGCCCGGACTTCTGGACGGACGAGCTGTTCATTTCCTCGCGCGGCAGCGCCGAGGTGCAGGGCGAACTGACCGGCCGCATCCATCTGGCGTTCCAGGCGGAAGACCGGGCCATGGTAGATGCCTTCTACCAGGCGGCGTTGGCGCATGGCGGCCGGGATAACGGTCCGCCGGGCGAGCGCGCAAACTACCATGCCGGCTACTACGCCGCGTTCGTGCTGGACCCGGACGGCAACAATATCGAAGCCGTCACCCGCGCGGGCGCCCAACGCAGCGCGGCCTCGGTGCGGATCACCTACTGAACGCGCCGCCAGCGCCCGGGGCTGGACGTCAGGCCGCGCCCCGCGGCGCCTGGATCATCTTCCAGCCATTGCCCGCCGGATCGCGAAAGCCCGCGTCCACGCTACCGTAGCGTTCGATGGGTTCCTGCGTGAACTCGACGCCCAACGCCTGCAGCCGGGCATGGTCTGCGCGGCAGTCGGCCACATGCAGGACCAGAGGCGGCATCGCGCCTTTGGCGACCATGGCACGCAGCGTCTGCGCCGTGGCCTCGTCGTGGATGGGCGGGCCGGGCGCAAACAGGCCGAGCTGAAACGAGGGCTGGTCCGGATGCTGGACCGTCAGCCACCGGTACGGCCCGTTGCGCACGTCCGTATGGACGCGGAATCCGAGCTTGTCCACGTAGAACGCCAGCGCCGCGTCCTGATCGTCCACGTATATACCCGCCACGTTGATGCCTGAGTTCATGAGACCTCCTTGGTTGATGGCGGAAATTTACCGTCGGTCTCGCGGCGGCGCTTCTCCAAAACAGCGATGTTGAGGTCGGGGCGCTGCGCGGCCTTCGCTACGCAGCCGGGCATGCTGTCCAGTGGCGGCGTCCCCGCCCGCGCCTGCACCCGCATGGCGCTGGGGCTGAGCCCGGTGACGTCGCGGAAAATGCGGCTATAGGTGCCGAGGCTTTCCCACCCGGTCGCATAGGCGATTTCAGTGACGCTCTGCTCCGTGTCCCGCAGCATGGCCACGCTTTGTTCGATACGCCGCGTCAACAGGTAGCGGTGCGGCGGCAGGCCGAAGGCGCGCTTGAAGGAGTGCGCGAAATGGGCCTTGGAGATGCCGCTGACCTCGGCCAGGCGCTCCACCGGCCAGGCTTCGTGCGAGGCCGCATCCATCCGGTCCTTGACGCGCAGCAGGCGGCGCAGCAAGCCCGGATCCTGCTGCGCGCCTGCGCCTGGCGCGGCTTGTGCCAGCAGCGTTCCCAGCTTCAGCAAGGCGTCTTCCTGCACCGTGCTATAGCCCACCACCACACCCGACGCCAGCTCCACCTTACGGCAGAAGTCCGCCACCGGCTGCATGCCCACGCCCGCGGCCCGCGCCGCCGCCACGGCCTGCGCCACATCCCAGCCCGGGGGCAGCCACCACAGCAGATGAAAGCCGGCGTGTTCGCCACCGACGCGCAATGCATCGCTGCCGACGGCCTGGCGCAAGGCGCGCAGCACGGCGTCGCGCCGGCGCGCGTACACGCCGCGCGCCTTGCGCACGTGGCGCGCGAAACTGCCGTCCTGCAGGAACGCCGCCAGCGTCATTTGCTCGATGATGCTGGGCGAGCGCCCCGCGCGGCGGCGCGCCTGCACGAAAGCGGGCGCCAATTCCTTGGGCACCACCGCATAGCCGATGCGCAGCGCGTTGAACAAGGTCTTGTTGAAGCTGCCGCAATGGATGACGCGATCGGCCGTATCCAGGCTTTTCAGGGCGGCCAGCGGCGCGCCGTCGTAGCTGAATTCGCTGTCGTAGTCGTCCTCGACGATCCAGCAGCCGGCCTGCGCGGCCCAGTCCAGCAGCTCCAGGCGGCGGGACACGGGCATGGTGGCGCCGGTAGGCGCCTGGTGGGCGGGCGTGACGTGCACGAGCTTTACGCCGCGCTGGCGCCGGGCCTGCGCAACCGGAAAGCCGCCGGCATCGATGGCCAAGGGAACGATGTGCCGCGTGTACTGGCCGAAGATCGGTTCGGCATTCAGGTAGCCCGGATCCTCGATCAGCACCTTGTCCTGCGGCTGCAGCAGGAGATGGCCGCAGAGGTCCAGGCCGTCGCGGATGCCGCCCAGGACGATGACCTGCTCCGGATCGCAGCTGATGCCGCGCGCCGCGCCCAGATAGCGGGCGATCTGCTCGCGCAAGGGGCGCCAGCCTTGCGGTTCATCGTTGGCAAGCTGGGCCGGCGTGACGCGCCGCGCGCTGGCCATCAGCCCCTTGCGCCAGCGTTCCATGGGGAAGAGCGCGGCGTCGGCGCTGCGGGAGTAGAACTGGGAGTTGGGCTGCAACGGCGCGTAGATCGCGGCCATATGCGGCGCGGCCCCAGGCGGGCTGACAGCGGGCGCGGGCTGCGGCTCGCCTGCTTGCGTTGCCGGCCGCGGCTCCGGGGCCTTGGACGTTGCGGCACTCTCGCCCGGCAACCCCGCCCGGAAAAAGTTGTCCGGAATCACCGCCGCCACGTATGTGCCCGAACCCACCGTGCCCGCGGTATAGCCTTCGCTGCGCAATTGGTCGTAGGCAGCCTCGACCGTGGAGCGCGCAATGTGCCAGCGCGCGGCCAGGCTGCGCGTGGACGGCAGGCGCGCGCCGGACGGCAGCGCGCCCTTCAATATGCGTTCGCGGATCTCGCGGTAGACCCAGGCCTGCTTGGACTCCCCTGGCCGCGCGGCGTCCATCGGCAGGTCCAGGCTGGCTTCCTGGCGTTTCGCTCCTGGCTGCCCTGCGGAAAGTGGCTTGTTCATATTGAGAGAAATGGCTCTATTTCATGTAGCCATTCTATCGGTAGATTGGCTGCCTGAGCCCCATGCGGGGCAAATTTCCTGGAACCCGCCATGACCGCCACTACGCCCTGCCACACCATCACCCTGGAGACCGGCCCCTTCTTCACGGACGGCACGACCTCGATCCTGGAGGCGGCACTGGCCCAGGGCATACCCGTACCCTTCTCCTGTCAGCGCGGGGCCTGCGGCTCATGCCGCGCCGTGGTCATGGATGGCAGCTATGAACGCATGGCGCCGCCCGCGGACGGCGGCTACCAGACGGCCAGCGACGAACTGCTGATGTGCCAGTGCCGCGCCGCCAGCGACCTGACGCTGCGCTTCCCGCATTGGCGCGCCCCCGAAGAACCCAGTCCGCCGCGCCGCGCCCGCGTCGCGTCGCGCCTGCCGCTGGCCCCCGACGTCACCCAGCTCATCGTCGAAATGCAGGGCGAGGACGACTACGGCTACCTGCCCGGCCAACATGCCCGACTGATCCTGGACGGCGGCGCCCGCCGCAACTTCTCGATTGCGAATGCGCCCGGCGCGGCGGGGCCTGCCCGGCTGGAGTTCCACATCCGCCGCATGCCCGGCGGCGCCTTCACCGATGGCATCCTGCCCGGCCTCCAGCCCGGCGACATGCTGACCCTGGACGGCGCGCAAGGCAGTTGCACCTGGCCTGCGGAGATGCCTGCCGGCATCGACCACCTGGTGCTGCTGGCCACCGGCACGGGCTATGCGGGCGTGGCTCCCATCCTTATGGCAGCGCTGCAAAGCCGCGCGCTGAAGACGGTGACCTTGTACTGGGGCGGACGCACGCCGGACGATTGCTACGCCGGGCAGATGCTGGATGCCTTGCAGGGCAAGGGCGACGGGTTCCAGTGGCATGCGGTGCTGTCCCAGGCCGATCGCACAGATGGCCAGCCCCGCCACGTGCAGGACGCAGCCATCTCCGCGGACCACGACTGGTCACGCAGCCTGGTCTACGCCTGCGGCAATCCGGCAATGGTGCAGGCGGCCCGCGACCGGCTGCTGGCGGCCGGCCTGCCCGCCGACCGCTACCGGTCCGAGGCCTTCCACCCCGCGGCGGGAGGCACGGCCGGCGCCGCGCCGCGGCGCGAGGCGCATCCCTGGGAGCGCCTCAGTCCGCGCTACACGCTCGCAGGCATCCTCGACGCGCGCCAGCGCTCCATGCAGGCGGTGGCGGAAATCGCCGCGCTGATGCGCCCCGGCATGACCACGCGCGAGGCCATCGCCGTGGCGGACGAGCACTTGCGCCGGATGGGTGCATCCAACAACTGGCACCCGACCTATGTGCGCTTCGGCCCGGATACGCAGTCCCCGCCCATCCAGCGCACCGACTATGACCGCAAGCTGCAGGAACATGACATCTTCGTGCTGGACATCGGCCCGGTGTGGGACGGCCATGAGGGCGACTATGGCGACACCTTCGTGCTGGGCGCCGATGCAGACCGCCTGCGCTGCGCCGAAGCCGCGCGCGAGGTCTTCCGGCGCGCCCGCCTGGCGTGGCTGGAAGGCCTGACGGGCGCCGCCCTGTACGACCGCGCCTCGGAATATGCGCGCGAGCTGGGCTGCGAACTGGTGCGCGAGATTCCCGGGCACCGGGTATCGGATTTTCCGCATGCGCTGTACGGCAAACATCTGCTGGCGCAGGCGGACTTCGTACCCGCCGACGGCATCTGGGTACTGGAGATCCAGGTGCGGGATGCAGAGCGGCCGATGGGCGCGTTCTACGAGGACGTGTTGCTGCGCTAGCGCGGCGGGCGCGAAGCCCGCGCCTTACCCCCGCTGGCTCAGTGCCCGGCTGATCCGGTGCTTCGACACGGTGGTCTTCGGCACATGGAACGGGAACCAGCTGCGCACGTCCTCGTCCAGCCCGATGCCGTGCATGTAGTTGTAGATGGCCTTCTTCAGCGCACGGCCGAGCGCATCGTGATCCACGCCGGTAGGGTCATGGAAGCCGACGTCGTTCTTGGCGAAGGTGATCGGCGGCAGGGGCTTGAGGGTAACGCCGTATTCCTCGGGGTTCTGTCCCACCGGTGAATGCACCGTACAGGCGAACCGGTGGAAAAAGCCGCTCTGGATGCAGCCGTTGTCGAACAGTTGCCGCACGTACTCCAGCGCGTCCACGGTGTCCTGCACGGTCTGCGTGGGAAAGCCGTACATCAGGTAGGCATGCACCAGGATGCCGGCGTCCGTGAAGGCGCGCGTGACCCGTGCCACCTGGTCGACCGAGACGCCCTTCTTCATCAGGTTCAGCAGGCGGTCCGAGGCGACCTCAAGGCCGCCCGACACCGCAATGCAGCCGCTGTCGGCCAGCAGTTCGCAAAGCTCGGGGCTGAAGGTCTTTTCGAAACGGATGTTGCCCCACCACGAAATACCGGTATCGCGCGCGATCAGTTCGGTCGCAAGCGCCTTGAGCGACTTGGGCGGCGCGGCCTCGTCGACAAAGTGGAAACCGGTCTGCCCGGTTTCGCGCACGATGGCCTCGATGCGGTCGGCCAGCACCGCGGCGGATGCGCCTTCGTAGCGGCCGATGTAGTCCAGGCTGACGTCGCAGAAGCTGCATTTCTTCCAATAACAGCCATGCGCCACGGTCAGCTTGTTCCAGCGCCCGTCGCTCCACAGCCGGTTCATGGGATTCAGCATGTCCAGCAGCGACAGGTAGCGGTCCAGCGGCAGCCCATCCCAGGTGGGCGTACCCACCTCGGCAAAGGCGATGTCGGGTTCGACCATGTTGACGTAGCGCACCGCGCCCGTATCCGCGTCGCGCAGGAAGGTGCGCACCAGGCGCTGGCGCGAGCGCTTGCCCTGCAGATGCTCCAGGAGCGACAGCAAGGGACGCTCGCCCGCGTCCAGGGTCACGTAGTCGAAATAATCGAAGACCCGCGGGTCTTTCAGTTCGCGCAGTTCGGTATTGACGAAGCCGCCGCCCAGCACGGTGACGATGCCGGGATCGTGCGCCTTGATGGTCTGGGCGATGCGGAATGCGGCATAGACCGCGCCGGGGAACGGCACGGACAGGAGCACCACGGTGGGCGTGTGGCGGGCCAGCGCTTCCGAAGTCAGGCTGCGCAGCATGTCGTCCACCAGCGTGGGCGGCGCCGCCAGCGCCTGGGCCAGCGGATCGAAGGTGGGCTGGCTGCCCGCCAGCGATTCGGCGTAGCGCACGAACTCGAAACGCGGATCCACCGCGTCCCGCAGCACATCGGCCAGGTCGTTCAGGTACAGCGTCGCCAGGTGCTTGGCGCGGTCATGCAGGCCCAGGGCGCCGAAGGCCCAGCCCAGCGGATCGCCGCCGTCTTCGTCCAGATACACGTCCAGCGAACTGAAGCGCGGCCCCTCGGGCAGGAAATGGCGGCCGACGATGCGGTGCGCCAACGTCGAATCGCGGCCCTGCAGGAAGGCGATCACAGGCCCGATGGTCGCCAGATAGCGCGCCTGCTGCGCCACGAAGGACTGGACCGCGGGACTGTGCTTGTTCGCCGGCAAGGCAGCAACGCCTTCCGCCACGGCGCGCAGGCCGTCGGCCGACAGCAGGCGCAGCACCAGGGCCAGCGCCAGATCTTCCTGGAACGAGGTCACCTCGCGCGACCGCAGAAAGCCGGTCAGGTAGGCGGTGGACGGATACGGAGTATTGAGCTGCGTCATCGGCGGGATGACCGACAGCACGCGTAAAGGCAGAGAGGACATGAAGCACGGCAAGATTGCCGTCAAAGCGGGGATCGGGGCCATTATAGGCAGCGCGGCGGAACCGGACCCGGCTGTCAGGGAACGACCGCCGGGTTGCGCCGGACGCAGGCGTCAAAGATCGCCGAGCACGCGGGGATCGAATTGCCAGCGGTGGCTGCCATTCACGCTGCACACCGCCGTCGTCTTCTTGTCGCGCTTCGGACCGATCTCCCGGAGCTTCAATTCGCCATTGCATGCCGGGCACTGGCCGCCAATCTCGGTGTAGAAAACCTCGCCGGCGCGATTGGCTTCCAGGTTGCACATCATTAAAAACCGCGAATAACGCTTGCGTTTCAGATCACGCCCCGTCTCCAGGCTGACGAGGCTCAGGAAAATCAGGATGAACCACCACGCCGACATCCCCCAGGCATAGACGCCCAGGGCGGTGAGCGTCAAGCCTGCCGCGCCGGCTGCCAACAGCCAGACCGTCTTGACGGGCTTGCCGCGCAGCCGCAGGGGCGCAACGTGGTAACGCTGGAATGCTTCAGCCCAGCTGCCGCGAGAGGCCGCGGCAGCTGGCGCACTGGCGGCGGGCTGCGGGCTCGTCGCAGCGGGCGGCGTCTCGTCCGCCGCAAAACTGCCGGTGTCCCGTGCGAAGATGCTCTTGCTGGGCATGTTGCCCAGCACTCTTGCGCATTCGTCGCATACGCTATTTTTGCCCTTGTGGGCGGCTCCGCATCTAGAGCAATGCACGCTATCCCCTTGGAGTGGAAACTTTAATCCGGCACCATTATTACCATTATTCTTGGATTCCCGCCGCAACCCGTCCCGCCTGGCGTCACCTCATGCCCAACCGATCAGACCCATTCGCCCCGCCCCCAAAACAACGGAACGTCCGCCTCAATTCGCTGCTCTGGATCCTGGAACCCCTGGAGCGCGATGCCGGCTACCTGCGCCGCAAGATGTTTGGCTGCGACGCGGCGTACCTGGACGGCCTGCTGTACCTGGTCGCCGCCGATCGCGAGGATCCCTGGAGCGGCCTGCTCGTCTGCACCTCGCAGGAACGCCACGAGGCGCTGTTGGCGGAGTTCCCCGCCCTGCGCCCGCACCCCGTGCTGGGGAAATGGCTGTACCTGCCCCAGACCGACGAGGACTTCGAGACAATCGCGGCGCGGTTGGCGCAGCTTGCGCTGGCGCGGGATTCGCGGATGGGGGTGGCGCCCAGGCCGCGGTCGCGACGCCGGACCTGATCCGGGCCAGTTGCGGTCAGCAGTTCACCGCGCTTGCGGCGGCACCCGCCAGCTCCACCCTATTCCCGCCCAGCGCCTTGGCCTGATACAGCGCCCGGTCGGCCGCGGCCAGCGCGTCGGCCAAGGGCGGAACCTTGTCCTCGAATTGCGCCAACCCGACGCTGACCGTGGCCGGTATGCCCAGACTGTCGTCCCGGCCGGACACCGTTACGGAAAAGCGTTGAGCCACGGCCGCGCCCAGCACCGTTGCGCGGCGCGCGTCGGGACCGGCCAAAAGGGCGGCGAACTCTTCGCCACCGATGCGCGCAAGCAACACGTCGTCGCCCAACACGCAACGCGCGCTGTCGGCGAAAAATTTCAACACCTGATCGCCCGTCTGATGGCCGTACCTGTCGTTGATGGCCTTGAACTGGTCCAGATCGAAGGCCAGCACCGCAACCGGCCCGCGCCCTGCTCCACCCTCGATGATGCGTGCGCCCTGCTCGAAGAACCAGCGGCGGTTGCCCAGGCGGGTCAGATAGTCCGTCTGCGACTCTCGCAACAGCTGGCCGTGGGTCTCTTCGCGGATCAGCTTGAGCAGCGTCATCGGCAGCACGATGGAATACAGCACGCCTTCGTACATGGTAAGGGTGCTGGCGGTCAGGTGTATGGCCGGCCCGTGCTCCGCCACCCACCAGGGCAGGATGAAGGCGCGCGCGGCGTAGACCAGTGCGTGGAGGGTTACCGCCGCCGTTGCAATGCGCAGCGGCGTCAACGACCTGAGCGACTGGCACCGCAGCAGTTCCCAAGCGGTCACGCCGCTGACCAATGCGATCGGGAATGCGCTGATGTACTTCCAGACGAGATCCTCCCACTGTGCGCCGGCCGCCAGCCAGATCAGCGCCATGACGACCAGCAAGCCGATGGAAGCGCCCCGATGGCGCCTGCCGCTCAACGAGGCCGCGCCGTTCATGATGAGGAGATAGCCGCTGAGGACGATGAGATTGGCGACGGCCGAGCCCAACGGGCTGGGAAGCCTCGCGCGAAACAGCGCGACAGTGCAGCCCACGGCCAGCGTGGCGAAGCCCGCCGCCAGGATGCGCAATGATCCGCTGCGGCTGGGGTGGGTCCGATGCTCCCAGAACGTCAGGCCTGCACTGGCTAGCAGCGTTCCGATGATGATGAAGTAAAGGGTGAGGAGATCGACGTACATCTTCAACGCGTGGATATCGCGCCGCAGCAATCGCCGCAGCCAGCAAGGATTCTACGTGGGAAATGCGTCATGGAAACATAGCGTAACCCCTGTCACAACTTGGTTGCGCGTCATGCAACACCGGACCGCGCAGCCGTCTCTTCAAACGAAAGAATCCCGTGCAAGTGGCAAATTTGCCACTCATCTACAATTCGTGGCGGTGCCGATTGCCAACTGCAATCGGGCAGTAGCTCACAGGTAGTAATGACGCGCGCGAAGACACCCGCTTCCAAGAAGAGAAGTCCCCCAAGCAGATCCAAGGCCCGGGCCGGTTCCCGATCCAGCGGCCGCTTCCCCCGATTCCTGAAGGCCCTGCTGTTCTCGTCGCTGGCGAGTTTCGGCGCGGCGACCTATATGCTGAATCCGCAGTGGCGGATCCCGGCGCCGGTGCAGGAAGTCATCACGCGCCTGGGATGGCCGCAGCAGCGCCAGACCGCGGCGCCCGCGGCGGTGCCGACCGCAGCGCGGACAGGGGCGCCTGTTCAAACAATGTTTGCCGAATGCCGGCAGTTCTTTCCGCATTCGCGCCCGCCGGAAGTCCCGGGCGGCCAGAAGCTGCGGGAGGTGTGCTTCTCGGCCTTCGCCATCCTGCACGACGGGCAGACCAAGACGCCGGTGTTCGTGGCGGAACGCCTGAATCGCCAGATGCTGACCCAGGCCCAGGGGCAGCGCCGCACCGACAAGTTCTACGCCGAAGCGCGGCTGCCGCGCGCCGAACGGGCCGAGCTGGACGACTACCGCGGCTCCGGTTATTCGCGCGGCCACATGGCGCCGGCGGGCGACATGTCCACGCCCGAAGCCATGGCGCAGAGCTTCTCGCTGGCCAACATGGTGCCGCAGGATCAGATTCACAACGGCGGCGCCTGGAGCAGCATCGAGCAGGACACGCGCAAGTACGTGATGCGCGCCGCCGGCGACGTCTACGTTTTCACCGGTCCCATCTATGCCGACAAGCCCAAGACCATAGGCGCGGGCGTGGCCGTGCCCACGTACATCTACAAGGTCGTGTATGACGCGACCACCGGGCGCTCGTGGGTGCATTGGCAGGCCAACGCCGCCAGCACCAAGGCCGGGCCGCCGATCAGTTACGAGGAATTCGTCAAGCGCACGGGCATCCGGGTGCTGCCGGCAGGCAGCTGATGCGCGGACTGACGGGCCCGCTCATAGTTTGGACTCGTAGAACTCGACTTCGATGCGGTCCGCGCTCAGATAGCCGCAAAGATTGGCCGGAAAGCGGGCTCGGCTGCACGCGGTGTAGGCGTTTCCGTACAGCACCGCGGTCTGCAGGAAATTGCGGCTAAGCGCCGTGCTGTCGGAGTGGATGGAGCGCGTGAGTTCGGCTTGCAGCTGCTCGCTCGCCGCGCGCATCGGCCGCAGGATTTCTGATTCGAACTTGCGGGCTACGGTTGCTTCGGCTTCGCTCGCCGGCACGCTGGAATGCTGGGGATCATAAGCGTCCAGCAGCTCGTTCGGAGCGCGGCGCGCGCAATAGAACGCCTGATAGTACGAGCCCGTCGCAGGCCGTTTGAGGCGGGCTTGGGCCAGGTAGACCAAGGAAGGCACGGGGGAACTCCAGGAGATCAAGGTGCTGGTCGTGCCCGGCTTCACCGTGCTCACGTACGCGGGCAGGCAGGCGCCCAGTGGCTCACGCCTGGACCGCAGATCCGCCAGCCTTGCGGCGGCGTAGCGGTCTCCATAGCGCAGCACGTCCTCGTAATTGCCATTGAGATGGCTGCCTATGATTACCCCTTGCACCACCCAGACGCAGTAGCCCTCGACGGTCAGCCCGTCCTGGCAATACGTCGCCAGCGCGCGCTTCATGCTGGGTCCCATCGCCTGGAACCCCAAGTCCAGGGCAGCCGAATATGCCTTGAACAAGGCTTCGCTTCTCCCGTCACCCAAGCCCAGCGGGGCGCCGAGGGTCGAAGAGGCCAGCACGGCCGCCGCCACCGAACCAAACAATGCCATATCACTTCTCCAGTTGGGTGGCCGACAGCCGGCTGCGGTCGCGCGCGCTCAGCACCGTATCGGGATAGCGGTACGCCCAACGTCCGTCCTTGCATTGATAGACCCGCCCGCCATAGACGACGGTCGAACCTTCGCTGTAGTAGTTCAGATGCGCGGCATCCGAGGGGCGGGTGAAATACTCGCAGGCCTGGCCGGCGTAATCGAGCCCAGGATCCTTGGCGGCGGTCTTGGATGAAGGGGATGGATCCGGCGCGCCGGCGGGGGCATTGCGCGGCTTGTCGCGGCTGGCGGCGTTGTTGCCCCAGGGGTTCAGGGCGGGATCGGTGCTATAGCGCTCCTTGATCCGGTCGCGGTTGCGCAGGTAGTCGGCTTCCTGCTGTTTCGCCCGGGCCCTGGCCGCCGCGTTCTGCGCATCTTCATATTGCTGCCGCAGCCGGTCCTGCGTCTCCTGGTTCAGCAGCGCATCATCCTGCTGGCTGGAGTCTCGCAGGTAATCGCTCAGGGCGCGTTGCGCCGCATCGATGGCGGCGTCGGCATTGCCGCGCGAGGAAGTCGAGGAACGCGACTTCCCGGTGGCCTCAATGGCCTGCCCCGGTCCCGCGAACGCCGCGTGGCCGATGCCGGCCGACACGATGGCCGCCATAAGGCGGACCGCAAGCGTGGCCATAGGAAAGCTCCCCGAGGATGATCGCGCAAACGCCGCCGCCTCCAGGGACTGGCCGTGCAGATGGCCGGCCCGCGTGCGGTGTATCCATGATAGATCGCGCCATTGCCGCGGGAATCAGCCAAAAGGAGGAATCCTCCCCTACCCCCGCCGCGCCGCCTCAATGGCCGCGATATCGATCTTGCCCATCGTCATCATCGCGTCGAACGCGCGCTTGGCTGTGGCGGGATCGGGGTCCGAGATCGCTTCGATCAGCACGCGCGGCGTGATCTGCCATGACAGGCCCCACTTGTCCCGGCACCAGCCGCATTCGCTGGCCTGGCCGCCGTTGCCGATGATGGCGTCCCAGAGGCGGTCGGTCTCGGCCTGGTCTTCGGTCGAAATCTGGAAGGAAAAGGCCTCGCTGTGCTTGAAGGCCGGGCCGCCGTTCAGGCCCACGCAGGGTATGCCCGCGACCGTGAACTCGACGGTCAGCACATCGCCCTGCTTGCCCGAAGGATAGTCCCCCGGCGCGCGCAGAATCTTTCGCACAGCGCTGTCCGGAAAAGTCCGGGCGTAGAACTGCGCGGCTTCCAGGGCATCCTGGTCGTACCAGAGGCAGACGGTATTTTTGCTGGTCATATTCATACTCCTGCCGATAGCCTTGCAAGCACGACGGCGAGCGAGACTTCGGCGCATGTGGCGAGAGGCCTGGATCGGCCTCTCGCATCCCGCCTTACGGCGTCACGATGTTGAACCAGAACGGGAAATCATCCAGCGCCCCAAACACTTCGGCCAGCTTGGCCTGATCGCCGCTGACCTTGACGTCGCCCTTGGCCATGGCGTCCTTCAGCGTGGTCTGCTTCAGCATGATGTTGTTGAGCGTCTCGCGGCTAAGCGACACGCTGGCGCTGGGATCCTTGGCCGCCTTGCCTTCGGAATGGTTCAGCACGCTGTTGGCCATTTCCAGCATGTACTTCTGCTTCGTGTCGGTGAAATCCACGTTCAGCACGACGTGCTTGCCCTCGGTCTTCTCGCGGTTCAGCCGCACCGCGAAGTAGTCGAACAGCATGTCCAGCGTCATGGCGCGCACGGTGTCCGGGCTGGCGGTGTCCGGCACCGGCAGCTTCTGCACGCCTTCACGCAGTTCCTTCGCGCCGGTCAGGTAGAAGTTGCGCCACGGGCCGCTTTCGGCCTGGTAGCCCAACTGCTCCAGCGCATCGGCCTGCAGGTTGCGCGCCTCCTGGTTCTTCGGATCGGCGAACACCGCGTAGTTGACCACCTCGGCCACCCAGCGATAGTCGCCCTTGGCATAGTATTCGCGCGCCTTTTTCACCACGGCGTCCACGCCGCCCATCATGTCGACGTAGCGCTTGGCGCCCTCTTCGATGGGCAGGGTGTGCAAGGTGGCGGGGTTGCCGTTGAACCAGCCCAGGTAGAGCACGTAGGTCGCGCGGACGTTGTGGTTGACGGAGCCGTAATAGCCGCGGTTGGAGAACTTGCTGGCAATGGACTTGGGCAGCTTGACCTGTTCGGCGATCTCTTCCTTGTTGTAGCCCATGTTGGCCAGGCGCAAGGTCTCGTCGTTGATGTAGCGGTACATGTCACGCTGCAGGCTCAGCTGTTCGCGCACGTCCTTGTTGTTCCAGACCGGCCAGTGGTGCATGGCGTACATCACTTCGACATCGTCGCCCCACAGGTTCAGGGCCTCGTTCAGGTACTTCGACCAGGCCAGCGGATCGCGGATCTTGGCGCCGCGCAGGGAATAGGTGTTGTGCAGCGTGTGGGTGGAGTCCTCGGCCGTGTTGAGCGCCTTCTTTTCCCTGATGTAGTACAGCATCTCGGCAGGCGCTTCGCTGCCGGGCGCGTACAGGAATTCATAGGTCAGGCCGTCGATGGTGCGCTTTTCGCCGGTCTTCTCGATGATGTCGGTGGGCGGAATCAGCGTGACCGTGCCCGCCGAGGTCGTCGTGCCCAGGCCCGCGCCCACCTGGCCCGTCGCGCTGGGCGGCAGCAGGTTGCCGTACATATAGCTGGCGCGGCGGCTCATGGCCGTGCCGGCCATCACGTTTTCGGCCACGGCGTGTTCCAGGAATCCCAGCGGGGCATAGATCTTGACCTTGCCCGCCTTCACCTCGGCCTCGTCGACCACGCCGCGCACGCCGCCGTAGTGGTCCACGTGGCTATGGGTGTAGATGACGGCCACGACAGGCTTCTTGGGACGGTGCTGATAGTAGAGGTCCAGCGCGGCCTTGGCCGTTTCGGTGGAGATCAGCGGATCCATGATCGTCAGGCCTTCCTTGCCTTCGACGATGGTCATGTTCGACAGGTCCTGATTGCGGACCTGGTAGATCCCGTCCATCACCTGGAACAGGCCCGAAATATTGATCAGTTGCGCCTGGCGCCACAGACTGGGATTGACGGTGTCGGGCGCATCCGAGCCTTCCTTGATGAAGCCGTACTTGTCCGAATCCCAGACCAGGTTGCCCTCGGCGCCCTTGATCATGCCGGCGGGCAGCGGCGCGATGAAGCCTTTATGGGCCAATTCGAAAGCGGTCTTGTCCGAGAACGGCAATTCCTTCAGAAGGGCCGCGTTGGCCTCCTTGGTGGAGGCCTCGGCGGGCTTGGGTCCATTAGCCGCCCATGCCGGCGCTGCAAGCGCGAACGCCAGGGCCGTCAATGCGGCTGGCGCCGAGCAACGACGGCGCCTGGACGGCAGGCGTTGCTGTGCATGGAAATCGGTCGCGCGGCGAAGCAGCTTCATGATCATTTTCTCCAGACGGGTAGAGGACAAACCACCCTGAATATGGCGGTCCGGCAAGCAACTGAGTCAGGCGAATGCAGAGGACAAGATCAAACTTGCAGGGGACGAAGCGTGAGGCCGACGCGCCGGAGGAGAAAGGAATCAGCCCGGATGAGCGATCGCATGCGACGGGGTGTTGGCTGTATCGAACAAAGCCTACACATTTTTCCTTCTAAATCAATCGTGGATTGCAATTAATCACGTTTCGCATTGCGAACGGCGGCGCCTCCATTTATCTTTGTCAGACTGAACGCGGTCGATACCCACCCCAGGCATGGCATATTGCATGGAGCTTCGATGAGCCCCCGGTCTAGCCACGCAGGCATGCGCAAGCGCAAAATCGGCCTGCTTGCGGTACTGGTCGCCCTGGCCGTGCTGAGCGTTGCCGTCGGCTTTTCCAACGCCATGTACTCGAGCTACCAGGTACAGAAGGCGCAGATCATCAAGAACGCGCTGGCCGCCAACCACGCGCGCGCCGAAAAACTGGCCGAGGTCATCGACGTCTATGTCGCCGCGTTGCACCGCCAAGCCCGGAGCGCCGCCGACCGGCTTCCGGGGTCCCTGGGCAAGCCCCAAGCGCTGCAGGATGAGTTGCAGCGCCTGGCCGGCCAGATCGATTCGCTGCACGCGGTCATGCTGGCCGACGCCGAGGGCCGTATCGTCGCCCGTTCCCCCATGGGACAGCTCGCGGATGCCAAGGTCCTGCGTCTTGCCGACCTGGGCATAAGCGCCCAGGGCCCAGCGTCCTGGGTGACGACAATACCCGGGGCGCAAGCCGCGGTGCTTACCGTGGCCGAACCCGTGGAAGACGCGGCCGGCGCGCCCCTGGCCTACCTGGCCATCGCCATCACGCTGGACGCCGGCAGCGGCATGGACCGCATCATCGGCGACCGCGACGAAATCGCCGGCATGTCGGTGTTCCTGGTCGGCAGCAACGGCGACGTGCTGTACCGCAGGCATGCCCCTGCCGGGACGTTCGATCTGGCCAGCCTGGAGCCTGCACGGCACGGCGGCGCCGCCCTTTATCCGAAGGCGGACGGCGGCGCCGTATTGATCGGCTACGCGCCTTTGGCCAAGGGCAATTGGGCCGTGGTGGCTCAACGTTCGCTGGATCAGGTGCTGTCGCCGCTGCGCGAATTGCTCGGGGATGCCCTGCGCTCGGCCATCCCGGCCATCGTGCTCACGCTGTTACTGGTATGCGGCCTGGCCTATGCCATCGCCTCGCCGCTGTCGCGTCTGACGCGCGCCATGAGCGCGGGCAAATCGCCTGGCGTGGACCTCGGGCGGCTCAACGCATGGTATGCCGAGGCCGACACCTTGCGCGACGCGGTGGAGCTGACGCTAAACCAGCATCAGGACGAGGTGGGTCGCCTGAATACCCAGGCGCTGACGGATCCCATGACCGGACTATTGAACCGCCGCGCCATGACCGACGTGCTGGACGCCTACGCGGCCGATGGCGCATCCGTGGCCGTCATCGCCATGGATCTGGACCACTTCAAGCGCATCAATGACAGCTTCGGCCACATGACGGGCGACAAAGTGCTGATCGCACTGGCCGAGGTAATCCGCGCCGGCCTGCGCGACCAGGATCGCGCCTTCAGGGTGGGCGGAGAAGAGTTCATCGCCCTGTTGCCTACCGGCTCGGCCGAAAAGGCGTGCGAGATCGCCGAGCGCCTGCGCACCGCCGTAGCCCGACGCCTTATGCCGGACAGCGTGGGCCGTGTAACCGTGTCGATCGGCGTCGCGCTCTGGCCGCAGGACGGGGAATCCGCCGCCGACGTCATACGGCGGGCGGACGAAGCGCTCTACGAATCCAAGCAGCTAGGCCGCAACCGCGTGACGCTATGGCGCGACCGCGCCGCCACCGAACAGTCCCCTCCGAACAAGCGCAATTGAACACACGGTGACCAAATGAACTATTCCCTCTTGCTGGCGGGTTTGGCTGTCCTGTTCTTCGCGCTGCTGCTGCTTGCCATGAGAATCGGAAGACGGCTCGGACATGGCGCGGACGACAAAAGCGGCGCGGGGACCGCCGCCATCGAGGCATCCGTGTTCGCGCTGCTGGGCCTGTTGGTGGCCTTCACGTTTTCGGGCGCGGCCCAGCGCATGGCCGAGCGCCGCGACCTGCTGGTCCAGGAGGTCAATGCCATCGGGACGGCGTGGCTGCGCATCGACATGCTCGATGCCGCCGACCAGCCCAAGCTGCGCGAGCAGTTCCGCCGCTATGTCGACAGCCGCATCGAGTATTACAGCCACGTCGCCGCGCTGGATCAACGCGAAGCGATTGCGGCCCGCGTGGGGGCCCTGCAGAAAGAAATCTGGACCACCTCCATGAGCGCGGCCCGCCATGCCGTGCCGCCCTTTGCCGCGTCGTATGTGGGCGCAGTCAACGACATGTTCGACGTGTCCACCGCGCAGACCGTGGCGCAGAAGGTTCACCCGCCCGTCGCGACCTATGCCTTTCTGGTCTTTCTGGCCCTGGTGTGCGCCTGCCTCATCGGATCGAAACTGGCCTTGTCCCAACGCGACAGCCTGCTGCATCAACTGGTCTATGCCGTGGTCATGACCGCTGCGATATACATCATCGTGGACTTCGAGTTTCCACGCATAGGCACGATTCGGATCGACCAGAGCGATGCGCTGCTGGCCGCCCAGCGGCAGGCCATGGTTGACCCGCCTGCCGCGGCCAAGTAGATTCGCTGACGCCGCAAGGCCGGCTGCTGTTGGACACGCATTCATTCCGGAGATGACATGCCCCCGCCCGTGATGATGGTGATACGGCGTTCAGGCTGGTTGCTCGCGCTGCTTGGCAGCGCAATCTTTGCTCCTGCCATGGCCCAGGGCCTGCGGCTAAGCCAGGACGACCTGCAAAAGCGCGCCAACGGGGTGCTCGCGATCATGTCGTTCTCCATCGTGCCCGACATCACGACCAGTTCCCTGAACATAGGCGGAGGCAGCGGATCGGTCTCGGGGTCCAGCGAATTCGCCATGACGCAGCTGGGCGGCGGCGACACCATCTCCAAATCGGTCCCCATCTACCTGGAAGGCGTGCTGGCCGCCAGCCGCTACGATCCGACCTTCGTCGCCACGCAGGGCGCCGAATCCCGCAGCATCCCCACCAAGTGGAACAGCTTTTCGGCCACCGGCGGCATAGGCTGGGACTTCAAGCTGACCGACGAACTGAAGCTGCGGCCCATCTTCAATTTTGCGCTGGGCAACGTCACCAGCGACCTGCGCGCCGCCAGCTGGTATGTGGGCCGCCAGACTGGCAAGGACATCAGCTTCCTGGACAAGGGTTCGCTCAACGCCTATGGCCTGGGCGGCTCGCTGATGCTGGACTATGAGCATTACCGCCCCGGTTACGAGGTCGACGTGGAGCTGCGCTATTCCGACATGCGCCTGCAGAGCTTCAACAGTTCTGCCGCCGTCGAGGGCCACGCCACGGCGCAATCGGCCAATCTGTGGGCGCGCTACCGTGCGCCAACGGGATTCGTCATGCTGCAACGGCCGCTGCGCTACGTGCTGGAGCTGACGCACTCTGAGTTCCTGGGCGACCAGCGCGGCATCCTGGGATTCGACCGGCTGACCTCCGTGGGCGCCGGCCTGGAGCTGGATTCCAGCGCCTATGACGTGATCATCACCCGCACCCGGCTGGTGGGCCGCTATGTGTTCGGCACCAATGTGTCGGGCTTCTCCGTCGGGCTGGCAGTGAGCTTCTGAACCGGCCGCCGGCGGAATTGCGCCGGATTTGTTACTCCCCCCTCTCCGCCCGGCGATGCCAGACTGTTTCCAGGCCGCCGAGCAGCCAGTCTGCGCGCAGACCCTTGCGCCAGGGCCTCGGCCCGCGATAAGGAGGTAGGAAATCATGACTGCATCAAGCAATGGCGCGCCCATGCGCACGCCCCCGGTCGTCTCGCCCCAGGACTGGGAAACCGCCCGCCAGCAACTGCTGGTCAAGGAAAAAGCCCACACCCGCGCCCGCGATGCGCTGGCCGCCGAACGCCGGCGCATGCCCTGGACGCCAGTGACCAAGGCCTATGCGTTCGAAGGCCCGTCGGGCATGCTCGCCCTGCCCGACCTGTTCGACGGCCGCCGCCAACTGATCGTCTACCGCGCCTTCTTCGAGCCGGGCGTGTATGGCTGGCCGGAGCACGCCTGCCGCGGCTGCTCCATGGTGGCCGACCAGGTCGCGCATCTGGCGCATCTGAACGCCCGCGACACCACGCTGGTCTTCCTGTCCCGGGCGCCGCAGGCGGACATTGCGCGGCTGAAAGCGCAGATGGATTGGAAGATGCCCTGGTACACGCTGACCGATGGCTTCGATACCGACTTCGGCGTGGACGAGTGGCATGGCACCAATGTGTTCTACCGCGACGGAGACCGCATCTTCCGCACCTATTTCCTCAACAACCGCGGCGACGAGCAGATGGGCGGCACCTGGAACTACCTGGACATCACGCCGCTGGGCCGCCAGGAAGTCTGGGAGGATTCTCCCGAAGGCTATCCGCAGACCCCGACCTACAAGTGGTGGAACTGGCACGACAGCTATGTGCCGGACGCGCCGCCGGACAGAAAATGGGTCGAGATTTCCGATGCGGGCGAGGCCGCATTCCGGGCGCAGAGCGCAGCCACCAAACGGTGAGCGGGCGGGCGGCTGGCCGGGCGCGGCCGCTTGCCGTATTCATTGGTAATTAAAATAACCAATAGATACACAAGCTCAAACAACAGCAATTATCGGGGTCCGATGACCGTGCTAATTTATGCGCCCGCCGACCTTCGGCCCAGGCGCATCCCCAGCGTCCCCGTCAGGCGGCTGTTGCCGGGCCGCTGCGCCCTCCTACCCCTATTTGACGAGAACCCATGCACAAGAACCTCGAGAGCGACACGATCATCGCCCAGGGAAAAAAGCGGATGTCCGGCCTGCTGCTGGCGGCGGGCCTGGCGCTTGCGGCAACCGCGCCGGCCATGGCCGTACCGCCGATCAAGGCGCACGGCGCGCCTGCCGCTGCACCCGCCACGGCAGCGCCCTCGGGTTCAGTGCAGAAGACCGACATCCAGAACCAGGCCGCCTATGAGCGCCTGATGAACAACAGCGGCATCACCCTGCAATGGCTCTGGTCCGCGCAGCGCGGCCACCTGACCGCGACGGATGAAAACGACGTGGTGCGCATCGAGGGCACGCAGGCCAACCACGAAGGCACGCTGAAGATCAAGGGCGATATCGTCTCCATCGCCAGCGACCGCTTTATCTTCCGCGGCACGATCCTGATCCTGGACGCGCCGGACAAAGGCCGCCGCTGCGAACGCAATGGCGAGTTCGAGTTCCGCGCGACCGGCAAGCGCAAGTACTGGCGCCTGCAGCAGATGGAAGCCTGCGGCGGGCTGACGGACTACGTGGACGTGTACTACTGAGCCCAGCCTGCAAGAAGGCTATGCTTGCGCATCGATGCCGGCGGCCTCCTCATGCCGCAGTCCGCCGGCGCCACGGCGCGCGGCATATCTGAGGAGGTTTACATGATCACCGAAGTGGACAAGAAGCACCTGGCGCGCTGCGTCGAGCTGGCGAAACAGGCGCTGGAAGCGGGCGACGAACCCTTCGGCTCGGTGCTGGTTTCACCCGACGGCGTGGTCCTGTTCGAAGACCACAACCATGTCTCCAGCGGCGACCGCACGCGGCATCCGGAATTCGAGATCGCGCGCTGGGCCGCCAGCAATCTGCCGCCGGCCGAGCGCTCGGCCTGCACCGTCTATACCTCGGGCGAGCACTGCTCCATGTGCGCCTCCGCGCATGGCTGGGTGGGCCTGGGCCGGATCGTCTATGCTAGTTCTTCTGCCCAGTACCGGGAATGGCTGCGGGAATGGGGCGTCGCCCCCACGACCAAGGTGCGGCCGCTGGCCATTGCCGAAGTCGTGGACGGCATACCGGTGGAAGGTCCCGTGCCGGAGTTCGCCGAACAGATCAAACTGCTGCACCAGGAAAGAATGCGCCGCCGCGGCTAGGCGGCGCCCTGCACGGTTCGCCGTTACCGCCCGTCTCAATCGTCAGCAGCAATCCGCAGTATTCTCGCTGCACCGCACTATGAACAGGACTCCCGCATGCCCTCTGCCCTGACCAAATGGCTCACCAGCATCGCGTTCGGCCTGCTAGTCGCCTGGGCCAGCGGCGGCGTCGTCAATCCGGTCATGCAGCAGGCGCTCGGGCTGGCGGACTTGACTGGGCTTGCCTATATGGCGGCGCTGGACAGAATGCTGATCACGACGGGCGTCGTGTCGCTGCTGATAGGCGTGGCGCTAGTCGCAGCGCTGGTCCGCATTCCAAATTTTCGCCGCCTGATCGGCTGGGGCTGCGCCATGCTCGGCCTGGCCGTCCTGCTGAACCTGCTCGGCGCCGTGCTTGCAATGGAACCCGGCATCTTCAATCCGGCCAGCGGCGGCAAGCAGGCGGCCAACGACGCCTATACGGCGCTGTTTTTCTGGGCGCTGATTTTCGGCCTGCCTTATCTGGGGGCCGGCCTGGCGCTGACCATAGGCGGCTGGGTCCTGATCCGCAAGAATCCCGGCCCGGGCGCGGCCAGGCCGGCATGACACGGCCGCCGTGCGCCCTTAAAGTGTGAAATTAACCGGAGCTCCGCAAGCTCCCATCTCCCTGTTTTTTCTGGCCCTACTCGCTCCATGTCCAACCTCATCGTCCACGGCGGCACCCCTTTGCGCGGCCGCGTCATCCCTTCGGCCAACAAGAACGCGGTCCTGCCTGTGCTGTGCGCCACCCTGCTGACGGACCAGCCGCTGCGGCTGCACGGCGTGCCCGACATCACGGACGTGCGCAAGATCCTGGACATCTTCCGCACGCTGGGCAGCGAGGTGCGGCTGGACGAGTCCACCCGCACCCTGGACCTGCATCACCGCGACACCGCCTTCGACGCCGCCCGCCACCGGCTGCCCGAGGAAATGCGCTCTTCCATCATGCTGGTGCCGCCGCTGCTGGCGCGCTTCGGGGTCGCGCGCCTGGAAGACAACGTCAAGGGCTGCACCCTGGGCGTGCGCGAGATCGATCCGCACGTGGACATCTTCCGCTCCTTCGGCGGCGAGGTGGAACGAGCCAGCGGCTCGCTGCTGGTCCGCAGCAGCGGCCCGTTGAAGCCGACCCACCACTGGCTGGACTACGCCTCGGTGACGACCACCGAGAACTTCGTGCTGTGCGCCGCCGCCGCGCAAGGCGAGTCGACGCTGACCAACGCCGCCTCCGAGCCGCACGTGCAGGAGTTCTGCCGCTTCATGGCGATGATGGGCGCGGACATCGACGGCATCGGCACCTCGCGGCTGACGGTGCGCGGCGGCGTCAGCCTGGGAGGCGGCGAATTCACCTTCGAGGAAGACTTCCACGAGATCACCACCTTTCTCGCGCTGGGCGCGATCACGGGCGGCGACGTGGTGGTGCGCAACAGCACGCCCGCGAACTTCCCGCTGATCGACCGCACCTTCGCCAAGTTCGGCGTGCAGATCGTGCACGAGAACGGCTGGTCGCGCGCGCTTCGCTCGGGCCCCTTGAAGGTACAGACGCCCTTCACCAGCAATGTGCTGACCAAGGTCGAAGCGGCGCCATGGCCCTATTTCCCGGTGGACCTGCTGCCCATCTTCATCGCGCTGGGCGTGTGCGCCGAGGGCAACGCCATGTTCTGGAACAAGGTCTACGACGGCGCGCTGGGCTGGACCGGTGAGCTGTCCAAGTTCGGCGCGCACGTGTTTTCGTCCGATCCGCACCGGCTGATCACGTTTGGCGGCCGGCCGCTGACGCCCGCGGTGGTCGAAAGCCCCTACATCATCCGCGTCGCCATCGCGCTCTTCATGATCGCCAGCAGCATCGACGGCCGCTCGGAAATCCGCAACGCCACGCCGATCCGCCGCGCGCATCCCCGCTTCGTCGAAAACCTGCGCAGCCTCGGCGTGCAGGTGGAATGGACCAGCGAGGAGTAAGCTTTCCAGATACGCACGCCACGGCGCGCATAACGGGAGCGGGCCGACCGGCTCCCGGCGCGGCGCGCCGCCCTCCTTAGGTCATGGCCTCTCACGCAGGAGGCGTACTCCATGCCGCGTCCGAACCCATAGGCGGCCAGGGCCTGCTTCGCAGGCCCCAGTTTCAAAGGTTGTTCACGAAGCAGCACCTTCAAGGAGGTGTGTGATGAGCCAACTTTCCGATAGCGCCCTGGATGATCTGAGAGCCTCAGCCCGAGGCCAGGTCCTCTGCCCGGGCGACCCCGGTTACGACGACGCCCGCAAGATCTGGAATGCGATGATAGACCGCCGGCCGGCGGTGATCTTCCGATGCGCCGGCGCCGCCGACGTGCGCCGCGCCGTGGATTTCGCGCGCGACAACGGCCTGGTCCTGTCCGTGCGCGGCGCAGGCCACAACATCGCGGGCACCGCGGTCTGCGAAGGCGGCATGATGATCGACCTGTCGCCGATGAAGTCGGTGCGCGTCGATCCCGTGCGCGCCCGGGCCTATGTGGAGACCGGCGCGACGCTGGCCGATTTCGACCACGAGGCCCAGGCTTACGGCTTGGCGACGCCGCTGGGCGTGAATTCCACCACCGGCGTTGCCGGGTTGACGCTGGGCGGCGGTTTCGGCTGGCTGACCCGCAGGTTCGGCATGACCATCGACAACCTGCTCTCAGCCGATGTCGTCACCGCGGATGGCAAGCTGCTGCACGCCAGCGAACAGGACAACCCGGATCTGTTCTGGGCAATCCGGGGCGGCGGCGGCAATTTCGGCGTGGTCACCATGTTCGAATTCCAGCTGCATCCGGTCGGACCCGAGGTTTATGGCGGCCTGGTCGTGCTGCCGCTGGAACAGGGCAAAGAAGCGCTGTCGAAGTACCGCGATGCGCTGGCGACCCTGCCCCAGGAACTGACGGTCTGGGCCGTGCTGCGCCTGGCTCCGCCGCTGCCGTTCCTGCCGCAAGCGGTGCACGGCAAGCCCATGGTTGCCTTCGCCATGTGTTATTCGGGCGATCCGGCCAATGGCCCAGCCGCGGTGGAAGTGGTGCGCGGCTTCGGCACGCCTTATGGCGAGCACCTGGGCCCCATGCCCTACGCCGCCTGGCAAAAGGCCTTCGACCCGCTGCTTACACCCGGCGCCCGCAATTACTGGAAGTCGCACAATCTGGGCGGGCTGGAAGACGGGCTGATCGACGCCATAGTGGCGGCGGTGGAAAACCTGCCTTCGCCGCAATGCGAGATCTTCCTGGGCTACATCGGCGGCGTAGCGGCGCAGGTGCCGGTGTCCGCCATGGCCTATCCGCACCGCTCGGCGCAGTTCGCCATGAACGTGCACGGCCGCTGGGACTTTCCGGAAGAAGACGAGCGCTGCATCGCGTGGGCCCGGACGCTGTTCCGGACCACGGAGCCCTATGCGCAAGGAGGGGTGTACGTGAACTTCCTGACGCAGGACGAACCGGAGCGGCTGGGCGCGGCCTACGGCCCTAACTTCGACCGGCTGGTCCAGGCCAAGACCCGCTACGACCCGCAGAACCTGTTCCGGCATAACCAGAACATCAAGCCGGCGTCGCCTTGAACCGGACCTGCGCGGCGGGGAATCCGACTAGCGGGCGCCGGACTTCCCCGCCGCGTTCAGGGCCGCGGCCGCTCGGATCAGCGCCGCCAGGGCCGTTTCGTCCAGCGTTTCCCCCTCGCGGATATCGATGGCGCGCCGCGTGTTGCCGTCCAGGCTGGCGTTGAAGAGCCCGGAGGGATCCTCCAGCGCCGCACCCTTGGCGAAGGTCAGTTTCACGGCGCTTTTGTAGGCTTCGCCGGTACAGATGATGCCGTCGTGCGACCACACCGGCACCCGCCATTTCCATTCCTCGACTACGCCGGGATCGGCCTGCCTGATGATGGCCCTGACCCGCGCGAGCGTCTGGCCGCGCCAGTCGTCCAATTCTCGTATCCTGGCGTCTATCAAGGTGGAGGCCGTCTCTTGCGTTGCCTCTTTGGTTGCGTTGCTCGTCTTGGTGTTCATGCCATGTCCCGGGAAAGATCGCAGACGGATGCGTCAGAAAGAATACCTGCATCGATCCCGGAAAATTTGTTAACTTGGTTAGCAAACCAAAATAGCTAGCACCGTAACGGGGTCACGGAAGAGGAGAATCAAGCGCAATGGCCAATCTGGTTTTGCTGCTGCTGGGCGTGGACTACCTGCGCAAGCGCGCCCGCGGGCTGTATGTCATCGGCGGCCTGCTTTTCATTACAGGCGTCACGCTGTTCATCGACGCGCTCGATAATGCCGTCTATTTCCCGCTGAATTTCTTCGCGGCGCTGCTGGTCCTCGAAGGCCTGGCCACGCTGGTGATCGCCAAGTCCGGCGTGGGGGGGCAGCGGGTGCTGCGCTATGCCAAGGGCGCCATCGTGCTGACGGCGGGCATCCTGGTCCTGATCGGCCACCATCACGGGCATTTCGCGCTGTCCATGCTGTTCGGCCTCATGTTCCTGGTGGACGGCCTGATCCAGTGCACCGCCGCCTACGTGGTGCGCTATGACCGCTGGCGCTATGTCTTTGCCTCGGGCGTGGCCGAAATACTGTTGGCCATCTTCTTTTTCCAGCCCTACCCGACCCATTACGTCGGCACGGTGCCGTACTGCCTGGGCCTGTTCCTGGCGTTTACAGGGCTGCGGCTGCTGTCGCTGGCGCGCCGCGTCCGCCACCTGGACTCCAACCCGGCGCTGGACGTCAATCCGCATCCGGACTTCATGCCCACGCGCGCCGACGCCCATGCGCAAAAGGTGTTCGACGGCCCGCCGCTGGAATCGGAGCGCGCGCTGACCGTGCACGTCTGGACGCCGTCGGGTTCGGCCAAGACCGAGACGCGCAACTATCCCGTGGTGAACCGCTACATCGCCGCCGTCGACATCAACGGCGTGGTGTCGACCGGCCACGCCGCGCTGGAATCACCGGAAGGCGTGTACATCAGCCTGTATCCGGCCCAGGAGATCGACCACTCTCCGGAACAGTTCGGCACCCTGCTGCGCGCCACGGCCGAAAACAACGTGCCCGGCGTGTACCAGCCCGACTACGCGACCGAATCCAAGGCCTGGACCCCGTCCACGATGCGGGTGCGCATCCGCAACTACGACGCAGCCAAGCTGCAGGCCTTCTGGGACGAATACCGCAAGACCAAGATCTACAACCTGACGCACCGCAACTGCTCCAGCTCCGTGTCCAGCGCGCTGGAGGCGGCGCTGGACGGCGTGGTTGGCCGCTTGCACGGCCCGGATGCCGGATGGCGCGTGCTGCTGCGCCTTTTGCTGACGCCGGAACTGTGGGTGGCGGCGCAGATCCGCAAGCGCGCGCTGACCATGGCCTGGACCCCGGGCCTGACGCTGGACTATGCCCGTGCGCTCAGCATGCTGGCCGACCCGCGCCCGTTCGGCTGGTGGAAGATGTCGCAGGACGCGCTGCGCCAGATCGCGCGCATGCGCGCCGGCTGGCGCAAGCAGGACCGCAAGGCTCAGGCCCGCAATGCGGAGCAGGCCGAGTCCTCGCAAGGGGCGCAATGACGGCCCCGCAACGCGCGTGAAGACGCCATGATTGCGCAGATCGTGAGCGGCGTGGCCATCGTGGCCGGCGCGGCCTGGGGCGCGGCGGCGCTCTGGTTCCAATCGCCGTTCCCCGGCCGCGCGCGCGCCGTCCTGCCGGCGGCCTGGCTCGCGCTCGCGGCCGGCGCGCTGATCGGCCTGTCTATCGGACAGCCCTTGATTGCCTGGCTGTTCGGCGCCCTGCTGCTGGCGCTCTTGGCCTGGTGGTGGCTGGGTGTGCGGCCGTCCAACGAGCGCCAGTGGATGCCCGAGGTGGCGCGCCAGACGCAAGGAACGGTCGAGGGCGACATCGTCACCCTGCGCAACGTGCGCAACTTCGACTGGCGGTCGCGCACCGATTACGACATACGCTGGGAGACCCACAGCTACGACCTGTCACGCCTGGAATCGGTAGACCTGGCGTTGTCCTACTGGGGCCGGCCCGCCATCGCGCACGCCTTGGTGTCGTTCGGCTTTGCGGATGGCCAGTACGTGGTGTTCTCGGTGGAGATACGCCGCAAGCTGCACGACATGTTCTCGGAAATTGGCGGTTTCTTCCGCCAGTACGAGTTGTCGGTGCTGGCCTCGACCGAGGAAGACAGCCTGCGCGTGCGCACCAATGTGCGCGGCGAAGAAGGCTATCTGTACCGCGTGCACATGCCGGACGGCGCGGCCCGCAAGCTGTTCCTGGCCTATGTGGAGACCGCTACCCGGCTGGCGGACAAGCCGCGTTTCTACAACACGCTGACGGGCAACTGCACCACCATCGTGTACCGGCTGGCCGACCAGATCGTGCCGGGGTTGCCGCTGGATTACCGCGTGCTGTTCTCGGGTTATCTACCCGAGTACCTGTACCGCCTGGATGCTCTGGAAGGAGCGGATAGTCCGTTGGCGTATCGGCAGGCCGGCCATTACACGCAGCGTGCCCGCGCCACCGCGGACGCGGCCGAATTCTCGCGCAACATCCGGCGCGGCGTGCCAGGCGTGCCACAGGCGCCCGCCCCCGCTCAGGATGGCGCGGCCGTGCCCGGCGCCGGCGCGCGCAGCCGCGCCAAGTAGGCGCCCAGTGTCTCCAGGTGGCTTTCTTCCGAGCGCAGCCCGACATGGCCGTCCGCCCTGACGGCCAGCACGAGGATATGCCGCACGCCGAGCCTTCCGACCACCGAGGGATCAACATAGCCGTCCACGCCATCGACATCCGCATTCGCCGTCAGCGCGACCACGGCCTCGATGATGGCGCCGTCCGATAGCGGCTCGATCGCGGCGCGAACCTGGGCAAGCGCGTCCGCAGACGTCCGCGGGCCGCCCAGGATGAAGACTGTATGGCCCTTGCGGTGGGCGCGCTCATGCAACATCCCCGCGCCGCCCGCCGCAAGGCGTATCGGGATCTGGTCGGGCAGCCGCTGGCCCGGCGAAACCGGGTCGTGCCGGTCTCCCATGACGATGGGCGAATCGCGGTAATCGATGTCCAGCTCCGCCTCGGCAACGGCCTCGTGATGCTGCGAGGCGCCATCCTCGAAGGCTTTGCGGATGGCGGCATTGCGCTCGCGCAGCACGTCCGGATCAGTGGCCAGCTGGGCGCTCTCGGCCTCGTCGCCCGACGCCAGCACACGCTGCGCGGCCGGCCGACGCTCCGCCTGGTAGCTGTCCAGCAGACTGTCCGAGCACTGGCCGCCGCAGACCAGCGCAAGCTTCCAGGCCAGGTTGACGGCGTCGTGCAGGCCGCTATTCATGCCATGGCCTTGGGCCGGACTGCAGGTGTGCGCGGCGTCTCCGGCCAGCAGGATGCGACCGGCCCGGAATTGCCGCGCGACTTTGGTGTAGCAACGGAAGCGCGCCGGATGGGCCACGTCCTCGAAATTCGCCTCGGGCAGATAGCGCCGCAGCGTGGACAAGGCATCGGCCACCAGATCGGAGTCTTCGGCAGTAGGCCGCAGATACACGCGCCAGCGCTGGCCCGGCAGCGCCGTCAGGATCACCGGGATCCTGTCCAGGTAGGCGTAATTGGCCTCGAAGATCTCGGGCCAGCCGCTGATCGCGGCGTCGAACACCGCCCAAGGCTGGCTGATGTCGTGGCCGTCCTGCTCGATGCCTGTCAGCTCGCGCACCGTGCTGTGGTGGCCGTCGCAGCCTATCACCCACTCGGCCAGCACTTCGATTGCGCCGCCCGGCTGCTCGATCCTGGCCAGCATGCCGTCCGGCCGTTCCTGCAGATCCACCAGCTTGCTGGCCCGCTGGACGGCGCCGCCGTGGCTGGACAGATAGTCGGCGAGGATGGACTCCGTGACCTCTTCCGAAATCCCGATGTTGTAGGGGTAGCGGCTGCCGCAAAGGTCCAGATCGATCTCGCCCAGCACCTTGCCGTCGGCATGGATGCGCGCGCCGCGCTGCTTCACGCCCGCGGCCAGCAGCGGCTCGACGATGCCCAGCGAATCGAAGATCTCCAGCGAGCGGGGGTGGACCACCGTTGCGCGGTCCCATTCCAGCGGCCGCTCGTGCGCATCGATCAACAGGCACTGCACGCCGCGCCGTTGCAGCTCGGCGGCGGTGAGCAGGCCCGCCGGACCGGCGCCCACCACCAGGACTGTCGTTGCAATCACCATGATGTCGCCTCGAGAAATTTCGAGGCGACCTGGATTGCGCCTCGGCACGAACCAAAAAAAGTAAGGCCGCGCATCGCTGGCCGTCAAAGATATTGAGGCTTACGCCGCTGGCATGACGCCGCGGACGGACCTCAACCTTTTGGACCGATCCCTGGCGACTCAGCGGTGGCCGGCCAGCTGCGCGGCCTCGCCCAGCAGCGCGTCCAGGAGGCGGCGCGCCGGCACCGTCAGCGGCGCATCGGCGCGGTGCGTCACGTAGATGACGGTCTTGGGCAAGGGATCGATGATGTCCAGCCGCACCAGCCCCAACGCCGGCCCGTAACGGTCCAGGAACCCTTGCGGCATGATGCCGATCAGGTCCAGCTGCGGCATCAGCGCCAGCAACGTGGAAAAGGACTCGCATTCCAGCTGCAGGTGCAGCGCGCGTGCCTGCGTTTCGTCGCTGTACAGCGCCCTGGGATCGCCGGGCCCCTGCGCCGGCCCGGTCAGCACCCAGGCGGCTTCGGCCAGTTCGCTCAGGCGCCGGGCGCCGGCCAGCGGATGCGACGCCCGCGCAACGATGACCGACTGGCTTTCGAACAGCGGCTGCACGGCCAGGTCGCCTCCCCCGCCCGCTTCGGGCAGCGGCCCCAGCGCCATGTCAAGTTCGCCCGAACGGATGCGCTCCAGCGCCTGCGGATACAGCGTGTCGCGCACCCGCAGCCGCACCTGCGGCCAGCGCGCGCCGTAGCGCGCCACCGCGCCCGGCGCCAGCAGGATGGCGGCGGCGGGCGATACGCCCAGGGTCACCTGGGCTTCGGCGCCGCGCAGGTGCCAAGCCAGGTCTTCATGAGCCTTCTCGATTTCTCGCATGACGACCGCGGCGCGCGCCGCGAGGATCTCGCCGGCCTGCGCCAGCCGCACGCCCTTGGGCGTGCGCACCACGAGTTCGGCGCCGACCTCTTCTTCCAGCTGGCGCAGCGACTTGGTCAGCGCCGGCTGCGACACGTTCAGGACCTGCGCGGCGGCGCGCATGCTGCCAGTCCGGGCCAGGGTGAGCAACAGGTTCAGATGCTGGAGTCGCAAGCCGCCTCTCCGGCCGATTACCTGGGGTAATCGACATCAAAACAATTCAAGGGATGCGCGCGCAGGCCGTCGATAGAATTCCTGCATGCCCCAATCGGAGACAGGAGCCTAGCATGACCCGAGGCGTGAAGAACATTCTCTTCATCATGTGCGACCAGCTGCGCTACGACCATCTTTCCTGTTTCGGCCACCCCAGGCTGAAGACCCCGAATCTGGACGCGCTGGCCGCGCGCGGCGTGATCTTTGACCGCGCCTTCGTGCAGTCGCCCGTTTGCGGCCCGTCGCGCATGAGCTACTACACCGGACGCTACGTGCATGCGCACGGGGCCAGCTGGAACTTCGTGCCGCTGAAGGCCGGCGAGATGACCATCGGCGACCATCTGCGGCCGCTGGGCGTGCGTTCCGTGCTGGTGGGCAAGACCCACATGCGCGCCGACATGGCCGGCATGTCACGGCTGGGTATAGACCCGGCCTCCGTCATCGGCCGCCGCATTGCCGAATGCGGCTTCGACGCCTACGAGCGCGACGATGGCATCCATCCGTATTCTGGCCACGACCCGGACCCGCGCTACAACGACTATCTGCGCGCGCAGGGCTACGGCGGCGACAATCCCTGGGAAAGCTGGGCCAATTCCGCCGTGGACGCGGACGGCACGGTGCGCTCGGGCTGGTTCCTGAAGTACTCCAACCTGCCCGCGCGCGTGCCCGACGAGCATTCGGAGACGCCGTACATCACGCGCCGCGCGATGGACTTCATCAGCGAGGCGGGCGAGCAGCCCTGGTGCCTGCACCTGTCCTACATCAAGCCGCACTGGCCCTATCTGGCGCCTGCGCCCTACGCCGCCATGTACAACGCGCAGGACGCGCTGCCTGTGGTGCGATCGGAGGCCGAACGCGCCGACCCGCATCCGGTGTACGCCGCGATGATGCAGCATCGCGTGTCGGCGACCTTTTCCGAGCCCGGCGTGCGCGAAGCCGTCATGCCGGGCTACATGGGATTGATCAAGCAGATCGACGACCAGCTCGGCGCGCTGTTCCGCTTCATGGAGGCGCGCGGACTGTTCGACAACACCATGATCGTGTTCACGTCCGATCACGGCGACTATCTGGGCGACCACTGGATGGGGGAAAAGGACCTGTTCCATGAACCCGTCATCCGCGCGCCGCTGATCGTCTACGACCCGGATCCGCGCGCCGACGCCGCCCGCGGCACGCGCTGCGCGGCCATGGTCGAAGCAATAGACCTGGCGCCGACCTTCCTGGAGGCCTGTGGCGGCGTGCCGGTGCCGCACATCATGGACGGGCGTTCGCTGCGGCCCCTGCTGTTCGGCCAGACGCCGCCGGATTGGCGCGACCACGTCATCTGCGAGTACGACTATGCCTTCCAGGATTCGCGCATCGCGCTGGGTACGCCCGCGCGCCAGGCCTGGCTGCGCATGGTGCGCGATGAACGCTGGAAGTACGTGCTGGCCGAAGGCTACCGGCCGATGCTGTACGACCTGCAGGAAGACCCGAACGAATTCGTCGACCTGGGCGCCTCGCCCGCGCATGAGGCGGTGCGCAAGCGCATGGAGGAATTGCTGTTCCGCTGGGCGCGCCAGCCGCGCCAACGCGCCACGGTGGCCGACGGCACCATCGAATCGATCGAAGTCCAGCCGCGCATTTCCGAGGGCGGCATCCTGATCGGCTATTGGGACGAAGCCGACCTGGCCCGCGCCAGGCAGACGTTCAAGCCCCGTTTCGCATCATCCAACCCGCTCGTGAAGCCGACGCTGGATCGGCTGTCGCAATCCTGAGGAGTGCAGCATGATTCTCGAAACCCCCGACATCACCCGCGCCCAGGCCGGCCTGGACGGCGTCTCCTGGAACATCCTGGGCCAGGTGTACGTGCCCAAGCAGGTCAGCCTGGACAGCATTTCCTGGCACGCCACGTTTCCGGAAGAGAGCTTCGTGCCGCCGCACGTGCACCCCAACCAGGACGAGTACATCTTCGTGCTGGACGGCCGCATCGACCTGCTGCTGGACGGCAAGAAGACCTCGGCCGGCCCCGGCGACCTCGTGCGCATGCCTCGTGGCGTGCCGCATGCCTTCTTCAACAATTCCGGCGTCGCCGCCACCGCGCTGTTCTGGGCCGCGCCCGCGGGCAAGCTGCTGGAGCTTTACCGGCGCATCCACAACATGTCGAGTCCGGCGGAGGTCGTTGCGGTGGCGCCGGAGTACGACGTGATCTTCATGCCGCCTGTCTCGTCAGCGGCCTGAACCATGCGCCGCCGCACGCTACTGAAGGGCCTGTCCGGCGCCCTGGCCTGTACCCTGCCCTGGGCCGCCCGCGCCGCGTACCCGGACAAGCCCGTACGCATCATCGTGCCGCTGCCGGCGGCCAGCCCGCCCGACGTGCTGGCGCGCGTGATCGGCGAAAGGCTGCAGCGCCTTTGGGGGCAGCCGGTGGTGGTGGAGAACCGGCCCGGCGCGACCGGCATGATAGGGCTGGACGCCGTCGCCCGCAGCGCCCCCGACGGCTACACCGTGGGCATCATGTTCCTGACGCATACCGTGCTGCCGGCGCTGTTCGGCAAGGTGTCGTACCGCACGGATGGCGACTTCGCGCCGATCGCGAACCTGGTCTGGCTGTATAACGCCCTGCTGGTGGCGCCAGGCAGCGAATACGCCGACGTCCGCGGCCTGGTCGAACAGGCGAAGCGCCAGCCCGGCAAGCTCAGCTACGGTTCCGGCGGCAACGGCTCGCCCGCCCATCTGCTGGGCGCGGCCTTCTGCCAGGCGGCCGGCATAGACATGCTGCACGTGCCGTTCAAGGGTCCTGCGGAAGCGGCGCAGGCGCTGATGGGCGGCTACGTGCAGACCATGTTCGCCACCGCTTCCGTCGCAGTGCCGCTGGCGCAGTCCGGCAAGCTGCGCGCGCTCGCCGTCACGCGTGATGGCGGCATGGCCGCCTTGCCCGGCGTGCCCACGCTGGCCGAGGCCGGCGTGCCTGCGTTCAACCTGAAAGAATGGGAGGGAATCGTCGCGCCCGCAGGTACGCCGCCGGACCTGATCGCCAAATGGAACGGCGCCATGCAGACCATCCTGGCCGACGCCGAGGTGCGCGACAAACTCGCCGGCCTGGGCATGGAAGCCGCCCAGGCCAACACGCCGGCCGAGTTCACCGGGCTGATACGCGGCGAGCTGCAACGCTGGTCGGCGTTCGTGTCGGAACAGAAGCTGCGCAACGGATGACGGGCGGGCGGCCAAGCCCGGCCGCCTACTTCGCCACGCCCCCCACCCTGCCCAGGAACTCCAGCACCGCCAGATAGGAGCCTTCGTTGCCCGCCGCGTTGGCGCTGGGCGTGCCGCCCGCGTCCAGCAGCAGGCCGGACATGGCGTGCGGCTTGCTGATCAGGGTCGCGGGCAGGCAGGGATAGTGCACGTGATGGCCGGCGCCCATGCAGACATGGTGGAAGGTGGGCAAGCCATGTTCCTGGCGCCGCCGCATGACGATTTCAGAGTACGCGGTGCTGGGCCAGAAGCCGTCGTCCGACGCGCTGACCAGCAGCACCGGACCAGGATAGTTCTCGACCGGAATGCGGGCGCGCTCGAACGCCGCGCTGTCGCGCGTGGCGCTGAGAAAGGCGTGCGTCTGGCGGTACGGCGGCTGGGACGCGTAGGCGGCGTCCCAGTTGGCGCTGGCGTTGTCCTGCCACAGGTGCGGCAGCGGCTCGCCGCCCTTGGTCCAGACCTGCGCGTCGCGGCCGGTGCCGGGCGCGCCAGCGCTGACCACGCCGTGCATCACGGGCGAAGGCACATAGGCCACCACTGCGCTTACCAGGTCCGGGTATTGCGAGGCCACCAGCAGCGAGGTCTCGCCGCCGCGGCTGATGCCGGACAGGGCCACGAAGCCGTCGCGCGGGTTGAGCTCCGCGCGTGCCCAGCGCAGCGCATGCTCGAAATACTCCAGCGGCATGTCGTTCAGATACTTGGGGCGGCCTTCGTAGTTGAAGATGGCCAGCGCCAGGCACTGGTAGCCGCGGGACGCGAACAGCGCCGCGCGCGGCGCGTTGACGCCGCCGGACGAGCCGTTCATGTAGATCACCAGCGGATGCGGGCCCGGTCCGGCGGGGGTGTAAAGCTCGCCCGACAGCGTCATGCCGCCGACTTGCTCGCGCACGCTGCGGTGCGTGACGCCTTCGGCCTGGAATTCCTGCACCAGGGTCGCCGCGGCGGACTGGCGTCCGTCGCTGGCTTCGATGCGGATGACGAGCGGCTCGGTCCGGTCCGGCGGGAACACCACGCTGGCCACGTCCTCGCAGGCCATGGACCAGACGATGCCCATGGCCGCGGGTTCGGCGTAGCTGCCGGACACGGGGCAATCGCGGGACAGGTCCAGGGTGCCGTCATGGCCCGCCACGAATACCGCTTGCGAGCGCCATGGCGCGCCGCACATCGTCATGCTGGCCGTGACCGTGATGAAGGCGTAGGCCGGAAAGCCGCTCACGCGGATCTCGCGCGTCACGTCGATCAGGGCGCGTTCCGGGGTGACGGTGATGCTGGGTTGTTCTGCCACGGTGGCTCCTTAGCTCTTCAGGTCGGTCTTGGGCACGCCATTGGCCTTGATGACCTGGGCCCACATGGCGGATTCATCGGCGATGACCTTGTCCAGGTCGGCCGACGAGGTGAACTCCACGGTCACGCCCTGGTCCGCGAACTGCTGCACCAGGCTGGGATCGCGCGTGCCTTCGCGCACGGCGTTCTCCAGCGCCGCGACCACGGGCGCCGGCATGGCGGCCGGACCCGAGATCATCATGCGGGTATAGAGCTCGAAGCCGTCCACGCCCGCTTCCTTCATGGTGGGAACGTCGGGCAAGCTGGACAGGCGCTTGTCGGAGGTGACCGCCAGCACCTGCAGCTTGCCAGACTTGATGTTGGGCAGCGCCGAGGTCGGGAAGTCGAAGGTGCTCTGCACCGTGCCTGCCATCAGGTCCAGCAGCGCGGGGCCGCTGCCCTTGTAGGGCACGTCCTGGAACTGCGTGCCGGTCTTGGACTGGAAATGCAGCAGCGCCAGGTGGTTGATCACGCCCCGGCCCGCATGCGCGCAAGTGATGTCGCCGGGCTTCTTCTTGGCCAGCGCAATGAATTCCTGCACGTTCTTCACGCCCAGGTCGGGATGCACGATCAGCAGCATCGGCGACTTGCCCATGGAGCCCAGCTGCTTGAAATCCGATTGCTGGTAAGGCAGGTTGTTGTAGAGCAAGGGATTCAGGATCATGCCGTTGGTGCCGGCGAAACCCAGCGTGTAGCCATCGGGCTCGGCGCGCGCCACCGCCACCGTGGCGATGATGGCCTGGCCGCCGGGACGGTTTTCCACCACTACGCTCTGCTTCAAGGTCTTGCCCATGCGCTCGGCCAGGGCGCGCGCCGCGATATCGGTCAGCCCGCCAGGGGCAAAGCCCACCAGCAGGCGCACGGGACGGGTCGGAAAGGTATTCTGGGCCCAGGCGGGGCGCGAGATCAGGGGCAACGCGGCGAGCGCGCCCAGGGCATGGCGGCGGGTAAATCGCATACAACTCTCCAGGCAAGGACAACGCCCCCGCGCCCGGGAGAGGCCGCGGGGCAAAGCAATCGAAGGGAAAGGACGCGCGGGCCGCTCACCTTACGGCGAGCTGTCACGGCGTCAGTATGTTGTATGCAATACCGCGGACGGGCTATCTAGGGATATCCCGAGGCTCTCCGTGGAGCAAGCGAGCGCTTTATTCCGAACAGCGGTATTTGGTATGCGATCTGAGGGCGCTAGGCCTTGGTCATCAGCTTCTTCCAACCTTCCAGCCCCAGCCGCTTCATCGTATCGATGTTCTTCTCGTAGATTTCGGCGGCGTCCGGGAAGGACTCCACCGCGCGGTCGATGCTGTCTTCGCGCAACAGGTGCAGGATCGGGTACGGCGACCGGTTGGTGTAGTTCTCGATGTCGTCCGGCTGCGTGTCGGCAAACTGGAACTGCGGATGGAAGGTGGCCACCTGCAGCTCGCCCACCAGACGCATGCGCTTGAGCAGACGGTCGGACAGGTCTTCGAAGTCATTGAAATCAATGAAATCGTCCAGCGCGTCGGGAATGATCAGCAGCGTGGTGTCGATCTTTTCCGGATCGGCTTCGGCCAGCAGCGCCAGTTCGTCCTGCAGGTCGGTCAGAACGCCTTCGGCGTCGGTGGCATCGCTGACGGCAAAGCGGATCTGGTCCTTGACCTGCACCGCCTTGGCGAAGGGACAGAGGTTCAGGCCGATCACGGCCTGGTTCAGCCAGTGCTTGGTCTCAGCGACCACGTTGGCGTAGGCGTCGGAAGTGGAAATCATGGGTGTCCGTCCTGGAAAAAAGAAAAGCGCGGGCGTTGCGGCCCGCGCTTTGAAGAGCGTCGCCGCCGCTTACGCGGTGGGCATGGCGGCCATGGTCTGGGCCACGGCTGCGGTCAGTTTCTTGCCGTAGGGCACGTGCAGGAATTCATTGGGGCCGTGGGCGTTGGACTTGGGGCCCAACACGCCGCAGACCATGAACTGGGCCTTGGGAAAGCCCTTCTGCAGGATGCTCATCAGCGGAATGGTGCCGCCCTGGCCAATGTAGCCGCAGGACGCGCCGTAGTATTGCTGCGAGGCCGCATCCAGCGCCTGGGTCAGCCAGGGCGCCGAGGCCGGGGCGTTCCAGCCGGTGGCGGCGCCTTCGTTGGCCTTGAAGATCACCTTGGCGTTATAGGGCGCGTCGGCTTCCAGCAGGGCCTTGATCTCTTGCGAGGCGGCCACGGCGTCGATCAGCGGCGGCAGGCGCAGCGACAGCTTGAAGGCGGTGCGGGGGCGCAGCACGTTGCCGGCGCTGGACAGCGGCGGCAGGCCTTCGGCGCCGGTCACCGACAGCGTCGGACGCCAGGTGCGGTTCAGCAGCGCCTGCTCGGGTTCGGTCGTCATGGGCAGCACAAAGCCGCCGTCGGCGCCGCAGCTCCAGGGGAAACGGCGCCAGACTTCGTCGCCCAGGATGCGCGCGGTGGCGTGCACTTGTTCCACGCGTTCGGCGGGGATCTCGCAATGCAGGCTCTGCGGCAGCAGGCGGCCGGTGCTGCTGTCTTCCAGGCGGTCCAGCAGATGGCGCAGGATGCGGAACGAGGACGGCACCACGCCGCTGGAGTCGCCCGAGTGCACGCCTTCGTCCAGCACCTGGACTTCCAGCGTGCCCGACACCATGCCGCGCAGCGAGGTCGTCATCCAGAGCTGGTCGTAGTTGCCGGCGCCGGAGTCCAGGCACACCACCAGGGCCACGTTGCCCAGACGGTCGCGCAGCGCGTCCACATAGGGCAGCAGGTCGTAGCTGCCGGATTCTTCACAGGTTTCGACGATGCCCACGCAACGCGGACGCGGAATGCCCTGCTTGTCCAGCGCCATGATGGCGGTCAGCGAGGCATACACGGCGTAGCCGTCATCGGCGCCCCCGCGGCCGTAGAGCTTGCCGTCTTCGAGCTTGGGGGTCCAGGGGCCGAGGCCTGCGCGCCAGCCGGAGAATTCGGGCTGCTTGTCCAGGTGACCGTACAGCAGCACGGTGTCGCCGTTGTCGCTGCGGGTGGCGGGCGCGTCAAAGAAGATGACGGGCGTGCGGCCCGGCAGGCGCACCACTTCCAGCTTCAGGCCGGAGACCTTCTGCGCCTCGACCCACTGCGCGGCGTCGCGCACCACGCGCTCGATGAAAGCGTTCTTTTCCCAGTCCGCGTCGAACGCCGGGCTCTTGGCCGGGATGGCGATGTAGTCGGTCAGCGCCGGGATGATCTCGTTGTCCCATTTCTCGTCGACGAAAGCCTGCAGGGCCTTCGGGTCCAGGGTGGGAGGAAGAGCGTCTTCGGGGATGCGTGCGTTCATGGCGCGGGATCCTGTGTGCGGGAGGGGGTAGGCAATCCGCTATTTTATGCCTGTGTGGCGCGGCTGGCACCTTTTGTCCCTGGTTGTCGTCGGCGCCGGGAAATGGTGCCGCCATGTGGTGCCGCCCTGTGGGCCGCAGATCTGGCCCATGAACAAAGCCCCCAAGGCGCAAACACGCAGGGGGCTTTGGTTCAGTTCACGGCCAGCCCTCCGGGCCGGCCGCCTTATGGGCCAAGGTCAGCGACGCAATCAGGCGCCGAGCAAAGCCGGTTCGCCGTTGCGGCCCACGGCCGGCGCGTCGGCGTCGATCACGCGGCCGGTCTGCAGCTTGAACACGGCCACGGCTTCGCGCAGGCGCTGCGCCTGGGTTTCCAGCGAGGCTGCGGACGCCGCGGCCTCTTCGACCAGCGCGGCGTTCTGCTGCGTCACGCTGTCCATCTGCGACACGGCCTGGTTGACCTGCTGGATGCCCTGCGACTGTTCTTCAGATGCGCTGGAAATTTCGTTGATGATGTCCGTCACGCGACGTACCGAGACCACGATTTCCTGCATCGTGGCGCCGGCGGCTTCCACCTGGTCCGAACCGACAGATACCTTCTGCACGGAGTCGTCGATCAGGCCCTTGATTTCCTTGGCGGCGGCGGCGCTGCGCTGCGCCAGGGCGCGCACTTCGCTGGCCACGACGGCGAAGCCCTTGCCCTGCTCGCCGGCGCGCGCCGCTTCCACTGCGGCGTTCAGCGCCAGGATGTTGGTCTGGAAGGCGATGCCGTCGATCACGCCGACGATGTCGGCGATGCGGTTGGAGCTGTCGGCAATGCCGCGCATGGTGCCGACCACGTCGCCCACGGCCTGGCCGCCGCGCGTGGCCACTTCGGACGCCGCCACGGCCAGTTCCGAGGCGCTGCGGGAGCTTTCCGCGTTGTTGCGCACGGTGGAAGACAGTTCATCCATGCTGGCGGCGGTTTCTTCCAGCGAGGCGGCCTGCTGCTCGGTGCGCGAAGACAGGTCGATGTTGCCCGCGGCGATCTCGCGCGCGCCGGTGTGGATCTCTTCCACGCCCAGCCTCACGGCCGACACGGTACGCGCCAGGCTATCCTGCATACGCTTGACGGCGGCGTAGAGCACGCCGATTTCGTTGTTGCCGCGTTGCTCGATGCGGTTGGTCAGGTCGCCGCCGGCGATGCGGTCGAACAGGCGTCCGGCTTCATGCAGCGGACGGAACACCGCGCGGCCGAACACCGCGTACAGGCCCACCACCAGCGCGGCCACCACGACCAGCAGGCCGATCAGGACGGCGATCGCGCCATTGATGCGAGTGGAGGCGTCGCGCGCCACGCGCTGGCCGACTTCGTCGGCGTAATCCACGTACTTCTGGATGGCGGCGGTAAAGGTCAGGCCCAGCGGCGTGACTTTTTCCAGGTTGAGGCGGTTGGAATCCTGTGCGTTGCCGGCACGGATGGCCGCGATCATGGGCACGATGGCGTCGCGGTGATAGACGTCGTAGGCCGCCAGCGCCGCGTCCAGCAGCGGCTTGCCCTGGGGCGAGGTTTCGGGTGTCTTGCGCGCTAGGTCGATCAGCTCGCCGGCCTTCTTGGTGTAGCCGTCCAGGCGCTGCATGCTGGCCAGGTTGTCCAGGCTTTTGCCTTCCATCAGCGCGGTCTGCGCGGCCAGCAGCACCAGGCGGGCGCGCAACAGTTCGGCGCCAGCGCCGTTCACCGCATTGGCGCGGACCAGGTTGGTGTCCAGCAGCACTTCGATGGAATTGCGGTTGGAGGTCAACTGCTGGTGGACGGCGATGCCGGTTAGCAGGAAAAGCGCGAAGAAAACGGCTAAAGCGGTCGTCAAGACCGCGCGAATACTGAGATTCTTGAACATTGGGGTCACTCCGGGTTGCGTGTAGCGGCTACCTATGCTTTACGACAGGTTGCAATGAAAAGTTAAACATCTCATTTGATTGCATGAGGCATTTCGTTCCGCGCCGCGCTTGTCCAACACAATTAACAACGATTATCATTTGCAGTTTTGGACCTGACGGGAACCCATCGTGACGGCGGCCACCCAGCCCACGGCGCACCATGCCTTGAACCTGCTCTACCGCGACCATCACGGATGGCTGGCGGGCTGGCTGCGGCGGCGGCTGGGTTGCGCCCACGATGCCGCGGACCTGTCGCACGACACCTACGAACGGCTGCTGAACTCGGGCCGGCTGCCCGAAGCCGGCCAGGCGCGCGCCTTTCTCACCCAGATCGCCCGGGGCCTGGTGGTGGACCTGTACCGCCGCCGCGCCCTGGAAAGCGCCTACCTGGACGCCCTGGCCAGCTTGCCCGAAGCGCACATGCCATCGGCCGAGGCGCGCGCGCTGGCGCTGGAAACGCTGATGGCGGTGGACGCCGCGCTGGACGCCCTGCCCGCCCGCGCCCGCCAGGTCTTCATCCTGTCCCGGTTCGAGGGCCGGACCTATTCCGACATCGCGCAAAGCCTGGGCGTGTCGGTGGCGCTGGTGCGCAAGCACATGCTGCGCGCCGCCCAAGCCTGCCTGGCCGCGCTGTGAGCGCCCGGCACGGGGACATCCCGGAACCGATACTGGCTCAAGGGCTGGAATGGCTGGTCATCCTGTGGTCCGGCGAAGCCAGCGCCGACGAACGCGCGGCCTGGCAGCGCTGGCGCGCCGCCCATCCGGACCATGAGCGCGCCTGGCAGCAAGTGCAGCGGATCGATACGCGGCTGATGGACGTGTCGTCCGAGGCATCGGCCCAGGCTCTGGCCCGCTCGGGCCGGCAGGCGGGACGCCGCAAGGCCCTGCGCTTGATGGGCTGGGCGGTGCTGGGCGCCGGCGCCGCGGGCCTGGCGGCCCAACGCCTGCCTTGGCAGGCCTACGCCGCCGACTACCGCAGCGCCGTAGGCGAACGGCGCGAAATCACGCTGGCCGACGGCACCCGGCTCGTACTCAACGGCGACAGCGCCGTGGACATGGAATACACCGCCGACACACGCCGGCTGGTCCTGCGCCGCGGCGAGATCTACGTGCAAACCGGCCACGGCCCGGCCGCCGCGGGCCGCCCCTTTTTCGTCGCCACCGCCTTTGGCGACGTGCAGGCGCTGGGCACCCGGTTCACGGTGGAGCAGCAGCGCGACCGGATACGGGTCGGCGTCTATGAAGGCGCGGTGGAGATCCAGCCGTTCCGGGGCCGCCCCCTGCGCCTGGACGCGGGCCAATCCGCCGCGTTCACGCCGCTGGCGGCCGAGCCGATGCCGGACGCCTTGCAGCAGGCGCCAGCCTGGCTGCGCGGCCAACTGGTGGCCGAACGCCTGCGCCTGGCCGATTTCCTGGAGCAGGTCGGACGCTACCGGCGCGGCGTGATCCGCTGCGACCCGCGCGTGGCCGACCTGATCGTGTCGGGCGTGTACGCCCTGGACGACACGGACCGGATCCTGGCCTCGCTTGCAAGAGCCCTGCCGCTGCGCGTGTCGCGCTACACGAGCTACTGGGTGGTGGTGGAACCCAGATAGCCCTCCACAAAAAAATTTCGCGAAAACCGTAGCACTTTTTATTTCTCGTTCGGGATACCTGCATATCCGCAGCATTCACGTCCGCAACGAGGAACCCACTACATGCAAGCCCGCTCCACTCCCAAGCCCGCCCGCAGCACGCTGGCGCTGGCCCTGACCGCTTTGGCGCTGGCCGCGCCCCCCGCCGCCATGGCCGCGGAACCGGGCGCCCCCTCGCCCCAGGAGCGGGCCGCCAGAAGCTACGACATTCCCGCCGGCCCGTTGGACCAGGTGCTTAACGCCTATTCGCAGCAGGCGGGCGTGACCATCACCATCGACGGCGCCCTGACCGCGGGCCGGCGCAGTCCCGGCCTGCGCGGCGCCTATGGCCTGAACGCGGGCTATGCCGCGATCCTGGCCGGCAGCGGCCTGGCGGCGCGCCTGGAAGGCGGCGGCTACGTGCTGCGTCCGCTGCCGCCCGGCGCGGCCGGCGTCTCCACGCTGGAGCCGGTCACCGTGCGGGCCTCAAGCGTAGCGCCCGACAGCTACGTGGCCGAGGAAACCCGGGCCGGCACCAAGACCGACACGCCCATCCTGGAAGTGCCGCAGTCGATCTCGGTGGTAACGCGCGCGCAGATGGAAGCGCAGAACGCGCAAAGCGTGACCGAAGTGCTGCGCTACGTGCCCGGCGTAACGGTGGAAACCTACGGCGTGGACCCCAAGGGTTTCGATTGGGTCATGCTGCGCGGCTTCAACGCCCAGGCCACCAGCGACTATAAGGACGGCCTGCGCCAGGCGACCTCCGGCTACACCCTGTTCCGCAGCGAACCCTATGCGCTGGATCGCATCGAGGTGCTGCGCGGCCCCTCTTCCGTGCTGTACGGCCAGGGCGACGCGGGCGGGGTCATCAACCGCGTGAGCAAACTGCCCTCGGCCACGCCGCACTACGAGGCCGAGCTGGAGTACGGCAGCTTCCAGCGCAAGCAGGCGGCGGTCGACCTGACCGGCCCGGCGACCGAAGACGGCACGCTGATGTACCGCGTCATCGGCGTGGCGCGCGACGCCAACACGCAATTCACCTATCCGAACGGCGACCGGATCTCCGACGACCGCCTGTTCCTAGCGCCTTCGCTGACCTGGGCCCCTTCCGCCGCGACCCGCTTCACGCTGCTGACGGAGTACCTGCGCGACCGCTCCGGCGGCACCATCGGCACGGTCACGGTCAACGGCAAGCCCACCAATCTGCGCAACGGCGATCCCAATTTCAACCGCTACGACCAGGACCAGAAGAGCATCGGCTACCTGTTCGAGCACCGCTTCAACGACACGCTGCAGGTACGGCAGAACCTGCGCTACGGGCGGGTCGATTCGATCCTGGACAACATGTTCCTGGCCGGCCTGACGCCCACCGGCATCGCCCGCACAGCCCGGCGCTACGACGAAAGCATGACCGCGCTGGCGTTGGACAACCAGGCTCAGTTCGACCTGCGCACCGGCCCGCTGGCCCATACGCTGCTGCTGGGCCTGGACTTCAACCGCAGCAGCGCCGACGTGTCGCGCACCATGGGGCCGGCGCCCAGCCTGAACCCGTTTGACCCGGTCTATGGCGTGGACGTGCCCACGCCAACCATACCGCTGGCCAACTACCTGGAGCGCACGCACCAGACCGGCCTGTATCTGCAGGACCAGGTCCGCTTCGATGAACGCTGGGTGCTGACCCTGGGCGGCCGCTACGACTGGTACAGCCAGAAGACCGAAAACCGGATCCTGAACAACGACACCGATCAAAGCGGCAGCCGCTTCAGCGGCCGCGCCGGCCTGAACTACGTCATGCCCAACGGCATCGCGCCCTACGTCAGCTTCGCCCAGTCCTTCCTGCCCAATACCGGAACCTCTGCGCCGGCCAATGGCAGTTCTCCGTTCGCGCCCTCGCGCGGACGCCAATGGGAAGGCGGCATCAAGTTCCAGCCGCCCGGGTCGAATGCGCTCTACACGCTGGCGGTCTTCGACATCAAGAAGAGCAACGTGCTGACCAATGACCTGCAGAACCCCGGCTTCCAGGTCGCCTCGGGCGAGGTGCAATCGCGCGGCGTGGAACTGGAAGGCAAGTTCAGCCTGGGCGATGGCTGGGACTTCACCGGTTCCTATACCTATGTGCGTGCCCGCATCACGCGCGCCAACAACGGTACCGAAGGCAACCGTCCGGCCCTGGTGCCCGAGCACAGCGCCTCCGGCTGGCTCAACTACACGGTGCGCAACAGCGCGCTGGCCGGCTTGAGCCTGGGCGCCGGCCTGCGCTACGTGGGCTCGACCTACGGCGACAACGCCAACACGCTGAAGATCGCCGGGCGCACGCTGGTGGACGCGGGCGTGTCCTATGCGGTGGACAAGCACCTGACGCTGTCGGTCAACGCCACCAACCTGTTCGACAAGGAATACCTGGCGACCTGCTCCGACCTGAGCGATTGCTATCCGGGAAGCCGGCGCAGCGTCATCGGCCGGGTGAAGTACCAGTTCTGAAGTACCAGTTCTGAACTCCGCAATGAAAACGCCCCGCCAAATAGCGGGGCGTTTCGCGCAGGCGCCGGGTAACGAGCCCCGGCGCCAGCGCACGGCTTACTTCAGCCAGACGCGCGCGTTGCGGAAGATGCGCATCCAGGGGCTGAACGCGCCGCCCTTGTCCGCCTTGCCCCATTTCTCGGGCGCCCACGACATCATGACGTTGCGCGTCACGCGTTCCGGGTGCGGCATCATGACCGTGAAGCGGCCGTCGGCGGTGGTGACCGAGGTCAGGCCGCCCGGGCTGCCGTTCGGGTTGAACGGGTAGGCTTCGGTGGCCTGGCCGCGGTTGTCGATGTAGCGTGCGGCAGCCAGCAGGCGGCTGGCGTCGCCCTGCTGCGAGAAGTCCGCATAGCCTTCGCCGTGCGCCACGGCCACCGGAATGCGCGCGCCTTCCATGCCGGCGAAGAAGATCGACGGCGACTTGGCCACTTCGACCATCGCCAGGCGGGCTTCGTACTTTTCCGACAGGTTGCGCGTGAAACGCGGCCAGAACTCTGCGCCCGGGATCATCGGCGCCAGCGCAGCCATCATCTGGCAGCCGTTGCAAACGCCCAGCGCGAAGGTGTCGGGACGCGCGAAGTAGGCGGCGAACTGGTCCGACAGCTTGCTGTTGAAGCGGATGGTGCGTGCCCAGCCTTCGCCGGCGCCCAGCACGTCGCCGTAGCTGAAGCCGCCCACGGCCACCAGGCCTTGCACCTGAGCAAGATCCACGCGGCCGGACAACAGGTCGGTCATGTGCACGTCGACGGCTTCAAAGCCGGCGGTGTCGAAGGCCCAGCCCATTTCCACCTGGCTGTTGCAGCCCTGCTCGCGCAGGATCGCCACGCGCGGACGCTTGCCGGTGTTGATGAAGGGCGCAGCCACGTCTTCCTGGGGATCGAAATCCACGTTGGGGCTCATGCCCGGGTCCGTGGCGTCGTTCCAGACGTCGAGTTCGGCCTGGGCGCAGGCCGGGTTGTCGCGGCGCGACATGATGCGGTAGGACACTTCGCTCCAGGCGCGGCCGAGTTCGGCGCGCGGCTGGCCCCAGACCTTCTTGCCGTCGCGGTAGAACTCGACTTCGTCGGCGCCGTTCAGGCCGCCGATGACATGCGAGTGCGCCGACAGGCCCGCGCCGCGCAGCACCTGCATGACGGCGTCGCGCTGGGCGGCCGGCACCTGGATGACGGCGCCGGCTTCTTCGGAGAACAGCGCCTTGAGCGTCAGTTCCTCGCGCTGCACCGCCACCTGCTCGGGGCGGATCTTGTAGTCGCCCCAATCCGCCGATTGCGGATCGAAGGTCAGCATGTCCAGGTTGACCGAGATGCCGGTGCGGCCGGCGAAGGCCATTTCGGTCAGGGTCGCGAACAGGCCGCCGTCGGAACGGTCGTGGTAGGCCAGGATGGTGCCGGCCTCGGCCAGGGTGCGGATGGTGACGAAGAAGGCGCGCAGGTCTTGCGGCGCGTCGATGTCCGGCACGGTTTCGCCGACCTGGTTATAGGCCTGCGCCAGGATCGAGCCGCCCATGCGATGGCGGCCGCGGCCCAGGTCGATCAGGATCAGCACGCTGTCGCCAGCGTCGGTGCGCAGCTGCGGGGTCAGGCTGGCGCGCACGTCGGCCACGGGCGCGAATGCCGTGACGATCAGCGACACCGGCGCCACCACCTGGCGCTGTTCGCCGTCCTGTTCCCAGGACGTCTTCATGGACAGGGAATCCTTGCCCACCGGGATCGACAGGCCGGTGGCCTGGCAAAGTTCGCTGACGGCCGACACGGTGTCGTACAGCGCGGCGTCCTGGCCGGCAACGCCGCAGGCGGCCATCCAGTTGGCCGACAGCTTGATGTCTTCCAGGCGCGCCACGTCGGCGGCGGCCAGGTTGGTCAGGGCCTCGGCCACGGCCATGCGGCCGGAGGCCGGCGCGTCCAGCATGGCGATCGGGGTGCGTTCGCCCATGGACATGGCTTCGCCGCGGAAGCCCTCATAGTCCGCCAGCGTCACGGCGCAATCGGCCACCGGCACCTGCCAGGGACCGACCATCTGGTCGCGGCTGGACAGCCCGCCCACGGTGCGGTCGCCGATGGTGATGAGGAAGGATTTGTTGGCCACCGTGGGGTGGCGCAGCACGCGGTAGGCGGCTTCGGTCAGGTCGATGCCGGCCAGGTCCAGCGGCGCGGACACGCCGGGCAGGCGCGTGACGTCGCGGGTCATGCGCGGCGGCTTGCCCAGGATGACGTCGATCGGCACGTCCACCGGACGCACTTCGGCTTCGCCCTGCGGACGGATCGTGTCCAGGCCAGGCAGTCCCTCGCCGTCCACCACGCGCAATTGGCGCTCCTCGGTGGCCACGCCCACCACCGCGTAGGGGCAGCGTTCGCGGCGGGCGATGGCGTCAAAGCGTTCCAGGTCCTTGGGCAGGATCGACAGGACGTAGCGTTCCTGCGATTCGTTGCTCCAGATTTCGGCGGGCGACAGGCCCGATTCTTCCAGCGGCACGCGCTTCAGGTCGAAGATGGCGCCGCGGCCGGCGTCGTTGACGAGTTCCGGGAAGGCGTTGGACAGGCCGCCCGCGCCCACGTCGTGGATCGCAATGATGGGGTTGTTCTCGGCCTGCTGCCAGCAGCGGTCGATGACCTCCTGGGCGCGGCGCTCGAGTTCAGGGTTGCCGCGCTGGACGGAATCGAAGTCCAGCTCGGCCGAGTTGCTGCCCATGCTGATGCTGGAGGCGGCGCCGCCGCCCATGCCGATGCGGAAGCCCGGACCGCCCAGCTGGATCAGCAGCGCGCCCGGAGGAATCACGTCCTTGTGCGTCAGGCCTGCGTCGATGCTGCCCAGGCCGCCCGCGATCATGATGGGCTTGTGGTAGCCCCAGCGCGTGCCGCCGGCGGTCTGCTCGAACGAACGGAAATAGCCCAGCAGGTTGGGACGGCCGAATTCGTTGTTGAACGCCGCACCGCCGATAGGGCCGTCGATCATGATGGACAGCGGCGAGGCGATGCGCTCGGGCAGGCCATGATGGTCGGTTTCCCAGGGTTGCAGCGCGTCGTCAAAGCGCAGGTGCGACACGGTGAAGCCGGTCAGGCCGGCCTTGGGCTTGGAGCCGCGGCCGGTCGCGCCTTCGTCGCGGATCTCGCCGCCCGCGCCCGTCGAGGCGCCGGGGAACGGCGCGATCGCGGTCGGGTGGTTGTGGGTTTCCACCTTCATCAGCGTGTGCACGGTGGTGTCGCGGCGGATGTACCTGGCGCCTTCGACGCCCTCGCCCGTCACGCCGGGCACGCCTGCCTGGAAGCGCTGGGCGGGGCCGCCTTCCATGATGGCGGCGTTGTCCGAATAGGCGACCACGGTGCCTTCGGGCTGCGCCTTGTGGGTGGCGCGGATCATGCCGAACAGCGTGTTGGGCTGTTCCTGGCCGTCGATCACCCACTGGGCGTTGAAGATCTTGTGGCGGCAGTGTTCGCTGTTGGCCTGGGCGAACATCATCAGTTCCACGTCGGTCGGATCGCGGCCCAGGTCGGTGAAGGACTTCGCCAGGTATTCGATTTCGTCGTCCGACAGCGCCAGGCCCAGCGAGATGTTCGCCTCGGCCAGGGCTTCGGCGCCGCGCGCCTGCACGTCGACCGTGCGCATGGGCTTGCCGGCCAGCGGCTGGAACAGCGCCTGGCCGTCGAAGCTGGCGTCCACCACGGTTTCCGTCATGCGGTCGTGCAGGCAGTCGGCCGCGCGCGCCAGCATGGCGTCGTCGAAGGACTTGGTACCCAGCAGGCCGCGCTCGGGAGTGATCACGTAGCGCACGCCGCGTTCGATGCGGTGCACCGACGCCAGGCCACAGTTGTGGGCGATGTCGGTGGCCTTGCTGGCCCAGGGCGAAATCGTGCCCAGGCGCGGAATCACCAGCAGGGACAGGCTCTTGGCCGGCGCGTCGCCGGTGGCGGGAGTGCCGTAGTCCAGCAATTGGGTCAGATGTTGCTGCTGTTCGGCCGTCAGGGCCGCGTCGGTGCTGACGAAGTGCTCGTAGCGGGCGGATATGTCGGCCACCGGCAAGCCGGCTTCCTTCAATTGCGCCAGGAGGCGATCGCGACGGAAGGAGGACAGGACGGAGGAACCAGGCAGATGCTGAACTAGGGACACGATGCGGGCGCCGTATAAAGAGAGGAGAGCAAAAAGAGATTTTACCTGTTTAGGGGGTTTTCCCGGAGCCGTTGTTCAATCGATCCCGAACGCCCCTGTTTCGGCCATTGTTACAAAAGAATTCCGAAGGCCGCGCACCGGGATGGTGCGAAGCAGCATCCGCGCCAACTCCGCGCCGCTGCGAATCTTTCCTAATACCGCCCGGCGCCCTGCCTGCGGTTTTATATTGCGTCGCAACATGTTGCGATCATCCCGCACCGCGGGAAAACACGAACTTCCGGTCCCACGGCGCGACGGTAGGATGCAGCGACCCCCATTAACGCATGGCGCCTACCCGCGCGCCGGCCGCTGCCTCACATGTCCCGCCCCGAAGCCCCCGCCGAGCCTGTCGAACCGATCATTCCCGCAGAAACAGATCCCGCAGTCAAAGTACCGCTGGCCATCGAGGACTGGCTGGCCGTGATCCTGCTGGCGACCCTGGCCATCATCACCTTCCTGAACGTGCTGGTGCGCTATTTCACCGACCAGTCCTTCGCCTGGACGGAAGAAATCTCGGTGTTCCTGCTGATCGTGCTGACCATGGCGGGCGGCAGCGTCGCCTTCGTGCGCAACCACCACATACGTATCGAGATCCTGGCGGACTCCGGCTCCCCGCGCCGCCAGCGCATCATGGCGCTGATCTCCAACGGCTGCGTGCTGGCCTTCTTCCTGCTGCTGACCGTGCTGTCGGTGAAGCTGGTTGCCGACGAATATATCTACGAAGAGACCTCGCCCGCCATCGGCGTGCCGACCTGGTGGTATTCGATCTGGCTGCCCGTGATGGCCGCGGCGATCTCGCTGCGCACCATCGGCACGCTGCGCCGCATCGCCAAGAGCGGACGCGCCGCCGGGCAGGATCAGCAATGATCGCCGCCATCCTCTTCATCGTCTTCATCGTCCTGATGCTGATCGGCGTGCCGGTCGGCGTGGCCCTGGGCCTGGGCGGGACCGTGGCCATCGTGCTGTCCAACCTCGACACGCCCTGGTATGGCCTGTTGACCGTGCCGCAGAACTTCTACGCCGGCCTGGCCAAGTATCCGCTGCTGGCCATCCCCATGTTCGTGCTGGTGGGCTCGATCTTCGACCGCTCCGGTGTGGCCAAGCGGCTGGTGGATTTCGCCATTGCCATCGTCGGCCGCGGCCCGGGCATGCTGCCGCTGGTGTCGATCGCGGTGGCCATGTTCCTGGGCGGCATCTCCGGCTCCGGCCCGGCCTGTGCCGCAGCGGTGGGCGCGGTGATGATCACCGCCATGTCGCGCGCCGGCTATCCGGGCTCGTTCTCGGCCGCCGTGGTCGCGGCCGGCGCCGCCACGGACATCCTGATCCCGCCCTCGGTGGCCTTCATCATCTACTCGGTGCTGGTGCCCGGCGCCTCGGTGCCGGCGCTGTTCGCCGCCGGCATGATCCCCGGCATCCTGGCCGGCATCGCCCTTATCGTTCCGGCGGTGTGGCTGGCGCGCAAGCACAAGATGGGCGCGCTCGAAGCCCACCTGCCCCGCCCGCCCTTCTGGGCCAGCCTGCGCGAAGCCTCATGGGGCCTGGCCGCACCCGTCCTGATCCTGGGCGGCATGCGCATGGGCTGGTTCACGCCCACCGAAGCGGCCGTGGTCGCGGTGTTCTACGGCCTGTTCGTGGGCATGTTCATCCACCGCACCATCAAGCTGCGCGACCTGTACACCATCCTGCGCGAAGCCGCCGAGCTTTCCGCCGTCATCATGCTGGTGGTGACGCTGGCCGGCATCTTCGCCTGGGCCCTGTCCACGCTGAGCGTGATCGATCCCATCACCCACGCCATCGTCAACTCCGGCCTGGGCGAATGGGGCGTGCTGGCGCTGCTGATCCTGCTGCTGATGACGGTGGGCATGTTCCTGGACGGCATTTCCATCTTCCTGATCTTCGTGCCGCTGCTCATGCCCATCGCCAACGCCTATGGCTGGGATCCGGTGTGGTTCGGCGTGATCCTGACCTTGAAGGTCGCCCTGGGCCAGTTCACTCCGCCGCTGGCCGTGAACCTGATGGTGTCGTGCCGCATCGCGCGCGTGCCGATGGAGTCCACGGTGCGCTGGGTGGTGTGGCTGCTGGGCGCGATGTTCCTGGTGCTGGTCGCGGTGCTGGTGTTCCCGCAGCTGGCGCTGTGGCTGCCCAAGAAGCTGGGTTATTGAAAGGGCCGAACGGGGCGACCTCAAGGGGCGCCCCCAAGGCCGGCGGTACCGGTATTCATTACAACAACAGACACGCAAAGAGAGGAGACGCAACATGAAATTCCGCAACCTGATCGGAGCAGCCCTGTGCGCGGCTGCCGTCGTCGGCATGGCGCCCGCGCATGCGCAGAACTACAAGTCCGAGTACAAGCTCTCCATCGTGGTCGGCACCACCTTCCCCTGGGGCCAGGGCGCCGAGATCTGGTCCAACCTGGTGCGCGAGCGCACCCAGGGCCGCATCAACATCAAGGTCTATCCCGGCACGTCGCTGGTCCAGGGCGACCAGACGCGCGAGTTCACCGCCATCCGCCAGGGCGTGATCGACATGGCCGTGGGCTCCACCATCAACTGGTCGCCGCAGGTCAAGCAGTTGAACCTGTTCTCCCTGCCCTTCCTGATGCCCGACTATGCCGCCATCGATGCGCTGGTGCAGGGCGACGTGGGCAAGGAGATGTTCAAGCTCATCGAGAAAGCCGGCGTGGTGCCGCTGGCCTGGGGTGAAAACGGCTATCGCCAGCTCAGCAATTCCAAGCACGAGATCAAGAAGCCCGAAGACATGAAGGGCCTGAAGCTGCGCGTGGTGGGCTCGCCGCTGTACATCGACACCTTCACCGCGCTGGGCGCCAACCCCACGCAGATGAGCTGGGCCGATGCCCAGCCGGCGCTGGCCAGCGGCGCAGTGGACGGCCAGGAAAATCCCCTGTCGATCTACACCGGTTCCAAGCTCTACACCGTCGGCCAGAAGTACCTGACGCTGTGGAACTATGTGGCCGACCCGCTGATCTTCGTGGTCAACCGCGAGGTGTGGAATTCCTGGTCCGAGAAGGACCGCGACATCGTGCGCCAGGCCGCGCTGGACGCCGGCAAGCAGCAGATCGTGATCGCGCGCAAGGGCGTGACGCCTGAAGACCCGTCGCTGCTGAAGGAAATCGCCGGCCACGGCGTGACCGTGACCTCGCTGTCGCAGGCGGACCACGAGGCCTTCGTCAAGGTGACCAAGCCGGTCTATGACAAGTGGAAGAAGCAGATCGGCGAAGACCTGGTGAACCTGGCTGAAAAGTCGATCGCCAGCCGCAAGAAGTAAGCCCGCCAGAACAAGCAGCAAGCCCCAGGGGAACGGCGGCGCAAGCCGCCAACCGAGGCAGGGACGTCAGATCCCGCCCACCAACGGGCGCCAGCCACAAGCTGGCGCCCGTTTTCTTTCATGCGGGATAGCTGACTTCCAGGATGTCCAGCTCTTCGATACCGCCGGGCGTGCGCAGCACCACGGTGTCGCCCTCCTTGGCCTTGATCAGCGCGCGCGCCACCGGCGAGATCCAGCTGATCTTGCCCGCCAGCGGCTCGGCCTCGTCGACGCCCACGATGGTCACGTTGTGTTCCTCGCCAGCCTTGTCCGAATACAGCACCGTGGCGCCGAAGAACACCTGGTCGCGGTTGGGTTGCGCGGCCGGATCGACCACTTCGGCGATATCCAGCCGTTTGGTCAAGAAGCGCATGCGGCGGTCGATCTCGCGCAGGCGCTTCTTGCCGTACAGATAGTCGCCGTTCTCGGAACGGTCGCCGTTGGACGCGGCCCACGACACCACCTGCACGACAGAGGGGCGCTCCACGTTCATCAGGTGCGTGAGCTCGCTGCGCAGGCGCTCGTAGCCGCCGGGCGTCATGTAGTTCTTGGTGCCGGCAGGCAGCGCCTGGGCTTGCGGCAGATCGTCGTCGTCCTCGTTGTCCGACTCTTTGACAAAGGCTTTGTTCATGGCGGTTGCGCCGGTCGGGCGCGATTACAGTCGATTGTGTGCAAGGGCTGGCGACATGGCCGCCGCCTGCGTCAGAACCAGTCGTGCCAGACCGGTTTGAGGTCGGGCGGCAGCGCCGGCAAGCGGCCCAGGTCCACCCGGCTTTCCTTCGGACTATGGAAGTCCGAACCGCGCGACGCCAGGAATCCATAGCGGCGCGCCACATCCGCATAATAGCGGGCCTCTTCCGGGGTATGGCTGCCGGTGTTGACCTCGATGCCGAGGCCGCCCAGCTGCAGGAATTCGTCGAACAGCGCGGCGAACTGTAGCGGCGTGTACTTGTAGCGGCCGGGATGCGCGATGACGGCGATGCCGCCCGCGCCGCGGATCCAGCCCACGGCTTCCGCCAGCGTGGCCCACTGCATGGGTACGTGGCCCGGGCGGTCGTCGCCCAGGTGCTTGGTGAACACGGTCTGCACGTCGGGGCAATAGCCGGCTTCGACCAGATAGCGCGCGAAGTGCGTGCGGCTGATGAGTTCGGGGTTGCCTGCGAACGGCAGCGCGCCTTCGTAGGCGCCGGGCATGCCCATTTCCGCCAGGCGTTCGCCGATGCGCTTGGCGCGTTCGGCGCGGCCGGAGCGGGTCTTGCGCAGGCCTTCGGCCAGCGCGGCGTTCTCGGGGTCGAAGCGCAGGCCCACGATGTGCACGGTGACGCCCGCCCAGGTCACGGAGATCTCGACGCCGGTGGCGAAGTCCATGTCCAGCTCGCGCGCCGCGCGGGCCGCTTCGGCCAGGCCGCCGATTTCGTCGTGGTCGGTCAGGGCCCAGACGTCCACGCCGTTGGCATGCGCGCGCTGCGCCACGTCGCGCGGCGCGAGGGCGCCGTCCGAGACGGTGGAATGGCAGTGCAGGTCGATATTCAATGTGCGCGCGTTCATCCAGCTATTGTAGAGAAGGCCCGGCAGCGTGGATAGCGCCGAGCCGTCCCTTGTTTACGGCGCGGTCAGGACAGCAGAAAGGACGCGACCGGATCCACCTGCTCGTCCGAGATCAAGGTGGGCGCATGGCCCACGCCGGCCACTTCATGGGCCTGCGCCCGCGGATTGCGCTTGAGCATTTCCTCGACGGTGGCGCGCGTCAGCAAGTCGGATTCCGCGCCGCGCACGATCAGCACGGGACACGGCAGGGAATCATACGAACGCCACAGGATCTGTTCGCCGGCCGCCAGTTCCTCGGGAGTCTGCGCGGCCAGGGCCTGCGACAGCGCCAGGTCGTAATGCTTGACCCATTTGTCGCCCTGCTGGGGATACAGATAGCGCGCCAGGTCCGCCCACTGCGCGTCGGTATGCGGGCCGAACGTGACGGAGTTGGCGCGCATGGTGGCCACGGCCTCTTCGAAGCTCGCGAACTCGCCCGGCTCGCCCACATACTGGCCGATGCGCGCCAGGGCGCCCGTCTCCAGACGAGGCCCGACGTCGTTGAGCACCAGTTTGTCCAGGTGGAAGCCTTGCTCGGGCGGCAGCATGCCCGCGTGCGGGCGCATGGCCAGCATGGCGCGCGCGAACACCGCCGCGCCCGACAACGCCAGGCCGATGAGCCCGCCCATGGACGTACCGACCCAGGCCAGCCGCGCCGGCTTCAGGCGCGCCAGCAGGGTCACCATGTCCGAGACGTACTGCGGCACCGTGTAAAACGCGGGATTGGCCAGCCAGTCGGAACGGCCGCGTCCCACCACGTCCGGGCAGACCACGCGATAGCGCCCCGCCAGCCGCCGCGCCAGCGTATCGAAGTCCCGCCCGCTGCGGGTCAGGCCATGTACGCAGACCAGCACCTGGTCGTTGCCCGGGTCGCCCCATTCCCAGTAGGCCATGCGGTGCAGGCCCGCCGGGCTGGCGCATGTGACGAAATCCAAACGGGGTTCCAGGCTGGCGTCCACCATCGATACACTCCACGAGTCGTTGCGCGCCATGGCGAAGGCGCGCCAGGCCGGTATCTTATAGGACGGCAGGCTGCGCCGCCGCAACACCCGGCGGTGGGGTTCTGGACTATCGGCCCGGTCGTCGCTACGATCCTTGCATCCGGATCGCCGCCCCCACCTCCACGCACCGCGGGGTGCCTTTGCCTATCGAGGCGATCCAATCATTAAATTGGAGTTGCGGACCTGTTAGGATCAGACTCGGAAGTTTCAAGCATTGCCAGATCAGTCATCCCAAAATTGATATGGAGTCCGTATGCAGCAGAGCAGTCCTTCCTCGCCGTTGGCCGCCGGCCATCAATCCGCCAGTTCCCCTCCCCCCGAACCTCCCAAAGTGCTCCAGGACGTCCTGGCCCGCGCCGATGTCCGCATCAACGGCAACCGCCCCTGGGACATACAGGTTCATGACAAGCACATGTACGAGCGCGTCTTCGCCAGCTGGTCGCTGGGCCTGGGCGAATCCTACATGGACGGCGAATGGGACTGCGACCAGCTCGACGAACTGTTCACCCGCCTGCTGCGCGCCGACATGGGGTCGGCGGCGCTGGGCCTGGCGCGCGTCAAGCTGATCGCCGAGCACCTGCGCCACAAGCTGTTCAACCTGCAGTCCAAGAACCGCGCGTTCGAGGTCGGCGAACAGCATTACGACGCGGGCAACGACGTGTTCGAGGCCATGCTGGACAGCCGCATGATCTACTCCTGCGCCTACTGGGAAAACGCCCAGACGCTGGAAGAAGCGCAACTGGCCAAGCTGGAGATGATCTGCCGCAAGCTGCAGCTGCGCGAAGGCGAGACGCTGCTGGACATCGGCTGCGGCTGGGGCGGACTGGCGCGCTTTGCCGCCGAACGCTATGGCGTCAAGGTCACCGGCGTGACCGTGTCCAAGGAGCAACTGGCCCTGGCGCAGGAAAGGGTCCAGGGCCTGCCCGTGCAACTGCTGCTGCAGGATTACCGCGACCTGCAGGGTAGTTTCGACAAGGTGGTATCGGTGGGCATGTTCGAGCATGTCGGCCCCAAGAACTACGACACCTACTTCAGCAACGTGCAGCGCCTGATGGCGCCGGACGGCGTGTTCCTGCTGCACACCATCGGCATCGCCTCCACCAGCCAGAGCACCGATCCCTGGATCGACCGCTACGTCTTCCCCAACGGCAAGCTGCCGTCCGCGCGCGAGATCGCCGCCGCCGTGGAAGGCCGCTTCATCATTGAAGACTGGCACAACTTCGGCGCCGATTACGACCGTACCCTGATGGCGTGGTGGGACAACTTCGAACGCGCCTGGCCCGGACTGGAATCGCGCTACGGCAACCGCTTCTACCGCATGTGGAAGTACTACCTGATGTGCTGCGCGGGCTTTTTCCGCTCGCGCGAGGGCCAGCTCTGGCAAGTGATGCTGACCCACCCGCAACGCCAGGAAATGTACCGTTCGCTGCGCTGAACACGGCGACGCCATCGCCAGAAAGCCGCCCTTTAAGGGCGGCTTTCTTTTCTGCCGCGCCCACGGTAGATTCAGCGCCCTGCAGCGTCCTCGCGGATCATGTCGGCGGCCCGCTCCGCGATCATGATGGTCGGCGAATTGGTGTTGCCCGACGTGATCAAAGGCATCACCGAGGCGTCGGCCACACGCAGGCCCTCCAGGCCATGGACGCGCAGCCGCGCGTCCACCACCGCCCCGCCGTCCGCGTCGCGTCCCATCGCGCAGGTCCCTACCGGATGGAAGATGGTGGTGCCGATCTTGCCGGCAGCTTCCCGCAACTCGGTGTCCGTCTGGAACGCAGGTCCCGGCAGCCACTCCTGCGGCTGGTAGCGCTGCAAGGCCGGCGCCGCCGCGATCCGCCGCACCAGGCGGATCGAGTCCGCCGCCACGCGCAGGTCTTCCTCGGTGCTCAGATACCTGGGCGTGATGGCCGGCGCGCCCTGCGGCCCCTGCGCATGCACGCTGCCGCGCGAGGTCGGCCGCAGATTGCACACGCTGGCGGTGAAGGCGTCAAAGCCATGCAGCGGTTCGCCAAACGCGCCCAGCGACAGCGGCTGCACGTGGAATTCGACGTTGGCGCGCGCCTGGTTCGGATCCGACTTGGCAAACGCGCCCAGCTGCGACGGCGCCATGCTCATCGGGCCGCTGCGCTTGAGCAGGTACTCCAGGCCGATGCCGGCCTTGCCCAACCAGGTGGAGGCGATGCGGTTCAGCGTCTTCACGCCCTGCACCTGGATGATGACGCGCAGTTGCAGATGGTCCTGCAGGTTCTCGCCCACGCCCGGCAAGGCGTGCTGCAAGGCGATGCCGCTTTCGCGCAGGCGTGCGGGCTCGCCCACGCCGGAGAGTTCCAGCAGGTGCGGCGTGTTGACCGCGCCAGCCGCCAGCACCACCTCGCGGCGCGCGCGTACGGTAGCGCTCTGGCCGTTGCGGCGCAGCTGCACGCCGACGCAGCGCTTGCCCTCGAACACCAGTTGCTCGGCATGGGCGCCCGTCATCACGCGCAGGTTCGGACGCTTTTGCACCGGCCGCAGGAATGCCTTGGCGGTATTCCAGCGCCAGCCGCCGCGCTGGTTCACTTCGAAATAGCCGCAGCCGAAATTGTCGCCGCGGTTGAAGTCCTGCACGCGCGGAATGCCCTCTTGCTCGGCCGCGCCGGCAAAGGCTTCCAGGATGTCCCAGCGCAGGCGCTGCGATTCCACGCGCCATTCGCCGCCTGCGCCATGGAATTCGTCCGCGCCGCGGTGATAGTCCTCGCTGCGCTTGAACACCGGCAGCACCTGGTCCCAGCCCCAGGCGGGGTCGCCGGACAGTTCGGCCCAGTCCTCGTAGTCCTGGCGCTGGCCGCGCATGTAGATCATGCCGTTGATCGATGAACTGCCGCCCAGCACGCGGCCGCGCGGGTAGATCAGGGAACGGCCGCCCAGACCGGCTTCCGCCGCGGTGCGGTACATCCAGTCCGTCCTGGGATTGCCGATGCAATGCAGGTAGCCCACGGGGATATGGATCCAGTGGTAGTTGTCGCGGCCACCGGCTTCCAGCAGCAGCACCTGCACGGCAGGGTCGCGGCTCAGGCGGTTGGCCAGCACGCAGCCGGCCGAGCCCGCGCCAACGATGATGTAGTCGTATGTCTCCATAAGCTCTTCTTATCTTCTTGCCGGGGCGGTACGCCTGCGGACTGGGTGAGCCGACCCGGCTCTGGCGACCTTGCGCGCGCCGGGCATCTACCGTGACTCTCGCGCAGCCGGGTGGAACTGTCCAATGAATTGTTGAAAAACGGTTTATAAGCAACTTAAATAATGCTCAGCCCCTTTTGCTCGCCGCCTACTCCGGGAATCGCCCCATGGACCTGAAGCACATCCGCACTTTTGCCGCCGTGGCCCGCGAGGGCAACCTGACGCGCGCGGCCGAGCATCTGCACCTGACCCAGCCCGCGCTCAGCCTGCAGTTGAAGAACTTCCAGGAATCGCTGGACCTGACCTTGTTCTCGCGCACCGCCCAAGGCTTGGCGCCCAACGCCGACGGCCGCGCGCTGCTGCCTTCCGCGCAGCGCATCCTGGACGCGCTGGACGACTTCCAGCGCGCCCTGGGCGCCCTGCGCGACACCGTCCAGGGCGATCTGCGCATTGGCACCATCCTCGATCCGGAATTCCTGCGCCTGGGCGCCACGCTGCAATACCTGGTGGAGCACTATCCCAAGATCCGCCCCACCCTGCGCCACGGCATGTCCGGATCGGTGGCGAAACAGGTACGGGCGGGCGAACTGGACGTGGGTTTTTCCCTCGGCCCGCAAGGACGTGACGCGGCGCCCGCCGGGCTTGAAGCAATGCCGCTCGCCTCCTTCGCCTATTTCGTCGTGGCTCCCAAGGGCTGGGGCGCGCAGGTGGCCGGCCGCGACTGGGCCGCGATCGCCGCCCTGCCCTGGATCTGGACGCCGCCGGATTCGGTGCACCACCGGCTGCTGTCCGACAAGTTCGACGCGCTGGGCGTCGCGCCCAACGCCGTGGCCGAAGTGGACCAGGAAGCGTCGATGCTGGACCTGGTGCGCTCGGGCGTGGGCCTGTCGCTGGCGCGCGACTCCGTCGCGCTGCGCGAATCCCAGGCCAGCGGGCTGGTGCTGGTCAAGGGCCTGGCGATCCAGGCCGAACTCGCCTTCATCACCCAGGCCTCCCGCCGCAGCGATCCCCTGGTCGCCGCTGCCTTCGCCGCCGTCCAGGCGGCGTTTGCCTAGACCGCTGCGCTGCGCCAAACGGGTGCGGCGCCGCACAGGAATATGCACCGCCTTGATGCACGCCGGCCGAGGCGGTGCGACGCGCGACGCGGCCGCAAAAGCGATCCTGAGGCCGCTTTCCCTATGAAGCGCCCGGCGCGCCCACTCGCGCCGCTGACCGCCGGCATCCCTGGCATGGACTTTGCTTGATGATTCATGCGCGGGCCGCAAGGCCGGCGAGACAACTAGAGCAGTAACGGCAATGGCGCCCCGACCGCAAGGTCCAGGGCGCCTTTGCGTTTTCTGAAACCCGAATACCCAAGCCCACGGGGACATCCCATGAAAGTAGCGGCCTCATCCGATTCTCTGCAGACCCTCGTCGTCATCGGCAACGGCATGGTGGGCCACCATTGCGTCGAACAACTCATCGCCGGCGGCGCGCTTGCGCGCTACCGCATCCACGTCTACGGCGAAGAAAGCCGCCGCGCCTACGACCGCGTGCACCTGTCCGAATACCTGAACGGACGCGACGCCGAATCGATGGCGCTGGGCGACGCGGCGCTGTATGAACAGGAAGGCGTGACCCTGCACCTGGGCACGCCGGTGCTGGAGATCGACCGCCGCCGGCGCGAGATCGTGACCGCGCGCGGCCGCGGCGCCTACGACAAACTGATACTTGCGACGGGCTCCTACCCCTTCGTGCCGCCGATCACGGGCGCGGAAGGCGCATCGCGCCTGGTGTACCGCACGCTCGACGACCTGGACCTGATCCGCGCGGCTGCGCACGGCGCGCGCCGCGGCGTGGTGGTGGGCGGCGGCCTGCTGGGGCTGGAAGCCGCCCATGCGCTGAAGTCGCTGAAGCTGGAGGCGCACGTGGTCGAATTCGCGCCGCGCCTGATGCCGGTGCAGCTGGACGAGCAAGGCGGCGCGGCGCTCAAGGCGCGCATCGAGGCGCTGGGCGTGGGCGTGCACCTGTCGCGCGCCACCCAGGACATCAAGCCCGGCACGCAGTACCGCTACCGCATGCGCTTTGCCGAAGGCGCGCCGCTGGAAACCGACCTGATCGTGTTTTCGGCCGGCATCCGGCCGCAGGTGACGCTGGCGCGCAAGGCCGGGCTGACGCTAGCCGAGCGCGGCGGCGTGGCCATCGACGATCAGTGCCGCAGCAGCGATGAGCACATCTACGCCATCGGCGAATGCGCGGCCTGGAACGGCAACGTGTTCGGCCTGGTGGCGCCCGGCTACCAGATGGCGCGCACGGTGGCGGCGGCGCTGTGCGGCAGCGGCCAGCAGACATTCAGCGGCGCCGACATGTCCACCAAGCTCAAGCTGCTGGGCGTGGACGTGGGCTCGATCGGCGACGCCCACGGCGCCACGCCCGGCGCGCGCAGCTACCGCTACATCGACGAAGCCGGCGCCGGCTACCGCCGCCTGGTGGTGTCCGCCGACGGCAAGCGCGTGCTGGGCGCGGTGCTGGTGGGCGACAACAGCTACTACGACACGCTGCTGCAATACGTGCAGAACGGCATCGCGCCGCCCGCGGACCCGGCCAGCCTGATCCTGCCGCAGGGCCAGGGTGCGCCGCTCCTGGGCGTGGATGCGCTGCCCGCCGCCGCCACCATCTGTTCCTGCCATAACGTGAGCAAGGGCGCGGTCTGCGCCGCGATCGACGGCGGCTGTGCCGACCTGGCCGCGGTCAAGGGCTGCACCAAGGCGGCTTCCGGCTGCGGCGGCTGCGCCAGCCTGCTCAAGCAGGTGGTCGAACACGAACTGGCCAGCCGCGGCGTGGCCGTGGACAAGAGCCTGTGCGAACACTTTCCCCACACGCGCCAGGAGCTGTACGCCATCGTGCGCGTCAACGGCATCGAATCCTTCGACGAGCTCCTGGCCAGCCACGGGCGCGGCCAGCAGGGTTGCGACATCTGCAAACCCGCGGTGGGCTCCATCCTGGCCTCGTGCTGGAACCGCCCGATCCAGGATCCCCATCTGGTGCCGCTGCAGGACACCAACGACACCTTCATGGCCAACATGCAGAAGAACGGCACCTATTCGGTGGTGCCGCGCATACCCGCGGGCGAGATCACGCCCGACGGCCTGATCGCCATCGGCGCGGTCGCCAAGAAGTACCAGCTGTACACCAAGATCACCGGCGGCCAGCGCATCGACCTGTTCGGCGCGCAACTGCACGAGCTGCCGGAAATCTGGGCGGAACTGATCGCCGCCGGGTTCGAGACCGGCCATGCCTACGGCAAGTCCACCCGCACGGTGAAGTCCTGCGTGGGCAGCACCTGGTGCCGCTATGGCGTGCAGGACAGCGTCAAGATGGCGCTGGACATCGAACACCGCTACAAGGGCCTGCGCTCGCCGCACAAGCTGAAGTTCGCAGTATCCGGCTGCACCCGCGAATGCGCCGAGGCGCAAAGCAAGGACATCGGCGTCATCGCCACCGAAAACGGCTGGAACCTCTACGTCTGCGGCAACGGCGGCATGCGCCCGCGGCACGCGGAGCTGTTCGCCACCGACCTGGACGACGCCGCCCTCATCCGCACCATAGACCGCCTCTTGATGTTCTACATCCGCACCGCCGACAAGCTGCAGCGCACCTCGGTCTGGCGCGAATCGCTGGAGGGCGGCCTGGACTACCTGAAGCAGGTGGTGCTGGAGGACAGCCTGGGCCTGTGCGCGGAGCTGGAAGCGCAGATGCAGCTGGTGGTCGACCGCTACGAATGCGAATGGGCCAACGCGCTGAACGATCCGGAAAAGCTCAAGCGCTTCCGCACCTTCGTCAACGACGCCAGCGCCGACCCCGGCATCCGGTTCGTGCAGGAACGCGGCCAGCCCCGACCCGCTCCCGCGCGCGTCATCGCCATTACCGAGGAGATTGCCTGATGGACGCCCTGATCCACAAACCCCAAGACTGGCGACCGGTTTGCCGGCGCCAGGATCTGGTGCCAAATTCCGGCGTGGTGGCGCTGGTGGATGGCGCGCAGATTGCCTTGTTTTACGTGCCGCAAGCCGCGGGCGACGGCGTTTATGCGATCGATAACCGCGACCCCAAGTCCGGCGCCAACGTCATCGGCCGCGGCATCGTCGGCCACGTAGGCGGCGAACTCGTCGTGGCCTCGCCGCTCTACAAGCAACACTTCCGGCTCGCCGACGGCGCGTGCGTGCAGTACCCGGAGCAACGGCTGCGGACCTGGCGGGCGCGCTTGAACGGCGATGCGGTGGAGATCGCCTGAAACGCAACGCCGCCGGCTCAGCCCAGCCCGATGCGCCGGGCGCCCGTCCTGAACAGCGCCTCGGCATCTCCGGCCAGGCGGAAGGCCGCCAGGAAGTCGTCCACGCAGTATGAGGGATGCGTCTTGCGGATCGCGGCCAGCAGGCCGGAGGTCTCATCGTCCTTGCCGGCTATCGCCAGGCAGCAGGCCGCGATCGCCAGGATGTGCACATGGGCGTTGGGGCGGGCCGCCGCCTTCAGCGCCCAGCCGGCGGCTTCCTCGAACCGGCCCAGGCGTACCAACGCCAATGCGCGCACGGCCAGCATGCCGAACAGCAGCGGGTCGTACGGGCTCAGGTCGCGCGAATGGTCGGACGAGCCTATCGCGGCCTCGGCGTCGCCCGACTGGCAATGGACGAAGCCCAGGGTGTAGTGCGCCAGGGCGAAATTCGGGCTCAAATCCACGGCGCGCGTCAACTCGGCCAGCGATTGATCCTGGCTGCCGCGCAGCCATAGCGCCCGGCCCATGGCCCAATGCGCCGCCGGGTCGCGGTCATCGGCGATCAGGCCCTGGCCGGCGGCTTCGAACGCCATGTCGATGGCCGGCGCCTGCTCGCCCCAACGCTGGAACGCGTCCTGCCAATGGGTGAATGACAAGCCCGCGTAGGCCCGCGAGAACGTCGGATCGAGCCTCAAGGCCATCTCGAAAAAGTGCCGCGCCTGCTCGTTGTCGGCGCGGTTGAAGCGGTACATATGCCACAGGCCGCGGTGATGGGCCTGCCAGGCGTCCAGGGAGTTCGGCGGCTTCAGAATGGCCCGGTTGCGCTCGGCGGCCTCGATTTCGATGTCGATGGCGGCCACGATCCGGTTGCCGATTTCGTCCAGGGCCAACAGGGCATCGTCCAGCTGCCGGTCGTAGACGTCCGCCCACACGATGCGCGCGGTCCGGGCTTCTATGAGTTCAACGGCTACGGCGATGCGGTCTTGCCGACGCTGCAGCCACCCGCTCACGACATAGTCCACATTGAGCGTGCGGCCGGCCTCGTCGGGTCCCACGTTGCGCTGGTCCAGCGCGAACACTGTGCCTTGCGCTATGACGAACAGGCTGCGCAGCTTGGCCAGCCGGGTGATGATGTCATAGGCCAGGCCATCGGCCAGCCCGCCGCGCACGCCGGCCTGCGCCGAGCGGTCCACGAAGGGCATCACCGCGATCGACGCGCGGCCCGCGCGCTCCGCGGACGCCGCCTCTGACGCCGCTCCTGGCGCCGCCTCGAGCCGCAGCGTCTCGCTTGCCCGCCCCCTCAGATTCCGCCACGTATCGCGCAAGGGCCGCCAGTCCAGCCCGTCCGCCTCGAAGGCGCGGACCGCCGCAGCCAGATGCTCCTCGCCTTCGCGCCATTGACCGCGCTGCGCCAGCAAGCCCAGCAGCAGCTCATGCGCACGCCGGTCGAAGGGCGCGAGCTGCAGCCACTTATCCAGGCAGGCGAAGGTATCGCCCGACCCTGCCGGAAGGCTGGCCGCCAGATGTTCCAGGACCGCGGCATGGCAGGCCCTCAAACGCCGGCGCTGCGCGGTCAGCCAGTTGTTGAAAAAGGGGTTGCGGTCGATCTCCAGCCCCTCGAGGAAATCGCCCGAAAACAGCGCGGCCAGCGCTTGCAGCCGCCCGCAGTCCAGCTGGGCGATGCCCTGCTGCATCGCGCTGCCGATTTCGATGGCGTCGACGTGGCAGTCGACGAGGTCCAGCCTCACCGTGTCCTGCACGGTCTCCACCCTGCGCCGGCCGGGCTCGTCCAGCAGAGTCCTGGCCTTGCTGAGACACCAGCGCAGCTCGCCGCGCGGATCGTTCGGAACGTCCCACAGCAGTTCGCACAGATGCGCGCGTTGCACGGGATGCGGGGCCAACGCCAGATAGGCAATGAGCGCGCGCAGCTTGCGCGACGGCGGCAGCGCCAGGGCCGTGCCCGCCCGGCTGATCGCCATGGGTCCGAGCAGGCGCAACCGGACCTCGCCGCCGGGGACGGAACCGGACGGCTGCGCGGGGCCGGCCGAACCCTCGGCCGATTCCACGCCGGCTACCACGCCCGCCTCCATGGCCCGCTCTTAACTTGGATTCCGGGAAGCACGGCACACGCAAACCCGCGCGGCGCCGGTTGCGGTTCCCCGGCAGGCCCGCATCGCGCACTGCCGCATACACAGAGCCTTAACGGAGACAGACCATGTCCATTTCCTCCCTCGCCACCAGCCCCGTGCGCGATTCCGCGCAGCCCGACCTGGCCGCCTTGAAGACACGCCAGCAGGGCACCTGGGCTTCCGGGGACTATGCCGTAGTCGGCACCACGCTGCAGATCGTAGGAGAACAGCTGTGCGAATCGCTGGACGTCCGCGCCGGACAGAAGGTGCTTGATGTCGCCGCCGGCAACGGCAATGCCTCGCTGGCCGCCGCCCGCCGCTGGTGCGATGTCGTTTCGACCGACTATGTGCCAGCGCTGCTGGGACGCGGCCGCGAACGCGCCGCCGCCGAGCACTTGAAGATCGAATTCCAGGAAGCCGACGCCGAGGCCCTGCCGTTCCCGGATGGCGGATTCGACGCGGTCGTCTCGACCTTCGGGGTGATGTTCACCCCCGACCAGGACCAGGCGGCCGCCGAAATGGTCCGCGTCTGCCGCGCTGGCGGCAAGATCGGCCTGGCCAACTGGACGCCTGACGGTTTCATCGGCCAGGTCTTCAAGACCATCGGCAAGCATCTGCCGCCGCCCGCCGGGGTCAAGTCGCCGGCGCTGTGGGGCACCCGGGCGCGCATCGACGAAATGTTCGGTCCGCATGCCTCGTCGATCCAGGCCGAGCCCCGCCACTTCGTGTTCCGCTACCGCTCCCCGGAACACTGGCTGCAGGTCTTCAAGACCTACTACGGCCCCCTGCTCAAGGCGTTCGGCGCATTGGACCCGGCGGCGCAAGCCACGCTGACCAGCGACCTCATGGTGCAAATAGACCGGTATAACCGCTCTGGCGATGGCACGATGGTCGTACCCAGCGAATACCTGGAGATCGTGGTGACGCGCCGGTGACCGGACCTTGATGCCTGGCTTGGGCCGGTCCGGGCCATCCACGCGGACAGCGGACGGGAAGCGATCCATGGCGCAACGCCTTCACGGCCGCCCGCGGAATGGCCCGGGCGGCCGATGTAGAGCAACCATACGATGAGGTAGGCAATGGCGTGCCGGCCATTGCCGGACGGGGTGCGAGCCCTTATGCGGAATCATACGCCCGCCATGGCTCGCGCGCCGCTATAGCGCCGAGGCCAGCGCGTACTCCATATACAGCTGCCGCAGCTCGCGGCACACGGGTCCGGGCCGGCCCGTGCCGATGGGCTGGCCGTCCAGCTCGATGACCGGCAGCACGAAGTGCAATGCCGACGTCAACACCAGCTCCGTCGCCCGCCGGCATTCGTCCAGCGTGAACTTGCGTTCTTCCACCGCCACCCCGCGCTTGGCGGCCAACGCCAGCACCGCGGCGCGCGTGCAGCCCGGCAGTATCTCGCGCGACAAGGGCCGCACCACGATCCGTCCTTGCGCATCCACCAGCAGCGCGCTCGACGACGAGCCTTCCGTCACCACGCCGTCGGCATCGACCATCAACGCCTCGAACGCGCCCGCGCCCTGCGCGGCCTGCTTGGCCAGCACCTGGGCGATCAGCGACACGCTCTTGATGTCGCGCCGCTGCCAGCGCATGTCCGGCACGCTTGCCACCCGCACGCCAGATTCCGCCAGCGGATTCACGCGCAAGGACTTCTCGCTGACGTACATCATCACGGTGGGCTCGACGTCGGCGGGAAAAGCGAAGTCGCGCTTGCTGTCCGCGCCGCGCGTCACCTGCACATAGACGGACCCTTCGCGCAAGCCGTTGCGCAGCACCAGTTCGCGGCAACGCGCCAGCAGCGTGTCGCGCGGCAGCGGATTGCGGATGCCGACTTCGGCCAGGCTGCGCGCCAGGCGGGCGGCGTGCCGCTCGAACTCCAGCAGCAGGCCGTCGATCACCGCGATCACCTCATAGACGCCGTCGCCAAAAAGAAAGCCCCGGTCCAGCGCCGGGATGACGGCCTGCTCGGCCGGAACAAGACTGCCGTTGATATGGAAAATGGAGGACATGGAAGTTCTTGTGGGTAAGGGAAATCAGTGGCTGATGATGCGGGACAGGAAGGCGCGCGAGCGCGCCGACGCGGCGTTGCCGAAGAACGCCTCGGCGCTGGCGTCGTCGACGATCTCTCCGGACTCCATGAACACGACGCGGTCGGCGACGCGGCGCGCGAATCCCATTTCGTGCGTGACGACCATCATGGTCATGCCGTCGCGCGCCAGCCCCGTCATCACATCCAGCACTTCGCCGATCATTTCCGGATCCAGCGCCGAAGTCGGCTCGTCGAACAGCATCACCACCGGGTCCATGGCCAGCGCCCGCGCAATCGCGACCCGCTGCTGCTGGCCGCCCGAAAGCTGTCCCGGATGCTTGCCGCCATGCGCCGCCACGCCGACGCGCTCCAATAGCGCGGCCGCCTTCTCCAAAGCCTGCGCGCGGCTGCGGCCCAGCACGCTGACCTGCCCCAGGCAGACGTTCTCCAGCACCGTCAGATGCGGGAACAGTTCGAAATGCTGGAACACCATGCCGACGCGGGCGCGCAGCTTGGGCAGGTCCGTGCCGGGCGCGCCGACGTCGGTGCCGTCGACCACGATGCGGCCCGCATCGAAGGGTTCCAGCCGGTTCACGCATTTGATCAGCGTGGACTTGCCCGACCCGGACGGCCCGCAGACCACCACGACCTCGCCGCGCCGCACGCGCAGCGAACATTGCTTGAGCACCGGCAGATCGCCGTAGCGCTTGCCGACCTGTTCGATCTCGATCATGTATGTAGACTCCTCATGGAAACAGCTTCAGGCCCCGATCCGGGCGCGCAGCGCCCGCACGCCGCGCGAAGCGGTGAACGAGATCACGAAAAACACCAGCGCCACCAGCATGTACATCTCCACCAGGCGGTTGTCGCGCTGCGCGATCTTGGTCGCGGCCCCAAGGAAATCCGTGAGCGACAGGACATAGACCAGCGCCGTTTCCTGGAAGATGACGATCACCTGCGTCAGCAGCACCGGCAGCATGTTGCGGAACGCCTGCGGCAGGATCACCTTGCGCAGCACCTGTCCGTGGGTGAGGCCCAGGGCGCTGCCCGCCGCATACTGGCCGTGCCCCACGCTGCCCACGCCTGCCCGGATGATCTCGGAGAAATACGCGGCCTCGAACAGGATGAAGGTAATGAAGGCCGACCCCATGGCGCCCAGCACGATGGGCCGCTCAGCCCCCGTAACCGCCTGCAATGCGTAAGGCAGGATGAAATAGATCAGGAAGATCACCAGCACCAGCGGCAGCGAGCGGAACAGGTTCACATACACCGTGGCGGGCCAGGCCAGCAGACGGCCGCCGTACAGCCGCGCAATCGCCAGCAAGGTGCCCAGCAGCAGGCCGCCCACGGTCGACGTGAAGGTCAGCAGCAGGGTAAAGCGCAGGCCCGACAGGATCAGGTACGGCAGCGCGTCGACGATGGCTTGAAGGTCGAAATCCGTCATGCCCTGCCCCCTTTCGCCGCACGCCCGCCGACTGCGCGCCCCGGAATGCGCAACTTGTATTCGAGCGCCCGCATCACCACGATCACAATCAGGTTGAGCGCCAGATAGGCCATGGTCGCGGTCAGGAACGCCTCGAACACCTGGAACGAAAACTCCTGCATCGCATGGGCCTGGGCGGTCAGTTCCGCCAGCCCGATGGTCAGCGCCACCGAAGTGTTCTTGATGGTGTTCAGGCAATCCGAAGTCATGGTGGGCAGGACCGTGCGCAGCGCATTCGGCAACAGCACGTGCCAGTACAGCTGGGGCAAGGTCAGTCCCAGCGCCAGGCCCGCGTTGCGCTGCCCTTTGGGCAGGGCCTCGATCCCGGCGCGCAGCTGTTCGCCGATGCGCGCCGACATGTACATGCCGATGGCCAGCGCCGCCGTGTAGAAGGACGCGTCGGGCAACTGCTTGATCCAGTCTCCGGCCGCGGCAGGCAGCAGCTCCGGCAAGACGAAGTACCACAGGAACATCTGCACGATCAGCGGGATGTTCCGGAACACTTCCACATAGACGGCCCCCGCCGCGCGCACCCCGCGGTAGGGCAGCGTGCGCGCGACGCCAACCGCCAGGCCCAGCGCCAGCGCGATCAGCCACGCCAGCGCCGCGGTCTTGACCGTCACGCTCAACCCGTCCAGCAGGGTTTGCAGATAGGTTTGCCCGCCATCGGGCGACGGGGCCAGCAGCACGCCCCAATTCCATTGATATGCCATGCTTTTCTCGATGATCAGGCCGCGCGCGGTCCCGGCCCCCGGGGCGGGGCCGCGCATCGGCGTATTGCGGCAGGTTCCGGGCCTAGCGGTAGGCGGCGGGATCGCCCGAATCGGTGGGCGTGGCGACCACGCGCTTGAGCGCCTCGCTCATCGCCACGTTCAGGTTGATGCCCTTGGGCGGCAGCGGGCTGCGGTACCAGCGGTCATACAGCGCCTGGAACTCGCCGCTGGCATAGAGCGTCTTGATGGTGTCGTCCACCAGCGCCTTGAACTGCGGATCGTCGCGGCGCAGCATGATGGCGTAGGGTTCGATCGACAGAGACTCGTCGGACACCTCGTAGCGGTCCGGCTGCTTGGCGTTGGCGATCAGGCCGTAGAGCAGGATGTCGTCCATGACGAAAGCGGCGGCGCGGCCGGTCTCGACCATCAGAAAGCCTTCCGCGTGTTCCTTCACGGGCACGATCCTCATGCCCAGCCCGCGCTTTTCGTTCAGCTCGTTGATCTGGCGGATGTTCGCGGTCCCGGAGGTCGAGGCCACGACCTTGCCCTTCAGATCGTCGACGCTGCGCAACTTGGAAGACTTCTGGCTGAGGAACCGGTTGCCGGTGACGAAGGTCGTGACCGAGAACGCCACCTGCTGCTGGCGGTCCAGGGTGTTGGAAGTCGAGGCGCATTCCAGGTCTATGGTGCCGTTGCCCATCAGCGGAATGCGCGTGGCGGAGGTGACGGGCAGATACTTCACCTGGATGTCGCTGCGCTTCAGACGGGCCTGCACCGCGCTGACGATGCGATTGCAGATGTCGATCGAGTAGCCGACAGGCTTCTGGTTGCCGTCGTAATAGGAAAACGGAATCGAGGTCTCGCGATGGCCGATGGTGATCGCGCCGGTGTCCGCGACCTTCTTCAGCGTGCCGTCCAGCTGCTGGGCCGCGACGGGGCCTGCCATTGCAACCGTCAATGCCGCGATCAATGCCTTGATGGAAAGTGCCATGCTTTTCTCCTTGGGATTCATGTACTTGTGGGGTGCTGCGCAGGACTCGCCGCCGAGCGCGCCCGTCTCCCGGCCGTGGCGGGAGCTTCGGGCGCGGCCAGTCAACGTTGGGTATAGAGGTTGAACACGCGCTCCACCGGCTCTTGGGCTGGTCCCTGGCGGCGCGCATACATGCAGATCTGCATCGGGACGGCGCAGCGCCTGTCCTTGATCGCCACGATCTCTCCCGCGTCCACCGACACCCGGGCGCTGGACTCGGGCAGCCACGCCAAACCCACGCCGGCGCTGACCAGCGTGCGGGCGCCGTCCACGAAATCGGTTTCGCAGACGCGCTGCAGGACGGGGCGTTGCAAGAGGTCGCCGCAAGACAGGTCGACCAGCCGCCGGAAATAGGCGCCCTGGGCGTGCGACACATAGGGGTAACGCGCGGCAGAATCGGCGTCGTACAGTGCGGTCTCGTCCACCGGCATCGTGGCGGGGCGGAACAGCCGCAGGAAGTCGGGCTCCATGCCGGTCCGCATATAGGCTTGCGGATCCAGCTGTATGTCTTCCGCGGCGTGGCGAAAGCACACCAGCAGGTCCACCACGCCGGCCGCCAGCCACTCCACCGAATCATGCACATTGCCCACATGCAGGCGCAGCGACTCGACCCCGCTCGCTTCCTTCCAGCGGACGCACCAGCCCGGGAAGTGCGAGGTCGCCAGGCAATGCGGCATGGCGACCCTGAGGACTGCGCCGTCATGGCCGGTGACGCCGGCCTCGCCGCGCGCATCCACCACCTTGCGCACGATTTCGGCGGCGTTGGAACGGAACTGTTCGCCCGCCGCCGTCAGACGCAAGGGAAAGCAGCCGCGGTCTATCAGCGCGGCGCCCGCCCAGGTTTCCAGGGACTGGATGCGGCGGCTGAATGCCGACTGCGATACATGCCGCAGCTCAGCCGCCGTGGTGAACTGTCCGCATTCCGCCAAGGTCAGGAAATCCTGGAACCAACGTAGATCCATTGCAACCGCCGCGCCGTCAGAGTGAATGCGAGGCAGTATAGGGACCGCGCCCGGCGGGCTTATGCATAGTTTGCATAACGCCCCCGCAGTCAGGGTTACTCCCGACTTTTCCGTCTAGGGCAGGTTTTCCCGGAAGATCACCTGGCTGCGCGCCAGCTCCACCCCGTTCATCGGACTGCGCTTGTCGCGCAGGTTGCAGAAGATGCGCACGCAGCTCATCAGCGCCTCCATCGGGCTTTGCGTGATGACGGCGTCCATGGTGCCGTCGATCAGCAGCGCGCGGGTGTCGGGCGTGAGGCCGTGACCGATGAAGACCACCCGGTGTTGCTGCCCGGCTTCCTTCAGCGCGCGCGCCACGCCATCCGAGGCTCCGCCGATGTTGTAGATGCCGGCCAGCTGCGGATACTGCTCCAGCAGCTGGCGGGTCTGCTCGTAGTTGCGCTGCGCGTCGTCGTAGCCTTCGCGCAGGTCCACCACCTGCATGGCCTGGAACTGTTCGGCGTACAGCTGCAGGAAGCCGCCTTCCCGCTCTTCGTGGGCGCGGTAGTGGCGCGACCCGGCGATCAGCGCCACGTGCGCCGCGCGCGACCCGATAAAGCGTGCGATCAGGTAGCCCGCGGTGCGCCCGGCCGCGCGGTTGTCCAGGCCCACATAGGCCACGCGGGCGCTGTTGGCCAGATCGGAGATCAGCGTCACCGCCGGCACGCCCTGCTGCGCCAGCAGGTTGACGGCCTCGCGCACCGCCGGATGCTCCAGCGCCATGAAGGCGATGCCGTCGGCGCGCTTGCCGTGCTTGGCCAGGGCCTGCGCCAGCGCATCCGGATTGAAGCTCTCCACGTACTCGACCTGGCACCTGGCGTTGAGCGGCCCGAAGTGCTCCTGCGCATAGCTCACGGTATCGCCCAGCATGCGCAGGTAGCGGTTGCTGCCGCGCGGCAGCAGGAACACCAGCCGCAAGGGTTCCGGCGCCGCGGCCGCACGGACCTCCTGTTCCGGCAGATAGTCCAGTTCGATGGCCGCCTTGAAGACTTTCTGGGCGGTACTGGCGCGCACGCCGGGCCTGCGGTTCAGGACCCGGTCGGCCGTGGCGGTGGACACTCCTGCGCGCTCCGCCACATCGGCCAGACGCGCGAGCTTGCGTTCGGGAGGCATGCGATTCACATCAAAATCCATCATTAATCAGGTTTGACGATATTGGCAACGATTCACTATTGTCCACTCTGCCGCATGGTACTGGCGCTGTTGTGGCACATCAAAAAACATCATAACCAAGATTATGGAGACAACCATGAAGCTGCTGACACGCCGTAGCGCCCTGCGCCGCCTTTGCGCGGTTCCCGCCGTCGCCCTGACCTCGGGCTTCCCGCTGATCGCCCGCGCCGCCGACTACACGCTCAAGTACGGCAACAACCTGCCGGTCACGCACCCGCTGAACATCCGCGCCCAGGAAGCCGCCGAACGCATCCTCAAGGAAAGCAACGGCCGCGTGGACATCAAGATCTTCCCGAACAACCAGTTGGGCGGGGACACCGACATGCTGGCCCAGGTGCGCTCGGGCGGCATCGACTTCTTCACCCCTTCCGCACTGGTCATCGCGACCCTGGTGCCGGTGGCGGCGATCAATGCCGTGGGCTTCGCCTTCAAGGACTACAACCAGGTCTGGAGCGCCATGGACGGCGCGCTGGGCGCCCACGTGCGCGCCGCCATCGCACAGCGCCGCCTCTACGCCTTCGAAAAGATGTGGGACAACGGCTTTCGCCAGACCACCAGCAGCAAGGCGCCGGTCAAGTCCGCCGCCGACATGGAAGGGCTGAAGATCCGCGTGCCGGTCAGCTCGCTGCCGATCTCCATGTTCAAGGGCCTGGGCGCCGCCCCCGCCAGCCTGCAGTTCAGCGAGGTCTATTCCTCGCTGCAGACCAAGGTGGTGGACGCGCAGGAGAACCCCTTGCCCATCATCCAGGTGGCCAAGCTGTACGAAGTGCAGAAATACTGCTCGCTCACCAACCACATCTGGGACGGCTACTGGTTCATCGCCAACGGCCGCATGTGGGAAGGCCTGCCGCAGGACCTGAAGACGGTGGTGGCGCGCGGCATCAACGAGGCGGGCCTGGCCCAGCGCGAAGACATCAAGAAGCTCAACGCCTCGGTGCAGTCGGACCTGGAGGGCAAGGGCCTGCTGTTCAACCAGCCGTCGGCCGACAGCTTCCGCGAGCAATTGCGCGCGGCCGGCTTCTACAAGGAATGGCAGGGCCGCTTCGGCGACGAAGCCTGGACCCTGCTGGAGCAGGCCGTCGGCAAGCTGGCCTGAGGACGCGCCATGTCCTCCCTGTCCGCTCCCCACGCCGCGCCGCAGGCGCTGCCGGCCCATCCGCTGCGCCGCGCCGCCGGCGCCCTAGACGCGCTGCTGGGCAGCGTGGTCGAACACGTGGCCGCGGCCATCGTGCTGATCGAGATCGCCGTGTTGTTCGCGGGCGTCGTCGCGCGCTACGCCTTCCACAGTCCGCTGGTCTGGTCCGACGAGCTGGCGTCCATCCTGTTCCTGTGGCTGTCGATGCTGGGCGCGGTGGTCGCCCTGCGGCGCGGCGAACACATGCGGATGACGGCGCTGGTCAACAACGTCAGCCCCGCGCGCCGCGCCCAGCTGGAAACGCTGGCGCTGGCCGCATCGCTGGCCTTCCTGGCGCTGATCCTGGCGCCCGCCGTGGAGTACGCGCATGAAGAACACTTCATCATCACGCCCGCGCTGGAGCTGAGCAACGCCTGGCGCGCCGCCGCGATTCCGGTGGGCATGGGACTGATGGCGGTGGTGGCGCTGCTGCGCCTCCTGCGCACCCAGACCGCGCCGCAAATGCTGGCGGCGCTGGCGGGAGCCGCGGCGGTGGTCGCGCTGTTCTGGGTGGCGCAGCCCCTCTTCGCCACGCTGGGCAAGCTGAACCTGCTGATCTTCTTCGTGGGCATCGTCGCCGCCACGGTGTTCTCGGGCGTGCCCATTGCCTTTTCGTTCGCGCTGGCCACGTTCTCCTACCTGGCCCTGACCACCAACACGCCCATGGTGGTGATGGTGGGCCGGCTGGACGAGGGCATGTCGCATTTGATGCTGCTGGCGGTGCCGCTCTTCATCTTCCTGGGTTCGCTGATCGAGATGACCGGCATGGCGCGCGCCATGATCCAGTTCCTCGCCAGCCTGCTGGGCCACGTGCGCGGCGGACTGTCCTATGTGCTGATCGGCGCCATGTACCTGGTGTCCGGCATCTCGGGATCCAAGATCGCCGACATGGCAGCCATCGCGCCCGTGCTGTTCCCGGAAATGCAGAAGCGCGGCGCCAAACCCGGCGACCTGGTGGCGCTGCTGTCGGCCACCGGCGCGCAGACCGAGACCATTCCGCCGTCCATCGTGCTCATCACCATCGGCTCGGTGACCGGCGTGTCCATCGCCGCGCTCTTCACGGGCGGGCTGCTGCCGGCCGTGGTGCTGGGCCTGGCCTTGTGCTCGGTGGTGTGGTGGCGCTACCGCAAGGAAGACCTGAGCCTGGCGCAGCGCTTCAGCGCCCGCGAGATCGGACGCTTCTTCGTCATCGCCCTGCCCGCCGTGGCCCTGCCCTTCGTGATCCGCGCCGCGGTCGTCGAAGGCGTGGCCACCGCCACCGAGGTCTCGACCATCGGCATCGTGTATTCGGCCGTGGTCGGCCTGCTGATCTACCGGCGCTTCGACTGGGCCCGCTTGAAGCCCATGCTGATCGAGACCGCCTCGTTGTCGGGCGCCATCATGCTGATCGTGGGCTGCGCCACCGCCATGGCCTGGGCGCTGACGCAGTCCGGCTTCTCCGGCGACCTGGCCAAGCTGATGGCCGGCATGCCCGGCGGCAGCTACGGCTTCCTGGCCGTCTCCATCGTAGCCTTCATCATCCTGGGCAGCGTGCTGGAAGGCATACCCGCCATCGTGCTGTTCGGCCCGCTGCTGTTCCCGATCGCGGCGCAGGCCGGCGTGCACGAAGTGCACTACGCCATGGTCGTGATCTTCGCCATGGGCATAGGCCTGTTCGCGCCGCCCTTCGGCGTGGGCTACTACGGCGCCTGCGCCATCAGCCGGGTCGATCCCAACGAAGGCATAGGCCCGATCTGGGGCTACGTCGCCGCGCTGCTGGTGGGCCTGGTGATCGTCGCGGCCTTCCCCTGGTTCTCCATCGGTTTCCTGTGAGGTCCGCGGCCCGCAGCGGGCCGCATCCTCCCGACATCCTCAAACCTCTCCCGCAAAGAATCCATCATGAGTCGTTTCCTGGGCGAAATCCGCCAACTCGGTTATGTGGTGCACGACATCGAAGCCGCCATGGACTACTGGAGCAGCACGCTGGGCGTGGGGCCCTGGTACTACAACCCGCGCGTGCCCATCGTGAACTACCAGTACGACGGCGAGCGCCACGAACCGCACAACTCGGTGGCGCTGGCGAATTCCGGCTTCGTGCAGGTCGAGCTGATCCAGACCCGCAACGACGTGCCCTCCATGTACCGCGACTTCCTGCAGGCCGGCCGCACCGGGCTGCAGCACGTGGCCTATTGGACCGAAAGCTACGACGCCGACCTGGAGCGCCTGCTGGCGCAGGGCTTCAAGCCCAAGATGAGCGGCGAAGTGGGCGAGAAAGGCCGCTTCATCTACTTCGACACCGAGTACCACCCCGGCACCGTGATCGAGCTGTCCGAAGTGGCCGGTCCCAAGGGCCGCCTGTTCGACCTGATCCGCGACAGCGCCCGGGATTGGGACGGCAAGGACCCCGTGCGCCCCTTCCCCGATCTGAACCGGATCTGATCCCCTTACCTGCCACCTCCGCCATGAATTCCCAATCGTTTACCGCCACCTACCTGATCGAAACCCCGCTGGACCCCGGCAAGGTCGCGGAGATCATGGCTGGCGAGCAATCCTGCGGCACCTTCACGCGGGTGCAGGGCGAAACCGACGAACTGCGCGCCCGCGCCCGGGCGCGGATCGAGTCCATCGAACCCCTGGAGTCCGCATCCGCGCCCAGCCTGCCCAACGCCTGGCTGGCGCGGCAGCCGGGCGGCATGCCTGGCCGCTACCAGCGCGCCCGCGTGCGCATCGCCTTTCCCGTCGCCAACGTCGGCGCCAACCTGCCGACGCTGGCGGCCACGGTAGGCGGCAACCTGTACGACCTGGGCGAAGTCACGGGGCTGCGCCTGGAAAGCATGGAACTGCCGGCCAACTACCGCGCCCAGTTCGACATGCCGCGCGCGGGCATTGCCGGCACGCGGCAACTGACCGGCGTGGCGCATGGTCCGCTGGTAGGCACCATCATCAAGCCCAACGTCGGCCTGTCGCCCGAGCAGACCGCGCATCTGGCGGCGCAGCTGTGCAATGCAGGCGTGGACTTCATCAAGGACGACGAGGTCTGCGCCAACCCCGCTCACGCGCCGCTGGCGCAACGCGTCGCCGCCGTCATGGCGGTGGTGCGCGCGCACCGCGAGCGCACCGGACGGCAGGTCATGGTGGCGTTCAACATCAGCGACGAGACCGACGCCATGCGCCGCCACGCCGACCTGATCGAACGCGAAGGCGGCTCCTGCGTCATGGCCAGCCTGAACCATTGCGGCTACTCGGCCATCCAGACCTTGCGCCGCAGCACCCCGCTGGCGCTGCACGGCCACCGCAACGGTTACGGCGCGCTGTCGCGCCACCCCATGCTGGGCGTGGGCTTCCAGGCTTACCAGACGCTATGGCGGCTGGCCGGCGTGGACCATATGCACGTGCACGGCCTGCAAGGCAAGTTCGCCCAGGAAGACGCCGAAGTCGTCGAGTCCGCGCGCGACTGCCTGGCCTCGCTGACTCCCGGGATCGATGACCCCGTCATGCCGGCGTTTTCGTCCGGCCAATGGGCTGGCACCGTGCCCGCCACCTGGGCCGCCGTGCGCAGCGACGATCTGCTGTTCATGTCCGGCGGCGGCATCCTCGCCCACCCGGACGGACCCGCCGCAGGCGTGCTCAGCATCCGCCAGGCCTGGCAGGCCATGCGCGACGGCGAGCGCCTGGAAGACTACGCGCGCAACGCCCCGGAACTGCGGCGCGCCATCGAGTTCTTCGGCAGCCGCGCATGAGTTCAGCGGCGCAAGACGCAACGCGGCCGCGGCTGGGCTGGTACGGCGACGACTTCACCGGCGCCACGGATACGCTGGCCGAAACCGCGCGCGCCGGCCTGCGCAGCCTGCTGTTCCTGGGCGTGCCGACGCCGGACCAGCTGCGCCGCGCCGGACCGCTGGACGCCATTGGCATCGCCGGCGCGGCGCGCGGCATGGCGCCAGCCGAAATGCAGGCCGAACTGCAGGCCGTGGGCCGCTACATGGCGGGTGCGGGCGTGCGCGTGCTGCATTACAAATGCTGCTCCACCTTCGACAGCGCGCCGCACGTGGGCAGCATCGGCGCCGCCGTGCGCGAACTGCACCGCCACATGCCCAACCCGCTGGTGCCTATCGTGGGCGGGCAGCCCAGCATCGGCCGCTATTGCAGCTTCGCCCAGCTGTTCGCGCGCGCGGGCTCCGCGCCCGAGATCCACCGCATCGACCGCCATCCGGTCATGAGCGCGCATCCCGTCACTCCCATGCACGAAGCCGACCTGCGCCTGCACCTGGCGGCGCAAGGCTTGGCGGACATCCGCTCCTTGCCGCACACGGCCTACCCGCGGCTGCGGCGGGCGGCGGATGCGCCGCTGCTGGACGACTGGATCGACCAGGTCATCGAAAGCACCGACGGACCGCTGCTGCTGGACCTGGTCGACGAAGAACAGCTGGCCATCATCGGTCGGCTCATCTGGCGCGCGGCGTCCTGCCTGCCGTTACTGGCGGTCGGCCCCAGCAGCGTGCAGCAGGCGCTGGCCCGTGCCACGCCAGCCGGCGGCGGCAGCGCCGCTGCCGCGCCGCTGCAACCGGCCTCGGGCCCCGTGCTGGCGGTCGCCGGCAGCCTGTCTCCGGTCACGGCCAGGCAGATCGCCGCGTGCCGGCAATACCAGCTCCAGCCGCTGCAGGCGCAACGGCTCTTGCAAGACCCAGCCTACGCCGCCCAACAAGCCCAGTTGGCCGCCGCCACGCTGGCCCAGGGGCGTAACGTGCTGGCGCACACCGACCGGCCCGCCCAGCCCCTTGCACCCCATCAGACCGCCGCGACCGCCCGCGCCACCGGTCAACTGGTGGCGGATATCGTGCGCGCCAGCGCGCAAACCGGCGCGCCCCTGTCGCGCATCGGCATCGCCGGCGGCGACACCTCCAGCCAGGCGACGTTGGCCCTGGGCGTCTGGGGCCTGGCGTTCCGCTGCGTGCTGGCGCCCGGCGTGACGGTCAGCCTGACGCGCAGCGATGACCCTGTGACCGACGGCATTGAACTGATGCTCAAGGGCGGACAGATGGGCGGCGATCTGCTGTTCGATGAGTTGGCGTCGGGAGCGGCCTGAGCCGGCATGACGCGCCACGGCGCGCCATGCCCTCAGAACTTGTGCCGGATGCCTAGCGCCAGGGCGGCCTGGCTGTCCTTGCCCGGGGGCAGCGTGGCAAGCGGCGCAAAGTTCAGCGCGGAGTTACGCGCATAGGCGCCGACCGCATACAGGTCTGTGCGCTTGGACAGCCCGCTGTAAAGCAGCTGCAAGACATGCTGTTTAGGATTCGGCGGATTTCCGCCCCCTGCATCGGCCTTCACGTCGTCGTAGTAAAACGCGGCAGTGACCTGCAGGACCCGCGAAAGGCGGTACCCGACTCCGATCCACCACATGTCGTCGCGCTGGTTCAAGCTGCCTCGGGCCGTCTTGTCCTGCGCCCAGCGGTAGCCCGCCGTCAGGTGCCAAGGATCCGGCGCGTAGGAAGCGCTCAAGGCCAGCTTGCGCAGCCGGTTCGACGCGGTTGTCGGCTTTGCGCCGCCGGCCTCGTCGTAGACTGCCGCCAGGCCAAACAGGCCGGACAGGTAGCTCGCTCCCCCGCCCCAGGCCGACCGCTGATAACGCGTGCCCGCCGCATCATCGAGCTGGTAATGCGCCTGCGCCGACAGCGCCCCCGTCCCGACGCGATACTTGACCAAGTTGTCGTGACGCACACCACCCAAGAGAGCCCCCGAAGGCTCGTAGGCCGGCGCGTAGGCCTGAGGCACCATCGGGAACAACAGGCTGAACATGCTGGTGTATTGCCTTCCCAAAGTCACCATGCCGTAGGGGCTGTTCAGACCCAGGAAGGCCTGGCGGTTGAACGGACGTCCCTCCTCGGCCATGGTTCCCGTATGCGTATTCAAGCCGCCTTCAAGCGTGAAAACAGCCTGCATCCCGCCACCCAGGTCCTCCACTCCCTGCATACCCCAACGGGAACCCGACAACCCGCCGGAGCCCATCCGCATCGAGGATCCGCCGGACGAAGAGGATCGCCCCGCCGACGCGCCGCGCTTCTTGTTATCGATGTTGTTGCTCTTGTACTCGATATACGTGTCCGCTATTCCGTAAAACTTGAGACTGGACTGCGCGAACACCGCAGGCGAGTGCGCGGCATAGACAGCCAATGCCGCGCACATCGCCGGGACCCTGAATTGCTTGCCACACTTCCTGTATTGCTTTCCATACTTCATGAACCACCCCCTTTGAAAATCGTTATGTTTGCCGTGGTCGGCAATAGGCCAGCCCCAGGACACTGCAACTCTCGGCGCCACGCGAACCGGTGTTCGAACGGCCTCGGACTACAGGTTGGTCAGCTTTGCCAGATAGTTTTCTTCGGTGCCATGCAGATCCTGATCCTGCGTCGCCAATGCCAGGATTCCCCGCTTATGCCTACTACTCCCGCGTCGATATCGGACTGATTCCCGCGTATTGGAGGAAGGCATTCCTGCTCATCCTTCCCGCCCCTCGCGACTGCACCAAAGCGTCTGTTCTTTTCTGTTCCACGCCTGTCTCCGTCGCTATAATCAGCCGCGATATTGACATCGCCAAACCCCGCAATTAAAGGGTCGCGCCGGAAATAAACGGTTTCGTTGCGGGAAAGAATATGAATCGCCTGGTCGCAATGAATGTCTTCTGCAAGGTCGTCGAACATGGAAGCTTTACGATCGCTGCAACACGCTTGAACATGTCCACCGCCTCGGTGAGCAAGAACGTTTCTGCGCTGGAAGACCACATAGGCACGCCGCTGCTTGCGCGCACCACTCGCCGCATCGTGCTCACCGATGCAGGCAAGACCTACTACGAAAAATGCACCCGCATCCTCGAAGATGTGGAAGAAGCCGAACGCACCGCGGGGCAGGTACAGACCACGCCACGGGGCATCCTGAAGGTGCGCGCGCCGATCGCCTTCGGCGCAGCGGATCTGGGCCGCCTGATCACGGAATTCACCGCGATCTTTCCCGAGGTCACCGTTGAAATGACACTCAACGACAAGTATCTCGACCCGGCGGACGAAGACATCGACGTCGCGCTGTATATCGGCGCAACCCCCAAGCATTTCGCGGCGGGCGCCCAGACCATCGCCACCCTGCCCAGGGCGCTGGTCGCCGCGCCGACCTATCTAAAACGCCAGGGCACCCCAAAGGACGTCCGGGATCTCGCCAGCCATCAGTGCCTGATCTATAAGCGCGGCGCCAACCACAACGAATGGCGCTTTACGCGAGACGACCTGAAGCAAACCGTGCATGTCAGCGGCCCCCTGCGCAGCAACAACAGCCTGACCCTGCGCGACGCAACGCTGAACGGCGCCGGTATCGGACTGCTGCCCGCTTATCTGGTCGCGCAGGACCTGGCCGACGGCCGTCTCATGTCCCTGCTGCCGGAATGGCAGCCCGCGGAGCGAAACCTGTATGCCGTGTACCCGCAGCCGCGGCGCTCATCGCCCAAGGTGCGCGAGTTCATCAATCTGTTGGCCAGCAGCCTGGACCTGGGTGCTGCTTGCTCACGCTAGCAGCGGGTTATGCTGCCGACGCGCCCGCCTTTGCGGGTTCCTACGATCAGGAGACTTGCCCACATGAACTGGCCGATACGCGCTTGCACCATGGCAGCGATCGCCCTCTGCGCGTCCGCGGCTGTTTCCGCCGCCGCCCCTGCGAATCAGGCCGAATGGACCACTGGCGCAATGCGCAAACTGCAAAGCCATCTGGAAATGCCCAGGGAAGCGTACGAACTTGACGGTCCCCTAAGCCTGCGCCTGCGCCTCACTGTTCTGCGGGACGGCAAGATCGACGCGGTGGACCTCGCCAGTTCCTCGGGGTATGTCGCCATCGACAAGGCCGCGGTCCGCATGGTCCGGCGCGCCAGCCCGCTGCCCGCCTTCACCAGCGACATGCAGGCCGACAGGGAAATCCTGATGCTGCCGGTGCGGTTCCAGATGATCGAGGAGCCCGTCAGCGACGCCGAGCGCCGCTACGCCGACCGGACGCGCGGATTCGGCGTCACCGTGCCCGCTGCCTATCGGATCGCGAAGAGCGGCAAATCCGACGAATTCGACGTGCTGGTCGAGATCGTCCGCGCCAACGGCGCGCCGCAAGCCGCGGGCGCGGCCGGCTACCTGTGCGGCGTCGGCTTCAGCACGCCGCGCAAATCGCTGAAGACGCATCCCGGCGCCGAAGCGCCGCTCTCTGCCGCCGAGCGCATGGCTGCGGCCGAAGCGATCCTGGCCGCGCAGGGCGAATCGCCCGAGCAGCGCAGCGGCTTCGAGTTGCAGGGCGCCAAGGGCATCGACTATGTCGCGCCCGCGGGCGCAGGACCGGATGGCACGCGCCTGCTGGAATACAACGCCTTGCTGGATACCGCGACGCTGCGCGTCGCGATGCGCTGCACCGCGACTGCCGAGGACATGCCGGCAGCCCTGCCCGCGTTCCGCAAGATACGGGACGGCATCAGCCTGGGCGGGCATACGGCTGCACCGGCCGCGCGCTAATCCAACATTTCGAAGTACGGCGCCATGCGCTCGCGCGACCTGAGAATGTGGTCGCGCATGGCATCCTGAGCGCCATCGGCATCACGCTCGCTCAGCGCCCGCACGATGCGTGCATGCTCGGTCACGGCTTCTTCCGTGACCCTCGAGTGGAAGCGCAGCCGGAACAGATGGGTATGCGCGTACAGCCGGGCCAGCGCTTCGGCAAGCAGTTCATTGCCGCTCTGCTCCGCGATCCAGGAGTGGAACTGCGCGTCCAGCACGGCGAATTTGCCATAGGCCACGCGCGCATCATCGGCGCTCGGGGCGCTCATTGCCGCAGACAGCGCCGCCAGTTCCTGCAGTGACGCGTCCGTCATGCGTTGCGCCGCCAGCCCGGCACCGAATGGCTCCAGCTGCAAGCGCAGTTCGTACATCTGCTCGAAACGCCTGCGCGTAGGCATGGGCGCCGCGCTGTATCCCACGTGATGCGTCTTGACGACCAGCCCTTCGGTTTCAAGCCGGATCAGCGCGGCGCGTATCGGCGTTTGCGATACGCCTAGCTCACGCACCAGCGCATCGACCGCGATGCGCATGCCGGGCGCGATCTTCAGGGAAATGAGCTGCGACAGCAGCGTTTCATAGACCTCGTCGCCCAACGACCGCACGCGCTCGCCCAGGCGCTGGCCGGCCGCGGGCATGGTCGAGGGTACGGCTGCGGAACCGCGAGAGAGTGTCGTCATGGTTGTTTCACCCGATTTGCCAACTATGTGTTGACGTCCAATTTGTTACGAGGTTAGCATAAATCAGATCGTATTTCAGATCCGATCGGATTTAACAACTTAACGACACTATGACGACAACGATAAAAATGGGGGAGGCAAGGCAGGTTTGCATCCGCGCGCTGGAACTGGCCGGAGCCCCGACCGACCACGCTGCGACGCAGACCGACCTGCTGCTTGAAGCCGAATTGCGCGGGCGCGCGTCCCACGGCCTGCTACGCCTGCCGCGCATCATCGAACGCATCCACAACGGCGTGGCCGACCCGAAAACCCGCGGCACGGCCGTCTGGCGCTCCCCAGCTTTCCTGGACATGGATGGCGAACGCGGCCTGGGGCCGGTGATCGCGCTGGCGGCCCTGGAGCAGATCCGCGAACGCGCCCGCGAGACCGGAATCGCCATCGCCGCGGTCAGCAACAACAACCATATCGGCATGCTGGCGCTCTACGCGGAAAGCGTGGCGCGCGAAGGCCAGATCCTTTTGGCCCTGTCGACCAGCGAAGCCCTGGTCCATCCCTGGGGCGGCCGTCAAGCTCTGATCGGCACCAACCCGATCGCTATCGGCGTACCCACCACGGACGAACCGTTCGTGCTGGACATGGCCACCAGCCAGGTCGCCATGGGCAAGATCCACGACTACGCCAACCATGGCCGGCCACTCGAGCCGGGCTGGGCGCTCGACGGCGCCGGCAACCCCACCACGGATGCCGAAGCTGCCAAAGCGGGCGCACTGGCCCCCTTCGGTGAAGCCAAGGGATACGCGCTGGGCCTGGCGTTCGAAGTGCTGGTCGCCAGCCTGACGGCATCCGCGCTGGGCAATGCCGTCAGGGGCACGCTGGATTCCCGCGAGATATGCAACAAGGGCGACGTCTTCATCGCGATCGAGGCCGGGTCGGGCGGGATTGCCAGCCGCGTCACGAGCTACCTGGATGACATCCGCGCCTGCCCTGCCCTGCTGCCCGGGCGGCCCGTCGCGGTGCCAGGCGATCGGGCGCGCACCGAACGCCGCCTGCGGCTGGATGCAGGCATCGAACTGGCCGACGAGGTCTGGCGCCGCATCCTCGACCTGGCGCAATGCGCCGCCTGAATTTCCCCAGACACCCTTTCAAGGATCCACAATGAATGAATTGTTTGGAATCATGCGCGCACCGCGCGCCGTGCTGTTCGGCAACGGCCAGCGCCTTGCGCTGGGCCGCGTCGCAGCCGCCCTGGGCCAGCGCGCGCTGATCTGCACCGACGAGCGCTTCGCCGCCACGGCGGAAATGTCCGAACTGCTGGCCACGCTGGAAAGCGCCGGCGTGCGCGTCCAGGTGTACGACCGCACCCAGCCGGACCTGCCCGTCGAGGGCGTCTACGAATGCGTGGCAGCGCACGGCGCGTTCCAGCCAGAGGTAATCGTCGGACTGGGTGGCGGCAGTTGCCTGGACATGGCCAAGCTCGTCAGCCTGCTGCTGACGCATGGCGGGAAGGCCTCCGATTACTACGGTGAATACAAGGTGCCCGGCCCGGTGCTACCCGTGATCGCGCTGCCCACCACATCGGGCACGGGCTCCGAGGTCACGCCAGTCGCCGTGCTGGCCGATAGCGCCCGCGATCTGAAAGTAGGCGTCTCCAGTCCGCACCTGATTCCCCACACCGCCATCTGCGATCCTGAACTGACGCTGACCTGCCCCAAGGGACTGACCGCCATCGCCGGCGCCGACGCCTTGACCCATGCCATCGAGGCCCTGACCGCGGTCCGTCGCAGTCCGGATGCCGACATCGCGCAGACCCGCGTATTCGTTGGCAAGAACGCCTTCAGCGACCAGCAGGCGCTGATTGCCATCCGCGCGCTCGCGTCCTATCTGCCCCGCGCCGTCGACGACGGCTCCGACCTTCATGCCAGGGGTCAGGTCATGGCCGCGGCGCTTGCCGCTGGCCTGGCCTTCGGCGTGGCGGGCACCGCGGCGGCCCACGCCATCCAGTACCCGATCGGCGCGCTGACGCACACGGCGCACGGCGCAGGCGTGGCGACCCTGATGCCCTATGTCATGGATTTCAACGCAACGGCCTGCAGCGCGGACTATGCGGCCATCTCTATGGCGATGGGGGACACGGAAACCGATCCCGCGCGCCTCGCCGCCCGCGCGCCGCGCCATGTCTACGACCTGTTCTCGCGCATCGGCATCCCTGCAACGCTGGCTGGACTGGGCGTGCGCGCCGACCAGCTCGAATGGATCGCCGCGCAGTCCATGCTGGCCGCGCGCCTGGTCACGAACAATCCGCGACCGCTGGACCAGGACGGCATCGCCGCCATCGTGGCCGCCGCCTACGCGGGACGCGGCTCGTTTCGCGCATCTTGATAACCCGCCTTCCACCCACATCCGGAGCTGACGCATGACCATCGAGGCCAACAAGCTGTCTACAGACCTTTACATCGACGGCGCCTGGCGCGCCTCCACCTCGGGCCGTCGCATCGACGTGTACGACCCGTCGACCGAACAGGTAATCGCCAGCGTGGCCGACGCCACGCTCGAAGACGCCGCGGCGGCCGTGGACGCAGCGGCGCGCGCTGCCGCAGGCTGGGCAGCTACACCCGCGCGCCAGCGCGGCGAAATCCTGCGCAAGTGCTATGAACTGATGGTCCGCGACGCCGACCATCTGGCACATCTGATTTCCCAGGAGAACGGCAAGGCGTTGACGGACGCGCGCGGCGAGGTCGCCTACGCCGCCGAGTTCTTCCGATGGTTTTCCGAGGAGGCGGTGCGCATCAATGGCGACATCAGCGTATCGCCCGGCGGCGCCAGCCGCATCATCGTGCAGTACCAGCCCATAGGCATCGCCCTGCTGGTCACCCCGTGGAACTTCCCCGCGGCCATGGCAACCCGCAAGATCGCGCCCGCGCTGGCCGCCGGCTGCACCTGCATCCTCAAACCCGCGACCGAGACCCCCTTGACCGCTTACGCCGTCATGCGCCTGCTGGAAGAAGCCGGCGTGCCTGCGGGCGTGGTCAACGTACTGACGACCTCCTCGGCTGGCAAGTTCGCCAACGCGGTGCTGGATGATCCGCGCGTGCGCAAGCTCTCCTTCACCGGTTCAACGGAAGTGGGCCGCGTGCTGCTGCGCAAGGCGGCGGATTCCGTCATCAGCTGCTCGATGGAGCTGGGCGGCAATGCGCCGTTCCTGGTCTTCGACGACGCGGACATCGATGCCGCCGTCGAAGGCGCCATGATCGCCAAGATGCGCAACGGCGGCGAAGCCTGCACGGCGGCCAATCGCTTCTACGTGCAGCGCGGCGCAGTCGAGGAATTCAGCGCCCGCTTCGCCGCGCGCATGGCCGCGCTGAAGACCGGCGACGGCGTCGATCCCGGCACCCAATGCGGCCCCTTGGTCAATGCGGGCGCGGTGGACAAGGTGGCATCGCTGGTGGCCGACGCCGTCGCCAAGGGTGCGCGGATCAAGGCCGGCGGCAAGCGGCTGGACCGCGCCGGGCACTTCTACGAGCCCACCGTGCTGGTGGATGTGCCCGCCGACGCCGACCTGCTTGCCGAGGAAATCTTCGGTCCCGTGGCGCCCATCGTGGCGTTCGATACCGAGGACGAAGCCGTGGCCTTGGCCAACGCCACGGAGTATGGGCTGGTCGCATACGTCTATACCCGCGACCTGGCGCGCGGACTGCGCGTATCCGAACGCATCGAAAGCGGCATGATCGCCCTGAACCGCGGCCTGGTATCCGATCCCGCGGCGCCTTTCGGCGGCGTCAAGCAAAGCGGCCTGGGCCGCGAAGGCGCGCACCATGGGCTGCTTGAGTTCATGGAAGCCAAGTACATATCCACCAATTGGTAAGCCCTGACGGCCGCGTCCCGGGCGCGGCCGTCCCTCTGATTGCAAAACCCTCACGAGGAGACAGCCACACATGGCTAAGTATGAAATTGCGACCATCGACGGCGATGGCATCGGTCCGGAGGTCTGCCAATCGGCGATCACCGTACTGAAGGAAGCCTGCGGCGCCGACCTGCTCTCATTCAGCAGCTACGACGGCGGCGCCGACCACTACGTCAGGTCGGGCCAGGTTTTGCCCGACGACACCTACGCAGCCTGCAAGGCGGCTGACGCCATCCTGCACGGCGCGGCCGGCATGCCGGGCGTGACCTACCCCGACGGCACCGAAGTCGGAAACGACCTGCATCTGCGCCTGCGTTTCCGGCTGGACCTGTACGCCAACGTGCGCCCGATCCGCTTGTACCAGGGCGTCGATTCGCCGCTCAAGAATTTCAAGCCGGGACAGATCGACTACGTCATCGTGCGCGAAAACACCGAAGGCCTGTACGCCAGCCGCGGCGGCGGAATCGTGCTGCGCGATGAAGTGGCGACCGACACCATCGTCGTCACCCGCAAGGGCATCGAACGCGTCGCCCGCTTTTCCTTTGAGCTGGCGCGCCAGCGCAACGGCGCGCCGCGTGACGGCAAGCGCCGCGTCACGGTGTGCGACAAGGCCAACATCCTGCGCACCTACGCCTTCTTCCGCGCGGTCTGCGATGACGTGGCCGCCAGCTATCCCGACGTCGAAATCGATTACGCCTATGCCGACGCCATCACAGTGCACATGCTCAAGCGGCCGAATTTCTATGACGTGATCGTGGCGGAAAACATGTTTGGCGACATCATTTCCGACCTGGGCGCCGCCACGATAGGCGGCATGGGCCTGTCGGCGTCTGCAGAACTGGGCGACACCCACGGGCTCTTCCAGGGCGCGCACGGATCCGCGCCCGACATAGCCGGCCAGAACGCCGCCAGTCCGCTGGCCACCATTCTGTCGGGCGCGCTCATGCTGCGCTGGCTGGGCGACAAGCATGCCGATGCCGCGCTCTCCGATTCCGCGCAACGCATCGAGCGCGCGGTCGAACAGGTGCTCGCCAAAGGCGACCACGTGCCACGCGACCTGGGCGGCACGGCAAGCTGCACCGACATGACCCAGGCCGTCTGCCGCGCGTTGTCGCGCTGACGGCAAGGCCCCCACCAAGAAAAGAAAATACGAGGAGACACCCCATGCTACGCATCACCCCCTTCCTGTGCGCCGCCCTGACCGCGGCAGCCTTTGCCGCTCCGGCCGCCGCCCAGGACTATCCCAGCCGCGCCATCACGGTCATCGTGCCCTTCGCGCCCGGCGGCACCAGCGACACGCTGGGCCGCCTGGTGGCCACGTCGCTGTCCAAGCAATTGGGCCAGACGGTGGTCGTCGAAAACTCAGGCGGGGCCGGCGGTCTCATCGGCATGCAGAAGCTGCAGAAGAGCGCACCGGACGGCTACACCCTGGCCTTCAACAACATGTCGCTGGCGATCCTGCCGCATCTGCATCCCAAGGCCAACTACGATCCGCAAAAAGAATTGGCGCCCATCGGCATCGTCGCGACCGTGCCCATGGTGCTGTCGGTCAGCAACAAGAGCGGCATCCAGGATCTGCCCGCCATGCTCAAGCGCATCCGTGACGTGAACGCCGTCAAGCTCAACCTGGGCTCAAGCGGGCCGGGCAGCACGGCGCACCTGGCCGAGGCCATGTTTCTGCACTTCGCCGACGCACGCGGCGAACTCATTCCCTATCGCGGCACAGGTCCCGCGCTGACCGACCTGATGAGCGGCATGATCGACGGGGTCATCGACCAGACCGTGACCATGCTGCCCCTGCATCAGGACAAGCGCGTCAAAGCCATTGCCGTGACCGGAACCGCGCGCCTGGCGCAAAGTCCGGACATCCCCACCTTTGCCGAGGGCGGACTGCCTGAGTTCGATCTGGCCATCTGGAATGGCCTGGTGGCGCCGGCTGGCACGCCGCAGCCTGTGGTCGAAAAACTGGCCGCCGCCCTGTCGCAGGCAATAGACACCCCAGAGTTCAAGACTCGTCTGGAACAATTGGCGGCGCAAGCGCCTGCCGCACAGGAACGCGGCCCCATCGCATTCTCCGATCTGCTCAAGCGCGACTCGCAACGCGTATCGTCGCTGGTCAAGAGCGCGAACCTGCTCGGCGCCAATTGAACGCCGCGGGCGGCCTCAGTCAGCGCCCATGCCAATACCGCCGCCCGCGTTCACGCTCAGCCCACACATGCAGACCCCCAGCGCCTGAAGTCGCCATCACCGCGCCATCGCGGTCGCTGCGCCAAAACGCCGCGCCCGCGCGCGTCCACCGCAGTTCCACCGCGCGGGCCGGATGGCGAAAACGGTTCAAATGGCCCACCTGTGCGATCGCATGGCCGGCTGCGGACGCGTCCACCAAGTCCCTGCCCGAGGACGATGCCGAACCGTGATGCGGCGCCATCACCACGTCGACTCGGGGCAATACCCGGGCCAGCGCATTTTCCTGAGCCACGCCCACATCGCCCGTCAGCAGCAGCGCATGCGATGTCCCCTGCACCAGCAGCACGCAGCTATCGGCATTGCGGCCCTGCCCGTTCCTGCCGCCGGCATCCGCGGGGTTCAGGAAGGTGAATGTCACGCCGTCCACCTCCCAGCTCATGCCGCGCCGGCAACGCCCCACATCGGCGGGCAACGGCGGCGCGGCGCTGCCGGCCTGCGGCCACATCCGGATATCGCGGCGCAGGAACGCAGCGAGATCGAACGATGCGTAGCTGCGCCCTGCCGGAACCGCCGCCAGCACCGCGCGCAATCCGCCCACGTGGTCCAGGTCGGCATGCGACAGGACCAACACGTCCAACCGCCGGATACCCCGCGCCAGCAGGAACGGCGCGACGACGCGTTCGCCCGCGTCGCTGCCGCCGTAATGGCGCGGCCCCGCGTCAAACAGCAAGGCCTGGCTGGCCGTCTCTACCAGGATGGCGCTACCCTGCCCCACATCCATCGCGCTCATGCGCCAATATCCTTGCTCGGGCCGGTCGGGCCGCCAAAACAGCAACGGCAGCATGCAGAGCCATCCCAGATGCCTGCCCGGCCATCCGCGCACCTGCAGCGCCCAGACCATGCCCGCCAAGGCCATCAGCAGCCAGGGCCACGACGCCGCCGCAACCGGCACGCTGGCCCAGGACGCGTTGCCCACCCAGGACACCGGCGCCATGATCAGGTCGAACGCCTGCAGGCCCCATAGCCCGGCCAACTCGGCCAGCCCCTGCGCGCCCGGCAAGACCGACAAGGCGGCACACGCCAAAGCCAGCGGCGTCACGACGAAGGTCACGACGGGAATTGCCACCGCATTGGCAAACGGCGATCCCAACGACACCTGATGCACCAGGTAGGCCAGCAAGGGCGTCAGGCCCACGGTCACCATCAGCTGCAGGCGCACCGCTTGCGCCAGCCTGGCCGAGCAGCGCGGGCGCCAGCCGGCTTCGCGGTCGACCGGCGCATCTGCGATGCGCAACAGCACCGCCACCGCGCCGAACGACAGCCAGAATCCCGGCGACACCGGCGCCCATGGATCCAACGCCACGACCCCCGCAGCCGCGCATGCCAGCACCCGGCCGCCCGACAGCGGCAGACGCGACACCGCGGCCGCCAGCACCACCGACAGCATGAAGAACGTGCGGCGCGCCGGCACGCCCCAGCCCGCCAGCAGGCAATACAGCAGTGCGACCAGCGCGGCCGCCGCCCCGCCCGCCACGCGCGCGGGCACGTGCTCGGCCAGCCCCGCGCCGCGCCAGCGCCCTCGCCGCCAGAACGCTGCCACCAACAGCCCGGCGATGCCCGCTATCGAGGTCACATGCATGCCGCTGATCGACACCAGATGCGTGATGCCGCTGCGGTTGAACAGCAGCCAGTCCTCGCGCGCGACGCCGGCCTGATCGCCGATGGCCAGGGCGACCATCACTGGCGCATAGCGATGTTCCCCCAAGGCCGCGCGCAAACCCTCCCGCACGCTGTGGCGCGCCCGCTCTATCGCGATGCCCGGCGTCGCCCAGGGCCTGTCCGCCAGCAGCCTGGGCTGTCCGCGCACCGTAGCCACCGCCCGTATCCCTTGCGCGAACAGGCGCCCTTCCACATCCGGCCCCGCTGGATTCAACAAGCCGTGCGGACGCCGCAACACCAGCGCCATGCGCCAGACCTGGCCGGGCTTGATTTCGGGAATCAGCGCCTGCGGGCCGGGCGGCGCCTGCCACGAGACCTGAATGCGCGAGGGAATGCCGGGTGGCGCAGGCTCATCCAGTTCGGCCAGAAAGCGTTGGCCGCGCTCGTCGCCATCCGGCAGGCTGGCCACGCGCAGCGCCAGGCGCGACACGGCGTCCTGATGCTCATCCGACAGCGCATCGTCCAACCTGGCTTGGGCTTGCAGACTGGCGTTCAGCGAACCCGCACACACGCCCAGCATCAAGGCGGCAAGCTGGCGCGCCGGACCAGGCCGCGAGCGCAGGCAGGCAACCAGCCCAAGCAGGCAAGCCCCTGCCAGCCACCATGCGGCGCCTGCGCCGGGCAGCCGCGGGGACACCTGGACCAGTCCCGCGCCAGCCACGAACGCGACGCAGAAAATTCGGCCAGTGATAGCGATCTCCCAAAACCGGGGAGCGTAGGCGCATGCATTGCCGCACGGGCATGGGAGTGACCGGATTTGCCCACCTCGGCTGGGCGCAATCGCAGCCAGGGTGCCGCCGCACGCGATATTTCCTGTATTGTTTCGGTGCTCGGCAAAATGCTTCACTCATTAATGAGATAAGTCCATGGCCCCTTCAGAAACGATCCCAGCCGCCTCGTCCTCGTTCCCGGCGACTGAGCTGACCAACGCTTTCGTCGCTTTCCTGTTTTCCGCGTCCGCGCCGGTAGCGATCATCCTGAGCGCGGGCGTGAAAGGGGGACTCAGCCAGGCCACCCTCGCCTCCTGGATCTTTGCGGCCTTCGTGCTCAACGGCATCCTTACCATCGTGATGTCCGCCATTTACCGGCAGCCGCTCGCCTTCCTGTGGACCATCCCGGGCGCGGTGCTGGTCGCCAGCGCCCTGCAACACCTGCCCTTTGCCGAGGTCGTCGGTGCCTATTTGCTGACCGCCGCGCTGATGCTGGTACTGGGGCTGACCGGCTGGGTCGGCGCCATCATGGACCGCATCCCCATGCCCATCGTCATGGGGATGGTCGCGGGCGTTTTTCTGAGCTTCGCGCTGGACTGGATCCGATCATTCGCCTCCGATCCGTGGCTGGCTGGCGCCATGACCGCGACCTTCTTCGCGGTCTCGTTGTTCCCCGCGGTGCAAAAGCGGCTCTCGCCCATCATCGGCGCGCTCATCGCCGGCGTATGCACGCTGGCGTTCACGGGCAGGACGCCCGCGCTGGAACATGTGACGTTCGCGACCTCGCTGGCAAGCCCGCAGTTCTACGCCCCGGTATTCTCTTGGGGCGCCGCGTTCGAACTGGTGTTGCCGCTGGCCGTGACCGTGATCGCGGTGCAGAACGCGCAAGGCATTGCCGTGCTGCGCAACTCGCTGCACCGCCCGCCGGTCAACGCCATCACCAATGCCTGTGGCGTGTTCTCGGCGCTGACCGCCTGCCTGGGCTGCGTCTCCACCTGTCTGGCCGGGCCGTCGAATGCCATCATCGCCTCCGGCGCCAACGCGTCGCGGCACTGGCTGGCCGCGGTCTTTCTCGGGGTGATGGTGATCGTGTTCGGGCTGTTCTCCCCGCTGGTCACGCAGGCGCTGCTGGCCACGCCCGCGGCCTTCGTCGCCACGCTGGCGGGACTGGCGCTCTTGCGCATCCTGCAAGGCGCATTCCACACCGCGTTCCGCCAGCACTTCACGCTGGGCGCCCTGGTTGCCTTCCTGGTGACGCTGGGCGGCCTTCCGCTGCTGGGCATCGGCGCGCCCTTCTGGGGCGTGGTGTTCGGCGTGGCGACCAGCTTCATCCTGGAGCGCGGGGACTTTGCGAAGCAGTCGGCGGCTTGAGATCGCCTGCGCAACAGCGCCCCTCAATCAATTCGGTTCTTCATCAGGACGATGGCTTCTCCGACCAGTTTTCCCTTGAAGAAACGTTGGTTCTTCGCGATGTTGCCATCGGCCGTCAGCTGATACCCGGTGACGAAGACCGATCCGCTGACGTTGCCGCCTATGGCCAACGCAACCTCGGTGCCTACCGCCACGATGATGTCGGAATGGCTGGGAGCTTCCGGATTTTTTGAGGCTGCGAGATATTGATCGAACGTGTAGGGCTTGTCCCGCCAACTGCCGACGATGTCGCCGACCTGCGGCTTTTCTTCCGTTATGCGTACGCCCCAAAACGGCGCGGACCGGTCCTCGCTCGCCCGCTTCTTGATGGCATCCCACATATAGGCCGCGTGACCGACGGACCGCTTGAATGCCTGGAATTCAGGGACGGTCTTCGCCGCATTGCTCACCATGAGGGAAATGGCGGCGGCCGACCAGGGATAGCCGGTGTCCTTTCCGGTCAGATTCCTTTTCAGCGCCTTCCACATCTCGTGGATGTAAGTGCTATAGGGTTCGACGGTCTCCTTTCCCCGCCCTTTGTCGAATCGTAGCCACTGTTCCACTGCCGCTGCCACGAGCGCCTCGCGAGCCGGAGTATCGAGTGGCCGCAGCGTTGGCTGCTTGGCAGTGGGGGCCCACTTGAATTTCGAATCCGCCAGGCCATCGACCGAATAGCCTTCGACGGTCAGGCCGCCCATTTTCGTCCGAACATGGTGCCACCCCGCGGGTGCGCCTCCCAGATCGTCCACCTCCTGGCCCAGGGTCAGGCTACCGATAGGCGTGTTGTTCTCGGTACTGGGAATGGACCGCAGGTTGACGGCTTCGACACTGACGAAACGCTTCATGAGACGCTCCCCGATCTGCTCGGACATTGGCTGCGTGACCCGACAGTACGCGATAACGTTCCGACAAGCCCTCCTCCGGTCGCACGAGAGGCGCAGCCGCAGATACCATCCGCACAAGATATGGGGATGCCGGAATTCCGAGAGTCTCCCCAAATGCCATAAGCACATCACTTAGTTGGAAATTGCGAATCGGTCGTTTGGCCGGGCGGTCATCTCCCGTACTGTGACCTGTCCGCGCCGGCCTTGCCGAATCCGCAAGGCGCCGCGTCCGTTTCACTCTCGGAGACCCGCATGAACGACCGGCTGCACCGTACCCAGGCTTCCCGCTCCGCCGCAATCAAGGCGAAGCTGGACTATCCCGTGATCGATACCGACGTACACGTCAACGACTACGCGCCCGTGCTGGAGGACTACATCCAGCACTATGGCGGTTCCAAGCTGGTGGACGTGCTGCGCAAGACGCAGGGCTCGCGCTTTGCCACCAAGTCCCAGGGCAAGGACTGGTACCAGCAGACCCCGGAAGAACGGCAGCGCAACCGCACGCTGCGCTCGCCCTGGTGGGCGCGCGTCACGCGCAATACCCTGGACCTGGCGACCGTCACGCTGCCCGAGCTGCTGTACGAGCGCCTGGAGGAACAGGGTTCGGACTACTCCATCCTGTTTCCCAACGACGTGCTGGCCCCGCTGGGCGCTGGCGACGAGTACCGTCAGCCGCTGCATCGCGCCATCAACCACTTCCATGCTGACCAGTACCGCAAGTACAGCGACCGCCTGACGCCCGTGGCGGGCATTCCGCTGAATACGCCGCAGGAGGCCATCGAGGAACTCGAATTCGCGGTCAAGACGCTGGGATTGAAGGTGGCCAATATCCCCGGCGGCGTGCGGCGGCCGATCAAGGCCATCGCCGACAAGTATCCGCCCGCTGAATTCCCGGAGATCGCGCGCCATGCGTCCTACGTGGATTTCTTCGGCCTGGACAGCGAGTACGACTACGATCCGTTCTGGGCCAAGGCGGTGGAGCTGGGCGTGCCGCTGGCCACCCACTACGGCAGCCAGGGCTGGACCGGGCGCCACTCCATCAGCAACTACATGTTCAACCATATCGGCCACTTCGCCGACGGTTCCCAGGCCTTCGCCAAGGCGCTCTTCTTCGGCGGCGTGACGCGGCGCTTTCCGAACCTGCGCGTGGCCTTGCTTGAAGGCGGCGCGGACTGGGGCGCGCACGTGTACGCGCACTTGGTGGACCGCTGGGAAAAGCGCAATCGCAACGCCGTGCAGCAGTACAACCCGGCCAACGCGGACGTGGAGCTGCTGGCCGACCTGTTCGAACGCTATGGCGCCAGCCTGCTCAACGGACGCGAGCTCAACAAGGACACCTTGCTGCGCGACAGCCTGGGCATCTCGGCGCTGCACCACAGCCGCGAACCGCAAGGCGATGAACTCGACGACTTCGCCGCGGCCGGCATCGAGAGCGTCGAGGATATCCGCAAACGCTGGGTCGACAGCTTCTACTTCGGATCGGAGGCCGACGACCGGACCATAGGCGCGGCCTTCAACGACCGCGCCAATCCCCTGAACACCAAGCTCAACGCGATCTGGTCATCCGACGTCGGCCATTGGGATGTGCCGGACCTGACCGAGCCGCTGGCCGAAAGCTGGGACCTGGTGGAAGACGGCGTGATCTCCGCGGCCGATTTCAAGGCCCTGGTGTTCGACAACCCCTACCGCTTCTACACCCAGGCGAACCCCGAGTTCTTCAAGGGCACGCGCATCGAGCAGAAGCTGCAGGCGCACGCAGAAAAGCGCGCGGCCTGACCTTATCGCATACCTGCAATCCCGCCCGCCGGCACATGCCGGCGGGCGCCTGGCCCTGTCCGCGGCCGGCGCTTGCCCGCCCGGACCTGTCTTTCATCATCGATATACGGAACAACCATGCGCACCCTGCCATCCCCCCTCAGCCTGATCTCACGCCTGATGCTGGGCGCTGCCTTGTGCGCTGTCAGCCTCGCCTCCCTGGCCGCGCCCGACGTGGTCCGCATCGGCGTGGCGACCGCCGGCGGCGGCGACCCCATCACCTGGGGCGGCTCGCCAGGCGGCGTGGCGCGCGCCAACAACTGGCTGGAAGAGGCCTTCAAAGGCACCGGCACCGAAGTGCAATGGTTGTTCTTCAAGGGCGCGGGCCCCGCGGTCAACGAAGCGCTCTCGAACAAGCAGATCGATTTCGCCTACCAGGGCGACCTGCCGTCGGTGGTAGGCCGCTCCAACGGGCTGAAGACCCGCATCCTGCTGGGCAGCGGCGTGCGCAACAACCTGTACGTCTCCACGCCCAAGGACTCCGCGCTGCAATCGCTGGAAGACCTGAAGGACCGCAAGGTCTCGATCTTCCGCGGCACCAACGGCCATCTGGTCGCCATCAACGTGCTGGCCTCGCGCCAGCTGACCGAACGCGACATCAAGGGTGTAAACCTCGACACCGGCAGCGCGCAGGCGGCGCTGGTCTCCAACGGCGTGGATGCGGCGTTCGGCGGCTATGAGTACTTCAAGCTGCGCGACCAAGGGCTGGCGCGCATCATCTACTCAACCAAGGGTCAGGACCCCTCGTTCACGCGCCAGGCATCCCTGCTGGTGCGCGAGGATTTCGAAAAGGAGAACCCCGAAGCCGTGCAACGCGTGGTCGACGTGTTCGTGCGTGCGGCGCAATGGTCTTCGGACGAGCAGAACCGGGACGCGCTCTTCAAGATCTGGGCGCGCAGCGGCACGCCTTACGCGTCCTGGCAGGCGGAGTTCGACGGCGAAGTGCTGGCCGTGCGCAATTCGCCGCTGCTGGACGAGTTTCTCGCCGCGCGCTACCAAGCCGTGGCGGACGACGCGCTGAAACTGAAGCTGATCCGCCGTCCCGTGAGCGTAGATGGCTGGTTCGAACCCCGCTACCTCAATGCCGCGCTGCAAAAGGCAAATCTTGCCGCCCGCTGGACCGCGTTCAATGCGCAAGGCCAGCCTGCCGCCAGCGAGCGCCAGGCCAGCGCCGCCGCCGCGCGATAAGGAGCCGCCATGTCCGGGAACACACTGAGCGCCCCGCTTGCGTCCGCGCACCGCGGCGCTCGCCTGGCGCCTGCCGCGCTGCTGCGCAACGCCGGCAGCCGCTTGCTGCCCTGGCTGCTGCCGCTGGCGCTGCTCGCGCTTTGGCAGCTGGGCGCGTCGCAGGGTTGGATCTCGCCGCAGGTGCTGCCCTCGCCCCACTTCGTCTGGCTTACCTTGCAGGACCTCTACAGCAGCGGCGACCTCTGGCTGAATGTGCAGGCCAGCATGCAGCGCGTGCTGGTGGGTTTCGCAGCCGGCAGCGTGCTGGGCCTGGCGCTGGGCGCCGCGATGGGATTGTGGCGTCCGCTGGAAGCCTACATCCTGCCCACCTTCAACGCGCTGGTGCAGATCCCGGTCCTGGCGTGGCTGCCCTTCGTGCTGCTGCTGGTGGGCATAGGCGAGCCATTGAAGTACATCCTGATCGCCAAGGCCGCGCTGGTGCCGGTAACGCTGAACACCTTGCAGGGATTCCGGCAAACGCCCGCCAGCCTGCTGGAAGTGGCCCGCGTCTACGGCTACACGCGCCGTCAGCAGGTGCTGGAAGTCGTGCTGCCCCACGCCCTGCCCACGCTCTTCACCGGCCTGCGGCTGGGCTTCACCAAGGCCTGGCTGTCGCTGGTGGTGGTGGAGCTGGTCGCGTCCAGCGAAGGTCTGGGCTACCTGATTGTCTACGGCCGGCAGCTGTTCCAGCTGGACCTGGTGATGGCGGCGGTGATCGTGGTGGGCGCCATCGGCTACGCCATCGACAAGCTGCTGGACCTGGCCGAAGCCCGCGCGGGCGGCGGCCAGGCTGCCACCCGCCTGGGCGCGGCATCCACGGGAGCGCGGGCATGAGCGCGGCGTCCATCTCCACGCTTCCCGTGGTCCGACGCGGAGGCGCCTGGTTGCGCGCGCGCTGGCGCGGCCTGGTGCTGCCCGCCGCCGCCATCCTGGCCTGGTGGGCGCTGGCGCGGCTGGACTGGGTATCCACGCCGCTGCTGGTGTCGCCGGGCAAGGTGCTGGAGACGGCGGCCAGCCAGATCTCCTCAGGCCGTCTATGGCGCGCGCTGAGCGCCAGCCTGGCTCGGGAATTCACCGGATTCGCGATAGGCACCGCGCTCGGCCTGATACTGGGTGCGCTGCTGGGCCTGCTGCCCTTGTTCAACCGCATCGTGGGTCCCAGCTTCAACACTTTCAAGCAGATCTCGCTGTTTGCCTGGATCCCGCTGATCTCGGTCTGGTTCGGCCTGGGCGACGTCGCCAAAGTGACGTTCCTGTCGCTTGCCGCCCTGGTGCCCGTGGTCGTCAATACCTGCGACGGCATACGCAGCACCCCCACTGCGCTGCTGGAAGTGGCCCGCGTGTTCGGCTATTCGCGCTGGCAGACGCTGCTGCATGTGGTCCTGCCAGCGGCCGCGCCTTCGATCTTCACCGGGGTATACCTGGCGCTGATCTACTCCTGGCTGGCGACGATAGGCGCGGAGTATCTGCTGGTGGCCGGCCACGGCATCGGCAACACCTTGATCGAAGGCAGCGAACACTTCCAGATGGACCTGGTGATCTTCGGCATGTTCGTGATCGGCCTGGTGGGCTGGTCCATGAACGCCTTGGCCCGCGCGCTGGAGCGCAGGCTGGCGCGGCACCGCTACGGCGCCGCCTGATGGAGTAGGAAAGGAATGACGAGCATCTTCGGCAAGGAATTGAACATTCGCGGCGTGGGCAAGCGCTATGCCGGCCCGGGCGACGGCGCAGAAGCGCTGCAGGTCCTGCAGGACATCAACCTCGACGTGCCCGCCGGGCATTTCGTCAGCATCGTGGGCGCCAGCGGCTGCGGCAAGTCCACGCTGCTGCGCCTGATCCTGGGGCTGGACGGCGAGTACTCCGGCCAGATCCTGCTGGACGGCGCCCCGGTGCGCGGCGCAGGCCTGGACCGCGGCATCGTATTCCAGGACCATCGCCTGTTTCCGTGGCTGAACGTGGAACGCAACATCGCGGCGGCGCTGCGCAACGCGCCGCTTTCGAAGGCAGAAAAGCGCGAGCTGGTGGCCGAGCACATCGCGCTGGTCGGCTTGCAGGGTTTCGAGAAGTCCTACCCGCATCAGATCTCGGGCGGCATGGCGCAGCGCGTGGCGATCGCGCGCGGCCTGGTCAACCGTCCGCGCGTGCTGCTGCTGGATGAGCCGCTGGGCGCCCTGGACGCGTTGACGCGGTCCCGCCTGCAGAACGAGTTGCAGCGCATCTGGCAGCAGGAGCAGATCACCATGGTGCTGGTCACCCACGATGTGGAGGAAGCCGTGTTCCTGGGCGACCGCGTGGTGGTGATGCAGCCGCGCCCGGGGCGCATCCGCCGCATCGTCGACGTCGATCTGCCGCATCCGCGCAACCGCAGCGATCCGCGCTTCATCCGCCTGCGCGACGACGTGCTGAGCGATTTTCTCGATCCGGACGGGCGCGTGACCCGCCATGAAGAACAGCCGCCGCCTGGCGGCCTGGCGGCGACAGTGGGAGCATTGCCCGCGTTGGGACGCTTGCGCATGGCCTGGTAGCTCCTTGCGCACAAAAGCAAGCCGGCGGCACGCGCCGCCGGCTTGGTTGGTTCAGGCGTCAGCCGCTCAATCGATCGACGCGCCCGCCACCTTCACGACCTTCCCCAGCCGCGCATACTCTTCCGCGCCGAACTCCGCCAGCGCCTGGCGCGACGTGGGCGCAGGAATCGCGCCCCGAGACTCCAGCATCTTGCGGACTTCCGGCTGTTGCAGCGCGCGGTTGACCGCGGCGTTGAGCTTGTCCAGCACGGCGGCCGGCGTGCCCTTGGGGGCGTACAGGCCGTCCCAGGCAAAGAACTCATAGCCCTTCAGGCCCGCTTCGCTGATCGTGGGAATGTCCGGATTGGAGGCCACGCGGTCCGGCGTCGTCACGCCCAGCGCCCGCAGCTTGCCCGCCGCGATCTGGCCCGACACGTTGGGCATCACGTCGATCATGAACGAGATACGCCCGCCCAGCAGATCGGTCATGGCCGCGCCGCCGCCCTTGTAGGGAATGTGCATGACCTTGGTGCCGGCCATCTGGTTCAACAATTCACAGGCCAGGTGCGAGGACGTGCCATTGCCGGCGGAACCGCAGGTCAGTTCGCCCGGATTAGCCTTGGCGTAGGCCAGCAGCTGCGGCAGGGTCTTGAAGCGCTCGTCCGTGGCATTGACCACCAGCGCCGCCGCAATGACGGTAAAGCGCGAAATCGGCTCGAAGTCCGACGGCGCATAGCCCGGCGACTTGTACAGCCAGTGATTGGTGGCCTGGGTGCCGTTGGTGCCGTATGACAGCGTATAGCCGTCGGGCTTGGCGCGCGCCGCGATCGAGGTGCCGATATTGCCGCCCGCGCCGGGGCGGTTCTCGACGATGATGGACTGCCCGAGTTCGCGCGACAGCGGCTCCGCGACCAGGCGCGCCAGCGTGTCGCCGCCGCCGCCGGCCGCGAACGGCACCACCAGCGTGATCGGATGGTTCGGCCAGTCGGCCTGCTGCGCCTGGGCGCCGGACACGACGGCGGCACAGGCGGCCGCCAGCATGCAATGCAAGATTCTTGAGGGTTTCACGGTTTGTCTCCTGAGGTATTTACGGTACGCGTCCGCTGCTTTTTGAATGGTCCGGACGCGCGGGTTGGTATCGATTCGAGGCCCGTCATTCGGGCGGAAGATGGCGGCGGCTGCTCTTGTCGGCCAGCCGCCAGCCGCCGTCCGTCTCCACCAGCACGTCCTGGCATTCGCGGATGGCCACCAGGCGCGGCGCGCCACCCTGTTCATGGGGCACGCTTTCGTAGGCGGTCAGGAAGTAGCCGACGGTGGCGCGCGCGCCGGCCAGCTCGACCAGCCGCAGATTGGTGATGACATGGCAGGTGCTGCGCTCGGGCGCGCGGGCATTCAGGGCTTGCAGGACTTCCTGGCGGCCGGCAAGCCGGCGGCCCTGCCGTTGCCAGACGCCGTCCTCGGCCATCAGCGCGGCCGCGGCCTCGTGACGCCGCGTGTCCAGGGCGTGGAAGAACTCCAGCACCACGGATTCGCAGGCCGTCTTGGCCAGCATGGGCAAAATCGGGTTTTCCATTGCAATCCTCATCCGATCTGGGCGCTGGCCAGCGGCACGTCAGGCCGCTCGAGCAACGCCGGGTCCAGGGCCGCGCGCTGCGCGATCCATTTGCGCAGCTGGCGGAAATCGCGCGCCGCATCCACCGATACGCCAGCCACGGCGCGGCCGCTGGCGTCCAGCGCCACCGACAGCAAGGCGCGCTCCCCTGCCTGCGGCCGCAGCACTTCGCTGCGGGCCAGGCCCGGGAATCCGACGATCTGCACCATGGCGTCGTATTGCTCCGACCAGACGGCGCCGGTCGGCGCATAAGGTTCGCCCAGGCCCAAGGCCGACAGCGCGGCTGCCGTGCCCTGGTCCTGCGCGTTCTGCCACGATTCCATGCGCGCATGGCCGTCCTCGGCCGTCAGCACCGCGACGTCCCCTGCCGCATAGACGTCCGGGGCAGAGGTCCTGCAATACTCGTCGACCAGCACGCCGCGTTCGCAGGCCAGGCCGGCATCACGCGCCAGTTCGTCATTGGCCCGCAGGCCCACGCCCAGCACGATGGCGTCCGCATCCAGACGCGTGCCGTCGGCAAGTTCCGCCACGGGGCGGCCGTCCGCCTGCGCCAGCACCGCGCGCAGGCCGGTGTTCAAGCGCAAGTCCACGCCATGGGCGGCATGCAGCGCGGCCAGGTGCGCCGACACCGCAGGCTGCACGCTGCGGGCGCACAACCGCGCCCCCTGCTCCAGCACGGTGACGGCGCTGCCGGACTGGCGCGCCGTCGCCGCCACTTCCAGCCCGATCCAGCCGCCCCCGACCACGACCAGGCGGCTGCCCGGGCCGAGGCTGGCGCGCAGGCGCAGCGCGTCGTCGCGGGTGCGCAGCACATGCACGCCGGGACCGTTTACGCCGGGCAGCGCGGGGACTACCGGCCTGCCCCCCATGCACAGGATCAGCTTGTCGTAGGCGATGCTGCCGCCGTCCGAGGTATCCACCTGCCTGTCGGCCACGCGCAGGCGCGTCGCCGACACGCCCGGCTGGAACTCGATGCGCAGCGCCGCCAGCCGCTCGGCCGAAAACAGCTCGGTGCTTTCGGGCACGGCCTGGCCGCCCAGCACCGCCTTGCTCAAAGGCGGGCGTTCGTAAGGCGCGTGGGGCTCATCGCCCAGCAGCACGATGCGGCCTTCGTAGCCGCGTTCGCGCAAGGTCGTCGCGGCCCAGCCGCCGGCCTGACCCGCGCCGACCACCACGATGGCGCCGGAGTTCATGCGGCTTCCGCCTTCAGGTAGACCGTGCCCGACTCCACCCGCACCTCGTAGCGGCGCAGGTCCGTCGTGACCGGCGGGCATTGCGGCTTGCCGGTGCGGATGTCGAAGACGCCCTGGTGCAGCGGACACTCGATGGTGCCGTCTTCCAGGTAGCCGTCGGCCAGGCTGGCGTTGCCGTGCGGACAGCGGTCCTGCGTGGCGCAGATATCGCCCTGCAGGTTGTAGAGGCAGACGCCCTCGCCTTCATGCACCACGCGCAGGGTGCCGGTGTCGGGGGAAATGTCCGACACCATCGCCACGGGTTTCCAGGTATCCATGCTCACAGCCCCATCGCCTTGCGGTAGTAATCGTAGAAGGAGCGGATCAGCACCTCGGTCACCATGTAGTCGGCGGGCTCGGTATCGCGGCCGCCCATCTCGATGATGCCGCGCTCTTCCGGATAGCCGGTGACGCCGATCTGCACCTGGTTCAGCATTTCGCTGTCGTCCATCGACACGAAGCCGGCCGGACCCAGCAGGTTGGCGTGCTTCAGGCGCAGGCGGGTCATCTCCTCGTCGTCGTCTTCGTAGCCGTAATAGGTGAACACCAGTTCGTGCTCGGTCGGGCTGCGCGGAATGACGTGGCGGGTCTTGAGCGAGTTGGCCTGGATGCCGAACTGCGCGGCCGGGAACACCCACGCGCCGCCGACGCGGCCGCGGTTGAACTCGGCGCGCGGCGTCACGGTTTCGAGGTCTAGCAGTTCGAGGTCGTCGCGGAAACGGCTCATTTCCGTGGTGGCCTCGGTCTTCTTCTTGCCCTCGTTGTGCGACACCATCACGCTGTGCGCGCCGCCGCCGGTGGGGATGCATTCGGACTTGGAGTCCGCGCGCCACAGGCCGAAGGTGATGTAGAAGGTGTGCAGCAGCGTGGCGTGGTACGGATCCTTCAGGTTCTCCAGGTACATCTTCCAGTTGCTGGGAATCAGCTGGCGGCTGTAGCCCAGCAGCTTGAGCGGCTTGCCCGGCAGCATGTGGTCGATTTCCGCCAGCACTTCCGGACCGCAATAGTCCTCGAAGCTGGGCGCGTCCTCGGCGAAGGTGGCCCAGATCGAGCCGCCGCGATTCACGCTGCGCAGCTTGCGGATGCCGTTCTGCTTGGGATCGAAGTCGCGCGGCATGCCGCCCTTGCCCATGGCGCCCCGGCGAAACGGCACGCCCTGCAGATTGCCGTTCAGGTCATAGTTCCACTGGTGGTACGGGCAGGTGAAGTCCTCGACCTTGCCGGTGTTCTGCCAGCAGATCTGCGCGCCGCGGTGCGCGCAGCGGTTTTCCAACACGTTGATCTCGCCTTCCGCGTTGCGGACCATGACCACGGGGCGGTCGCCGATCCAGTTGCGCTTGTAGCAGCCGACCTCGGGCACTTCGCATTCCAGGCCCACGTAGTTCCAGGTCTTGCCTCCGAAGAAAACGTCCATCTCCTTCTTGAAGATGGCGGGATCGGTGTAGACCCAGTTGGGGATGCGCGTATAGCCTTCCTTGGGCCAGCGGCGCTCGATATGGATGGGAGCCGCCGCCGGAGCCTCTGGCGCGGTGGTGTGGGTACAGGTCATGATGGATATCCTCGGGGCGGATTCAGATGGGAACGATGAGCGAAGTGCGCACACGGTAGTTGTCGTACACGCAATCGCGGCGGCTGAAGGCCAGGCCCTCGGGCGTTACGCGCACCACGTCCAGATAGCGGCCCACCATGTTCAAGGTGGGCTCGCGGTCGGACAGCGACTCCATCACGGCGAAGTTGGCCTGCGCCACAATGTGGTCGCCCTGCACTTCCAGCACGCGCACGCCGCTGATGAAGTGACGCAGCGAACGCGGCTCGAACATGGTGGTTTCGCGCAAGGCCGTAACGCGGTCACGCACCATGTTCTTGTTCATGCAATAGATCAGGCCCAGGGGCAGGCCGGCGTCATGGTTCTCCCGCGACAGCACCCGGTAATGGCAGTCTTCGGTGAAAAATGCTGGCCAGTCCTCCAGCCGGTCTTCGTCCAGGCAGTAGGCGTAATCGTCATAGAAGTCCCGCAGGCGCGCGCGCAGCGACGGGGTATCGGAAAGCTCGGTCATGGTCATTGCGGATCCAGGTATCGGTTCTAGGAAATCGCGTCCTATCGGGCCGCGGCCAGCTGCGCGCGGTTGCTCTCGAAGCCGCTCTGGCTGCCCAGCGCCAGGATGGGTTCCTGCATGCGCTCCTGCCAGATAAGCGACTCCATGGCGATCTGCAGCGGATGGTCCTGCACCGTCAGCGCGGAGGTAGTTTCCGTGCCCGAGTGATGCGAGTGCATGGCCCAGCCCGGCGCCGACAGGATCAGGTCGCCCGCCTTCCAGTCCAGCCGCGTGCCGTTGACCTTGCTGTAGCCGTTGCCGCGCAGGTAGTAGTTGATGGCCGACGAGCTGTGGCGGTGCGGCACATGGTGGTTGTCCGGCGGCGACGAGGAAATCGTCGCGAAGAAGCTGTGCGTGGTGCCGATGCGGCGTTCGGTCGCCGGGTTGTACAGCACGAACAGGCGACGGCCGTTGTAGCCGCGCGCCATGTCCTCGACGCTGGGCAATTGGCGCGACACCGCAGCCCAGGGCCAATGCAGCGCCTTGGATTCCAGCACGTCGATGTCGATCAGCCATTCATAGCCCAGCAGCCAGGCGCCTTCGGGCGTGATCTGCTCGCGCAGCGCCAGGTCGCGCGAACGGGCCGCGTCGGGCGCGCGCGGCGGCACCGGCTTGGTGTTGGCGTCGGCCGGCGGCACGCTGCCCTCGAACTCCTCGACGTAGTGGATCTCCAGCTTTTCCAAGAGCGGCGCGTTGGAATACGACAGGCGCACCCAGGGCGTCTTGCCCTCGTTGCGATAGGAATGCACCTGCATGGCGGGGGTGTTCCAGACGTCCCAATGCCCGACGCGGATGTCACGCCCGGCCACCGTGGCCACGCCCTCGCCGCTGATACAGATCTCCAGCATGTTGGAGTTCTTGCGCAGGTTGAAGGTGCTTTCGCCCGGATTGACCACGTTGATGGTGACGTCCGTTCCCGGGGCCAGGCCCAGGCCCGGCGCCGTGGCTTCCGGGTGCACGATGAGGGAGGCGCGGCGGCCGTTGTCCGGCCGGGGCGCGTCGGTCAGGCGCGCAATCTCGAGATCGATATCCTCCTTGGGGATGACGATGGACGGCCATTTGTTTTGTTCCCGCGGACTGGCGCCGCTGACGTCTACGAACATGTATGTCTCCTCTTGCCGCCGGCGCCCTGCGCCGGCTGTACGGTTATGCGAATTCGGTATCAGGGCTGCGCCAGCAGCAGGTTCTCGCGGGTCTGGGGCGGCAGCGCCACGCCCAGGCCGTGGTCGCGGGCGTGCTCGTACACGACGCGCGCCATCGCCAGGTCGGACAGGCCCATGCCCATGCCCTTGAAGATCGTCAGCCGCGCGCCTTGCGGGCGGCCCTCGCCGGCGGCGAGCAAGTCGCTCAGCACCGCCACGCCCTGCCACGGCGCGCCGTCGGCGCCAAAGCGTTCGCGCAGTTCACGCGAACCGCGGCGGGCGTTCTCCAGGTCGTCCACCACCACGCGGTCCGCGCGTTCGAACACGTCCTGCGCGAATTCGGCCTTGGCCGGCAGGATCGCGCCGACGGCGTTCAGGTGCCTGCAGTCGGCCAGCATGGCCGCATCCACGAAAGGCTCGACGGCGCGCGTGATCAAGGTGACGATCTCCGCGCCGGCCAGCGCCTGTTCCAGGCTGGCCGCTTCCTCGACTTCGAATCGATACTTGCCTTGCACGCTGGCGACAAAGGCGCGGCGCTTCTCCGGCGTGGGGCTGTAGACGCGCACGCGGCGCAGGTCGCGCACGGCGGCCAGCGCGGCCAATTGGGTGACGGCCTGCGGACCAGTGCCGATCAGCGCGGCACAGGCGGCGTCGGCCGGCGCCAGCGCGCGCGTGGCGACTCCGCTGATCGCCGCGGTGCGCAGCATGCCCAGCGCGCGCGCCTCGATTACGGCGCGCAGGAATCCCGACTCGGCGTCGAACAGGCTGAACAGCGAGCCTCCGCCGCTCTTGGTATGGACCCAGGTCTTGAAACCCGCGTAGCCGCCGGCGCCGGTCTGCACCGAACCCAATGCATGCATCGAGCTGCCGTCGCCCCAGGTCGCCAGCGCCTTGGGCAGGTTGCGCGCCTGTTCGCGCCCTTGCGCGACCAGCATGGCATGCAGGGCTTCGATCGCCTTGGGAATATCCAGGACCGAGACCACGTCCCGTTCCGTCAGGTACCGCAGCGCATCAGACATGCGCGTCTCCTTGTTCGTCGGCGGCGGGCTCGTCCGCCACCGTGTTGACCAGCGTCCCGATGCCGGGAATCTCGACTTCCAGCGTGTCGCCGGCGCTCATGAAGCGTGGCGGCTTGCGGCTGGAGCCCACACCTTCGGGCGTGCCGGTAGCGATCACGTCGCCCGGCGACAGGCGGGTGAAGCTGCTGATGTAGGCGATCAGCTCGGGGATGGGGAAGATCAGGTCGGACACCTGGCCGTGCTGCATGACCTCGCCATTGAGGCGGGAAATGACTTCCAGGCCGGCCGGGTCGCCGATCTCGTCGGCGGTGACCAGGCAGGGACCCAGCGCGCCGCTGCGCTCGAAATTCTTGCCCGGCGTCACCTGCGCGTTGTGCTTCTGGAAATCGCGCACGGAGTTCTCGGCCATGCAGGTGTAGCCAGCCACGTGCGCCAGGGCGTCCTTGGTGGAGATATGGCGGCCGCCTTTGCCGATCACCACGGCCAGTTCGGCCTCGTAATCGAAGCGATCGGAGGCTTGCGGCTTCCACACCGCCTCGCCGTGGCCGACGAAGCTGTCTGCAAAGCGCGCGAACAGCGAGGGGTGCGCCGGTAGTTCGCGTCCGGCCTCGGCCACATGGCGGCCGTAGTTCAGGCCCACGCAGAGAATCTTGCGCGGCGCCACGACCGGCGGCAGCAGGCGCAGCCCGGCCAAGGGCATACAGGGCTGGCCGGCCGTCTCTGCGGCGCGCGCAATCTGTTCCACCCCTGCCTCCAGCGCCGCGACCATGTCGGGCCAGACCTGGGTCAACGCCACGACTTCGGCGCCGCGCACCACGCCCCAGGCGCTACGGCCTGCCTGAACGAAGCTGACGAGCTTCATGTTGTCTCCTGTGCTTGCGGCGGCTTATGGCATGCATTGACGGATTTCTTTGCATGCATTTGTCGCCTTAACCGCACTTGAATCGCTGTTTTTCCGAATTATTGCATGCAATTTTGATAAATCGCAAGGTCATAAAGGTTTTTTTCTTGACTATTGCATGCAATTTTGACGGTACACTGAAAGCCCTCACAGACCGGAACCAGCCCCCTCCTCTCTATGGCCGCACAAATCGATAAAGTCATTTCCGAACTCCGGGACATGGTGCTTTCGGGCGTCCTGCAACCCGGAGAACGCGTGGTCGAGTTGCAGTTTTCAGCGCGCCTGGGCGTGTCGCGCACCCCGTTGCGCATTGCCCTGACCGAGCTGGAAAAAGAGGGCCTGCTGGAACGGCTGCCTTCGCGCGGTTTCCGGGTACGGGCGTTTACGGTGGATGAAATCGGCGACGCGGTGGACGTGCGCGGCGTGCTCGAGGGCATGGCCGCCCGCCTGCTGGCCGAGCGCGGCGCCTCGCAGGACGTGCTGGACCGCCTGTCGCAAGCGGTGGAAGAAGGACGCGCGCTGCTGGCGCCCGCCCGCCGCGATCCCAATACCACGGTGGATGCGCGCGCCTGGGGCCAAATCAATCGGCGCTTTCACGAGATCCTGTGCGAAGCCGCGGGCAACCGCGCGCTCCTGTCGGCGCTGGAACACAACAACAAGACGCCCCTGGCCGGCCCGGCCGCGCTGACCCTGCCGTCCACGCCGTCGTTGCTTGAAACGCCCTTCGTGCTGCGCGCGCAGGCGGACCACGAAGACCTGCTGCGCGCAATCACGCGCCGCGAGGCCGTGCGCGCCGAAAACCTGATGCGCGAACACGCCTACCGCAGCCGCGAAAACAAGCGCGTGCTGCTGGAATCGCTGCGCGGCGCCCTGCCCGCGCAGCCCGGGCTGTCGGACGTCAGCGCATAAACAGGACCCTACGGCATGCAATCCATTCGTGACCTTTCCACCCAGGCGCTGATCTCGCGCGACCTGGTCGCCGCCCTGCGCCGCGACGCGCCGCTGGTGCAGTGCCTGACCAATTTCGTTTCCATGAACACCGCGGCCAACGTGCTGCTGGCCATGGGCGCCTCGCCCGCCATGGTGCACGCGCAAGAGGAAGCGCCCGAGTTCGCGCGCGTCTGCGGCGCGGTCGTGATCAACATCGGCACCCTGTCCTCGCCCTGGCTGGACAGCATGCTGCTGACCGCCGCCTCGGCCAACGAAGCCGGCATACCTTGGGTGCTGGATCCGGTGGCGCACCATGCCACCGCATTCCGCCGCGACGCTGTGCAGCGCCTGCTGGACTTGCGGCCCGCCATCATTCGCGGCAATGCCTCGGAGATCATCGCGCTGGCCGGCGGCCAAAGCGCCAGCAAGGGCGTGGACTCGCGCGACGCGGTCTCGCAGGCGGAGCAGTCCGCGCATGCCATCGCCGCCCACCGCGGAACCGTTGTGGCAGTGACGGGCGAGACCGACTACGTCACGGACGGCACGCGCGCCGTCCGCATCGTGGGCGGCTCGCCCTTGATGCCGCGCGTCACAGCCACCGGCTGCGCGCTGACGGCGGCCGTAGGCGCCTGCGCCGCAGTATCCAGGACTGACCCGTTTTCCGCGGCAGTCGCCGCCCTGTCGTGCTTCGCCATCGCCGGGCGGCGCGCCGGCGCACAGGCGGAAGGACCCGGATCTTTCGCGTGGCGCTTCCTGGATGCGCTGGCGGCTTTGGATGCGGACGACCTCGGCGGCGAATCGCCGCTGCGCTAGGCGGGACACCGCGGCATCCGCTCATGTCACGGGCGGGTCACACACTGTCCCCAGAATTTCTTTCCTTCAAACCCGGAGGAAAGACGGTGAAGCCGAATCTAGGAAAGATCCTTGCGATGTCCGCCAGCGCCGCGCTGCTGGCGGGCCTGGCCGCCTGTGGCGGCGATGATGACGACGATGACGCGCCGCAGACGCCGCCGCAGGCGAGCGTGCCCCAGGGTTCCACGCTGGACGTGGCCATCCTCGGCACCACCGACCTGCATGCCAACGTGCTGGGCTACGACTACTACAAGCTGGCCGAGGACAAAAGCTACGGCGTGGACCGCACGGCCACGCTGATCGCCAATGCCCGCAAAGAGAACGCCAACACCCTGCTGTTCGACAACGGCGACACCATCCAGGGCACGGCCCTGTCCGATTACCAGGCGCTGGTGGCGCCGGTGCAATGCAGCGACATGCTGGCGATTTACAAGCAGATGAAGCTGCTGGCCTATGACGCGGCCACGCTGGGCAACCACGAGTTCAACTACGGCCTGCCCTTCCTGTCGCAAGTCACGAATACGGACTTCGGGCTGGCCGGCATCGGCAAGGGCACGGCGCAGACCAATTCCGCCGGCGCCAAGGACTGCGCAGCGCCGGGCTTTCCCTTCGTCTCCGCCAACGTGGTGTCTGCCGCCAGCAAACAGCCCATCTTCAAGCCCTGGGTCCTGCTGAACAAGACCTTCAAGGCCACCGACCCCAACGGCAAGCAGATCGAGGTCGCGCTGAAAGTCGGCGTGATCGGCTTTGCGCCCCCGCCCATCCTGCAATGGGACAAGGCCAATCTGGAAGGCCACGTGGAAGTCGCCGGCTGGAAGGAATCGGCGCAGCGCTACGTGCCGGAAATGCGCGCGGCCGGCGCGGACCTGGTGGTGGCATTGGCGCATGGCGGCATCGACATGCTCACCGAGTACAGCCCGGCCATGGAGAACGGCGCCGGCTACCTGAGCCAGGTGGCCGGTATCGACGCGCTAATCACCGGCCACCAGCACCTGCTGTTCCCCGACACCAATGCCAAGTCGCAATTCGCGGGCCAGCCCGGCATAAATCTGGAGAAAGGCCTGATCAACGGCGTGCCGGCGGTGCAGGCCGGCCAATGGGGCAACAACCTCGGCCAGATCACGCTCAAGCTTGCCTATGACAAAGGCTGGCAGGTGCAGAAGGACGCCACGCGCGTGCAGCGCATCTCCACGCGCCTGACCGCGCAGAACGGCGCCACGCCCGCGACCTACGTCGAACCCGATGCCGCCGTGCAACAGTTGGTGCAGGCTGAACACGCCGCCACCATTTCCTATGTCAAAACGCCCATCGGCCAAAGCCGGTTCGACATGGCGACCTATTACGCGCTGGCGGGCGACGTGTCGGCGCTGCAGATCGTCAACATGGCGCAGATCGATTATCTGACGGACTACATCGCCAAGAACAAGCCGTCATACGCCGCCCTGCCCATCCTGTCGGCGGCTGCGCCCTTCAAGGGCGGACGCAACGGTCCGGGCGACTTCACCTACGTAAAGCAGGGCAACATCGCCATCAACAACGCCGCAGATCTCTACCTGTACCCGAACACCTTGCAAGTGGTGCGGGTCAGCGGCGACATCGTACGCCAGTGGCTGGAGAAGACTGCCGAGCAGTTCAGGCAGATCGACCCGGGCCAGGTCGCGCCGCAGGACCTGATCGACACGGGCTTCCCGACCTTCAACTTCGACGTGCTGTATGCCGCGGGCAATGCCCTGCGGTATGAAATCGACGTCACCCGCCCCAAGGGCTCGCGCATCACGAAGTTGACGTACCAGGGCGCGCCGCTAGACCCCGCCGCGCAGTTCCTGGTGGTCACGAACAACTACCGCGCCAGCGGCGGCGGCGACTTCCCCGGCCTGGCCGGCGGCAAGGGAGACATCGTGCTGCAAGCCCCGGACGCCAGCCGCGACGTGCTGATCAGCTACATCAGGAAGCACCCGGACCTGGATCTGGCGACCTACGGCCTGGACCGCAGCTGGCGCTTTGCGCGGGTGGGCGCCCTGGCCGGTCCGGTGGTGTTTTCGTCGGTGCCGGGCACCCAGGCCATGGCCGCGGCGCATGGCGTGGACAACGTCACGGTGCACGACGCCACGCCCGACTCCGTGACCCAGTTGTCGCGCTACGCGGTGGACCTCAGCCGCTAAGGCTGGCGGTAGTACACGCAGATGCGCCGGCCGCCGATCTCGTGCACCTCGATCGGCAGCTCGTAAAGTTCGCTCAGGACCTCCGGCCGGACCAGTTCGGCCGGAGTCCCCTGATGCGCGATGCGCCCCGCCCGCATCGCCACGATGCGGTCCGCGTATGTGGACGCGAAGTTGATGTCGTGCAGCACCAGCACCACCGTCTTGCCCAGCTCGTCCGCCGCGCGCCGCAAGGTGCCCATCATGGCGACGGCGTGCTTCATGTCCAGGCTGTTCAGGGGTTCGTCCAGCAGGACGTAGCGCGTGTCCTGACACAGCACCATCGCCACGAAGGCGCGCTGGCGCTGCCCGCCCGACATCTCGTCCAGGTAGCGGTCGGCCAGCGGCTCCAGGTTCAGGTAGGCGATGGCGCGGTCGATGTGGGCCTTGTCGTCCAGCGTCAGGCGGCCGCCCGTGTGCGGATAGCGGCCGAACGCGACCAGGTCCCTCGCCGTCAGCCGCAGCGGCAAGTGATTATCCTGCCGCAGGATGGCCAGGCGGCGGGCCAGTTCGCGGCTGTCGGCCCGGGTCACGTCCAGGCCCTCGACCAGCACACGGCCCGCCGACATCGGCAGCAGCCGGCTGACCATGGACAGCAGCGTGGACTTGCCCGCGCCATTGGGACCGATGATGGCCGTCACGCCCCCCGCGGGCAGCGACAGGCTGACGTCGTCGACCACCACGCTGTCGCCGTACTGCTTGCTGACTTGCTGGATCTCTATCATCGGCGCCCCCTGCGCAGGATCAGGACGAGGAACATCAGCCCGCCCAGGAATTCGATCACCACGCTGACGGTGGTATTCAGGCCCAGCACGCGTTCAAGCAGCGTCTGGCCGCCCACCAGGAAGATCACGCTCAGCAGCACGGCCGCTGGAACCGTGTGGCGGTGCCGGTCGGACCCCATGGCCTGATAGGCCAGGTTGCTGACCAGCAGGCCGAAGAATGTCACCGGCCCCACCAGCGCGGTGGACACCGACACCAGCACCGCGATGGCGGCCAGCGTCAGCATCAGCGTGCGGCGATAGTCCACGCCCAGGTTCACCGCAATGTCGCGGCCCAGCGCCAGCACGTCGTAGCGCCGCCGCATGCGCCACACCAGCAGCGACGCCGCGCACACCGCGGCCAGCGCGATCGGCAACAGGCCCACACGCACGGTATTGAAGCTGGCGAACATGCGGTCCTGCAACACCAGGAATTCATTGGGGTCGATCAGCCGCACCACGAAGTTGGACAGGCTGCGAAACAACAGGCCGAAGATGATGCCCACCAGCATCATCAGGTGCAGGCTGCGCACCGCGTCCGAAAACAGCCAGCGGAACAGCAGGCAGGCGAACGCCGTCATGGCGCCGACCTCCAGCAGGAAGGCGGCCACCGGATGGCTGGCGGCCGTGGCCGCCTGGCCGAAGCCGAACACCACCACGGCCTGTATCAGCAGGTACAGGGCGTCAAAGCCCATGATGGCCGGCGTCAGGATGCGGTTGTGGGTGATCGTCTGGAACAGCACCGACGACACCGCCACGGCATAGGCGACCAGCAGCATCGCCGCCAGCTTGGCGCCGCGGAACGGAATCACGAAGGACCACTGGCCGTTGGCGCCCAGCGTCATGAAGGCGATGGCGCAGGTCAGCGCAAGAGCGCCCAGCAGCCACAGACGCCAGGTTTGCGGCGCACGGACCGGCGCCGGCGCGGAGATGGCGAGTTCAGCCAAGCCGGTTCCTCCGCGTGCGCAACAGCCACAGGAACAGGATGCTGCCCAGCACGCCGACCACAGTGCCGATGGGAATCTCGTAGGGATGGATCACCAGCCTGCCGATGACGTCGCAGGCCAGCACGAACACGCCGCCCAGCACCGCCACCCAGGGAATGGAGCGACGCATGTTGTCGCCCAGCACCAGGCTGACGGCGTTGGGCACGATCAGGCCCAGAAAGGGTATGCCGCCCGCCGTCACCACCACCACGGCCGAAATCGCCGACACGATCAGCAGTCCGGCCAGCGTCAGCCGCGCATGGTTCAAGCCCAGGTTGGCGGCGAACTCGCGGCCCATGCCGGCCACGGTGTAGCGATCGGCCGCCGCGTAAGCCGCGCAGGCCAGGCCGAAGCCTATCCATAGCAGTTCATAACGTCCCCGCAGCACGCCGGAAAAATCGCCCGTGGTCCAGGCGTGCAGCGACTGCAGCAGGTCGTAGCGGTAGGCGACGAAGGTGGTGGCGGCGTGGATCACCCCGCCCAGGATCAGGCCGATCAGCGGCACGATGAAGGGCGTGCGCAGCGGTACGCGCTTGAGCAGCGCCAGGAACAGCAGGGTGCCCGCCAGCGCAAAGCCCGTGGCCGTCAGCATCTTGCCGATCACGGGCGTATCCGGCGCCAGCAGCGTGACCACGAGTATGCCCAGTGTGGCGGACTCCACGGTGCCGGCCGTGGTGGGTTCGACGTAGCGGTTGCGCACCAGCATCTGCATGATGAGCCCCGCCACCGCCAGCGACATGCCGGCCAGCAGCAAGGCCAGCGTGCGGGGAATGCGGCTGACCATCAGCAGGCGCCAGGCGCGCTCGGCCTCGTCGCCATTGCCCCACAGCGCGGACAGGCTGAGCTGCCCCGCGCCCAGGCTGACGCTGGCCGCGCACAGGGCCAGCAGCAAGCCCACTGCCGCCGCCAGCCCGCCCCAACCGCCTATCGACTGCCGCCAACTCACCCGCGATTACTCCCGCCGCTCACGCATCAGGCTTTACTTGCCCGCGGCCAGCGCGGCCGCGATCTCGTCCACGTTCTGCTGCATGGCGGTCAGGCCCGCGCTGCCCAGCAGGTACCAGTTGTAGCCGTTCAGGTAAACCACGCGCTTGTTCTTCCAGGCCTTGGTCGGACGCACCAGCTCGTTGTCCAGCATGCGCTGGGCCGACACGCCTTCACGGCCGATGGCGGCGTCGCGGTCGATCACGAACAGCCAGTCGGGGTCGGTCTGGGCGATGAACTCGAACGAGATCGCCTGGCCGTGGTTCGACACGCTCAGCCCCGTCGTCGCCGGCTTGATGCCGAAGGCGTCGTGGATCACGCCGAAGCGCGAACCCGGACCGTAGGCGCTCATCTTGCCGCCAGTGGTCAGCACGATCAGCGCGGTGCCGGCGTTGGCCGCCTTGCCGTTCAGGTCCGCGATCGAAGCGCGCAGGGCGTCGAGCTTGGTCTTGGCGACATCCTGCTTGCCGTAGATGGCGGCCAGCGTTTCGGTGTTGCGCGTCACGCTGCCGACCAGGTCCTTCGCGTTGACCGTCAGGTCCACGGTGGGCGCCAGCTTGGCGAGCTCGTCGTACTTGGGCGCGGAGCGGCCCGCGACGAAGATGAGTTGCGGCGCGGCGGCGTGGATCACCTCGTAGTTGGGCTCGAACATCGATCCCACCTTCAGGTAGCGCTGATCGGCATACTGGCTGAGCTGCGGCGGCCACTTGGCCACCGTCGGCACGCCCGCCACGTTTACGTCCAGCGCATGCAGGGTGTCCAGCACGGCCAGGTCCATCACCACTGTCTTCGCCGGGTTGGCCGGCACGGCGGTTTCGCCGCGCGCGTGCTTCACCGGCACCGTCGCCTGCGCGGCGCATACCGCCGTGGCGGCGCCCAGGACCAGCGCGGCCCCGGCCTGCATCGCCCAACGCCGGACGCGGCCTGCCTGCATTTGCTTCTTCATGCGTACCTCTTCATGTTGCGGGCGCCAGGCGCCCTTTCAAACTCAGAACTTGACGCCCACGCCCAGCCAGTAGCGGCGGCCGTCCTCGACGTAGCCGTAGTCGTCGTACGTGACCTGCTTGTCGAACAGGTTGTAGATGCCGGCGTACACCGCCACCGTCTTGTTCACCTGGTACGAACCGCCCAGGTCCACGAACGTGTAGGAAGGCGCGACCACCGACGAGGACGAGGGGCCGGTGATGGGCTGGCTTTCCTTGCCGCGGTAGTTCAGGCGCGCCCATGCCTGCAGCGCGTCCGAGGCCTGCCAGTTCACCGTGGTGGTGAACAGGTGCTTGGGCAGCTGGTTCAGCGGCTGGCCCTTGTACTGGCCCGACTTCTGCTCCGACTTGGTGAAGGTGTAGCTGCTGGTCAGGGACCAGTCGCGCGACAGCGGCAGCTTCAGGTTGGCTTCCACGCCGCGCGAATTGGCCTTGTCCACGTTCATGTAGGTGGTCGGGTCCGAGCCGAACTGGTTCGGGCCGTCCGTGCACTGGGTCGCCGGGCAAGCCACGCGGGTGATCTTGTCCTTGAAGTCGTTGTTGAAGATCGTCAGGCCGGCGTTGAAGCCTTCGCCGTCGTCATACAGGATGCCGATTTCCTCGGTCACCGACTTCTCGGGCGTCAGGTCCGGGTTGCCGTACATATTGCCGCCGCGGCTGACCTGGCCCCAGCCCGCCACCGTCTGGCGCAGGTCGGGCGCGCGGAAACCGGTGGACACGCCGCCCTTCAGGGTCCAGCGGTCGGCCATGTGCCAGACGCCGTACAGGCGCGGGCTGAAGTGCGTGCCGAAGTTCTCGTCTTCGTCCATGCGCAGGCCGGTGGTGACGGCGAAGGTCTCGGTCAGGCGCCATTCGTCTTCGGCGAACAAGGCCCACTGGTAGCGGTCCACCTTGCTGGGGCCGTTGGCCAGCTGGTTGCCGGTCTGGTCATTCAGGCGCTGGCTCAGGTAGCTGCCGCCCAGGGTCAGCATGTGCGAACCCAGGGGCAAGGTCCAGCTCGTCTGGATGTCCAGGTTCTTGATCTTCATCTGGCGCGAGCGGTTGTCGAACTCTTCCTGCTGCACATAGCTGTCCGACACGCCCCAGCCCCAGCGTCCGGTATGCGACAGCGCCCACTTGTTGCTGCGGTAGTCGGTATCGGACGAGGCCGGGCAACCATTGCGCCCGCAAGCCTGGCCGGGCGGCAGCGGCTCGACCGTCTTGCCCAGCGTTTCGTGCAGCTTCTGGCGCATGGTGGTCGCTTCCAGCACGATGTCGTGGTCGCGGTTGGGCGTCAGCGCCAGCTTGGCCGTGACGCTTTCCGAGTTGCGCTTGCGGAAGCCGTCGACGATGTCGTCTTCGTCGCGCTGCGTGGCCTGGCCGTAGATCTGCAGGCCCAGCAGGTCCGTCTTGATCGGGCCGGACAGGTAGAAGTTGCCCTGGTAGATGTCGCCCGACTTGTTGCTTTCCTGGATGGTGGTGTCCAGGCGGATCTCGCCGCCCCACTCCGAAGGCACCTTGCGCGTGATGATGTTGATCACCCCGCCCATGGCGTCCGAGCCGTACAGCGAGGACATGGGGCCGCGCACCACCTCGATGCGCTCGATGGCGGAAAGCGGCGGGGTCCAGCCGCCTTCGACGCCCGTGGAGTCCGAGTTGGTGCGGGTCTCGCGCGAGTTCTGGCGCTTGCCGTCGATCAGTATCAGCGTGTACTTGGGGCCCATGCCACGCAGGCTGATGTCCTGGCGATCGCCGCCGCCGGTGACGATCACGCCTGGCACGTCCACCAGCGCGTCGTTGATGTCGCGGTAGAACTTCTTGTCCAGGTCCTCGCGGGTGATCACGCTGATCGATGCCGGCGCATCCTGGATCTGCTGTTCATAACCCGAGGCCGTCACCACCACGGTATCCAGCGTCTTTGCGGTGTCGGCGCTCTGCGCCCACGCGGGCTGCGCCACGCCGAAACCCGCTGCGCACAGGGCTGCCGCCAACTGCGTGCGCGAACCCGGACCGCGCCGGCCGGCGACCAATTCTTTGCTGCTCATGATTCCAGTTTCTCCCGTCCCAGGCCCGCGCCCCACCCCGCGTGCGGCGTCCGTCCTTTCCCGTATTTATTAATGAAAACCATTCTCATATTAGAATTGGACCTGCCGGGAGCCAGCAACACGCTTTCCGCAACTTTTATCTTCTTTGAACTTCTTGACACTCCGGCCCGCGGCCATAAGCCAAACTGCCGGATGCAGAACCGACGACACGCATGCCTTTTTCCCACGCACCGGCGACTCGCCGCATCCTGCTGATTGACGACGATGTCGAGCTTGCGCAGATGCTGCGCGAGTACCTGGAACCCGGTCACTGCCAGCTCACCCTGGCGCATAGCGGCACGCAGGGCCTGGCCCTGTTGGCTCAGGACGACTACGACCTGGTGCTGCTGGACCTGATGCTGCCCGACGGCAACGGGCTGGATCTGCTGAAGCAATACCGCCAACGCTCGCGCCGGCCGGTCATCATGTTCACCGCCCACGGCGGCGAGACGGACCGCGTGCTGGGCCTGGAGTTCGGCGCCGACGATTACCTGGCCAAGCCCTTCAGTCCGCGCGAACTCAAGGCCCGCATCACGGCCGTGCTGCGCCGTTTCGAGGAAGTGCCGGACACGGCCCGCCCCGCCCTGGCGCTGGGCGCAGTGTCGCTGGACGCCGCCACCGGCGTGCTGCGGATGGGCGATAGCGAAATCCCGCTGACCGGCGCCGAACAGCGCATCCTGGAAATCCTCATGCGCACGCCCGGCCAAGTGGTCGCGCGCGACCAGATCGGCCTGTACGCGCTGGGCCGCAAGCCGGACCGCTACGACCGCAGCATCGACACCCACATCAGCTCGCTGCGCAAGAAGCTGCGCAGCGACGCCGGCGCCGAGACCTTGGCGATCCGCAACCTGCGCGGCCTGGGTTACGTGCTGGCGGGCGCTGACTGATGGCCTGGCTGCCCACCCGCTCGCTATTCGGACGCGCCTTCCTGACCTTCTGGGGTGCGATGGCCGTCATCCTGGTCTGCGGCATGGTGCTGACGGCCGCGGTCGCCTGGTACCGCTTCAATTCCCTGGATGGCCTGAATCCCGGCAATCTCACGCGCGATGCTGCGCAGATCGCCCGCAGCGAGGGCGTGGATGGCCTGGAACGCTGGGTCGAAGCCATGGACCGGCGCTACTCGGCGCTGAAGATCTACGTCATGGACGCCCAGGACAAGGACATCCTGGGCCGGCGGCTGCCCGCCCGCATGGAAGACTGGCTGAGCGATTTCCGCGCCGGGCCGGACCGTTCGCCGAAAGCCGACTACCTTCCCGCCGACCCCACCGGCGAGCGCGTTTCCTGGTGGGAACCGCAAAAGCTGGTCTTGCCCGATGGTTCGCAGCTGTTGCTGCTGTTCCTGCCGTTCGATTCATCGCATTGGGAAGTGCTGGCCCTGTCGCCCGTGGCGCTGGCCCTGGTGCTGTTCGCGCTGGCGGTGACCGCACCGTTCTGCTGGGCCCTGAGCCGCCACGTGACGGCGCCCTTGGCGCAGTTGCGCCAGACCACGCATGCCCTGTCCGCCGGGCGGCTGGATGCGCACACGCCCGCCAAGCTGGCCCGACGCAAGGACGAACTGGGCCAGCTTGCGCGCGACTTCGACGCCATGGCCGACCGGCTGAAGGCGCTGGTCGACACGCGCGAACAGCTGCTGCACAACATCGCACACGAACTGCGTTCGCCGCTTGCACGGCTGCGGCTGGCGGCGGAGCTCGCGCGGCGCAAGGACGAGCGCCAGGATCTGCAGCTGGACCGCATCGAACTCGAATGCGAACGCCTGGACGCGCTGGTCGGCAACACCTTGCGGCTGGCGCGCCTGGGCGCCCTGCCCGTGCCTACTGACACCCTGGACCTGGCCGAACTCGTGTCGGACGTCGTCGAGGATGCACGCTTTGAGGCTGGCGGCCGGCAGATCCGCATAGAGTGGAGCCAACATGCGCCCGTGCCCCTGGTCGGCGACCGTTGCAGCCTGGCCAGCGCCATCGAGAACGTACTGCGCAACGCCCTGCGCTTTGCGCCCGCGCACAGCGCGATCCGCGTGCGCCTGCTGTCGAACGCGCACGAAGCCTGCCTGGAGATCGAGGATCATGGGCCCGGCGTGGCCGCCGAAGAGCTGCAATCGCTGTTCGAGCCCTTCTATCGCACCGCCTCGGGCGCGCGCAAGCCGGGCAGCGGCGCCGGACTGGGCCTGTCGATTGCCCAGGCCGCCGTGGCCGCGCACAAGGGCAGGATGTCGGCCCGCAATATTTCGCCACAGGGGCTAAGCGTGCGGCTGGAACTGCCGCGCCTGAACGGCTGAAGCCAGGGTCGATCAGTCGGCGTCGGCCAGGATCGCGGCCGGCAGCCGCGGCAATACACGCATGGCGTTGGCGGTGGTGGCATGGGCCACCTGCGCCGGCGTGATGCCACGCAATTCCGCCAACGTGGCCGCGATGCGGACCAGTTCGGCAGGCGCATTGCGCCGATGCGGCGGATGCAGCCAGGCCGGAGGGATGTCCGGCGCATCGGTTTCCAGCACCAGGTGGGCCAGGTCCACGTCCACCGCATGGCGGCGTATCTGCAAGGCGCGCTCATAGGTCATGGCGCCGCCCAGGCCCAGCGCGAATCCCTGGTCTATGAATGCCTGCGCCTGCTGCGCGCTGCCGTTGAAGGCGTGCGCAATGCCGCCGATGCGCGGATGGCGGCGCAGGTACTTCAAGAGGATGTCCTGCGACTTGCGCACATGCAGCAGCACCGGCAGGCCGAACTCGGCAGCCAGCGCCAGTTGCGCGGCGTAGAAGCGCTCCTGGCGCTCGCGCGGTTCGCCGGAGGCTATTTCGGGAACGAAGAAATCCAGGCCGATCTCGCCGATGGCGACGAAGCGAGGATCGCCCAGCGCATCCTTGACGGCAGCGCGCAGCGCTTCCAGATCGGCGTCGCTGGCGCGCTGGACGTATAGCGGATGGATGCCCAGCGCATAGGCGCCGCCGGCCGTCTTGCCGGCCAGCTCGCGCACCACGGAAAAATTGGCGCGTTCGACCGCTGGAATCACAATGGACTGCACGCCTGCCTGGCAGGCGTCGTCGGCGACTTGCTCGCGGTCGGCGTCGAACTCGGCGGCATCCAGGTGGCAATGGGTATCGATCAGCATGGGCGCGACCTCCTTGCCCGGATTATCCCCCCGGCGCGCCTTAACCCGAAACCAGGCGGCCGTTTTCCATGAGCAGCTGGCGGTCGGCGCGGGCGGCCAGTTCCGGGTCGTGCGTGACGATGGCGAACGCCGTGCCGGACTCCTGGTTCACCCGCGTCAGCAGTTCGAACATATTGTGCGCCGTGTGGCGGTCCAGGTTGCCGGTGGGCTCGTCGGCCAGCACGCAGACGGGCCGCGTAACCAGGGCGCGCGCCAGCGCCACGCGCTGCCGTTCGCCGCCGGACAGCTGGCCCGGGAAGTGACCTTCGCGCGCGGCCAGGCCCACCATGCCCAGGACCTCGTGCGCGGCTTGCCGCGCCTTGTCGCGGTTCTCGCGGCGCACGATCAGCGGCATCGCCACGTTGTCCAGCGCCGAGAACTCCGGCAGCAGGTGGTGGAACTGGTAGACGAAACCCAGGCTGCGGTTGCGCACGGCGCTCTTGCGGGCCTCGGACAGCCCGACGGCAAGCTGGCCGTCCACCGAAACCGAGCCGCTGGTGGGCACGTCCAGCAGGCCCAGGATATGCAGCAGCGTGCTCTTGCCGGAGCCGGAGGCGCCGACGATGGCGACCATTTCGCCGCGCGCCACGGTCAGGCTGACGTTGCTCAGCACTTCGATGCGCGCAGGGCCTTCGTCGTAGACCTTGACGATGTTGTCGGCCTGCAGTGCGGGAGTCAGCATGTCAGTCATGGCGCAGCACCTGTGCGGGTTGCAGGCGCGAGGCGCGCCAGCTGGGGTACAGGGTCGCCAGCAGCGACAGCACCAGGGAGGTCACGCCGATGGTGACGATGTCGCCCATCTGCGGATCCGACGGCAAGGCGCTGATGAAATAGATTTCGCGCGGCAGGAAATGCACGCCCAGCAGCCCTTCGATGAACGGCACGATCACGTCCACGTTATAGGCAATGAGGATGCCGCCCGCGACCCCCAGCAGCGTCCCGATCACGCCGATCAGCGCCCCTTGCACCAGGAAGATGCGGGCGATTTCTCGCGGTCCCGCACCCAGCGTGCGCAGGATGGCGATGTCGGACTGCTTGTCCTTCACGGCCATGACCAGGGACGACAGCAGGTTGAACGCGGCCACGGCCACGATCAGCGCCAGGATCAGGAACATCATGCGCTTTTCGGTCTTCACCGCCGCGAACCAGGTGCGGTTGTTGCGCGACCAGTCGCTGGCCATCATGTAGGGCGGCAGCACCTTCTGCAATTCGGCCGCCACTTCCGGCGCGCGCTGCATGTCGGCGATGCGCAGGCGCACGCCGGCGGTGCCGCTGTCGCGGAACACGCGGGCGGCGTCCTCGTCGTCGACGAAGGCCAGCGAAGAATCGTATTCGTAGTGGCCGGACGAGAACACGCCCACCACGGTGAACTGGCGCATGCGCGGCGTGAAGCCCGCCGGGCTGATCGAACCTTGCGGCGCCATCATCAGGAGCGTGTCGCCCAGCTTCACGCCCATGCCGTCGGCCAGTTCATTGCCCAGCACCACGCCGAAGCTGCCGGGCTTCAGGTCGGCGAGCTTGCCCGACACCATCTGGCGCGGCAGGTCCGACACATTGCCTTCGGTCTGCGGATCGATGCCGCGCACCTGCACGCCGCGCAAGGCCTGCCCGCGCACCAGCATGCCCTGCGCCGCCACGAACGGAGCGCCGGCCTTGACGGCAGGATTCTTCTCGGCGGCGGAAGCGAATTCCTGCCATCTCTCCAGCACCCGCTCCGGCGCCGCGCCGGGGATGTAGAGTTCGATGTGCGGCAGCACCGACAACATGCGGTCGCGCACTTCCTTCTGGAAGCCGTTCATCACGGACAGCACCACGATCAGGGCGGCAACGCCCAGCGCGATGCCCGCCATGGAACTGGCGGCGATGAAGGAGATGAAGCGATCGCGGCGGCCGCGTCGCTGGCGGATTCGGGCCAACCCGGCATAGCGGGCGCCTATCCATAGTTCGTAGGGTATTTTCAGCACGAGCGCATTATGGCATTAACCGCCTGGATTCCGCCCCGCGGATGTGCGGTTCCGAGACCAGGCGTTTCAAGCTATGGCAGTGGCGGACGCCGCTTAGTTCCCGCGGCCCGCGCGGACTACAATCGCGCCCATGCTGATCGTCATTCCGGGCGCCCTGCCCGCCCTTCCCGTCGCCGCCGAACTGGCCAAGCTCTTGCCCGAACGCGCGCCCACGCTGCACGGCTGGCTCCAGGCCGGCGCCGCCCGGCCCCAGGCCCATGACGTGCGCGCCCAAGGCTGTACGCCCTACGAAGCCTGGCAGTTGGCCCGCGCCGGCTACGTCCCCGAAGCGGGCCTGCCGCCCGGCGCCGGACTGGGTCCGCTGCTGGCCGGCGCCCAAACCGGCGGCGATGGCCCCGTCTGGCTGGCCGAACTGGTCCACCTGGCGCTGGGCACGGACCAGGCCGCCTTGCTGGACCCCGGCCTGATGGAACTGCGCGCCGAGGAAACGGCTGCTCTGCTGGACACCGCCCGCCCCCTGTTCGAAGACACGGGCTTCGAGGTCCAAGCGCTCTCGCCCGAACGCTGGCGCCTGCGCCTGCCGGAGGGCCTGCGGCCGCAGACCGCCAGCCCGCTGGCCGTGGCCGGACAGCGCCTGAACGACTGGTGGCGCCAGGACGCGGAAGCGCGCCCTTGGCGCCGGCTGCTCAATGAAATACAGATGGCCTGGCACGAACACCCGGTCAACGACGCCCGCGCGGCGCGCGGCCTGCCTCCGGTCAATGCGCTGTGGCTGTATGGCGGCGGCAAACCTTGGACGCAGTCCCAGCCGGCCCCGGCGCAGGTTTACAGCAACCTGGACGCCCCCCAGCGGGCCGGCGACTGGGCCGCCTGGCTGGACGCCCTGGCCGCGCTGGACGCACAGCATCTGCGCCCGCTGGCCGGCAAGCAAGGCCTGCCGGCCGCGCCCGCCGAACTGCTGCTGCTGGGCGACGACCGCAAGGTCGCCCTCACCCTGAAACCGCGCGGGGGCCTGCTCGGCTTGCTGCCCGCGCCCAAGAAAAACTGGAGCGCCTGGTGGTCTCACCCCGCTTAACCGTCCGCACGCCCGACCTGCAAGCCTGCCGCATCCTGGAAGCCTCGGGCATCCACCCGCTGCTGGCCCGTCTGTGGGCCGCCCGCGGCGTCACCCATCCCGATCAGACCCAGCTCGCCTGGAAGTCGCTGCTGCCGCCCAACGGCCTGACGCATTCGGACCACGCCGCCGGCGTGCTGGCCGACGCCATCCAGACAGGCAAGAAGCTGCTGATCGTGGCCGACTACGATTGCGACGGCGCCACCGCCTGCGCGGTCGGACTGCGCGCGCTGTCCGCCATGGGCGCCGACGTGGACTTCCTGGTGCCCAACCGCTTCGAAACCGGGTACGGCCTGTCGCCGGCCGTGGTCGAGCTGGCGGTCCGGCACCGCGCCGGCAAGCCCGACATCATCATCACCGTGGACAACGGCATCGCCAGCGTGGACGGCGTGGCCGCGGCCAATGAGGCCGGCATCGGCGTGGTGATCACCGACCACCACTTGCCGGGCGACACGCTGCCGGCGGCCCTGGCCATCGTCAACCCGAACCAGCCGGGCTGCGGCTTTCCGTCCAAGAACCTGGCGGGCGTGGGCGTCATTTTCTACATGATGCTGGCGCTGCGCGCCGAGCTGCGCCGCCGCGGCGTCTACGCGGCCGATGGCGGCCCGCGCCTGGACGCGCTGTCCGACCTGGTGGCCCTGGGCACCGTGGCCGACGTGGTCAAGCTGGACGCGAACAACCGCCTGCTGGTCACCCAAGGGCTGCAACGCATGCGCGCAGGCCGCCTGCAACCCGGGCTGCGCGCGCTGTTCGCCGTGGCCGGACGCGAGCCGCGCGCAGCCAATGGCTTCGACCTGGGCTTTGCGCTCGGCCCGCGCATCAATGCGGCCGGCCGCCTGGCCGACATGAGCCTGGGCATCGCCTGCCTGACCACCGACGACGAGGCGCAGGCGCTGGAAATGGCCCGCGAGCTCGACAACATCAACCGCGAGCGCCGCACCATCGAAGCCGAAATGCGCGAACAGGCGCTGGCCGCCATGGAAGAGCCGAACGCTGCCGCCGGCGCTACGGTCTGCGTGTTCGACCCGGGCTGGCACCAAGGCGTGGTAGGCCTGGTGGCCTCGCGCCTGAAGGAAAAATTCTGGCGCCCCACGCTGGCCTTCGCGCCCGCCGGCGACGATGAAATCCGCGGCTCCGGCCGCTCCATTCCCGACGTGCACCTGCGCGACGCGCTGGACCTGGTGTCCAAGCGCCATCCCAACCTGATCCGCAAGTTCGGCGGCCACGCCATGGCGGCCGGCCTGACGCTGGGCCGCAACGACTTCGCGGCCTTCGCCCCCGCGTTCGACGCCGCCGTGCGCGAGCTGACGGGCCGCGACACCTTCGAGCCGGTGATCGAGACCGACGGCTCGCTGGACACCGGCTACGCCAACGCCGACGTGGCCGGCATGCTGCAGCAGCAGGTCTGGGGCGCCGGCTTCGCCGCGCCGCTGTTCCTGGACGAGTTCGTGGTGCGCAACCAGCGCCTGGTTGGGGAAAAGCACCTGAAACTATCGCTGGAGCGCGGCCACCAGCGCTTCGACGCGATCTGGTTCGGCCACGACCAGTCGCTGCCCGAACACATCCAGGCGGCATACCGGCTGGAGCAGAACGTGTGGAACGGGATGGTGTCGGTGCAGTTGGTGATCGAGCACGCGGGCTAACAAGGCCCGCCATGTAGGCGGGCCCGCCGCGACCGGCGTAGGGTTGCGCGCGGCGGGCGCCTGAACTCTCGTCTCAGGCCGCGCGCTCCCTCCTACTTGTTCACCAGCTTCGCCGGCTGCGCCAGGGCCACCAGCGCCCCCACCACCAGGCAGCCCGACAGCATGTAAAGGCCGGTGTTGGTGGTGCCGGTCATGTCCTTCAGCCAACCCACCAGGTACGGGCTGACGAAACCCGCCAGATTACCCACCGAATTGATGAGCGCGATGCCAGCCGCGGCCGCCGTGCCGCCGAGCAAGGCGGTGGGCAGGCTCCAGAACAGCGGCAGCACCGTGCAGATGCCGATGTTCGCCACCGTCAGCGCAGCGATCGCCAGCACGGTATTGCCGCTCCAGACCGCCGACAACAGCAGGCCCAGCGCGCCAAACAGCGCGGGCAGCGCGACGTGCCAGCGGCGTTCGCGGTGGCGGTCCGAGTTGCGCGAAATCAGGATCATGCCGATCACGGCGAACAGGTTGGGAACCGCCGTCAGCAGACCGATGGCCAGCGGGCTCTGCACCCCTGTGCCCTTGATCAGGGTCGGCATCCAGAAGCCCACGCCGTAAAGCCCCATCACGAACGAGAAGTAGATCAGCGACATCGCCCAGACGCGCGGCTTGGCCAGCGCGGCGCGGATCGGCGGGTCTTCCTTCTGCTGTTCCTCGGCCGCGATATTGCGGATCAGCACCGCCTTTTCCGTGGCGGTCAGCCATTTGGCCTTATTGATGCGGTCATCCAGATAAATCAGCACCAGCACGCCGATCAGCACCGACGGTATGCCCTCCAGCAGGAACAGCCATTGCCAGCCCGACAGGCCATGGTCGCCATGGAACGTGCTCATGATCCAGCCGGAGATCGGCCCGCCGATCAGCCCGGACATGGGCACCGCGGTCATGAAGAAGGTCGTGATGCGGCCGCGCCGCGCCGCGGGGTACCAGTAGGTCAGGTACAGGATGATGCCCGGAAAGAATCCGGCCTCGGCCGCGCCCAGCAGGAAGCGCAGGATGTAGAACATGTGCACGCTGGTCACGAACATCATGCAGGCGGAGATGATCCCCCAGGTGATCATGATGCGCGCGATCCAGATCCGCGCCCCCACCTTGTGCAGGATGATGTTGCTGGGAATTTCGAAAATGAAGTAGCCGATGAAGAAGATGCCCGCGCCCAGCCCGTACACGGTCTCGCTGAACTGAAGCTCCTGCAGCATCTGCAGCTTGGCAAAACCCACGTTCACGCGGTCCAGGTAGGCCACGACGTAGCAAACCACCAGCAGCGGCACCAGCCGCCAGCCTACCTTGCGGTAGATCCGGTCTTCCTCAGACGCCGGGATCGCCGGCGAAACCCCGGGGGCCATCGCATTTTCCATCTATGTCTCCATTCCTCTGTCGGGATAGGCCGGCTGCGCCGGCGCCTTTACGGCCCGGTCATCCCGATCAGGAACGGCTGGACCGCTTATACGCAGCCTAGAACCCCTGACTTGACAAAAAACTGAACAACTTGGGGTCCACGCCGGGAAACCGCCTGCTCGCGATCCGTCCCCCTTCCCGCCAACGCGGCCGCGCACTTGGCCCAAGCACGGTAAAATGTTTGGTTTCGCACAAAAGTCATCAGGACAGGATCATCATGGAAGCCGAACGTCAGAACCAGCTCGCAGCCCGCCTCGCCGATTACGCGGAGCGCGAACAGGCTCTACGGAGGTATCTTTGACTACGATGCCAAAGCTGAACGCCTGCAAGTCGTAAACGCCGAGCTCGAAGATCCGGCGGTCTGGAACGACCCCAAGCACGCCCAGGACCTGGGCCGTGAAAAGAAAGCCCTCGAAGACGTGGTGGAAACGCTCACGGCGCTGGGTACGGGCCTGTCCGACTCGAACGAACTGTTCGAAATGGCCGCCTCCGACGACGACGACGCCACCCTCGAATCCATCGAGCAGGACGCCGACGCCTTCCAGGAAAAGCTGGAAGCGCTGGAATTCCGCCGCATGTTCTCCAATCCGGCCGATCCGCTGAATTGCTTCCTGGACATCCAGGCGGGCGCCGGCGGCACGGAAGCGCAGGACTGGGCGTCCATGCTGCTGCGCCAGTACCTGAAGTACGCCGAGCGCAAGGGCTTCAAGGCCGAAGTGCTGGAAGAATCCGAAGGCGACGTGGCGGGCCTGAAGTCCGCCACCATCAAGATCGAAGGCGAGTACGCCTTCGGCTACCTGCGCACCGAAACCGGCGTGCACCGCCTGGTGCGCAAGAGCCCGTTCGACTCCTCGGGCGGCCGCCACACCTCGTTCGCCAGCGTCTTCGTCTACCCGGAAGTCGACGAATCCTTCGAAGTCGAAGTGAACCCCGCCGACCTGCGCGTGGACACCTACCGCGCGTCCGGCGCGGGCGGCCAGCACATCAACAAGACCGACTCGGCGGTGCGTCTGACCCACATGCCCACCGGCATCGTGGTGCAGTGCCAGAACGACCGTTCGCAGCACCGCAACCGCGCCGAAGCCATGCAGATGCTGAAGTCCAAGCTCTACGAACTCGAGATGCGCAACCGCATGGCCGAGCAGCAGAAGCTGGAAGACTCCAAGACCGACGTGGGCTGGGGCCATCAGATCCGTTCCTATGTGCTGGACCAGAGCCGCATCAAGGACCTGCGCACCAACGTTGAAATTTCCAACACGCAGAAAGTGCTGGACGGCGACCTGGATCCCTTCATCCAGGCCAGCCTGAAGCAAGGCATCTAAGTTTCGCGATACTCCCCCTCAACGCATCCAGAGGTTCACGAATGTCCGACACCATTGCAATTCTCACCGGCGCATCGCGCGGCATCGGCGCCGCCATGGCGCGCGGCCTGGCCAAACCGGGCACCCGCCTGATCACCCTGGCGCGCCGGGAAGATCCCGAGCTGGCCGCCTATGCGCGTTCGCAGGATGCGCAGCTGGAACAGCTGTCCGTGGACCTCTCGGACCTGAACGCCGTTGAAGCGGCGGCGCAGCGCATCTGCGCGTCGCTGCCGCGCGATGCCAGCCGCTATCTGCTGATCAACAACGCCGGCACGGTGCACCCCATCGCCGGCACCGACGCGCTGGTCGACGGCGCGGCCATCACCGCCGCCTTCAACCTGAACGTCAGCGCCGTCATGCTGCTCACCGCACGCTTCCTGGCCGCGGTCGAAGACCTCAAGGCCGACCGCCGCGTGCTCAACATCTCCTCCGGCGCGGGCCGCAACCCGAACGCCGGCTGGGGCGTCTACTGCGCCACCAAGGCCGCGCTCGACATGTACTCGCGCGTGGTCAAGGCCGAGCAAGGCGCCGACGGCGCGCGCATCGTCGCGCTGGCCCCCGGCATCGTCGACACCGACATGCAGGTCGCCATCCGTTCCAGCGATCCGGAAAGCTTCCCGGCGCTGGCCAAGTTCCAGGAGTTCCACGCGACCGGCAAGCTGTCCTCGCCCGCCAACGTGGCCTCCCGCATCCTCGCCTACCTGGATCGCGAAGATTTCGGCACGACCGAGATCGACGACATCCGCAATTACGACTGATTCCCCGACCATGACCGACCACTCGACCACTCCGGCGCCCGCCCAGGATGAAAACCGCTTGATCGCCGAACGGCGCGCCAAGCTGGCCAAACTGCGTGAAGCCGGGGTCGCGTACCCCAACGATTTCGTTCCCGACGCCCGCGCCGCCGCCTTGCACGACAAGTACGACGGCCAGGAGCAGGAAGCCCTGGCCGCCAACCCCGTCACCGTCAAGGTCGCGGGCCGCATGATGCTCAAGCGCGTCATGGGCAAGGCCAGCTTCGCCACGCTGCAGGACAGCACCGGCCGCATCCAGATCTACCTGGACCGCGGCACCCTGGGCGAAGACAGCTACGCCGCGTTCAAGCAATGGGACATCGGCGACATCATCGCGATCGAAGGGTCGGTCTTCAAGACCAACAAGGGCGAACTGTCGGTGCACGCCGCCAGCGCGCGCCTGCTCTCCAAGTCGCTGCGCCCGCTGCCGGACAAGTTCCACGGCGTGGCCGACCAGGAACTGCGCTACCGCCAGCGCTACGTCGACCTCATCATGACGGACGCCACGCGCCGCACGTTCGAGGCGCGCAGCAAGGCCGTGGGCAGCATCCGCCAGTTCATGCTGAACGCGGGCTTTCTTGAAGTGGAAACCCCGATGCTGCACCCGATCCCGGGCGGCGCGGCGGCCAAGCCCTTCGTCACGCACCACAATGCGCTGGACATGGAAATGTACCTGCGCATCGCGCCCGAGCTCTACCTCAAGCGCCTGATCGTGGGCGGCTTCGAACGCGTGTTCGAAGTCAACCGCAACTTCCGCAACGAGGGCGTGAGCCCGCGCCACAACCCTGAATTCACCATGATGGAGTTCTATGCGGCCTTCGCGGAATACCGCTGGCTCATGGACTTCACCGAAGAGCTGATCCGCCAGGCCGCCATCTCGGCCACCGGCAGCGCCGTGCTGACCTACCAGGAACGCGAACTGGACCTGTCCAAGCCGTTCGACCGCCTGACCATCTGCGAAGCCATCCTCAAGTACGCGCCGGGCTACACCCAGGCGCAACTGGACGATCCGGCCTTCGTGCGCGCGGAACTCAAGAAGCTGGGCGCCGACGCCGACGGCCCGGTGCTGTCGCGCGCCGGCCTGGGCGCGCTGCAGCTGGCGCTGTTCGAAGAGACCGCCGAAGCCAAGCTCTGGAACCCCACCTACATCATCGACTACCCGGTGGAAGTCTCGCCGCTGGCGCGCGCCTCCGATACCCGCGAGGGCATCACCGAGCGCTTCGAGCTCTTCATGACGGGCCGCGAAATCGCCAACGGCTTCTCGGAGCTGAACGATCCCGAAGACCAGGCCGAGCGTTTCCGCTCGCAGGTCGAAGCCAAGGACGCGGGCGACGAGGAAGCCATGTTCTACGACGCGGACTACATCCGCGCCCTGGAATACGGCATGCCTCCGACGGGCGGCTGCGGTATCGGCATCGACCGCCTGGTCATGCTGCTGACCGACAGCCCCAGCATCCGCGACGTCATCCTCTTCCCGCACCTGCGCCGTGAAGACTAAACGGGCGCTGGCATCATGATCTTCAAGATCCTGATGCTGCTGCTGGTCGTGGCGGGGCTGGTCTACTGGATCAAACAGCCCCGCAGCGGCTCGCCCTATTCCCCCTATCCGGCGGCGCGGCCGCGTCGGCCGGCGTTCATCGCGCTGTGTATCGCCGCGGCGCTGTCGGTGGCGGCTTCGCTCATGACCTTCCTGTTGTGGGCGGGCGGCGTGGCCGGCGGCGTAACCGGCGGCGGCTATCACGGGCAGGTGGATTTCCTGCTGCCCGTGGCGGGCACGCTGCTGGCGCTGGCCGTCGTCTGCGCCGCAGGCGCGTTCCTCAAGCGCCGGGGCTGAACGCCCGCCCCTGCCGCGCGCCTATTCGGGCCACTTGCCGGCGCCCGCCGGCAACGACGGCAGCGAGGCCTGCAACATCGCATCGATGAATTCGGCGGGCGGCAAGCGGCCGTCCGGCTTGTACCACTGCACCGTCAGGTTCATGGCGCCCAGCACGCAGCGCTTGATGACGCGCGCATCGCCTTGCAGCAGCCCCGCCGCGACCGCTGCCGCCACCGCGTCCTGCCACATCTCCTCATAGTGGTCGCTTAGCGATTTCACGGCCGCGCGGCTGGGTGCGGACAGGCTGCGCCATTCATAGACCAGCGCGTTCATTGCGTCGCCGCCCGCGCCGTGCAGCATGCTCCACATGTGCACGCGGAACAGCGCCGCCAGCCGGTCAGCTGGCGCCCGGTAGCGCGCCAGCGCCCGTTCGCCGTCGTCTATCACTTCCTGGATGCCGTTGTTCATCACCGCCACCAGGATCTCCTCCTTGCTGCGGAAATGATGGAACAGGCTGCCGGACTGCAGACCCACCGCCCGCGCCAGCTCGCGCACGGTGGTGCGTTCATAGCCATGCTTGCAGAACAGCTGCCCGGCCGTCAGGATCACCTCGCGCCGGCGTTCGGACTCCGAACCCTCGTCCCGCCCTTGCGCGGCCTCCCGCAGTTTCTCCATGTCCGGTCACAGCCTCTGGATGATGGTCGCCGTGGCCATGCCGTGGCCGATGCACATCAGCTGCATGCCCAGCTCGCCTTCGGTGACTTCCAAGCCCGTCAGCATCTTGGCCATCAGGCCGGCTCCCGTCGCCCCCAGCGGATGCCCATGCGCGATCGCCCCGCCCCAGGGATTGACGCGCGACAGATTGGCGCCCAGTTCACGCTGCCAGGCCAGCACCACGCTGGCGAAGGCTTCGTTGATCTCGATCCAGTCGATGTCTTCCAGGCTCAGGCCGGCGCGCGCCAGCGCCTGCCGCGCCGCCGGGATCACGCCCGTCAATTGCAGCACCGGATCCGATCCCACCACCACCCGCGCCAGGAAGCGCGCGCGGGGTCGCAAGCCATCGGCCAGCGCCGCATCTCGGTCGGCCAGCAGCACCGCGGACGCCCCGTCCGCCAACTGGCTGGCGTTGGCGGCCGTGACGCCACCCTGGCCCGGCGGCCGCAAGGCAGGCGCCATGGCGGCCATGCGGGCGGGGTCGGTTTTCTCGCGTATGCCTTCGTCACGCCCGGCATCGGCCCGCGGCCCCGGCAGCAGCTCGGCGTGGCGGCCGGCCTGCGCGGCGCTCCAGGCGCGCGCGTGGCTTTCCCTTGCCCATTCGTCCATCTCTGCCTGGGACAGCTGCCAACGTTCTGCGATCCGCTCCGCGCTCTCGATCTGGTGGATCAACGGATAGCGCTCCAGCAGGGCCGGGTTCAAGCCTTCGAAGCCGCGGAACTCGCCCTGGCCCAGCGTCACGTCCAGGAACATCGGCACCCGGCTCATGCTCTCCACGCCGCCCGCGACCACGTAGCGCATGTCGCCCGCGGCGATGGCTTGCGCGCCGAAATGCACCGCCTGCTGGCTGGATCCGCACATGCGGTTCAGGGCCACGCCCGGCACGCTCTCAGGCAGGCCAGCAAGCATGGCGGCCAGCCTGCCGATGTTGGCGCCCTGCTCGCCCGCCTGGCTGACGCAGCCCGCGATCAGGTCCTCGACCTGGGCCCCTGGCAGTCCGGCCCGCGCCAGCAGGCCGGACACCGTCTCGGCCAGCAGCGTATCCGGCCTGGTATCCGCCCACCATCCGCCGCGCCGCCCGAAAGGGGTGCGCACGGCCTCCACGATCACGGCTTCGTTCATGCCGTCGTCTCCTCAACGTAGAGCGCTTCGATCTCATCCGCGTAGCTGCGGTAGATGCTGGCGCGCCTGACCTTCATGGTCGCGGTCACTTCGCCATCGTCGTGATCCAGCTCCTTGGTCAGCAGATGGAAGCGCTTGATCTGCGCCACCGGCGCCAGGCCGGCGTTGGCGCGCGCGACTTCCTGCTGCACCAGTTCGCGCACCTGCGCGCATTCGGCCAGCGAGCGGAAATGCGTGAAGGCGATGCGGCGCGACTCGGCCCATTTGCCCACCGTGTCGAACTCCAGCTGGATCAGCGCGGACACGTACTTCCTGCCGTCCGCGATCACGATGCATTCCTTGACGTAAGGGCTGCCCTTGACCGCGTTCTCGATCTCGGAGGGCGTCAGGTTCTTGCCGCCCGCCGTGATCATGATGTCCTTCAGGCGGTCCACGATGCGCACGCGCCCCGCGTCTTCGGCCACCACATCGCCCGTATACAGCCAGCCGTCGCGCACGGTGCTGGCGGTGGCTTCCGGATTCTTGTAATAGCCCTGGAACACCATATCGCCGCGCACCAGCAGCTCGCCGGCCTCGCCCATGCGCCATTCCACGCCCAGGATGGGTTCGCCCACGGTGCCCACCTTTACGCGGTCCGGATGCTGGCCGAAGATCATGCCGGCGGACTCCGTCAGCCCATAGACCTCGATCAGCGGCACGCCCAGCGTGCGGAAGTAGCGCACAACGTCCGGCGAGATCGGCGCCGCGCCGGTCATGGCCACGCGCACCCGCCGCAGCCCGATGAAGTTCTGCAGGGCGCGCAGCACCAGCCAGTACCAGAGCCAGCGCGTCCAGCGCTCGCGCAACGTGTACTGCGCGGGGGACTTTTCCAGGAACGGCGTGCAGGCGGCCAACGCGCGTCCGTAAAGCCATTGCTGCAAACGCCCGGCCTCCTGCATCTTGATCGAAATGGCGGCGTGCAGTTTTTCCCAGATGCGCGGCACGCCCAGGAAGATCGTCGGCGCGACTTCGCGCAAATCTTCCTGCACCGTGCGTATCGATTCGCCAAAGTTCACCTGCGCGCCCAGATAGATGGGCACGAAGGTGGACAGCATCTGTTCGGCCACGTGACATAGCGGCAGGTAGGACAGGTGCACGCTGCCGCCGTCCATCGCCAGGCGGTCGGCAATGCCCGGCGCCACGCCGCGCATATTGCCGTAGCTCAGCATCGCGCCCTTGGGCTTGCCGGTGGAACCGGACGTGTAGATCATGAGGCCGGTATCGTCCAGCCGCTGGCCGTCCAGCGCCGCGTTCAACGCGGCGAGTTCCGCCGCCTCGCGCCGCGCGCCCTCGGCCTCGATCTCGGCGTAGGTCACGATGCGCTCGCGCTCGGCCGGCGCATAGGAGCGCAGGCCCTTGGTCTCCATCATGACGATGCGGCGCAAAAGGGGCAGCCGGTCCGCCACCTGCAGCACCTTGTCGGTCTGCTCCTGGTCCTCGCACACCACCAGTTCCACGTCCGCGTGTTCCAGCACGTAGCCCATCTCCTCGGCCGGGCTGGTGGAGTACACGCCCACCGCCACAGCGCCGACCGCGCCCGCGCCCATCTGCGTCAGCAGCCATTCGACGCGGTTCTCGGACACGATGGCGACCCGCCCGCCCGCGCTCAGCCCGAGGGCGCGCAGGCCCAACCCCACGCGGCAGGCCCGGCTCCAGTATTCCGCCCAGGTCATGGGCTTCCAGATGCCGAAATCCTTTTGCCGGATGGCGATGGCCGCGGGTTGGCGCCGGGCCTGTTCGCGCAGCATCTGCGGCAGCGTCAAGGCCGGCCACGCCTGCGCCGATGCGCCGGAGGTATCCATATGCTTGTCCATCATGACAGCCAGCGCTTGCGGCGCTTGTAGTGCTTGATGTCGCGAAAGCCACGGGCCTCGCCCGTGCCGCCCACGCCCAGGTAGAACTCCCGCACGTCGGGATCCGCCGCCAGCTTTTCGGCGCTGCCGTCGATCACCACCTTGCCGGTCTCCATGATGTAGCCGTAATGCGCCACCGCCAACGCCACCGAGGCGTTCTGCTCCACCAACAGCATCGACACGCCTTGTTCGTGGTTGATGCGGGCGATGATGGAGAAGATGTTCTCGACCAGCATCGGCGACAGGCCCAGCGACGGTTCGTCCAGCAGCATCAGCCTGGGCTGCGCGATCAGCGCGCGGCCGATGGCCAGCATCTGCTGCTCGCCGCCCGACAGGTAGCCTGCCAGGCCGCGGCGCCGCTCGAACAGGCGCGGAAAGTAGCCGTAGACCAAGTCGAAGTCGACCTTCGCCCCCGGCCTGCCCGTCAAGGCATAGGTCGCGGCCACCAGGTTTTCCTCGACCGTCAGGTCCTCGAACACCCGGCGTCCCTCCATCACATGCGCCAACCCCGCGCGCACCAGGTTCTGCGGCCTGGCGCCCGCGGTGTCGCCGCCGTTGAAGACGATCTGCCCGCGCACCAGCGCACCGTCCTCCAGATCCAGCAGGCCGGACACGGCCTTCAGGGTGGTGGACTTGCCGGCGCCATTGCTGCCCAGGAGAGCCACGATGCTGCCGGCGGGCACCGACAGGGACAAGCCGCGCAGCACCTGCACCGCCTTGTTGTAGACGACTTCGATATTGTTGATATCGAGCACTGCCGCTGCGGGCGCTGCGGCATGCGCGTCATGTCCAGGGTTCACAGCCGCCTCACTTCAGCACGATCCAGTCGGATGCCGGCACCATCTGCTTCTGCTTCACATCGGCGCGATAGATCCGGCCCACCGGGATGGAGTTGCCCTTGATCGAGATCGGCACGCCGATCAGGCCGCCCGTGTCGAAGTCCTTGATGCCGTCCAGCGCCGCCTTCATGTTGGCGCTGGTCAGTTCCTTGCCGGCGTCCAGCGTGCGCTTGGCGACCTCGGTGAACAGCATGGCGGCCAGGAAGCCCTGCATGTAGCCGGTGCTCTGGTACTGCGGGCGCATTTCGCGGATCTTCTTCAGCATCGGCGCGTCGGTCGCCGTGTCGTAGTAGTAGCGGTACGGCATCACGCCCATGAAGCCTTCGGCATCCTCTCCCATCTGCATCACGGTGGAGTTGTCCATGGTCCAGAACGTGCCCATGTAGCGCGTCTTCAGGCCCATGCGCTTGCCCTGCCCCACGAATTCGGGAATCGGCGCCAGCACGTAGCCGTGGAAGATGGTGTAGTCCGGATCGGCGCGGCGCAGCTTGATGACCTCGGTCGACACGTCCACGCTGCCCGGCGGCGTCATGATCTCGGTCGCGACCTTCAGGCCCAGCTTTTCCGCCACCGCGCGCGAGCTGGCGATGGGATCGCGGCCGAACTCCGTGTCCGAATACACGAAAGCCACCTTGGCGCCCGGCTGTTCCTTGGCGATATAGCGCAGCAGTATGCCGAACATTTCCGTGTAGTCAGGTCCCAGCATGAACTGGGCCGGGTACTTGGCCGGATCGTTGAGTTCCGTGGCAAAGGACGCGCCTGTCATCAGGATGTCGCCCGTGCGGTTCAGCTCGGCGTTGATGGTCTTGGAGAAGCCTGTCGAGTCGCCGTAGTAGAAGTTCACCTTGTTCTGGCTGGTGATCTTCTTGAAGGCCGCCACCGACGCGTCCACCTTGTAGGCGGTGTCTTCCGGCACGTAGCGCAGCTTGCGGCCCTTTACCCCGCCCTGGTCGTTGACGATCTTCACGTAGTCGGTGATGCCGGCGTGGATGCCCTGCCCGGCGAAGGCGAACACCCCGCTCAGCGGGATGGAGCCGCCCAGCACCAGGTCCTCGGCCGCCTGCGCGGCGGGCGCCGCCGACAGGGCCGCCGCCAGGCCCAGCGGGGCCAACAACCTCGATAAACCGCTGCCGATCCGGATGCGCTTCATGGTTAGTCTCCTGAGGGTCTTATGGATGGCCGCCGCCATGGCTAGGTACGGAATGGCCAGAGGTGGAAGTAGCGGCGCACGCGCCGCCAGATTTCCGCGAGCCCGTGCGGCTCGAAGATCAGAAAGCCCACGATCAGCAGGCCGAAAACAATGGTGCGCACCGGCGAGATCAGGCGCAGCGCGTCGCCGCCCACCGGCAGCCAGCCCACGATCAGCTTGAGCAGTTCCGGCACCATGGTCATGAAGATGGCGCCCAGGATGGACCCCAGGATCGTGCCCATGCCGCCCACGATGATGGCCGCCAGGAAGAAAATCGACATGATCAGCGGGAAGCTCTCGGGCGTGACCACCCGGAAGAAATAGGCCCACATGCCGCCCGCCACGCCGGCGTAGAACGAGGACAGGCCGAACGACAGCAGCTTGTAGCGCAGCAGGCGTATGCCCAGCACCTCGGCCGAAATGTCGCGGTCGCGTATGGCGATGAAGGCGCGCCCGATGCGCGTGCGGAACAGGTTGGCCGCCCCCAGCACCATCAGCGCCGTCACCGGCACGATCAGCCAGTAGATCTTGAACGAGGTATCCAGGTCCACGCCCAGCACCCGCGCCGGCGGCACCTGCATTCCCGTCGTGCCGCCCGTGAACTGCCAGTTGGCGAAGATGAAATGCGCGATGAACGACGCGGCGATCGTGGCGATGGCCAGGTACAGGCCCTTCACTCGCAAGGACGGAATGCCGACCAGCAGGCCGCCCAGCATCGCCACCAGCCCGCCGGCCACCAGATTGAGCAGCACCGGCGTGCCCAGCCGCTGCTCCAGCACCGCGACCGTGTACGCCCCCAGTCCCATGAAGGCGGCCTGCCCCAGGCTGACCAGGCCGGTATAGCCCGTGAGGATATTCAGTCCCGTGGCGCTGGCGACGTTGATCGCCACCAGGCAGGCCAGGTACAGCCAGTAGGCATCCGCCACGAAGGGAAACATGACCAGGGACGCAGCCAGCAATACCAGCCACGCCTTCTGCGTACGGGTGTCGAACAGCGCTTCGTCCGCAAGATAAGTCTGCTTGGCAGTCGCGATGCGCATCGGTCAGAGCCTCTCGATTTCACGGGTGCCGAACAGGCCATAGGGCCTGACCATCAGCACCACCACCAGCACGATGAAAGTGGCCAGCAATTTGTATTCGCCGCCCATGTAGGCGCCGGCCCAGGCTTCCAGCAGGCCGATGAACACGCCGCCCACCAGGGCGCCCGCCACGCTGTCCAGCCCGCCCACGATGACCACCACCAGCACCGACAGGCCGAACACGCCCATCGACGAGGAGATGCCGCCGATCGCGCCCACGATCACGCCCGACACCGCGGCCAGCGCGCCCGCCGCCACCCAGGCCAGCGAAAACACGCGCGGCACGTTGATGCCCATGGCGTAAGCCGCGCCCTGGTCCGAAGCCGTTGCGCGCAGCGCCACCCCGCCGCGCCAATAGCGGAACACCACCAGCACCAGCAGCGCCAGCACTACCGCCACCCAGAAGCCGTAGAACACCTTGGGCGCGACGAAGGCCTCGCCTATCATCACCGGCGAGCGCGGCATGAATTCCGGCAAGCGGCGCTGGTCCGCCGTCCAGATCAGTTCGACCACGCCCACCAGGATCGACGCCAGCCCCACCGTGATCATGAATACCGAGATCGGCGCTTCGCCCAGCATGGGACGGATGGTCAGCCGCTCGACCAGCGCCCCCAGCGCGCCCGACACCACCACCGCTCCCACGATGGCCAGCCAGATCGGCCATTCCATGCCGGTGGCAAAGGCATAGAACACGTAGGCGCCCAGCATCAGGAATTCGCCGATGGCGATGTTCACCACCCGGGTCGCCTTGTAGACGATGACGAAGGCCAGCGCCGCCAGCGCATAAAGCCCACCGCTGCCCAGCCCGGCCAGCGTGACTTCCAGGAAGAACAGCATGTCCATCAAGCCGCCTCCCGCAGGCGCCGCCGCAGATCGCCGACGTCGCCCGCGCCCAGATAAGCCTGGATGACCTGCGGGTCTGCCTGCACCTGCGCCGGCGTGCCATCGGCAATGACTTGGCCGAAGTTCAGCACCACCACGTGGTCCGACAGGTCCATCACCATGCCCATGTCATGCTCGACCATCAGCACCGTCACGCCCCATTCTGAGCGCGCGTCCAGAATGAAGCGCGCCATGTCATCGGTCTCTTCGCGGTTCATGCCCGCCACCGGTTCGTCCAGCATCAGCACCTTGGGATTCATGGCCAGCGCCCGCGCCAGCTCCACCCGCTTTTGCAGGCCGTAGGACAGCGCGGCCACCGGCGCGTGGCGGATGTGGTCGATCTCCAGAAAGTCGATGATGCGTTCTTCGATGTCGGCGCGCAGCGCCATCTCTTCGCGGCGCGCCCGCCCGAAATACAGCAAGGCATCCAACACATTGGTCCGCAGGTGGGCGTGGCGGCCCAGCTTGATGTTGTCCAGCACCGTCATGCCGCGGAACAGCGCAATGTTCTGGAAGCTGCGCGCCAGGCCCAGCCGGGCGCGTTCGGGCGCCGCCACGCGCGTGATGTCGCGACCCTGGAAGCGGATCTGCCCGGATGCGGGGCGGTAGAAGCCGGAAATGGTGTTGAACAGCGAGGTCTTGCCCGCGCCATTGGGGCCGATGACCGTGGTGATGGACCCGGACTCCACGCGAAAGCCCACACCGGTAAGCGCCTTGACCCCGCCGAACGCCAGCGTGACCCCATCCACCTCCAGCAAGGGAGGGCTGTCGGACTGATCCACCATTTGTCTCCTCGCCTTTACATGCGAAGTTTTTATCGACGTTGGTCTGGCGAACCCGCGAGGCAGGAGATGCAACGAACCTGTCTTTACCTACGCCAGTACAGCGCCGGAAAATCGTTCTATGCGTTACGCTAAGCGTGCTTAAAAGAAAACCAAGCAAGCGCTCGGTTCAGACCATAGCATCGCGGTTTTTGGATCGACAGTTGGTACTTACCCGATAACGGAGACTCGCCATGACCCAAGAACACCCCGCCTTCCAGACGCTGTTTCTGGAAACCGACGGCGCGATCGCGACCGTGACGCTGAACCGCCCCGACGCGCTGAACGCCATCGACGTGGCGATGGCGCAGGACCTGCAACGGGCCGCGCAATGGCTGGAAGCGCGCAATGAAATCCGCGCCGTGCTGCTGCGCGCGACGGGCAAGACTTTCTGCGCGGGCGGCGACATCAGCATGTTCACGGGCGAACCCGCGTTGGTGCGCGCCACGCTGCTGGACCTGTTCACGCCATTGAACGACTTCATTGCGCGCGTCGCCCGCATGGACAAGATCTGGATTGCCCAGGTCCACGGCATTGCCGCGGGTGCGGGCCTGTCGCTGGTCCTGGCCTGCGACCTGGCCATCGCCGACGCCGACGCCCGCTTCATGACGGCCTACCTCAAGCTTGGAGCGACTCCCGACGCCGGCATGACCCACGGTCTAACGCGGGTGCTGGGCGCCCGTCGCGCGCTGGACTTGCTATTGCGCCATGACCCGTTCCCCGCCAGCGACGCGCTGGCCTGGGGCATCGTCACCCGCACCGCCCCAACCGGAGAACTCGCGCAAGCCGCGCAAACCTACGCGCAAGAGATTGCCCGCCACGCGCCGCACGGCATCGCGGGGGCCAAGGACCTGCTGCGCTCGGCCGAACACGCCACGCTGGAAACCCAACTGGCCGAGGAAACCGCGCGCTTTCTGGACAGCGCCTCGCGCACGGACTTCGCGGAAGGCGTGCGGGCATTCCGCGAGAAGCGGACGCCGCAGTTCAAGGGTGAATAGGCCCAAAGGTACGTCTGGCGGCGGCTCCACCCCGCCTCACCGCAGCCCGCTCCAGTCGGGCGCGCGCTTTTGCACGAAGGCGCTCAGGCCCTCGCGCGCCTCGGACGTCGCGGCTGAGTTGCAGAACACCTCTACCGCCGTTGCAACCCTGCGCCGGTACTCGTTGTCATTGCTGTAGACGAAAGCGCGCCGCCCCAAGGCCAGGGCTTGCGGCGGCTTGTCCGCCAGCGAGCGCGCCAGCAGGCGGGCCTGCTCCAGCAATTCCGCCGTGGGCGCAACGCGCGCCACCAGCCCCAGCCCGTGCGCCTCCTGCGCATCGAAGATGCGCCCGGTGAACAGCAGGTCGAACGCCCGGTGCTTGCCCACGACGCCCGGCAAATGCACGTAATGTATCGCCGGCAAGACGCCGACATCGATTTCCGGATAGCCGAAAGTGGCGGTGTCCGCGGCCACCACCAGGTCGCTGGAAATGGCCACCGTCATGCCGCCGCCGCGCACTGCGCCCGACACCACCGAGATTGAAGGCTTCGTCAGGTTGAACTGCGTGTCGTAGAGCTTGATATACAGCTTGGACAACAGCGCGTGGATCCGCGCCGGCGTGCTGTCCAGCAACTTCTTCATATCCAGCCCGGCGCAGAAGCGCCCAGGCAAATCGCTGGCCAACAGCACGGCGCGCACCGCGGGATCGGCATTGGCCCGTTCCAGCGCGGCGATCAGCGCGTCCAGCATGTCCTCGTCCAGAGCATTGACGGGCGCATGGCACATATGGATTTCCGCAATACGATCGCGGACTTCATAGCGCAGGAATGTCATCTGTCTTCTCGCATTCAGGAATGGGTTTGCACGCTGCCCGACGCCAGCAGCGCTTCGATTTCAGCTTGCGCGTAGCCCAGCTCGGCCAGGACTTCGCGAGTGTGCTCACCCAGCACCGGCGCCGGCAGCGCAGCCTGGCGAGGCTGGCGGCCAAACCGTATCGGCAGGCCGACGTTGCGGACCTCGCCCAGCACCTTGTGCTCACTCTTGACGATCAGTTCGCGCGCAGCGACCTGCGGATGCGCCAGCGCCTCGTCCAGCGTGTGGATGGCGGAACAAGCGATGCCCGCGGGCTTGAGCGCATCCAGCCATTGCGCCACGCTGCGCGTCTGCATGCGCGCCTGGACCAGCGCGACCGTCTGGGCGAAATGGCGGACCCGGTCGGCGTTGGTCGCGAATTGGGGCGCATCGACATGGTCCTGCAGTCCCGCGACCGCGCAGAAACGCTGCCATTGCGCATCGTTCCCCACGCCCAGCATGATGTCGCCATCGGCCGCGCGAAATGCCTGATAAGGACACATGGCCGGATGGCCCGTGCCCATGCGGCGCGGAATCTGGCCGGTGCGCCAGTAGTTCTGCGCCATGTACGACATCAGGCCGAGCGAGGTGTCCAATAGGGAAACGTCCAGATACTGGCCCTTGCCGGTCTGGCTGCGCTCCAGCAGCGCGGCCAGGATCCCGCTCAGCGCGAACGAGCCCGTGCCCAGGTCCACAGGCGAGAAGCTGGCGCGCGCGAAATTTCCGTCCGGCTCGCCCATGGTGCTGATCATGCCGCTGAAGGCCTGCAGCATGACGTCGTAGCCCGGCTCCTCGCCCATCGGGCCCTCGCGACCATAGCCCGATATCTCGCAGTACACCAGACGGGGATTGAGCCCGCTGAGCGTCTCGTAATCCACCCCCAGGCGCGCGGCGGTCTTGCCGCCAAAACCCTGCAACACCACATCCGACTGTTGCGCGAGGCGGTGCACCACGGCGCGCCCTGCCGGCGTCTTGAGATCCACGGCCAGGCTGCGCTTGTTGTGGTTCACAGCCAGGAAAGTCGCGGATTGGCCGGCATCCTGCGGCAGCCAGGCGCGCGTATCGTCGCCCTTGCCCACGGGTTCGACCTTGATCACCCGCGCGCCCAACTCGCCCAGATACTGGCCGCATAGCGGCCCGGCCAGCACCTTGCTCAGGTCCAGGACGGTGATGTTCTTCAACGGCGTCATGCGTGCTTCAGTCGACATGATTACTGCTCGCCCTTCAGGCCGATGGTTTGCGCGGCCTGGGTCCATTGCGCGGTTTCACGCTTGAAGAACGCATCCAGTTCGGCGGGGGCGACCTGGAAAGCCTCTGCGCCGCGCTCCTGCATCGCCTTGCGGTAGGCATCGCTCGCGACCACGCGGGCCACGGCCTCGCGCAGCTTCCGTACCACGTCCGGCGGAGTGCCCGCGGGAGTCTGCAGGGAGAACCAGAACTTGAGATCCAGGCTGGGATAGCCCGCTTCCTTCAGCGTGGGCACGTCCGGCAGCAAGGGCGAACGCTCGGCGGCGGTAATCGCCAGGGCCCTCAGCCTGCCGCCTTGCACCTGGCCGAGGCTGGTCGACATGCTGTCGAACAGGAAATCGACCTGTCCGCCGATAACGTCGGTCACTGCGTTCGCGCTGCCCTTGTAAGCCACGCCCACGGCCTGAAAGCCCGCAAGCTGCTGCAACGACGCGCCATAGACATGCGGCGAACTGCCCGGACCGAAGGTGGCATAGCTGAGCCCGTTCTTCATGTCGCGGCCGCGCTGGACCAGCTCGGCCAGGGTCTTGACCGGCGTGCGCTCGGGATTGACCACCAGCAGATTGGGCATGGCGCCCGTCGTGCCGACCGGCACATAGTCCTGCAGCGGAGCCATCTTCGCGCTCGGGTACATCAGCGGATTGATGGCCTGCATGGCCACCGTGTTGTGCATCAGCGTGTAGCCATCCGCGGGACCGTTCAGCACGCTTTGGTAGCCGACATTGCCGCTGGCGCCCGGTTTGTTCTGCACGATGACCTGCTGTCCCAACTCGCGCGCCAGAGGCTCGGCCACCAGACGCGCGATGAAATCAGTCGGACCGCCGGCCGAAAACGGCACGACCAACGTAATGGGCTTGGCAGGCCAGGTATCGGCCCACGCCGGGCCGGACAGCGCCGCCGCAGTCGCACAAGCGGCAAGAATTCTTTGGAACGCCATGATGTCTCCGTTGTGTTCTTAGAGGGATGGCGTCCATTATGCGAAGCGTCTTGATATATTAGAAATACCGTTTAAATATGCAGGCCATAATAAATTTGTGATGGCCTGCCTGCACGAGGTTTACGCATGTCGATGTCAATCCGCGCGATGCAATGCTTTGTCGCCGTGGTCTCCACCGGATCGATCAGCCGCGCCGCGGCCGCGCTGCACGTCGCGCAGCCCGCGCTAAGCCTGCTGATACGCAATCTGGAAGAGGATCTGGGCGTGGTGCTGTTGCATCGCAGCGCTCGCGGGGTCACGCCAACGGCCGCGGGATCGCGCATGCTGGCGCACGCACGCGAGATTCTCGGCCGCATCGACGCGGCGCGCGCCGACGTGCGCGAAGACATCAGCGCACCGCGCGGGACCGTCTCGCTGGCCATGTCCATGTCCATGGCCAAGCTGCTCACTGTGCCGCTCCTGCGCTTTTCCCTGGAACACTGGCCCGGCGTCTACCTGAAGATCATCGAATCCAGCACCGGGTACATCCCGGGCTTCGTCAGTTCCGGCCATGCCGACCTGGGACTGACGTTCAGCGACGACGCCTCGGTCGACCTGCGCTTCCAGCACCTGATAGATGAAGAACTGGTCGTGGTTTCGCCGCCGCCGGCCAAGTCGCGCAAAAAGCCGGCCCCAGCCGCGCTACATGCGCTGCCGGCCATGGATCTGCACGCGCTCGCCGAATTGCCGCTGGTATTGCCCGGCAGCCAGCACAGCCTGCGCCGCCTGCTGGACCACTATCAGCAACAGGAGCGCGCCGAATTCCGCGTCATTGCCGAGGCCAACGCCATTCCGCAACTGATCGAACTGGCGCAGGCTGGCATCGCGCACACCATCCTGTCTTACGCGGCGGTGCACCAGGAAGCCGCGCGCGGCGAGGTCCTCCTGCATCGCATCGTCAAGCCGCGCCTGGCGCGGCCTGTGTTCCTGTGCAGGTCCGATGTCCTGCCATTGTCCATGGCCGCGTCCGCCGTTGCCGACCGGGTCAGCCGCATCATCACGGACTCCCGGCCTGGCGACCCGCCCACCCGGGCCAGGCTTAGATGACGCGCTTTTCCACCGCCTGCGCCCAGCGCCGCGCCACTACCGGCGAAGTCGCGCAGGTCGCGGACTCGGTCACCACCCGCACCGCGCGTTCCAGCAGCTGGATGTCGGCCTCGTGCTGGCGCGCCACATGCGGATCCTCGAAGAAGATCACACGCTGGCATTGGTGTTCCAGCACCAGCTCCGCGATCTGGGCGTCGCCGCCCAGCGGCCCGCTCAGGTAGCGGTGCACCCAGGGCGTATCCTTGGGCCAGCCGCGCGACCAGGCCAGCTCGTTCAAGCGGCCGCCGGTGGTGCCCGTGGCGACGCGCCGCGCAAACTGCGACAGCACGTCGAAATGCTCGCTGGCGAATGCCACCATCTCGTCCTTGAGCGCATCGTGCGCAATCAGCGCCACCGTCTGGCCAGTGAAGTTGAAATGGCGCGAAGCCGAGACGTCCGGCGCCAAGCCGGCGTGGACCCGTTCGACTTCCATCCATTCGATGGCGCCGGCAAGCGTCGAGATGAACGGGCGGCCGTGCGTGATGCACTGGCGCTTGAGCGCCAGCGCCTCCGGGAAAATCGACGACGGGTCGACGGGATCGATCAGATAGATCGCGCCGTCGAACGGCGCCTGCCCGTCACGCCCTTCCGTCACCCGGGCCACCAGCTTCATCAGGCCGCCCTCGCGGCCGTACGGATAGCGGATCAACCCGCCGTAGCCCTGCAGCATGCCCTCGCGCACGATCGCGTCGTGCGTGCGGCCGACGGTGTGCAACTGCACGCCCAGCTCGCGTATCGTGCCCGAACAGGCGCGCAGCCAGGTAAACAGCGCGGCATCGGGAGTTTCGTGGTGCAGCCGGTTGGCGGCCAGGCCAAAGCGCAATTGGGCAGCGGGCATCGGTGGACTCAGGCAAGTAGGGACAACAAGAAGATCCTTGATGATACCGTGGCGGGCATGGCCGCGGCAGCTTTGGCCCCGATCCGCCGCGCTCAAAAACAAAAACGCTCCCCGCAGGGAGCGTTTCTGGTTTGGCGATCAGTCCGCCTCGTCGATCCAGGCCATCTGGATGGCCTCCAGGATCTTCTCGCCGCAATGCGCGGGGTCGTCGTTGAAGCCCGGCAAGGCCAGGACCCATTCGCGCAGCTGCACGAAGCGCAGCGTCTTGGGGTCCGCGTCAGGATGCGCGTCGAGCAGAGCCTCGGCGATCTGGTAGGTGTCGGTCCACTTCATCAATGGCCCTCTTTGGCGTGGTTGATGGTGTATTTGGGGATCTCGACCGTCAGGTCGGCGTCCGTCACCAGCGCCTGGCAGGACAGGCGCGAGGTCGGGGTCAAGCCCCAGGCCTTATCCAGCAGATCCTCTTCGTCATCGGTCGCGTCTTCCAGCGAAGAATAGCCCTGCTTGACCACCACGTGACAGGTCGTGCAGGCGCACGACAGTTCGCATGCGTGCTCGATGTCGATGTGGTTATCCAGCAGCACGCGGCAGATCGACACGCCCTTGGGCGCGTCTTCGATCACGGCGCCTTCCGGGCAGTAGTCGGGATGAGGCAATACAGTCAGTTTCGGCATAGCGTGTTATCAGGCAATCTCATCAAGTTTGCGGCCCGCCAGCGCGGCGCGGATGCTGCGATCCATGCGGCGCGCAGCGAAATCATCGGTCGCGGCCGACAGGGCCTGGACCGCGTCCTTCACTGTGTCCACGTCCTGAGCATCCTGGGCGGCGATGGCAGCCTGCAGGCATTCGTCCACGCGCTTGCGTTCTTCGGCGTCCAGCAGATCGCCATCGACGGCCAGCGCGGCCTGCACCGACTCGACCAACTGGCGCGCGTCCACCTGTTGCTCGCGCAACATGCGGGCGCGGGCATCGGTGTCGGCTTGCGCCACGCTGTCTGCCAGCATCTGCGCGATCTCGTCGTCGGTCAGGCCATAGGACGGCTTGACCGACACCATGGCCTCGACGCCCTTGCTCTGCTCGCGCGCGGTCACGCTCAGCAGGCCGTCGGCGTCCACCTGGAAGGTCACGCGGATGCGTGCTGCGCCGGCCACCATGGGCGGAATGCCGCGCAGCTCAAAGCGCGCCAGCGAGCGCGAATCGGAGACCAGGTCGCGTTCGCCTTGCACCACGTGGATGCTCATGGCCGTCTGGCCATCCTTGAAGGTCGTGAATTCCTGGGCGCGCGCCACGGGAATCGTGCTGTTGCGCGGGATGATGCGCTCCACCAGGCCGCCCATGGTTTCCAGCCCCAGCGACAGCGGGATCACATCCAGCAACAGCCAGTCTTCGCCGGGAGCGCGGTTGCCCGCCAGCAGATTGGCCTGCAAGGCGGCGCCCAGCGCCACCACCTGGTCCGGATCGAGGTCGGTCAGCGGTTGCGTGCCGAACAGCTTGCCCACGGCAGCGCGCACGACCGGCATGCGCGTGGCGCCGCCGACCATCACCACGCCGCGCACATCGGCTGGCGTCAGCGAGGCGTCGCGCAAGGCGCGGCGCGCGCAGTCCAGCGTGCGCACGATCAGGGGCTGCGCCAGTTCTTCAAATGCCGCCCGCGTCAGGTTCGTGTCCACGGTCCGGCCATCGGACAATTCCAGCTTCAGGCTGGCCGCATCGGCGTCCGACAAGGCTTCGCGCGCAGCGCGCGCCGCCATCAGCAGGCGGCGGCGGTCCGCCGGCGAAAACTCGCCAGCAGCGAGTCCGGCCACCACGTGATCGACGATCAAGGCATCGAAGTCGTCGCCGCCCAAGGCGGTATCGCCGCCCGTGGCGATGACTTCGAACACGCCCTGGGTCAGGCGCAAGATGGAAACGTCGAACGTTCCGCCGCCCAGGTCGTACACCGCATACACGCCTTCGGCGGCATTATCCAGGCCGTAGGCAATGGCCGCCGCCGTGGGTTCGTTCAGCAGGCGCAGCACGTTCAGGCCGGCCAGACGCGCGGCGTCTCGCGTCGCCTGGCGCTGGGCGTCATCGAAGTAAGCAGGCACCGTGATGACCGCGCCGACCAGGTCATCGCCCAGCACGTCCTCGGCGCGCTGGCGCAGGACGGCCAGGATCTGCGCCGACACTTCAACCGGGCTCAGGTCGCCCTGGACGGTGCGGATGCGCACCATGCCAGGCGCGTCCACGAATTCGTACGGTGCGCGGCTGGCGCGCGCCTCTTCCAGCGAACGGCCCATGAAACGCTTGACCGACACAACGGTATTCAGAGGATCTTCGGCCTGCTGCGCGAGCGGTTCCCGCCCCGTGGTGACCTTGCCGCCGGCGAAATAGCGCACGGCGGAAGGCAGCAAGGCGTGGCCTTGCTCGTCCCTCAGCACTTCGGCGACGCTGCTGCGCACGGCCGCGACCAGGGAATTGGTGGTGCCCAGGTCGATCCCGACCGCCAGCTTGCGCTGGTGAGGCGCGGGCGATTCGCCAGGCTCTGATATCTGCAATAAGGCCATGATTCTGTTTTTTTGGTCAGTAGGCGGCGCTGTGCCGGCGCCCGTCTCGCGGACGCCCCGGCGCGGCCTGGGCTATGCGGCGGGCTGGGCGTGCGCCAGTTCTTCCGCCAACTTCTCCACGAACATCCACTCCCGCACCTTGAGCCCCGCCGCGGCGTAGTCGCGGTCCTGGTCCAGCAGACGGGCCAGCGTGGCGCGCATGGCAGCGCGCGCCTGCTGCAATTCCGCCTGCAAGGCCGCCAGAGCGTCGGCGTCGTCGCGCGCGTCGTCCAGCATCTCGCGCCACGTCATCTGCTGCATCAGGAACTCGGGGTCCATGGCCGTGTTGCTCTCGGTCTGCAGATCCACGCCGGCCTGCTCGCAAAGGTAGCGCGCCCGCAGCAAGGGATCGCGCAACAGGCGGTAGGCCTCGTTGGCGCGAGCCGCCCACTGCATGGCCACGCGGCGTTCCGCGGGGCTGGCAGTGGCGTAGCGGTCGGGATGCACCTGCGCGGCGACGGTGCGCCACGCGGACTCAAGCGCCTGGGCGTCCAGATCGAAACGCGCCGGCAAGCCGAACAGGCCGAAGTGATCGTCTCCAGCCAAGACTTACACCGTGAACGACTCGCCGCAGCCGCAGGTCGCCTTTTCGTTGGGGTTGCGGAACTTGAAGCCTTCGTTCAGGCCTTCGCGGGCGTAGTCGAGTTCGGTGCCGTCCAGGTAGGCCAGGCTTTTCGGGTCAATGAAGACCTTCACGCCGAAGCTTTCGAACACCACGTCTTCCGCTGCCGCGTCGTCCACGTATTCGAGCTTGTAGGCCATGCCGGAGCAGCCCGTCGTCCTAACGCCGAGCCGCAAGCCGATACCCTTTCCGCGCTTCTGCAAGTAGCGGCCGATATGGGTGGCAGCCTGTTGGGTCAGGGTAACGGACATGTTCAGCCCGCCACAGCAGCTTCAGCCGGGGCCGAATGCTTTTCTTTGTAGTTCTGCACCGCGGCCTTGATCGCGTCTTCGGCCAGGATGGAACAGTGCACCTTCACGGGCGGCAGGGCCAGTTCTTCGGCGATCTGCGTGTTGCGGATGTTCATCGCCTCGTCCAGCGTCTTGCCCTTGACCCATTCGGTCACGAGCGAGCTGGAAGCGATGGCCGAACCGCAGCCGTAGGTCTTGAAGCGCGCGTCTTCGATCACGCCGGCTTCGTTCACCTTGATCTGCAGCTTCATCACGTCGCCACAGGCGGGTGCGCCGACCATGCCGGTGCCGACCGACTCGTCCGACTTGTCGAACGAACCGACGTTGCGCGGGTTTTCGTAGTGATCCAGGACTTTGGTGCTGTAAGACATGTTAATTCTCCACGAATTTCAAGGCGCGGGCGCTTAGTGCGCAGCCCACTGCACGGTGTTCAGGTCGATGCCTTCCTTGGCCATTTCCCACAGCGGCGACATATCGCGCAGCTTGCCGACGCGGCTCTTGAGCAACTCGATGGCGTAGTCCACTTCCTTTTCGGTCGTGAAACGGCCCAGCGTGAAGCGGATCGAGCTGTGCGCCAGTTCGTCGTTGCGGCCCAGGGCGCGCAACACGTAGGACGGTTCCAGGCTGGCCGAGGTGCAGGCCGAGCCGCTGGAGACGGCAAGTTCCTTGATCGCCATGATCAGGGACTCGCCTTCGACATAATTGAAGCTGACATTCAGGTTGTGCGGAACGCGTTGGTCCATGTCGCCGTTGAGGTAGACCTCTTCGATCTGCGACAGGCCAGCCCACAGGCGGTCGCGCAGCATGCGGATGCGCTCGTTCTCGGTGCCCATTTCTTCGCGGGCCAGGCGGAAAGCTTCGCCCATGCCGACGATCTGGTGCGTGGCCAGCGTGCCCGAGCGGAAACCGCGCTCATGGCCGCCGCCGTGCATCTGCGCTTCGATGCGGATGCGCGGCTTGCGGCGCACATACAGCGCGCCGATGCCCTTGGGGCCGTAAGTCTTGTGAGCCGAGAACGACATCAGGTCGACCTTGAGCTTTTGCAGGTCGATTTCCACCTTGCCGGTTGCCTGGGCGGCGTCCACGTGGAAGATGATGCCCTTTTCGCGGCAGATCTCGCCCAGCGTTGCCACGTCCTGGATCACGCCGATTTCGTTGTTCACCATCATCACGGATACCAGCACGGTATCGGGGCGCAGCGCGGCCTTGAAGGTGTCCAGGTCGATCAGGCCGTTGTCCTTGACGTCCAGGTAGGTCACTTCGAAGCCCTGGCGCTCGAGTTCGCGACAGGTGTCCAGCACGGCTTTGTGCTCGGTCTTGACGGTGACGATGTGCTTGCCGCGTTCCTGGTAGAAGTTGGCAGCGCCCTTGATCGCCAGGTTGTTGGATTCGGTGGCGCCGGAGGTCCAGACGATTTCGCGCGGATCGGCGTTCACCAGCTTGGCGACTTCTTCGCGGGCGCGTTCAACGGCTTCTTCGGATTCCCAACCAAACGCATGGCTGCGGGATGCCGGGTTGCCGAAGTTGTCGTACAGCCAGGGCACCATCTTGTCCACGACGCGGGGGTCGACGGGCGTCGTGGCGGAATAATCCAGATAGATCGGGCGGGTGGTCATTTCTACAACTCCTGATACTGCTTATACGGTGGCGTTGGCGGCGACGGTCGCGGCCGGGGCGTTGGCGGCGTTGTTGGCGCCCCCCACCCGGTTCACGCGCACCGCGCAAGCCTGCGCTTGATTGTTGGCTTCCTGCAATTGGCGCACGCGCTGCTGATCGACGAGATCCTGCAGGGACACCGAATCCAGGTAATCCACCATCTTGCGATTCAACGTAGCCCAGAGTTCGTGCGTCATGCACTTGCCCGGCTTGCCGTCGTTGCCGCTCGTACAGTCCCGCTTGCCGCCGCAGCTAGTGGCGTCCAGGGGTTCATCGACGGCGAAGATGATGTCGGCAACGGTAACGTTGCGGGCGAGGCGCGCGAGCGAGTAGCCGCCCCCGGGGCCGCGCACGCTGTCCACGAGTTCGTGGCGACGCAGTTTCCCGAACAGCTGTTCCAGATAGGACAGCGAAATGTTCTGACGCTGGCTGATGGCCGCAAGAGTGACCGGACCGCTATGCTGCCGCATAGCCAGATCGATCATGGCAGTCACGGCGAAACGCCCCTTGGTAGTTAGCCGCATGGTAGGTTCCCAGTGATTCGGCAATGGCCGCAGGCGAATCCAGCGGTCAATACCCGAGTAATTGCCTCAAGTATAGCCTATTCCCGACTAATTTGGTATGGCTCCCGGCTAGAAAAAACCGCGCATTCGCGCGGTCTTTTACTGCCAAGCACCTCCGAGAACCGCCCGGCGGGCAGCCCTGCGGCAAAAGCGGATCAAGCCGCCTGGTACTGGGTAGCGCGCTTGCGCACCAGCTCGAGGACGCCCTGACAGGCGTCTTCCAGGTAGTCCAGGACCTTGCCGAAGCCATCGGCGCCGCCATAGTACGGATCGGGCACGGTGGCCTCTTCGAACTCATTGGCAAAGCGCATCAGCAGCATCAGCTTGTGCTGGTAGGCCTTGGGGCACTGCTGCTGCATGGCGGACAGATTGTCCCAGTCCATGGCGAGGATCAGGTCGAAATCGCGGAAATCTTCCGCGGTGACCTGACGCGCTTCGCAGTGCGTGATCTCGTAGCCGCGCTTGCGCGCTGCGGCCTGCGCCCGGGCATCAGGCGCCTCGCCGATGTGAAACGCGTGCGTGCCCGCGGAGTCGATGCGAACCACATCGCCCAAACCCGCGTCGTTCACCAAATGGCGAAACACGCCCTCTGCGCTCGGCGAGCGACAGATATTGCCCATGCAAACGAAAAGTACCTTGGTCATCATGGAAGTAAGTGTGCGGGAAAACCCGAGATAAGGCAAGCTTTTTTTGCGTCTGCGGGATTCTGATCGGGCGAATATGACCCCAATATTTATTCAATGAAATCAATTACTTAGGAAGAAATCCGGATCCAGCCTGTGAACACTGAATCCGGATATTCGGACGAATCGTGGCAGCCTGATTGCAACGCAGCAGATTTCCGGCATATTCAGCCGCCTGTCAGCATATAGAAACATTCAGACATGATTTCGCCGCTACACCGCCCCATCCAGCAGCACGCGCTGCTTCAGCGCGGTCAGCGCATCGCGCGCCGCGGCAGCCTGTTCGAACTCCAGGTTTCGGGCATGATCCATCATCAGCTTTTCCAGGCGCTTGATCTCGCGAGCCAGGGCCTTTTCGTCCTTCAGGAACTCGGCCGGAACCGCGGCCTCGAGCGCATCGTGCTGGGTTGGAGCGACAACGCCATCGATCAGTTCCCGCACGGCCTTTTGCACGCCCCGGGCGGTAATGCCATGGTCGGCATTGAATTTCAGCTGCTTGGCACGCCGCCTCTCGGTTTCCTCCATGGCGCGTTGCATTGAATCGGTGATGCGGTCCGCATAGAGGATGGCGTGGCCATTGAGGTTGCGCGCCGCGCGCCCGATGGTCTGGATCAGGCTGCGCTCCGAACGCAGGAAGCCTTCCTTGTCGGCGTCCAGGATCGCCACCAGCGACACTTCGGGAATATCCAGCCCTTCGCGCAGCAGGTTGATCCCCACCAGCACGTCAAAGGTGCCCAGACGCAGGTCGCGGATGATTTCGACACGTTCGACAGTGTCGATATCCGAATGCAGGTAGCGCACGCGCACGCCATGCTCGCTGAGGAAGTCGGTGAGATCCTCCGCCATGCGCTTGGTCAGGGTGGTGACCAGCACGCGCTCCGCTTGCGCCACGCGCGCCTTGATCTGCCCGAGCAGATCGTCGACCTGGGTGCGGGCGGGCAAGACCTGGACCAGCGGGTCCACCAGGCCCGTAGGCCGGACCACCTGCTCCACCACATTGTCGGTGTGCTCTTTCTCGTAGGCGGCCGGCGTAGCCGACACGAACACGCACTGGCGCATCCGGGCCTCGAATTCCTCGAGCTTCAGCGGCCGGTTGTCCAGGGCCGACGGCAGGCGGAAACCGTACTGCACCAGCGTTTCCTTGCGCGCCCGGTCGCCCCGGTACATGCCGCCCAACTGGCCGATGGTGACGTGGCTTTCGTCGATGAACATGAGCGCATCGGACGGCAGGTAGTCGATGAGGGTGGGCGGCGGTTCGCCCGGCGCCGCGCCCGACAGGTGGCGGGAATAGTTTTCGATGCCTTTGCAGAAGCCCAGCTCCTGCAGCATTTCCAGGTCGAAACGGGTGCGCTGCTCCAGCCGCTGGGCTTCGACCAGATGACCGTCGTCGACGAAGCGCTTGACCCGTTCGCGCAGCTCTTCCTTGATGGTCTCGATGGCGCGCAGCACGGTGTCGCGCGGCGTGACGTAGTGCGAACCGGGGTAGACAGTGAAACGCGGCAGCTTCTGGCGGATGCGGCCGGTCAGCGGATCGAACAGCTCCAGGCTTTCGATCTCGTCGTCGAACAGCGTCAGGCGCAGCGCCAGTTCCGGGCTTTCCGCCGGAAAGATGTCGATGGTCTCGCCACGCACCCGGAAAACGCCGCGGGTGAACTCGGCGTCATTGCGGGTGTACTGCATGGCGACCAGGCGGGCCAGGATCTCGCGGCGCGAGATCTGGTCGCCGGCGCGCAGGATCAGCACCATGGCGTGGTAGTCGCCGGGGTTGCCGATACCGTAGATGCAGGACACGGTGCCCACGATGATGGTGTCGCGGCGTTCCAGCAGGCTCTTGGTCGCCGACAACCGCATCTGTTCGATGTGCTCATTGATGGACGAATCCTTTTCAATGAACAGGTCGCGCGTGGGGACGTACGCCTCGGGCTGGTAGTAGTCGTAGTACGAAACGAAGTACTCGACGGCGTTCTTCGGGAAGAACTCCCGCATTTCGGCGTACAGCTGGGCGGCCAGGGTCTTATTGGGGGCCAGTACCAGCGCCGGGCGCCCCATGCGGGCGATGACGTTGGCCATGGTGTAGGTCTTGCCGGAGCCCGTCACGCCCAACAGCGTCTGGAACATCAGGCCGTCTTCGACCCCTTGGGTCAACCCCTCGATGGCGGTGGGCTGATCGCCCGCCGGCGGATAGGGTTGGTACAGATGGAACGGGCTGCCCGGGAAATCGATGAATCCAGGGCCTGGCGCGGACGGATCCGCCACGGCCGATGCCGCCGCGGGATCGGCCGCCAGGTTCGCTGCGGCCCCCGCCGTAATCGGGTCTATTGCGCTCTTAGGCATGCTAGACTCTTCCAGGGTAAACCCCTCATTATCCACAGCAGCCTGTACTGCGTCCACCCACCTCATCAGACTCCCATGAGCACCCTTTTCGATTCCGTCGAACTCGCCCCGCGCGACCCCATTCTTGGCCTGAACGAACAATACAACGCTGATACGCGTCCCGGTAAAGTCAATCTGGGCGTGGGCGTGTACTACGACGATCAGGGTCGCATCCCCCTGCTGGGCGCGGTCCGCAAGGCCGAAGCCGCCCGCATCGAAGCCGCCGCCGCCCGCGGCTACCTGCCGATCGAAGGCATCGCCGGTTACAACAACGGCGCGCAAGCCCTGCTGCTGGGCAAGGATTCCGCGCTGGCCGCCGCCGGCCGCGTGCTGACCACTCAGGCCCTGGGCGGCACCGGCGCGCTGAAGATCGGCGCTGACTTCCTGCGCCAGCTGCTGCCGACCTCCAAGGTCCTGATCAGCGACCCCAGCTGGGAAAACCACCGCGCCCTGTTCGAGCGCGCCGGTTTCGAAGTCGGTACCTATTCGTACTACGACGCCGCCACGCGCGGTTTGAACTTCGATGCCATGCTGGCCGACCTGAAGGCCGCGCCGGCCAAGACCGTCGTCGTGCTGCATGCCTGCTGCCACAACCCGACCGGCGTGGACCCCACCGCCGACCAGTGGAAGCAGATCGCGGCCGTCGTGAAGGAAAACAATCTGGTCCCGTTCCTGGACATCGCCTACCAGGGCTTCGGCGACGGCCTGACCGAAGACGCTTCGGTCGTGCGCATGTTTGCCGATCTGGACCTGACCATGTTCATCAGCTCCTCGTTCTCGAAGTCGTTCTCGCTGTACGGCGAGCGCGTCGGCGCGCTGACGGTCGTCGCCGGCAGCAAGGACGAAGCCACCCGCGTGCTGAGCCAGCTCAAGCGCGTGATCCGCACCAACTACTCCAACCCGCCCACCCATGGCGGCACGGTGGTGTCGACGGTCCTGAACACGCCTGAACTCTTCGCGATGTGGGAAGAGGAACTCGCCGGCATGCGCGACCGCATCCGCCTGATGCGCAAGCAACTGGTCGACAAGATCAAGGAACACGGCGGCAAGCAGGACTTCAGTTTCGTGCTGCAGCAGCGCGGCATGTTCTCGTACTCGGGCCTGACCGCGGCGCAAGTGGATCGCCTGCGCGAAGAGCATGGCGTGTATGCCGTCTCCAGCGGCCGCATCTGCGTGGCCGCGCTGAACAGCGGCAACATCGACAAGGTCGCCAAGGGCATCGCGGCCGTGCTGTAAGCCATTTGCAGCGCACAGGCCCACGCGGGCCTGCCGTCAGGAACGGGACCTTCGGGTCCCGTTTTTCTTTTGGTCCGGACCGGCTTCTTCTTTTGGTCCAGACCGGCTTGCTTTTTTGCGCTGCGTCCCCCAGAATGGCGCTGTATATATGTACAGTCCGCTAGCACCGGATCATCGCCATGGCCAGCAAACTCACTGATCGCCAACAACAAATCCTGGATCTCATCAGGCAGACCGTCACTCGCACCGGCTTCCCGCCGACGCGTGCCGAAATTGCCCTGGCCCTGGGTTTCCGCTCCCCCAACGCGGCGGAAGATCATCTCAAGGCGCTTGCCCGCAAGGGCGCCATCGAACTGACGGCCGGCGCGTCCCGCGGCATCCGCCTGAAAGACACCTCCCCTGCTCCCACGCAAAGCTCGCTGCCCATGCCGGGCCTGGCGCAGTTGCTGCTGCCGCTGGTCGGCCGCGTGGCCGCAGGCAGCCCCATCCTGGCTGCCGAGCACGTCGAACGCGAGGTTGGCGTCGATCCCAATCTGTTCGCCCAGACGCCCGACTACCTGCTCAAGGTGCGCGGCATGAGCATGCGTGACGCCGGCATCCTGGAAGGCGACCTGCTCGCCGTAAAGAAAGCCTCGGAAGCCCGCAACGGCCAGATCGTGGTGGCCCGCCTGGGCGACGACGTCACGGTCAAACGCTTGCAGCGCCAGAACGGCCACATCGAACTATTGCCCGAAAATCCCGACTTCGAACCCATCGTGGTCGAAGCCGGCCAGGATTTCGCGTTGGAAGGCATCGCGGTGGGCCTGATCCGCACGCACGCGCTGCACTAGCCCCCACTACTCCCGCGTTTGCGCGCGGCATGAAAAAAACCCCGCCAAGAAATTGACGGGGTTTTTTGTTGGAAGCTTGATCCAGAAGGGGCGCCGCTTACCGGCGGCGTCCCTCCCGGTGTCCATCAGTGCTTGAGCACCGGGTCGGTCGAACCAGGTTCGGCAGGCTTGGCCACCAGGGGTTCCTTGACCGCTTCTTCCTCGGCCAGGGGCTCCGGCAGGCGCTCCAGCGCCAGTTCCAGCACCTTGTCGATCCAGCGCACCGGCACGATCTCAAGGTGGTTCTTGACGTTGTCCGGGATCTCCGCCAAATCCTTGACGTTTTCTTCCGGGATCAAGACCGTCTTGATACCGCCACGGTGAGCCGCCAGCAGCTTTTCCTTCAGGCCGCCGATGGGCAGGACTTCGCCGCGCAGCGTGATCTCGCCGGTCATGGCGACATCGGCGCGCACCGGGATGCGCGACAAGGCCGACACCATGGCCGTGGTGATCGCGATACCCGCGGACGGACCGTCCTTGGGCGTGGCGCCTTCCGGCACGTGCACGTGCATGTCGTGCTTTTCGAAGACGCTGTCGGCAAAGCCCAGACGGCGGGCGCGGGAACGCACCACGGTGCGGGCCGCCTCGACCGACTCCTTCATCACGTCGCCCAGCGAACCGGTGCGTTGGATGACGCCCTTGCCCGGCATGTCCGCGACTTCGATCGTCAGCAGGTCGCCGCCAACTTCCGTCCAGGCCAGACCCGTCACCTGACCGATCTGGTTTTCCTTTTCGGCCATGCCGAAGGCGTAACGGCGCACGCCCAGGAAATCGCTCAGGTTGTCGCCCGTGACGTTGACCGGCTTGACCTCGGCGGTCTTGCCTTCGGCCTTGGCGCGGTCGCTCTGGGTCAGCAACTGCTTGATGACCTTGCGGCAGATCTTGCCCACTTCGCGTTCGAGCGCACGCACACCGGCTTCGCGGGTGTAGTAGCGCACGATGTCGCGCAGCGCGCTGTCGTCGACCGTGAGTTCGCTATCCTTCACGCCGTTGTTCTTCATCAGCTTGGGCAGCAGATGGTCGCGGGCGATGTGGATCTTCTCTTCCTCGGTGTAACCCGACAGGCGGATCACTTCCATGCGGTCCAGCAGCGCCGGCGGAATATTCAGCGTGTTGCTGGTAGCCACGAACATGACGTCGGACAGGTCGAAGTCGACTTCGATGTAGTGGTCCTGGAACGTGTGGTTCTGTTCCGGGTCCAGCACCTCGAGCAGCGCCGACGAGGGATCGCCGCGGAAATCCATGCCCAGCTTGTCGATTTCATCGAGCAGGAACAAGGGATTGCGCACGCCGACCTTCGACATGTTCTGGACGATCTTGCCCGGCATGGAGCCGATGTACGTACGACGGTGGCCGCGGATTTCGGCTTCGTCGCGCACGCCGCCCAGCGCCATGCGCACGAACTTGCGGTTCGTCGCCTTGGCGATCGATTGGCCGAGCGAGGTCTTGCCCACGCCCGGAGGGCCGACCAGGCACAGGATCGGCGCCTTCACCTTGTCCACGCGCTGTTGCACGGCAAGGTATTCCAGGATCCGTTCCTTGACCTTTTCCAGACCGTAGTGGTCGTTGTCCAGCACCGTTTCGGCGTTGCTGATGGAATTGTTGATCTTGCTCTTCTTCCTCCAGGGGAGGTTGATGAGCGTATCGATGTAGTTGCGCACCACGGTGGCTTCGGCCGACATGGGCGACATGAGCTTGAGCTTCTTGAGCTCGGCATCGGCCTTCTTGCGCGCCTCTTTGGGCATATGGGCAGCGATGATCTTCTTTTCGAGCTCTTCGATGTCCGCGCCCTCTTCGCCTTCGCCCAACTCCTTCTGAATGGCCTTGACCTGCTCATTCAGGTAGTAGTCGCGCTGGCTCTTTTCCATCTGCTTCTTCACGCGGCCGCGAATCCGCTTTTCGACCTGGAGGATGTCGATTTCGGTTTCGAGTTGCGTGAGCAGACCTTCGAGGCGCTCGGAGGTGCCAACGATCTCGAGCATCTTCTGCTTCTGCTCGAGCTTCAAGGGAAGATGCGCGGCGATCGTGTCGGCCAGGCGTCCGGCATCATCGATGCCAGCCAGCGAGGTCAGGATCTCCGGGGGGATCTTCTTGTTCAGTTTTACGTACTGCTCGAACTGCGCGACGATGGCGCGGCGCAAAGCTTCGGTCTCGGAGCCTTGCATGGCGTCCGGTTCGATCGGCGACACCTGGCAGGTGAAATGCGAATCGGCATCTTCGATGCTGTTGATGCGGGCGCGCTGGGTGCCTTCGACCAGCACCTTGACGGTGCCGTCGGGCAGCTTGAGCATCTGCAGGATGCCGGCTACGCAGCCGATCTCGTAGACGTCTTCGGGGGTGGGATCATCCTTGCCGGCGGATTTCTGGGCCACCAGCATGATGCTCTTGCCCGCTTCCATCGCAACCTCGAGCGCGCGGATAGAGCGCGGACGGCCGACGAACAGCGGGATGACCATGTGCGGAAACACCACGACATCGCGCAGTGGAAGCAGGGGCAGGTCGATCGGGTCGGAAGGCAGGGTCTGGCTGGCAGACATAGGAGGTTCCTCGGTATGACTCGGCGTATCGGGGACGGGAGGCCTGGGTATACCCGGACAATCCACGTCGGTTACGTCTGTTATGGGAACAATAGCCGAAAATTCAAGATCTCGGCGCCTGGATCCCCCAAAGGCTGAAAAAAACCGCGGGGCGGCACCCTCAGTATGCAAGCGTCGCGCCTGCAGGAAAAGCGTGTTTGCACCCGGGAATGCGCCTTAGGCAAAAAAACCCGTTACAGGAACGGGCTTTTTTGAAATATCAGGCTGCGGCGTCGCGGACTTCTCCGCGCTCTGGCTTGTCTGAAGCCGCGTCCTCGTCGGCGTAGATGAGCAATGGCTTGCCCTCGCCTTCGATCGCGTTCTCGTCCAGCACCACGCGCTTGACGTTGCCCTGGGAAGGCAGGTCATACATGGTGTCGAGCAGGGCCTGCTCGATGATGGAACGCAGACCGCGCGCGCCCGTCTTGCGGCGCAGCGCCTTGCGGGCGATCGCCTTCAGGGCGGCGGGACGCACGTCGAGCTCGGCGCCTTCCATGGCGAACAGCTTCTGGAACTGCTTGAGCAAGGCATTCTTGGGCTCGGTCAGGATTTGCACCAGGGCCGCTTCGTCCAGCTCGTCCAGGGTTGCGACCACCGGCAGACGGCCAACCAGTTCGGGGATCAGGCCGAACTTGATCAGGTCTTCGGGTTCGACTTCGGAGAACAGTTCGCCCACGCCGCGCTCCGACTTGGCGCGCACCGAGGCCGAAAAGCCGATGCCCGATTTCTCGGTGCGGTCGCGGATGACCTTTTCCAGTCCGTCGAAGGCGCCGCCCACGATGAACAGGATGTTGGTCGTGTCGACCTGGACGAAGTCCTGGTTCGGGTGCTTGCGGCCGCCCTGCGGGGGCACCGAGGCGACCGTGCCTTCGATCAGTTTCAGCAAGGCCTGCTGCACGCCCTCGCCCGATACGTCGCGCGTAATGGACGGGTTGTCGGACTTGCGCGAAATCTTGTCGATTTCGTCGATGTAGATGATGGCGCGCTGCGCCTTTTCCACTTCGTAGTTGCAGTTCTGCAGCAACTTCTGAATGATGTTCTCGACGTCTTCGCCCACGTAACCGGCCTCGGTCAGCGTGGTGGCGTCGGCCATGACGAAGGGCACGTTCAGCATGCGCGCCAGCGTCTGGGCCAGGAGCGTCTTGCCCGACCCGGTGGGGCCGATCAGCATGATGTTGCTCTTGGAGAGCTCGACTTCGTCGCCCTTGATCTCGCCGTGGCGGATGCGCTTGTAATGGTTGTAGACGGCCACGGCCAGCATGCGCTTGGGCGAGTTCTGCCCAATGACGTACTGGTCGAGGAAGGTCTTGATTTCAGCCGGAGTGGGCAGTTCGGAACGAATCGCCGCGCGCGCGGTGGCTTGCGCCTCCTCGCGGATGATGTCGTTGCAAAGATCTATGCATTCATCGCAGATGAATACCGACGGACCCGCGATCAGCTTGCGGACTTCATGCTGGCTTTTATTGCAAAACGAGCAATGCAGCACTTTTGCGTCTGCCGATCCCTTTTTTTCAGGCATATATGTTCGTATCTCAGGTAAAGATGCGCCAGGCCGGCTAAAGGCCTAGCGCATGCGCTTACTCAAACGTGGTGGCAGCGGGTTCGGGTCAACCGGGAAGTCAGCCTTCCGAGCGGGAGGTCATAACCTTGTCCACCAGTCCATACGATACCGCATCTTCGGCCGACATGAAGTTGTCACGCTCCGTGTCTATGCCGATGCGTTCCATGGTCTGGCCGGTATTGTCGGCCAGGATGCGGTTCAGGCGTTCACGCAGGTCCAGGATCTCGCGAGCCTGGATCTGGATGTCCGAGGCCTGCCCCTGGGCGCCGCCCGAGGGCTGGTGGATCATGATGCGCGAGTTGGGCAGCGTGAAGCGCTTGCCCTTCTTGCCTGCCGCCAGCAGGAACGCGCCCATGCTGGCCGCCAGGCCGGTGCAAAGGGTGGACACGTCCGGCTTGACGAATTGCATGGTGTCAAAGATGGCCATTCCCGCATACACCGACCCGCCGGGCGAGTTGATGTACAGGGAAATGTCCTTGTCAGGATTCTCCGATTCCAGGAACAGCAACTGCGCCACGACCAGGTTGGCCGTTGCGTCATTGACCGGACCCACCAGGAAAATGAGCCGCTCGCGGAGCAGACGCGAATAGATGTCGTAGGCGCGTTCGCCGCGCCCCGACTGCTCGATCACCATGGGAATGTAGCCCAGGCCGGTGGGGGTCACCGAAGACCCGCCATTCATTGCCGCATAGAAATCGGTGAATCTCTGCATAGTGTTACGCCATCCCCATCAACTGATCGAAAGGCACCTTCTCTTCGGTGACCTTGGCCTTTTCAAGCACGTGCGCGACGACATTGTCTTCCAGCACGATAGCCTCGATTTCAGCACGACGCTGGCGGTCGGCCAGGTAATAGCTGACAACCTGTGCGGGTTGTTCGTAGTTCTCGGCGAACTCTTCGATACGCGCACGGACTTGTTCGGGCTTGGCTTGCAGCTGGGCTTGCTTGACCAGTTCCGACACCAGCAGGCCCAGGCGCACGCGGCGCTCGGACTCGGTGGCGAAGGCTTCGGCCGGGATCGGCACGGATTCGGCGTTGGGGATGCCGCGCTGCTTCAGCTCTTCGCGGGCGGCGGCGACACGGCCTTGCACGTCGTTGTCGACCAGGGCCTTCGGCACGTCGAACTTGCCGGCTTCGACCAGGGCGTCCATGACGCTGGACTTGGTGCGGCCAGCCGAACGGACCTTGACTTCGCGCTCGATGTTGCTGCGGATGTCGGCCTTCAGCTTTTCGAAGTCGCCTTCGGCCTGGCCGAGGGACTTGGCGAATTCGCCGTTCAGTTCGGGCAGCACGCCTTCAGCCACTTCCTTGACGGTAATGGTGAATTCGGCGGTCTTGCCGGCAACTTCCTTGCCCTGGTAGTCATCGGGGAACTTGAGCGGGAAGACCTTGCTTTCGCCAGCCTTCAGGCCGCGGGCGGCTTCTTCGAATTCCGGCAGCATGCGGCCTTGGCCGAGCACGAACGGGAAGGCTTCGGCCTTGCCGCCTTCGAACGGCACGCCGTCGATGGTGCCGGCGAAGTCCAGCGTGACGCGGTCGCCGTCTTGCGAGGCGCGGCCTTCACGGGCTTCGAACGTGGCGCGCTGCTTGCGCAGGACGTCCAGGGTCTGCTGCACTTCGGCGTCGGTGACGGCCGTTTCGTAGCGGGTGACGGCCAGGGCCGACAGATCCGGCACGGCGACTTCGGGGTAGACCTCGAACGTGGCGGTGAACGCCAGCGTGTCGTCGGCAACGCCTTCAGTCTTGGGCTCGAGGTTCGGGGCGCCGGCGACGCGCAGCTTGGCGCCATCGACAGCTTGTTCAAAGGCACGGCCAACTTGGCTATTGATCACGTCGTAGCGGATGCCGGGGCCATGGCTGCGCTCGAGCATGGCGAGCGGAGCTTTGCCCGGACGGAAGCCGGGGACCTTGGCGGTCCGGGCCACGCGCTTCAATTGCGCCTGGACTTCCTTTTCGACGTCGGCCACCGAGACGGCCAGATCAACACGGCGCTCCAGGCCGGAGAGGGTTTCAACCACAGGCTGCATTAAAAGACCTATTTTCCGAGAGATAAAGAGATGACGGGCGGATAAACGGGGCATTTTACCGGAAACTTCCGGTCCCCTGACGCAAAGGGGCGCGAGCACCCGGATAAGTCCGGATACTCGCGCCCCGTTTTCCACCCGGGACGGGAGAATATACGTCAGCCAGAAAGCCTTATTTGGCCTTGGCGATGCGCTCTTCGATGTGCTGCGCGCGCTTGGCCGAGGACGGATGCGAGCTCATCATGTCGCTCTTGCCGCCGTCCAGCTCAGCCAGCTTCTGGAACGCGGTCACCAGGCCGCGGGTGTTCAAGCCCTTGGCCTGCAGCTGGTCGAACGAGTAATCGTCGGCGGCGCTTTCCTGCGACTGCGAGAACTGCGCGTTGATGAACTTCTCGGTCAGGTCGCCCAGTTGCGACGAGCTGAGCGCGGCCACGGTGGCGCCGCCTGCCGCATTGGCGGCATCGCGCGCGGCGGAAACGGTGTAGGCGGTCTGCATCGCCTTCTTGCTGTGGCCCAGCGCGACGTGGCCGATTTCGTGGCCCACCACGCCCATCACCTCATCGTCGGTCATCATGTCCATCAGGCCGCTGTAGACGCGGATGCAGCCGTTGGCCATGGCCCAGGCGTTGACGTCCTTGGTGATGTAGACCTTGTAGCTGGCCTTCTGGCCGTTGACCGTGCCGCCCAGTTGCTTGGCGATCTTCTGCAGGCGGGCGTCGTACTTGCTGCCGGGAGCGGCGATCTTTTCCTGGGAATCGCTCTGGGCGCAAGCCTTGTCCGACAGGGTCTTGATCTCGGCATCGCTCAGCGTGGCAGCTTGAACGACCTTGCTGCCGGCGCCGACCAGGCCGCCGATGTCCAAAGCGTGGGAGGCGGAGAAAGGGGCGAGCGCAACGCCCAGGGCGGCGACGGTGTAGCGGATCTTCATGGGAACAAACTCCTCTTTACTGGCTCTATGCGAACGAGGCCGCAATTCTATATACGACCAATGCGCACCAAGCGTTTCGCCACACAGTTTCGCAAATGCCAGTTTTCCTTACATAAAACCCGAACAGGATTTGCGCAATCGTGCTAGCGGGTATTCCCTTGGATCAGACCCTCTCAAAGAAACTGATATCTGCGGCAACGCGGCGTTGATAGAATTGCGCCCGCCATTTTTTCGCACACACCATAGGGCTCGCACCCAAATGATCTCCAACACCCCTCCCCGCCTGGGCCTGCTGCCCAGCCTGATCTTCAGCTCGCGCTGGCTGCAACTGCCCCTGTACCTGGGATTGATCGTCGCGCAAGGCGTCTACGTCATGCTGTTCCTGAAAGAGCTCTGGCACCTGGTGACGCACGCCAGCAGCTTCGGCGAAATGGAGATCATGCTGATCGTGCTGGGCCTGATCGACGTGGTGATGATCTCGAACCTGCTGGTCATGGTGATCGTGGGCGGCTACGAAACCTTCGTGTCCCGCCTGCGCCTGCAAGGCCACCCGGACCAGCCGGAATGGCTCAGCCACGTGAACGCCAGCGTGCTCAAGGTCAAGCTGGCCATGGCCATCATCGGCATCTCCTCGATCCACCTGCTGCGCACCTTCATCGAGGCCGGCACGCTGGGCACGCCCAACGCGCGCTTCTCCGAGGCCGGCGTGATGTGGCAGACCATCATCCACGCCCTCTTCATCCTGTCGGCGCTGGGAATTGCGCTGGTGGACAAGCTGGCCACGCCACCGGCCAACCACGCGAAGCACTGACGCCGGCAAGCGCCCCAGAGGCGCGCCCGCCCGGCAACAAAAAAAGCCCCCGCACATTGCGTGCGGGGGCTTTTTTCTGGGCGGAGCGCCGGGCCGGCCCGGGGCGCTGCCCTGCGAAGGTCAGGCCGCTACCTTGATGTTCTTTGCGCTGGGACCCTTGGGGCCGGTACCGACCTCAAAGGTGACGCGCTGGTTTTCCTGCAGCGACTTGTAGCCTTCGCTGCGGATTTCCGAGTAGTGAGCGAAAAGATCCTTGCTGCCATCATCGGGCATGATGAAACCATAACCCTTTTCGGCGTTGAACCACTTAACGATGCCGGTTGCCATGGAGTGTCCTTGAACCTAGAAAAAGCGATTGCTCGCGGGGCGCCAGATCATCAAGGATGGGAGAGGAAGCAACCGCAGTACCACTGACGGCGACAAGTGAAACGCAGACCGCGTCGCTTGAAAATCTCGCTGAACCCAGTGTATTGGCGAACCCCGAAAAACGTCAAACATCCGCAAATTCAGGAGCACCGCCAAAGCAGCGGAGAAGCAAGGCCGGCGCGGGTTTGACACCGCCAGGCAGCCCGGAAATTTTCAACTTGGCACGCGTAGACACATGCGGATACCTGCTGCCGGAAAGGCGCCTGGACCCACGTGCCGCGCGCGGTGCGCCTACCCCGCAAACCCGCCGGAATCGAGAAACTCCTGCTCCGCCTGCGTAGTTTGCCGGCCCAACGCGGCATTGCGATGGGGAAAGCGCCCGAAGCGCTTGATGATGTCGCGATGCAGGACCGCCCAGCGCAGCGAGTCGGCGTCCAATGGTTCCATCAAGGCCACGGCGCGGTTTTGCGCGGCGAGGTTCTCCGCGTGCTCGAAGGGCAGGTAGAAAAACTGACGCAGTTGCGGGTCCACCCCCAGATCATGGCCGGCCGCGATGGCCCGGTCGGCGAAGTACTGGGCCAAAGGGTCCGTGGCGAACATGTGCGCCGTCCCCCGGTAGGCGTTGCGCGGAAACTGGTCCAACAGGACCATCAGGGCCAAGGCGCCGGTGGCGTCGTCCAGCCACGCATCCAACTGGCGCGCGGCCGCAGCCATGTGGGCGGCCTCGAAACGGGCGCGGAAGGCTGCGTCGAAGTCCGCGCTCTTGTTGAACCACTGTTGCGGGCCGGCATCGCGCCAGAACGCCACCACCTCGTGGGGTTGCGGAACGATTTGCGTGGCGGGGGTAGAAGTCATGAGCGCGCATATCCTGAAGTCGAAAGCAAGGCCGACAATAACAGAGACGCGCACCATATTAGGATCCATACACCGAATGAATGAATCGGGTGTGACTTGGAAACCTGAATAACGCACTCTAGGGATTACCCTGAGATTACAAGCGCAGCGATACTTTCCATGTTTAGGAACGCTGCGGCAGAAAACAAAAAAGCCCCACGAGGGGGCTTCTATCGAAAACTCAGACCCTTACAGGACCTGGATCTTCGTAGCTTGCGGGCCCTTGGGGCCGTTGGCCGTCACAAAGCTGACGCGCTGGTTCTCTTCCAGAGACTTGAAGCCCGAGCCCTGAATTTCGGAGAAGTGAGCGAACAGATCCTTACCACCCGCTTCCGGAGTGATGAAGCCATAGCCCTTTTCCGAGTTGAACCACTTAACGACGCCGGTTTCCATACTGTATTTCCTAGAGATAATGGGCAAATGCCCGGAGGTCACGAATCAATCAAGGAGGGGACAGTAGAACAATAACGCTGAGCCGGAAAAGGCACGGCACTGAACGAAAATCGCAACGCTTGTGATCGTGTGCCGACACTATCGTTAGGTTCCCCTCACAAGTCAACATAATCCTAAAAAATGCGTGCCAATAATGCAACAAAGAGAAACTGCACGCGGATTCCACACATTTTCATAGGCAATAAGAAGTCCTGCATAGGTGTTTACACCCACGCATCATAAAAAAACAATCTAGGCTTATATAAATGCCGCCTGCCCGCGTACGAGGATTTCTTCATACGCCGTTCGGGCTAGCACTTTGGTTTGCCGCCAGGCTTACTCGTCGATAGGTAAACCCAGCAGATCGAGCGCCGCGCCGAAAGCATCGGGACCCGAGCAAAGGAAAACCGCCACGTCGCCGGGATTCATATTCTCCAGGACTTGGTCGATCTGTTCTTGCGCATTATCAACATTGTCGACACTAGAGGCGTGTATGTCAGCCCCTGCTTCGACTTTTTCACGCGGCACGATGTCTGCGATCGCATTGAGATCCGCCACGCCTTCCAGGACGTAGACGCTGATGCTCTCGCCATCCAGCGTGGTGTGCAGCTCGACGCCGCCCGCTACGTCGGCAACCTGCCGACTTACTATTTCCATGATCACTCTTCCTTGACTTGCGGGCGCTGCCCGCCTGGGCACGCACCTTGCAGGTGCACTCGCACGCCCAGGCGCGACTATAACAGCCTTGGGCTAATGCTTCTTGACAGTAGGACCAAGCGACTGCCGCGCGGCGCCGGAGGTGGCGGCAACGGAACGAGTCCGCACCCCGGCATCGGCCAGAACCCGGACCAGCGGCTTCTGCGCCGCCAGGAAGCGGTCCTTCTCCTCGCCGGCGAGCTTGCAGACGAACATCTGGGCCAGGAGCTGTGTACGGCGGGCCTTGCGGTTGCCGGCCTCCTGGGCCAGCCAGTCGCCGACCCACGCCGCCGCCGCATCCGCATCGCCCTGCAGCTTGATATGGCCAAGCAGATCGAACACGGTCACGCCTTCGATGCGGCCGTCCTCGCTGCGCGTGAGAAAGAGCTTGGCGGCCTGGCCCGTGTAGCCGGGGATCAGCGCGAGGCAATCGCGCTCTGCGGGTTTCTTCATGGAATCTGCATGTATCGGTTATCGAGAACCCTGGACTGTAACCCGGCTGCGGCCCCTGTCGCGTCGCGGCAATGGATCTCTGCTATCGTCGGCCTGTCTTTTACCCCCAATGAATGGTGGACAACATGCAACGCGATTTCGACCTGGTCGTCACTATCCTGGGCGCCCTGCGCGACGCCCCCGGCCCCAACCTGAGCACGCACGACATCAAGAACGTGGCCCTGGCGCCGCATCCCGAAGAGCAAGGCCTGCAACTGATTGCGCATCACCTCGACCTGCTGGAAGACGCGGGCCTGGTCAAGCAGATCAGCGAGACGGCGGCCACTGCGGGCGCGACGCGCTGGCGCATCACCTGGAAGGGCTACGACGCCCTGGAACAGGATGAAGAAGACGAAGACGACGAAGATTTCGACGCCGAAGAATAAGGCGCGAAGCGCTCAGCGGCGCAAGAGTATGCGCCGCGTGAGCAGCGATGCGGCGGCGCCGATCACCAGGCTGAACATGAAGGCGGCGATCGACAGCATCGCCGACAGTTCGCTGAAGCCGCCGTGGCGGGACAGCAGGAACACCGCCACGCCCACCGCCGCGGCCAGCGCGACAACCCCCAGCAGCACCCGCTTGACGGAGCCCAGGCGCCCGCATAGCGAGCCGCCTGCCAGCGCCGCCGCCACCATAGCGGCCATGGACCAGAACAGGTATTCGTACTGCATGCGGACGGTCTCCCCCGAAGGTATTGAGGCGCAGGCATTATAGGCGTCCGCCTGCGCGGTCCGCCGCGGGCTAGGCGACGGCGACCACGCTGATCTCCACCTGGGCGCCGTAGTGCAGCTCGCGGGTGGGCACAATGGCCCGCGCGGGCCGGTGAGCGCCGAAGCACTCCTCGTAGACTTGGTTGACCTCGTCCCAAAGCGCCACGTCCGGGATGTACACGGTCACGCTGGCGACCGCGGCAAGCGACGCGCCGGCCGCTTCGAGTATGGCGCGAACACTGCGCAGCGCTTCCCGGGTCTGGGCCGCGGCGCCATCGGCCAGCGCTGGTCGCGCGCCCGGCGCAGCGGGCGGCAGGAAGCCCAATTGCCCCGAAACGAATATGAAACCGTTGGCGCGGACCGCCTGCGAATAATGGCCCGCGGGCGGCGTGGCCCGATTCGTATGGATGAGATCCATGCATGCCTCCTCGTGAAAGGCGGCTTACCAGCCGCGAAAGCGTTCCCAATGCGCCACCACCCCGGACGAATCCGGACGCACGACCTCGTAGGCATCATGCTGGGCGCAGGTCGCGCAGGCGTGATTGGGCACGATGCGCAGCTTCGCCCCCAGCGGCAGCTCGGGCAAGGCGGCGCCGCTGCCAGGACGCACCTTGATGATGCCCTGCTCCTGGTTGGTCTCGGCCAGCAGCAAGTCGGGATAGACCGTGCCGCTGGCGTCGCACACCAGGCCGTACAGTTGGTCCACCCGCTGCTTGGCCGTGCCCCGGTCGCGCGACATGGCCATCCATCCGGCATCCACCAGGATCCAGCCCTTGTCCGGCTGATGGCCGATCACGGTCGTCAACACCGTGGCGGCGATGTCGTCGACCGTACACACGCCCAGCCCGGCCATCACCAGATCGAAGAATACGTATACGCCCGCGCGCACTTCGGTCACGCCATCGAGCTTGCGGGCGAAATGCGCGGTGGGGGTGGATCCCACGCTGACCACGGGACATGGCAGGCCAGCCTGGCGGATCGCCTCGGCGCAACTCACGGCCGCCACGCGCTCCTGCTCGGCCATGTCGGCAATGGCGTCGACGCTATCGCAGCCGTACGACTCGCCGGCGTGCGTCATGACGCCGCGCAGGCACGCGCCGTCCTCATGCAGGACGCGCGCAATCGCCAGCAACTGTGCCGTATTACCCGGCTGCACCCCGGCGCGATGGCCGTCGCAGTCGATCTCGATCAGTGCCGGGATGGCGTCGCCAGCATCCCTCCCCCGCTGGGCGACGGCGCGCGCCGCTTCGAGGCTGTCCACCACCACGGTGAGATCCACGCCGCGGCGGCGCAGCGCCAGCACGCGGTCCAGCTTTGCTGGCGACACGCCCACGGCGTACAGCAGGTCGGTGACGCCGGCAGCCGCGAACTGTTCGGCCTCCTGCAGCGTGGACACGGCGGCCGGCCCCTGGGGTGTAGACATGAGCCGGCGCGCGACGTCGATCGATTTGGGCGTCTTCAGGTGCGGACGCAGTTGCACCCCATGCCCGGCCATCAGCGCATTCAGACGATCGATGTTGCGCATCATGCGCGTCTCGTCGAGCAGCAGGCACGGGGTATCCAGGGTCTCGAGGGAGGAAGGCGTGGCGTTCTGGTTCATGGCGTTCTCGGCATGGCGTATCGGGGAATGGCTGAAGTATGGCGCGGCGGCGGTTCCGCGTGTTTAATCTAGACTTAATCATCCATTAATCCATGCCTGCATGATTACGACCGAAGACCTGCGTTTCTTCCTTAGCCTGGCCGCCACCCGCTCGCTGGCCGAAGCGGCGCGCGCGCTGGATGTCACGCCTCCCGCAGTCACCCAAAGACTGCATACGCTGGAAAAACGGCTGGGGGTCAGGCTGGTCAACCGTTCGGGACGCGGCACCGCGCTGACCGACGAAGGCAGGCTGCTGGCGCTGCGGGCGGAACAGATCTGCGGCGAACTGGGCGACCTGGCCGACGAACTGGCAGGCCGCAGGGGCGTGGTGGCAGGCCATCTGCGCGTGGTCGCGCCGCTGGGATTCGGGCAGCGCTACATCGCTGGGCTGGTCGCCGAGTTCCGCAGCCAAAGCGCGGACGTGACCGCCAGCCTGACGCTATCCGACGGGCCGCCGCGGCTGGCTTCCGATGACTGGGATGTGATGGTTCACATCGGCGAGCTGCGCGATTCGACATTGGTCGCGTACCCGCTGGCGCCCAATCGCCGGATCCTGTGCGCGGCGCCCTCCTACCTGGCGCGCCACGGCGCTCCTGCCAAGCCCGAGGACCTGCGCGGGCACGACTGCATCGCGCTGCGCGAGAACGATGAAGACGTGACCTTGTGGCGCTTCAAGCATGGACGCGGCCCGGCCGTGGGGGTGCGCGTGGCGCCGGTGCTGTCCAGCAATGCCGGGGAAACCGCCGTGGAGTGGGCCCTGGCCGGGCACGGCATCATCGTGCGCTCGGAATGGGATGTGGCCACGCATCTGCAGGCGCGCGCGCTGGTGCCGCTGCTGCCCGGCTGGACCTTGCCGTCGGCCGACGTGGTGGCCCTGGTGAAATCGCGCCAGGAACTGCCCGCGCGCACGGCCGGCTTTCTGGCGCATCTGCGCGCCGCCTTTGCAACGGCGCCCTGGCGCGCCTAGTCGAGCATGGCCTCGGCCTCGATCTCGATCAGCCATTCCGGCAGCGACAGGCCGCTGACGATGATCCACGATGAGGGCGGAGGATCTTTCTTGAAGCGGTCGCGCAGCGCCTGCGCAATGACTTCCTGATCCTCCCTGGCCGTTTCGCAGATGTAGATGCGCAGCATGATCACCTGCGCCAAAGTGCCGCCGGCCGCAGCCAGCACGCGCTCGACATTGTCCAGCGCGGCTTCGGTCTGCTCCTGCAGGCCCGGCCCCGCCGTACGCTCGTTGATGTCGACGCCAACCTGGCCGGACAGCAGCATGCGGCGCTGCCCCGTGACGATGACGGCCTGGCTGAATCCATACTGGACGGTGTTGAACACGGTGTCGGGATTGACGACTGTTCTGGACATGCGGTTCTCCTTGCGGCGCGCCTGGTGAGGGCGCCGGACTCCCCATTCTATCGGCCGGCCTGGTCAGGCGCCGGCGCGACCGGCCACGGGACTGCGTCCCACCGGCATGGCGGCCAGCAGCACGATGGCGCCCGCCCCTACCGCCGTCCAGAATCCCGCGCCCACGCCGTAGTGGTCGACCACCCAGCCCGCCAGCGCCGCGCCCGCCGCGACGCCCGCACCCAGGCCAGTCACCAGCCACGTCAGGCCTTCCGTCAGGCGATGGCCAGGCACGCTGCTTTCCACCAGCGCCATCGCGATGATCATGGTCGGCGCGAACGACAGGCCGGCCAGCAGCACGCCCAGCACCAGGGTCGGCAGATCGTTCACCAGCAGCAGCGGAACCGTGGTGAACGCCGTGACCGCCGCCGCGACCACCAGCAGGCGGGCCAGCGGCACCTGGAACTTCAGTACGCCGAACACCAGGCCGGCCACGCAGGAACCCAGGGCATAGGCGGAAAGCACCAGGCTGGCGCCGGCCGGCATGCCCTGCTGCCGGGCAAAGGCGACGCTCAGGACGTCGATGGTGCCGACGATGACGCCCATGGCGGCCATCATCGCCAGCAGGGACCGCATCGGCGGCATGCGCAACACCGACGCCTGACGCCCTTCCTGCGTAAACCGCACGGCAGGCGCCGTGGCCCGCTGCAGCACGAAGGCCGTGACGCCCACCGCGAGCAGCAGCGCCGCGAACAAGGGGCCAGCCTGCGGAAAGAACAGCGCGCTCAGCCCGACGGCCAGCGGCGGGCCGACGATGAAGCTCAGCTCGTCGGCCACGGACTCCAGCGCGTAGGCAGTGCGCAACTGCGGCTGGTCCCTGAATATCTCGGTCCAGCGCGCGCGTATCATCGCCGGCATGCTGGGCAAGGCGCCAGCCAGCGCGGCGAAGACAAACAGGGTCCACTCGGGCGCATTCCATTGCACGCAGGCCGCCAGGCCAACCAGCCCCGCGACGCACAGGCCCGCGGCTACCGGCAGCACCCTGCCCTGGCCATGGCGGTCCACCAGGCGGGAAATCCGCGGCGCCAGCAAGGCCGTGGCCAGCGCAAACGTGGCGGCGACGGCGCCCGCCAACGCGTAGGACCCGCGAACCTCGGACAGCATGGTGATGAGGCCGATGCCGATCATGGGCAAAGGCAGGCGGGCGATGGCGCCGGCCAGGACAAAACCCAGTGCGCCGGGCGCCTGGAACAACTCGCGATACGGATTCGACACCGGAAACCTTTGATTGCCATGGACAGCGGCATCGTATTCACATACGATGCGTATGTCAATTTACATACGTATCGTATGTGCATGGAGAGAGCATGACGCGTTCCCGCGCCGAGATGATCGAAGCCACCCGCGCGAAACTGTTGGCCACGGCCCGGCAAGCCTTCCGCGATGTCGGCTATGCGGCCACGTCCATGGACGACTTCACGGCGGCGGCGGGGTTGACCCGAGGCGCCCTGTACCACCACTTCGGCGACAAGAAGGGCCTGCTCGCCGCCGTGGTCGAACAGATCGACGGCGAAATGGACCAGCGCCTGGCGGCCATCGCAGCGCAGGCGCCCGATGCCTGGTCCGCCTTGCAGGGACGCTGCCGCGCGTATCTGCAGATGGCGGCCGAAACCGAGATCCGGCGCATCGTGCTGCAAGATGCACGGGCGGTGCTGGGCGGGGCGGCGGACGGCTCGCAGCAACACTGCATTGCTTCGCTCGCCGCGCTGTTGCAGACGATGATGGATCAGGACCTGATCGAAGCCGCCGCGCCGCAGGCGCTGGCGCGGCTGATCAACGGCAGCCTGGTCGAAAGTGCCTTCTGGATCGCGCAGGACGCCGAGGACGGCCCGCGTCTGGCGCAGGCCTTGCAGGCGCTGGACCTGCTGTTGCGCGGCTTGCTCAAGCGCTGACCGCCGCGCCGCCGCAGCGAGGACTGCGGCGCTCGTACACAGCGTTTGCTGTTGCGCGCCGGCATGCGTATTATCCAATAAATATCTTGTTTAAATAATTTTTCTCGAAGGCGGAAGACCGCGTGAGCACCGGCACAACCCATGTTTCAAGCGCGTCCTGGGCAGATCTGCTGCATGGGACCAATGCCCTGCGCTCGATCGCGCTGGCGGGCGGGGTGGCGCTGCACGCCATCAACGTCTACATCGTCACCACCATCCTGCCCAGCGTCATCAAGGACATCGGCGGCTTGGAGTATTACGCCTGGAACACCACACTGTTCGTCGTGACCTCCATCGTCGGGTCGGCGCTGTCGGCCAGACTGATCGAAACGCTGGGGCCGCGCGCGGCCTACCTGCTCGCCGTCGCGGTGTTCACCGCAGGTTCCGTGGTGTGCGCGCTGGCGCCGAGCATGCCGGCGCTGCTGGCCGGACGCAGCATCCAGGGCTTGGGTGGCGGCATCCTGTTTGCGCTCAGCTATGCCCTGATCCGCCTGGTATTCGAGGCGCCGCTCTGGTCGCGCGCAATGGCCCTGGTGTCCGGCATGTGGGGCGTCGCCACCCTGTGCGGCCCCGCCATCGGCGGCGTGTTCGCCCAGACCGGGCACTGGCGGCTGGCGTTCTGGGCCTTGTTGCCCGTGGCCGCCGCCCTGGCGGCGATCGTGGCCCTCAAGGTAGGCGGCAAGGAATCGGTTCCGGCCTCGCGGCCAAGCCCGCTGCCCGTGACCACGCTGGGCCTGCTGGTGGCCAGTGTGCTGGCGATCACGCTGGCCAGCCTGTCGACGGACCTGCGCTGGAATCTGGCGGGCATCGCCGCCGGACTGGCCATCGCCGCGCTGATCGCGGCGGTGGACCAGCGCGCCGCAAAGCGGCTGCTGCCGACCGGCGCCTACTCGATAGCCACGCCGCTGGGCGCGCTGTACGCGGTGATGTGCCTGGTGGTAGCGGCTATCACCACCGAAATCTTCGTGCCGTATTTCCTGCAGGTCATCCATGGCATGACACCGCTGGCGGCCGGCTACATGACGGCGGCCATGGCGGCGGGCTGGACCTTGGCCGCCATGCCCAGCGCCACCCGCAGCGGCCCGGCGGCGAATTTCCTGGTGCGCCTGAGTCCCATGGTGATCCTGGCCGCGCTGGCCGCCCTGGCCTATATGACGCCGCGCACGGCGCAACTGCAGTCCTACCCGGGGCTGGCGCTCTATGTGCTGGCGCTGGCCGGCGTGGGCTTCGGCATCGGCCTGAGCTGGCCGCACCTGCTGACGCGCATATTCACCGCGGCGCCTGCCGGCGAAGAAACCCTGACATCTTCGTCCATCACGACGGTGCAGCTTTACGCGACGGCATTGACGGCGGCGCTGGCCGGCGTCATCACCAATAGCGCAGGCCTGGCGGATCCCGGGGGCGTCGCGGGCGCACAGCATGCGGCGCAATGGCTGTTTGCTGCATTCGCGCTGGCGCCGGCCGGCGCCCTGCTGCTGCTCGGGCGCATCACGCGCAACCATGCGCAGGACGCCATCCAGCAATAGCAGCCAGCCGGGCCCGCCAATTTCCGCCAAAGGCGGTATGGATGGCCCGGGCCGCTTTTGCTACGCTGGACGCTATCTGCAAGGGGTCCTGGCCATGATCAACAGAATCCGCGTGCTGACCGTCCAGCCGTCGTCGTTCTCGGCGCGTTTCGCGTTCCTGGGTATCGCCCTGCGCTGGACTCTGGGCGCAACGCCCCGCCCCAGCCGGCTGCTGATCGGGCCGCACGACCTCGAACCGGTAGGCTCCGAGGCAGCCTTCTGGCAATTCGCCTTGCGGCATGCCGCGACCGGCCGGTCCTTCCTGGTGACGCGCGGCGACCGCTGGGACCTGGCGGCGTCCGTGGACGGCGACGAAGTGCGGGCTTTCGGCCGCAAGTTCGCTTTGCGACAATGCCTGTTCTGATTCGGCCGGCGCGGACGCCTCGCGCGCCCGCCTGCACTGAAAGGAACAGCCATCTCAACGCCCGACACCACCGTCATCCATCTCAACGGCCCGATCAACAGCGGTAAATCCACGGTCGGCGCAGCGCTGGCCGGCCTGCTGCCCGCTGCACGCTTCATCGACGGCGACGATCACGACGCCCCCAGCCATCTGCCATACACCGAGCAATGGGCGCTGGCGCTGGCCCGCCTCACCAGGCTGATCGCCGAGGCGCAGGAGCGTTATCTGGTCATCGCCTACCCTTTGGAGCAGGATAGCTACGAGCAAATCCTGGCTGCGTGCCGGCAACGCGGCGCGTGCTTGCGCGTAGTGACCCTGGCCCCCACGCTTGCGGCCGCGCAATCGGACAGAGGCGGACGGGTATTGACCGATTGGGAGCGGGAGCGCGTCGCGCAGATGTACCGCGAAGGCTATGCCACGCGTCCGTTCAGCGACCTGGTGCTGGACACTTCAGGCACGGATGCGCAAACCAGCGCCCGCCAGATCGCGCAGTGGCTCGCGGCCTAGCCTAGCGCGCCGGCTGGCGCTGATACTGGGCATCGGGAGCGCGGCCGCGCAGCAACGACTCCGGATGCGCTTGCAGATAGTCCGACAGTTCCCGCAGCGACCGGGCCGCCCGCGACAGTTCCTGCAAGACTGCATTGGCATTGACCGGCAGGCCGGCGTCCGGATTCAACACCCCGCCCACGGCAGCCAAGGACTTGCTGGCCTGGCGCAGCATGGCTTGCGCCTCGGGCGCCAGGCGGGTATCGAGCCGCTTCATCAGGCTGGAAGTGGCGCGCAGCAATTGGCCCAGATCGGCGCCCAGGCCTTCGAACGGCACCCTGTCCAGCTTGGTGAGGATACTGTTGATCTGCTGCTGCAACTGATCCAGGTTGTTCGGCACGGTAGGAATGAAGGGATCCTCTTCCATCTTGAACGTCACCGGCTTGGCGTCGGGGAACACCGCCAAGGCGACATATAGCTGCCCGGTCAGCAGATTGCCGATACGCAGTTGCGCGCGCAGGCCCTGCTGGATCAAAGCGGCCAGCAGCTTGCCGCTGGGATGCTGCAGCGTCGAACCCGAGTATTCCTTGATTTCCTCGACCGTCTGCGCGCCCAGGCGTTCGGGGTAGACGGTGGCTCCGACCAGCGCATAGAACTGCTTGATCGCCGGATCGAACTCCAGACGGATCGAGTCCACCTGGCCGATGGACGCGCCATACGCGTCGATGGGTGCGCCGACCACCAGCCCCCGGACCGACTGGTCAAAGCGCATGCGGATGTGCAGCGGCGTGCCATCGGGTTGTGCGCGGGCCGCGCCTTCAGACGAGAAGATGGTGAACTCGGCATCGGCCTTGGCCGCCACATGCGCATGCTGCTCGACGGTGTCGAACGCAACGCCCCCCACGATCACGGACAGCAGCGACTGCGAGCGCACCTGCAGGCCGCGCGCATCAACGCTGAAATCCACGCCGCTGGCATTCCAGAAGCGCGTGGCGCTGTTGACGAAGTCGTCATTGGGTGCGTCGATGAAAACCTGCACGTTGACGCCTTCCCCGCTGCTGTCCAGATGGTAGGCGACCACCTCGCCCACCGCGATGCGGCGGAAGTAGACGGGTGAACCTATGTCCAGCGAACCCAGGTCGTGGGCTTTGAGGGTGAAGCGCTTGCCGGCGCGGTCCTGCTGCACCTCGGGCGGCGTCTCCAGGCCGACGAAGCTGTACTTGGTGGCGCGGGTTTCGGTTTCCTGGCGGAACTGGTCGGACGGGTCCACGCCTATGTAGGCGCCGGAGAACAGGGTGCTCAGGCCCGATACGCCGCTCAGGGTCAGCCTGGGCCGGACCACCCAGAACATCGTCCCTTCCTGCAGCAGGCTGCCGGCGTCCTTGTTGATGCGCACGGTCGCGACGATACCGGAACGGTCGGAGTTCAAGGCCACGCGTTCGACCACGCCGACGACGACTTCCTTGTAGCGGACCTGGGTCTTGCCGGCCTCCAGCCCTTCGGCGGTCTGGAAGCTGATGGTGGCGGTGGGGCCGGCTTCCATCCAGACGCGTACGACCAGCGCCAGTCCGCCCACAGCTGCGATGAGAGGCACCAGCCAGATCCAGGACAGGCGACGCCTTTTACGGCTTGCGGCAGGCGTGCTGGCAACGGCGGACCCAGATTCAGGCATGGGAGATGTCCCCTGTTGTACGCATTGGACTCGAGGGCAGAACGCTTTCAAGAATCGCGCCCGCAGGGTCAGCGCGCAAGTAAGGGTATTCCCGGAATGGACGCGCTGGCCAAAAATGCGCGCCGCCCGATTCACGGGTAGGATAAGGCCCCCAAAAGCAGCAGCAGGAAGTACCCGTGACTATCGAAATTCGCCCCGCCGTCGCCTCGGACGCGGCGCAGATCCATGCCTTCATCACCGAGCTGGCCGTGTACGAACGCGCCGCCCATGAAGTGATCGCCAGCCCCGCGGACGTCGAGCGCACCCTGTTCGCCGAGAACGCGCCGGCCAAGGCCCTGATGTGCCTGCTGGACGGCAAACCCATCGGCTACGCCGTCTACTTCTACAGCTACTCGACCTGGCTGGGCAAGAACGGCATCTATCTGGAAGACCTGTACGTCACGCCGGAGCAGCGCGGCATCGGCGCGGGCCGCGATCTGTTGCGCCATCTGGCGCAAGAGGCGGTGGCCAATGGCTGCGGCCGCCTGGAATGGAGCGTGCTGGACTGGAACACGCCCGCCATCGATTTCTACAAGTCGATCGGCGCGCTGCCGCAGGATGAATGGGTGCGCTACCGGATGGCCGGAGACGCCCTGCTCAATTTCGCCCAGGGCCGGCGCTAGGCGCCTGCCGGGCTGCCCGCATCAGAATTCGGGCAGGTCGAAGAGCGTGTACAAGGTCGAGCTGGGAACCGGCGCGGACGCGAGGTGTTCGCGTCCGTCGTCATCCACCAGCACGCGCACCGGCCGCAACGCCACGCTCATGCCGTCCTGGCTGATGGCGGTTTCGACTTCCACGCCGTCCTTGATGGCCTCGATGACCTCGGATGCCGCCGCCGTCACCGGCTCGGTGACCCAGCCGGGGACGCCGCGTTCTGCCTGGCCCCAGCGCACATAGGCCACGTGCCCGCTGACGGGCTCTTTTCGAACGGCGACGATCACATACAAAGACATCCAGGCCTCCCCAATGTTTGGCCCGGATCGTATAACAACTTTGCGCAGCCGTTATGACCGCGGGATTCAGGGTTCGATGTCGATAGGGGCAAAGGACTTCACCAGGTCGTCCAGCATCTTCAACTGGGTCAGGAAGGGCTCCAGCTTGTCCAGCGGCAAGGCGCTGGGACCGTCGCACTTCGCGTTCTTGGGATCGGGGTGAGCTTCCAGGAACAGGCCGGCCAACCCCACGGCCATGCCCGCGCGCGCCAGTTCGGCCACCTGCTCGCGGCGGCCGCCCGATGCCGCATCCAGCGCCGAGCGCTGCTGCAAGGCATGCGTGACGTCGAAAATGAGCGGCCGGTTGCCGGACACTTTCTTCATCACGCCAAACCCTAGCATGTCTACAACCAGATTGTCATAGCCGAAGCAGGTACCGCGGTCGCACAGGATGAGCTTGTCGTTGCCGGCCTCGGTGAACTTCTCGACGATGTTCAGCATCTGGGTCGGGCTGAGGAACTGCGGCTTCTTGATGTTGATGATGCGCTGCGTCTTGGCCAACGCCACCACCAGGTCCGTTTGCCGCGCCAGGAAGGCCGGCAGTTGCAGGATGTCGACGACCTCGGCCACGGTCGCGGCCTGCCAGGGTTCATGCACGTCGGTGATGACGGGCACGCCGAATTCCTTCTTGACCGCCTCGAAGATCTTCATCCCCTCTTCCAGGCCCGGACCGCGATAGGAATGGATGGACGAGCGGTTGGCCTTGTCGAAGGAAGCCTTGAACACATACGGGATGCCCAGCTTGCGGGTGACGCGCTGGTATTCCTCGCAGGCGCGCAGCGCCAGTTCCTTGGATTCCAGCACGTTGATGCCGCCGAACAGCACGAAGGGGCGGTCGTTCGCGCAGCTGATCGAGGAGGAGATAAACACTTCAGGGGCGGTCATGATGGGTACATCCTGTGGAAGTAAGGCAGTGATAGTGCGTAATGTACAACCTGCCCGGCCCGGCTTTCACGTCCCGCCCTTGCCGCGCGCTCCTCAGCGGCTGGAGAGCATGCGGCGCAGCACGCCGTCACGCAGGACATAGTGGTGGAACAAGCCGGCCAGGGCATGGAGCAGCGCCAGCACGATGATGCACCAGGCCACGGTGTTGTGCAGTCCGCCGATGAAGCGGCGCTGCTCGTGGTCGATGGCGATCAGCGTGGGCACGTCGAACAGGCCGAAGAAGGCGAACGGCTCACCCTGCGCCCAGCGGAACAGAAAGCCCAGCACGATCTGCGCCGCCATCAACAGGTACAGCAATCCGTGTACGCCCGTACTAGCCGTGCGCAGCCAGCCCGTGGCGGCCGGCGGCAGGCGCCTGCCCGCGCTCACGCGCCAGATGGCGCGCAACACGAACACGGCGGCAAACAGCAGGCCGAACGAAATATGCAGGTGCTGCAGCAGGCGCCGCGTGGGCGTGCCGCGCGGCAGGAATTCCCAGATTTCGGCCAGCGCGAACAGGCCCACCACCAGCGCTGCCGTCAGCCAGTGAAACGCGATGCTGACGCGGTCATAGTGCGCCACGCCGGCGGGCCCGGCAGGGGGAATCGTTGTCGTCACGGAATACGCTCATCTTCTTGGAATCGGAGTGCAAGCGTATTGAGATCGGACTTACGGCGTCCTGATTCGGGCCGGCTTCAGGCGTTGCCGGTGTCGGAGGTCCACCTGGCCGAGTAGGTCTGCGGCAACAGGCTGAGGCTGCCCACCAGTTGCTCCACCCGCTCGTCTTCCTGGCGCATGGAATAGACCACCGCGGTCACTTCGGAGCGGCCGCCGTCGCGCTGCTGGCTTTCCACGCCGCGCAGGCGCAGGCTGTGCTTGCCCAGGGCGTTCAGCAATTCCGCCCGCACCATGGCTTCGTCCGTGGAGGCGCAGGTCAAGGCGATGTTGTAGTAACGCTCTTCGGTTTCCGCATCGGGCACGTAGCGGTCCATCAGCCTGGCGCCGCGCCGCAGCAGCACATTGGTGACCAGGATCAGCGCCGTGACCGCGCTGGCTTCGGCCTGGAAGCCATAGCCGGCAAGTACCCCTACGGCGCCGGTAGCCCAGATGGTGGCCGCGGCGCTCAGGCCGCGTATAGTCAGGCCGTCGCGCATGATCAGGCCCGCACCCAGAAAGCCTATGCCGGTCACGACCTGGCTGCCCAGGCGCATGTCGTTGCCGGCGTCCAGCAGCGCCGGCAAGGCGGTATAGGCGGCCGCGCCCAGCGAGACCAGCGCATGCGTGACCACGCCGGCATAGTTCTGCCGCCATTGGCGCTCGGCGCCGATGGCGGCGCCAAGCAGCATGGCCAGCACAAGATTGATGGCGATTGAAAATTCGTTCATGGGACCAGGATCAGAGACTTGGCCCCATTATCGCCCGGTGCAGCGCCTGGCTCAGCTACGCTCCTGCGCGGGATCGCTGACCAGCCGGTAGGCGATGGCGCCGACGATCGCCCCGACGATGGGCGCGACCCAGAACAGCCACAGCTGCTCCAACGCCCAGCCGCCCACGAACAGCGCGGGGCCGGTGGAACGGGCCGGATTGACCGAGGTGTTCGTCACCGGAATGCTGATCAGGTGAATGAGCGTCAGCGCCAGTCCGATAGGAATCGCCGCGAAGCCGGCCGGCGCGCGCTTGCTGGTCGCCCCCAGGATCACGAAGATGAAGCCAGCGGTCAGCACGACTTCCGTCACCAGCGCGGAGACCATCGAGTACTTGCCCGGCGAATAGGCCCCGTAGCCGTTGGCCGCGAAATGGCTGCCCTTCAGATCGAAACCCAGCTTGCCGCTGGCAATGCAGGCCAGCACCGCAGCGGCCACGATCGCGCCCAGGACCTGGGCAATGACGTAAGGCAGGATTTCCTTGGCGGGAAAACGGCCGCCCGCCACCAGGCCCACCGTGACGGCCGGGTTGAAATGCCCGCCGGAAATATGGCCGACCGCGAACGCCATGGTCAGCACGGTCAGGCCGAAGGCCAGCGCCACGCCTGCGAAACCGATGCCCAGTTCCGGGAAACCGGCGGCCAGCACAGCGGCGCCGCAGCCCCCCAATACCAGCCAGAACGTGCCAAAGAACTCCGCGCCGCAACGCTTGGAAAGCGGATACATGTCGACTCCCGAAAAACGAAAATGCCACGGTATCGCGGGGCGGCGACGGCGACTTTAAAGCAATGTAAATCTTGACAATTCTTGAGCGCAGCCGGACGCGGGCACCCCTGCCGCAACCACGGTAACGGCGTCGGGTGGACTCGGGGATCGGCCGGACCGGCTAGACGGAAAGATGCACGCCGCACGGGCACGGACGACGCAAGCCACAGCGGGTTACGCATCCGGCGCCTTGGCCCGCGCCGCGCAGCGACCGCCTAGCCGTGCACGGGCGTGCAGAGCTCGACCAACGTGCCGTCCGGACAGCGCACATAGGAAACGACCTGCCCCCAAGGCTTGGAGACAGGCGCGCTCATTTCCGTGGCGCCCGCCGCAAGCGCGCGGGCGTGCGCCGCAGCCACATCGTCCGTCACGAAAGCCACTTCCATGCCCAACGGCTCGGCCGACGCCGAAGCCGCAACATGGCCGCCGCCGAAATTGGCGTCGGCCAGTTCATGTGCCGCGAACGCCAAGGTGGTTTCGCCGGTGTCCAGTTCGCCGTAAGTCTGGGACTCGTGCAGAAAACGCCTGGCGAAACCGAATGCCTGTTCAAAAAAGGACAGCGATGCGGCGACGTCCGGTACGTAGATGATGGTGTATCCGAATTTCATGGTTCGTCCTGATCGTGGGAAATGGCGCTTTTGCAGGTGCATGCGCCGGAGGCATGATGGGATTGAACCAAATTACTGTTTATTTATCCAGTAAATTATGAAGTACCAAACCTCTCCTACGCCGCCTCTTGGTGCAGCCCGCCGCTGGACCACCGGTCCACGTCGCGGATCAGATACAGCAGGAACTTGGTGTACGCCACGTCCAGCGCCTGCACCCAGGCGGAGTTGTCGTGGCGGGCGCAGGACGCGCGGATGGCGCAATCCAGCGTTTCCGCCAGATGGCTGACCGTGGTCCCGGACATCCGGAAGCAGATCGGCGCCTGGCAGGAATGCCGGTGGGCATGGCGCAGCGCGCTGTCGCGCGCCTGCGCCGTGGCGTGCGCATCGGCCACGTCCCGCAGCAAGCGGTTCAGGATTTCGCACCAGTCGGCCAACAGCTCATGCACGGCTCACCTCTCAGGGAACACGTCTGCGTCAGGAATCGGAGTACTAGGCGGGGGCGTGCAGCACCGTCACCAGCACGGTCGCGTCGCGCACGGCCTGCAGCGCGTGCGGTTCGTGCGCGGCCAACGCGACGAGCTGGTTTTCGCGCAACTGGCGCACGCCATCGCGCAATGCCAAGCTCACCTCTCCGGCAATGCAATGAATGGTGATTTCGCCCGCCACGGCATGTTGCGGCAGGCCCTTGCCGGCGGGCAGCGCCAATTGCAGCAGTTGCATATGCGCCGTCTTCATCAGGCTGACGCTGACGGCCTCCCCGTGTTCGCGATGCGGGGTGCGTATATCGATGACATCCAGAAATGCAGCGTGCTTGAGCGCCATGGAAGGCTCTCCTTATCGTGCTGTGTACGGGGCTGTTTGAGAGGCTGTTGCGATGCCGGCCAGCGGCAAGCCTCCACCGAAGAGCGCGAAGATATATCAAAAATGCGCTTTCGGCACGGGAGGTTATCCCTAAGCGCAAGGGCGCGCCGGCAAAGGAAAAGCCCCAAGGCATTCAATGCCTTGGGGCTTGCGGGACACTGGTGGCATGAAGCCGGATCAGTGCCTGAATAAGGTTGGTGCGAAGGAGGGGACTCGAACCCCTACACCTGTTACGGCGTCAGGACCTAAACCTGGTGCGTCTACCAATTTCGCCACCTTCGCTATAGGCCAAGCCCGCTATTGTAGCTTGCTTGTTAAAATCTTGCGTCATGAATCCGCGCCTCGATGCCCTACACCCCTATCCGTTCGAAAAACTGCGCGCTTTGCTGGCTTCGGCCAGCCAGCAGCCGGACGGTCTGACGCCCATCAATCTGTCGATCGGCGAGCCCAAACACGCCGCACCCGCGTGCGTCGAACAGGCCATCCGCGACAGTCTCGCAGGCCTGTCCGTGTACCCGTCCACCAAGGGCGACCCGGCGCTGCGCCGGGCGATCTCGGAGTGGCTGGCGCGGCGCTACAGCATCCCTGCCCCGGATCCGGAAACGCAGGTGCTGCCGGCGCTGGGCTCGCGCGAGGCGCTGTTCGCGTTCACGCAGACCGTCATCGACCCGGCCGCAGGCTCGGTGGTGATCTGCCCCAATCCCTTCTACCAGATCTACGAAGGCGCGGCGCTTCTGGCCGGCGCCACGCCCTACTTCGTCAACGCCGATCCGGTGCGCAGTTTCGCCAGCGACTGGAACCAGGTGCCGGACGAAATCTGGAAGAAGACGCGCATGGTGTTCGTCTGCTCGCCGGGCAACCCGGCCGGCAACGTCATGTCGCTGGACGAATGGAAAACGCTGTTCGAACTGTCCGACCGCCACGGCTTCGTGATCGTCTCGGACGAGTGCTATTCGGAAATCTACCTGGACGAAGGCAACCCGCCGCTGGGCGGCCTTCAGGCCGCGCGCCGCCTGGGCCGCGACACCTACCGCAACCTGGTGGCGTTCTCCAGCCTGTCCAAGCGTTCCAACGTGCCCGGCCTGCGTTCGGGCTTCGTGGCGGGCGACGCCGCGCTGATCGGCCGCTTCCTGCTGTATCGCACGTATCATGGCAGCGCCATGAGCCCCATCGTGTCGGCGGCCAGCATCGCCGCCTGGACGGACGAGGCGCACGTGAAGGACAACCGGCGCCTGTACCGCGAAAAATTCGACGCCGTGGTGCCCATCCTCCAGAAGGTGCTGGACGTGTCCCGGCCGCAGGCTTCGTTCTACCTGTGGGCTGCCACGCCCGGTTCGGATACGGCGTTCGCGCGCGACCTTTTTGGCCGTACTGGTGTTACCGTGCTGCCGGGCAGTTTCCTGGCACGCGAGGCGCATGGCGTGAATCCCGGCCAGGGCCGCATCCGCATTGCTCTGGTGGCGCCCTTGGCTGACTGCGTACAGGCAGCCGAGCGCATCGCCCATTTTGTGCATACTTCCGTTTGATCAACCTTTAAAAGCTGAGCCGCTATGACTCTCGACCTGCAGACCACCATCGAAAAAGCCTGGGACGACCGGGCCAACCTGTCGCCCACCGACGCCAGCGCCGAAGTGCGTGAAGCGGTCGAGCGCACCATCGACGGCCTGGACCTGGGCCGCCTGCGCGTGGCCGAGAAAATCAACGACGACTGGGTCGTGCATCAGTGGATCAAGAAGGCCGTGCTGCTGTCGTTCCGCCTGAACGACAACGCCATCATGGGCCAGGCTCCGCTGCAGTTCTACGACAAGGTGCCGCTCAAGTTCTCGGAATACGGCGACAACGCCTTCAAGCAGGGCGGCTACCGCGTGGTGCCGCCGGCCGTTGCCCGCCGCGGCGCCTACCTGGCCCGCAACGTGGTGCTGATGCCCTCTTACGTGAATATCGGCGCCTACGTCGACGAAGGCACCATGGTCGACACCTGGGCCACCGTCGGCTCCTGCGCCCAGATCGGCAAGAACGTTCACCTGTCCGGCGGCGTGGGCATCGGCGGCGTGCTGGAACCGCTGCAAGCCAACCCGACCATCATCGAAGACAACTGCTTCATCGGCGCCCGCTCGGAAGTCGTGGAAGGCGTGATCGTCGAAGAGAACTCGGTGCTGGCCATGGGCGTGTTCCTGTCGCAAAGCACCAAGATCTATGACCGCGCCACCGGCAAGATCACGTACGGCCGCGTGCCCTCGGGCTCGGTCGTGGTCCCGGGTTCGCTGCCTTCGGCCGACGGTTCGCACAGCCTGGCCTGCGCGGTCATCGTCAAGCGCGTCGACGCGCAGACCCGCGCCAAGACCAGCATCAACGATCTGCTGAGGGCTTAAATGAGCACGACGGCTGTACTGGATCTGGTCAAGGACCTGATCGCCCGCCCTTCGGTCACGCCGGCCGATGAAGACTGCCAGGCGACGCTGGCCGCGCGCCTGGAGCGCATCGGCTTCGCCTGCGAGACCATCGCACAGGGCGGTGTCACCAATCTGTGGGCGCGCCGCGGCAACGCGGCGCCGCTGACCGTGTTCGCCGGTCACACGGACGTGGTGCCTCCGGGTCCGCGCGAGAAGTGGGAAAGCGATCCCTTCGTTCCCACCGAGCGCGATGGCTACCTGTACGGCCGCGGGGCAGCCGACATGAAAAGCTCGATCGCCGCCTTCGTGGTGGCGGCCGAGGAATTCGTGGCGGCCCACCCGCAGCATGGCGGCTCGATCGCCCTGCTGATCACCTCTGACGAAGAAGGCCCGTCCATCGACGGCACCGCCATCGTCTGCGACGCGCTGAAGGCGCGCGGCGAACAGATGGACTACTGCATCGTCGGCGAGCCCACTTCGGGCGACGTGCTGGGCGACACCTGCAAGAACGGCCGCCGCGGCTCGCTGTCGGGCAAGCTCACGGTCAAGGGCATCCAGGGCCATGTGGCCTACCCGCACCTGGCGCGCAACCCCGTGCACCAGCTGGCGCCGGCCCTGGCCGACATCGTCAGCATCGAATGGGACCAGGGCAACGAGTACTTTCCGCCCACCACGTTCCAGGTGTCGAACCTGAACTCGGGCACCGGCGCCACCAACGTGGTGCCGGGCGAGGCGGTGGCGCTGTTCAACTTCCGTTTCTCCACCGCCAGCACGCCGGAAAGCCTGCAGGCGCGAGTACATGAAGTGCTGGACCGCCATGGCCTGGAGTACACGCTGGACTGGGAGCTGGGCGGCGAGCCCTTCCTGACGCCGCGCGGCTCGCTGACGGACGCGCTGGTCTCGGCCATCCGCGACGAAACCGGCGTGACGGCAGAACTCTCCACCACTGGCGGCACGTCCGATGGCCGTTTCATCGCCAAGATCTGCCCGCAAGTCATCGAATTCGGTCCCTGCAACGCCACGATCCACAAGGTCAACGAACGCATCGAATTGGCCTCGCTGGATCCGTTGAAGAACATTTATCGGCGCACGCTGGAAAACCTCCTGCTGCCGCCCAAGTAAAAGCCTCACATGTATCAATCCGCCCGCCAAGAACTGCTGACCCTGCGCGACCTGATCCGCTACGGCGTATCGCGCCTGAACGCCGCCCAGGTGGCGCTGGGACACGGCAGCGACAACGCCTGGGACGAGGCGGTCTACCTGACGCTGCACGCCTTGCATTTGCCGCTGGACACGCTGGAGCCCTTTCTGGACGCCCGCGTGCTCAGCGAAGAGCGCAACCGCGTGCTCGAATTGATCGACCGCCGCGTGACCGAGCGCCTGCCCGCCGCCTACCTCACCAACGAGGCCTGGCTGCGCGGCCACCGCTTCTACGTGGACCAGCGCGTCATCGTGCCGCGCTCGCCCATCGCTGAATTGCTGGACCAGGGCCTTGCGCCCTGGGTGCAGGATGCGCTGGCGGTTGAGAACGTGCTGGACATGTGCACGGGGTCCGGCTGCCTGGCTATCCTGTCGGCGCTGGCCTTCCCCTATGCCCATGTGGACGCGGTCGACGTGTCGCCGGACGCGCTGGAAGTGGCGCGCCGCAACGTCGACGACTACGGCCTGGCGGACCGGCTGGACCTGCACGAAAGCAATCTGTTCGACAGCCTGCCGCCGCGCCTGTACGACGTCATCATCTGCAATCCGCCCTACGTGAACAGCGGCTCCATGGACGTCCTGCCCCAGGAGTACCGCCATGAACCGCAGTTGGCCCTGGCTGGCGGCGACGACGGCATGGACCTGGTGCGCCGCATCCTGGAAGCCGCGCCGCGCTTTCTCACGCCGGAAGGCGTGCTGGTGCTGGAGATCGGCCACGAACGCGACTTCTTCGAGGCCGCCTTCCCGCAGCTCTCGCCCGTGTGGCTGGACACCGAAGAAGCCTCCGACCAGCTTCTGCTGCTTACCCGCGAGCAACTCAGCCTGTGATACGCGCTACTGGATTGACCCTGCGCCGCGGCACCAAGGTGCTGCTGGACGGCGCTGAATTCGTCGTGCATCCGGGCGAGCGCGTGGGCATCGTCGGCAAGAACGGCGCGGGCAAGTCCTCGCTGTTCGCGCTCTTGACCGGCACGCTGGACCTGGACGCGGGCAACCTCGCCATGCCCGCCGGCTGGCGCATCGCCAGCGTCAAGCAGGAAATCGAAGCTGACGAGCGTCCGGCGCGAGAGTTCGTCATCGACGGCGACACGCATCTGCGCGAACTGCAGGCGCGCCGCGCCGAACTGACGGACGAACAAGGCACGCAGATCGCCGAAGTGGAAGCGGCGCTGGTGGAAGCCGGCGCCTGGAGCGCGGCCTCGCGCGCCGAGCAACTGCTGGCCGGCCTGGGCTTCAAGCCCGCCGAGTGGATGCAGCCGGTGGCGAGCTTTTCCGGCGGCTGGCGCATGCGCCTGGCCCTGGCCCGCGCGCTGATGGCGCCGTCCGAATTGCTGCTGCTGGACGAGCCCACCAACCACCTGGATCTCGACGCCATGCTGTGGCTGGAGAAATGGCTGGCCGCCTACCCCGGCACCGTCATGCTGATTTCCCACGATACCGAGTTCCTGGATGCGGTCGCCAAGTCCATCCTGCATTTCGACCACGCCAAGTTGGTGCGCTACCGCGGCGGCTATGGCGACTTCCTGACGCAGCGCGCCGAGCGCCTGCGCCAGACCAATATCGCCTACGAACGCCAGACCCGCGAAGCGGCCCGGCTGCAAGGCTTCATCGACCGCTTCAAGGCCAAAGCCTCCAAGGCCAAGCAGGCGCAGAGCCGCGTCAAGGCGCTGGCGCGCATGCAGGTGCTGGCGCCCTTGCACGCCGAGGCCGGCATCGACATCCGCATCCCCTCGCCCGACCAGGTGCCGGATCCCCTGCTGACCCTGGAGCACCTGTCGGCCGGCTACACGGACGCCGACGGCAACGCCGTGCCCATCCTGCGCGACGTGACGCTGATGGTGCGCGCGGGCAGCCGCGTCGGCGTGCTGGGCGCCAACGGCGCCGGCAAGAGCACGCTGATCAAGACCCTGGCCGAAGAACTGCCGGTGCAGGCGGGTACGCGCCGCGCCTCGCGCGGCTTGGCCATCGGCTATTTCCACCAGCACCAGCTGGACATGCTGGACGTGGACAGCACGCCCATCGCCCATCTGGCGCGCCTGGCCCCCGAGACCCGTGAACAGGAACTGCGCAACTATCTGGGCGGCTTCGGCTTTTCCGGCGACACGGTGACCAGCAAGGTCGGCCCCATGTCCGGCGGCGAAAAGGCGCGCCTGGCGCTGTCCCTGATCGTCTGGCAAAAGCCCAACCTGCTGCTGCTGGACGAACCCAGCAACCACCTGGACGTGGAAACGCGCGAGGCCCTGGCCGCCGCGCTGGCGGACTTCGGCGGCAGCATGCTGCTGGTATCCCACGACCGCCACCTGCTGCGCACCACGGTGGACAGCTTCTGGATCGTGGCCGACGGCGCGGTACGCGAGTTCGACGGCGACCTGGAGGACTACCGCGACTGGCTCGCCGCCCGCAACGCCGGTGAACGCGCGGAAGCCGCGCGCGAGAACGCCGAAGGCAACGAACCGGTGGTGGACCGCAAGGCCCAGCGCCGCGCCGAAGCCGAACAGCGCCAGCGCCTGTCCGCGCTGCGCAAGCCGCTCGAATCCAGGCTCGCCAAGGTCGAGGCCGAGATGGAGAAGCTGCGCGCCAAGCTGCATGCGCTGGACGCCGTCATCGCCGATCCGGACCTGTACTCGGATGCGCGCCGCGCCGAACGCCAAAAGGTCATGGCCGAGCATGGCGAACACGGCAAGCGCATGGACGAGCTGGAAGAACAGTGGCTCGAAATCCAGGGCTCTCTGGAAGAGATCGAACAGTCCGAGGCCTGACGGCCTGCGGCGGGCGCCCTGCCCGCCGCCGCTTCCTGCGCTCTCGCCTTATCTAGAAATAGAAATCGTTATCATTTATACTCTGGCGCGAATTTGACTCTATCTGGCGCCCGGCGCCGGCGACATGTCTACGCTCACGGATGTATTTCTCCGCCATTACCGAGAGGTGCTGGGTTTTCTCTCTTTGCGCACCGGCTCGCGCGACGTCGCGCAAGACTGCGCCCAGGACACCTGGATCAAGCTGGCGGAATTCAAGGACAGGACGCGTCCCGACAACGACCGCGCCTACGTCTTCCGCGTGGCCGCCAACATCGCTACCGACTGGCACCGGCGCCGCAGCCGCGAACAGGCCGCCACCGCCGACTACGCCGCTTCGCGCCCTACCCTGCATGAACCCGACACCCTGGACGTGGCTGCCGCGCGGCAAATGCTGCGCAGGCTGGAAACCGCGCTGCTGGCCCAGCCGCGCCGCAGCCTGGACGTGTTCGTGCTGCACCGGCACGAGGGCCTGAGTTACCGCGCCATCGCCGAGCGTTTCGCGATTTCGGTCAGCGCGGTGGAGAAACACATGATGCGCATCCTGCTGGCCTGCGACCAGGCGCTGGCATCCTGAGCATGGCCGCCCCCAAGACCGGCAGCGCCCAGGAAGAAGCGTCGCGCTGGGTCGTGCGCCACAGCGGTCAGGGCATGGATGCGCAAGCCCAGGCGGAGTTCGAAGCCTGGTACCGCGCTGACGCCAGCCACGCCGCCGCCTATGAACGGCTGGCGCGCCTGTGGCGGCGAATGGGCGAGATCGAACGCGGCAAGCTGCTGGCGCCACGGCGCGCGCATAAGCGCGGCGCGGCGGCCGCGCTTGTATTGCTGGCCGCCTGGCCAGCCTGGCAATTGCTGCGTACGGTCCATCCTGACGCCGACTACACGACCGGCGCCGAAGTGCGCCGCGTGGCCCTGCCCGACGGCTCCAGCGCCACCCTGGATGCGGACTCCGCCATCGCCATCGATTTCGCACCGGGCAAGCGCGAAGTACGGCTCCTGGCCGGGCGAGCGTTGTTCACGGCCGCACCACGCGCGCCTGGTGGTCCGGATTTCACGGTGGTGACGCCGGACGCGTCCGCAGCCGCACTAGGCACCCGCTATGTCGTGGCGCGCGAGGCCGGCGGCACGCGCGTGGCGGTGTACGAACATCGCGTGGCAGTCCATTGCCTGGTCTGCCAGGATGACGCCGCCTTGGCGCTGGACGCGGGCCAGGAGGCTGCCGTGTCGGCGACGGGCATCACGCGCTTCGCCGCGCCGCAGGAACCGGCGCCGGACTGGAGCCAGGGCCTGCTGGCCTTCAACGATGTCGCATTGCCCGAGGCCGCTGCGCGGCTATCCCGCTATGGCGGCAAGCACATCCTGGTGCTGGGCGAACCCGCCAGGCGTTTGCGCGTCTCGGGCATCGCCAGTATCGACGATCCCAAGCGAGCGCTGGAATTGCTGCTGGCGCAGGCCAAGGTCGGCATTACCGAGCTGCCAGGCCTGCTGATCCTGCGTTGAAGCCGATTGCCAATCAGTAAATGAGAATCGATATAAATTATTCATCGGCAATCCGCTGAGGTAATCCGTGCCTGCACACGTCCTACGGCTGACATCAACACCCGCTTGGACGCATTCATGCTGTTTCCCCACTTCAACCGGCGCGCCCGCCGGTCTGGCGCTTCGGCGGCGCTGCTCATCGCCGCGTTGATAACGGCTTCGCCGGCCCCCGCTCAGTCGACCGCGCCCGTCGCCTATGACCTGCCGGCCCAACCCCTGGGCGACGCACTGCTCGCGCTGGGCCGACAGGCGGGCCTGGAGATCTCGTTTCCGCCGGCGGCGGTGGCGGGCAAGACTTCGCCCCCGCTGCAAGGAGAGTATTCGCCGCTGCTCGCGCTGAACCACCTGCTGGCGGGGTCCGGACTGGCGCTGCGCGCGGACGGACCTGGCCGCTACATCGTCTACGTGGACAAGACCAACCAGTTTTCCGCCCTGCGCCTGGATGCCGTGCGGGTCTACGGCGAGCAGGTGGGCGAGCGCATCTATACCCGCGAGGACATCGCCGAAACGCCCAGCTCCAACCGCGACCTCAGCACGCTGGTGGCGACGCATCCGGCGGTGCGCACCAATCCGGGCGCCGCCGGCTCGCAGAACCGCGGCTCGCTCAATGTGGAGGACATTTCCTTCCACGGCTCCAGCCCCTACCAGAACTTGTTCCAGCTCGACGGCATGGACGCGACCAACCGCGTGGACCCGGCCAGCAAGAACCTGAACCTGCAGGTCGGCAACGTGCCCAGCAACCCGCAGTCGTACTTCGTGGACACGAGCCTGCTGGAGGAAGTGCGCGTGCACGACAGCTTCGTGCCGGTGGAGTACGGCCGCTTCACGGGCGGCGTCGTCGACGCCAGGCTGCGCCGCTTTTCCGGCGAAAACCGCTTGAATCTGGACTACCGCTGGAACACTTCCAAAATGACGCGGCAGGAGGTCGCCGAGGGCGAACAAAACAGTTGGGCGCAGGGCAAGCCGGGCTATTCGCCGGAATGGAAAAAGCGCTTCTACTCCGCCGTGGGCGACCTCGCCTTCAATGAAAAATCAGGCGCCGTGCTGGCCATGTCGCGCCGCGAATCGGACATCGCGCGCTGGAACATGGGCGTGGACGACAAGGGACAGCCGGCGCCGGGCCAGGCCGCCTATAGCGACCGGATCGACAACTTCCTGGGCAAGTTCAGCGTGCGCGCCAGCGCCGATACCACGGCCGACCTGACGCTGAAATACAGCGACCGCAGCGAAACCCTGGCCAGCGACCTGTTCCGGCACACGCGCTGGGACAACAACCATGAGGCGCGCGGCATAGGCGTCAACGTAGACCACTACTTCCAGGGCGGCCGGCTTGCGCTGCAGGCGGGCTGGGACCGGTCGCTCAGCAACCGCGAATCCGTCGGCGACGAGCTGGTGACATTCAGCCCCTACCTGCTGCCGCGGTACACGGCGGGCGGCTTCGGCAAGGAGCAGACGCGGCAGGACACCTGGACGCTGAAGGGCCGGGTCGACCTGGATCCGGTGCGCACGGGCGTGTTCACGCACATCCCCTATGCAGGCGCGGAACTGAACCAGGTGCAGGCGAACTTCGAGCGTTTCCAGGAAAGCCACTCCTACCAGCGCGCTTACAACCGCGACGGCAGCTATCGGGATTTCAGCAAGGTCCGCTACCTGCCCGGCACCGTGGACGTGAACTACAACATGGCCAGCCTTTATCTGTCGGACCGCATCGAATGGCAACGGCTGGCGCTGGACGCCGGCCTGCGCTACGACCGCGAGACGTTCCTCGGCAACAACAACCTGTCGCCGCGTACGCGGTTGGATTGGGACATGTTCGGTTCGGGCGATACCCTGCTCAGCGCCGGCTGGTCGCGGTACTACGGGGCCGGCGTGCTGGAGACGGCGCTCAAGGAAGAACGCAGCCGCCTGCGGCGCCAGGTGCTGGACAAGAACGGCAAGCCCGTGGCGGACGGCAGCAAGGAGTACTACGTGGAGTACAAGGGCCTGCGCATGCCCTATGACGATGAATGGGCGGTCTCGCTGCGCCAGCGCATGGCGGGCATGGAAGGCGTGCTGAGCTACGTGCGCCGCAACGGCCGCGACCAGTGGGCCACGACCGGCAACGACAAGGACGGCTACCGCTACACCAACGACGGCCTGTCCACCACCGACGGGGTCAGCCTGTCGCTGCGCACGCTGGAGCCCTGGCGCCTGGGCGAGACGCGCTGGAACATGCAGGCAAGCTGGAGCTGGCAGAAGCGCAAGACCAACGCGGACCTGGTCGAAGGCTACAACGGCGACGCGCGCGACCCCGGCGAATACGTGATCTACAACGGCTCGCGCCTGCGCGCCATCGACCTGCCTCCAAGCTCCTTCTACCAGCCACAGATCGCCACCCTCAGCCTGACCGGCGCGTGGCCGCGCGCCGGCCTGACCTGGAGCAACATGGTGAACTGGCGCAGCAAGCGCGACGCCACCGTCTACGTCGGGCGCGGTCCGCGGCCCGACTACCTGGATCGATTCGAATCCGGCGAGATCCCGTCCTACTGGACCTGGGACACCAAGCTTTCCTGGAATCCCACGTTTGCGCGCAGTCTGGAATTCACGGTCGAAGTCCTGAACGTGCTGGACCGCAGGCCCGCCGTGACGGCCAGCAATCCCAACGTCAAGACCAACCGCAGTACCTATCAGACGGGACGGGAGCTATGGCTGCAAGTCGGTTACCGCTTCTGATCTTGGGCGCGGCGCTGGCGCTGGCGGCGTCCCTATCCCACGCCGATGCAGACGCCCAGGACGATCAGGCCGCCTGCCGTACGCCCACGGGCTGGAATGCCGCTTGCCTGCGGCCACTGTACGCCGGGCCGCCCTGGACCTGGCCAGCGCCCACGATCGATCCCGGCGTGGCCTGGCGCGAATGGGGCCCGGTGCCGCCCGCTTCCAGTCCGCCCCTCGCCTGGACCGCCGCCAATGCCGGCCAAAAGGAACTGGCTGCGGACGTCGCGCGCCCGGCGGTGGTGACGCTGGGGCAGATGCTGTTCTTCGATACCCGGCTGTCGCGCAAGGGGCAGGTGTCCTGCGCCTCCTGTCATCTGCCGCAGCGCGCCTTCACCGACGGCCTCGCGCTGGCCGTGGGCGAAGACAAGCTGATGGGCAGGCGGCGCTCCACGCCGCTGTATGCGGCGCCGTTCGCGCCCCGGTTGTTCTGGGACGGACGCGCCGCCAGCCTGAAGGACCAGGTGCTGGGCCCCATCCACGATCCCCGCGAAATGAACCATGACGCCGACGGCGCCGTGGCGCGCCTGTTGGCGGCCGATCCCTACCCTGCGCAGTTCCTGCAAGCATTCGGCGCCGCCCCGGCAGCGCAGCCGCCTGTGGACGCCGACCGCCTGGCGCGCGCGCTGGCCGCCTATGTCGCTACGCTGCGGCCCGAAACCACGCGCTTCGACAAGTTCCTGGATGGACAATCGAATGCGCTGGACGACAGCGAGTTAATCGGCATGCACCTGTTCCGCACCCAGGCGCGCTGCATGAACTGCCACAGCGGCGCGATGCTGACGGATCACCAGTTCCACAACATCGGCCTGTCCTTCTATGGCCGCCGCAACCAGGATCTGGGGCGCTACGAAGCGACGCGCAATCCCGCCGATCTTGGCAAATTCCGCACGCCCAGCCTGCGCAATGTGTCGCGCGCCGGACCGTGGATGCACAACGGACTGTTTCCCGACCTGAAGGGCCTGCTGCGGATGTACAACGCCGGCATGGGCCGCGATCCCGTGCCCAGCGATCCGCCCGACCCGTATGCGCCCAGCAAGTCCGAACACATCCGGCCGCTCGCGTTGAGCGCGGACGAGATCGACGCCTTGCTGGCGTTCATGCAGGTCTTGTAGGAAAGGGAGAGGCGGCGCCCGGCAGCTTGCAGATGATGCAGGCTTCCATGCGCCGCCGGCCTGGCATTACGAGTACGGGCGCTCGCGCAGGCGGGTGTGGTGGTCGACCACGGTGTCGATCACTTCGCGCAGGATGGTTTCGGCAAGCGCGGGCGGCACGCCCGCCTCTTGCGCCAGGCGGCGGATGCGCGCGACCTGCTGCTCCTCGCGCTTGGGATCCACCAGGTCCATGCCCAGATCGCGCTTGAGCTCGCCGATCATGTCCGTGCAGCGGAACCGCACGCCCAGCAGCAGCATTATCTGCTGGTCGATTTCATCGACCTCGGCGCGCAGCGACGCCAGCTCGGCTTTGGAAGTATCGTTGTCGGCCATGAGTATCAACCCTGAACAATGTCAAGTTTGGCGATGCCCAGCGCCAAGGTCTTGGCGCCCACGTCGCGGAACTGGATTTCAGCCTGGGCGTCCTGCCCTGCTCCGCTCAAGCCGATGATCGTGCCTTCGCCGAACCGCGCGTGGTGCACGCCCTGACCTACACGATACTGCTTGTCGCCCACCGTGACGCCGGTGGTAACGCTGCGGGCTTGACGCGGCGCAATGGTATTGGTGGGCTTGCGGCCAAAAGCGTCGCCGCGGTTGCCGCCGCCCCAGCCGGCGCCCGTGCCGCCAACCTGGGCCAGGCCGGCCTTGGGCGACAGCCACTTCAGGTGCTGTTCGGGAATTTCTTCCAGGAAGCGCGACCGCATCGCGTAGCGCGTCTGGCCGTGCAGCATCCGGCTTTGCGCCAGGCTGATGTACAGACGCTGGCGCGCACGCGTGATGGCCACGTACATGAGGCGGCGTTCTTCTTCCAGTCCGGAAGCTTCCAGGACGCTGTTCTCGTGCGGGAACAGCCCCTCTTCCAGGCCGGTGATGAACACCGCGTCGAACTCCAGGCCCTTGGCGGCGTGCACGGTCATTAGCTGGACGGCGTCCTGGCCCTGCTGGGCCTGGTTGTCGCCCGCTTCCAGCGCCGCATGCGACAGGAACGCCGCCAGCGGAGTCAAACCGTCGGATGCCACGACCGGCGCGTCGACCACGCCCGCGTTCAGCGTGGAGGCCGTGTCCTGTTCGGGCACCACGCCGGCAGGCATGCCGTCGTAGTTTTCCTCGGACGCGAACACCGCTGCGGCGGTGACCAGTTCGCTCAGGTTTTCCAGGCGCTCCGCGCCTTCGCGTTCGGCCTTGTAGTGCGCGTTCAGGCCGCTGGCCTCGAGCATGTGCTCGACCATTTCCGGCAGCGGCAGGTCGCGGGTCTCTTCGATCAGGCGATGGATCAGCTGCGCGAATTGCGCCAGGTTGGAGCCGCCCTTGCCGGGCACCAGGGCCACGGCCGCGTACAGGCTGGTGTCGTGCGCGCGCGCGGCGTCGCCCAATTGCTCCAGCGTGCGCGCGCCGATGCCGCGCGTGGGGAAATTGACGACCCGCATCCACGAGGTGTCGTCGTGCGGATTGGCCATCAGGCGCAGGTAGGCCAGCGCGTGCTTGATTTCCTGGCGCTCGAAAAAACGCAGGCCGCCGTACACCTTATAGGGAATGCCGGCGGAAAAGATGGCGTGTTCCAGCACGCGCGACTGCGCGTTGCTGCGGTAGAGCACGGCGATCTCGCGGCGCAGGCTGCCTTCGCGGATCAGGGAGCGGATCTCGTCCACGATCCACTGCGCTTCCATGCCGTCGGACGGCTGCTCGATGACGCGCACCGGCTCGCCGTCGCCCTGCTCGGTCCAGAGGTTCTTGCCCAGGCGGCCGGTGTTATGGCCGATCAGCGCGTTGGCGGAATCCAGGATGTGGCCAAAAGAGCGGTAGTTCTGCTCCAGGCGGATCACGGTGCCGCGCGCGTAGTCGCGTTCAAAGTCAGCCATGTTGCCGACGTTGGCGCCGCGGAAGGCATAGATCGACTGGTCGTCGTCGCCCACCGCGAAGATTGCGGCGCCGCCGCCGGCCAACAGGCGCAGCCACTTGTACTGCAGCGTGTTGGTATCCTGGAACTCGTCGACCAGGATGTGGCGGAAACGGCGCTGGTAGTGCTCGCGCACCGGCGCATTGCGCGACAGCAGTTCGTAGGCGCGCAGCAGCAGTTCGGCAAAGTCCACCACGCCTTCGCGCAGGCACTGGGCCTCGTAGAGCTGGTAGATCTCGATCAGGCGACGGCGATGGGCGTCGTAGGCTTCCACGTCGGCGGGACGCAGGCCTTCTTCCTTGGCGCCGTTGATGAAGCGCTGCACGTCGCGCGGAGGATACTTTTCGTCGTCGACGCCATTGGCCTTCATCAGGCGCTTGATCGCCGCGAGCTGGTCGGTGACGTCCAGGATCTGGAAGCTTTGCGGCAGGCCGGCATCGCGGTGATGCGCGCGCAGCATGCGGTTGCACAGGCCATGGAAGGTGCCGATCCACAGGCCGCGCGTATCGATCGGCAGGATGGCCGACATGCGCGCGAGCATTTCGCGCGCCGCCTTGTTGGTGAACGTGACCGCCAGCAGCCCAAAAGGCGAGGCCTGGCCGGTTTGAATCAGCCAGGCCATGCGGGTGGTGAGCACCCGGGTCTTGCCGCTGCCCGCCCCGGCCAGGACCAGGGCGTGCTGCGGTTCTAACGTTACTGCGGCGCGTTGTTCAGGATTGAGCTTCTCTAGCATCATGCCGCGTAGCGGCGCAGACGTTGAGCGAATTGCTCGAGCCCGGCGATGCCGCTTTGCTGGGCGCGCTGGCACCAGGCCTGCAGGTCATGAAGAAGCTGTTCGCTGCTGGCGCTGGAGCTTTCCCAGATGCGGCCGAGTTCACGGCGCATCTGTACCAGCGTGGCGAGCGACTTGTTGCGGGCGATGGCTTGATCCACGGCGGCAACCTGTTCGGGCTGGAGGATGTCCTCGTTGCGGTGGATGGCGCGGCGCACGCTGTGCAGCTTGGTCCAGTCGCACTCGGCGCTGTCCTTGTTGCGCGAATCCTTCAGCTTGGCCAGCTCTTCACGGGCGGCGCTCTTGATCACGTCCGCATAGCGGGCCATGACTTCGTAGCGGTGCGTGATCACGCCCTGCAGGGTGCGCAGGTCGATGCCGGTCTTGCTGTCGTCCAGCTTGAGCTTGGGCGCAACCTTCTTGATCTTGGCCAGGCCGAAGAACTTCAGGATGTTGATGTAGCACCAGCCGATGTCGAATTCGTACCACTTGGCCGAGAACTTGGCCGACGTGCCATGGGCGTGGTGGTTGTTGTGCAGCTCTTCGCCGCCGATCACGATGCCCCAGGGGAACACGTTGGTGCTGGTGTCCGGGCTGTTGTAGTTGCGGTAGCCCCAGTAGTGGCCGATGCCGTTGACGACGCCGGCGGCCCAGAAGGGGATCCAGGCCATCTGCACGGCCCATACCGTGACGCCGATGGCGCCGAACAGGGCGATGTCGATGGCGAGCATGGACAGCACGCCCCACAGGCTGTGCTTGCTGTAGACGTTGCGCTCGAGCCAGTCGTCAGGCGTGCCGTGGCCGAACTTGGCCATGGTTTCCTTGTTGTTCGATTCTTCGCGGTACAGTTCCGCGCCGCGGAACAGCACCTTCCAGATGCCGAACAGGATGGGCGAATGGGGATCGCCTTCCTTTTCGCACTTGGCGTGGTGCTTGCGGTGAATGGCCACCCATTCCTTGGTGACCATGCCGGTCGTCATCCAGAGCCAGAAACGGAAGAAGTGCATGACGGCCGGATGCAGATCCAGACCACGGTGCGCTTGGCTGCGATGGAGAAAGACCGTGACCGACACAATCGTGATGTGCGTCACAACCAGAGTGAACACGACAACCTGCCACCAAGTGGCTTGGGTCAGACCGCCGGCAATGAAGGAAAGGATGTAATCCATAAAGCTGTTAGGAGCCTCGCTAGAGAAGTGCCTGGAGTTTAGCTTACCTTGGCTGACTTATGACAAGGTAGTTTCAAAATAGTTTTTGAGCGAAATCAAGGACTAAGCCCCGGTTTTTCAGGGCAAAAACCCACTCTCGCCACCAAAAATGCGGGTTGCGAGGCCGAGCCTTGCGGCACGCGGCGCTAGGGCCGTCCTCCCCAGGGTAGGTGGGGGGCATACGCGAAGGCGCAAGGTTTGGGCTCGATTTCGCCGTTAAAGTTCCTGTCAGCTTGGCGTCCGGTCTTGAAGCGGACTTGCGGCTGGCGCACACTGCGGGTGCTTTACCGACCAAACTGTCTCTTTTGTCCCACTGATGTTGCTGAAAAAAATCCGTCCCCAATTTTTTTACGCCCTGGCCGCGCTGGGCACCGTCCTGCCCGCCACCGTTTCCGCGCAAACGCTGAAATCGGGCGACGTCGCCGTGCTGGCCTCGTACTACGAGATCCGCGGATCGGACTGCCTGGCGCTGCGCGCGCCGCGCGTATCGCTCACCATGACGCCGCGCCTGGGCAAGGCCAACATCATGCAGACGCGGGGCCAGTCCAGCGATTCCGGGCGTTGCGCCTACCAGACCGTGCCGGTATCCCAGGTGGTCTACCAGGCGGACCAGCCAGGCAATGACAGCCTGGCCTGGGAAGTGAAGTACCAGAACAAGACCCTGGGCACGCGCCGCTACAGCGCCACGGTGGTGGTGACGCCGGGTCCCTGACCCGGCGCTCCCGATCAGGCCGGCTGGTCCTGCGGACCGGCCGCGTCCCCGTCGGACGTTTCTTCAGTCGAAACCTCGTCCGCTTCCGAAGCTTCTTCGGCCACGGTCGCCGCGCCCTTCTTCTTGCGCTCGAATACCGCGGCGAAAAAGCCGTCGGTGCCGTGCACGTCGGGGCGCAGCTGCACGTAGGGGCCGTCCAGCTTCAGGTTTTCACAGCGCGCGGCCAGGATCTCGGCGGCGTCCAGGCGCTCGAAATCCGGATGGCTGGCGAGGAAACGCTCGGCCTGGACCTCGTTTTCCTCGGCCAGCAGGCTGCAGGTGGCGTACACCAGGCGGCCGCCCGGGGCGACGCAGCGCGCCGCGCTGTTGAGGATGCGTTCCTGCAGCTGGCCCAGTTCGGCCAGCGCCTCGGGGTGCTGGCGCCATTTCAGGTCCGGATTGCGGCGCAGGGTGCCAATGCCGCTGCACGGGGCATCGACCAGCACGCGCTGGGCCTTGCCGGCCAGGCGCTTGACGCGGGCGTCGTTTTCGCTGTCGATGACCACCGGCACCACGTTGGACAGGCCGCTGCGCGCAAAGCGCGGCTTGGCGCGCTGCAGGCGGGCCGCGGACACGTCGAACGCGTACAGGCGGCCGGTGGAGCGCATCAGCGCGCCCAGCAGCAGTGTTTTGCCGCCCGCGCCGGCGCAGAAATCGATGATCATTTCGCCGCGGCGCGGCGCCACCAGCAGCGCCAGCAACTGGCTGCCCTCGTCCTGGACTTCGATGCTGCCGTTCTCGAACTGCGGCCAACGGTTGATGGCCGGACGGCCTTCCATGCGGATGCCCCAGGGCGAATAAGGCATGGCGACAGGTTCGTAGCGGCCGGCGCCCTGCTGCAATTCGGCCAGCATGGCGTCGCGCTCGACCTTCAGCGGGTTGACGCGCAGGTCCAGGCTGGCCTGGCGGTTCAGCGCCTCGATCAGCGTTTCCGGGCTGTCCATGGCGCCCAGGCGTTCGTCCAGCCAGTCCGGGATGCTGCCGCGCACGGCGCGCGGCAGTGTCGCCAGGTCGATCTGCGACACGCGCTGCAGCCATTCGGCTTCGCCGGCGTCCATGCCTTCGGCCAGCGCCTCGGCGCCCAGCGTCGCGGCCAGGCCCAGGATTGCCAGGCGGCGCGAAGCAGGACCGACGCCGCTTTCTCCGAACTGGCGGTAGCGGCGCAGATGGCGCAGCACGTCGTAGACGGCTTCAGCGACCTCGGAGCGATCGCGCGCGCCCAGATTCGGATGATTGCGCAGCCAGTGCGACAGGGCCGCGTCGGCCGGATAGGTCCATTGCAGGATTTCGCCCAGGACGCGCTGGACCTGGTCGATGCGGATCGCCGCGTGCGATTGGCGCGGGCGATTGAATTGGGGTTTGGGCGGGCGGTCCTGGCCGCCATCGCCGCCGCGCGGGCCGCCATACTGGCCGCGTTCGCCGCCGCGCTCGCCGCCGCGATCATCGCCTCGCGGCGAGCCATAGGACGGACGCGAGTCCGCGCGGCCTTCGCGACGATCCGGGCCATAGGAGGCGCGTTCGCCGCCACGGCCTTCGCCACGCGGGGCGTCAAAGGACGGACGCGAGTCCGGACGCCCTTCGCGGCGCTCCGAACCATAGGAAGCGCGCTCGCCGCCACGGCCTTCGCCGCGCGGAGCGTCGTAGGACGGACGTTGGCCCGGACGGCCTTCGCGGCGTTCCGAACCATAGGAAGCGCGCTCGCCGCCACGACCTTCGCCGCGCGGGGCGTCGTAGGACGGACGTTGGCCCGGACGGCCTTCGCGGCGTTCCGAACCATAGGAAGCGCGCTCGCCGCCACGGCCTTCGCCGCGCGGGGCGTCGTAGGACGGACGCTGGCCCGGACGGCCTTCGCGGCGTTCCGAACCATAGGAAGCGCGCTCGCCGCCACGGCCTTCGCCGCGTGGAGCATCGTAGGATGGACGCTGGCCCGGGCGGCCATCACGGCGCTCGGAACCATAAGAACCGCGCTCGCCGCGGCCCTCGCCGCGCGCCGGATCGAAGGACGGACGCGGGCTCGGTCGACCCTCGCGACGGTCCGAACCGTAGGAACCGCGTTCACCGCCGCGGCCTTCGCCGTGCGGCGCGTCGTAGGACGGGCGCGGCGTCGGGCGGCCGGCCGAGCGTTCGTCGCGGCTGCCACCGGAGCGCTCGTCACGGGCGTTGTCGCGTGCGATCGGGGCGCGCGCCTCGCCCTTGGGGCGCGAGAAGAAGGACCGACCGTCGCGGCCTTCGGACGCGGCCCTGGCGGCGCCAGCCGGACGGGAACGCGGAGATTGGGGTTTGGTCATGGTGTATTCCAGTGGGGCGGAGGGCTTCCGCCCGAAAAATTCGATTCGGGGCCGCTCAGGCGGCCGGCGACCAGGCGAAAAGGCGATCGGGATCGCCTTGCACGTTGACGCGGTGGTCGCTGGTCAGGGTAACCCGGCCTTCGGCCAGCCAGCGCACCGCCGCCGGGAAAGCCCGGTGTTCGACCGCCAGCACGCGCTCGGCCAGGGATTCGGGCGTATCGCCCGCCAGGACCGGCACGCAGCCCTGGGCGATGATGGGACCGTGGTCCAGCACCGGCGTGACGAAGTGCACGGTGCAGCCGTGCACGCGCACCCCGGTGGCCAGGGCCTGGGCGTGCGTGTGCAGCCCGGGAAACGCCGGCAGCAGCGACGGGTGGATGTTCACCAGCCGGCCGGCATAGTGATTGACGAAGCCCGGCGTCAACACGCGCATGAAGCCCGCCAGAATGACGTAATCGGGTTCGTAGCGGTCGATCTCGGCGGCCAGCGCGGCGTCGAAGGCTTCACGGCTGGCGTAGTCCTTGTGATACAGCGCGCCGGTGGGGATGCCCTGCTGGGCCGCCCATTCCAGGCCGGCGGCATCGGGCTTGCTGGCGATGACGGCGGCGACTTCGGCCGGCCAGCCTTCATTGCGGCAGGCCTCGGCCAAGGCCTGCATATTGCTGCCGCGTCCCGAAATCAGGATGACGATGCGGCGCTTGGTGGTAGATATTTCCGGCAAGATAAGGAATTCCAAGGGAAATCGGGCCCGCCCGCCCTACGCAATCCCGCGCGCGGCGACAGCCTGGACGCGCGGCAGGTAAGGACAGGAACAAACCCGGAATCCAAAATTGTAAACTCTCGCTCGTGAAACCATCGCTGCGCATCTACCGATCCCTGCCCCCGCCCGACCGGCGCGCCCCTTGCGCGCTGACGATCGGCAATTTCGACGGCGTCCATCGCGGACACCAGGCCATGCTGGCGCGCGTCTGCCAAGTCGCTCGCGACCGCAACCTGACGCCCGCCGTGATGACCTTCGAGCCGCATCCGCGGGAGTATTTCGCCACCCTGAATCAACGCCCGGAGCTGGCGCCCACCCGTATTTCGGGTTTGCGCGACAAGCTGGCGGCGCTGGCGCGTTACGGCATCAGCCAGGTCGTGGTGGAGCGCTTCAACGCCCGCCTGGCCGAAATGTCGGCCAACGCCTTCATCGAACAATTGCTGGTCCAGGGCCTGCATGCCAAATGGCTGCTGGTGGGCGAGGACTTCCGCTTCGGCCACAAGCGCAGCGGCGACATCGACCTGCTGCGCGAGGCCGGCCTGCGCCATGGTTTCGAGGTGCAGACCCTGGCGGACGTGACCGACCAGCAAGGGCACCGGATCTCCAGTTCCGAGGTGCGCACCGCGCTGGCGGTGGGCGACCTGGAACGCGCCCGCCACCTGCTGGGCCACCCGTACCACATCAGCGGCCACGTGATCCACGGCCAGAAGCTGGGCCGCACGCTGGGCTTTCCCACCATGAATCTGCGGGTGGCCGAGCGCTGCGCCGCGCGCTCGGGCATTTATGTGGTGCAGGTCTACGGCCTGGCCGACCGCCCGCTGCCGGCGGTCGCCAGCCTGGGCGTGCGCCCCACGGTCGAAGACCGCGGCCGCGTGCTGCTGGAGTCGCACCTGCTCGACGAGACCGTCGACGCTTACGGTAAACTCGTACGCGTCGAATTCCTGCAAAAGCTGCGGGACGAAGAAAAATTTCCTGACCTCCCTTCCCTGACTGCCGCCATCGCCGAAGACGCGCGAAACGCGCGCGCCTATTTTGCCGTTCATGGACTATAAAAAGACCCTCAACCTGCCCGATACCCCCTTCCCCATGCGGGGCGACCTCGCCAAGCGCGAGCCCGCCTGGATTTCGCAGTGGGAAGAAAACCACGTCTACCAGGCGATCCGCGCCGCCAGCCGCGGCCGGCCGCGCTTCGTGCTGCACGACGGCCCGCCCTACGCCAACGGCGACATCCACATCGGCCACGCGGTCAACAAGATCCTGAAGGACATCATCGTCAAGAGCCGCAACATGGCCGGCTATGACGCGCATTACGTGCCGGGCTGGGACTGTCACGGCATGCCGATCGAAATCCAGATCGAAAAGAAATACGGCAAGCACCTGCCCGTGGCGGAAGTGCAGTCCAAGGCCCGCGCCTACGCCCTCGAACAAATCGACCGCCAGCGCAAGGACTTCAAGCGCCTGGGCGTGCTGGGCGAGTGGGATCGTCCCTACATGACGATGAACTTCAGCAATGAAGCCGACGAAATCCGCGCGCTGGGCCGCATCCTGGACAAGGGCTACGTGTTCCGCGGCCTGAAGCCCGTGAACTGGTGTTTCGACTGCGGCTCGGCCCTGGCCGAAGCCGAGGTCGAGTACGCCGACCGCGTCGACCCGGCGGTGGACGTGGCCTTCCCGTTCGCCGAACACGCCAAGCTGGCCAGCGCCTTCGGCCTGGACTCGGTGGAAGACGGCGCCATCGTCATCTGGACCACCACGCCCTGGACCATCCCGTCCAACCAGGCGCTGAACCTGCATCCCGAAATCGAATACGCGCTGGTGCGCGTGACGCCGGTTCCCAAGTTCGGTCCGCTCCTGCTGATCGCCAAGGAACGCGTCGAAGCCTGCCTGAAAGCCTGGAACCTGGAAGGCGAAGTGATTGCCACGGCACCGGGCGCGGCGCTGTCGGGCATCGAATTCCGCCACCCGCTGGCGCAGTTCAACGCCGCCTACGACCGCAAGTCGCCCGCCTACCTGGGCGACTACGTGACGGCCGACTCCGGCACCGGCGTGGTGCACTCGGCGCCGGCGTACGGCATCGAGGACTTCATCTCGTGCAAGGAGCACGGCATGAAGGACACCGACTTCATCAGCCCGGTCATGGGCGACGGCAAGTATGTGGACAGCCTGGCGCTGTTCGGCGGCCTGTCCATCTGGGACGCCAACCCCAAGATCGTCGAGGCGCTGACGGAAGCCGGCGCGCTGATGCACGTGGAAAAGCACAAGCACAGCTACATGCACTGCTGGCGCCACAAGACCCCCATCATTTACCGCGCCACCAGCCAGTGGTTCGCCGGCATGGACGTGGCCCCCAAGGACGGCGGCCCGACCCTGCGCGAATCGGCGCTGGCCGGCATCGACGCCACCGCCTTCTATCCGGCCTGGGGCCGCGCCCGCCTGCACGCCATGATCGCCAACCGCCCCGACTGGACGCTGTCGCGCCAGCGGCAATGGGGCACGCCGATGGCCTTCTTCGTGCACAAGGAAACCGGCGAACTGCACCCGCGCACCTCTGAATTGCTGGAACAGGTGGCGCAGCGCGTCGAACAAGGCGGCATCGAAGCCTGGCAGACGCTGGATCCGCGCGAATTGCTGGGCGACGAAGCCGACCAGTACGAAAAGAACCGCGACACGCTGGACGTGTGGTTCGACTCGGGCAGCACGCACGCCACGGTGCTGGGCGGCAAGGACGGCGACTTCGCCGGCTCGCATGGCGCTGAACTCGCCTGGCCCGCCGACCTGTACCTGGAAGGCTCGGACCAGCACCGCGGCTGGTTCCATTCGTCGCTGCTGACTGGCTGCATGCTCTACGGCCAACCGCCCTACAAGGCCCTGCTCACGCACGGCTTCGTGGTGGACGGCCAGGGCCGCAAGATGAGCAAGTCGGTGGGCAACGTGATCGCCCCGCAAAAGGTGTCCGACTCGCTGGGCGCGGAAATCCTGCGCCTGTGGGTGGCGTCCACCGATTACTCGGGCGAACTGTCCATCTCGGACGAGATCCTGAAGCGCGTGGTCGAAGGCTACCGCCGCATCCGCAACACGCTGCGCTTCCTGCTGGCCAACCTGGCCGACTTCGACGCGGTGACGCAGTCCGTTCCTTATGGCGAACTGTTCGAGATCGACCGCTATGCGCTGGCCATGACGGCGCAGATGCAGGCCGAGGTCCAGGCCAACTACGAACGCTACGACTTCCACCCCGCCGTCTCGCGCCTGCAGACGTTCTGCTCGGAAGACCTGGGCGCGTTCTATCTGGACATCCTGAAAGACCGCCTGTACACCTCGGCCGAGGACAGCCGCGCGCGCCGCTCGGCCCAGACGGCCCTGCTGGACATCACGCAGACGCTGCTCAAGCTGATGGCGCCGATCCTGTCCTTCACCGCTGAAGAAGCCTGGAAGGAACTGGTCAACTCGGCCTTGAAGAACCAGGCCGACGCCGCCCGCACCACGATCTTCACCGAGGTCTACCACGCGCTGCCCCCGTTCGCCGATGCCGACGCCTTGTCGGCCAAGTGGGCGCGTCTGCGCGCCATCCGCGCCGAAGTCCAGCGCAAGCTGGAAGAAGTGCGCACGGCCGGCGACATCGGCTCCTCGCTGCAGGCCGAAGTGGACCTGTACGCCAACGGTGCCGACCAGGAACTGCTGGCCAGCCTGGGCGACGACCTGCGCTTCGTGCTGATCGTCTCGCGCGCCACGGTGCACGCGGGCGAAGGCGAGACCCGCATCGAGGTCACGCCGTCCACGCACAAGAAGTGCGAACGCTGCTGGCACTGGCGCCTGGACGTGGGCCAGGACGCGGATCATCCCGAGATCTGCGGCCGCTGCGTGTCCAACCTGTTCGGCACGGGCGAAGCCCGCGACAAGGCTTGAGCATGGCCCGCCCCTCCGACCCCGGAGTGACGGGCGCCGCCCCCGTCCGCGCCGCGCCGGCGCGCGTGGGCGGCTGGCTGGCCCTGGCATTGCTCATCATCGTGCTGGACCAGTTGACCAAGGTCTACTTCAACACCTCGTTCCAGTACGGCGAACGCGTCAACGTGCTGCCGGTCTTCGACTTCACGCTGATGTACAACCGCGGCGCCGCCTTCAGTTTCCTGGCGTCCGAAGAAGGCTGGCAGCGCTGGCTGTTCACCGGCCTGGGCTGCGTGGCGGCGGTGGTCATCACCATCATCCTGCGCCGTACCCATGGCCAGCCGCGTTTCAGCCTGGCGCTGACCCTGATCCTGGGCGGCGCCATCGGCAACGTCATCGACCGCGTGGTCTATGGCCACGTGGTGGACTTCCTGCTGTTCTACTGGAACACCTCCTACTTCCCCGCCTTCAACCTGGCGGACGTGGGCATCACCTGCGGCGCCATATTGCTGGTGCTGGACGAACTCCTGCGCGGCCGCAAGGCCAAGACCCAGGCCTGAAGATGGCCCGGCCGGGGCGCGACGCCCCGGCTTCCTTCAGCATTTCCCACGGTTTTTGTCCTGCTTGATGCCCCCTGAACGCATCGCGAAAGGCGCAATGCCGCAATGCAGAATAAAATCACTGTCCGTTCCTCGTTTACACGGCGCTGAACCCGCCGCCTCCCTCATGCTCGACCTCGCCCGCAAACGCATCGTCCTCGGCCTGACCGGCGGCATCGCCTGCTACAAAATCGCCGAGCTGGTGCGGCGCATGACCGAACAAGGCGCCACCGTCGACGTGGTCATGACTGAGGCGGCCACGCACTTCATCACGCCGGTCACCATGCAGGCCCTGTCGGGCCGTCCGGTGTTCGTGGATGCCTGGGATGCCCGCGTGCCCAACAACATGGCGCACATCGACCTGACGCGCGGCGCGGACGCGGTGCTGATCGCTCCGGCCAGCGCCGACTTCATGGCCAAGCTGGCGCACGGCATGGCCGACGACCTGCTGTCCACGCTGTGCCTGGCGCGCGCCTGTCCGCTGCTGGTGGCGCCCGCCATGAACCGCGAGATGTGGGCCAACCCGGCCACGCAGCGCAACGTCGAACAACTGCGCGCCGACGGCATCAGCGTGCTGGGCCCCTCCGCCGGCGAACAGGCCTGCGGTGAAACCGGCGATGGCCGCATGCTGGAAGCGCATGAGCTGCTGACCGACCTGATCGCCTTCTTCCAGCCCAAGCTGCTGGCCGGCCGCCACGTGCTGCTGACCGCCGGTCCCACGTCCGAACCCGTGGACCCGGTGCGCGTGCTGAGCAACCGTTCGTCGGGCAAGACCGGCTACGCGCTGGCTCGCGCCGCCCGCGAGGCCGGCGCCCGCGTCACGCTGATCACCGGCGCCACCTTCCTGCAGGTGCCGCGCGGCGTCACCGCGCTGTCGGTCACGACCGCGCGCCAGATGCACGACGCCGTGATGGCCAGCGCGGCCGACGCGGACATCTTCATCGCGGTGGCCGCGGTGGCCGACTGGCGCGTCAAGAACGTCAGCAACCAGAAGCTGAAGAAGACCAGCGAAGGCGGCGGCGCGCCCGTGATGGAATTCGAACCCAATCCGGACATCCTGGCCGAAGTGGCCAAGCTGCCCGACGGCCCCTGGTGCGTCGGCTTCGCCGCCGAAACCGAGAAGCTGGCCGAGCATGCCGAAGCCAAGCGCACGCGCAAGGGCATTCCGCTGCTGGTGGGCAACCTGGCGCACAAGGTCATGGATGCGGACACCACCGAACTGGTGCTGTTCGACGAGCAAGGCACCCATCCCCTGCCCGCCGCCGACAAGCTGGACGCCGCGCGGCGACTGATCGCCGAGATCGCGGCCAGAGTGCCAGGCAAATAAAAAGAGCAGGCCTCGCGGCCTGGCCTGGCTGCCGATGAACCCCTGTCTGCGGACAGGGGTTTTTATTTGCTTGCGGGCTTGCCGCTCATGCGGCCGTCGTCAGTGGATATGCTCCTGCGAGGAACGATCCTCGCGCTCCATCTGCAGCGTCGTGTGGTGCAGGTCGAAATCCGCCTGCAGCCTGTCCTCGATGGCCCGGCGTACCTGTTCGCCGTCGGCCCCGGCCGCCAGCACCACGTGCCCCGTGAGCATGGGATTGCTCTGCGTCACCGCCCACAGGTGTATGTCATGGATGGAAGCCACACCGGCCGTGCCGGCGATGGCGGCGCGCACGGCCTGCAGGTTCATGCCCGGCGGCACGCCTTCCAGCAGGATATTCACGCACTCGCGCAGCAGCACCCAGGTGCGCGGGAACACCATGAAGCCTATGCCCACCGCCAGCGCCGAATCCACCCAGCGCCAGCCCGTGAACCAAATGAGCACAGCGCCGACGATCACGCCGATCGAGCCCAGCATGTCGGCCCATACCTCCAGATAGGCGCCCTTCACGTTCAGGCTTTCGTCCTTGGCGCCTGCCAGCATGCGCATCGAGATCAGGTTGACGATGAGCCCCACCACGGCGACGGCCAGCATCCCCAGCGACTGGATCTCCTGCGGCGCCGACAGGCGCTGGTAGGCCTCGTACAGGATGTAGAACGCGACGCCCAACAACACCAGCGCATTGACCGCCGCCGCCAGTATCTCGAAGCGGGCGTAACCATAGGTACGCATCAGGTCCGCCGCCTTGCGACCGGCGCGTATCGCCACCAGCGCCAGCAGCAAGGCCATGGCGTCGGTCATCATGTGCATGGCATCGGAAATCAATGCCAGGCTGCCTGTGATCAGGCCGCCCGCGATCTCGACCAGCATGAAGCTGCCGGTCAGGCCCAAGGCGATCCAGAGGCGGGATTCGGGCAAGGCGCGCACGTCGCCGTGCTGATGGCTGTCGCTCATGGCTGTCCTGGTCGGGGAAAGGCACCATGACAAAGCCTGTAGCGGCTTCAGAGTCAAGCGCGGCGGCTCGCGCCATGAAAAAAACCCTCCGTGCCACCGGAGGGTTTTTGTTGGACAACCCGGCTTACTGTTCCAGGCTGATGTTGGCCGCCTTGACGATGTCGGCCCATTGCTGGCGGTCCTTCTCCAGGAACTGGCCAAACTGCTCGGGCGTCATGCCGGTGACCGGCTCGGAACCCAGGCCGGCCATCTTCTCGACCAGCGCGGGCTGCTTCAGCACGTCCTGCATGGCCGCGTAGTAGGCGGCCAGCACGTCGGCGGGCAGCCCGGCGGGCGCGAACACGCCTTGCCAGGTCGGCATGTCGAAGCCCTTCAGGCCCTGCTCGTCCAGCGTCGGCACGTTGGGCAGCTGCGGCGCGCGCTTGATCGAGGCCACGGCGATGGCCTTGACCTTGCCTTGCGAGGCCAGCGGCGCGGCGGTGGAGATGTTGTCCATCGTCATGGCGATGTGGCCGCCCAGCAGGTCGGTGATGACGGGCGCGGCGCCGCGGTAGGCGGCGTGCGGCACCTTCACGCCCAGCTTGTAGAGCATGGTCTCGGCGATCAGGTGGTTGGAAATGCCCACGCCGGCGGTGCCGTAGGTGGCGGTCGGCGTCTTCTGGAAGTATTCCTTCAGCTCGGCCAGGTTGTTGGCCGGCACGTCCTTGTTGACGATGACCACGTTGGGCTGCACCGCGGCCAGCGTGACAGGCGTGAAATCCGCCGGCTTGTAGTTGGTGCCCTTGGGGTTCAGGACATGGGTGATGGCCATGGACCCGGCGGCGGCGATGCCGATGGTGTAGCCGTCGGCCGGCGACTGGGCCAGGCGGTACGCCATGATGTTGCCGCCTGCGCCGGCCAGGTTTTCGACCACGACGGGTTGGCCCAGGCGCTGCGACAGCGGCTCGGCCAGGAGGCGCGCCAGGGTATCGGCGGAACCGCCGGGCGCAAAGCCCACCAGGAGGCGCACCGGATTGGCGGGCTTCCAGGCGTCGGCGGCGAAGGCCGGCGCGGCCGTCAGGGCTGTGACGGCGAACAGTGCGCCAGCGGCGCGATGCAGATTACGGCTGAACATGAAAAACACTCCCAACGATTGATTGACGAAGCCCGCTTCGTCTCCTCTCGCCGCTCGCCCGTCCCACGCCGCGCCGCGCATCCATGCGCGGCCCGGTAGCGGAGCGGTACCCGCGGCGTTATTCCAGTATTTGCGCCAGCGTCTGCGCCACCATGCGGTTGGACAGCAGCACCGGCCGGCCCGAGGCCTGTGCCACGGCCTGGCGCATGCGCTCGGCGTAGCCCATGCAATGCATGACGATCAGGTCGCAGGACGCGAGTTCGCGGCCGGCCCGCTCGAAGTTGAGTGCGGCCTGGGCCGCGTCGGCTTCGTAGGGGGAGGCATGCACGACCACGGTCTCGCAGGACAGCGGCACGACCATGTGGAAGGCATCGACCTGCGCCTCCAGCGGCACCACCAGGCCCACCTTGCGGCAATGCTCGGCCAGGCCGGCGACCAGGTGGTCCACCACCTGCTGCGGCTCCACCACCAGCGTGCGCATCGGCGCGATCGCGGTGCCGGTGCACAGCGGCACCAGCACGTCGTAGCCCGCGGCATCGGCCTGGCGCATGACCTCGGCCAAGCGCGCCTCGGCGGCGGCCGCGTCCAGTTCGATCTGCGAGCCGTCGCGCATGCGGGTGGCGAAGCGGTATTCGCCCGGCTTGGGCGCCAGCGCGGCCAGGCCCGCGGCGTCCAGCCCGTCGAGCGCGCCGAATTCGTCGATGCGCACCTGCGCGCCCAAAAGCGGGGCCATCTCGGGCACCACGTCGCTGCGCGGCGACTGGCCGATGGTGAAGAACGCCACGCGGCGCGGCTGCGCGCTCATGCCTCGCCCGCGCTTTCGCGGCCCACGGTCTGCAGATGCGCCATCGAACCGTAGCGGCTCTGCAAGGCGGCCCATTCCGTTTCGTCGACGAAGCTCATCGCGCCTTGCCCGTAGAGCTTGGCGATCTCGATGCAGAAACGCATGGCGACGTCGGCGTCCACGGCGTTGGTCACGCCCGTGGCGCAGCCCGGCACAGTGGTCTGCGCGGTCAGCGCCACGCCCACCACCGGCGCGCCGGTGACGATCGTGGGCTGCATCAACGAGTTCACGTGCCACAGGCCGTTTTCGTAAGGCGTGATGTCCTGCGTGGTCAGCGGCAAGGTCACCGGCAGTTCGCCGCTGACCCAGCCCATGACGTCCAGCATGGTCTCGGGAATGCGCAGCAGATAGCCCTGGCGCGCGACCGGCGTCAGCGCCACGCCGCGCTTGTTGACCAGGCGGTTGCCGCGCGTGGTGTCGACGGACAGGATCGCGTCCATGCGCGGGTCGACTTCATGCGACATCATCTCGCGCATCGGGAATGGCGAACGCATCATCGGCACCGGATGGTGCGGCCGCGTGCCGGCGCGCGGGCAGATGTGGGTGCGGATGCGCACGGTGCCCGGCATGACGTCGCCTTGGCGCGCCATGGCCATCAGCTTGAACGCCGCGGCAATCGCGACCACCGCGCCGTCGCTGTCGGACACCAGGCCGGTGACCGCCGGACGCGCGCCGATGCCGCCAAGGCGGCCGACGATGCCGAGTTGCGGCGCGGTTTCGTCGAGGCCCGGAATGACGATGGACAGGAATTCGGTGGCCGCGCCGTCACGCTCCAGCCGGGTCACTTCGACTTCACAGTTGCCCGCCGCGCGCAGCTGCTCGGCCACGGCCTCGCCCGTGATGTGCGCAGAGGACAGCAGTTCGATGGCGTCGATGACGTGCTTCATGCCGGGATCTCCACGGGACCCGGACGGAACACGCGCGGCTCTTCGTTGCCGAGGAACAGCGGCGCGTCGTGCGGGCCGACCAGGTCGATCCGATTGCCGCGCACGCGCAGCGCGGAGCCTTCCGGCAAGCCCAGCACGGGCATCTGCGGATTCAGCGTGCAGAACTCGGCCAGGCGCTGGGCGCGGGTTTCGCCGCGGTGTCCGGGCGGATGGGCATTGGTGTAGTGCGGATTGATCTGGAACGACAGCAAGCCCAGGGCGTCGAAGCCTTGCGGGTCCGTGATGGGCATGTCGTTGGTAGTGCAGATGCTGGGGCAGCTCAGGTTGGAGCCTGCGCTCCAGCCCAGATAGGCCGCGCCCTCGCGCACGCGGCGCGCCACGACGTCCAGCAGGCCCTGGCGGCGCAACTGGCCCAGCAGGTTGAAGGTGTTGCCGCCGCCCACGATGATGATCGCGGCGCCTTCCAGCGCGGCCACGGGATCCTCGGCGCGATGCAGCCCCTGGATGTCCAGGCCGGTATCCGCCAGGGCCGACGCCACCAGCGCGGTGTAGTCGTCCCAGTCGCGCGTGACGCCAGCGTACGGCACGAAGACGGCCGGCGCGCCTTGCGGCAGCGACGCGATCAGTTCGCGGATGTCGGGCAGCGCGTGGACCAGATAGCCGGCGTCGCTGCTGGAATTGCTGAGGAGCAGTAGGTTCATGTGGAGGATTTCCGTAAGGGGATTTTCTGGGTGTCCGGCGGCGCGGACGCATCTGTGGGCCTGAAAGCGTTCAGGCCAGCCAATAGGGATCGTTCAGTTCGCGGCCCAGCGCCCCCACCTGCCGCAGCACCGACTCGCGCAAGCGCGCGACGCGGGCGGCATCGGCCTGGAAGGAAACGAAGGACAAACACAGGCCGCGCAGTTCGCCGGTGGTGGGGTCGCGCACGGCGGCCGCCACCGCGCCTATGCCCGGCATGGCCTGGTCGATGGCCACGCCGCAATGGTCCGCGCGGGTCTGCGCGACCAGGCGGGCCAGTTCGCCGACCGTGGCGGGACAGTCGCGGCCTTCGGTGGGCAGCGGCTGGTCGGCGTCGACGCCGTAGAGCGCCTGGAACTCGGCTTCGCTCAGGCGCGACAGCAGCGCCCGGCCCATGGCGGTGCCCGAGGCGGCGCGGCGCGAACCGGGCGGCGACAGCACCTGCACCGGGTGCGAGCCGTTCAGGCGCTGCAGCACCACGGTCTCGCGCTGGTTCAGGGTGGAGAGATAGGCGGTCAGGCCACTATCGTCGGAGAGCCGGGCCAGCACCGCGCGGCAGGCGTCGTCCAGCGGCGTGGCCGCCATGCCGGCGCGCACCGCCTGCGCCAGCATCGCCCCCGCGCGGTAGCGGCGCGTGGCGGCGTCCTGGTCGAGCAAGCCGTAATGCTGCATCTGGTTGAGCAGGCGCGACGCGCTGCTCTTGGGCATGGACAGGCGCGCCGCCACTTCCGTGAAGCTCAGCTCCGACGCGCCTTCCGCGTATAGCCCCAGCACGCGCTGGACGCCATCGAGAATACTCATGTTTGTTCCAAAAAACGGAACTTATGTTCCTATAAGTTGAACAAGAATAATGCGGGGCTCGACGGCGGTCAATATGGGAACAGCATGAAAAAGCCCCGGGGTCGCCCGGGGCCTGGTCGCGGGAGCCGCCGGCCCCCGATGTAGATCAACGGAATGCCTCAGCCAACCGGCGTCTCGCAGAACTGCAGGAATCGATGCAGCGGAGTCTGCCGTTCGGCGGCACGTTGCCATACGACGACCGTGGGCGGATTCTGTTCACGCAGCTCGACCGGCAGGATGACCGCCTCTGCCGCGACGGTCAGGCGCTCGGCCGCCGCCAGCGGCAGCATGACCAGGTAATCCGTGGTGCGCACGAATTCATCGGTCAGCAAAAGATCACTTACCTGAATGCCGCGCGGCGGCAGTCCCAGGTCGCATCCCAGGAACAGCGCGGTCAGCTTGTCGTGCATCATCGTGCCCGGACGCGGCTTGCACCAGGGTTCTGCGTGCAACTCCGGCAGCGTAAGGCGGCGGCGGGCGGCCAGCGGCGACAGCCGGGCATTGGCGACGACCACCAGCGGCTGCGGCGGCACCAGCCGCAAGCGCCCCAGGCCAGGCGCTGTCAGCTCGGGCGCGTCGTAGCACACCAGCGCGTCCAGCTTGTCGTCCAGCAACAGGTCCGCCATGGCGCGGTATCCGCCAGCCTGCACATCCAGCGCGACGGCGGGCTGGGCTTGGTTGAAGGCATGGATCAAGGGCGCAAGCGTCAGTTTGCCCATGTCGGTCGCCACGCCGATGCGCAGTTCGCCCAGGCGGCCGCTGCGTACGTCCGTTACGGCTTGGGCCAGCCCGCGCGATTGCGCCACCACGGCCTCCATCATGGGCAGGATCTGGCGGCCCATTTTCGTCGGGCGCTTGGCATTGCCGATGCGCTCGAACAGCTTGAAACCCAGCTGCGATTCCAGCTCCGCCAAGGTTTTGGAGACCGCGGACTCGCTCACGTTCGCGGCCGCGGCCACCTCCTTGGCCGACGGCGCATCGCGCAACGCCAGCGCGATCTGCAGATGCCGCAGCTTCAGGCGCGAAGCCAGCGACTCGATGGGCTGCGACTTGACCATTTTCTCAATCCATTAGTCGAATAATTCACTATACGGTAAACCCGGGCGGACCGATGATAACGGCATAGCGCATTGGCCATGAGCCGATCCGCGGCCGGCCAGGCCGCAGGAGCAACAGAGCGCAAACAGGAGACCGTCTTGCTAGCCCGCCCCCGACTTCTCGCCTTCATCCTTGCCGCCGCGACGACGGCAGGCCTGCAACCCTGCGCGATGGCCCAAGAGCCAGCCGGCGGCGACAAGCTCGTGCGCCTGGTGGTCGGCTACGCCGCGGGCGGCGCCGCCGACGCGGTGGCCCGCGCCTACGCCGAACAGTTGCAGACGGCGGGCTACGCCAATGTCATCGTCGAGAACCGTCCCGGCGCATCGGGACGCCTGGGTTTCGACGTGGTGAAGCGCGCCAAGGCGGACGGGCTCACCCTGTACCTGGGCTCGTCGCCGATGTTCGTGATCTTTCCGCTGACCTACAAGAAGCTGGGATACGACCCGGACCATGACCTGCGCCCGGTGGCCCTGGTCGCCGACGTGCCCACCGGCGCCGTCACGGGCGCCGCCCAACCCTACGGCAACATGGCCGAATACGTGCAATGGGCCAAACAGGCGCGCGCCAAGGCGACCCTGGGCCTGGCGACGCAAGGCAGCCCCGGCCAGTTGGGCACGATAGAAATGGGCGGCCAGAACGGCCTGGAGGTCGTGCCCGTGCTCTACCGCGGCGCGGCGCCGATGCTGGTGGACGTGGCGGGCGGTGAAGTGTCGATGGGCTGGGACGCCGTCGCCAGCATGCTGCCGCTCTACAACGCCGGCAAGGTGAAATTCCTGGGCGTGGCTGGCAGCCGCCGCCTGCCCTCCCTGCCCGATGTGCCGACGCTGCTGGAACAGGGCTACCCGCAGTACCAGCATGCCGCCAGCTGGTATGGCGTGTACGCTCCCGCGGCCACGCCGGACGCCACGATCGCCCAGCTGGAACAGGCTTTCGTCGCCGCCGGCAAGCGGCCGGCGCTGGTGGAAAAACTGCAGACCGCGGGCTTCCTGGTCGACCCCCAGGACGCGCAGAGCGCCAAGCGCCGCATCGGCGTCGAGCGCGCGCACTGGGCCCCCATCGTCAAGGCCGCCTGCATTTCCTTCGACGAATAGGCGCAACGTGGCTTCGATGAGCGATTCCCTTTGCGACTTGAGCGCGGTAGAGGCCGCAAGCCTGATCCGGACCAAGGCAGTGTCCCCGGTCGAGCTGGTGCGCGCCTCGCTGGAACGGGCCGAAAGCCTGCAGCCCGTCCTGAACTGTTTCATCACGCTGTGCGCCGAAGAGGCCATGGCCGAGGCCCGGCTTGCCGAGGCCGCGCTGATGCGCGGCGATGCGCCGGGCCTTTTGCATGGCCTGCCCTACACGGTGAAGGATCTGGTCAATACCGCGGGCGTGCGGACCACCTTCGGCGCCGTGCCGTTCAGCGCCAACGTGCCGGCCGAGGACGCCGTGGCCGTGGCGCGGCTGCGTCAGCAAGGCGCCGTCCTGATCGGCAAGACCACGACGCCGGAATTCGGCTCCAAGTCCATGACGGATTCGCCGCTGTTCGGCCACACCCGCAACGCCTGGAACCTGGAACGCACCTGCGGCGGCTCCAGCGGCGGCGCCGCGGCGGCAACGGCCGCCTGCATCACGGCGCTTGCGGTGGCCAGCGATGGCGGCGGATCCACCCGCATCCCCGCGGCGTGCAACGGCGTGGTGGGATTCAAGCAAAGCCTGGGCGCGATACCGCACAGCCAGGCGCAGGACGCCATCGGCAACCAGACCTACGTGACGCCGACCACGCGCACCGTGGCCGATACCCGCCTGATGATGGCGGCCATGGCCGGCCCGCATGACTGCGATCCGTGGTCGCTGGGCGTACCCAGGACCGACTACGCCGGCGCGGCGGCCAATCCCGAGATGCTGCGCGGCAAGCGCGTCCGCTATTGCGCCGCCCCGCCCGGCCGCCCCGTGGCCGCCGACGTGCGCCGCGCATTCGAAGCGGCGCTGGCGCGCCTGGCCGACCTGGGCGCGGAAGTAGAACCGTTCGACGGCAAGGGCTTCGATGTCGAGCCCATCTGGCGCGTCATCAACCACACGGTCTGGCGCACCCGCTTCCTGCCACTGATAGAACGCGAACCCGACGCCTACAGCCCCACCTTCCGGCGGCAGATCGCCACCGCCGCGGCGTTCAGCGCCCAGCAATACCAGGAAGCCATGTTTGCCCGCACCGCGCTCTACCGCAAGGTGCAGGCGCTGTTCGGCCAGGCCGACCTGCTGGCCATGCCGACCATGTCACGCACCGCTTTGCCGCTGGGCACGGACATATTCGACACCATGGACATCGACGGCCGCTCGTACGGCGACATCCGCGCGCACTGGTATCCGTGGACCATGCTGTTCAACCTGACCGGGCACCCCGCCGTCAGCGTGCCTTGCGGTCTGGGCCAGGATGGCCTGCCGATAGGCTTGCAGCTGGTTGCCCCTTGCCACGCCGACCTGCAGCTGCTGCAGGCGGCCGAAGCCTATGAGCAAGCCGGCACTCCGCTGCCGCGGCCGCCGGCGGTAACCTGAATCACGTTCCTATCTGGTCGACAGCTCCGACCACTGCGCCAGCGGCAAGGGCGGCTGCGCATGCAGGATGCGCGCCAGCACCAGCTTCAGTTCGGCCCAACCGCCGCGCTCGGTGGGCCAGATGGAAGGCGTCACCGCCTGCCAGTTGCCGTCCGCCGCGCGTTCGGCCATCTTGAAGCGGAAGGTGTAATGCCCCGCCATGCCCATGCGCAGGTCCGTCACCACCAACGCATTGCCGATGACGTCGTAGCGCAGCCAGTCGTCCGTGAACCAGCGCAGGCGCTGGTGCAACGGCACGTCCGCCAACGCCCGCGCCACATCCAGGTTCAGCGGCTGGCGCAGCCATTCCGGCGGATCGCTGTCGAACAGGCTGCTGACCGATTCGTAATAGTGGCCGTCGGGCGTCTTGGCGATGACGCGCCACACCAGCGTGTTGAAGGGCATGGGCACGGCGCGCAGTTCGCTCAGCGCAATGCCCTGCGCCTGCATCGCCTCGCGCACGCGGTCCTCGGCGGCGATGCGCGCGGCCAGCCCGAATCCCAGGTAGGCCGTGCTGAACACCAGCGCCGCGGCCAGCAGCCGGCGCGCCGTCAGCGTCATGCCGAAGCCGATGGCGAACAACACCGCCAGCAGCAACGGCACGGTATAGACCGGGTCGATGATGAACACGGCGGCCCAGCTTTCGGGGATGAGCGCCAGCGGCCAGAACAGCTGCGTCCCGTAGACCGTGAAGGAGTCCAGCACGGGATGGGTCACCAGCACCAGCCATAAGGTCAGGAACAGCCGGCGTCCGCTGTATGGCGCCTGCGGCCAGTACTTGCGGATCAGCCAGGTCAGGAAAACCGCAAGGCCGGTCAGCACGAAGACCGAGTGCGAGAAGCCGCGGTGGTAGGTCATGAGCGACACCGGGTCCGGATAGCGCATCAGGACATCCAGATCCGGCACCGTGGCCAGCGCCGCGCCGTAGATCAACGCCCGCCGCCCCTGCACCCGCCCCAGGAGGGCGCCCTGTATGCCCGCGCCCAGTACCGCCTGCGTAACCGAATCCATAACTCTCCAACAATTAGCTTCATCCAGACGGACTATACGGTGCACCGGCAGTTCCGCAGGCGTTAACATACCTGATTGCGTTCAGCTAATTTTCAACTTCGTAAATATGGACCAATACATCGACCAGATCGCGATGTTCATCGAGGCCAACCAGGCCTGGGCGGGACCGATCACCTTTCTGCTCACGCTGGGCGAATCCATGGTGCTGCTGGGCCTGTTCATCCCGGCCACGGCCCTGATGCTGCTGACCGGCGGCCTGATCGGCGCGGGCACCCTGAATCCCTGGGCCATCATCGCCTGGGGCATCGCCGGCGCCATCGTGGGCGACGCCCTGTCCTACTGGCTGGGCCGCTGGGCCGGCCCTGGCATCCTGCGCCGCTGGCCGCTGAAGCAGCAGCGCAGCGGCGTGGCGCGCGCACGCCTGTTCTTCTACCGCTACGGCTTCGCCTCCGTGCTGATCGGCCGCTTTCTCGGCCCCATCCGCTCCACCATTCCCACCGTCGCCGGCGTGATGGGCATGGGGCACAGCCGCTTCCAGATGGCCAACGTCGCCTCGGCCATCCTCTGGATGCCGCTGATGCTGGCCCCGGGCTATATCACCGCGCGCAGCCTGGGTACGGCGGACAATGCGCAACAGATTGCCATGATGATCGGCGCGGGCCTCTCGGTACTGCTAGGATGCGGGCTGTTGATAGCCATGCTGCGCAAGCGCCGGGTCCCGGCACGCCAACGCCGCGGCAACTGAACCGGAGAGAGGGGCAATGGCCATAGATGGGGAACCCAGGAATGGCGATTTCGCGCGCTACGTCGAAAACCTGACGCGCGCCGGCGGCGCATCGCCGGGACAGGTTCCCGACAAGCGGGCGCAATCCCGCCCGGCAGCTCCGCCGCCCCCGCCCCCCGCTTCTCCGTCTGAAACGCTATCCGGCGCGCCCTGGGGCAAGGCGGCCCCGCCGCCCCTGCAATCGCGGCAAGCGCCGCCCGCGGCCCCGGGCCAGACCGATGCCGCCGAGGTATCGATGGCCCGCCAAGCCACCCAGCGCAAGATCGGCGTCATCCTGACGGTGGGCGGCATCCTGGCCGGCTGGGCCGGGGCGCGCATCATCTTCGAAGCCCTGCGCGGCCCCGGGTTCGACCTGGACGAGGCCATGCCCGCCGTCTTCCTGTTCTTCTTTGCCATGATGCTGTTCAAGGCGGCCCGCAACGCGCGCAATCCGCGCGGCAAGACGCCGCTGCCTCCGCTCAAGCGCTCTTCCTACCGCAAGGACGGCGACGCCTGATTCCGCCATCACGGCGGCGCGGCCCCCGCGGGTAATGGTGCTAACATTTCCGCCGCTGTCGAAAGACCCATGAACCACGGAGTGAAAGTGAATAACGTAGTCGGATTGAACCAGGCCCAGGCGGCCACGATGCTGAAGCTGCAGGGCCACTTGAACAGCATGATCAATCCGGACTGGGTCAACGGCGGAGCCCGCTTCCTGCGCGCCGCCTTCGTCGAATCCGCCGAAGCGCTGGAACACTACGGCTGGAAATGGTGGAAGAAGCAGACCATCGACCTGCCGCAAGTGCAGATGGAGCTGGTGGACATCCTGCACTTCTATCTGTCGCACACCATCGTCCAGTCCCGCGGCGACATCGGCGCCGCCGCCGACGCGCTGGTCGCGGACCTGTCCGGCCCGGCCTCGGTCGCGCTGGACGGCAAGACCCATGCGCTAGACCAGCTGAACGTGCCCGAACTGCTGGAGCTGATCGGCGGCCTGGCCGTGTGCGGACGCGCCAGCTTCAAGGTCCTGGAACAGACCATGACGTCCTGCGAGATGAGCTGGAACGACGCCTACACGCAATACGTGTCCAAGAACGTGCTGAACATCTTCCGCCAGCAGCATGGCTACAAGGAAGGCACCTACATCAAGATCTGGAACGGCGAGGAAGACAACGTCGTGCTGGCCCGCCTGCTGTCGCAGCTGGATCCCGCGCGCGAGGATTTCGCCGACCAGTTGCACCGCGAACTGGAGCAGGCTTATTCGCGCCTCTGAGCCGCGACGGTTCCTGCCCGCCTGAAGACGCCGCCATCCGCGGCGTTTTTTGTTTTGGAGGAAGCAAGCGCAACAAACGGAGTTTCAAAAAGGCGGTGGATTTCTACACTGGCCTCGCCTGTAATCACGGGGAGGACCGGGCATGCGCGCCGCGGCAAGCGGAGACAAGGACATGACAGCAGCAGCCGACTATGACTGGCAGAACGTGGAGCAAGCGCTCGATGCCCACGGCAACGCCGTGCTGCCCGGACTGCTGACGCCCGCACAATGCCGCGCCCTCGCCGCCCTCTACCCGGATGAAGCGCGCTTTCGCTCGCGCATCGTCATGGCGCGGCATGGCTTCGGCCGCGGCGAATACAAGTACTTCGCCTACCCCTTGCCGCCGCTGCTCGATCAATTGCGCCACGCGCTCTATGCCCGGCTGGCGCCGATCGCCAACCGCTGGAACCAGCGGCTGCGCGCGGATACGCAATACCCGCCCGAACTGGACGCCTACCTGCAACGCTGCCACCGGGCGGGCCAGACGCGTCCCACGCCATTGATGCTCCAGTACGGCGAGGGCGACTACAACTGCCTGCACCAGGATCTCTATGGCGAACATGTGTTTCCGCTGCAGGTCGCCATCCTGCTGGCCGTGCCGGGCAAGGATTTCACCGGCGGCGAATTCGTCATGACCGAGCTTGCGGCCAGAAGCCAGCGCGCCGACGTCGTGACGCTGGGCCAGGGCGACGCGGTGGTGTTCACCGTCAATCAACGGCCCGCGGCGGGCGCCCGCGGGCCGCGCAAGGTCGCCATGCGGCATGGCGTGAGCCGCGTGCGCAGCGGCCGGCGCCACACCTTGGGCATCATTTTTCATGACGCGGCATGATGCCGCGCACGCTTGCGACCATCGATGAGGACCCTATGCATCACAGCGGCATGACCGCCCTCGAAACCAGCCTGGACCGCCTGGATTGGCCGGACATCGGATCGCAGCTCGACGCCGAAGGCTATGCCGTGCTGCCAGGACTGCTGGGCGCGGAACCGGCGCGCAGTCTGGCGCGGCAAGCCGACGCGCCAGACGCCCGGCGGGTGAGCCTGGCATCCGCCGGCCTGGGGCACGGCGACCTGTATTACTTCGATGCCGGCATCCCGCCGCCGCTGGAGCAATGGCGCTCGGCGTTGTACCGTCGGCTCGTCGTACACGCCAATCGCTGGAACGAGCTTCTTGACATGCGCGCGCGCTATCCCGATGAGCTGGAAGATTTTCTTCAGCGCAACCGCGACGCCGGCCAGACCCGGGCGCAATCGCACCTGAGCCGGCTCGGCGTCGAAGACTACATCGCGCTGCACCAGCGCAATACAGGCGGACAGGTCTTCCCCATGCAGGCGGTCGCGCTCCTGTCCGAGCCGGGAGACGGCTTCCAGGGCGGCGAGTTCGTGATGACGGAGCAGCGCCCGCGCATGCAATCGCGTCCGCTGGTGGCGCCGCTCGGTTTCGGCGACGTCGCCATCATCGCCACGGGGGAACGCCCCTTTCACGGTTCCAAGGGCTATTACCGCGTAAACCTCAAGCATGCCGTCAGCCGCGTGCGCAAAGGCACGCGCATCGGCCTTGAACTGTTTTTCCACGATGCGCCCTGATGCCAGCCCCAGCCATGCCTACATCAACCAAGCTGCACGGCCTGCCTGAAACCCGGATTGCGGATACGGACTGGCAGGACGTCGAAGACGATCTGGGCCGCGATGGCTACGCCGTGCTGCCGGGACTGCTGACGCAGGCCCAGTGCGAGGAACTTGCGGCCGGCTACGGCGACGAAACGCGCTTTCGCAGCCGCATCGTGATGGAACGCTATGCGTTCGGCCGCGGCGAGTACAAATACTTCAGCTATCCGCTGCCGGATATCGTCGCAAGCTTGCGGCAGTCGCTTTATCCACGCCTGGCGCCCATCGCCAACCGCTGGCATGCGGCCATGCGCCTCGAAGCGCGCTTTCCCGCAACGCATGAAGAATTCCGGAGTATCTGCCACGCCGCCGGACAGCGCCGGCCCACGCCGCTGCTGCTGCGCTACCAGGCGGGCGACTACTGCTGCCTGCATCAGGACCTGTACGGCGACCATGTCTTTCCGTTCCAGGCCATCTTCCTGCTCAATGAGCCGGGACGCGATTTCGAAGGTGGAGAGCTGCTGCTGGCCGAAAGCAATCCCAAGCAACCCGGACGGGCCGACGTGGTGCCGTTGCGGCAAGGCGATGCCGTGGTGCTTGCCGTCAATCACAGGCCGGTGCGGTCGGCGCGCGGCTATTACCGCGCGAATCTGCGGCATGGGGTCGGCCGGCTGCGCAACGGAGAGCGGCACACGCTGGGCATCATCTTCCACGATGCCACGTAAGGCTGCGCGATCGTCAGGCCGCGCGCGCAGCCTCGATGGCCGCATCCCACACGGAAGGCGAGCCGATCTGCCGCCGCAATTGTTCGGTGAAGGCGCGGATGCGCGCATTGGCGCGCGGCATGGCGCGCAGCAGGTAGATGCCGCTTTCGGGCGGCGGGCTGGCGTCCTGCAAGGTCAGCTGCACCAGCCGGCCGGCGCCCAGGTCCGCGCCCGCGGACCAGTTGGGCATGAGCGCGATGCCCAGCCCTTCCAGCGCCGCGAACCGGCGCGCGTCGCAGTCGTCGCACTCCAGGACGAACCTGGCGTCCTGGGCCCATTGGCCGTCGCCCAGTTCGCGCCAGCCGCGCACGCTGGTGCTGTGGCGCCGGTCGATGAGGCGATGGCGCGACAGGTCCGCCAGCGTGCGCGGTACGCCATGGCGTTCCAGGTATGAGGGCGCGGCGCAGATCAGGTAGCGATGGCTGCCGATGCGTTGCCCGATCAGGCTGCTGTCTGGCTGTTGCCCCACCCGCACCACCACGTCCATGCGTTCGACCACCGGATCCACCACGCGCTCGGTCAGTTCCAGCTCCACCTGCAATTGCGGATGGCGTTCACCCAGCTGTTGCAGCATGGGCACCACGTAGCGCCGCGCGAACGCCGGCAGGCAACTGACCCGCAACAGGCCCTGCACGGTCTGCTCCAGCGAAATGACCTCGGAACGCGCCTCGGTCATGTCGTGCAGGATCTTCACGGCGCGCTCGTACAGCACCTCGCCGGCCTCGGTGGGCATCAATGCACGGGTCGAGCGCACGAACAGCGGCACCTTGAGCTCGGACTCCAGCGCGCCGATCTGCCGCGCCACGGACGAGGCCACCATGCCCCGGCGGCGCGCCACCTCGGAAAAGCTCTGGGCGCGGGCGACGTCGACGAAGATGGAGAGGCTTTCCGCGAATTTGACGGTTTTCATTTGTGCGTGTGGCGCAAAAGGCTTTGGCGTGGCACGCCAGCTTTCCTGGGAGATTTGGCAATTACGATACTGCGCATGGACGCACTTTGGCAATTTAGACAAAGATAGACGGCCGGACACAACGACGATAAGCCCAGGAGACCCGCATGCCCCCGATCAACGCCCCCCGCCGCTCGCCCCGCGCCCTGCTGGCCAGCGCCGCCCTCGCCGCAGGCGCCTGGGCTGCCGCCCTGCCCGCGCTGGCGGATTCCTATCCCAGCAAGCCGGTAACGGTGGTGGTGCCCTTTGCTGCGGGCGGCACCGTGGACCGGGTGGCGCGCCAGGTGCAGCAGGCGCTGCAGGACAAGCTGGGCCAGACGGTGGTCATCGACAACCGCGGCGGCGCCGGCGGCACCATAGGCACGGCGCTGGTGGCCAAGTCCGCGCCCGACGGCTACACGGTGGAAATGGTGTTCGATTCCTACGCCACCGAGCAGCACATCTACCCCAAGCTGTCTTATGACACGGCGCGCGACCTGACGGGCGTGTCGTACATGGTGCGCTCGCCCATGGTGCTGGCGGTGACGGCCAGCGGTCCGTACCAGACGCTGGCGGACTACGTCGCGGCCGGCAAGAAGGGCAGCGTGTCCTACGCCTCGGTCGGCGCGGGCAGCTCCAACCATCTGGCGGCCGAAATGTTCCACCAGGCTGCCGGCACCAGCGGCATCCACACGCCCTACCGCGGCGGCGGCCCGGCGGTATCGGACCTGATGGGCGGACACGTGGAGTCCATCATCGCCAGCCTGCCGCTGGTGCTGCCCCACATCCAGAGCGGCAAGCTGCGTGCGCTGGCGGTGACGGCGCCCAAGCGGGTCGCGGCCCTGCCGGACGTGCCCGCCATCGCCGAGAGCTATCCGGGCTTCGAGATCTATTCCTGGGTGGGCATGGTGGCGCCCGCAAGGACGCCGGCGGCGACGCTGGACAAGCTGGCCGACGCCACCATCGCCGCGCTGCGCGACCCGGCCGTGGCCGGACGCATCACCGAATCGGGATTCGAAGTGGTGGCCGGCGGCCGCGATGACATGAACCGGCTGGTGCAGGCCGAGTCCCAGCGCTGGGGCGAGCTCATCAAGAGCCGCGGAATCGTTGCACAATGACCGACATGCAGACGGGGAACGCCATGCAATCCTTCATCTACGCCAGCCGCGCCCAGCGCGTGGTCTTCGGGCCGGGCAGCCTGGGCGGCCTGGCGGCCGAACTCGATGCGCTGGGGCTGCAGCGCGCGCTGGTGCTCTGCACGCCGCCGCAGCGCGCGCAGGCCGAACGGGTCGCGGCGCTGCTGGGCGAAGCGCGGGTTGCCGGGATCTTCGACCAGGCCGTGATGCACGTGCCGATGGAAATCGCGCGCCAGGCGCGGGAAGCGGCGCGCGAGCTGGGCGCCGATTGCGCGGTGGCCGTGGGCGGCGGCTCCACCATCGGGCTGGGCAAGGCCATCGCGCTGGACTCGGGCCTGCCGGTCATTGCCGTTCCCACGACCTATGCGGGCTCGGAGATGACGCCGATCTACGGTCTCACCGAGAGCGGCCTGAAGAAGACCGGCAAGGATGACCGGGTGCTGCCGCGCAGCGTGGTGTACGACCCAGAACTGAGCCTGTCGCTGCCGGTGTCGATGAGCGTGACCAGCGGCATCAACGCCATTGCCCATGCGGCGGAAGGCCTGTACGCGCGCGACGGCAATCCGATCATGGACCTGATGGCGCAGGAAGGCATACGCGCGCTGGCGCAGGCGCTGCCCGCCATCCACGCAGGCTCCCAAGGCGCGGAACTGCTGCAGGCGCGCAGCGACGCGCTCTACGGCGCCTGGCTGTGCGGCACGGTGCTGGGCAGCGTGGGCATGGCGCTGCATCACAAGCTCTGCCACACGCTGGGCGGCAGCTTCAACCTGCCGCACGCGGAAGTCCACACCGTGGTGCTGCCGCAAGCCTTGGCCTACAACGCCGCGGCCGCGCCGCGGGCCATGGAGCGCATCGCCGCAGCGCTGGGCGCGCCGGCTGCGGCGGCAGGCGTGTTCGATCTGGCCAGCACGCTGGGCGCGCCCACGGCTTTGCGCGACATCGGCATGCGCCAGGAAGACCTGGACCGCGCCTGCGACATCGCCATGCAGACGCCCTACCCCAATCCGCGGCCGCTGGAACGCGAGGCCTTGCGGGCGCTGCTGCAAAACGCCTACGAAGGCAGGCGGCCTCAATAAACAGAGTCCGGCAGGCTGCCAGCCTGCCGGTTGCGCCTAGCGTTGTCCGAAGCGCGTATCGCCAAACAGCGCCTTCTGGTCACGCGGCTGCGAACGCCAGTACTGGCGCGGCGCGCTGACCTGGCCGCCCAGTTGCGCCGCGGCGTGCCACGGCCAGCGCGGGTCGTACAACATGCCGCGCGCCAGCGCGACCATGTCGGACTGGCCGTTCTGCAGGATGTCTTCGGCCTGCTGCGCCTCGGTGATCAGGCCCACCGTGATGGTCGGCATGCCCACCTTGCGCTTGATTTCGTCGGCGAACGGCACCTGGTAGTTCGGCCCCACGGGTATCTTCTGCTGGGACGAGACGCCGCCGCTGGACACATCTATGAATTCACAGCCGCGTTCCTTCAAGGCTTGCGCCAGGACCAAGGTCTGTTCCAGGTCCCAGCCGCCTTCGACCCAGTCGGTGGCCGACACGCGCACACCTAGCGTCACCGACGGCGGAATGGCCTCGCGCAGCGCCTGGAAGACTTCCAGCGGAAAGCGCATGCGGTTCTCGAGCGAACCGCCGTAGGCGTCGTCGCGTCGGTTGGACAGCGGCGACAGGAACTGATGCAGCAGATAGCCGTGCGCGGCGTGCAGTTCGATCGCGTCGAAGCCCAGCCGCACGGCGCGCCTGGCGCTGGCCACGAAGGCGTCGCGCACGCGGGCCAGACCCGCCGTGTCCAGCGCGTGGGGCGGCGGTTCCGACGCGTTGTGCGGCACGGCCGAAGGCGCCCAGCCCTGCCAGCCGCCGGCCTCGGGCGGCACCAGTTGGCCGCCGTTCCAGGGCGCTTCGCTGGACGCCTTGCGGCCCGCGTGGCCCAGCTGTATGCCCAGCTTGATGGGCGCATAGCGGCGGATGGCTGCAACGACGCGGCCGATGGCCGCCTCGGTTTCATCGGACCACAGGCCCAGGTCTCCCGGGGTGATGCGGCCGTCGGGCTCCACGGCGGTGGCTTCCACGAACAGCAGCGCCGCGCCGGACAAGGCCAGATGCCCCAGGTGGATCATGTGCCAGTCGGTCGCCAGGCCTTCCTCAGCCGAGTACTCGCACATGGGCGCGATGACGATGCGGTTGGCCAGCTCCAGCTGGCCGATGGACGTGGGACTGAAAAGCAGGGACATGCTGGAGCCTCCGGGGCGTGGGATGCGACAGCATAGCGCCCCGACCCGCCCGGGAACCTGAATACCGCAGCCCCGGGCGGGGTCAAGGCTGGCACGCAAGCGCCGCGCTACTGCCCTTCGATCACCGAATCCAGGAACTGGCGCGTGCGCGCTTCCTTGGGCTGGCTGAACAGCACCGCCGATTCGGCGTCCTCGACGATGTTGCCCTCGTCGAAGAACAGGGTCCGGTCCGAGCTGCGTTCTGCGAACTTCATCTGGTGGGTGACGATGATCATCGTCATGCTGCGCCGGGCCGACAGGTCGCGCAGGATCTGCAGGATGCCGCCCACCAGCTCCGGGTCCAGCGCGGAGGTCACCTCGTCGAACAGCATGATGTCGGGGCACATGGCCAGCGCGCGCGCTATGCCCACGCGCTGCTTCTGCCCGCCCGACAACTGCGCGGGATAGACATCGAGCTTGTCGCCCAGCCCGACCATCTCCAGGTATTCCACGGCGCGCTCGCGCGCCTGGTCGCGCGACATGCCCAGCACGTGCACCGGGGCCTCCATGGCATTGGCCAGCGCCGTCATGTGCGGGAACAGGTTGAAGTGCTGGAACACCATGCCGATCTTGCCGCGCACCTTGCGCAGATGCTCTGAATTGAGGCCGGCGGGGCGGCCCTGCGCGTCGGTCCACATGGGCACGCCGTCGATCTCGATGTCGCCGCTGGTGGGCTGGTCCAGCGTCATCAGCACGCGCAGCAAGGTCGATTTGCCCGAGCCGGAGGGGCCGATCACTGCCACGGTCTGGCCGGCCGGTATCTCCAGGTTGATGCCGCGCAGCACCTCCAGTTCTCCGTACTGCTTGCGCAGGTTCTTGATGCTTACGCTCGCGCTCATCGCTTTCCTCCATATCGTTGCAGGCGGGCCTCCAGGCCGCGCACGCCCCAGGCCGCCACCAGGCTCAACGCCAGGAACAGCAGGCCCACCAGGGTCAGGGGCTCGGTGTAGCGGAAGGTGGCAGAGCCGATCATCTTGCTCTGCTGCAGCAGTTCCACCACGGTGATCGCCGACAGCAGCGGCGTGTCCTTGAACATGGCCACCAGGTAATTGCCCAGCGCCGGCACCACAGGCGGAATCGCCTGCGGCAGCACCACGCCCACGGCCGTGCGCCAGCGCGACATGTTCAGCGCGGTGGCGGCCTCCCATTGGCCGCGCGGCACGGCTTCGATGCCGGCGCGGTAGACCTCGGCGCAATAGGTCGCGTAGTGCAGGCCCAGCGCGGTGATGCCGGTGGCCAGCGGCGACATCCGCACGCCGGTCAGCGGCAGCACGTAGAACAAGAAGTACATCTGCACCAGCAGAGGCGTGCTGCGCACGAACTCGATCACGAAGGCGGTGGGCAGGGACACGATGCGCAGCCGCGAACGCCGCAGCAAGGCCAACACCAGGCCCAGCGTCACAGCCACCAGCATGCCCAGCAGCGTGGCCTCGATCGTGATGACCAGCGCGGAGCCCAGCGTGGGCAGGATCTCCAGGGCGAAGGACCAATCGAATACCGGCTTCATCGCACGCGCACCTTGCGTTCCAGCAGACGCACGCCGGCCGTGATCAGCAGCGCCACGGCGAAGTACATCAGCAGCATCAGGGTGAAGATCTCGGTGGTGCGCAGGGTCTCGCTGCGCAGCAGCTGGCCGCGGAAGGTCAGGTCCGTGATGGTGATGAGGGACACCAGCGCGGTGTTCTTCAACAGCTCGATCAACAGGTTGCCCGCAGGCGGCAGCATGGCCGGCACGGCCTGCGGCACCACGATGCGGCGCATGATCTGGCCGCGCGTCAGGTTCAGCGCGATGCCGGCTTCGCGCTGGCCCGGCGGCACCGCGCGGATCGCGCCGCGCACCACTTCCGCGCCATAGGCGCCGGCGTTCAGCGCCAGCACCACGATGCCCACCAGCATGGCCGGCAGTTGCACGCCGAACAGCGGCAGCACGAAGTAGAACCAGAAGAGCTGCACCAGGGCCGAAGTGCCGCGAAACACCTCGACGTAGACCGCCGCGATCCAGCGCAGCGGGCGCACGGACGACAGGCGCCCGATGCCCGCGGTCAGTGCCAGCGGCACGGCCAGCACCACGGCGCCTGCCATGATCTCCAGGGTCACCGCCAGCCCCTGCAGGAGCGGTGGCGCCAGCTCGGCGAAATGCTCGGATATCAGCCGCATGCGCGCCCCCTTACTGGCCGGCGCACAGCTTGGCGGCCGTGACCCCCTTGGGCAGTTCCTCTGCTGTGAAGCCAAAAGGCGCCACGAGTTTCTGGTGTTCTTCGGTGCCGATGAACTTTGCCAGCTCAGCGTTGAAGGCGTCGGCAAAGGCCTTGTCGTCGCTGCGGAAGGCATAGGCGCCGTAGCCGCGCACGTCCTTGCCGTCGATGACGGGATCCTTGAACGGATCGGCCTTCTCCAGGCCGCTGGCCGCGCTGGTCTTGCCCATCAGGTCGTTGACCGTGAGCGCCGTGGCCGCATAGGCGTCGGCGCGGCCCGCCTGCACGCCGGACAGCGCGCTGACCGCATCCGGGAACACCACCACCTGGGCGGGCGGCACCTTGATCTTGGAGGCGTACTCCGCTTCGATCGCGCCGACCACCACGCCGAGCTTGGCGTCGGGATTCTTCATCACGTCTTCATAGCTGTGCAGATTCTTGGGATTGCCTTGCTTGACCAGGAAGGACTGGCCCACCCCATAAGTGGGGTCCGAGAACGCCACCTGCTGGCAGCGTTCGGGCGTGACGTACATGCCCGCGGCGATGATGTCGAAGCGCTTGGCCTGCAGGCCCGGAATGAGCGAGCCGAACTCGGTCAGGACGCCCTCCACTTCGTTGATGCCCATGCGTTTGAGCACCACCCGGGCGATCTCCACGGATTCGCCCGTGACCTTGGCTTCCTTGCTGTCCATGAAGGCGAACGGCGCTTCGTTGGCGTAGCCGATGCGTATCTTGCCGGCGGCCTTGGCGGCTTCCAGGGTGGACGCCGCGGCGGGCGCATTCGCTGCCGGAGCAGCCTTGTCGGATCCCGAGTCGGAACATGCCGCCAGCACCCCCAGGCTCAAGGCGGCCAGCATACGTCTGGATCGGATCAGGCTCATGGCAGTTTCTCCTGTATTTATTTCGAGGTATATGGATTCACTAAAAATAATACGCTATTAAATGATTTCGACACGAATCATATGCCCGAAAAAAAGCAGGCCGCAGCCTGCTTTTTGCTTCGCCGCCCTATGGGCGTCAGGACAAGTTACGAATCGTAGACTTATATGTCCCCACTTATTCCGCGTAGGAAAAACGGCCGTTCCGGACGATGCCCATGACGCGGGCGCGCTCGTCGAAACCCTGGTGGTTGTCCTTGGTGATGTTGAGCACGCCATTGGGCACGACCAGGTCGCGCGTGTTTTCCAGGGCATCCCGCAGCGCCGCGCGGAATTCCGGCGTGCCGGGCTTGGCCCCGGTCTTGAGCGCCCGCGCCACCGCCGAGTCCAGCAGCATCCAGGCGCCATAGGCGTCGCCCGCGAACTGGGTCAGCGTGTTGGCGCCGTAGCGCGCTTCGTACTTGTCGGCAAAGGCCACCGCCACCTTCTTGACCGGGTTGTCGTCGGGCAGCTCGCGCGCCACCACGCCAGGGCCGGTGGGGAACAGGGTTCCCTCCACGTCCGCGCCGCCGACCTGCAGGAATTCCAACGTGCCTATGCCGTGCGTCTGGTAGATGGCGCCGGTGTAGCCACGTTCCAGCAGCGTCTTCTGCGGCAAGGCAGACGGGGTGCCGGCGCCGGCGATCAGCACGGCGTCCGGCTTGGCGGCGATGACCTTCAGGACTTGTCCGACCACCGACGCGTCGGTGCGCTGGAAGCGCTCCTGCGCCACGATCTTCAGGTCGGTCCCGGCAGCGGCGGTGAACTCCTTCCACCAGCTGTCGCCGTAGGAATCCGCGAAGCCGATGAAAGCCACGTTCTTCAGACCCTTCTTCTTCATGTCCGCGACCAGCGCGGTGGCCATCAACGAATCGTTCTGCGGCATCTTGAAGGCCCAGGCGCGCTTCGGATCGGACAGCGGCTCGACGATGACGCTGGAGGCGGCCAGCGCAATCATGGGCGTGCCGGTTTCGGCCAGCACGTCCAGGCCGGCCAGCGCGGCGGCCGTGGTGTTGGGGCCGACGATGGCGTCGACCTTGTCTTCCGAGGTCAGCTTGCGCATGTTCTTCACCGCGCGGCTGACGTCGGTGCCGTCGTCCAGCACCACGTAGCGGGCTGGCTCGCCGCCCAGCGTGGCCGGCCACAAGCGGATCGCGTTATTGGTCTGGATGCCGATGGCGGCGGCCGGACCGGTGGTGGACACGTCCACGCCGATGACGATTTCAGCCTGGGCGGACAAGGCGGGAACGGCCAGCGCAATGGCGCAGGCGTAGCGGACGAGCTTGTAAGACATGACAGCAGTTCTCGGCGAGGTGTGAGCAGATGCCTGTATTTTGCCTGATGGCCGCGTACCGCCTTGCGACGCGCATCAAGAAAGCCGGTCTGCGGTTACATAGGCTTGCCGTTGCGCGCAGACGCTTTCCGCGCCTGGCGCCCGCAGCCGCCTTATCATCGTTCATGCCATTCCAGGCAGCGCGCCCCGCCCCCAGCGGGCGGCCCGCGCCCTCCCACACCGGCCGCGCGCGCGACGGGCGCGGTCCTTCTACAGGAGTCACGCATGAAGAAAACCGCAACCGCCCACTGGTCGGGCGACCTGAAGACCGGCAAGGGCACGATCTCCACGCAGAGCGGCGCGCTCAAGGAACAGGCCTACGGCTTCAACACCCGCTTCGGCGACACCCCGGGCACCAATCCCGAGGAATTGCTGGGCGCGGCTCACGCCGGCTGCTTCACCATGGCCCTGTCCAACATCCTGTCCGAAGCAGGCATGGTCGCGCAAAGCCTGGACACCAAGGCCGAAGTCACGCTGGACAAGGTGGATGACGGCTTTGCCATCACCGCTGTCCATCTGACGGTGGAAGCCGTCATTCCCGGCGCCAGCGCCCAGGCCTTCGAGGACGCGGCCCGCAAGGCGGAAAAAGGATGCCCCGTGTCCAAGGTGCTGAACGCCAAGATCTCCATGGACGCCAAGCTCAAGTCCTGATCCCCGGTGCAGCCCATGGCCCGTCCGAGAAGGATGGCGCCATTGGGCCGCCCTATCCCCTGCTTGCCAAAAATCAATTTGACGATGCCGTCCCCCAAGAGGATGATGAGAATCATTCTCAGGAGCGAGCATGGGCCAATTCATCTACGCGATATCCGGCGGCAGGACCGCGCTGGCGCAGGACGTCCAAGTATCGGCGGGCCTGCGCCGCATCGCCGGCCCCGGCATCCTGGTGGCCGTGGGCTATATCGATCCGGGCAACTGGGCCACCGACATCGCGGGCGGCAGCGGCTTCGGCTACGGGTTGCTGCTGGTCGTCATCACCTCGGCGCTGCTGGCGCTGGGCTTCCAGATCCTGGTGTCGCGCCTGGCGCTGGCAACGGGGCAGGACCTGGCCACGCTGACGGCCCGCCACCTGTCGCCGCGCCTGGCCAAGGCCGCCTGGCTGGCCGGCGAGGCGGCGATCCTGGCGACTGCCCTGGCCGAACTCATCGGCGGCGCAATCGCGCTGCGCCTGCTCTTCGGGCTGCCGCTGATCGCGGGCGTTGCGGTGACCGGCGTCGGCACGTTTGCCGTGCTGGCGCTGACGCGCGGCAACGCCGACAAGCACGAGCGCTTCATTGCCCTGCTGCTGTCGGTGGTCGCCATGTCCTTCGTGTTCCTGCTGTTCAAGGCCAACCCGACCTGGACGGAAGTGGCGCACGGCGTCACGCAGACCGGCCGCGCGCTGCGCGACCCGCAGGGCTTCCTGATCGCGCTGGGGATACTTGGCGCGACCCTGATGCCGCACAACCTGTACCTGCATTCCGGATCGCTCGCGCAGCGTGCGCAGCAATTGCCGCCCAGCGCCCGCGACCTGGCCATGCGCGTGGCGCGCAACGACACCGTCGTGTCGCTGGGCCTGGCCATGCTGATCAACGCCGCCATCATGATCGTCGCCGCCGCCTCGCTGTCGGGCTCGGGCATCATCGTGTCCAGCCTGGACGACGCGCATGCCGTGATCGGCCAGACCCTGGGCATCGGCGCGGCCATCGTGTTCGCCGTGGCGCTGTATGCCGCGGGCCAAAGCTCCACCATCACTGGCGTGCTGGCCGGACGCATCCTGTCCCAAGGCTTCCAGGTGGGCAGCGGCTGGTCGGACCGCCGCCGCGCACTGGCGACGCGGCTGGTGGCGGGCGCCGCGGCGGTCGGCCTGCTGGCCTTCACCGGCGGCCAGGATCCGGACGGCCTGCTGGTGCTGAGCCAGGTCATCCTGAGCCTGGCCCTGCCCTTCGCGCTGGGGCCGCTGGTGCTGCTGGCTTGCCGCAAGAGCCTGATGGGCAAGTACGTGTTGCGCGGCGCCTGGGGCTGGGCCGCGGTTGCGGCCACGGTCGGCATCCTGCTGCTGGATGGCTATCTGGTGGCGGACATGCTGGTCTGAACCCCGGGGATCGGCAGGCATAAAAAAACGCCAGCGATGCTGGCGTTTTTCTCGTACCCGCTGTCGGGCTCAGTGGTAGGCGGAGACCACGGGGTGCTGGCGGCGGCCGGCGTCCATGTCGTGCAACACCTCGCCCACGGCGCCGCCGAAGGCGGCCAGGCGCACTTTCAGGCGCAGCCAGCGCGAGCCGGACGCGTGGCCGGACAGGCTTTCCGCGATGATCGCGTCATGGATCAGGGTACGTTCCAGCTCATCCGACATGCGGGCATTCTTCAGCGCGGTATCGCTCATGGTTCTCTCCTTGAGAAAGCGATGTGGAACAACACGAGTCCATCTTAGACCTGTGCTTGCTGCGCCGCAATAAATTTCTTAACCATTTTTTTGTGCGTTGCGCAATGGGTACAAACACCAAAAATGGTGCACATGTGCACTGCTGCCTGCACCTTTCTTGTGCTGCCCCTTCCGAAAGCGCCCGTCAGGGCTGTGCGAGATGCGCCTGGATCAGCATGTCCGCCATCTGCGCGACCCGGCCGGCTGGCCCGCCTTCGCCAAATAGCTGGCTGGAGACGAAGGCCCCTTCGAACAACAGCAACAGGCCATCGCCCAGCGCGTCGGGATCGGCCGCCCCCATTTCCGCCGCCATGGCGGCCAGGCGCCGCCGCAGCTCGGCCTTGTGTTCCACCGCCACGGCGCGGGCGGGATGACCGGCCTCGGGGTATTCCACCGCCGCGTTCGTCAGTCCGCAGCCCCGGTAGCCGCTCTGCACCGCGCGCACGCCCAGGCCGGTCAGGTAGGCCAGGATCTGGGCCCGGGGATCGCCCGGATGCGCCGCGCAGGCCGCGTCGAAACGCGCCCAGAATTCAGCGTCATAGTCGCGCAGATAGGCCGCCGCCAGTTCGTCCTTGGACGAAAAGCTGCGGTACAGGCTGGGTTTGGTCACGCCCGCTTCGCTGACGATGGCGTCCACGCCCACCGCCCGGATGCCGTCCCGGTAGAACATTTCGCGCGCGGTCTTGCGGATGCGCTCGGCCGCCAGCGGCGGCTTGGATGCGGGCCGATCGGCGCTCGAGGTTTTACTGGCCATGGATGGGCTCCTTTCCGGATGACGGATCGACTAAAAATCGCTTGACGATGTTACTGACCGGTACGTACTATTCGCAAACCCCAATACGTACCGGTCAGTAACATGAGTATAGCCCACCCTCCCGTCCCTTTCCGGCGCGCCGGCCAGAAGTACGCTTTTGTCGTCGTCGCGGTGATTTTCCTGTCCCTGCTGGTATCCGCCGGCCTGCGTTCCTCGCCCAGCGTGTTGCTGGTGCCTCTGGAAGAAACCTTTGGCTGGAGCCGCAGCACCATCTCGCTGGCCGCCGCGGTCGGCATCTTCCTGTATGGCATGGTGGGACCGTTCGCGGCCGCCGCGATGGAGCGCTTTGGCTTGCGGCGCGTGCTGATCGGCGCGCTGATGCTGATGGCTGCGTCCAGCGCGGCCAGCGCCTTCATGACCCAGTCCTGGCATCTGCTGCTGACCTGGGGGGTGTTCTCGGGCCTGGGGTCCGGCGCGGTCGCCGTGGTGCTGGGCGCCACCGTTGTCAACCGCTGGTTCACCAAGCACCGCGGCGTGATGATGGGCCTGCTGACCGCCAGTTCCGCCACCGGCACGCTGGTGTTCCTGCCGGTGCTGGCCGCGCTGGCCTCGTCGGGCGACTGGACGCGCGTGGTGTGGACCGTGGCGGCGGCGGCGGCGGCCCTGGTGCCGCTGGCCTGGTGGCTGGTGCCGGACCGCCCTGCCAGCGTCGGGCTGGTCCCCTTCGGCAGCGATCCGCATGCGCCGCCCGCGCCCGCCGCGCCGCGCACCGGCATGCTGGCCGCCACCTTCGGCGCACTGGCGCGGGCCTCGCGCACCCGCACCTTCTGGTTCCTGTTCGCGACCTTCTTCGTGTGCGGATTCACCACCAACGGCCTGATCGGCACGCACCTGATCGCGCTTTGCGGCGACCACGGCATGCCCGAGGTGCAGGCCGCGGGCCTCCTGGCGTTGATGGGCATCTTCGACCTGATCGGCACCACGGCGTCCGGCTGGCTCACCGACCGCTACGACCCACGCAAGCTGCTGTTCGTCTACTACGGCCTGCGCGGACTGTCGCTGATCTACCTGCCCTATTCCGACTTCTCGTTCTACAGCCTGTCGATCTTCGCCATCTTCTTCGGCCTGGACTGGATCGCCACGGTGCCGCCCACGCTGCGCCTGACGACCGAAGCCTTCGGCGAGCGCGACGCGTCCATCGTGTTCGGCTGGATCGTCGCCGGCCACCAACTGGGCGCCGCCAGCGCCGCCTGGATGGCGGGCGCCGTGCGCGAAGCCCAGGGCAGCTATCTGATGGCCTTCGTCATCTCTGGCATGACGGGCCTGATCGCCGCCGTCATTGCGCTGATGATAGGCAGGAAGCGCGTGGTGGCGCAGCCGGCCTGAGCGCGCCAGCGGGCGGACGGCCGAGCCCTGGGCCCGCGCCGTCCGCGCGATGACAGGTCACTTCAAGCCTTGGGCCCCGCGCCCGCGCAGGTTGTAGGTCTTCTTGCTGCCCACATGCCTGCGGATGAGCGACTCCGCAAGCTCGCCGTCGCGCTGCATCAGCGCCTGCACGAAGGCCTCGTGGTCGGCCACCGCCGCCGTCCATTCGTCGATATCGAAGTTCGACTTGTAGCGCAACGCCTGCACCTGCAGGTTCAAGCGGTCATACGAATGCGTCAGCGCCGGGTTGTGGGCCGCCCGGTTGATGGCGATATGCGTGCCCATGCTGGCCGCGAAATACGCGCGGATGTCGCGCTGTTCATACCCTTGCAGCATCTGCGCGTGCAATTGTGCGATATGCGCCAGTTCCGCGTCCGTGGCGCGCTCGGCGGCGCTGCGCACCGCCAGCCCCTCCAGCACCGACAGCACATCGAAGATGTTCTCGACATCGTCGGCCGACAACTCGATCACCATCGCGCCGCGCTTGGGCTGCAGAGTCACCAGGCCGTCGGAAGCCAGCATGCGATAGGCCTCGCGCAGCGGCGTGCGTGAAATCTTCAACTGGTCGCACAGGTCCCGCTCGTTCAGCCAGGTGCCCGGCTTGAAGGTGCCGTCGATGATGAGCTGCCGCAATTTTTCCGCCACCACGGCCGGCAGGGTGGGGTGATGAATGGCCAAATCGGGGACGGACTGGTCCATAACTTCAGGGTTAGCCATGAGTTGTTGCCACTCGCTATTTCGACTATTTTTGTATCTGGTATACCAAACACCAAAGGCATACCAACCTGACCCAATCATAGATCAAGCAACACGCGGGCAGGCTGACAACCACCAAAGGAGACCCACATGCACAAGCACGCTCGCGCCTGGGCCGGCGCCCTGGCGTTGACCGCCGGCCTGGCCGCCGCCAGTCCCGCCCTGGCGCAGGACGCATCCAAATGGCCGGAACGGCCGGTACGCCTGATCGTCGGTTTCGTGCCCGGCGGCGGCACCGACGTATCGGCGCGCATCCTGTCCGCGCGCCTGTCGGCGCTGCTGGGCCAGCAGGTCGTGGTCGAGAACAAGCCCGGCGCTTCCGGCCTGATCGCGGCCGACTTCGTGGCCAAGGCCGATCCGGACGGCTACACGCTGCTGCTGGCCAATATGCAGTCCACCGTCGCCGCGCCCTATGTGGTGCAGTCCAGCGTCGACCCGATCAAAGACTTCACGCCGGTGCGCTACATCGGGTCGGTGCCCAACGTGCTGGTGGTCAATCCGGCCAAGCACAGCTACGCCAGCGTGCAGAACCTGGTGGACGACGCCCGCGCCAAACCCAAGCAGCTGACCTACGCCTCCTCCGGCATGGGCAGCCCGCAACACCTGAGCGCCGCGCGCTTCTCTCAGATCGCGGGCGTCAGCATGGAGCACGTGCCGTACAAGGGCAGCGGCCAGGCCATGACCGACCTGCTGGGCGGCAGCGTGGACATGAACTTCGACACCCTGCCCGGCGCCATCAACCAGATCCAGGCCGGCAAGTTGCGGCCGCTGGCTGTGACCAGCACCGAACGCAGCAAGCGCCTGCCCGACGTGCCGACGCTGGCCGAGTCCGGCATCAAGGGTCTGGACATCGTGCAGTGGTATGCGGTGCTGGCCCCGGCCAAGCTGCCCAAGCCGGTGCTGGACAAGCTCGACCAAGCGCTCAGCCAGACGCTGGCCGATCCCGAGATCAAGGCCAAGCTGGCCGACCAGGGCATGGAACTGGGCGGCGGTCCGGCCACCCCCGCGGCCTTCGCCAGCTACGTCCAGGACGAATGGAGCAAGTACGGCAAGCTCACCGCCAGCCTGGGCCTGACCAAGCAGTAAGCCCGCAGCAACCCGGCGGGGGTGCGCCCCGCCCACGCAAAGGAACACCATGAGCGCTACCCCCACTTCCGACACCTCCCCCATCCTGTGCCAGCGCGACGGCGACATCGCGACCGTGGTGCTGAACCGCCCGGAAAAGCTCAACGCCTTCACCATAGACAGCTGGCGGCTGCTGGGCGACGCCTTCCTGGAGCTGGACGCCGACGACAGCGTGCGCTGCGTGCTGCTGCGCGGCGCGGGCGAAAAGGCCTTCTCCCCGGGCAATGACATCAGCGAATTCGAGACCGCGCGCAGCAACAAGCGCCAGGCCATCGAGTACGGCGCCGTGATGCGCCGGACCATAGAAGCCATCGGCAACTGCCGCCATCCGGTGGTAGCGCAGATACACGGCATCTGCGTGGGCGGCGGGCTGGAGATCGCCAGCCTGGCCGACATCCGCATCTGCGGCCAGAGTTCGCGCTTCGGCGTGCCCATCAAGAACCTGGGGCTGGTGATGTCGTACTCGGAACTGGCGCCGCTGGTGCGCCTGGTGGGCCCGACCGCCGCGCTGCAGGTGCTGCTGGAAGGCACCATCTTCGACGCGCAGGAAGCGCTGCGCCTGGGCGTGGTCACGCGCGTGGCGCCCGACGATCAGGTCGCCTCCGAAGCCCAGGCCGCCGCCCGCCGCATCGCCGACGGCGCGCCGCTGGTCGCGCGCTGGCACAAGAAGTTCATCCGCAATCTGGTGCAGGGCAAAGCCCTGACCGACGCCGACCGCGACGAAGCCTTCGACTGCTTCGACACCGAGGATTTCCGCACGGGCTACCAGGCCTTCCTGGCCAAAGCCAAGCCGCAATTCAACGCCCGCTGAACCCCATGCAAGGAGGACTCATGCATAACGATACCCAGCGCCCCGCCGGCGCCCTTTCCGGCATGCGCGTGATCGAGCTGTCGCAGATCATGGCCGGCCCGACCTGCGGCATGATGCTGGCCGACATGGGCGCCGACGTCATCAAGGTCGAGAAGATCGACGGCGGCGACGATTCGCGCCAGTACCGGGACCCGCAGATCAACGGCATCTCGGCGCCCTATCTCATGCTCAACCGCAACAAGCGCGCCATCGCGCTGGACTTGAAGCATCCGGAGGGCAAGAAGGTCCTGCTGCGCATGATCCGCGACGCCGACGTGGTGACCGAGAACTTCCGCAAGGGCACGATGGAAAAGCTGGGCCTGGGCTACGACCGGCTGCGCCAGGAAAACCCGGGCCTGATCTATTGCGCGGTGTCGGGCTACGGCACCACCGGCCCCTATGCCGACAAGGGCGGCTTCGACCTGGTGGCGCAGGGCTTCTCCGGCCTGATGGCGATCACCGGGGAACCGGGCGGGCCGCCGCTGCGCACCGGCAACTCCGTCGCGGACATCAACGCCGGCTTGCTGGCGGCTTTCGGCGTGCTGGCGGCCTACCAGCACAAGCAGCGCACGGGCGAAGGCCAGATCGTGGAAACGTCCTTGCTGGAAGCCAGCCTGCAGCAGCTGTACTGGCACGCCGCCATCTACTTCGGCAGCGGCGTGTCCCCCGGCCCCACGGGTTCGGCGCACGTGCTGAGCGCGCCCTACCAGGCCTTCCCCACCGCGACCGACTGGATCATCATCGGCGGCGCCAACGAGAAGAACTGGCAGCGCATCACCCAGGCGCTGGGCAAGCCGGAATGGGCCGAGGATGCCCGCTACGCCCGCAATCGCGACCGCATGCAGAACCGCGATCAACTGGTAGAGGATATGTCCGCCATCCTCAAGACGCGCAGCGCGGAGGAGTGGCTGGACGTATTCGACACGGCCGGCGTGCCTGCGGGCCCTGTGCACTCCATCGCCCAGGCGCTATCGCATCCGCAGACGCTGGCGCGCGGCATGGTGGTGGAACAGGAGCACCCGGTCGCGGGCACGGTGCGCACGGTAGGCATGCCGGTGAAGCTGTCGGCCACGCCCGCGCAATACCACCGCGCGGCGCCGCGGCTGGGCGAGGACAGCATCGCGATTCTGGGAGAGTTCGGCTACGACGCCAAGGAAATCGAAGCGCTGATCGATGCGGGCGTGGTCGCGGCCGTGGACCGTGAACGCGCGCCGGCTTAGGACGTTTTTGGCTGAATTGCTGACGTTCGGTTTTGTACGGCTGGGGTTCTTGAGTCGCCGGCGTCCGGACTGCGGAATTCCGATGCTCGCCCCGGTGGGGCTGCGCTTCGGATCCCTCCGTCCGGTCACCGGCTCACGATGTCTGCCCATGAACGGGGTCCAAAGCCAGCGCATTAAGCGACTGCCAGCCGAGGACCCCGGAGTCATCCGAAGCGCAGCCCCATTGGGGCGAGCATCGGAATGGCGCAGGGCAGCCTCGGCGGCTAAAGAACCCTGACATCCGCAAGCTCGAAGCCCTGCCATTTCGGTTTTATGAGGCTGAGCTCTTGAGCCGCCGGCGTCCGGACTGCGGGATTCCGATGCTCGCCCCTGTGGGGCTGCGCTTCGGATCCCTCCGTCCGGCCACCGGCTCACGATGTCTGCCCATGAACGGGGTCCAAAGCCAGCGCATTAAGCGACTGCCAGCCGAGGACCCCGGAGTCATCCGAAGCGCAGCCCCGCCGGGGCGAGCATCGGAATGACGCAGGGCAGCCTCCGCGGCTCAAGAACGCTGGCGTCGGCAAGCTCGAAGCCCTGCCGCGCCCGCCCCAAGATCCCGGCCGCGCCCTACTCGGACTCGCCCAGATAGGCCGCCCGCACCTTGGGATCGTGCAGCATGTCGCCGGCCGGACCAGACAGGATGATCTCGCCCGATTCCATCACGTAGCCGCGATGGCTGTTTTCCAGCGCCAGGCGCGCATTCTGCTCGATCAGCAGGATGGTGACGCCTTCGCTGGCGATGGTGCGTACCACCTCGAAGACCTTCTCCACCATCAGCGGCGCCAAGCCCATCGAAGGCTCGTCCAGCAACAGCAGCTTGGGGCGCGCGATCATCGCGCGGCCCATCGCCACCATCTGCTGCTCGCCCCCGGACAGCGTGCCGGCCGCCTGCTTGCGGCGCTCCGCCAGGCGCGGGAACAGCGTGAAGACGCGGTCGGTGTCCTGGCGGATCTGGGCCGCATCGCGACGGATATAGGCCCCCATCGCCAGGTTTTCCTCGATCGTGAGCTGGCCGAAGATGCCGCGCCCTTCCGGCACCATCACCAGACCGCGGCGCACCAGCTCATGCGACTTCTGGCCGCCGACGGACTGGCCGCCGTAGACCACTTCACCGCCCGCCAGCGGCACCAGTCCGCAGATGGCGCGCAGCGTCGTGCTCTTGCCGGCGCCATTGGCGCCGATCAGGCAAACCAGTTCGCCCTGGTCCACGCGCAGGTCGATGCCGCGCACCGCGCGGATGCCGCCATAAGAGACCTGCAGGCCCCGCAATTCCAGTAAGGGTTGGGATGCTGCCGTCATGCCGGGCGCTCCTGATGAATCTGCGGATCCTGCGCGGCGCCTGCGCCCAGATACGCTTCAATGACCTTGGGATCGCGCTGCACCTGGGCGGGTTTGCCCATGGCCAGCACCTTGCCGTATTCGAGCACCAGCACGCGGTCGCACAGGCCCATGACGAGCTTCATGTCGTGCTCGATCAGCAGCACGGTGATGCCGTCGGCGCGGATCTTCTCGACCAATTTGCGCAGCACCACGGTTTCCGATGCGTTCATGCCGGCCGCCGGTTCGTCCAGCGCCAGCAGCTTGGGATCGGTGGCCAGCGCCCGCGCGATCTCCAGGCGCCGCTGGTCGCCGTAGGGCAACGAACGCGCCACGTCGTTGGCGCGATGGCCGATGCCTACGTAGTCCAGCAGTTCCTGCGCCCGCGCTTCGGTGGCGGCCTCTTCGGCCCGCGTGCCGCGCGTGCGCAACACGGCGCCCAATACGCCCGACTTGGTGCGCATGTGGCGGCCGATCATCACGTTCTCGATCGCGCTCAGGTTGGCGAACAGGCGGATGTTCTGGAAGGTGCGCGCCAGGCCCGCATAGGCGACTTCATGCGGCTTCTTGCCGGACATGGACTCGCCGTTGAACGTGCAGCTGCCCTCTTCCGGGATGTACAGGCCGGTGAGCACATTGAACAGCGTGGTCTTGCCCGCGCCGTTCGGGCCGATCAGGCCGTAGATCTCGCCTTGCTCGATGTCGAAGCTGACGTCCGACAGCGCCTGCAGGCCGCCGAAGCGCTTGCCCAGTCCCTGGGCTTGCAGCAGTTTGCTCATGCTCCGCCTCCCTGGGTCTTGGTTGCAAGTTCACGCTTGCGCACCGCCGACGGCCACAGGCCGGCCGGACGGAACAGCATCACGCACACCATGGCCAGGCCGAACAGCAGCATGCGTATGCCCTCGGGGTCCAGCACCACGGCGCCGAACAGCATGTGCTGCACCGGTTCGACCACCGCGCGCAGGAACTCGGGCAGCGCGGCCAGGATCAACGCGCCCAGGATCACGCCCGGGATGTGGCCCATGCCGCCCAGCACCACCATGCACAGGATCGAGATGGATTCCATCAGCGAAAAGCTCTCGGGGCTGACGAAGCCCTGCATCGAGGCGAACAAGGCGCCCGCCACGCCGCCGAAGGACGCGCCCATCGCGAACGCCAGCAGCTTGATGTTGCGGGTATTGATGCCCATGGCCTTGGCCGCGATCTCGTCTTCGCGGATCGCTTCCCAGGCGCGGCCGATGCGCGAATTCTGCAGGCGCACGCAGACCACGATGATGATCAGCGTCACCGCGAGCAGCAGGTAGTAATACTTTTCGGGTCCCGTCACGCGCAGGCCCAGCAGGCTTTCCGTGCGGCCGAAGGCGAACTCGCCGACCTTGAAGGTGTCGATGCGGTTGATGCCCTGCGGTCCGTTGGTGATGTTGACCGGCGCGTTCAGGTTGTTCAGGAAGATGCGGATGATCTCGCCGAAGCCCAGCGTCACGATGGCCAGATAGTCCCCTCGAAGCTTGAGCGTGGGCGCGCCCAGCAGCACGCCGAACAGGCAGGCCACCGCCAGCGCGATCGGCAGGATCGCCCAGAACGGCAGGTGCAGGCCGAAATGCGGCGATGCCAGCAACGCCCAGGTGTAGGCGCCCACCGCGTAGAACGCGATGTAGCCCAGGTCCAGCAGGCCCGCGAAGCCCACCACGATGTTCAGGCCCAGCGACAGCATCACGTACAGCAGCGCGAAGTTCAGGATGCGGACCCAGCTCTGGCCAGCCATGCCGATCACGAAGGGCAGCACCGCCAGCACCACGCCGATCAGCGCGATGCCGATCAGGTTGCGGGTGGAGAACCCGCTGCTTTTCAGGGTTGCGTTCATGCCCGGTCTCCCACACGCTCGCCCAGCAGGCCGGACGGACGGAAGATCAGCACCAGCACCAGCACGAAGAACGCGAACACGTCCTGATAGTGGCTGCCGAGGAAGCCCCCGGTCAGGTCGCCGATGTACCCGGCGCCCAGCGATTCGATGATGCCCAGCAACAGGCCGCCCGCCATGGCGCCGACCAGGTTGCCGATGCCGCCCAGCACCGCGGCCGTGAAGGCCTTCAGGCCCAGCATGAAGCCCATGGTGTATTGCGACACGCCGTAGTAGGTGGCGACCATCATGCCGGCCACCGCGGCCAGCGCCGAGCCGATCAGGAACGCCGCCGAAATGACCGTGTTGATGTTCACGCCCATCAGCCCCGCGACTTCGCGGTTCTGCGCGGTGGCGCGCATCGCCGTGCCCAGACGGGTCTTGTGCACCACGGCCAGCAGTCCGCCCATGATCAGCGCCGCGATCACCACGATGGCAATCTGCAGCGAGCTCATGCGCGCGCCAGCAATCTCGAATACCTGCGGCGACAGCACCTGCGGGAAGTTCAGGTAGTTGCGGCCCCAGCCCATCATCGCCACGTTCTGCAGGATGATGGACACGCCGATGGCTGTGATCAGGGCAGCCAGGCGCGGCGCGCGCCGCAACGGCCGGTAGGCCACGCGCTCGGCGGTCCAGCCCACGGCCATGCACAGCGGCACGGACACCAGCAGGCCGACGCCCAGCACCACGAAGGCGGACGTGGAAGGATCGCCGCCTACCAGCGAGATGGCGATGGTGGTCGCCGCCATCGCGCCGATCATGACGACGTCGCCATGGGCGAAGTTGATCAGCCCGATGATGCCGTACACCATGGTGTAGCCCAGGGCGACCAGGGCGTACACGCTGCCTAGCGTGACGCCGTTAATCAGTTGTTGAATGAAGATATCCATAGGGGCCGCTGAATAAGCCTGGAAAAATCGCGCGGACCTTGCGGTGACGGCCCTCGGGCCTGCCACGGCGCCGCGCGTGGCACGCGCCTGACGGCGCGCACGCTGCAATACGGGCGGGACGCGGCGCTCAGCCGCCTCCCCGCCCCGGTCCAGCCGCCTTAGTTGGCTTGGCTGACCATCGTCTCAACCATCTCCCACTTGCCGTTCTTGACTTCGTAGATGGTGACCGAGATTTCCTTCAGGTCGCCTTTGGCGTCGTAGGAAATGTGCTCGCTGGTGGCGCCCTTGCGGTTCAGCTTGGCCAGGGCCGGCAGGTACTTCTCGGGCTTGGCCGAGCCGGCCTGCTCGATGGCGGCGATCATGTTCCAGGCGCCGTCATAGGCGTAGGGAGCATAGACGCCGGGGGCCTTCTTGAAGCGGGCCTGGTAGCGCTGCTCGAAGTCCTTGCCCGCGGCCATCTTGTCCAGCGGCACGCCGGCCAGCGAGGCGTAGGTGCCGTCGGCGGCGTCGCCGGCCAGCTTGATGAAGGTGTCGCTGCGCGTCATTTCGCCCGAAACCAGCGGCGCCTTCAGGCCCAGGGTAGCCAGTTGGCGCTTCATCGGACCGGATTGCGCGTCCAGGCCGCCGTAGAAGATGGCGTCGGGCGCCGAACCCTTGATGTTGGTCAGGATGGCGGTGAAGTCGTTGGCCTTGTCGGTGGTGTACTCGCGGCGCACGACCTGGCCGCCAGCGGCCTTGACCGCCTTCTCGACCTCGTCGGCCAGGCCCTGGCCGTAGGCGGTGCGGTCGTCGATGATGGCGACCTTCTTGGCCTTCAGGCTTTCCACCATGAACTTGCCGACCGCGGCGCCCTGCTGGGTGTCGCTGGTCATCATGCGGAAGGTGGTTTCGTAGCCTTGCTTGGTGTACTCCGGCGAGGTCGCCATGGCGATCTGGGGCAGACCGGCTTCATGGTAGACGCGCGAAGCGGGGATGGTCGTACCCGAGTTGAAGTGGCCCAGGATGCCGACCACGTCCTGGTCGACCAGCTGCTGGGCAACCTGCACGCCGACGCGCGGATCGGCCTGGTCATCGCGCGACACCAGCACGAACTTGGCGGTTTCGCCGTCGACCTTGATGCCCTTCTTGTTGGCTTCTTCCAGGGCCAGGTTCAGGCCGTTCTGCATGTCCTCGCCATAGTGCGATTGCGGACCGGTGAGCGGCGCGGCAAAACCGAACTTGACGTCGGCAGCCTGCGCGGAGGCGGCCATGCCGGCGGCGGCGATGCTGGCGGCGAGAAGCTTCAAAGTGGTGCGGAACTTCATGGGTATCCTCCGAGTGTCGGACTTAAGACCTTGTTATACCTGAGCTTTTAACCAGGCTTTTGGTTTTTCACTACTAGCAAGTCCGATATGGCGGAAGCTTGCGTGTGCATGTTCTGCAAAATCCGGAAGCCGGGTTGCGACTTCCGGATTTGAGGTGCGACCGAATTTTCGTGCCAGTGCAACCTCTGCCGATATTGGAGATAACCCTTGGATACCCAAGGGTTGTCCTATACCAGGCTCAACCTATGGTCATGAGACTGGCGTTGCCGCCCGCCGCCGCCGTATTGACGCTGACGGAGCGCTCCGCCAACAGGCGCTCCGGCACGTAGCCGGCGCCCGCCGCGATCGCGTCGGGGGTCAGCCCATGGACCGACAGGATGGCGCCCGGACGCTGCGCGATGCGCTGGTTCAGCGCCTGCAGCGCGTCGCCATCACCCTCGAACAGCACGGCCTGGTAGTCCGCCTGGTCGACCTCGCCGTCGGCCAGGATGCCCGCCTGCTCCTGCTGGCCGGCGTCCAGCGAGGCCAGCAGCGCCTGCGCCGCGGGCGTGTCCGCGAACCAGGCGTGGTTGCCGGTCAGCTTGGCGACGGACCACTGCGCCCGCGCCCCGGCCTCGGTGGCGGCCACGCAATACACGGCGCCGCGCGGCTCGACCACATAGGTATTGGTCTCGCCGGTCGGCCCCGGCAGCGCAATGCGCTGCGGCAGCGCCGCCGCCGCGTCCAGCGCCGGCGGCAGGCCCGCCGGACGCGTGCCCAGCAGGCGATACATGTAGAGCGGACCGCCGGCCTTGGGGCCGGTACCGGACAAGCCTTCGCCGCCGAAGGGCTGCACGCCCACCACCGCGCCCACGATATTGCGGTTGACGTAGACGTTGCCCGCATGGACCTGGCCGGTCACGTGCGCGATGGTCTCGTCGATGCGGGTATGCACGCCGAAAGTCAGGCCGTAGCCGGTGCCGTTGATGGCATCCAGCAAGGCGTCCAGTTCGTCGCGCTGGTAGCGCACCACGTGCAGCACGGGCCCGAACACTTCGCGCGTCAGCTCGCTGACGTTGTCGATTTCGATGATGGTCGGCGGCACGAAGGTGCCGTGGCGGCATTCGCCGTTGAGTTCCACCTGGTCCACGCGATGGCCCGCCGTGCGCATCGTTTCGATGTGCCGCTGGATGCCGTTGCGCGCTTCCGTATCGATCACCGGGCCCACGTCCACCGACAGGCGGTCGGGGTTGCCCACGCTCAGTTCGCGCATCGCGCCGCGCAGCATGGTCAGCACGTGGTCGGCATTGTCTTCCTGCACGCACAGCACGCGCAGCGCCGAACAGCGCTGGCCCGCCGAGTCGAAGGCGGAGGTCAGCACGTCGAACACGACCTGTTCGGACAGGGCCGAGGAATCCACCACCATGGCGTTCTGGCCGCCCGTCTCGGCGATCAGCGGAATGGTGTGGCCGGCGTCATCCAGGCGATCCGCCAGCGTGCGCGCGATGATGCGCGCCACGTCGGTGGAGCCGGTGAACATCACTCCGCGCACGCCAGGGCTTGCGACCAGTTGCGCGCCCACGGTTTCGCCGCGGCCCGGCAGCAGCTGTACGGCGCCGGCAGGCACGCCGGCCGCGCGCAGGATGGCCACGGCTTGCGCGGCGATCAGCGGCGTCTGTTCGGCGGGCTTGGCCACCACCGTGTTGCCGGCGGCCAGCGCGGCCGCGACCTGGCCGGTGAAGATGGCCAGCGGGAAGTTCCAGGGGCTGATGCACAGCACCGTGCCCAACGGACGATGCGTGTCGTTGCTGAATTCCGTTTCGGCCTGGTCCGCGTAATAGCGCAGGAAGTCCACGGCCTCGCGCACCTCGGCGATGGCGTTGGGCAGCGACTTGCCGGCTTCGCGCACGATCAGGCCCAGCAGGGTCTGCATCTGCTCTTCCAGCAGTTGCGCGGCGCGGCGCAGGCACTGCGCGCGTTCGGCCACCGGCGTGGATTGCCAGATGGGAGCGGCATTGGCGGCGGCGCGCAGCGCGGCCTCGGCCTCGTCTGCCTGCGCTTCGACCACGTGGCCCACCACGTCGCGCAGATTGGCGGGGTTGCGGACTTCCATGGCGCGCGAGGCGTCCCAGGCGCCGTCGCCCTCGCCCAGCATGGGGCCGGCGCGCCACGGCATGGCGGCGCTGGCCAGCAGGGCCGCGGACAGCGAACCCAGCCGATGTTCGTTGCTCAGGTCCAGGCCCGCCGAGTTGGCGCGGGCGCCCTCCTGCGGGTCGCCATAAAGTTCGCGCGGCAGCGGAATCTTCTCGTGCGGCGCGCCCAGCGGCGTGATGCGCGCAGCGGCTTCCACCGGGTCGGCCACCAGTTGCTCGACCGGAATGCTGTCGTCGCCGATCAGGTTCACGAACGAGGTGTTGGCGCCGTTTTCCAGCAGGCGGCGCACCAGGTAGGCCAGCAGCGTTTCATGCGTGCCGACCGGCGCGTAGATGCGGCACGGACGGTTGAGCTTGCCCTGCGACAGCGCGCCCACGACTTCGTCGTACAGCGGCTCGCCCATGCCGTGCAGGCATTGGAATTCGTACTGGCCCGGGTAGTAGTTCTGGCCCGCCAGCTGGTAGATCGCGGACAGGGTGTAGGCATTGTGCGTGGCAAACTGCGGGAACACCGCTTCCGGCGCGCCCAGCAGCTTGCGGGCGCAGGCCAGGTAGGCCACGTCCGTGTAGACCTTGCGGGTATAGACCGGATAGCCTTCCAGGCCGTCGACCTGGGCGCGCTTGATCTCGCTGTCCCAGTACGCGCCCTTGACCAGGCGCACCATCACGCGATGGCGGCTGCGGCGGGCCAGGTCGATCACGTAGTCGATCACGAAGGGAGCCCGCTTCTGGTACGCCTGGATGACGAAGCCGATGCCGTTCCAGCCGTCCAGCTCGGGCTCGAAACAGAGCGCTTCCAGCAAATCCAGCGAAATTTCCAGGCGGTCGGCTTCCTCGGCGTCGATGTTCAGGCCGATGTCGTAGCTGCGCGCCAGCACGGTCAGCGCCTTCACGCGCGGCAGCAGCTCGGCCATGACGCGTTCGCGCTGGGCGCGCGAATAACGCGGATGCAGCGCCGACAGCTTGATCGAGATGCCCGGTCCCTCATAGATGCCGCGGCCGGCCGCGGCCTTGCCGATGGCGTGGATGGCCTGCTCGTACGAGGCGTAATAGCGGTCGGCGTCCTCGGCCGTGGTCGCGGCCTCGCCCAGCATGTCGTAGGAATAGCGGAAGCCCCGTGCTTCCATCTTGCGGTTGTTGGCCAGGGCTTCGGAAATGGTCTGGCCCGACACGAACTGTTCGCCCATCATGCGCATGGCCATGTTCACGCCCTTGCGCACCAAAGGTTCGCCACCCTTGCCGATCAGGCGGGTCAGCGCCTTGGACAGCGACTGCTCGCTGCTCACGGCCACCAGCTTGCCGGTGATCATCAGCCCCCAGGTGGCGGCGTTGACGAACAGGGATTGCGAGCCGCCCATGTGCGACTTCCAGTCGCCGCGGGCCACCTTGTCGCGGATCAGCGCGTCGCGCGTGGCGCGGTCGGGAATGCGCAGCAGCGCTTCGGCCAGGCACATCAGCGCCACGCCTTCCTGGCTGGACAGCGAGAACTCCTGGATCAGCCCTTCCACCCCGCCGCCGCTGCGCTTGCCGCGCAGCTTCCGGACCAGGTCGGCGGCCATGGCGTGGATCTTTTCCAGATTGGGCATGCGGGCCTGGCCCAGCAGCAGCGGCACGCACTCGGGCTCGGGGCGGCGGTAGGCGGCGGTAATGGCCGCGCGCAGCACCGACTGCGGCTGCACGTCCTGACCGAATTCGTAGAACGGCGGCGTCGGCGCGGAATGGCCTTCGCCCGCCTCATCCTCGCCGCCCGCGTCCATGCCCAGGTGCGACATCTCGGCGGGCAGGTGGCCGCGCTCGATCTTGTCCAGGTAGGAAAGGATCGCTTGCTTGTGCAGCCAGTGCGGCGTGCAGTTGAGCTTTTGCGCGGCGGCCTTCAGCCGGTCGCGGAGCGCGTCGTCGACTTTAACGCCTAGGGTCGTGCTGGCCATAAGAGATTGCTTCCTGTCGCATGGCAAAGGTAGTACCGAGCCCCGACGGGACCCGGCATGGGTAGGACCGTATGCTAGACAGGTTGCAACTTGGTTTGCACTATGGTTAACCCTAGGTTAACCATTTGAGATCAGGCGGAATTTTGGCCCAGGGCTATCAATCCTTGAGCGCCGCGCAGCCCAGCATCTGCACCGAGGCCGATCCCGCCGGGGTCTGCCCCCGTATGGCCGAGGCCATGGCGCCGGCCAGACTGACCACTGCGCGCTGCTGGGCAGCGATCATGGCGGGCACGCCCTCTTCCGCCACCGGTTCCGTCACCACGCTGCGGCACAGCAGGCCGGAACCCTTCATGTTGACCGGCCGCACGCGCCAGGTCGCATCCAGCTGGGCCATGCGGCCCGGCTCCAGCTCGAAACGCTGTACGTCGGTCTGCACCCGCCAGACCGCAGCGCCGGGGCCTGGCTTGACCAGTTGTACATCCAGCGCGCCCAGTTCCCGCTTCAGCGCGTCCGACAGCGCGCCCCGCAACTCGTCGCCCAGCGGTGAGCTCCAACGCTCGGAATACAACGCGGACAGACTGCCTTCGCCGGTGCGCACCATCAGCTGGGGCTGATCCGCCTGCGTCGAGATATTGACCGGTTGCACCTCGATCAGGAAGCTGGCCGGCGCCACCGCACCGCCCGGAGCCTGGGCCGCCGGCGACTGCAAGGTGTGATAGTGCACGGGCGAGGACGCCCCGCAGCCGGCCAGCGCCGCCGACAAGGCCAGCAAGGACAGGACCGGGCGCAGACGGGGCGTCAGCCTGCCCGCGCATCGGGGCTGCTCGGAACTCGGGGCCGCCTGGCGGGCGTGGGGGGACGGGCGTCTATTCATCATGGGATTCAGTTCCTGACAGGACCGGCGCCGGGGATCGGGTCTGGGCCGCGGCCGCGCAACAAGGCCTCGGGATTGGCTTGCAGGAAATCGGCCAGGGCGCGCAGCGAACGGGCCGCGCGGCCCAGCTCTTGCATCGCCTTTTCCGTATTGACCGGCAAGGAAGCATCGGATGCCAGCAGCGCGTTGACCTGCGCCATGGACTCCTTGGCCTGCTTGAGCATGTTCTGCGCTTCAGGCGCGACCTGCTTGTCCAGGCGGTTCATCAGCTTGGAGGTGCTGGCCAAGGTGGTGCGCAGGTCCTCGCCGATCTTGTCGAACGGAATCTTCTCGATCTTGGCGACGATGTTGCTGATCTGCTGCTGCAACTGATCCAGGTTGCCTGGCACCGTCGGGATCAGCGCCGGATCCGAGGGTTTGAATTCAACCGGCTTGGCGTTCGGGAAGTCGTCCAGCGCCACGTACAGCTGGCCGGTCAGCAGGTTGGCGGTGCGCAGCTGCGCGCGCAGGCCGTGCTTGATCATGCCGCCCAACAAGCGGTTGCCGGCAACGTCGCCGTCCTTAGTGGCGCGATCGCGCACTTCGTCGAACACGCGGCCCAGGCGTTCCGGATACAGGGTTGCATCCACCATCGAGTAGAAACGCTTGGCGACCGGATCGAAGTCCATGTTGATCTGCGTGACGTTGCCCAGCGTGATGCCGCTGAAGTCGATCGGCGCGCCCACCGTCAGGCCGCGGATCGACTGGTCAAAGCGCATGCGGATCGGGAAGGCCTCGCCGTCCGGATTGGCCTTGGCTGCGGCCTCGGTCGCGTACAAGTCAAATTGCGCGTCGGCCTGCGCCTGCTTGCCGGCATCGCGCGCGCTGATGACCGGCTCGAAGGCCACGCCGCCCACCGCCATCGACACCAGCGATTGCGTGCGCACCTTGAGGCCGTCCGCATTGACGCTGAAGTCGACGCCGCTGGCATTCCAGAAGCGCGTGCCCTGGGTCACGAACTTGTCGTTGGGCGCGTCCACGAACACCTCGACGTTCACGGCCTTGCCGGTTTCATCAAGCGCGTAGCCGATCACGCGGCCCACGTTGATGCGGCGGAAGTACACGGGAGAACCGATATCCAGGGAACCCAGGTCGGAAGCCTTGAGCTTGAAGCGCTTGCCGGCGCGGTCATGCGTGACCGCGGGCGGCACTTCCAGCCCTTCGAAATGCAGTTTGGTGGCCTTCTTGGAACCGTCCTTGCCTTCGGCCGCGTCCACGCCGATATAGGCGCCCGACAACAGCGTGCCCAGGCCGGACACGCCGCTCACGTCCAGACGCGGGCGCACCACCCAGAAGTTGGTGCCTTCGCGCGCCAGATCGGAAACATCCTTGGACAGTTCGGCCTGCACCACCACCTTGGTGCGGTCTTCGTTGAAGCCGATCGACTTCACGGTGCCGATGTTGACGTCCTTGTAGCGCAGCTGGGTCTTGCCGACTTCCAGCCCTTCTGCGGTATTGAACGAAATGGAGATGTCGGGCCCCGCCTGCATCCAGGTTCGCACGACCAGCGACAAGCCCATCAGGGCCGCCACGATCGGCACCAGCCAGATCCATGAAATCCGGCTCTTCTTCTTGCGCGAGATCGCGGGTGACGCAAACTTCTCTTCACCGGATCCGGGTGCTTGCTCGGACATCTACTCTTCCTTGTTCGTGGACGGAAGCCGCGGCGCTTCCTAGCCCATTTCCTTGCCGGCGAGAGACGCCGGCTGGCGCCCGCCTCCCACTGGCGGCGATTCTATTTCACTTTGTCCTTCCAGATCCCAACTGCGGCGCAGGTCGAAACTCATGGCCGACAACATGGTCAGGATCACTGTCAGCCCGAACGCCGCCGCACCCGCGCCGGCGCTGATTTCCATCAAGCCCTGGAAATCCGCCAACGCCGCCAGCAATATAACGACAAAAACATCCAGCATCGACCATTGGCCGATGAACTCGACCATTTGATACAGGCGCGTGCGCGGACGCAGGTTGGTGGTGCTGCGCCATTGTTCCGTCAACAGCAACAGCATGAGCGCCAGCAGCTTGGTCAAGGGCACCGCCACGCTGGCAATGAAGACGATCAGCGCGATATCCCAGGAACCCATTTCCCAGAGCTCGACCACGCCTCCCAGAATGGTGTGGGCGCTGTCCCCCAGCACCGACCTGACCTGCATCACTGGTAGCACGTTGGCGGGGATGTAGAACACCACGGCCGCCAGCAACAGCGCCCAGGTGCGCGCCAGATGATCGGGCTTGCGGAAATGCACCAGGGCGTCGCAACGCACACAGTGGTGGTGCTCTTCCGGATCGGCCGCGCGGGGCAACGCCTGCACCTGCCCACAGACATGGCATCCGGTCAGAACCGTGTCCGGCGCAGCCTGGGGGATATGCACCGGCACCACGCCCACGCTCTCGGCGTAGCGCCACAGCACATGCGGCGACAGCCGCCCCAGCATCGTCAACAGGATGGTCAGGATGCCGAATGCCGCCAACCCGATACCCGGAGTCACGGCGGCCATGCCCGCCAGCTTCACCACCGCCACCAGCACGCCCAGGAGGAACACCGGAACCATGCACCAGGGCCGCAGAATGCCCAACAAACGCATCGCAGTACGAAAGCCCAGGGGTTCCCGGCCGCGCGACAGCGGCCCCAACACCCACAGCAACACCGACAGCTGCAGCATCGGCAGCGCAAAGCCGGCCATGCCGGTCATGATGGCGACGACCCAATGGTCCTGGCGCCAGGTGATGGCAATAGCGTCCAGCAAGGATGCCTGCTGCACCATGCCCTGCACGGACATGGAAGCGACGGGATAGGCATTGGCCACCCCGAACACGATCAGGGCGGAAATGGCGAGCGCCAGCCAATTGGACAAAGTAAGCCCGCTGTAACGCCACAGAGTGGCGCCGCAGCGGGCGCAATTGGCGGTCTCTCCAGGTTCAAGCTGATGCCGGCGATAGATGCTCGCGCAGTGTTCGCACTCGATCAGCGGCTGGCGGTCCGCGGTCATTGAGAGCCTTAATCGACCAGTTCGACTTCCTGCTTGTCAGGCGCATCCGACGAGGGCGGCTTGCCGTTGTCGTCGAAGTCCAGCTTGACTTTGCCCTCCTCGTCCAGGTCGACCGTAACCGTGCCGCCATCGACCAGCTTGCCGAACAGCAGCTCGTCGGCCAGCGCGCGGCGGATGGTGTCCTGGATGAGACGCTGCATGGGGCGTGCGCCCATGAGCGGATCGAACCCTTCCTTGGCGAGATGCTCGCGCAGCCCCGTGGTGAAGATGGCTTCCACGCGACGCTCGTGCAGTTGGTCTTCCAGCTGCATGAGGAACTTGTCCACCACGCGCAGGATGATTTCGCGGTCCAGCGGCGCGAACGGGATGATCGCGTCCAGGCGGTTGCGGAACTCGGGCGTGAACATGCGGCGGATTTCCGCCATTTCGTCGCCCACCACGCGCGAATTCGCGAAGCCGATCGACGGACGGTTCAAGGTTTCAGCGCCCGCGTTGGTCGTCATGATGAGGATGACGTTGCGGAAGTCCGCCTTGCGGCCGTTGTTGTCGGTCAGCGTGCCGTGGTCCATGACCTGCAGCAGGATGTTGAACACATCCGGGTGCGCCTTTTCGATTTCATCGAGCAGCAGCACGCAGTGCGGCTGCTTGGTGATGGCCTCGGTCAGCAGGCCGCCCTGGTCGAAACCGACGTAGCCCGGAGGCGCGCCGATCAGGCGCGACACCGCATGCCGCTCCATGTATTCGGACATGTCGAAACGCAGCAGCTCCACGCCCAGCGTGAACGCCAACTGGCGCGCGACCTCGGTCTTGCCCACGCCGGTGGGGCCGGAGAACAGGAAGGCGCCGATCGGCTTTTCCGGCTTGCCCAGGCCCGAGCGCGCCATCTTGATGGCGGCGGACAGGGCTTCGATGGCGTTGTCCTGGCCGAAGACCACGGTCTTCAGGTCGCGGTCCAGCGTCGCGAGCTTGCTGCGGTCGTCGTTGGAGACGGACTGCGGCGGGATGCGCGCGATCTTGGACACGATGTTCTCGATGTCCACCTTGCCGATCACCTTCTTTTGGCGCGAACGCGGCAACAGGCGCTGCGCGGCGCCGGCCTCGTCGATCACGTCGATGGCCTTGTCCGGCAGATGGCGGTCATTGATGAAACGCGCCGACAGTTCGGCCGCGGCCGACAGGGCGGCGGACGAGTAGCGCACGCTGTGATGCTCTTCGAAGCGGCTCTTCAGGCCGCGCAGGATCTGCACGGTCTGTTCGACGCTGGGCTCGGCCACGTCGATCTTCTGGAAGCGGCGCGACAGCGCGTGGTCTTTTTCAAAGACGCCGCGGTATTCGGTGTAGGTGGTCGCGCCGATGCACTTGAGCTGCCCGGAAGACAAGGCGGGCTTCAAGAGGTTGGACGCGTCCAGCGTGCCGCCCGAAGCCGAACCGGCGCCGATCAGCGTATGGATTTCGTCGATGAACAGGATGGCGTCGGGGTTGCCGCGGATCTGCTTGAGCACGCCCTTCAGGCGCTGCTCGAAATCGCCCCGGTACTTGGTGCCCGCCAGCAAGGCGCCCATGTCCAGCGAAAAGACCTGGGCGGCCTGCAGGATCTCGGGCACTTCGCCGCGCGTGATGCGCCAGGCCAGGCCTTCGGCGATCGCGGTCTTGCCCACGCCGGCCTCGCCGACCAGCAGCGGGTTGTTCTTGCGGCGGCGGCACAGCACCTGGATCACGCGTTCGACTTCGTGCTCGCGCCCGATGAGGGGATCGATGCGACCCGCCAGCGCGGCGGCGTTCAGGTCGGTGGCGTACTGGTCCAGCGGCGACTGACGCGATTCGCCCTGCTCTTCACCATTGGTCTGCTGCTCTTTCTGCACGGCGGCGGACTCCACCTGGGGCTGTTTGGTAATGCCATGCGACAGAAAATTGACGACGTCCAGCCGCGTCACGCCCTGCTGTTGCAGGTAGTACACAGCGTGCGAATCCTTTTCGCCGAAAATGGCCACGAGCACATTGGCGCCGGTAACCGGCTTCTTGCCGGTGCCTCCCGCGGATACGTGCATGATGGCGCGCTGGATCACGCGCTGGAATCCCAGCGTGGGCTGCGTGTCGACCTCGGCGCCGCTCGGGATCACCGGGGTGTTCTCCGAGACGAACTGGCGCAGATTGCGGCGCAGGTCGTCCAGGTTCGCGGCGCAGGCGCGCAGCACTTCAACGGCCGAAGCGTTGTCGAGCAACGCGAGCAGCAGATGCTCGACGGTAATAAATTCATGCCGGGCCGAACGGGCCTCGACGAAAGCCATATGCAGGCTGACTTCAAGCTCTTGAGAAATCACGCTTCCTCCGTAACGCATCGAAGCGGGCAAATACACGATTCATATTCTATGCCGATCATGGCGTAACGCCAGAGATTTCAAAAACCACTCTGTCGTGGCGGCCTTGCGCATCCATGACGGTAAGCGTATACCGGCCGTCCATGGCCAACACTAATTTAAACGGATGGCCCGACGCGCCATGGCCAACCACGCGCCCGTCCAGCATCCACCATACTTCGCCTTCAGTTCCCTGCACATCCACATCCAGCGCCACTTCGCGCCCGCCCGGCACGGGCCGCAGCACCGAGCCGCTGGCCACGCCGCCCAGACGCAACGGTCCGCGCGAGGCGTCGGCGTAGCCGGCAAAGGACGGCGGCGCCGTTTCATTCAGCACCCAGGCCGCGCGCTGCTCCGGACATTCGCCGGACGGCACGCTGCCGAGCTTGTAACCCAGGGGCCAGCATGTCACCGCGGCCTGCACCGTTTCGGGCCTGACGCGGACCTGCTGAGCGCCTTCGGGCAAGGCCGCCACGATATCCTGCAGTAGCGGCGCCGCCACGTTGGCCCCGAAAAATCCGGGGTTGGGCGTACCGTCCGGACGGCCGACCCAAACGCCCATCGTCCACCTGTCGGTCACTCCAACGGCCCAGGCGTCCCGGAATCCGAAACTCGTCCCGGTTTTCCAGGCCAGCTGCCGCGCCGGACTGCCCGACTGGTAGAACGGCCGGTCGGGATGGCCGCCGCTCTCCAGAATGTCACGGACGATCCAGGCCGCCCCAGGGCTCATCATACGGGACTCGACCCGCGGCTGCTCCGGCCGCAGCCGGGGCCGCCCTGAGACGCCGCCGCGGGCCAAGGCCCGGTAAGCGCCCACCAGTTCTTCCAATGTGGTGCCGCCCCCGCCCAAAATCAAGCTCAAATTCGGTTCCGCGCCCGCGGGCAAACGTAACCGTACCCCGCCGGCCAGCATGACCGAGGCGAAACTGCTGGGCCCGACGCGGTCCAGCAGATCCACCGCCGGCACGTTGAGCGAACGCTGCAGAGCCTGGGCGACGCTGATCGGGCCGGCGAACGCGGCCTGGAAGTTGCCCGGCGCGTAGCCGCCAAACGACATCGGCGCGTCGATCAGCAGGCTTTCGGAATGGATCAGGCCTTCGTCGAGCGCCTGCGCATACAGAAAAGGCTTGAGCGTGGAGCCCGGCGAACGCACGCCGCGCACCATGTCCACGTGGGCTGCCCGGCTTTCGTCGGAGAAATCGGCGGAGCCGGCATAGGCCTTGACCTCCAGCGTATCGTTGTCCATCACCAACACGGCCATCGACACTTTAGGCGGCAGGCCGTCCACCCGATCCTGCAGCATGCGCTCCACCGCCGCCTGCATGTCCGCGTCCAGGGTGGACGTGACCACCGCGGGCCGCTCGCCAGGACGCCGGCCCGCCTTGCGCTGGCTGCCCGCCTCCTGCAGCAACCGCTGCGCGGCCAGGGGCGCCAGCCAGCGCGCCCGCAGCGGCGGCGCAACCACGTTCTCGATCTTGGCGTCGGCCACCTCGGCCGGGGTCCAGCGGCCCAGTTCGACCATGCGGTCCAGCACCTTGTCGCGCGCGGCCTGCGCGGCCTCGGGGTGACGATCCGGCCGCAGCCGCGATGGCGCCTGCGGCAAGGCGGTCAGCATCGCCGCTTCGGCCGGGCTCAGATCGCGGGCGGGCTTGCCCAGCCACAGGCGCGAGCCCATCTCCACGCCCTCGACGATGCCGCCCATGGGTGCGTGGGTCAGATACAGCGACAGGATCTCGTCCTTGCTGTAGTGCATTTCCAGCTGGATGGCGCGCCAGGCCTGCCGCAGCTTCGCCGACATCGAGCGCGAGGGCTTGCCGGCCAGTTCCGGATCGATCAGCCGCGCGACCTGCATGGTCAGGGTGGACCCGCCCGACACGATGCGGCGGTTGGTGGCCCACTGCCAGCCGGCGCGCGCCATCGCCACCGGGTTGACGCCCGGGTGCCAGTAGAACCAGCGGTCCTCGTAGGTCAGCAACGTTTCCAGATAGCGCTCGGACACCTGGTCGGGCTTGACCGGATAGCGCCAGATGCCGTCGCGGCTGGGATAGTTGCGCAGCGGCGTACCATCGGCGGCCACGACGACGGCGGCGCCGCCCGAATCCACGGGCGGCAAGGGATAGAGGCGGTCGAGCGTGAATAACAACGCGGCCAGCGCAAACAACGCGCTGGCCGCGAAGATTCCTCGCCGCCGCCAGCGGCGGGCGCGCGAGGCGCCCGCCACCGGGGTGGCGGCGGGGTTCAAGGACGCTTGGCGCCGCGGTCGCGGATCTCTACCGTGCTCCATTGCTCGCCTACGCCCCGGATTTCAGGCCGGTACATGTCTTCGGCCACCGTCGACGGCACCGCATAGCGGCCCGGCGTCACCACGCGCACCAGATAGAACACGTCCACCTTGCCGCGACCCAGCGACACCGCGGCCACATAGCGGTCGTCGCGGAACTCGCGGTGCTTGATGTTGGGATCGGACATGGCTTCGGCCACGCGGCGTCCGCCGATCGTCCATTCCTGCATCTCGGGGCTTTGCGACAGGTTCAGGTTTTCGACTTCAAAACCCGCCGGCACGCGGTCCACCAGCAAGCCATCCGGAATGTTCTGGTTGGCGCTGGCCTGCACCCACACCACCAGCATGTCGCCGGTCTGCAGGCTGCCGCCATCCCACGGGCGGCCGTCCGGACGGTACCAGCCGCGCTTGAGCTGGATCACGTCATTGCGCGGCGCAGGCGTGGTGGTCGGACTGCCCTGGATGTCGTATTCGACGAACAGGGACTGGTTGCCGGTGTTCAGCAACTGCACGCCGGCCAGGTCGGCCGCCGACAGCGACACGGTCTGGTCGCTGGTGCCGCCAGCGAGCGCCTTGGTGGAACCATTGACGGTCAACGTGGCGGACCAGGGCGTAGCCTTGTCGCCGCCCATAGCGCGGGCCGCCAGCAACAGCGACATCTGTTCCTGCGTCGACAGGTACGAACGGTTGCCCAGACGGCTGGCCAGCTGCGTCAGCAGGTTGTCCAGGCGCTCGTGGCGCAGCTCGTACTTGTCCGCGATCGCAAAGGCCAGCGCATAGTCGCGCACGCCGCTGCCGTAGTCGCCCAGCCATTCGTCGTAATAGCCGGAGTTGCGACGATTGTTGAGACCGTACTCGCGCGCCACGGCCTGGTCGAGCGCGCTCTTCATGCGCCCTTCGTCGCCCATGAGCTTGAACGCGGCCGCCAGCTGGATCAGCGGCAACGGCGAGCGCGCGCGCTCCTGGTAGTTGTCGTACAGCTGACGCACCGTGGACAGCGGCGCCTTCTTGTCGCGCGCCAGCGCCAATGCGGCAGTGGCCAGGCCGGCGAAGCGACGATGGTCCTCACGCAGGATGTTGGCGTCGCTGGAGTCGTAGCGACCGGATTCGACGCCGCGCTTCAGGTTGGCCGACCAGGTGCCGAACGCGCCCGAACTCTGCTGCACCTGCTCCAGCAGCCACTGGCGCGAACGGTCCAGCGATGCCTCGGGCACTTCGAAGCCGTTGTCGCGGGCGTCCTGCATGAAGCCGACGGCGTAGGCCGTCAGCCACACATCGCGCGAGGAAGAGCTGCTCCACAGGTTGTACGAACCGACGGCGTTGCGCATGCCCGCCAGGCGGCCGATCGCGCCGGCCACCTTGGCGTCGCGCTCGGCCTTGGTGCGCGGCTTGAGGCCGAACTGCTTGGCCGCGGCCTCATCCAGCATGACCCACGGCAGGGTCGCGCTGATGGTCTGCTCGGTGCAGCCGTAGGGATAGTTGAGCAGCCCTTCGACCAGGCGATTGACGTTGATCGGCGGACGGTTCGATACCGTCATGCTGACCGTGGTCGAGTCCGGGTAGTAGGACGCCACCCACGACGCCTGCGGCGCGTTGGCTTCGCCCGGATTCAGGCGCAGGCGGCGCACCTGGCGCTCGGCCGCGTAGGCCGGTTGCACCTGCAGCACCGATTCGCGCACGATGCGCAAGGGCTTGCCGCCGCCCTGCCCGTCGACGGTCAGGCGCATCAGGCCCAGGCCGTACGAACCGGTGGTGGTGGCGGTGAAGCGCAGCGTGGTGCGCTGCTTGTCCTTCAGAGTCACGGTCTTGACGCCGTCGACGATGGCCAGCGGGTCCAGCGCTTCCAGCTTGACCGTCACCTTCTGCTCGGCGCCGCTCAGGTTGGTCACGTCCAGCGCAATCGCGGCCTGGTCGCCCGGGGTGATGAAGCGCGGCGTGTTCAGCTCGGCCACGATGGGCGCCGCCACCACCATTTCGGTGTCGGTGCTGCCGTAGTTGTCGGGCGTGAAGGCCACGGCCATCAGGCGCAGCGTGCCGTTGAAATCAGGCAGGTCCAGCGGGATGTCCGCCTCGCCCTGCTCGTTCAGCTTGACCGGACCGGAGAACAGGTCCACCAGCTTGACCTTCTTGGGCAGGCTCTTGCTGTCGCCGCGCATGGCGGCGTCGCCGCCCCACTTCAGCTTGCCCTTCGTGCCGTCCATTTTCTCGATCAGCTTGCCGTACATGTCCAGCAATTCGGGCGCGTAGCGGTGCTTGCCGAAGAAGTAGTCCAGCGGATCGGGGGTCTTGTACTGGTTGATGTTGAGGATGCCCACATCGACCGCCGACAGGGTCACGGTGGCCTGCTTGCCCTGGGCGCCGTCCACCTTGACGCGCACGGTCGCCTTGGTCTCTGGCACCGCCTTGGGCGGCGCCGTCAGTTTCACGTCCAGCTTGCGGTCAGCGCTGGCGATGGGCAGGAAGGTCAGGCCCAGCGCGCGCGCCGGCGTCACGCGGTCGCCTTCGCTGCCGGGACGGAACACGGCGGCGGCGATGTACAGGTCGTGGCGCTTCCAGCTCTTGTCGACCGGAATCTCGACCTGCGTGCCCGTCGCTTTCACGGCCACCCAGGTAGACCACAGCATGCGGTCGCCTTCCACGGTGATGAGCGCCTGGCCGTCATGCGGCGGCGTCAGGGTCAGCTTGACCGTGTCGCCCGGCTTGGCCGGCACGCCTTCAAGCTTCATCTGCACGCGGTCGGGACGATTGCCCATGGCGTCGGAGTCCTGCGCGTTCCAGCCCGCGTAGAAGCGGTAGCGCAGGGTCTGGCCGGTTTCGGGATCGGCGATTTCCAGGCGGTAGCGGCCCCACTTCACGGGCACGGTCAGCTGGGAGCGGTCGTTCAGCGCGATCTCGCGCGAATCCAGCAATTCCTCGGTTTCGGTGTAGCCGCTGTTCCAGCCGCGCTGGTCGTCGAAACGCCAGTAGTACTGGCGATCTTCGCGGTACAGGCGCATCTGCGCCTGCGCCAGCGGCGCAATCTTGCCCTGCGAATCCACGCGCAGCACTTCAAACCCGGCAGGCGCGCCTTCGCGGGCTACGTCGCCGTCGAATTGCGGACGCACGGCGATCAGGCGGTCGGCGGGCCAGACGCTGCGCTCGATCGAGCGCACCACCGGACGGCCGCCGGATTCCAGCAGGCTGGCCGACACCCGCACCTTCATCGGCGAACGCGTGCCGCCGGTGCGCGGATCGACCTCGAGCTGGCCGCGGCCCTTGTCGTCCAGGGCCGTTTCGGGCAGCTCTTCGAAATGGCGGCGGGCATCGTCGGCAACGTCGCCGAAGATGAAGCCAGGCCATTGCTGGGGCAGCGCAAAACGGTCGCGCTTGACCTGGAAGCTGGACAGCAGGCGGTTGCCAGCGGCGGGCGCGCCGTAGAGATAGTCGCCCTGCACGTCGACAGTCAGCGTTTCCTCCGGCGACAGCACCTCCTGGTCGGAGGTCAGCGCCATCTTCATGCGTTCAGGCAGGAATTCCTCGACCTGGAACTTCCAGGACGCGTCCGGCGCGCGCGACGCGGGATCCACGCGCAGTTCCAGCAGCCACGTGCCGGTCTGCGCATCCAGCGGCAGGTCGATGCTGCGCTCGATATAGCCGGGCAGATCCTTCTGGGGCTGCCACAGGGTGCTCAGCACCGTGCGGCCGTCGGGGCGCTTGATGGTCGCGGTCAGGGGCGACGGCGCCAGCATGCGGCCGTCCAGATCGCGCGGCAGGACCGAGACGTTGAAGGTTTCGCCGGGGCGGTACAGATTGCGGCCAGCGTAGACGAACAGGTTGTTGGGGCGGGAAACATGGCCGCCCGTGTCGAATTCAGACAGGTCCAGGGCAGGTTCGCCCAGGGCCAGCACCGTCATTTCCTTGTCGCGCGAGGCGCGGATGACGCGCGCATTGGCGAAGCTGCCGTCAAAGCGGACATGGCCCTGGCCATCGGCCGCGGCCTTGGCCAGCGACTTGCCGGCGCCGTCCACCAGCTCGAACACGGCGCCCGAGATGGCGGTGCCGCTCTTCAGGGATACCGAATAGGCTTCGATGCGGTCGCTGTAGCGGCGCGCATGCAGGCCGATGTCGCTGACGTAGAAATACGTCACCTGGTATTCGTAGCGGAAACGGCCGGGCTGGCTCATCACCGCGATGTAGATGCCGGGCTCCTGCAATTCCTTGATGCCTTCGACCGGCAGGAACGTGACATGGCGGCGGTTGGGCTTGTCGTCGGTGACGAAGCGGCCTTGATAGACGCTGGTCGTCAGCGAGTTCAGGCGGTCCAGGTCCCAGTTGCTGACCGAGCCCTTCAGGCTGCGGTTGTCGGAATAGCGCCAGTTGTCATCTTCGTCGCTGCTGTCTTCTTCTTCGCCGGAGCCGGTGCTGCGGCCGATGCCCAGCACGGTGTCGAACAGTTCAGGCACGCGCTCAGGCGATACGCGCAGGAACTGCACGTCCACTTCGGACACGTTCACCGTGGCCACGGGCAGGCCGCCATTCTGGCCGGCCGGCAGCACCACGCCGCGGCTGGCGAAATAGAACGACGGCGGCATGGCCTGCGTGTTCACCTCGCAATTCGACGCTTCTGCCAGCTTGATGCCGCCCGCGCCGGGCAGCCCGGCACGCACGGAGATCGCGTAGGAACGCTGCGGTTGCACGTAGGGGAAATAAACCATGCGGGGGTTGTCGCCCACCACCCAGTTGCCCTTCAGGATCTTGCCCTTGGGCGCCGAGTCGCCCGGCCGGACCGAGGCGGGCTGGTCACCGTTGCTGGCGGCCGATTCGCTGTCCTTGTCGGAGGCCGAACCCGTGTCCGTCACCTGCAGAAAGCTGTCCAGGTCGGACTTGGCATCCACCGGCTGCGTGAAGGTCACGGCCAGCGCCAGCGTATCGTTGTACTGGCGCGGCTGGCAGGAAAGCGCGGCAAACGGGTCGGCCGCGCCGACCACCGCGCTGGCGGGCAATGCCGGCTTGGCATCTCCGCCACCCGCCGGGGCAGCAGGCTGCGACACGACGGCTGGCGCCGGATTGGCGGGCTGACGTTCCTTGCCCATCCACCAGCCCACGCCGATGGCGCCGGCCAATACAACGACCCCGGCTGTCGCCAGCCAGGCCTTGCTTATCTTTCCACTCACGGTAAATCTCCCGCTTACTCAAATGCAGACGCACCGCTCCTAAGCGGCGGAGCTGCCGACCTGATCATTCCGCGCGCTTCTCGGGTACGCGGATACTGCTTGTCAAAACAAAATAACCGGACAACACAACGCCGCCATGACAGGCGGCGCATTGATTCTGGGGTTCAGACGGGTTCCATCACGCATTGCAGGGGGTGCTGGCGCGCCCGTGCGTATTGGGCCACTTGCGCGATGCGCGTGGCGGCGAGGTCCCGGGGATAAACCCCGCATACACCACGCCCTTCGTGATGCACCTGCAACATGATCCTCGTAGCCTCTTCGTGATTCTTATTGAAGAACTTTTGCAGTACTTTCACGACGAACTCCATCGGGGTGTAGTCGTCGTTCAGCAGCAGGACCTGGTACATCGGAGGCGGCGCGGCGCGCGCCGGAGCCTTCTCGACGGCCAAATCATGCTGGGTATCCAAGGTAGAACTCATAGGGCCGCTATTCTATTTAAACGGGGGACGGCTAGCGTGTAACTTACGGAAAATTACACGTAGAAATGCGTAGTTTCCATACTTGACGCCGCAAAGAAAAGCGGCGCATTATCCACGCATTCTGGGGTTTTCAAAGCACCGAAAATCTGCCAGGAAGCCGGAGGGGGGACAGGGGTCTAGGCCGCGATGCCCTTCGTCAACATACGATTCAATGAGGCAGTCCGCATGTCTGATACGACCGCAACCGCCGTCCAAGGGGACAATCCCAAATCGACGGGCACCGTCAAATGGTTCAACGATGCAAAGGGGTTCGGCTTCATTACGCCCGACGACGGCGGTGAAGATCTGTTCGCCCATTTTTCGTCCATCCAGATGAATGGTTTTAAAACCCTGAAGGAAGGCCAGAAAGTGGCCTTCGAGATTATCCAGGGGCCCAAAGGCAAACAGGCGCTTAATATCACAGCTGCCTGAGTTACCCTTAAAGCGCAACGGTAAGGTTGCGCCATTATTCAGGCGGGGCTTTCGAGCCCCGCCTTGTTATTTTTCATTCATTGCGCCAGGTCATGCCCAAGAACGCCGTTTTAAATCCTGTCAGCCTCACGTTGTTCAAGACAGCGTTCTTCAGAAACTTCCTGCCCAAAGCCCTGGCAGCCATCGCCATGGCCCTGCCTCTGGCGGCCAGCGCACAGCAAACCGGACCGCAAGCCCCGCTGCCCACCACCCAGCTTTCGGCCGGCATCCATATTATCCGCGCAGAAGTCGCGAACACGGAAGCGACCCGCCGCGACGGCCTGATGTTCCGCAAAGAGCTGCCCGCCAACGACGGCATGCTGTTCGTCTTCGAACAGCCCGACGTGCAGTGCTTCTGGATGCGCAACACCATCCTTCCGCTCTCGATTGCCTTTATCGCCGACGATGGCACGATCGTCAACATTGAAGACATGGCGCCGCAGACCGAAGACCCGCACTGCGCCAAGAAGCCGGTGCGCTACGCGCTGGAAATGGCCCAGGGCTGGTTCGAACAGCACGGCATCAAGGCCGGCAAGAAGCTGGACGGCCTGCCCTGAGGCGAGCCCGCCGGCGGATATGAAAAGGGAGCCTGCAGGCTCCCTTTTCGTTCCTGCGCGCAGCAAGCCGCTGCGCGCCAGCCCGATTACACGCGTTCGATGATCAGCGCGATGCCCTGGCCCACGCCGATGCACATGGTGCACAGCGCGTAACGGCCGCCGGTGCGGTGCAACTGATTGATCGCGGTGGTGGCCAAGCGTGCGCCGCTGGCGCCCAGCGGATGGCCCAGGGCGATCGCGCCGCCGTTGGGGTTCACGCGCGGGTCGTTGTCGGCGATGCCCAACTGGCGCAGCACGGCCAGGCCCTGGGCGGCAAACGCCTCGTTCAGTTCGATGACGTCCATCTGCGCAAGCGTAAGGCCGGTCTGGGCCAGCACCTTCAGCGTGGCGGGCGCCGGGCCGATGCCCATGATGCGCGGCGCGACGCCGGCCGTGGCCATGCCGACCACGCGGGCGCGCGGGGTCAGGCCATGGCGGGCGGCGCCCTTTTCGTCGGCCAGCAGCAGCGCAGCCGCGCCGTCGTTGACGCCCGAGGCGTTGCCGGCGGTGACGGTGCCGCCTTCGCGGACCACGCCCTTCAGCTTGGCCAGCGCTTCCAGCGTGGTTTCACGCGGGTGCTCGTCCTTGCTGACGATGATCGGGTCGCCCTTTTTCTGGGCGATCGACACCGGCACGATCTCGGTGTCGAAGAAACCTTCCTTCTGCGCGCGCGCGGTCTTCTGCTGGCTGGCCAGCGCGAACAGATCCTGGTCTTCGCGGTTGATCTTGAAATCGTCGGCGACGTTCTCGGCCGTTTCGGGCATCGAGTCCACGCCGTATTGCGCCTTCATCAGCTTGTTGATGAAGCGCCAGCCGATGGTAGTGTCGTAAATCGCGGCATTGCGCGAGAACGCGCTGTCGGCCTTGCCCATGACAAAGGGCGCGCGGCTCATGCTTTCCACGCCGCCGGCCAGCATCAGGCCGGCTTCGCCAGCGCGGATGGCGCGGGCAGCGCCGCCGATGGCGTCCAGGCCCGAACCGCACAGGCGGTTGACCGTGGCGCCGGGCACTTCGATCGGCAGGCCGGCCAGCAGCGTGGCCATGCGGGCCACGTTGCGATTGTCTTCGCCCGCCTGGTTGGCGCAGCCCATGATGGCGTCGTCCAGTTCTTCCCAGCGCACGCCAGGATTGCGCGCCACCAGCGCCTTGATGGCTACGGCAGCGAGATCGTCGGGGCGCACGGAAGCCAGGGCGCCGCCGTAGCGGCCGAAGGGGGTGCGGATCGCATCACAAATAAAAGCATGCACGGTCATGGGAGGCTCGAAGTCAGTGAGAAAAAATCCGGATCGGGCGATCTTAACGCAGCGCTTTCGCGCCAAGTTGGTGCGCCTGCGGGATGTCCGCTGCACGGACAGTGTCCAATGGCTGTTCACCCTGCCTGTGCGCGCCCCGTGCACCGCGCCGGGGCGCGGGCGCGGGCGCGGCTTATGGACTCACGCCGGCGGCTTGGCGGCGCGTCCGGCATCGACGATGGCTTGCCGGCGGAAACGCCCCGCAGCCAGGTGGTAGAAGGGTTGCGGGCAGAATTGGCGCGACACGCCGGAAGCCAGCAGAGAGCCGACCAGCAGCCAGAACAGCATAGGCTGGCTGCCCGTCATTTCCATCACCACCACGCTGGCGGTCAGCGGCGCCTGGGTCGCGGCGGCCAGGAACGCGGCCATCGAGATCAGCACCAGCACGCGATGGTCGACACCCTCTCCCGCCAGTTGCCAGATGTGATGGCCGATGCCGGCACCGGTGGTCAGGGCCGGCGTGAAGATGCCGCCCGGTATGCCCGCCCAATAGGAGGCGACCGTCGCGGCCAGCTTGGCCAGCCCGAAGCTCGCGGGTGCAGTGTCCTTGCCCGACAGCAGGTCCGCGGCCACGCCATATCCCGTGCCGTAGACGCTGCCGGCGGTAGCCAGCCCGATCATGGCCAGGATCAGGCCCATGATGAAGGCGGTCCAGATTGGATGGGCGCGGATCCAGGCGCGCCAGGACTGTGGCGCGCTGCCAGCAGCCCCCTTGCCGAGCAGGCGGGCGAATATGCCGCCCAATGCGCCATTGAGCGCCGCGCAGATGGCCACCCACATCACCATGCCATGCGTCAGCGGCGCGCCGCCGAACACGCCGAAATAGGGATTGTTGCCGACCACGGCCACGACCAGGAAGCCCGAGGCCAGCACGCCGATCAACACCAGCCGCTGCCAGCGCAGCACCGTGCCGCGCCCAAGCTCCTCGATGGCGAAGATGACGCCGGCCAACGGCGCGTTGAAGGCGGCCGCCAGGCCGCCCGCGGCGCCGGCGGCAATCAGTTCGTTGGCGTGAAAGCCGCGCAGCTGCACGCCGCGACGTTTCCAGAAGTCGCCCCAGGCCAGCATCAAGGCCGCGCCCACCTGCACGGACGGCCCTTCGCGGCCGATCGAGGCGCCGGCCAGCATGCCGCCGAACGCAAGAGGAATTTTCCAGAGAGTCTGCCCCAGCGCCACCAGGCTGTTCTGGCTGGCGCCCGGCGGCAGCGACAAGGCGCCGATGACCTGGGGAATGCCGCTGCCGGACGCATTGGGCGCGAAGCGCAAAGTCAGCCAGCGCAAGGCCGCCAGGCTCAGCGGCAGGACCAGCAAGGCCAGCCAGCCGTTGTAGGCGACCCACTCGCGGTTCCATTCCAGCGCCTTGTCGGCCAGATAGGCAAAGCCCAGCGACATCAGCGCCACCAGGCCGGCGCCCCCCAGCAACAGCCCCATCTGCACGCTCTTGCGCGACAGGCGGTTGATCTGGCGCACCTTGCGATGCGCCCATCGGCGCGGGCCGGCCAGCAGCCGGCGTAGAGGGTCGGGCAGGTTCATGGGCAGAAGCCGGCGCGGTTGAAAGTGGCTAACCTTACCACTCCCACCTGACCGCCAGCCCACAGCGCAGGATCAGAACGTCGACCAGTCGTCGTCAGAGGCCTGCGCCAGCGCGGGACGCGCCACCGGCGCGGCCGGCTTGCGCGGCGCCGCAGGCACCGCCTGCACCAGACGGACCTGGGCTTCACGGGCCGATCCGCTGCCGGCTTCGACCTTGAAGCGGCGCACTTCCTGCGCCAGGCGCGTGGCCTGTTCCTGCATGCTGGCCGCCGCCGCAGCCGCCTCTTCCACCAGCGCGGCGTTCTGCTGCGTCACGGTGTCCATCTGCGCCACGGCCTGGTTGACCTGGCCGATGCCGGCGGACTGCTCTTCCGAAGCGCTGGCGATTTCGCGCACCAGCGTGGCGACCTGGCGCACGCTGTCCACCACTTCGCGCATGGTGCGGCCGGCTTCGTCGACCTGGCGCGTGCCGCCCTCGACGCGCGTGACCGACTCGTCGATCAAGGCCTTGATCTCCTTCGCGGCCACTGCGGAGCGCTGCGCCAGCGTGCGCACCTCGCCCGCCACCACGGCGAAGCCGCGGCCCTGCTCGCCGGCGCGCGCCGCTTCCACGGCTGCGTTGAGCGCCAGGATGTTGGTCTGGAAGGCGATGCCGTCGATCACGCCCGTGATGTCGGCAATGCGGCGCGAGCTGTCGGAGATCGCGCTCATGGTCTGGACCACGCCCTCCACCACTTCGCCGCCGCGCACGGCCACGCTGGAAGCCTGGTTGACCAGCCGGTCGGCTTCGCTGGCGTTGTTGGCGTTCTGCTGCACGGTGCTGGTCAGCTGCTCCATCGACGCCGCGGTTTCCTCCAGCGACGAGGCCTGTTCCTCGGTGCGTTGCGACAGGTCTGCGTTGCCCTGCGCGATCTGCGAGGACGCCGAGGCGATGCTCTCACAGCCGTCGCGCACGTCCTTGACGATGCGCGCCAGGCTTTCGTTCATGGTCTTGAGCGCGCCCATCAGGTCGCCGGTTTCGTCGCGCGTGGCGACCTGGATGTCGGTCGTCAGGTCGCCGGCCGCAACCTGGCGCGCCGCCGTCACGGCCTGTTCCAGCGGACGCACGATGCCGCGTGTCACCAGCCAGCCCAGCAACATGCCGACCGCCACGCCGATCACGGCCAGGGCGACCATGACGGCGCGCAACGTTTCATACAGATCCGTGCCGCTCTGCACGGTCTGGGCGGCGGCGTTTTCCTTGGTCTTCGCCAAGGTCGTCATGAGGTCATCCAGCTTCTGCGACGAAGCGATCACGCGCGCCTCGATTTCGGCAACGCGCGGATCGGCCTGGGTCAGCGGCCGCGCCTGGGCGGCGGCGAAGAAGGCCGCGGACTCGCGCTTCCAGACCTGCTCGGTCTCGGTGAACTGCGCCAGCGCGCGCTTGCCTTCTTCGGAATAGAAGTTGGCCGCAGCCTTTTCACGCAGCGCGTCCATGTTGGCGACGGCGTCGTCGAACTGCTTGCGCAAGGCCTGGCGTTCCTGGTCGGTGGACGCGGCCAGGTAGCCGTTGCGGGCGCGGCCCGCATAGATCAGATTGATGTTGGCTTCCTTGACGTCCGAGATGCCGCGCAGCTCGGTGTCGTAAAGCCGGTCGTTCATTTCATTGATGCGCGCCAAGCCCCAGACCCCGAAGCCGCCAATCGCACCGCCTATCACCGCCACCAGCAAAAACGCGCCCGACAGGCGCGCGCCGATGCGCAAACCCGAAAATAACCGCAACATGCTTCCCTTCCCTGTAAGTACCACGGTTTATGGCGGGCATGCCGCGGCCGTGGACCCCGTGGTTCAGTCGCCGACCGGGGCCAACGATAGTGGCTGGCAAACCTAGGGATTACCCGGAAGAAAAGCCGGTTTGTTCTTCATTTCCCCGCAATGAATTCGACAATCGACAGGGATTTCGCAGGCTGAATTTTTCCTGAACAAAAAAGAAAACCCCACGCTTGCGCGAGGGGTTGATCAGCAGGAGCCGCGACGCTGACGCCGCGGCGGGCCTGGCTTTGCCTATCAGGCGAAGTTCTTGGCCGCGAATTCCCAGTTCACCAGCGCCCAGAAGTTTTCCAGGTACTTGGGACGGGCGTTGCGGTAGTCGATGTAGTAGGCGTGTTCCCACACATCACAGGTGAGCAGCGGCTTGTCGGCCGTGGTCAGCGGGGTGGCGGCGTTGCTGGTGTTGACGATGTCGACCGAGCCGTCGGCCTTCTTGACCAGCCAGGTCCAGCCCGAACCGAAGTTGCCGGCGGCCGACTTGTTGAAGGCTTCCTTGAAAGCGTCGAAGCTGCCCCACTTGGCGTTGATGGCGTCAGCCAGCTTGCCGGTCGGCGCACCGCCGGCCTTGGGAGCCAGGCTGTTCCAGTAGAACGTGTGGTTCCAGATCTGGGCGGCGTTGTTGAAAATGCCACCCGAGGACTTCTTGACGATGTCTTCCAGCGACAGCGTTTCGAATTCCGTGCCCGGGATCAGGTTGTTCAGGTTCGTGACGTAGGTCTGGTGATGCTTGCCGTAGTGGAACTCCAGCGTTTCCTTGGAGATGTGCGGAGCCAGCGCGTCCAGTTCGTAAGGCAGGGGGGGAAGAGTATGTGCCATGTGAGGTTCCTTCTGTTGAGTGCACGATCAAGCCGTTCAATTGTATCGGCAACTACTGAGGATACCTCGTTAACCCCCCGCCCGCGCGGGGTTAAGGGACGCATCTGCTTATGACTGGAAGCATGTGTTCATGACAGCAGCCCCAAGCGCGCGCGACCGCCCTCTTTCAGGAAGCCTCGCGCGTCTCGCGGCTGCGCGTGACCGCGACTTCGGCTCCGCCCTGCGCGAAGCTCAGGTCCAGCGCCTGCCCCGCCGTCAGCGCGGTCCCGTCCCGCACGATGCGGCCCTGTTCGTCGCGCGCGATGGCGTAGCCGCGGGCCAGTGTGTTGCCCGGATCCAGCGCGCGCAATTGCGCCGTGGCGGCGGCCAGCCGGTTGCGCCGCTGCACCAGCAGCCGCGCATGCGCCTGGCCGAGCTGCCGCGCCGCGCCGGCCAGCCGGTCGGCCGCGCGGCCCGTGTCGGGTACGCGATGCGCCAGACGCTGCGTCAGCAGATTGACGCGCGCGGCGCGGCGCTCCTGGGGACCGGACCAGGCGGTGGCCAGGCGGAAACGCAGGCTGTTCAGGCGCTCCCGCTGATGTTCGAGCCGTTGGGCCGGAGACACCAGTTGCGCGGCGGCGCGGTCCAGCCGCTGGGCAGCGCGTTCCAGGCGGCGCTGCTGACCGCGCGTCATGGCCTCTGCCGCCTGCATGACCCGGCCCAGCAATTCCGAACGCGGCACGCAGGCCAGTTCGGCGGCTGCGGTCGGCGTCGGCGCGCGCACGTCGGCCACGAAATCGACGATGGTGAAATCCGTCTCGTGCCCCACCCCGCTGATGACGGGGATTGCGCTGGCCGCAACCTCGCGGGCCAAGGCTTCGTCGTTGAAGCTCCAAAGATCCTCGATGCTGCCCCCGCCGCGCACCAGCAGCAGCGTATCGACCTCGGCGCGCTGGTTGGCCATGCGCACCTGGGCGGCCAGCCGCCCGGCGGCGTCCGCCCCCTGGACCGGCGCGGGGTAGATGAACACGGGCACCTGGGGTGCGCGGCGCGCCAGCGCCGACAGCACGTCCCGCAACGCCGCGGCATGCAGGGACGTCACCACGCCGATCGCCCGCGGCAGGCGCACGGGTTCGCGCTTGGCGGCGGGATCGAACAGGCCTTCGGAAGCCAGTTGCTCCTTCAGGCGCAGAAACGCCTCGTACAGATTGCCTAGTCCTGCCCTCCGCATGGCGTCAGCCTGCAGCTGATAGTCGCCGCGCGGCTCGTAGAGGGACACGCGGGCCCGGATTTCGACCTGATCACCGGCCCGCGGCGTGAAACCCACCGCACTGGCGCGGCTTCTGAACATGACTGCCCGCACGGAGGCCCGGCTGTCCTTGAGCGTGAAGTACCAATGCCCGGAAGCCGCCGCCGTGAAGTTGGAAATCTCTCCACGCACCCATAGCGCCGGGATGCTGCGCTCCAACAACTGCCCCACAGCTTGATTCAGCTGGGCAACCGTCAGGATATCCCGCGCAAATACGTTGTTTGTGACTGTAGATTCAATTGTCATGGGGCTTTCCGATGCGTACCTGTCCACAGGAGCCGCGTAGCGGGCCGCAATCATACCGCGTCCCAGCAGATTTTCCCCAACCGGCCCGAAAGCCAGCAAATTCGAACTAAATCATTGATTTTTATATAACTTTATTGAAAACAAAGCTGCTCGAAATTGAAGCAAACAAGTGCAAGCCCTGTGCCCACAAGCACTTCCGGGAAGTTTTGCACAGAATTATCCACAAGATCTGTGGATAGATTGGGGGTCGTACCGACTTGCCACACCCCCGCCGCACCGTTACAGTTTCGGCTTGATCAGATGCCGGTTCGCGCCGCTTTGCGCACCGGTCCCCCGGGAGTTGAACGCTTTGCTTTCCATACTGCGCGAGGCCGGCTGGCCGATATGGCCCCTGCTGGCGACATCCGTCCTGGGCCTGGCGCTGATCTTCGAGCGCTTCCTCTCCCTGCGCCGCGGCCTGGTCATGCCGCGCGGCCTGAGCGACCAAGTGGCTGAAATGCTGCGCAACCGCCAGGACACTCCCGACGCGATCAACCGCCTGGAGCGCAACTCGCCGCTGGGCCGGATCCTGGCCGAGGTAATGCGTCACCGCCACCTGCCGCGCGAGGAACTGCGCAACGTGGTCGAGGATACCGGCCGCGCCGTCGCCCACGACCTCAGCCGCTACATCTCCGCCATCGGCACCATCGCCGTGGTCGCGCCCCTGATGGGCCTGTTCGGCACCGTGGTCGGCATGATCGAGATCTTCGGCTCCTACACCCCCGGCGGCGGCGATCCCGCGCAACTGGCGCGCGGCATCTCGATGGCGCTGTACAACACCGGCTTCGGCATCCTCATCGCCATTCCCGCCATGATCGCGCACCGCTATCTGCGCGGCCGTGTGGACGGCTACCTCAGCGCCATGGAACAGACCGCGTCGCGCTTGGTCCGCGCCGTCTCCCCCGGATCCGCCATGCGCGAGGGCCGTTCATGAATTTCCGCGGCCCCCGCGGCGAGCGCGATGAGCTGGATATCAACCTGATTCCGCTCATCGACGTGCTGCTGGTCATCCTGATCTTCCTGGCGGCAACCACCTCCTTCGCGCGCTTCACCCAGCTGAAGGTGACGCTGCCCCAGGCCTCGATGGAACAGGACACGCCTCCGGCGCTGGAAGTCGCCGTCAGCCAGGACGGGCGCTACGCGCTCAACGGCACGCTCATCGACGTCTCCACGCCGCCCGAAATCGCCGAGGCCTTGCGCCAGGCCGCCGCCGGCAAGACCGAACCGCTGGTCGTCATCAACGCCGACGCCCAGGCCACCCACCAGTCCGTGATCAACATCATGGAAGCCGCCCGGCTGGCTGGCATCGGCCGCGTCAACTTCGCCGCGCAGACCACCCGGTGACCGCCAAGCGCGCCTCGACGCTGCTGGCGCGCCAATGGCAGCACGGCGGCTGGCTCTCCAATCTGCTGCTGCCGCTGTCCAGGCTGACCGCCTGGGAAGTGGCGCGCAAGCGCCAGCGCTACCTGGACGGCACCCGCCGCTCGTACCGCGCCCCCGTTCCCGTCGTGGTGATCGGCAATGTCTACGTCGGCGGCACGGGCAAGACCCCCATGGTCATCGCCACCGTCGAGGCGTTGCGGGCCCGCGGCTACACCCCCGGGGTCGTCAGCCGCGGCTACGGCGTCAAGGTCGGGCCGCACGCCCGCGTCGGGCTGGGCCAACTCGAAGCCGCCCGCTTTGGCGATGAACCCGCGCTGATCGCCCGCGCCACCGGGGCGCCGGTTTCCGTGCACCCGAAGCGCGCCCTGGCGGCCCAGGCCCTGCTGCAGGCGCACCCCAAGGTGGACGTGATCGTGTCGGACGACGGCCTGCAGCATCTGGCGCTGGCGCGCGACATCGAAATCGTGGTGCAGGACGAGCGCGGCGTGGGCAATGGCCGCCTGCTGCCGGCGGGCCCCCTGCGCGAGCCCGCCGAACGGCTCCGGGAGGTCGACGTGGTCGTGACGAACATCGGCACCCCCGACGGCCAGCCCCAAACCGGGGGCAGCGTCCGGCCGCGGCAAGTCCGCATGTGGCTGGAACCGGGCGATACGCGCCAGGTCTCGGGCCGCGGCGCGCGCCCCCTGGCCGCCTTTGCCGGCCAGCCGCGCATCGCGGCGGCGGCCGGCATCGGCAATCCGGAACGCTTTTTCACCACCCTGCGCGGCGCCGGCATCCAGCTGGAAACCGCGCTCGCCCTGCCCGATCATCACGATTACGCCGAGTCGCCCTTCCAGGCGCTGACAGCCGAGGCCATCCTGATCACCTCCAAGGACGCGATCAAATGCGCCGCCCTGGACGATCCGCGGCTGTGGGAAGTGCCCGTGCGCGCCGGCTTCTCCGATCCGCAACTGTTCGACTGGCTGGCGCAGGCGCTGCGCCAGCCAGTCCGGACCTAGCAAACCGTCCGCCTGGCAGCGCCGCGCGGCCCGGCCCCCGGCAAACTGCTTTAGAATTCCGGTCATGGAATCCCGCCTACTCGACATCCTCGTCTGCCCGCTGTGCAAGGGCCGCCTCGAACACGACCGGCAGCAAGCCGAACTGGTTTGCCGCGCCGACCGCCTGGCCTTCCCTGTGCGCGACGGCATCCCCGTCATGCTGGAATCGGAAGCCCGCGCGCTGGACGACGCCCCCGCTTCCCACTGAACCGCCGAGCATGAGCTTCATCGCCCTGATCCCGGCGCGCACCGCCTCGACCCGGTTGCCCGACAAGCCGCTGGCCGACATCGCCGGCAAGCCCATGGTCGTGCGCACCGCCGAACGCGCGGCGCTGTCCGGCGCTTCCCGCGTCTATGTGGCCACGGACGACGTCCGCGTGCAACAGGCGGCGCAGGCGCACGGGCTGCAGGCGCTGATGACCCGCGCCGACCACCCGACGGGCACCGACCGCCTGGCCGAAGCCGTGGAGCAACTGGGCCTGCCTGACGACGCCATCGTGGTCAATGTGCAGGGCGACGAGCCCCTGATCGAACCCGAACTCATCGACGCGGTCGCGGCCAAGCTGCAAGCCAGCCCCGAGGCCGACATCGCGACCTGCGCCTGTCCCCTGGCCAACGCCGAGGCCCTGTTCAACCCCAACGTGGTGAAGCTGGTCTGCGCCGCGAACGACCGCGCGCTGTATTTTTCACGCGCCCCGATCCCCTGGGCCCGCGATGCGCTGGCCTCGGGCGAACGCGTGCTGGCCGACGGCCTGCCGGCCTGGCACCACATCGGCCTGTACGCGTATCGGGTGTCGTTCCTGCGCCGCTATCCGTCCCTGCCGCAGGGCGCGCTGGAACGTTTCGAATCTCTGGAGCAGCTGCGCGCCATGGAACACGGCCACGTCATCGTCGTCCATCGGGCGTCCAACCCTCCTGCCGCAGGCGTAGATACCCCGGCAGATCTGGAACGCGTCCGACTGGTCTACAGCAAGCAGATATAAGGGTTATTTCCTATGGCGCGGCTCCGCATCGGCTGCTGCATTGCGGCATAATTCCCCGGATCACAAAAAATACACCCCTTCAGGAGCACTCATGCGTCTCATCTTGCTCGGACCTCCCGGCGCCGGCAAAGGCACCCAGGCCGCGTTTCTCACCCAACACTTCGGCATTCCCCAGATTTCCACCGGCGACATGCTGCGCGCCGCGGTCAAAGCGGGCACGCCGTTGGGCATTGAAGCCAAAAAGGTCATGGATGCCGGCGGTCTGGTTTCCGACGAGATCATCATCGGCCTGGTACAGGACCGTCTGAAGCAGCCCGACTGCGCCAACGGCTACCTGTTCGACGGTTTCCCCCGCACCATCCCGCAGGCGGACGCGCTCAAGAGCGCCGGCGTCAAGCTGGACTACGTGGTGGAAATCGAAGTCCCCGAAGAAGACATCATCGAACGCATGAGCGGCCGCCGCGTGCACCAGCCCAGCGGCCGCAGCTACCACGTGCGCTTCAACCCGCCCAAGGTCGAAGGCCGTGACGACGTCACCGGCGAAGAGCTGATCCAGCGCGACGACGACCGCGAGGAAACCGTGCGCAACCGCCTGGCCGTGTACCGCGACCAGACCCGCCCCCTGGTCGACTACTACTCGTCCTGGGCGCAGCAGAATCCCGCCGACGCGCCGAAGTACCGCAAGATCTCCGGCGTCGGCGCGGTCGAAGAAATCAAGGCGCGCCTGTTCGAAGCCGTCCAAGGCTGATCGGCGCCTCGATGGCTCACAGGCCTTCGGCGCTGGCACCGGAACGCAACGCGTCCGGCCGGCCCCGAAGGCCTAGTCATATCCGGCGCCTGCCGCGCCGCTTTCATCCCTAGAACTACTGGTGGTAGACACATGGAAATCGCGAACAAGGTATTCATCGTCACGGGCGGCGCGTCCGGACTGGGCGCCGGCACGGTGCGCATGCTGGTCGAAAACGGCGCCAAGGTCGTCATCGCCGACGTGCAGGACGAGCCGGGCTCGGCCCTGGCCAAGGAACTGGGCCAGCGCTACGTCCACTGCGACGTGACCCAGGAAGCCGACGGCAAGAACGCCGTAGCCGCCGCGCTCGAGCTGGGCTCGCTCTTTGGCCTGGTGAACTGCGCCGGCGTCGCGCCCGCCGCCAAGATCGTGGGCAAGAATGGCGCGCATCCGCTGGAACTGTTCCAGAAGGTCGTGTCGATCAACCTGATCGGCAGCTTCAACATGATGCGCCTGGCCGCCGAGGCCATGAGCGCCAACGCGCCCGAACCCACCGGCGAACGCGGCGTGATGATCAACACCGCCTCCGTCGCGGCCTTCGACGGCCAGATCGGCCAGGCCGCCTACGCCGCCTCCAAGGCCGGCGTGGCCGGCATGACCCTGCCCATCGCGCGCGACCTGTCCAAGACCGGCATCCGCTGCATGACCATTGCCCCGGGCATCTTCGGCACGCCCATGATCTTCGGCATGCCGCAGGAAGTGCAGGACTCGCTGGCCGCCAGCATTCCCTTCCCCGCCCGCCTGGGCCGCCCGGAAGACTACGCCAAGCTGGTCCACAGCATCATCACCAACGACATGCTCAATGGCGAAACCATCCGCCTCGACGGCGCCATCCGCATGCCGCCGAAATAATGCCCCCACGCTTCGCCCGCTGCGCGGGCTCTCTGCCCCCCGAGGGGGCTCTTTTTCCCTTGGGGCGGCCCAAGGGAAAAAGGCGCTCCGGCGTAGAGAAAAAACGTAGGGCGAAGTGTTGCCCCATTCAAGGGGCAATGTTGGTTATGGGGCCTGCCGGCCCCCTTTTTACGTAGTCTTCCATGAGCCTGTTTCGTTCGGCGGCCACGGTCAGCAGCTTCACCCTGCTGTCCCGCATTTCCGGCCTGATCCGCGACATCCTGGTGGCCCGCGCTTTCGGCGCCGGCCCCATCACCGACGCCTTCTGGGTCGCTTTCCGCATTCCCAACCTGCTGCGCCGCCTGTTCGCCGAAGGAGCCTTCGCCCAGGCCTTCGTGCCCATCCTGGGCGCCGCGCGCAACAACCGTTCCGAAGCCGAAGTCCGCACCCTGCTGGACCGCGTGGCGCTGCTGCTGACCGCGGCGCTGATGCTCATCACCCTCATCGGCATCGTCGCCGCGCCCTGGGTGGTATCGGCCATGGCCAGCGGCCTGCGCGGAGCCGCCCGCGACACCGAATTCGGCGCCGCGGTATGGATGACGCGGGTGATGTTCCCCTATATCTTCTGCATGTCGCTGATCGCGTTCGCCTCGGGCGTGCTCAATACCTGGCGGCGCTTTGCCGTGCCGGCTTTCACGCCGGTGCTGCTCAACCTGGCGATGATCGCGGCCTGCATCTGGCTCGCGCCGCGCATGGACGTGCCGGTCTACGCGCTGGCCATCGGCGTCATGATCGGCGGCGTTGCGCAACTGGCTGTGCAATGGATCGCCCTGGCCCGGCTCGGCCTGACGCCACGCTTCACCCTGCGGTTCCGCGAGGCCTGGGGCGACCCCACGGTGCAGCGCATCCTCAAGCAGATGGCGCCCGCCACCCTGGGCGTCTCGGTCGCGCAGATCTCGCTCTTGATCAACACCAACATCGCCACCTGGCTCACGCCGGGCAGCGTTACCTGGCTGTCATTCGCCGATCGCCTGATGGAATTCCCCACGGCGCTGCTGGGCGTGGCGCTGGGCACGGTGCTGCTGCCCAGCCTGTCCGCCGCCCATGCCCGCGACGACCACGGCGGTTACAGCGGACTGCTGGACTGGGGCCTGCGCCTGGTGCTGCTGCTGGGCCTGCCGGCGGCGGTGGGCATGGCGCTGCTGTCCGACGGCCTGGTCGCCACCCTGTTCCACTACGGCGCCTTCGCCGCCCAGGACGTAAGCCAGACCCGGCTGGCGGTCATTTCCTATTCTGCCGGACTGATCGGTCTGCTGGCAGTGAAGATCCTGGCGCCCGGCTTCTACGCCAAGCAGGACATCCGCACGCCGGTGAAGATCGCCATCGGGGTGCTGATCATGACGCAGTTGATGAACCTGGTGCTGGTGCCTCTGATGGCGCATGCCGGGCTGGCCCTGGCAATCGGCCTGGGCGCCTGCCTGAATGCGCTGGCGCTGCTGATCGGCCTGCGCCGCCGCGGCGTCTACCAGCCCGGCCCCGGCTGGGCGGCGTTCGCGCTGCGCCTTTTGCCCGCCTTGGCGGCGCTGGCGGCCTTGCTCTGGTATGCGGACGGACGCATCGACTGGATCGCCCTGCAGGCCCACTCCGGTCAGCGGGTGGCCTGGCTGGCTGGGGTGCTGGCGGCCAGCGGCGCGGTCTACTTCGGAATGTTGTTACTGTTTGGCTTCCGCCCTAGGGACTTCGGCCGACGTCCGGCGCGCTAAGTTCGGACAATCTGCCTATATACACGTCAAAAGCCGGTCTAGTACCGGCTTTTTTTGCATTAGATTCGTCAAGAATTGACAATCAGCCGGTAATCTTTGGTAAAAAACCTTTATTATTTACAAATTGCCATCGAAAGGATCCCCCTTGAAGCACTGCGGGGACATGAAGTGAAGTACGCCCAAGGACAACCCATGGCGGACCAGGTAATCAATTGGCTGCTGTTATTGCGCTCCGGCAAGGCGACCGCCCAGGACTATAACGACTTCCTGGCGTGGCGCGCTGCCGACCCAGCCCACGAGAACGCCTGGCAGCAGCTGACCGGCTCGCTGGAAGGATCGACGTTCGGCCGGCTTGGCGACGCCTATCCCGCCGGCTACGCGACCACCGGCCCGGCCATCCCGCATCTCGCGGCCCCTCCCGGCCCCGCCATTGCGCCCCCTCGCCGCCGTTTTCTGGCCGGCGCGCTGGCGCTCGCCGGTACCGGCGCCTGCGCCGCCTACGTGGGCAATGCCTTCTATCCCCTGGGCAATGTCGCGGCGGATGCCGCCACGGCCACGGGCGAGCGTCGCCGCTACGTGCTGTCCGACGGCAGCCAACTGCTGCTGGACGCGCGCAGCCGCGTCAACCTGGACTTCACTCCCGCTTATCGCCAGGTCCGTCTGCTGGACGGCGCCGTGACGGTGTCGGTGGCTCCTGACGCGCGCCGCCCTTTCCTGGTCCAGACGGCAGAAGGCACGGTCCGCGCGCTGGGCACCCGTTACATGGTGCGCCAGCAAGCCCAGCGCACCCTGGTAGTGGTGCATGAGCATGAGGTCGAGGTCGAAACCATGTCCGGGGCCCACGGCACCGTCCGCGCCGGCACCGGCGCCCGGTTCGACGCGGCCCGCATGGACACCCCGCGCGCCGAACTCATGGCCGAAGCCGCCTGGGAAGCCGGCTGGGTCGAAGCCCGCGGCCGCCCCCTGGCCGAAGTGATCGCCGCCCTGCGCCCCTACCGCAGCGGCACGCTGCGCGTGTCCATGGCCGCTGGCGGCCTGCCGGTATCCGGCCACTTCCCGCTGGACGACACCGACGCAGCGCTCGATACGCTGCGCGACATCATGCCCATCCACGTCCGCCGTTTCACGCCCTGGTTCGTCTCCATCAGCGTCGCCACCTGACAACGCCGGCATTCGCCCCGTGCCGCCGGAGCGGCTTCGTTGTATACTAAGCACGGTGTTTTTATCCAGTAGGCGCCACGGGTTTTCCTCAAACGCATGAGGACCATCCGCAAGGGCTCTCCAGCCCAGGGAATTCCTCCCGCAGCGCCCCCCGCCCGGTTGACGGGCGCTCCATCGGCTGATCAAACATTAAAAGCTTGCATTCCCGTAGGGACTTGCTACAATGTTCGACTTTGCCGAATTCAACTTATATAGCAACATGGCCAATACCGCCCAAGCCCGCAAGCGCGCTCGCCAATCCGTTGAGCGCAACAAGCACAATTCCAGCCTGCGCTCGATGCTGCGCACCGCCATCAAGCGCGTTCGCCAATCCATCGCCGCTGGCGACAAGGCTGCGGCTGGCGAAGTGTTCCAGAAGGCCTCCAGCGTGATCGATCGCGTGGCCGACAAGAACATCATCCACAAGAACAAGGCCGCTCGCCACAAGAGCCGCCTGGCTGCCGCCATCAAGGCGCTGGCCTAAGCCATTCTGCCGCCCTGTTTTCAGGGCGTCACGAATACGGCAAATGAAAAAGGATGCCCATGGGCATCCTTTTTTGCGTTTCGGGCCGCCGCAAAGGCTCTATTTTGCGGCGTCCATATACTCCCCTTTGCCCCTTGCGCCCGCCGCGGCTATAACTGCGCCGCGATCCGCTCGGCGAAGAAATCGATGAACGCGCGCACCCGGGCAACCTCCGCCGATCGGGGCGGCCATAGCAGCGAAACGCTGCCCCGGTTTTCCGTGTAATCCTCGAGTACCGGCCGCAGCCGCCCCGCCGCCACGTCTTCCTTTACCAGGTAGCTGGGCGCCTGCACGATCCCCAAGCCGCCGATCGCCGCGGACGCCAGGGCCTCGCCATCATTCAATATGCTGGAGGGTTTGAATACCCTGCCCGACGGCTCTCCCTTGAAAGCCCAGGTTTCCGTCCTGCCAGTCGTTGGAAACCGATAGTAGATACAGCAATGCTCACTGAGATCCGCAGGCGTGCGCGGCGTGCCGCGCTGGGCCAGATAAGCGGGTGAGGCGCAAGTCGTGAACGCGTGCGGGCCGATGTTGCGGGCCTGCAGCCCTGAATCCTCCAGTTCGCCCAGGCGCAATACGAGGTCGTATCCGTCCTCGATCACGTCGACGATCAGGTCGTCCAGGTTGATGTCGACCATCACCTCGGGAAAGCGCGCGTGGAAGTCGCTGAGCGCCGGCAACACGATCCTGCGGCCCATCACCGTGGGAACACTGATCTTGAGCCGGCCGCGGGGCGCGTTCTGCACCAGCTGCAACTCGCGCTCCGCCTCCTGGAGATCCTTCAGGATCTTGCTGACATAGCGGTACAGAACCTCGCCTTCACCGGTCGGCCCCAGAGAGCGCGTACTGCGATGCAGCAGCCGTACGCCCAGCTTGAGCTCCAGCCTTTCAACCGCCTTGCCCGCCGCGGACGCGGACAGGCCCAGCTTGCGCCCGGCCGCAGCGAAACTGCCGGACTCTACCGTGGCCGCGAAGGCCACCATTCCACTGAACGATTCGATCGAAAAGGTTCCGGACATATGTTCGCGACTCTAAAGACCGCCACCCGTCTTCTGTCGGAGGCGGTACCGATGAATGATGCATCCCAATGGGATGCCGGGCTGAACGCTGGCTACAGCTGATTCGATCAGCCGTCGATGCGCTTGAACCTCCGATCCTGACACAAGGCTGGAATTTTTAGAGGAGACCACAATGAATACAGGACTACGCCACCCTTCGGCGTCAGAAAATTCAGACTTTCAGCACGCTGCCTTCGACATCATCGTGGTGGGAGGCGGTTCGGCGGGCGCCGTGCTGGCCAGCCGCCTGAGCGAGGATCCCGCCCGCCGGGTACTGCTGCTCGAGGCCGGCCAGGCCTATCCGCCCCACGCCTACCCGGACGCCGTCCGCGCCCAGAACATCATCGGCGGCGACGCCAAACACGACTGGGGATACGTGTCCCAGCCAGGCTGGGGCGGAAAGTCCTTCCCGGTTCCGCGGGGCAAGGTGCTGGGCGGCTCCTCGGCCGTGAATGCCGGCGTCTGGATGCGCGCGCCCGCAGCCGACTTCGAGCGCTGGACCCGAGCAGGACTGCCGCATTGGTCCATCGCCGACGCGCTGCCATTCTTCCGCGGCAGTGAATGGACCGCCTCGGGCGCGGACCAATGCCATGGCCGCACCGGCCCGGAGCCGGTGCACCAGTTGCAGGACGACGAAATCTCCGACATGCAGCGCGCGTTCCTGGTTTCGGCCCAGATGGCGGGCCATGCCCGCGTGCAGGACTTCAACAGCGACGCGCCTTTCGGCGTCGGTCCCTACCCGATGAACAACCGCATGGGCCAACGGCTGAACACGGGTATGACCTACCTGTCGGACGTCGTGCGCGCCCGCCCCAACCTGACGATCTACAGCGAGACGCTGGCGGACCGCGTCGAGATTGAAAATGGCCGGGCGCAGGCCGTGATCCTGGCCGATGGCGAGCGGATCGCAGCTGGCGAAGTCGTACTCGCGGCTGGGACGTATGGATCGGCGGCCATCCTGCTTCGCTCCGGCATCGGGCCGGCGGCGGACCTCAAGGCCCTGGACATCCCCGTGGTCGCCGATCTTCCGGTCGGCCTGCGACTGCAGGAGCATCCCTTCTACTTCACGGTCTGGGCCGCGCATCCCGACCGGCTGGGGCTGCCCATCCCGCCGGTTGGCGCCATCCTGTGGACCCGGTCATCCCGGGCCGGGCCCGGCGACGGCGACCTGCATGTCAGCGCAGTGCATTATGGCGACCCCGCCGACTCGCCCACCGGCGCAATCTTCATGCTGGCCCTGGCGCTGACTCGTCCCAGCTCCATCGGCAGCCTCAAGCTGCAAGACCGCGATCCCCGCACTGCGCCGCTCATCGACCTCAACATCCTGGGGACTGCGCGCGATCGGAAACTGATGGTCGAAGGCATTCAATTGATCCGCCGGATCGCGAGCCAGGGCCCGCTGTCCGAGATCATCGCTCAGGAGCTCGTGCCGGGCCCCGCCGCAGCGGACGCTGCGGCGCTGGAAGCGGCCCTGCCGACAGCGTTGGACATCTATCACCACCCCACCTCGACCGCCCCCATGGGCGGCGACGGCGATCCTGGCGCGGTAACGGACTATCAGGGACGCGTGCGCGGCATCGCCAGACTGCGAGTCGCGGACGCATCCTGTTTCCCGGACGTCCCCTCCGTCGCCACCAATCCCACCGTAGTCATGCTGGCCGAACGCGTCAGCCACTGGATCAGGAACACGGAGGCCAGATCATGAAAGATGCCGCAAACACCGCCTGGACCCGCAAGGCCTACAACTGGATCGGCGGCGTCCAGCGCTCCGAAGGCGCCCTGAGGGAATCGATCGACCCTGCCACCTACAACATCATCGGCCACTACCCCGACAACGGCTTGGCGGCGGCAAAGTCGGCCGTCACGGCAGCCGTACGCGCCTTCCGCACGACGCCTTGGGCCCATGACCACGAACTGCGCGCCCGCGTGCTGGAGCAGTTGGCGCGGGCATTCGAGCGCAACCGCGACCGGCTGCTGGACATCCTCTCCCTCGAAAACGGCAAGATCAAGGGCGAAGCGGGTTTCGAGCTCGACATGATTCCAAGCAAGCTGCGCTACGCGGCCGCCGCCGCCCTGCTCGAAAGCGGCCGGGCGCTGACGCCCAGGCCCGGCAGCATTTCCATGGTCCTGCGCCAACCCATGGGCGTAGCGGCGGTGATCGCGCCCTGGAATTCACCGGCCGTGCTGACGATACGGTCGCTGGCGCCGGCGCTGGCGGCCGGCTGCACGGCGGTCGTCAAGCTGCCCGGCCAGGTGGCGCAAACAGCCAGCTTCATGGCCGAGATCATGGCCGAGGCGGAGGACCTTCCGGACGGCGTGATCAATCTGTTCTTCGAAAGCGGACCCGATGGCTCCGCCTATCTGGTGGACTCGCCCGAGGTTCCCGTCATCAGCTTCACCGGCTCCACCCGCACGGGCCGCGCGATCAGCGCCGCCGGCGCCAGGCACTTGAAGCGCTTCGGCATGGAACTCGGCGGCAAGACTCCCATGATCCTGTTCGATGACGCGGACGTGGACGCGGCGCTGCCCGTGCTTGAAAAGGCCTTGACTGTCTTCAGCGGCCAGTTCTGCATGACCGGCTCCCGCTTGCTGGTCCAGGACGGCATCTACGCCGAGGTTCGCGACGGACTGGCCTGCCGGCTGCGCAAGGTCAAGGTCGGCCCGGCTGCCGATCCGGACAGCGACATGGGGCCGCTGATCGACCGCGCCAGCGTCGAACGCGTCGACCATGCCGTCGTCCTTGCGATCGCGGCGGGCGCCACCGCAGTCGAGCGCGGCGGGCCGGTGGACACAGGCCCGCTGGTCGGCGGCGCCTTCTACCGCCCCACGCTCCTGGAGGTGACCGAAAACAGCCTGGCCATCGTCCAGCAAGAAACTTTCGGCCCGGTGTTGACGATCCAGCGCTTTGCCGACGAGGCCGAAGCCATACGCCTGGCCAACGACAGCGAATACGGCCTGGCCGCCAGCGTCTGGACCCGCGACGTCGAGCGGTCGCTGCGTGTCGCGCAAGCCATCGACGCAGGTTCGGTATGGATCAACGACTGGGCCAAAGTCTACGACAGCACCGAGGAAGGCGGCTTCAAGCAATCCGGGCTGGGACGCCTGAATGGCGTGGCCGCGCTGGAGGACTTCATCGAATACAAGCACATCGCGCTCAAATCCGGCCTCGGGTAATGCCGACCAGCCAGAACATCCATTAGAAAAAAGGAGGCTCCCATGCCGGATTCCATCGCCGCAAAGCTGATTGACGCGCTCCATGCGGGCGCGGACGTCCCGCCAGGCTGCCGCGTCAATCACGCGCGCGGACTGCTTGTGGAAGGCAGATTCCTTGGCGTGCCCCGGGCAGCGCAATTCTGCGCTTCGCCCATGTTCAACGACGCTGAGCAGCCGCTCCTCGCCCGATTCTCGGACTCCGGCCCCGACCCGCGGATTCGCCAGGACAGTCCGCAAGCCGAACCGCGCGGCCTGGCCGTGCGTATCGGACAGGATTCGCAGTTGGTGCTCGTAGGCCACTCGATCGAAGGTTTTCCCGCGCAAGACCCGCAGACGTTTCTTGCATTCATACAGGCCCTGAACAGGCAGCACACCGCCCCCGAGGCGTTGCAAGCCCATCTGGCGGCCAATGCGCCGGCGCAACGCTTCGGCCAACTGCAGCAAGACGCCCTGCCCACGGGCTACGCCTCCCGCAGCTATCACATGCTTCATTCCTACCGCCTGACCGCCGCGGATGGCGGGACGCGAACTGGCAGGTTGACGATCCGGGGCAGGAACGCCGATGGCGCTCACAAGGCCCTGACCGGTCGGAACTGTATGGACGAGGCCTTGCGCCATGCAATGGCGGCGGGCCCGGTGGCGCTGGAACTGGCGTTTACCCCGGAGCCGGAACGAGGCACGACGGACGACCCGTCCACGGGCTGGTCAGGACATGGCGGCTCGATGCTCCTGGGATATCTGATGCTGGAACGCCTTGCGCCAGATCAGGACGCACAGCGCACCCTGGTATTCGACCCTTCCATCCTGCCTGCCGGCATCGCGTTCGCGGGCGACCCGCTGCTGAAGGCGCGCTTGCAGGCCTACCGGCTGGCGGCAGAGCGACGACTGCGCGGCATTTCCTGATCCAGGCCAGACGCCAGGCGGCTCCGGGCCGCCTGCGCCGCCTCGCGCAACGACGCCATCAATGCATCCACCAGCGGATTGCCCGGCCGGTGCTCCGGAAACACCACGCTGACCCGGAACGGAAACGAGCGCGCCAAGGGGCGGATATGCAGGCCCCGGCCGGCAAAATCCAGCGCAGTCAGCGGGTTCACGATGGCCAGGCCCAGGCCCTGGCGCACGAAAGTACACACAGACACGGCAGTCGTCGTCTCGACGATGGACCGCCGCAGCACGCCGGCTTCGGCAAAGGCTTCGTCGATCTGGATACGATAGGGATCGCTGGAGGACAGGCTGACGAACGCATGGCCTTCGAAATCGGCCAGCTCGATGCGCTGCCTGCCCAGGAGTTCGTGGGCGTCGGGCAGCACGCAGACTTCGTCCACTTCCAGCAGCAGCTCCACGCGCGTGCCGGCCGGCGCCGCGTCGTGCTCGGTCAGGCCCAGGTCGTAGCGCTGGGCGCTCAGCCATTCCTCCAGGAAGGGCGATTCCTGGGTTTCCAGCGCCAGGCTCACCCCGGGATGGCGCTCATGGAAACGCCGGAACGCGTCCGGCAGGATCGAATGGGAAAAGACCGGCAGCGCGATCACCGACAGTTGCCCGCCCTTGTAGGCCCGCAGGCGGGCCGCGGCCGAAGCGACCCGTTCCAGGCCGGCGTAGGACTGGCGGACCTCGTCGAACAGCGCCAGGCCCGGCATGGTGGGCCGCAGCCGCCCTGCCACCCGGTCGAACAGCGTGAAGCCTATGCCCTGCTCCATGCGCGCCAGCTCGCGGCTGACGGTCGGCTGGGAAGAGCCCAGCAGCTCGGCCGCCTTGGTCACGCTGCCGGCGATCATGACCGCACGGAAGACTTCGATTTGCCGGTGCGTCAGCATCGCCTACCCATATCAAAAATGAATCGATCAAGGAATTTTAAGCATTTTACTGGATGACCGAAGCCGGGCATCATGCCGCCTTGTTTTCACTTCCACCAACAAGGTTTCGCCCGCCATGGCCTTCGATCCGCGCCAACTCACCCAACTCGCCGCCGAGCACGGCACGCCGCTCTGGGTGTACGACGCCGCCGTCATCCGTGAACGCATTGCGCAACTGCGCCGCTTCGACACCATCCGCTATGCGCAGAAGGCCTGCTCCAACCTGCACATCCTGCGCCTGATGCGCGCCGAAGGCGCCGTGGTGGACGCCGTCTCGCTGGGCGAGATCGAGCGCAGCCTGGCTGCCGGCTTCCAGCCCCAGGGCGAGCCGGAAGGCATCGTCTTCACCGCGGACCTGATCGACCACGCCACGCTGGCCGCGGTGCTCAAGCACGGCATCACCGTCAACGCCGGTTCCCTGGACATGCTGGCCCGCGTGGGCCAGGCCTCGCCCGGCCATCGCGTCTGGCTGCGCATCAACCCGGGTTTCGGCCACGGCCACAGCAACAAGACCAATACCGGCGGCCCGCAGAGCAAGCACGGCATCTGGATCGGCGATGTGGCCGAAGCCATGGCCATCGTGCGCCGCCACGGCCTGAAGCTGGTCGGCATCCACATGCATATCGGCTCGGGCGTGGACTACGCCCACCTGTCCAGCGTGTGCGACGCCATGGTCGACGTGGTCGCCTCGCTGGACCATGACATCGAAGCCATTTCGGCGGGCGGCGGCCTGTCCATCCCGTACCGCGAAGGCGATGCCCGTATCGACTGCGACCACTACTTCGAGCAATGGGACGCGGCGCGCCGCCGCATCGCCGAACGCCTGGGCCACGAGATCCGCCTGGAGATCGAGCCGGGCCGCTTCCTGGTCGCCGAGGCCGGCGCGCTGGTGTCGGAAGTGCATTCGATCAACCGCCGCCCGGAGCGCGACTTCGCGCTGGTCGATGCCGGCTTCAACGACCTGATGCGCCCGGCCATGTACGGCAGCTATCACCGCATTTCGGTGCATGCGCCCGATGGCGGCAAGCCGCAGGGCGCGGCGGAGACCCGCATCGCCGTGGCCGGCCCGCTGTGCGAATCGGGCGACGTGTTCACCCAGGACGCCGGCGGCGTCGTGTCGGATCAGTTGCTGCCGCAGCCGCGCATCGGCGACTTCCTGGTGTTCCACGACGCGGGCGCCTACGGCTCGTCCATGTCCTCGAACTACAACAGCCGCCCGCTGGCGCCCGAAGTGCTGCTGGACAACGGCGCGGCGCGGCTGATCCGCCGGCGCCAGACGATAGGCGAACTGCTGGCGCTGGAAGACGCCTGAGCGCCATCAGGTCGGGAACGCCTCGCGCAAGGCGAAAGTTGCCTGCTTGAACACGCCCAGGTCGGTGCCCACCGCCACGAAGTGCATGCCCATGTCCAGGTAGCGCCGCGCATCCGCATGCACCGGCGCAAGAATGCCCACGGCCTTGCCTTGGGCGGACACCCGCTGGTACAGATGGCGGATGGCCTCCTGGACTTCGGGATGGCCGGGATTGCCGATATGTCCCAGCGCCGCGGCCAGGTCGGACGGCCCGATGAACACGCCGTCCACGCCTTCTACCGAAGCGATCTCGTCCACCGCGGCGATGCCCGGGCGGCTTTCTATCTGCAGCAGCACGCAGATGTTGTCGTTGATGGTGTGCAGGTAGTCCGGCACCGTGCCATAGCGGTTGCTGCGCTGGGCGCCCGCCACGCCGCGCATGCCCTGCGGCGGGTAGCGCGTGGCGGCCACGGCCCGGCGCGCGTCCTCTTCGGATTCGATGAACGGAATCAGCAGGTTGTAGAAGCCGATATCCAGCAGCCGCTTGATCTCCACCGGATCGTTCCACGACGGCCGCCCGACAGCGGCGCTGGCGCTGCCCTGCAAGGCCTGCAGCTGCTGCAGGAACATCGGCACCTCGTTGGGCGAGTGCTCGCCGTCCAGCAGCAGCCAGTCGAAATCGGCCAGGCCCACGAGCTCGGCCGTGATGTGGCTGGACATGCACATCCAGAATCCGATGAGCCGTTCGCGCGCCAGGATGCGTTGGCGGAAACGGTTGGGTAGGGGTGAGTTCATTGCACTTTTCACTTCATCAAGAAAAACAGGTCAGGCCGGGCCAGCAAGCCCGGCCGCGCATTCAATCCACGCATTCAATCCATTTTCGCGCCCGAGGCCTTGGCGGCCTTGCCCCATTTCGTGATCTCGTTATCCACGAACGCCGAGAACGATTTCGGGTCGTCGGCCACCACCACGAACCCCACGCTCTCCAGCTTCTGCCGGATCTCGGGCGAGGATAGCGCCTTCACCGTCGCCTGGTTCAGGCGCTGGATCACGGCGGGCGGCGTCTTCGCTGGCGCCGACAAGCCAAACCAGGACTCGGCCGAAAAACCCGGATAGCCTGATTCCGCCACCGTCGGCGTATCGGGATAGGCGGGATTGCGCTTGGCGCTGGCCACGGCCAGTGCGCGCAGCTTGCCCGACGTGACCTGCGGCAGCAACGCGTCCTGGTTCAGGAACAATACCGAGACACGGCCTCCGATGGTGTCGGTGATGGCGGCGGCGCCGCCCTTGTAGGGCACGTGCACCAGGTCGATCTTGGCGTCCTGTTTCAGCATCTCCATGGCCAGGTGGCCGGAGGAGCCGCTGCCCGAACTCGCATGCGTGTACTTGCCCGGATTCTCCCGCGCCAGCTTGATGAAGTCCGCGAAAGTCTTGCCCGGGAAGTCGTTGTTGGCCACCAGCACATTGGGGCCGGTTGCCAGCAGCGAGATATGCGCGAAGTCGCTGTTGCGGTATGGCATGTTCTGGTAGATCGCGTAGCTGATGGCGTTGGACCCCACGCCGGACAGCAGCAGGGTATAGCCGTCGGGCTCGGCCTTGGCCACCATGTCGGAGCCGATATTGCCATTGGCGCCGCCCTTGTTCTCCACCACCACGGTCTGGCCCAGCTCCTTGGACAGTTCGGCCGCCAGCAGGCGCCCCACCGAATCGGTGCTGCCGCCCGCGGGGAACGGCACCACCAGCTTGAGTTGCTTGGCGGGCCAGGCCGCGCCCTGCGCCATCAGCATGCCGGGCAGCATGGCCAGTGTCCCCGCCGCCGCCAGGATGGCCAGGCGCGCGCGCGCCGCCGGTTTCTTCTGTTGCATGGTTGTCTCCTCTATGGTTTTTTTAGTATGTGCGCCCGGTGTCCGGGTCAGTGGATTTCAGGCTCGCCCGCGGCCGGAGCGCGCGTTTCGGTCTGAAGAAAATCAAAATCGCAGCCCGTGTCGGCCTGGCCGATATGCTTGAGGTACAGCACGCCATAGCCGCGCTCGAAACGCGGCGGCGGCGCCTGCCAGGCGGCGCGGCGCGCGGCAAGCTCCTCGTCGGACACCAGCAGTTCCAGGCGCCGCGCCGGCACGTCCAGCGTGATGCGGTCGCCGTCCTGCACCAGCGCCAACGGGCCGCCCACATAGGCCTCGGGCGCCACGTGCAGCACACAGGCGCCATAGCTGGTGCCGCTCATGCGCGCATCCGAAATGCGCACCATGTCGCGCACGCCCTGCTTCAGGAGCTTTTGCGGAATCGGCAACTGCCCCCATTCGGGCATGCCGGGCGCGCCCTGCGGCCCCGCGTTCTGCAGCACGATGACGCTGTCGGCATCCACGTCCAGGTCGGGGTCGTCGATGCGCGCCGCCATGTCGTTGTAGTCCTTGAAGACCACCGCGCGGCCCGTGTGCACCTGCAGATGCGCCTCCATCGCGGGCGGCTTGATCACCGCGCCGTCGGGCGCCAGGTTGCCGCGCAGCACCGCCAGCCCGTCGCGCTCGATCAGCGCCTGCGCACGCGGCCGGATCACGTCTTCATTGAAGATCCGCGCGCCCGCGATGTTCTCGCCCAGCGTGCGGCCGTCCACGGTGCGCTGCGTCGTGTCCAGCAGGTCGCCCAGCTGCACCAGCATGGCGCGCAGGCCGCCGGCGTAATAGAAGTCTTCCATCAGGTACTTGCCGGCCGGCCGCAGATTGGCCAGCACCGGCGTGGTGCGCGCCAGATGGTCGAAGCGGTCCAGGTCCAGCCCGAAGCCGCTGCGCCGCGCCATGGCGATCAGGTGCACCACGGAATTGGTTGAGCCGGACAGCGCCAGCACCGTGCGCACGGCATTGTCGAACGACGCGGCGGTCAGCAGGTCCGACGGCTTCAGGTCTTCCCACACCATCTCCACGATGCGCTTGCCGGTCAGGCTGGCCATCTGCGCGTGACGCGAATCCGGCGCGGGGATCGACGAAGCGCCCGACAGGCACAGGCCCAGCGCCTCGACCGCGCCCGTCATGGTGGACGCGGTGCCCATCGTCATGCAGTGGCCGGGCGAACGGGCGATGCCGTCCTCCACGCCCTGCCAGTCTTCCTCGGTAATGTTGCCGGCGCGCAGCTCGGCCCAGTATTTCCAGGTGTCCGAGCCCGAGCCCAGCGTGTTGCCGTTCCAGTTGCCGCGGAGCATGGGGCCGGCCGGCATGAAGATGGTGGGCAAGTCCATGGACACCGCGCCCATCAGCAGCGCGGGCGTGGTCTTGTCGCAGCCGCCCATCAGCACACAGCCGTCAGCGGGATAGGAGCGCAGAAGCTCTTCGGTCTCCATCGCCAGCAGGTTGCGGTAGAGCATGGTGGTCGGCTTCTGGAAGGGTTCCGACAGGCTCATGGCGGGCATTTCCACCGGGAAGCCGCCCGCCTGCCAGATGCCGCGCTTGACCTCTTCCACGCGCTGCTTGAAGTGGCTGTGGCAGGGGTTGATGTCGCTCCAGGTGTTGATGATGGCGATCACCGGCTTGCCGGCGTAGTCCGAGCGGTGATAGCCCATCTGCGCGGTGCGCGAACGGTGGCCGAACGAGCGCAGGTCGCGCACGCCATACCAGCGGTGGCTGCGCAGTTCTTCGGGTTTCTTGCGCTTGGTTGAATGGCTCATGTCTCTGTTCCTGTGCTCTTGGGCAAGGGTTTATAGGGAAAACGGAATCACGCCGGGTCCAGCAGATAAGGCGTGCCGGCGCGCTCGCAGATGGCGCGCAGGCGTTCGGCCAGCGCGGCGGAAATGGGTATGCCTGCGCGCAGCCGGCGCGCGCGCTCGGCGGCTTCGGGCTCGCCAGCCACCAGCACCGGCTCGTCCGGGTTGGCGGGCGGCGTGTCGTGCATGGCGTCGATCATGTCGTCCATGTCGGACTCGAACGAGCCCGCCGCGCGGAAGGCGTCGGGGTTCAAGGCCAGGAAGAAATGGCCCACATCGTCGGGTTCGCCCGGCCGGCGGGTCGGGGCGCGGCGCGCGGCGAAGGCGCTGCCGCTGAGCGTGCCGCCCAGGATCTGCGCCATCATCGCCAGGCCGTAGCCCTTGTGGCTGCTCATGGCGGCAGTGCCGCCCAGCGGGGTCAGGCCGCCCTCGGGATGCGTGAAGATGAATTGCATGGCGGCCGCCGCATCGGTAACCGCGCCGCCCTGCCCGTCCACCGCCCAGCCTGGCGGCAAGGGCTGATCCAGGAAGTCGTAGACCTTGACCTTGTTGGCGGCGACGGTGGTGGTCGCCATGTCCAGCACAAAGGGTTCGTTGTAGGCGGCCGGCGCGCCAAAGGCGATGGGATTGGTGCCCAGCATGGGCATGGCGCCGCGCGTGGGCACCATGATGACGCCGTTGGCGCTGCTGGTCACCAGCCCGACCACGCCGCGCTCGACCGCGATGCGCGCATAGACGCCGGCCGCGCCGAAGTGATGCGAATTACAGACCGACACGGCGCCCACGCCGTGCTCCAAAGCCTTGTCCACCGCCAGGTTCATGGCCTGCGCCGCCACCGGATAGCCCAGGCCGCCCATGCCGTCGATCAGCGCGCTGGCGCCGCCGTCGCGCAGGATCCGCGGCCTGGCGTCCAGCCGCAGGGCGCCGGCGCGCAGCTTGTCCTCGTATGCCGGCAGCATGGAGATGCCGTGCGAGTCGATGCCCAGCAGGTCGGTGCGCGCCATCAGGCCCGCGGTAATGTGCGCCAGGTCCTGCGCCATGCCCCAGGCCATCAGCACCTGCAGGATCTGCTCGCGGACCTGCTCCACCGGCACTTCCGCCGCGATATTCCCTTGCACTCTGGTCTCCTGTAGTTTTGGTTTGATCGCAGCGGGCGGACGGAAGGGATCAATCGCGCTCGCGGTCCACCAGCCGGTGACGGGCCTGGCCCAGATGGAACTGCATGGCCACGCGGGCGCGCTCGCTGTCCTGTTCGCGGATGGCGTCCAGGATCGCGGCATGCTCGTCCACCACGCGCTGCGCACGCTGGCGCGAACCGGTGCGGGTCAGGTTCAAGGTCAGCCGCATGAAGCCGCTGATGGATTCGTGGATGCTTTCCAGCACGCCCAGATAGAAGTCGTTGCCGCTGGCTTCGGCGATGCTGGCATGGAAGGCCAGGTCGGCCTCGGCCGACACCTGGCCGCGCGCCAGGCTGTCGGCGAAGGCCGCATGCGCATCGGCGATCTTCCTGAGCTGCTCGTCGGTGCGGCGCAGCGCCGCCAGGCGCGCGGCGTCGCCCTCCAGCGCCACCCGGACCTCCTGGGCCCGCAGGTAGGCGCTGACGTTCTGCACGTCGTTGAAGGTCTTCAGGCGCGGCGCGGGCGCATGGCTGACAAAGGTGCCCAGCCCCTGGTGCGCGGTGATCAGGCCGTCGGCGCGCAGCCGCAGCAGCGCTTCGCGCACCACCGGACGCGAGACGCCGAAGCGTTCGGATATTTCGTTCTCGGAAGGCAGCTTGTCGCCCACGTTCAACCCGCCGGAGACGATCTGCTCGAAGATCTGGCCGTACAGCTGATCCGCCAGCCGCACCCGGTGCCCGCGTTCGAGCACCAGCGCGCCCGCGGCATCGTGTTCGGCGGGCGCCTGCGGCGCTGGCGCGGGTGTTGCTTTGGGTCGGGCCACGAAACCTCCTCGATGCTATGGCGCTGTCCGCGATGGCGGGACAGCGCTCATCGTACCGTCAATGCGCGGCGCCAGTGCGCTCACGCAGCAGCCGCCTCCCGGTCCCAGGCCGCCAGGGCGCGCGCCACCGGCGCCACCCGCTCGCGCTCGGCGGCGGAGATGCCGGTCAGCAGGGGCAGCATCGGCCCCATGTCCGCCACGCCCGACAGCGTCACGGCATCGTGCAGCACGCGGATGGGACTGATGCTGTCGCGGCAGTCTTCCAGGCCCAGGTACTGCTGGCGCACAGCCTCGGCTTCGTCATAGCGGCCGTCGCGCAGCAGATGCAACAGGCGCATCGAACCGCGCGGCGCCACGCAGACCGAGCCGGAGGTGAAGCTCTTCAGGCCGAAATCGCGGTAGTGCACGATGGCCGGACGTTCGCCGATGCCGCTGACGATCCAGCGCGCATCCACCGCCTGCAGCAGCGATGACAGGTAGGCGTCCTGCGACGGATCATCGCGCACGACGGCGTACTTGAAGGCCACGATGCGGCCCTCTTCGATCAGGCGCGCGGCGCTTTCCGGCGCCAGGTAGCCGGACGACTTGATGTAGATCACCGCGGGCTTGCCCAGCGCGTCCGTGAAGCGGCGCACGCCTTCGGCCAGGCCCGCGTCCGTGTAGGGAAAGGACATGGGCAGCAACATGGCCGTGGGAAACGCACGCGTACGCAGGATCGCCGCCTGGTCCATCATCTTGCCGTAGTCGGGCCCCACGGAAGGCAGGATCCACGTGTCCGCGCCCGCCAGTCCGGCCAGCATGTCGACGATGCGCGCGTACTCGCCCACGCCCACGTTGTAGAAGTTGGCGTTGCCGCCATACATCACGTTGCGCACGCCGCCCGCTTCCAGATGGCCGAGCAAGGCCTTGTTGGCCGCCTCGTTCAGGGAAAGATCGTCGTGGCGTGCCAGCGGCGGCACGGCGATGACCGAACGCTGCAAATCCTGCGCGGTGACCGGGGAGGTTTTCATGGACGGGGCTCCTGGCTGATCCTGCTATCGGGTGTGGGGGTTCGAAAAAGTATACTTGGTTGACAAGCACAAGCTCAATACATATATTTGTTTTACAAGTAGTCCGGCAGCAAAACGCAGGGCGCCGCGGGGTGCCATGCGGCGTCAAAGCCTCGGGCCATGCCAGGGGCGGAATACCCCCAGAAACGATGCGCGGCCACGCGCACACCGAGGAGACGAATTCCATGCATGCAGCCCCTGCGCGAGGCCGGTCCGCCTTGGCCGTTCTTTGCAGCGCCGCCCTGACGGCGGCCGCCTTCCTGTCGCCGGCCGCGCCGGCGCGGGCAGACTACCCGGAACGGGACGTCAAGATCATCGTGCCCTTCCCGGCCGGCGGCACCACCGACATCGCGGCCCGCATCGTCGCCGCCGAACTCGGCAAGACCTGGAACAAGGCCGTGGTGGTGGACAACAAGGCAGGCGCAGGCGGCAACGTCGGCACGGCCGAAGCCGCCCGGGCCGCGCCGGACGGCTACACGCTGCTGATGGGCACCGTCAGCACCCATGCGATCAACCAGTCGGTCTATGCCAAGCTGCCTTACGACCCGGTCAAGGACTTCGTGCCGGTGACGCTGGTGATCCCCGTACCCAACATCCTGGAACTCAACCCCGCGTTTGCCGACAAGCACGGCATCCGCACGGTGGCCGACCTGATCAAGTACCTGAAGGCCAATCCGGGCAGCGTCAACATGGCGTCCACCGGCAACGGCACCTCCACGCATCTGTCGGGAGAGCTCTTCCAGAACATGACGGGTACGCGCATGACCCACGTGCCGTACAAGGGAAGCAGCCCCGCGCTGACCGATGTGATGGCCGGTTCCGCCGATCTGATCTTCGACAACCTGCCGTCCTCCATGGGGTTTCTCAAGAGCGGCAAGCTGCGCCCGCTGGCCGTCACCAGCGCCCAGCGTTCACCCGCCTTGCCCGACGTCCCCACCATGGCCGAGGCCGGCGTGCAGGGCTATGACGCGTCCAGCTGGTTCGGCCTGCTGGCGCCCGCCGGCACGCCGCAGGCGGTGGTCGACAAGATCCAGCGCGACGTGGCCGCGGCCCTCAAGCAGGAATCCGTGCGCACGCAGTTGCAGGCGCAAGGCGCCACGCCCTCCGGCAACACGCCGGCCCAGTTCAAACAGTTCATGGCGCAGGAATCCGCCAAATGGGCGGAGGTCGTGAAGAAATCCGGCGCCAAGGTCGACTGACCCCAAGCCGATCCGGGTCCGTCCGCAACGCGTGGGCGGCGGGCTCTTCATCAGCACGCGAACCAGGAGACACCATGAACAAACTGATGAGCGCCGCGGCCGTCGCAGCCGCCGTCGCCGCAGGCGCCGTGCTGCCCGGGATGCCCGCGGCGCAGGCCGCCGGCTATCCCGACAAACCCGTGACGATGATAGTGCCTTTCGTGCCGGGCGGTTCTTCCGACATTACCGCGCGCTCGGTCACGCCGGGGCTGACGAAAATCCTGGGGCAGACCTTCGTGGTCGAAAACAAGCCCGGCGCCAACAGCGCCATCGGCGCGCAGGCGCTGGCCCGCTCCACGCCTGACGGGTACACCATGATGGTCGGCTCCATCGGCACCTTCGCCATCAACGAGGCGCTCTACAAGAACCTGTCGTACAACCCCAGCAAGGACTTCGAATACCTGACGCAGGCGGTGCGCAATCCCAACGTGCTGGTGGCAGCGCCGACGTTTCCGGCCAGCACCGTCGCCGAGCTGGTCGAATACGCGAAGAAGAATCCGGGCAAGGTGTCCTATGCCTCGTCGGGCACGGGTTCGTCGGACCACCTGTCCGCCGTGCTGTTCCGCCAGCGCACCCAGAGCACGGGCGTGGACGTCCCCTACCGCGGCGGCGGCGCGGCCATCGCCGACCTGATCGGCGGGCAGGTCAACGTGTCATTCCAGAACCTGGGCGCGGTCCAGACCCACATCAAGGCCGGCAAGCTCAAGGCGCTGGCCATCACGGGCGACGCCCGCGCCGCCGACCTGCCGGACGTGCCCACGCTGGCCGAGGCCGGCATCAAGGACATGGTGGTGTACTCCTGGCAAGGCTTTGCCGTGCCCAAGGGCACGCCCGCGCCCATCGTCCAGCAACTGTCCAAGGCCTTGCAGACCGCGCTGCGCGATCCCCAGACCGAGAAGACCCTGCAAGGCCTGGGCTTCGAGGTCGTGGCCAACACGCCGCAGCAGTTCACGGCATTCCAGCAGGCCGAGGTCAAGCGCTGGAAGGACGTCATCCAGAAAGCCAACATCCAGCTCGAGTAAGGTCGCGATCGGGACCCGGGATGCCCCTGGCGGGCATCCTGTCAGCCTGCATCAAGGCCGGATCAAGTAGCATCAACGTTTTGCCACCCACCTGTACGACAACATGACCACCAAGCATCGCATCATCCAGGTCGGCTCGCTGGCCGGTTCCCCCTACGCCAACAAGACGCTCGCGGACCGCTACGACGTCGTCGAACTATGGAAGTACCCGGACCGCAAGGCGGCGCTGGCCGAGCATGGCAAGGGCGTCACCGCCGTCGTCACGTCCGCCACCTACGGCGCCAACGCCGAACTCATCAACGCCCTGCCCGACCTGAAGGCCATCTGCAGCTGGGGCGTGGGCTACGAGACCATCGACGTCCAGGCCGCCAGGCAGCGCGGCGTGCAGGTCAGCAATACCCCCGACGTGCTGACCGACTGCGTCGCCGATCTGGCCTGGGGCCTCCTGATCGCGGGCGCGCGCCACATGGGCCAGGGCGAACGCTTCGTGCGCGCGGGCCAGTGGGGCCAGGTGCATGGCGGCATCCCGCTGGGCCAGCGCGTCAGCGGCAAGAAGCTGGGCATCGTCGGCCTGGGCCGCATCGGCGAGGCCATCGCCCGCCGCGGCATGGGCTTCGACATGGACGTGCGCTACCACAACCGCCGCAAGCGCGATGACGTGGAATACGGCTACGAAGCCTCGCTCACCGACCTGGCCAAGTGGGCCGACTTCCTCATCGTGGCCACCGTCGGCGGTCCGAGCACGCGCCATCTGGTCAACCGCGAAGTGCTGGAAGCGCTGGGCCCCACGGGCATCATCGTCAACATCGCGCGCGGCCCCGTCATCGACGAGACCGCGCTGGTCGCCGCGCTGGAAGCCGGCAAGCTGGGCTGCGCCGCGCTCGACGTGTTCGAGCACGAGCCCAAGGTGCCCGAAGCGTTGCTCAAGACCGATCGCGCAGTGCTGCTGCCGCACATCGGCAGCGCCACGCTGGAAACCCGCGTGGCCATGGAGAACCTGATGCTGGAAAACCTGCAGGCGTTCTTCGAGACCGGCCGCGTGATCACTCCTGCGGAGTAAGGCCCGCCCTGCGCCGCAGCCGCGGCGCGCCAAATGAAAAAGCCTCTCGGCGCCCATACCGAGAGGCTTTCGACTTTCCGGCCCCCGCGGGAATCGGAAGTCGTTTGCGCAAAGGAACTACCGGGCGCTCAGGCCCTCAGTGCTTACTTCGCTGGCGCCGCTGCGCCGGAATGGTCCGTCTTCGCGGCCCCGCCCGATTTGGCCGCCGCCGGTTTGGCGGAGGTCTTGTCGGACTTGTGATGCTTGTGCTGCGCCTGGGTCTTGGTTTCACCCGTCTTGGACGTGGCATCGGCGCCCGCTGCAAACGCCGAAGGCGCGGCAGCCAGACCGAGGCACAGGGCCGAGGTGGATAGGAACGCAGCAATACGGGAGTGAGTCGTCATTTCATGAACTCCTGAATGTAAAAGGACCGAAGTCCTTTTTTCGACACGGGGCGGCAACATCGCCGCTTTACCCGTTCCCGTTTGAACCGGCCCCATCCAGAAGGTTCAGCGCGGAACCAGAAAATTTCGGTCGCTAACGCTTCGAAATATGGCGCGGACGGTTCAGCTCTCGAACGCCAGCAGCGCCACGGTGGCGAATAGCATCAATGCGAAGCAGGCTCTCAGCTTGCGTTCAGGCAGACGGTACGCAAGCTTCACGCCCACCGGCACGAACAGCAGGCTGCCTATCGCCAGCGGCGCGCCGACCAGCCAATCGGCCTGCCCCGCCCAGGAGTAGGTGATCAACGCGATGAAAGATCCCGGAATCACCATGCTCAGCGCCAGCGCCTGCGCCGTGGTCTGCGGCAACCTGAACACGGACGTGATGATGGGCACGGCCAGCACCGCGCCGCCCACGCCGAAGAAGCCGCCCAGCGTGCCGCACAAAATGCCCAGCACGCTGGCGCGGCGCGGCGTGAAGACCGGGGCATCGCCCTTGGCCGCCGGCTTGCGCGCCGCAACGGGACGCGAGGCGCGCCAGGTCTGCCACACATAGAACAGCGCAATGAAGAACAGGAACACGGCGAAGCTGCGGCGCAGGATGCCGGAATCTATGCCCAGCGCCAGTTGCGCGCCGACCCAGGTGAACACCACGGCCCCGGCCGCTCCCGCCAACGCCACGCGCTTGTCGATGCGGGTCTGCTGGTTGTACTTGCGCACCGCCATCATGATGGTGGGCAGGACCATGATGAGCGCCGTGCCCTGCGCCAACTGCTGCGACATGCCCATCAACAGCACCAGCGCGGGAATCGCGATCAGGCCGCCCCCGATGCCCAGCACGCCGCCCATGAAACCGATCAGGCCGCCCGCAGCCAGGCACGCGGCGATAACTAACAGACTCACTTCTTGCTCCAGCAGGCCCGGCCAGTGCAGGCCGGGCAATCAGAATGTCGATATGAAACCGCCGCAGGCCGCCGCTCTCGGCGTCAGCGCAGCTTGTCCAGCGCGGCGTCCAGCCGGTCCACCGCCCAGATCTCCAGTCCTTCGATGGGCTGGCGCGGCGCGTTGGCCTTGGGGATCAGCGCAATCGAAAAGCCCAGCTTGGCCGCTTCGCGCAAGCGTTCCTGTCCGCGCGGCGCGGGCCGGATCTCGCCCGCCAGGCCGACCTCGCCGAAAGCGATCAGGCCGCGCGGCAGCGGCTTGTCGCGCAGCGAGGACATGATGGCCAGCAGCACCGGCAGGTCGGCCGCAGGTTCCGTGATGCGCACGCCGCCCACCGCGTTGACGAACACGTCCTGGTCAAAGGTGGACACGCCGGCGTGCCGGTGCAGCACCGCCAGCAGCATCGCCAGGCGGTTGCCCTCCAGGCCGACCGTGAGCCGGCGCGGGTTGGGCGCGTGCGAACTATCCACCAGCGCCTGGATCTCCACCAGCAGCGGGCGCGTGCCTTCCTGCGTGGCCATCACGCAGGATCCCGCGACCTGCTGTTCATGCTGCGACAGGAACAGCGCGGAAGGGTTGGCCACGCCGCGCAGCCCGCGGTCCGTCATGGCGAAGACACCCAGTTCATTGACCGCGCCGAAGCGGTTCTTGAAGGCGCGCACCAGGCGGAACGAGGAATGCGTGTCGCCCTCGAAATACAGCACGGTGTCCACGATGTGCTCCAGCACCCGCGGCCCGGCCAGCGCGCCGTCCTTGGTGACGTGGCCGATCATGACGATGGCGATGCCCGTCTGCTTGGCCAGGCGCGTGAGCTGCGCCGCGCATTCGCGCACCTGCGACACCGACCCCGGCGCCGCGGTCAGTTCGCCGCTGTACAGGGTCTGGATCGAGTCGATCACCGCCACAGTGGGCTTCTGCTCCGACACCGCCGCCTGGATCGACTCCAGCCGGATCTCGGCCAGCAGGTTGACGTTGCCCGTCTGCAGGCCCAGCCGGCGCGCGCGCAGCGCCACCTGCTCGGCGGATTCCTCGCCCGTCACGTAAAGCACGTTGGTGACTTCGGACAGCGAGGCCAGCGCCTGCAGCAGCAAGGTGGACTTGCCTATGCCCGGGTCGCCGCCGATCAGCACCACGGCGCCGGCCACCAGGCCGCCGCCCAGCACACGGTCGAATTCTTCCAGCCCGGTAGGCTGGCGCGGCGTTTCGCGGGCCTCGATTTCAGACAGGCTGCGCACGGGGCTGGCGGCCGCCAGCGGCGCATAACGGTGGGAGGCGGCGGCCGGCGCCGACGATTCCACGGTTTCTTCCAGCGTGTTCCAGGCGTTGCAATGTGGGCATTTGCCCTGCCACTTGGGGGTGGTGCCGCCGCAATCGGAGCACACATATACGGTTCGGGATTTGGCCATGCGCGAAAGTGTACCGGCAAGCCAGGGCGGCATGCGCGCGCACACGCGCGCTTTCGTCCTCGCACGCCCCATGATGGGGCGGTATCTGTCATTCTGCTTTCAAAAACAGGGACGTGCTGAAGTTACATGATGCAAACTCAAGAAATTCTCTGGCGGATTTCTCCAAATCGCGCATAATCATCAGGTGCAGCGCATTGACGAACCGCCCGGCCCAGGGCGGCATACCTGCAGCCAGACGCCCTCGGGGCGCGGCGGCGGGAATCGCGGCGCAATCACCCGCGGCTTTCCAGGAAGCCGCCTAAACCGGAACAGGACCCGAGCTACGACGAGACCGCCGGACCACCGGCGCGGCGTGCGCAGAGGTCAGACGCGGATGCGCCTTGCCACCAGGCGCATGTGCGAGGAGTACGCGCATGAGCATTACCTACCGCCCCCCTTTCGACGAAGACGATGAACGGGATCTGCGCGCCTTGTATCGCAGGCACGGTCCCGGCGCCAATCCCGAATTGGACGCGGCAGTGCGCCGCCGTTGGCATCCCGGCCATAGCTGGCACCCCGCCTGGGGCGCTGCCGCTTGCGCGGCCATGGTCTTCGGCCTGTTCGCCTGGACCGAGATGCGCGAAGCCCAGGACTTTCCCGAGCAGAACACGCCTGTCATCACCCCCCACGAAATAGGGACAAGCTCGGAACGCGCGCCCGCGCTGCTGTCCACGCCTGCGCAAGCGCCCGCCGAACAGTCCGCGCCCGTCACCGAACGCGTGGCCGCGCCGCCGCAAGAAACGGCGCCGCAAGCCGCTCCTGCCCAGGAAGCCGCCCCCGTCGCTCAGGAAACCTCGCCCGCGGAACAACCAGCCGCCGAGCCCGCCGCGCCGGAAACACCCGCCCTCAGCGATCAAGACATCGAAGCCCGCGTGACCCACATCCGGGCGCTGGTGCGCGAGGAACAGCAGGAAGAGGCCGTACAGGCGCTGCGCGAATTGCAGCAGGCCGCCCCCGACCTGACCCTGCCCGACGACCTGCAGGAACTGGCCCAGCAGAACCCCGCCTGATCACCGCAACCCATCGGCGCCGCGCCCGGCGCGGACCGATGGGCGCGCGCGTCCGATTTCGCTGCGGCGCGGCCCGGCTTCTTGCTAACATAGCCGCCATGAGTCCGAGCTTCCACCACCGCAATCTCCCCCATCTGCTGCTCTACGCGCGTGAAACGCTGATGGCGCACTTCCGCCCCATCCTGCACGCCGCGGGCGTCACCGAACAACAATGGCGGGTGCTGCGCACGCTGAGCGAAGTGGGCTCCATGGAACCCAACCAGATCGCCCGCACCTGCCAGATTCTCAGTCCCAGCCTCACGCGCATGCTGGCGGGCATGCAGGAACAGGGCCTGATCAAGCGCACGCGCTCCAGCGCCGATCAGCGGCGCCAGGAAATTTCGCTGACGCCCAAGAGCAACAAGCTGATCGACCGCATGCGTCCGCAAGTGGACGCGAAGTACCAGGAAATCGAGGCCCGGATCGGCAAGGAATTGCTGGACCGCCTGTATCGCGACGTCGACACCATGGTCGAACTGATCAAGCGCGAGCCCGCCGACGCGCGCGCCTCCGAAGAAGAATGATCAGGCCGGCACCGGGAAGATCGCGTTGATCTGCCCCGTGCCGGAACTGGCGAAGTAATCCGTCACGATCTCCACCGGCTGGTCGTAGCCGTCCCAGCCCAACAGGCCCAGCAGCATCGCGGTATCGTGCATGCCGCCCTCGCCCACGCACAGGTCCGCGTATTCGGGCAGCATGGCGCAGAAGGCCTTCCAGTCGCCCTGGCGCCACAACTCCACCACCCGCAAGTCCACCTGCCGGAAGAACTCGCGGCTGATCTGGTGCATGGCGGCCTCGGGGCTGCCGTTGTCGTTGAAGCGATGCGACAGCGAACCGCTGGCCAGCACCGCCACGCGGCTGTCGCTGGCCTCGATGGCCTGGCGCAACGCCGCGCCGAAGCGGCGGCTTTCGTCCAGCGAGTGCCAGGCGCACCAGGCGGCTACCGACACCACGTTGAAGCGCCCGTCACCATTCATGTAGCGCATCGGCACCAGTGTGCCGTACTCCAGTTCCAGGCTGTCGATTTCATGCGAACGCGTGCCCACGCCCGCGGCGTTGGCGCATTCAGCGATGCGGCGCCCCAGTTGCGGATTGCCGCGGTAGGCGTAATCCATGTCCTTGATGAAATGCGGCAGCTCGTTGCTGGTGTAGCGGCCCTTGAAGCCGCTGTTGCAGTTCACGTGATAGCCGCCGTTGACCAGCCAGTGCACGTCCAGCACCACGATGCTGTCCACATCCAGGTCGCGGCAACGCTGGCCGATGATGCGATGTCCCTGGATCGCCGCCTCCCTGCAACCCTGGTGCTTGCCAGGCAGTTCCGAAAGATACATGGACGGCACATGCGTTACCTTGGCCGCCAGCGCGAGCTTGCCCATGATGCTAGTCTCCTCGTTCTTGTGGTCGGGGCCGGATTCAGACGCCCCATCTGGGGATGTGGTGGCTGCCCATGGACACGCACACGTTCTTGATCTCGGCAAAGACCTCGTAACTGTATTCGCCGCCTTCGCGTCCCGTGCCCGATTCCTTGGTGCCGCCGAAGGGCTGGCGCAGGTCGCGCACATTCTGGCTGTTGATGAATACCATGCCCGCCTCGATGCCGCGGGCCAGTCGGTGCGCCCGCCCAATGTCGCGGGTCCAGATGTAGGACGCGAGACCGTACTTCACGTCATTGGCCAGCGCCAGGCCCTCTGCCTCGTCCTTGAACGGCAGCAGGCAGGCGACCGGTCCGAAGATCTCTTCCTGCGCGCAACGCATGCGGTTGTCGACATCCGCCAGCACCGTCGGGCTGACAAAATTGCCGCCCGCCAGATGGGCCGGCAAGCCTGCGGGCCGGTCCGCGCCGCCCGCGAGTATGCGCGCGCCTTCCTGCTCGGCCAGGCGGATGTAGCCCGTGACCTTTTCCCAGTGCTGGCGCGTGATCATCGCGCCCACGTGGGTATTGTCATCGGTGGGGTCGCCCACGGCCAGGCGCTGCGCGCGTTCGGCAAACCTGCGCACGAAATCGTCGTAGATGGATTGCTGGATGAAGATGCGCGAACCCGCGGTGCAGCGTTCGCCGTTGAGCGAAAAGATGGTGAAGAGCGCCGCGTCCAGCGCGCGCTCCACGTCCGCGTCGTCGAAGATCAGCACGGGCGACTTGCCGCCCAGTTCCATCGAATACTTCTTGACGCCGCCAGCGCTGGCCAGGATCTTCTTGCCGGTCACGGTGCCGCCGGTGAACGAGATTGCGCGCACGCCGGGATGCCGCACCAGTGCATCGCCAGCGGTGGCGCCGTAGCCCTGCACCACGTTCAGCACGCCGGCCGGAATGCCGGCCTCCAGCGCCAGCATCCCGAGCTGGTCCGCCGTCAGCGGCGAAAGCTCGGACATCTTCAGCACCGCCGTATTGCCCAGCGCCAGGCAAGGCGCCGTCTTCCAGGTGGCGGTCATGAACGGCACGTTCCAGGGCGACACCAGCGCGCACACGCCCACCGGCTGGTACAGCGTGTAGTTCAGCATCTGGTCGTCCACCGGATAGGTGTGGCCGTTCATGCGCGTGCAGACCTCGGCGAAGAAATTGAAATTCTCCGAGGCGCGCGGGATCAGCTGCTTGCGGGTCTGCGAGATCGGCAGCCCGGTGTCGCGGGTTTCCAGTTCGGCCAGCTGCGGCACGTTCTGGTCTATCAGTTCGCCCAGCCTGCGCATCAGGCGGGCGCGTTCCTTGGCAGGCGTGTTGGCCCATTTGGGGAAGGCCTCGGCGGCTGCCGCGACGGCCGCGTCGATCTCGGCCTGCCCGCCCGCGGCCACCTCGGCGATGGGTTCGCCCGTGGCCGGGTTGCTGGTGATGAAGCGGTCGCGGCTGTCGACCTGCTTGCCGTTGATCCAGTGCTTGATGCTCACGCGCGGCTCCTCGTCCTGTCCGCGCCGGACCGTCCGGCGCAAATTTAATTAACAAGTTAACGTTATGCTTGCCGGAACGCGCTGTCAACGTCGGGAAACCCCCAGGCGGAACAGGCCCCGGCAACCCTATGGCCGATTGTTGCCATCGCAGTTTTTCATTAAACTAGTTAACATGATAATTACATCATGCGGAGCAAGGCCATGCCCCATATCTGGATCGAATACTCCGGCAATCTGGCCCTGGATACGCAGGCGCTGATGCGGACCGTGCAGGACGCCGCCGTGGGCGACGGCAGCCTGTTCCCGCTGGCCGGCGCGCGCACCCGCGCGCTGCGCGTGGATGACTGCCTGGTCGTCGACGGCCATCCCGACAACGCCTTCGTCCACGTGGTGCTGCGCATCGGCCACGGCCGCAATGCCGAACAGAAAGCCGCCCTGGGCGAGCGGGTGTTCCAGGCGCTGACCGCCGCGCTCGCGCCGCAGATGGCGGCGCGCCCGCTCGGCATCTCGATGCAGGTCGAGGAAGCCGACCCGGTGCTGAACTACAAGCTCAACAACTACCGCGAACACCTGGCCGCGCGCGCAGCCGCGGCCGCGACGCCGTGGCCGCGGACCGTGGTGGGCGCGGCGCTGAACACGCGCCAGGCGCTGGCCGCGCTGGGCGAGGCCGTGGACGCGCCCCCCTACAAGGCCGCGCCCAAGGCGCCCGTGCTCTACATCAAGCCGGCCAATACCTATGCCCGCAATGGCGACGTGATCGCCCTGCCCGCCGACGTGGACGAGGTCGAAGTGGGCGCCTGCCTGGGCGTGGTGTTCGCCCGCCGTGCGACCCGCGTGAGCGAAGCCGAGGCGCTGGACTATGTGGCGGGGTACCGCGTGGTGGCGGACCTGTCCGTGCCGCACGCCAGCTACTTCCGCCCCGCGCTCAAGCAAAAATGCCGCGACGGCTTCTGCCCCATCGGCCAGGATCTCGCCCCCGTGGCCGCGGTCGGCGACGTGGACGCCCTGGACATCGAAGTGCGCATCGACGGCCAGGTGGCGCAGCGCGCCAGCACCGCCGAGCTGATCCGTCCCGTAGCGCGGCTGATCGCCGACGTGACCCAGTTCATGACGCTGGAAGCGGGCGACATCCTGCTGGCCGGCACGCCTCACGGCGCGCCGCGCGCGCGCGCCGGACAGCGCTACGAGATCAGCATTTCCCGGGTTGGCACGCTGGGCAATGCGCTGGCCGCCGCCCGATAGCCCAGGAGCCCGCCATGAAACATGCCCGTATTTCCCTGGACGGCGTCATCCATGCCGCCACCGAAGCCGGCCCCGGCCAGGTCCGCCTGGCCGACGGACGCGTGTATGCCGAAGACGCGGTGCAATGGCTGCCGCCCTTCGAGCCGCGCACCACCTTCACGCTGGCCATCAACTATGCCGACCACGCCAAGGAACTGGCGTTCAAGGCCCCGGACGAGCCGCTGGGCTTCCTCAAGGCCGCCAACACCTTTGTCGGGCACCGCGCCCAGACCTTGCGCCCCGCCGACGTCGCCTTCATGCACTACGAATGCGAACTGGCGGTGGTGATAGGCAAGACCGCCAGCAAGGTCAGCCGCGCCCAGGCCTATGACTGCGTGGCCGGCTACACCGTGGCCAACGACTATGCGCTGCGCGACTACCTGGAAAACTGGTACCGCCCCAATCTGCGCGTGAAAAGCCGCGACACCTGCACACCGCTAGGCCCCTGGCTGGTGGACCGCGACGACGTGCCCGACCCCATGAACCTCAACCTGCGCACCACCGTCAACGGCGTGGAGACGCAGCGCGGCAATACCCGCGACATGGTGTTCGACGTGCCCGCGCTGATCGAGTACTTCAGCAGCTTCATGACGCTCTCGCCCGGCGACCTGATCCTGACCGGCACGCCCGACGGCATCGTCAACGTGCAGCCCGGCGACGAAGTCGTGACCGAGATCGAAGGCGTGGGACGGCTGGTCAACACGCTCGTCCCCTTCCCCAATTGATTCCACTCCAACTCCATGACACCTGGAACTCCGATGCTAGATAAAGATACCGTGCGCGCCATCGCCGCGCGCCTGCACGAAGCCGAACGCACCCGCCAGCAGATCCGCCAGATTTCGCTCGAGTACCCCGACATCACCATTGCCGACGCCTATGCCATCCAGCGCGCCTGGATGGACATCAAGCTGGCCGAAGGCCGCATCAAGCGCGGCCACAAGATCGGCCTGACCTCGCGCGCCATGCAACAGGCCTCGCAGATCGACGAACCCGACTTCGGCATGCTGCTGGACGACATGTTCTTCAATGACGGCGCGGACATACCCGCGGGCCGCTTCATCCTGCCGCGGCTGGAAGTCGAACTCGCCTTCGTGCTGGGCAAGCGCCTGCAAGGCCCCGACGTCACACTGTTCCAGGTCTATGACGCGGTCGACTACGTGGTCCCGGCGCTGGAAATCATCGACGCGCGCTCGCACAGCATCGACCCCGACAGCAAGCGCCCGCGCAAGGTGTTCGACACCATCGCCGACAACGCCGCCAACGCCGGCGTGGTGATGGGCGGACGGCCGGTGAAGATCGGCGAGCTGGACCTGCGCTGGATCGGCGCCATCCTGTCGCGCAACGCCGTGATCGAGGAAACCGGCGTGGCCGCGGGCGTCTTGAACCATCCCGCCAATGGCGTAGTATGGCTGGCGAACAAGCTGGCCGCCCACGACGTGGCGCTGGAAGCGGGAGAGATCATCCTGTCGGGCTCCTTCACCCGGCCGGTGCTGGCCCGCCCTGGCGATACCTTCAACGTCGATTACGGCGTGCTGGGTTCCGTCAACTGCCATTTCATCTGACCACGCCACCATCCATGGACATATTGACCAACACCTTCAAGCAGGCCCTGCGCAGCGGCAAGCCCCAGATCGGCCTGTGGGCGGGCCTGGCCAGCGCCTACTCCACCGAAATCATCGCCGGCGCGGGCTTCGACTGGCTGCTGATCGACGGCGAGCACGCGCCCAACACCTTGCAGACCACGCTGCAACAGCTGCAATCCATGGCCGCCTATCCGGTCGCTCCGGTGGTGCGGCCGGCCTGGAACGACGCGGTGCAGATCAAGCAGATCCTGGACACCGGCGCGCAGACGCTGCTGGTGCCCATGGTGCAATCCGCGGAAGAAGCCGCGGCCGCCGTGGCCGCGGTGCGCTATCCGCCGCAAGGCGTGCGCGGCGTGGGCAGCGCGCTGGCCCGTTCGTCGCGCTGGAACCGCATCCCCGACTACCTGCGCCGCGCCAATGACGAGATGTGCGTGCTGGTGCAGATCGAAACGCCGCGCGGCGTGGACGCGCTGGAAGAGATCCTCGCGGTGGACGGCGTGGACGGCGCCTTCATCGGCCCGGCCGACCTCTCGGCCAGCATGGGCTACCTGGGCCAGCCGGAGCATCCGGAAGTGGTCAAGGCGATCGACGACGCCATCCTGCGCATCGTGCGCAGCGGCAAGGCCGCCGGCATCCTGCATAGCGGCGTGGACCGCGCCAAGCACTATCTGTCGCTGGGCGCGACCTTCGTCGCCGTGGGCGTGGACGCAACCCTGCTGGCGCGCGCGGCCGAACAGCTGGCGGGCCAATTCAAGAACGCGGCCGCCCCCGTGGCGGCCAAGGGTCCCTACTGACCCGCAGGCCGGGGCGCACCGTCCCGGCCCGCCAGGAACTCGCGCACGGCAGTATTGAACAATAGCGGGCGCTCCAGGTGCGCGGCATGCCCGCAGTCCGGCAGCACGCACAGGCTGCCGTGGGTCAAGGCGGCGCGCAAGGCCAGCGCCGAGGGCAGCGGATGGCTGCGTTCAAGCTCGCCCGATATGACCAGCACCGGCGCGCGCACCGCCGCCAGCGCCTGCGTGTAGTCCACGCCCGCAACCGCCGCGATCATCGAGGCCGCGCCGGCCGCGCTCATGGTCATGCCGTCTTCCAGGCAGCCCACGTAGGCCGGCGCCTGCTCCCCCTGCCGGAACCAGGCGCCCAGCACGCGCCTGGCGGTGGCCCGCGGGCCGTCCGCGCGCAGGCGCGCCAAGGTCTGGTCCATGGGCTCAAAGCGCGCGGCGCCATCTACCCTCAAGCCCGCGCCGTACAGCACGGCACGGCCGACGCGCCCCGGAACCGCGCACAGCAGCTGCTGCGCAACGAAGCCGCTGAACGAATGCCCCAATACGTCGAAGCTGGCGATGCCCAGTTCATCCGCCAGCGCGACGAGCGCGTCCGCGTAGGCCGGCAAACCCTGCAAGGGAGCCGCTTGCGCGCCGCGTCCGAAGCCCGGCCAATCCACGGCGATCACGTCATGCTCATCGGCCAGCGCGCCCCACAGGCCGCTCCAGATCGCGGACGATGAACAGAAACCATGCAGCAGGAACAGCGGGCGGCCTGAACCGCGGCGCGTGTACTTCATGTCCCGCTCCTCAGTTGTCCAGCACCACGCCGGATTCGCGCACCACCGCCTGCCATTGCGGCGCTTCGCGGCGCCAGGCCGAGGCGAACGACGCGGGCGTGTCCTGTCCCGGTACGAAGCCGCCCGCCAGGAACGCCTGGCGCACCTCCGGCAAGGCCAGCACCTCGTGCAGGACGTCGGCAAAGCGCGCCACGCGCTCGGGCGGCGTGCCCTTGGGCGCGGCAAAGCCCCACCAGTTGCCCTGCACCACGTCCGGCATGCCAGCCTCGGCCGCGGTAGGCACGTCGGGCAGGCCGGCAAAGCGCTCGGGAGCCGCCACCGCCAAGGCCCGCACCTTGCCCTGCGGCATGTAGGCCGCGGCGATGCTGTAGCCGCCGATGTACATCTGGATCTCGTTGGCCAGCAAGGCCTGCACCCCCGGCGAGGAACCGCGGTAGGCGATGTGCGTCATGCCCGCACCCATGGCATGCGACAGGCGGTAGCCGGAAAGATGCGGCGTAGTACCCATGCCCGGCGATCCGTAGTTCAGTTTGCCGGCCTGCGCGCGCGCATACTGCGCGAACTGCGCGTAGTCCTGCGCCGGCACTTGCGCGCTGACGTAGACGAAGGCCGGCACGTCCGCCAGCTTGCCCACCGGCTCCAGGTCGGCCAGCGGATCGAAGCCCAGCTTGCGGTACAGGAACTGGTTGATGACGAAGTTGTTGGTCGCGCCCAGCACCAGCGTGTAGCCGTCGGGCTTGGCGCGCGCCACCTCCAGCGCGCCGATGTTGCCGCCGGCGCCCGTCTTGTAATCGACGACGAGAGGCTGGCCCAGACGCTTTTCCAGCAGGGGCTGGATCTGGCGCATGGCCACGTCGCCCGCCGCGCCCGGCGCGTACGGCAGGACGACGCGGATGGGATGATCGGGATACTGCGCCCGGGCGGCCAGCGGCGATGCCGCCAGGCCCCAGGCAAGCAAAACGGATACGGCGCAAGTCCGGTACGTCATGGTGTTCTCCCTGGCCGGCGGGCCGTGCCCGCGCGCGCCGGCCCGGCGGCCGGCAGGTTTTCCTCGCGGATGCTACAAGTCGATGCGCATCAGGTCATGGGCCAGCCGCAGCGGGCCCGAATAGTTCTTGCGGATGTCGGCCACGATCTCGTCCATCAAGTGCGGTCCCATCAGTTCCACCGGCAGATGCTTGGCCGCGGCGCGCTTGATCACCGGACTGGTCGAATCGAAATGGCCGAAGTGCGTCGCCACCAGGCTCTTGACGCCGGCGCGGCTGGCGATGATGCCAAGGTCCGTGGGGCTGGTGTGCGCATAGGTGCCCACGCCGGTCTTGGCGCGGTGCGCGATGAATGATTCTGGAAAGGTGCATTCATGGATCAACAGGTCTGCGTCCTGTGCCAGGCGCACCATGGCTTCACAGGGCGCGGTGTCGCCGCTGAACGCGATGACCTTGCCTTCGGCCTCCACCCGCACGCCGAAGCATTCGCAGACGTCGCGCGGAATGTGCTCCACCCAATCGACCGAAATGCGCACCCTGCCGTCGTCGAACACCGGCCCGGGGCTGACTTCCCGCACCTCGGGCCGCATGGCTTCCAGATTGGCCTGGCGCACCGGATAGGCGCTGCGCGCCTGGTAGTCGGTGTGGTAGGCGCCGTTCTCGAACAGGTGGTCGACGAAATGGCGGGTGCCCTTCGGCCCCAGCACCAGCGGCGCGCCGGTCTTGTTCAGCATCCAGCTGGAGATGACGAAGTAGGGATAGTCGCAGATGTGGTCGTGGTGCAGGTGCGTCAGGAACACGAAGCCGACCTTGGCCGGATCGACGTTGGCGCGCACCATCTGGCGCGTGGCGCCCTCGCCGCAGTCAAACAGGTAGTGGGTATCGTCATCCAGGGTCAGCAGGATGGCGGACTGGCCCCGGTCGGGATCGGGCAGCGCGGCTCCGGTTCCCAGCATCGTGATCTTCATGTTTTCCCCTTTTGCACAGGTCGGTTGAACTGCGATCCAGTATAGGGATGGGGTGCATACAATCTAATCAATTATTAGAATGCTGTGATAACCAACAGGAATTGCAAAAAATGCCTGCCACGCCCCGCATTCCCGAACTGCACCACATTGGCGGACGCCTGCGCATGCGCCACCTGGACCTGCTGCGCGCCCTCTATGCCCTGGGCAGCGTGCACAAGGCCGCGGCCGAGCTCGGCATGACGCAGCCCGCGGCCAGCAAGCAGCTGCTGGAACTGGAAGACATGTTCGGCGTGCCGCTGTTCCAGCGCACGCGCCGCGGCATCGTGCCCACGGGCTTCGGCCATGCGCTGGCGCGCAAGGCGGATGTGCTCTGGTCCGACCTGTCCGGCGCGCGCAATGAAATCGCCGCGCTGGCCGCCGGCGCCAGCGGCCGCATCCGCGTCGGCGTGCAGCAGGTGGCCCTGCCCGTGCTGGTGCCGCGCGCCCTGCAGCGCCTGCGCGCCGACCATGCCGGCGTCACCGTCATGCTGCAGGAAGGCGCGCACGACGCGCTGCTGGCCGGCCTGGCGCGCGGCGAACTCGATTGCGTACTGGGCCGCCTGATGCTGGACGCGACACAGCCCGTGTTCCGTACCGAGGTCCTGTACGAAGAGCCCATCTGCGTGGTGGCGCGCGTCGGCCATCCGCTGGCCAAGTCCACCCGTATCACCGCCGCTGCGCTGGCGCGGCAGGACTGGATCCTGCCGCCGCCCCAGGCGCCACTGCGCCAGCGCATCGACTCCTACTTCGCCGAACAGGGACTGACGCTGCGCGCGCCCATGGCCGAATCGGTATCGCTGCTGGCCAACGAGGTGCTGTTGCGCAGCAGCGACCTGCTTTCGGCCATGCCGCGCGCGGTGGCGCAGCACTATGCCGCGCTGGGCGTGCTGGCCATCCTGAGATTCCGCCCCGACTGGAACCTGCCGCCGGTAGGCGTGGTGCAGCGCGCGCAGGTTGAAGCGGCGCCGGCGCTGCAGCGCTTTCTGGACGCGCTGCGGGTGGAAGCTGGCGCGCTGGGCGCGTAGCGCCGCAGCCGCCTCCCGGTCTCAGGCGTATTGCGCGAGACCGTAACCGAAAGACCAGTTCTCTTTCGCCACCTCCACCAGGTTCACGAACACGTCCTCGGGCCGCAGGCCGGGATCATCGCCCAGGCGCTGCGCGATCCGCTGGAACAGCGCCTTCTTCTGTTCCAGGCTGCGCGTGTTGTTCGCCGTGATCTGGATGTAGACGAGGTCGTCGCTGCGCGCCACGTCCATGTAGGTCGGGCTATAGCGGAAGTTCGACGCCTCATGCTCGGTCATGGTCATGAATTGGTCGTCTTCGGGAACATTGAACGTTTCGCGCATGGCCAGATAGATGTTGTCGAAGATGGCCTGGCGATAGGCTTGCGGCTTGCCAGCGCGCAATGAGACATGGACTAGCGGCATGGTGGTTCTCCGTTGTTGTGCCGTTCCATGTTAGCCATTCTGATAAGCTATGGCTCTATATTTCAATGATAAGCATCTGAAATGACTGAACGCCCACTGGATATCGCCGCGGTCAGGGCCTTTGTCCGCATTGCCGAACTGGGCAGCTTCACGCGCGCCGCCGAAGTCCTGCAGACGACGCAGGCCGCCATCAGCCTGAAACTCAAGCGGCTCGAGGACCGGCTCGGTTTCCGCCTGATCGAACGCACGCCGCGGTATGTGGAGCTTTCGGCCAGGGGCGCCGCCTTTCTTGGACAGGCGCGCGAACTGCTGGCGGCGCATGACCGTGCGCTGTCCGCGGCTGCCGAGGACAGGCAGCGCCTTGCCGTCGGCATCAGCGAACACGTGGCGGGACCGGAACTGCCGGCGCTGATCGCGCGCATGAACGCGGCGGATCCCCAGTTGCTGATCGAAATCCGGATTGCCTCATCCGGCGATTTGCTCCAGAGCTACGACCGGCGCGAACTCGATACGGTGATCGTGCGCCTGCATGCGGGACGCGATGACGGCCAGGTCCTGACCAAGGAAAAATTCGGTTGGTACGCGGCGCCCGACTGGCAGCACCGGGCAGGCGAACCGCTGCCCCTGGCCACCATGGCGCAACCTTGCGGCGTGCGCGCCATCGCCGAACAACTGCTCGACGAATCGGGCATACCGTGGACGGAAGTTTTTGTGGGCGGCGGCGTAATGGCGGTCGCGTCCGCCGTGATGGCGGGACTCGGCGTTGCGGCGCTGTCTCCGCGCATGCTGCCCTTCGGCGCGGTCGACGCGGGCCCGAGGATGGGACTGCCTGCCCTGCCGCAACTGCCGGTCTTACTGCACACCAGGGTCAGGGATGGCCGCGCGCGCGATGCGCTGACGGCCCTGGGCGCGGCGTTCCGCAGCGCAGTGAAAGGCCGAAAACAAGCCTGAAAACGTCAGGAACGGCCGCCCAGGCTGCCGCCGCCATCCACGCCCAGCACCTGGCCGGTGATGAAGCCGGCGTCGTCCGACAGCAGGAATGCAATCGCGGCCGCCACTTCGGCGGGCGTGCCCAAACGCTTCATGGGCACGGAGGCCAGCGCGCGCTTTTCGGCGTCGCTGCCGGCAGGCCGCGTGGCGCGGAACATCTCGGTTTCGATCGGGCCGGGGGCCACCGCGTTGGCGGTGACGCCGTATTCGGCCAGTTCCAGCGCCCAGGTGCGCGTGCAGCCGACCAGCGCGCTCTTGGCGGCCGAATAGGCGGTGCGCTCCAGGCCGCCGTGGATGGCGCGGCTGACCACGTTGACGATGCGCCCAGCGCGGCGCACCTTCATGGATTCGATGAAGGCCTGGGTGACTTGCACCGCCACCCGCACGTTCAGGTCGAGCACGTTGTACAGCGTGGCCAGATCGATCTCGCCCAGCGGCTGGGGCGAGACGATACCGACGTTGTTGACCACGGCGTCGACCGGGAATTTCTCGCGGATCTCGCGCAGCACCTCTTCGGTGCGGCCGGCGTCCGCCAGGTCACAGGCATAGAGGTAGCCCGGGAAGTCCACGTCGGTGGTGTTGCGCGCGATGCCCACCACATGACAGCCCATGTCGGACAGCCGCTGAGTAAGCGCCCAGCCTATGCCTTTGGTGGCGCCCGTGACGAGCACGCATTTGTCCTTCATGGGTTGAAACCTCGCTTCTGTTTTCTTGGTAAAAAACGGGCGCTTGGGCGCCCGGTCTTCCAAGTAGACACCATCCGGCGCCACCTGTCTTGTAAATTGCGTAGCAATTCTTGCCTGCCGGACAGCCTGCCCGGCCGCAAGGGACCGGCCCTTTTCAGACGTCCCGGGTGACCGGAACGCGCGGCGCCAGGGCGCACAGCAGCTCGTAGCCGATGGTCCCGGCGGCCAGGGCCACCTCGTCCACGGAGGGGCCTTCCTCGCCCCAGAGCGACACGGGGGAGCCGACGCCGGCGGCGGGGACGGGCCCCAGATCGACGATCAGCATGTCCATGGAAACACGGCCCACCAATTGGGTGCGGATGCCGGCCACCACCACCGGCGTGCCGGTGGTGGCGTGACGCGGATAGCCGTCGGCATAGCCGCAGGCCACGATGCCGATGCGCATGGAGCGGTCGGCGCGGAAGATGGCGCCATAGCCCACCGAATCGCCGGCTTTCAAATCCTGCACGGCAATGATTTCCGATCGCAGCGACATGGCCGGTTTCAGACCGAAGGAAGATGCTTCGGCGTCCGCGAACGGCGACGCGCCGTACAGGCAGATGCCCGGGCGCACCCAGTGCGCCTGGGTTTCCGAGGCAACCGCGATCTCCGCGAAGCGCAGCGTGGCAGCCGAATTGCAGACGCTGATGGCGCCCGGCATCTTATGCGTCACCGAATTGAATACCGCCAGTTGCTCGTTCACGCCCTGGGGGCCGTCGGCGCAGGCGAAATGGGTCATCTTGCCCACCGAGCCCAGCACGCCCTGCTGTTGCAGCAGCATGGCGCGCTCATGCGCCGCGGCGTAGGCGGCGGGGCTGAAGCCCAGGCGGTTCATGCCGCTGTTCAGTTTGAGCATGATGTCGACGCGGCGCGAGAAGCGCGCGCGGGCCAGCATGTCCAGTTGCTCGCGGTTGTGCACCGTGGTGCTCAGGTGGTAGCGGTCGACGATGTCCAGGTCGGAGGGTTCGAAAAAGCCTTCCAGCAGCAGGATGGGGCCGCCCCAGCCCGCCTCGCGGCAGCGCACCGCTTCGTCCAGGTCCAGCATCGCCAGGCCTTGGGCCTTGGAGAAGCCGGCCACGGCCTGCTCGATGCCGTGTCCATAGGCATTGGCCTTGATCACTGCCCAGATCGAGGGCGGCAGGCCGGAAGCCGCGGCGGCCGTCTGGTCCAGGTGGCGGCGCACGGCCGCAAGATTGTGCGCAAGCGCGGAAACGGAGACGGTGGCGGATATGGGACGCGGCATGGTGTGGGATCCTGTGGCGCTTAAGTCTAACTGATCCGCGTCCCGCACGGCATGGCGCCGTGCCGCCGGAATGCGACTACTCTAAAATGGATCGGTCCAGGCCCCCAGGCCAGATCCGCAATTCCAAATATGCCCATCGATCACTACGAGAACTTTCCCGTCGCCTCGCTGCTGCTGCCGCGCAGGCTGCGCGGCGCCGTGACCGATATCTACCGTTTCGCCCGCGCAGCGGACGATATCGCCGACGAAGGCAGCGCCACCGACGCGGAACGGCTGAGCCAGCTGGCCGCGTTCCGCGCCGAGCTGCACCGCATCGGCGCCGAACCAGGCGCCACGCCCGAACCCGGCTCGCCCGAACTGGCCGGCATCTTCGTGCCGCTCGCGGCCACCATCGCGCGCCACCAGTTGCCCATCACGCCGTTCTACGACCTTTTGTCCGCCTTCGAACAAGACATCAGCGTCAAGCGCTACGAAGACTACGCCACGCTGGCGGACTACTGCACCCGCTCCGCCAACCCTGTGGGCAGGCTGATGCTGCACCTGTTCGAAGCCACCAATCCGCATAACGTGACCGAGGCCGACGCCATCTGCACCGGCCTGCAGCTGGTGAATTTCTGGCAGGATGTACGGGTGGACTGGCACAAGCAGCGCGTCTACCTGCCGCAGGAAGACCTGCGCCGCCACGGCGTGACGGACGAGGACCTGGCCGCCTGCCGGTTGACGCCCGCCTGGCGCGACCTGATGGCCTTCGAAGTCGAACGCGCCCGCGCACTGCTACACTTCGGCGCTCCGCTGGCGCGCCGCCTGCCGGGCCGCATGGGCCTGGAGCTGCGTCTGGTGGTGCAAGGCGGGCTGCGCGTGCTGGAGCGTATCGAGGCGGGCGGCTACGATGTATTCATGAATCGCCCCGAATTGGGCGCCAAAGATTGGGCCATCATGTTGTGGCGCGCAATTACCTGATATGACCCCTGACGAATATTGCCAGGAGAAAGCCGCCAAGAGCGGTTCCAGCTTCTACTACTCGTTCCTCTTCCTGCCGCCCGAGCGGCGGCGCGCCATCACGGCGCTGTATGCGTATTGCCGCGAAGTGGACGACGTGGTCGACGAATGCACCGACCCGTCGCTGGCCCGCGTCAAGCTGGCCTGGTGGCGCACGCAGGTCGACCAGATGTACAACGGCAATCCGGACCACCCGGTGACGCGCGCGCTGCAGCCGCACCTGCAAAGCTGTTCGATCACGCGCGAACGCCTGCTGGCCGTCATCGACGGCATGGAAATGGATCTGGACCAGACCCGTTACCTGGACTGGCCGGGCCTGCGCAAATACTGCTGGCACGCCGCCGGCGTGGTGGGCGAACTGTCGGCCGGCGTCTTCGGCTACTCCGACCCCAAGACCCTGGTCTACGCGGAAAAGCTGGGCCTGGCGTTCCAGATGACCAACATCATCCGCGACGTGGGCGACGACGCCCGGCGCGGCCGCATCTACCTGCCGGTCAACGACATGCAGCAATTCGAGGTCAAGGCCTCGGACATCCTGAACGGCGAGTACTCCGACCGCTTCAGCGCGCTGATGAAGTTCCAGGCCGAGCGCGCCCGCGGACTGTACCGCGAGGCCATGAGCAACCTGCCCGAGGCGGACCGCCGCGCGCAGCGCCCGGGCCTGATGATGGCGGCCATCTACCACGCGCTGCTCGACGAGATCGAGCGCGACAACTGGCAGGTGCTGCATCAGCGCATCTCGCTCACCCCTTTGCGCAAGCTGTGGCTCGCCTGGAAGACCTGGGTGGGCGGCGGACGCGGACTGGTCCGCCGGTTGGCGCGGTGAAGGCCGCGGTCATCGGCGCTGGCTGGGCTGGCCTGGCAGCCAGCGTCGCCCTGCGCGAAGCCGGCGCCAAAGTCACCGTCTTCGAAGCCGGCCATACGCCGGGCGGCCGCGCCCGGCGCGTCTTCCACACCGATTTCGACGCGCCGCTGGACAACGGCCAGCACCTACTGTCGGGCGCCTACAAGCACACGCTGGCGCTGATGCGCCGCGTCGGCCGCAACCCGGACGCCTTGCTGATGCGCCGGCCGCTGCAGCTGGCCAGCCTGGACGGCCGCTTCCGCCTGGCCGCGCCGCGGCTGCCGGCCCCATTGCACATGGCGGCGGCGATCGTGCGCGCGCGCGGCCTGGCCTGGAAGGACCGCCTGGCGACGCTGCGCCTGATGCGCGGCCTGAAGACCATGGCCTGGACGCCGCCGCGCGAATGGACCGTCCTGCACCTGCTGCACTACCACGCGCAATCGGATGCACTGATCCGCCAGGTCTGGGAACCGCTATGCCTGGCCGCGCTGAACACGCCAACCGCCACGGCCAGCGCCGCGCTGTTCGCGCGCGTGCTGCGCGACAGCCTGACCGGCAGCCGCGAAAACAGCGACATGCTGCTGCCCTGCACCGACCTGTCCGCGCTCTGGCCCGACGCCGCCGCGCGCCAGGTGACCATGCGCTACGGCAGCACCGTGCGCCAGCTCCGCCCGTCCGCTGAAGGCATCGACATCAACCAGGAACGGTTCGACGCGGCCGTGCTGGCGGTGCCGCCCGCCTTTGCCGCACGGCTGCTCGACGCCCCGCTGCGGGAAGCGGGCGCCACCGGGCTGCTGGATGCGCTCAAGGCATTCGAGTACATGCCCATCGCCACGCTGAACCTGCGGCTGCAGGATCCCTGGCGCCTGCCCGAACCCATGATGATGCTGCGCGAGGAATCCGCCCGCGACCACTACGGCCAATGGCTGTTCGACCGCGCGCAGCTGGCCGGCGACACCAAGGCCGGCGAACTGGCCGTGGTGACCAGCGCGGCCACCGGCATCGCGGAACGCAACCGCCGGCAGGTCATCGAAGCGCTGATCGACCAGGTGGCCGAACAGGCGGCGCGCCATCCCGCGCGCCTGCCGGCCATGCCGGAAGTGACGGCCGCGGAACTGTTCATCGAGAAACGCGCCACCTTCGCGGCGGTGCCGGGCCTGACCCGGCCATTGAATTCCACGCCCTGGCCGACGCTGGCGCTGGCCGGCGACTGGACCGACACGGGCTACCCTGGCGTGCTCGAAGGCGCGGTGCGCAGCGGCCTGCAGGCCGCCCGCGTGCTGAATCCGGCAGCAGCCTGAACGCCGCCCGCAGGCCTTAGCGCAGCAGGCTGGCAGTGGCCAGCCCGGCCGCCGTCAGCAGCAGCGACCCGATCAGGCTGAACCCGGCATAGCCCAGCGCGCTGGCGTAGGCGCCGCGCTCCAGCATCGCCACCGTCTCGGCCGAAAAGGTCGAGAACGTGGTCAAGCCTCCCATGAAACCCGTGATCGCGCCCAACCGCACCCAGGCCGGCCATTCGGGATGCCCGGCCACCAGCGCCAGGACCAATCCGACCAGGTACCCGCCGGCCAGGTTCACCGCGAAGGTGCCCCAGGGCCAGGACTCCACGTTGAGCCACATGCTGACCAGCCAGCGGGTCCAGGCGCCGAACATGGCGCCCAGGCCCACGGCCAGGAAATTCAGGGGAATCAGGGTTTGGTATGCGGACATCGGATTTCAGGACGCCTTGTGCTGTTTGAGGCGGAAGGAAAAGACCAGCAGCAGTATGCCGAAAAACACGGCGTAGGCGCCGATGACCCAGACCAGCGCCAGCGCGCCCGCGCCCGGCTGCATGATCAGCATGCCGCCGAACAGGATGGACACCAGGCCCGAGAGGCCGAGCAACCACTCGTTGCGGATGTCCTTGCGGAAACGGATGGCTGCGACAACCTGGAATATGCCGGACACCAGCGCCCAGATCGCAATGATGTAGAGCAGGACGAGCGCGGTCAGGCCTGGATAGAGGAAGGTGACGATGCCGGCCGCGATCCCCAGCAGGCCCACGATGATGAGCGCCCACAAGGGTTTGCCGTTGTCGCGGATGCGCACGCCGGCGACCAGGGCCAGCACGCCGTCCACCAGCGCGAAAGCGCCCCACACCAGCACCAGCGCGGACAAGGTGATGGCAGGCATGAGCAAGGCCATGAGCCCGAACAGGATGGCGACGACGCCGCGCAACGCCACCCAACCCCAATGACGACCGATCTGATCCACGACTTGCTGTTCAAGCATGACGACCTCCGGTGTTTGTAACGGGTGGCCTATCTTATCGCCGCTGGCAGGCAGGCGCCACGACGCGCCCTTTTCTGCCGACGCTTGCCCCGAAACCAATTGAAATTTCCTTGGGCGGACCACGGAGGCATTTATAAGAGTCATTCTCATTAAATGTTAGAATCCGCGGGCTTTCACCCTATACCCCATGGACAGTCAACCCACTCCCCGCCGCCGGGCCTATTGGCTCAAGACGCTGCACCAATGGCATTGGATCAGCTCGGCGCTGTGCCTGCTGGGCATGCTGTTGTTCGCGGTGACGGGCCTGACCCTGAACAATGCCTCGCATATCGAGTCCCGGGCGGTCGTGACCAGCCGCGAGGCCCGCATGCCGGACGCCGTGCTGCAGCAACTGTCCCCCCCGCCAGCCCAAAAAAAGGCGCCGCTGCCCGCGCCCGTCGCGCAATGGCTGGACCAGACGCTGGATGCCTCCGCCGCCGGCAAACCGGCCGAGTGGTCGGCCGACGAGGTCTACCTGTCGCTGCCGCGCGCCGGCGGCGACGCCTGGCTGTCCATCGACCTGGCCAGCGGCGACGTGGAATACGAACGCACCGACCGCGGCTGGATCTCGTACCTGAACGACCTGCACAAGGGGCGCAACACCGGCCTGGCCTGGAGCTGGTTCCTGGACATCTTCGCCGTCGCCTGTCTGGTCTTTTCGCTGACCGGACTGGTGCTGCTCAAGATGCACGCCGGCAACCGCAGCGCGACCTGGCCCATGGTCGGCCTGGGCGTGGTGATCCCGGTGGTGCTGGCCCTACTTTTCATACATTGATTCCAACGATCCGCCCCTGGAGATTTCCATGCGCAAGCTGTTGCTGTCGGCCCTGCTGGCCGGCCTGATCGCCCGAACGGCCCAAGCGGCCGACATCGGCCTGTCCATCGAGATCCCGCGCCTGGACGTGGCGGAGTACCACCGCCCCTACGTCGCGATCTGGATCGAAAACCCGGATCAGAGCGTCGCGAGCGACCTGGCCGTCTGGTACGACGTGGCCAAGAAGAACAACGAAGGCACGGAATGGCTCAAGGACATGCGCCAATGGTGGCGCCGCAGCGGCCGCAACCAGCAGTTCCCGGTGGACGGCGTCAGCGGCGCGACCAAGCCCGTGGGCAAGCATGCGCTGAGCTTTGACGCGGCCAGCAAGCCGCTGTCGGGCCTGAAGCCCGGCCAGTACGCCGTGGTGGTCGAAGCCGCACGCGAAGTCGGCGGCCGCGAGCTGCTGCGCATTCCCTTCCAATGGCCGCCGCAAAAAGCCGAGCAATTGACCGCGCGCGGCGAACACGAACTGGGCGCCATCGCGCTCGACCTGAAACCTTGAGATCCCCTAGGAGCGCAACGATGAAATCCGCCGCCAAACTGGCCGCCGCCCTGGCGCTGTGCCTGCCCTTCGCCTCCCAGGCGCATGACGTCTGGATGGTGCCGTCCTCGACGGTGCTGTCGGGCACCGACAGCTGGGTCACCGTCGACGCCGCCGTCGGCAACGACAAGTTCTATTTCAACCACGCCCCGCTGCGCCTGGACGGCCTGGCCGTGACTGCCCCGGACGGCAGCGCCGCCGAAGCCGAGAACATCAACAAGGGCAAGCTGCGCAGCACCTTCGACCTGCAACTGAAGCAGGCCGGTACCTACCGCGTGGCCGTGGTCAACGACGGCGTGTTCGCGCGCTGGAAGGAAGACGGCAAGAACAAGCGCTACTTCGGCAAGCCCGAAGGCCTAGCGCAGGCCGTTCCGGCCAAGGCCGATGAACTGGAAGTCTCGCAAAGCCTGGGCCGCGTCGAAACCTTCGTGACCGCCGGCAAGCCTTCGGCCGTCAAGCCGGTCGGCCGCGGCCTGGAACTGGCGCCCGTGACCCACCCGAACGACCTGTTCACCGACGAGCCCGCCACCTTCCAGATGCTGCTGGACGGCAAGCCCGCCGCCGAACTGGAAGTCAACGTGGTGCCCGGCGGCAGCCGCTATCGCGACAAGGTCGGCGAAATCCAGCTGAAGACGGACAAGGACGGCAAGTTCTCCGTGAAGTGGCCGCAGCCCGGCCTGTACTGGATCGAGGCCGGCATGGAAGACGCCAAGGTCAGCGTGCCGCAAGCCAAGAAGCGCCGCCTGTCCTACGCGGGCACGGTCGAAGTGCTGCAGCCCTAAGCCGCCGCAGGCGCATGGCCAACTCTCCTTCCTACGCCCAGCGCGGCGCGCCGGCCGCTGCCGTGCGCGTCGCCTATGGCGCCATGCCGGCAATGCCGGCGGCGCCCGCGGCGTTGGCCGGCGCCACCATGGGAACCACCTGGTCGGCGCGCATGGCGCTGCCGGCCGGACGCACGGAAGCCGCGGCGCGCCATGCCATCCAGGCGGCACTGGACGAAGTGGTCGCCCAGATGAGCACCTGGGAGGCGGATTCCGACATCACGCGCTACAACCAGGCCGCGGCCGGCTGGCAGGAATTGCCGGCGGAATTCTTCCATGTGCTGAGCCACGCGCTGGCGCTGGCCGGGGACACTGGCGGCGCGTATGACCCCACGGTAGGACCGCTGGTGAACGCCTGGGGATTCGGACCGCACCAGCGCGCCTTCGAGCCGCCCGCGCCTGCCGCCATCGAGGCGGCGCGCGCGCGCTGCGGCTGGCGCCGCGTGCGGCTCGACACCGAACGCCACGCTGCGCTGCAGCCGGGCGGCGCCTATCTGGATCTTTCCTCCATCGCCAAGGGTTACGGCGTGGACCGCGCCGCGATGGCGCTCGATGCCCTGGGCATCACCCAATACCTGGTCGAAGTGGGCGGCGAATTGCGCGCGCGCGGCAAACGGCCCGACGGCCAGCCCTGGCGCGTCGCGATCGAAGTGCCGGACGCGAGCGACGACCATGCGCTGGCCCTGCCGCTATCCGACCGCAGCATCGCCACCTCGGGCGATTACCGCCGCCACGCGGGCAACGGCGACGAGCGCTACGCCCACACCATCGATCCGCGCACCGGACTGCCGGTGCGCAACAATCTGGCCTCGGTCACCGTGCTGCATTCCGGATGCATGCAGGCCGACGCGCTCGCCACCGCCCTGACCGTGCTGGGCGAAGACGAGGGCCTGGCCTATGCGCGCCGCCACGATCTGGCGGCCTTGTTCATCCTGCGCGAGCGCGACGCCTGGCGCGTCGTCGCCACGCCCGCATTCCAGGCGCTTGCCGCCATAGCCTGACGACATGCCAGCAACCCGGTTGATCGCGGCAGCATGCGTGGTGGGCGCCTGGCTGCTTCTGTGCGTCTGGGCCCGCCGCCGCGCCAAGCGCCATCAGGCGCAGCAGGAGCAGGCCTTGCAGGCCCTGCAGGCGCCCGTCCCTGAAGACACCTTGCTGGTCGCCTATGCCACGCAGACCGGCTATGCCGAATCGCTGGCGGCGCAGACCGCCGAATCCCTGCGCGCGGGCGGCCTCGCCGTGCGCGTGGCCTCGCTGGAACAGTTGGATGCCAAGCGTCTTGCGGCGTATCGCCGCATGCTGTTCGTGGTCAGCACCTATGGCGAAGGCGATCCGCCCGATGCCGCCGCGGCCTTCGCCGAACAGATGCAGCAGACGGCCCCGGCGCTGGCCGGCGCGCATTACGCGGTGCTGGCGCTGGGCGACAGCGAATACGCCCAGTTCTGCGGCTTCGGCCATCGCCTGGACGACTGGCTGCACGCGCAGGGCGCGACGCCGCTGTTCGACCTGGTGGAAGTCGACAACGGCGACCCCGCCGCCCTGCGCCATTGGCAACACCACCTGGGCCTGCTGGCCGGACGCAGCGACCTGCCCGACTGGCAGGCGCCGGTGTACGAATCCTGGCGCCTGGCCGCGCGCGAGCAGCTCAATCCACATAGCCAGGGCGGCCCCTGCTACCTGCTGACGCTGACGCCGCCAGCCGATGGCGTGCGCGGCTGGCAGGCCGGCGACATCGCCGAGATCGGCCCGCGGCGCGAAGCCGGCGGCCCCTTGCTCGCGCATCGCGAATACTCGATCGCATCGCTGCCGGAAGACGGTTCGATCCAGTTGCTGGTGCGCCAGATGCGCGGCGCCGATGGCGCGCTGGGCCTGGGCAGCGGCTGGCTCACCCACATCGCCCAGCCCGGCGACGCGATCGACCTGCGCGTGCGCGTCAACCGCAATTTCCACGCCCCTGCCGACGACCGTCCGCTGCTGCTGGTGGGCAACGGCACCGGCCTGGCCGGCCTGCGCGCGCTGATCAAGGCGCGCCGCGCCGCGGGCCGCCGTCGCAACTGGCTGGTGTTCGGCGAACGCAATGCGGCGCATGACTGGTTCTGCCGGGAAGAGATCGACGCGTGGCGCGCCGACGGCACGCTGGAACGCGTGGACGCGGTGTTCTCGCGCGACCAGGCCGACCGCCGCTACGTGCAGCACCATCTGCGCGATGAGGCCCAGGCCGTGCGCGCCTGGGCCGATGCCGGCGCCGCGATCTACGTCTGCGGCAGCCTGCAAGGCATGGCCGGCGGCGTGGACGCCGCCCTGCAGGACATACTGGGCGCCGCGCGCCTGCAGGCCATGCAGCGCGACGGCCGCTACCGCCGCGACGTGTACTGAGCTGCGTTTACTGCAGCTTGATATCGGCCTTCTCGATCACTGTCTTCCAGCGGTCGCGCTCGGCGCGGATCTGCTGGCCGAACTCGGCCGGAGTATTGCCCAGCGGGAACGCGCCCGTCTCTTCCATCTTGGCCGCGGTCGCCGGATCGCGCACGGCGCGGGCGAAGGCGTCGGCCAGCTTGTCGCGCACGTCGTCAGGCATGCCGGCAGGTCCCACCACGCCGTACCAGGCCGTCACGTCGTAATCCTTGTAGCCCTGCTCCGCGAACGTCGGCACGTCCGGCAGACGCGGGTTGCGCTGGGCGCCGGTGATGGCCAGGGCGCGCAGGTGATTGCTCTTCAGATAGGGCAGCGACGACGGGAAATTGTCGAAGATCACCGGCACCACGCCGCCCACCGTATCGGTCAGCGCGGGCGCCGAACCGCGATAGGAAATGCTGTTCATCTTGCCGCCGATGATCTGCAGGAACCAGATCATGCCCAGGTCGTTCACGCCGCCCGCGCCGGCATTGGCATAGCCGTCCTTGCTGGGATTGGCGCGCACGTGCTCGACGAACTCGGCCAGCGTCTTGGCTGGAAACTGCGGATTCACGCTGAGGATGTTGGGGCTGGTGACCAGGTTGCTGACGGGCGTGAAATCCTTCACCGGATCGTAAGCCAGCTTGGGGAACAGGTGCGGCGCGGTGCCGTGCGTGCTGACGGTGGCCAGGCCCACGGTGTAGCCGTCCGGCTTGGCCCGTGCGGTGGCGGTCATGCCTATGGTGCCGGACGCGCCCGTGCGGTTCTCCACGACGATCTGCTGGCCCAGGATCTCGCCCGCCTTGGCGGCCGCAAGCCGGCCCACGATATCGGTCGGGCCGCCCGCAGGGAACGGCACGATCAGCGTGATGGGATGGTCGGGAAAAGCCGCGTGGGCGGCGGGCAGCATGGCGGCCAGCGCCAGGGCTACGCAAGTCTTGCGCATCATGGGTATGTCTCCTGTACGGATGGTTGGAATTCTTATGTGGCCGCGCCGGCGGCGGCTTGCGCCATTGCTTCACGGCGCAGGATCTTGCCGGGGCGGGCCATCCCGGGGCGGGCCATGCCGGCTTCGGCCGGGAAGACCTGCTGGCCGTTGACCAGCACGTGCTCCACGCCCGCGGAAGCCAGCGTCGGCGCCTCCCAGGTGGCGCGGTCCTCGACCGTGTCGGCGTCGAACACGACGATGTCGGCCCAGGCGCCCTCGCTCAGCTGGCCGCGCCCGGCCAGGCCGAACACGCGGGCCGGCAGGGAAGTCATCTTGGCGACCGCAGTCTCCAGCGTCATCAGCTCGGCCTCGCGCACGTATCGGCCCAGCACGCGCGTAAAGCTGCCCCACAGCCGGGGATGCGGATGCGCGTCGTTGGGCAGGCCGTCCGAGCCCACCATGCAGCATTCGTGCTGGAAGATGCGCTGGACCTCGGCCTCGTCCATGGCGAAGTAGATCGCGCCCGCGGGACACAGCCGCTGCGCCGCGGTGGTCTTGTCGCAGCCCCAGCGCGCCGCAATGTCGCTGAGAAACTGGCCGCCGCATTCGGGATGGGGCGTGGACCAGGTGATGCGTATGTCCTCGATGGTCTCGGCGCGCTCTGGAATCAGGATGGTGGAGCTGCCGGGGTACGGGTAGATGTCCAGCGCCACCTCGACGCCCTCGCCACGCGCGCGGTCGATGTTGGCCAGCGTGGCGCGGCTCTTGCCCCAGTTCTGCGGCATCATGCATTTGTGGTGCGACAGCACGGTGGCGCAACCCGTGTTACGACCAACCGAGAGCACCTCGTCGACGGCCGCCTCGACCTCGTCGCCTTCGTTGCGGATATGGCTGGTATGCATGGCGCCGCGCGCCGCCGCCACCCGCGCAAACCCCTCCAGTTCAGCGGGACGCGCCGCGCCGCCAGGCTGGTAGGCCAGGCCCGTGCTGAAGCCCACCGCGCCCGCGGCCAGGGCTTCGTCCAGCATGCGCTGCATGCTGTCCTGCTCTTCGGCCGTAGGCTGGGCCGCGGGGTCGCGCATGGCGGCCAGTCGCAGGTTGGCGTGCCCCACCAGGGCCGCCACATTGATCATGGGTTGCTGCGCGCGCAACTCGCCGAAATAGGCCTGCATGTCGGCGAACAGCGGCGTCTCCCCCAGCAGGGCCAGCGCCGCGGCCGTATTGCCCGGCAAGGGCGCCGGGGCGCCGCTCACGCCGCAATTGCCCACCACCACCGAGGTGATGCCCTGGGTGGTCTTCCATTCCAGGCCGGGCCGCTCCACGAACATCAGGTCGTCGTGGCCATGCACATCGATGAAGCCGGGGGCCACGATCTTGCCGCGCGCGTCCACCCGGCGCGTGGCAGTCCTGCCCGACAGGTCGCCGATGGCGGCGATGCGCTCGCCCGCCACGCCCACGTCGGCGCGCCGACGTGGGCCGCCCAGGCCGTCGATGACCCAGCCGCCTTCAATGATCAGATCCAGAGGTTCCTGCCGCATGGTGCTCCCGCCTTGAGGGTGTCGCCGGCGGATACGCCAGGCCAGCGGACGCCGAAATGGTCTAGTATCGTCGGCCCGATCAATCTGGGAAAATTGTTTTTATTGATCCATCTATCGCTATTTGAAATGAATCGTCTGCCCAAGCACGTCACCCTGAAGCACCTGACCGCCTTCGTCGCGGTGGCCCAGGAATCCAGCTTCACGCACGCGGCCAAGCGCCTCTTCCAGACGCAGTCGTCGGTGACCAGCCTGGTGCGGCAGCTGGAAGACGCGCTCGCCACGCAACTGTTCGCGCGCACCAGCCGGCGCGTGCTGCTGACGGCGGCCGGCGAGGAATTCCTGCCGCGCGTCATGCGGCTGCTGGCGGATTTCGATGGGGTGATAGACGACGTGCAGCGCTATGGCGCGCTGGAGCGCGGTCGGGTCGGGGTGGCGGCAGCGCCGTCTGCCATCACGCAGATCATCGCGCCCGCCGCCGCGGCGTTTTCCGCCCGCTACCCGGCGGTGCGCCTGTATCTCAGCGACGACAACTCCGGCCGCATCCAGCGCAAGGTCGCCACGCGCGAGGTCGACTTCGGCCTGACCAGCCGCTGGGCCGACGCGCCCGGCCTGCAGTTCGACGCCCTGCTGGAAGATCGTTTCGGCGTGTTGTACCGGGAAGACGACGCCAGCCTGCGCCCCGCGCGCGACGGCACGATGCGCTGGTCGGACCTGGCCGGCCGCAAACTGGTGGGGGTGGTGGACGAGACCGGCATCATGGCGCTGTTGCGCGCCCGCGCCGACCTGCCGATAGAAGCCGGCGCGCCATTCTACGAAGCGTCCAGCACCACCTCGCAGGCGGCGCTGGTCCAGGCCGGCCTGGGCGTGGCGCTACTGCCTGCGCTGGCCGCGCAGCGGGTAATGGAGCCGGGACTGGCCTACGCACTGCTGGCGCGACCCACGGTCGTGCGCACGGTCTGCATCATCCGGCACAAGGAATACCCCTTGAGCCCCGCCGCGCAGGCGCTGATTCGCGCCATCCACGACTACCTGCGCAGCGCGCCGCTGCCGGCCGGCTGCAAGCGCATGCCAGCCAAGGCTTTGAAAGCCTGAAAGACAGGCTCGGCGCGATCAGGCTCCGCGCAGCTTCTCATCCAGCGCCGCCAGCCCCGCCGCGAACACGTTGCGGCCCACGGCGTTGGCCACGTCGCTCAGCTCCGCGCCCTCGACGCGGAAATCCGCCCACCACTCCACCAGCGTGTGGCCGCCCTCGGTGACGGCATGCAGGGACACGCCGGCGATGTAGTCGCGCATGGGCAGGTCGGTCTCGATGATGGAGTAGCGCAGCGCCGTGCCCGGATCGTCCAGCATCAGCAACTGCTCGCGGACGAAACCGGAAGGCTTGAGCGACAGGTGCCGCACGCTGCCTACGGCGTCATGGCGGCCGCCCTCTTCCAGGCGGCTTTCGGCGATGCCGGGATGCCAGGCGGCCAGGCCGTTGAAGTCGCGGAAACTGGCCCAGACTTTCTGAAGCGGCGCGTGGATGATGGCGCTGACGTGTACGGTATGCGGCATGCGGACTCCTGCGGGCGCGCGGCCCAGGGATGGAGAAAACGTCGGAAGCGACGGAATCAGAACGTCAGGCTCTTGAATTCGCGCGTTGCCGCGGTCAGTGCCTGTTCAGTGGGCAGCCGCTCCATCGAGCTGGCGCCATAGAAGCCATGGCAATGCTTGCACGCGCGCAGCACGTAGGCCGCGTCTTCGGGCGTGGCGATGGGACCGCCGTGGCACAGCACGATGATATCCGGGCGCACCGCCAGCGCGGCAGCGGCGATGCGGTCGATGGCCGCCACGCAACCGTCCAGCGTCTGCGCGGTCTCGGCGCCGATCGAGCCGCCGGTCGTCAGGCCCATATGGGCCACGATGATGTCGGCGCCGGCCTTCGTCATGGCGACGGCGTCGTCCTCGTTGAACACGTAGGGCGTGGTCAGCATGCCCTTCTTGTGGGCCAGGCGGATCATGTCCACTTCCAGCGCGTAGCCCATGCCGGTCTCTTCCAGGTTGGCGCGGAAGGTGCCGTCGATGAGGCCCACGGTGGGAAAGTTCTGCACGCCGGCAAAGCCCTGGCGCTTGAGGTCGTCCAGGAACACGTCGAAATCGCAGAACGGATCGGTGCCATTGACGCCGGCCAGCACCGGCGTCTTCTTCACCACCGGCAGGACTTCGCGCCCCATGTCCACCACGATCTCGTTGGCGTTGCCATAAGCCAGAAGCCCCGCCAGCGACCCGCGCCCCGCCATGCGGTAGCGGCCCGAGTTATAGATCACGATCAGGTCGATGCCGCCCGCTTCCTCGCACTTGGCCGACAAGCCGGTGCCCGCGCCGCCGCCGACGATGGGCGTGCGCGAGCGCACCATGGCGCGATACTTGTCCAGGAGTTCGTTGCGGTCAAAGCGCGGCATGGCGGCGGTCCTCAGTGTGTAGCGATTTCAAGAAATTGGTCGACCGCGGTCTGGGCGAAGAGCGGGTCGTTGATATGGCACGGCACGCGCACCAGGCGGCGGTCGGCGGTCTGCACCAGATTCGCCTCCAGCGCCGCGTACAGCGCGGCGTCGGCTTCCGGATCCCAGAACGCCTGTCCCGGCGCGTCCAGCGCAGAGACGCCGCCCTCCGGGATCAGGAAGCGCACCGGGCCCTGGCATTGATTCAGCCTGGCGGCGATCCATTCGCCCTGGCGGGTGTTTTCTTCCACGGTGGTGCGCATCAGCGTCACCTGCGGATTGTGCGGATAGAACTTGCGGCCGCGGTAGCGTTCCGGAACGGTGTCCATGGCGCCGAAATTCACCATGTCCAGCGCGCCGCAGGAGCCCACGTAAGGCAGCCCGGTGCGGGCCACTGCGCCGAAGCGGTCTTCGGTGCAGGCCAGCACGCCGCCAAACAGGAAGTCGCAGACTTCGGTGGTGGTCAGGTCCAGCACGCCGCCCAGCAGATGGCTGTCCAGCAGCTTTTCCATCGACTGCCCGCCCGTGCCGGTGGCATGGAACACCAGGCAGTCGTAGCGGGACTCCAGCAGCGGCGTCACCTGCTGCACGCAGGCGGTGGTGACGCCGAACATGGTGATGCCCACGGCGGGCCGGCCGTCATCGGCCGTGGCGCTCGCCGCCTGTTTGAAGGCGCCGCCGATCGCGCCGGCGGCATTGGCCAGCACCCGGCGGGAAATGCGGTTCAGGCCCGCGACGTCGGTCACGGAATACATCATGGCAATGTCCGAGGGCCCGACATAGGGCGCGACATTGCCCGAGGCCATCGTCGACACCATCAGCTTGGGCGTGCCGATCGGCAGCGCGCGCATGGCGGGCGTGATCAGCGCGGTGCCGCCCGAGCCGCCCAGGCCCAGCAGCGCGCCTATCCCGGCGTTGCCGGCCGCGTAGCGTTCGAACGCCAGCGCCATGGCCGCGATGGCCGTGCCACGGTCGCCGGTGAAGACCGCGCCGGCGCCGCCCGGATGGCTGGCGGCCACCTCGCTGGCCTGCACCTGTGCCGCGCTGGCGGCGCCGGAAGTGGACACGTCCACCGACACCGGATCCAGTCCGTCCCGGCGCAGCAGGTCCATCACGTACTCAGCCTCTTGGCCCTTGGTGTCATAGGTGGCGGCCACGTAGACCCGCCGATTCGTATGCGTCATGACTCCTCCGCGGGCGGCTACACTCGGTGCGCGCCTCGATATGTGAGGCCGCGAGGCCTGTAGAATCTAGAAATGAGACGAAAGAATCATACTGAGACACCTGTCTCACGTCAAACTCCCGCCCCCTCCGCGGCCGGCACGGCGCGCCTGATCGCGCCGGCCAGTCCGCAAGCCGCCGCCAGCGGCGAACCGCCGCACGGGCCGCGCGCGCGCATGCGCAAGATCCTGCTGGATGCGGCGCAGCGGCTGATGGCCCAGGGCATCACGCCGTCGGTGGCCGAACTGGCCGAACACGCGCAGGTATCGCGCGCCACCGCCTATCGCTACTTTCCCAGCCAGAGCGCGCTGATCGCAGCCGTGGTGGACGAGAGCCTCGGGCCCATCCTGGCCTGGGACTCTGCCGCGCCCGACGCCGCCGACCGCATCGACGAACTGCTGCGCTTCGCCTACCCCCGGCTGGCAGCGCACGAAGCGCCGCTGCGCGCCGCCATCATGGTGTCGCTGCAGCAGCACGCCGAAGCCAGCGCCGGACGCGCCGCAACCGAACCGCGGCTGGTGCGCGGCCATCGCGTCGACATCCTCAGGCGCGCCATCGCGCCGCTGGCGCCCGAGCTGACCCCGGCCCAGCTGGACCGCGTGGCCCAGGCCTTGTCGCTGGTCTATGGGACGGAGGTGTTCCTGGTGTTGAAGGACATCTGGAAACTGGAGCTGGCCGAACTCACGGACGTAGCGCGCTGGACCGCCCGCGCCATCATCGCGCAGGCGCGCGCAGAGGCGAAGGCCGCCAAAGCCTGAACGGCTTCAATCGCGCCGGTTCATCCCGGCGGAGATGGCCCGCGCCGTGCGGCACAGCGGCTCCAGGCACTGCTCCACCATCTGCTCGGCCGTGCGTACGCCCTGGATCCACACGATGTTGACGCAGCCGTAGAGCCGCCCCGGCGCGGCCAGGATAGGCAGGGCGATGGCCTCCAGCCTGTCGTTCTGGTCCTTGCGGGTCTTGTCGTAGTCGCCGCCAAAGCGCTGCTCGCGCAGGCCGTAGCCTTGGCGGCGTGTCTGCTCCAGCATTTTCTCCACGGCGGCGCAATCGTGGGCCAGCGCGTCGCCCTCGCGGCGGCTGCGGCGCAGCGCGGCCAGGATCGAATCGCGCTCTTTGTCGGCGCAGAACGCCAGATACGCGCGCCCCACTGCGGAGCGCAGCATGTTGATCTGGAAGCCGATGTTGTCGCGGCGGATGGTGAAGTACGACTGGCTGCGGTTGGTTTCGCGCACGATCATGGCGGTGCCGCGGCGCACCGTCAGGTCCGACGGCCACAGCACCTGCGCCTGCAGCCGGTCCAGCTCCGGCGCCGCGCACTGGCCCAGCAGATCCAGCACGCGCGCGCGCCGGCTAGGCTCGTTGAGCGAGCTGGCGGGGCAAAAATAGTCGTCCGCGATCCGCCGCCAGATCAGTCCGCGCAGTTGCAGCGTCGCCAGGATGCGCAGCAGCGTGGCCTTGGCGTAGCCGGTGCGCACATGCAGCTCCTGCAGGCTTGCGCCCTGCGTGGCGCGCACCTCGTCCAGCACGATCAGGCCGCGCTCCAGCGCGTCTATAGTCTTTACCTTCGGCGTCCAACGGCTCATTGCGCCCCCTCTTTCAGCACAACTGGAAATTTCACTCAGTGAAACTCTAGCAAAACCTGCTTGAGCCGCCCACCCCCCGCGAAATATCGTGGCGTCTAACGCAAGCCGCGGTGGCTGGCGGAACGGGAAGAGAGGCGGGAATGAGCGGACAGGCTGTACGCAATGTGCTCTGGATCATGTGCGACCAACTGCGCTGGGACTACCTGTCCTGCTATGGGCACCCGCGCCTGCGCACCCCCAATATCGATCGTCTGGCCGCCGAAGGCATGCGTTTCGACAATGCCTTCGTGCAGGGCCCGGTCTGCGGGCCGTCGCGCATGTCCTATTACACCGGCCGCTATGTCACCAGCCACGGTGCGGTGTGGAACTTCGTCCCCATGCCTGTCAGCGAAATGACGCTGGGCGACTACCTGCGCCCCCTGGGCGTGCGCGTGGCGGTGGCGGGCAAGACCCACGTGGAGGCCGACAGGTCCGGCATGCGGCGCCTGGGCATAGATCCGGCAAGCGCCAGCGGCCTGCTGGCCGCGCAAGGCGGCTTCGAGCCCTACGACCGCGACGACGGCATCTGGCCGCCGGGCTTCAGCGACGAATCGCACCACTACACGCAATACCTGCGCAAGCAAGGCTACGACGGCGCCAATCCCTGGCACGACCACGCCAACTCGGCGCTGGGCGCCAACGGCGAGATCCTGTCCGGCTGGAACATGCGCTATGCCGGCCTGCCGGCGCGCGTCGCGCAAGCCGACTCCGAAACGCCCTACATGACGCGGCGCGCGATCGAATTCATGGAGCAAAGCGGCGAGCAGCCCTGGGTGCTGCATCTGTCCTACATCAAGCCGCACTGGCCCTATGTCGCACCCGCGCCGTACCACGCCATGTACTCGGCCGACGACATGCAACCCGCCAAACGCGCGGCGCGCGAACTCGAAAACGCGCATCCCGTGCTGCAGGGCTTTCGCCAGGCCGAGGTCAGCAGGAACTTTTCCTGCGACCAGGTGCGCGAGACCGTGATACCCACCTACATGGGCCTCATCAAGCAGGTCGACGACCAATTGGGCGTGCTATTCGACTACCTGCGGCGCAGCGGCCGCGACCAGGACACCATGGTCATCTTCTGCAGCGACCATGGCGACTACCTGGGCGACCACTACCTGGGCGAGAAGGAACTGTTTCACGATTGCGTGGCCAAGGTGCCGCTGATCGTGCGCCTGCCCGGCGACGGCGCGCGCCGCGGCGCGGTGGAATCGCGGCTGGTGGAAGCGATCGACCTGGTGCCCACCATCCTGGACGCGCTGGGCGCCGAGATCCCCGACCACATCCTCGAAGGCCGTTCCCTGCTGCCGCTGCTGCGCGGCGAGGAACCCTCCGACTGGCGCCGCGCCGTGTTCTCGGAAAACAACTACGCGTTCCGCGACTTCGTGCGCGAACCGCTGGGCCGTCCCGCCGACGGCTGCCACACCATCATGGTGCGCGACCACGATTGGAAGTACGTCCATTTCGAAGGCCTGCGTCCGCAGCTGTTCGATTTGCGCGCCGACCCGGACGAGTACGACGACCTGGGCGCGGATCCCGCGCACGCGTCCGTGCGGGAACGCTACCAGGCCATGCTGTTCGACTGGCTGCGCAACCGCAGGATCCACCCCACCGTCAGCCACGCCGCCATGACGGGATGGACACGCAAGGAGGACTCGGTCGGCATCCATATCGGCAGGTGGTAGCGCAGCGCGCCCGGACCAGGGCGCCTGAAAAAATAAACTCAGGAGACAGCATGAAATCGCAATTACTTGCGCTGGCAGCCTGTATGGCCGCCAGCACGGCGTCGCACGTCCAGGCGCAGGAGGAGTGGCCCACGCGCGCCATCCGCATCGTGGTCGCCTTCCCCGCGGGATCGCCGGGCGACACCGCCGCGCGCATCGTGGCCGACGCCGTGGGGCAGTCGCTCAAGCAGCCGGTCATCGTCGAGAACCGCCCCGGCGCGGGCGGCAACATCGGCGCCGAAGCGGTGGTCCGTGCGCCTGCCGACGGCTACACCTTCCTCGAAGCGCCCGACACCGTCGTCACCATCAACCCCGCCATCTACCGCAAGCTGAATTTCAAGGCCGACGACCTGACGCCGGTGGTCGCGCTGGCGAACTTCAACCAGATGCTGGTGTGCTCGGCCGCCTCGGGCCTGCGCACGCTGGCGCAGCTGGACGCGCAAGCCAAGAAGACGCCCGGCGCCCTCAGCTATGCCTCCGGCGGCCAGGGCGTGCCTGGCCATCTGGCGATGGAGCTCTATCTGTCGGGCGCCGGCCTGGACATCCTGCATGTCCCCTACAAGGGGCCGTCGCCCGCCACGCAGGACGTGCTGGCCGGCCAGGTGCCCTGCGGTTATCTGGCCTCGCCGGTGGTCGCGCCCTACGTTGCGGCCGGCAAGCTCTACGGGCTGGCGGTGTCGGGCAGCGCGCGCTCGGTCCAGGCGCCGGACGTGCCGACCATGCAGCAGGCCGGCGTGGCCGGCTACGACGCCACCTTCCGCGAAATGCTGTTCGCGCCCAAAGGCACGCCGGCCGCCATCGTGCAACGCATGAATACGGAGGTGGCGCGCGCCCTGGCGCTTCCGGAGGTGAAGCAGAAGCTGCAAGGCAACGACCTCGATCCGCAGCCCGAATCGCCCGACGCCACTGCGCTGCGCTTGCGCGAGGACGCCGCCAAATGGACCGGCGTCATCCGCAAGATCAATCTCAAGGTGGACTGAGACGCCCGCCCCTTTCCCCCGTCCGCGCCCTTTCCGCCGCGCGGGCAGCAGTACCCGACACAGGAGGCACCATGAACACCGCAACACCGACCACCGTCTTCGGCTCGCTCAAGGATTACCGCAAGGGCTCGATCGAGATCACGCAAGGCTCGCCGCGCCATTACGTCTTTTCCAACATTTTCGAGGTGGCCGCGAACTCGGCGCCCTACGAAAAGGTCGTCGTCGGCAAGAACCTGGAATACGTCATCGAAACGCTGCGCGCCGAAGGCGTATCGCCTTGGTACGCCTGCAGCCACGACGAGTTCGCGATCCTGATGGACGGCCAGGCCCAGGTCGAATTCCTGGCGCTGGACCAGCCGCCCCCCGCCGCTGACGGCACGGTGCTGGCGGGGACGGCACCCGCCGGCAAGCCCATGGGCCGCGTGCTGCTGGGCCGCGGACACCAATGCCTATTGCCCGCCGGCTGCGCCTACCGCTTCACCGCACCGTATCCGGGCGTGCTGCTGATCCAGACCCGCGCCGGCGAATTGTCCGTCGAGAAGTGGGCGGACATCTGCCTGCAGTAAGCCGCCCCCCTTTTTCCTTTTCTGGAGTACCGATATGGCCATGCTGGACACCCCCGCTCCCGCCTCTTCCTTCGCCGCCGGCAAAGTCGTGGCTGGGCCCGCCGACGCCGTCACCGGCTACAAGCGCTTCGATCTCGGCGCGTTCACCTTCACCCGTGACGAATACTTCGTCAAGGTGCACTGGCCTTCCAAGGGCCAGACGCGCACCCACGCCATCGCGGCCGACGCTTTCCTGCGCGCGCTGATGCGCGACGTGGCCTGGGGCTTCTTCTACGGCTGGGTCAACTTCGACCACGTGTTCGGCACGCGCAACCACTACGGCAAGGTGGACGTCTACGCCGGCTCGTTCAACGGCGTCATGAAGGCCGCGGGCGTGGACTACACGGAAACCTTCGACACGCCGCTCATCATGGCCACCTTCAAGGCCATGCTGCACGACTGGACCAACGAAGGCTTCGATCCGTTCGCCGCGCCCGAGGAAACCGGCTCCGCCTTCGGCCGCAAGCACGGCGACAACATCGCCGCCATCGAGCGTTCGCGCATCGCCACGCGCCGCATGCCCGGCCTGCCGGAAGACTCGCCGCTGCGCGACGACCTGCCGGTCAACCGCGCCTTCGCCGACGTGACCCAGGATGAGCCGCAGATCCAGGCCGAACCGGGCTACGAGGGTGCGCTGCACGCGTTCAGCCTGTTCAAGTACCTGTCGCGCTCGGACGTGACCTGGAACCCCTCTGTCACCTCCGTCTGCGGCGCCAGCCTGTTCTGCCCCACCACCGAGGAGTTCATCCTGCCGGTGTTCCATGGCAATGACCGCGTCGAATGGTTCCTGCAACTGTCCGACGAAATCGTCTGGGACATCGGCGACAAGGACACCGGCGCGCCACGCGCCCGCGTCACCATGCGCGCAGGAGACATCTGCGCCATGCCCGCCGACATCCGCCATCAGGGTTATTCGACCAAGCGCTCGATGCTGCTGGTCTGGGAGAACGCCACCCCCGATCTGCCCCAGCGCTACGAAAGCGGCGAACTCGCGCCCTACCCCGTCGAGTTCTGAATCCGCCTCCTTCCACCCATCACGTATCCAGAGCCATGCAGAACAAACTCTTTATCGACGGCCGTTTCGTGGACGCAGCCGCCGGCGGCACGATAGACGTGCTCAACCCGCACGACGGAACCCTCATCACTGCCATCGCCGCGGCCGAAGCCGAAGACGTGGACCGCGCGGTCGCGGCCGCGCAACGCGCCTTTCCCGCCTGGTCGCGCATGGCGGCGGCCGAACGCGGGCGCCTGCTGCTCAAGCTGGCCGACCTGATCGAAGCCAACGCGGAAGAACTGGCGCAGCTGGAAACGCTGGACACCGGCCATCCGATACGCGACACGCGCGGCCTGGACGTGCCGCGCACCGCCGGCTGCTTCCGTTACTTCGGAGGCATGGCCGACAAACTGCAAGGCAGCGTCATTCCGGTGGAAGCGGGCTTCCTCAACTACGTGCAGCGCGCGCCCATCGGCGTGGTCGGCCAGATCGTGCCGTGGAACTTCCCGCTGATGTTCACCAGCTGGAAGCTGGGCCCGGCGCTGGCCGCTGGCAATACGGTGGTGCTCAAGCCGTCCGAACTCACCCCGCTGTCGACCCTGCGCATCGCAGAACTGATGGCCCAGGCGGGCTTTCCCGAAGGCGTGGTCAACATGGTCCCCGGCTACGGCCACACCGCAGGCCAACGCCTGGCCGAGCATCCCGGCGTGGGCAAGATCGCCTTCACGGGGTCGACTGCCACCGGCCGCCGCATCGTGCAGGCGTCCCAGGGCAACCTCAAGCGGGTACAGCTGGAACTCGGCGGCAAGGGCGCCAATATCGTGTTCGACGACGCCAACCTCGACGCCGCCATCAACGGCGCGGCCTGGGCCATCTTCCACAACCAGGGCCAGGCCTGCATCGCAGGTTCGCGCCTGATGCTGCACGACAAGATCGCCGATGCCTTTCTGGAGCGCTTCACGGCGCTGGCGAATTCCATCCGCCTGGGCGACCCGCGTTCGCCCGATACCGAAATGGGTCCGCTGACCTCGGCGCAGCATCGCGACAAGGTCCTGTCCTACGTGGGCATTGCCGCCGAACAGGGCGCGCGCCTGCTGGCCGGCGGCCAGGCGCCCGGCGGCGAACTGGCCCGCGGCTACTACGTCGCGCCCACCATCGTCGAAGCCCAGCCCCAGGACCGCGTCGCGCAGGAAGAAGTCTTCGGCCCTTTCGTCACCGTGCTGCGCTTTGGCAGCGACGAGGAAGCGCTGGCCATCGCCAACGCCACCGATTATGGCCTGGGCAGCGGCCTGTGGACGCGCGACCTGGCCCGCGCCCACAAAATGGCAGGCGCCATCCACGCCGGCATGTGCTGGATCAACTGCTACAAGCGGGTCAATCCCGGCAGTCCGTTCGGCGGCGTGGGCCAGTCCGGCTACGGACGCGAAATGGGCTTCGAGGCCATGCATGACTACACTGAGGCAAGGTCCGTGTGGGTCAATGTGGACGCCGCCGTGCCGCCGCATTTCAAGCGCTGAGGAGCCGCCATGAACCCTGCCATGCCGAACGCCGAAACCGCCCTGACCGACACGGTCGCCGCCGCCTTTGCCCAGACGCCGGATCCCAGGCTGCGTCAGCTGATGCAGTCCCTGGTGCGGCATCTGCACGCCTTCGTTGCCGACGTCGAGCCCACCGAGGCCGAATGGATGGCCGCGATCCGGTTCCTGACCGAGACCGGCCAGATCTGTGACGGCGCGGTGCGGCAGGAATTCATCCTGCTGTCCGACACGCTGGGCGTATCGATGCTGGTGGACGCCATCAACCACCGCAAGCCGGGCCAGGCCACCGAGAGCACGGTGTTCGGCCCCTTCTACATGGCCGGCATGCCCGAGCGCGCGGCGGGCGAGGACATGGCGCAGACGCCAGGCGAGCCCGCGCTGGTGCATGGTCATGTGCGCGACACCGAAGGCCGGCCGCTGGCCGGCGCCGTGCTCGACGTGTGGCAGACGGCCGCCAACGGCATGTATTCGGGCCAGGACCTGGACCAGCCGCAGGGCAATCTGCGCGGCCGCTACCGCAGCGGCGAAGACGGCAGTTTCGCGATCCGCACCATCCTGCCGGTGTCCTATCCGATCCCGGGCGACGGTCCCGTCGGCCGCATGATGGCGGCGACCGGCCGGCACATCTTCCGGCCGGCGCATCTGCACTTCATGATCGATGCGCCTGGGCACCAGCGGCTGGTAACCCATCTGTTCAACGCCGGCGATCCGTATCTCGCGTCGGACGCGGTGTTCGGCGTGAAGCCCTCGCTGGTGCTGCAATACCGCCCGCAAGCTGCGGATTCCGCGCTGGGCAAGCGCTACGGCTTCGGGTCGGACTTCCACGAGGGACGTTATGACTTCGTGCTGCCCCGCGCTTGAGCACGCCGCCGGGGCGGCGCTGTGCCGGGTCGAAGACATTCCGGATGGCGGCTCGCTGACGGCGGAGATGGGCGCGCAGCCGGTGGTCTTGCTGCGGCGGGGCCAGACGGTCTGGGGCTACGTCAACCGCTGCCCCCACTTCTCGGTGACGCTCAACGCGGCCGACGGCGCGGTCCTGACCTACGAAGCCCAGGTATTGATGTGCGCGCATCATTCGGCCCTGTTCCGCTTCGAGGACGGGCTGTGCATCGAAGGCCCCTGCCAGGGCGCGGCGCTCGATCCGCAACCGCTGCGCGTGGACGCGGGACGCGTCTACGCGGCCGATTCGAATCTGAAAATCGATTGAAAGGTTGACGCCGCCGACAACAGTTGTTACACACACAGACGCATTGCACTTGCCCTCAGAATCTCTCCATAAGAGGTGGTTTATGAACAAGCGTATTGTTGTCGTAGGCGGCGGCGTAGGCGGCACCATGCTCGCCAATCAGCTCGCCGGAAAGCTGTACCCCGAAATCAGCCGCGGTGAAGTCTCCATCACGCTGCTGTCGGACACGCCGGATCACTACTACAAACCGGCGTTCATGTACGTGGCCTTCAACCTCTTCTTCCAAGAGGAACTGAAACGGCCGGAACGTTCCCTGCTTCGCCCCGAGATCGAATTCCGCGTCGACAAGGTCACGCGGTTCCACTTCGACCGCCAAGAGGTCGCCACGCAGGGCGGCAAGCGCTACGGCTATGACTATCTGGTCATCGCCACCGGCTGCGTACCCTCGCCCGAACGCATCGAAGGCCTGAAGGAGGCCGGAGACCACTTCTACCAATACGCGCCCGCCAGGCAGTTGGCGGACCGCCTGTCGCGCATCGAGCGCGGGCGGGTATTCATCAGCGTCACCTTCCCCAAGACGCCCAACGTCCCGCACCAGTGCGGCATCGCGCCGATCGAAACCACGCTGATGCTGGACGACTACCTGCGGCGGCGCGGCGTGCGCGACAAGGTGGAGATCATCTACACCTACCCCACCACCTCGCAGCTGCTTCGCAATTGCCTGTTCCTGCAGCGGCCAACCTGCGAAGTGCTACCCGCCATCTTCGAGCAGAAGGGCATACAGTTTCAACGCGGCTTCACCTTGTCGCGGGTCGATCCCGACCGGCGCATCGCCTACTCGGAGGAAGGCGGCGAACAGCCCTTCGACATCCTCATGGCCACGCCGCCGATACGCGCGGTGGATGTCGTGCTGGAGTCCGGCGTGTCGCAAGCCGAAAACAACGAAGGCTGGCTGCCGACCGACCACGAGACGCTGCAGGTCTACGGGCTGCAGAATGTCTACGTCATCGGCGACACCGTCGACCTGCCGGTCAGCAAGGCGGGCGGCTCCTGCCATAACCAGGCGCCGGTCATCGCCAACAACATCGCCGGCGAGATCCGGCTGGGCCAACCGTGCAGCGCCTATGACGGCCGGGTGCAGGCGGTGGCCCAGATGGGGCTGAACGCCGGCATGCCGCTCTGGTACGACTACACCCATGACGTGCTGCCCACGCCGCCCACCAAACTCGGCGGCCTGCTGCGCCACGGGTTCAACCGCGGCCTGTACTGGGCCGTCGCAAGGGGAATGCTATGAACGCGCCGCACGAAGCAAGCGCCACGCAGGCCGCCGACGCGGCCGCTCCGTTCCTGGGCGGCGGGCCGGGCGCACGCGCGCTGGCCGACAGGCTGGGCCTGCTGGCCGAAGCGGGACGGCTGGACAATATCGCCGACCTGCTGTCGCTGGCGTCCGATCTGGTGGATCTGCTGGATCAGTCCATGGTGGAAAAGCTGGCGCTGCTGTCGGAACAGGCCAGCAGCGCCGCCTGGACCGCCGCCAATACGCTGCGCGATGCCCACACGCGCACATTGCAGGAAGCGCGTCCTCCGAGCCTGACCGGCCTCATCGGCCTGATGCGCGATGAGGACACCCGCCGCGGCATGGCCGTGGTGCTGCGGGCGCTGCAGACGCTGGGCAGGCAGATGGCGGCGCAACGCAAGGACTACGCCGACGCAAGCTGAAGACGCATGTAAAAACCCCCGGAAACTGGATGTCAGTCCAGCTTCCGGGGGTTGTTTTCATGCGCGGCCGGGATCTCGCCGCGCCGGACCCGTTTACTGCAAGGTCCGCGTAAAGACGAACTGCCCGTCCTGCCAGTCCACCGGCACCACGTCGCGCGGGCCGAAGCGGCCTTCCAGGATCAGGCGCGCCACCGGGTTTTCGATCTGCTGCTGGATCGCGCGCTTCAAGGGGCGCGCGCCGAACACCGGATCGAAGCCGGAGCGGGCCAGTTCCGCCAACGCGGGTTCGCTCACTTCGAGGCGCATCTCCTGCTTTTCCAGGCGCTCGCCCAGGCGGCGCAGCTGGATGCGGGCGATCGACTCGATGTGCTGCGCTTCCAGGCCATGGAACACGACCACTTCGTCGATACGGTTCAGGAATTCGGGGCGCAGGGTCTGCTTGAGCTCGTCCCACACCACTTCCTTGACCACTTCGTAAGGCTTGCCGGCCAGGCTCTGGATATGGTGCGAACCCAGGTTGGACGTCATCACGATCACCGTGTTGCGGAAGTCCACCGTGCGGCCCTGGCCGTCGGTCAGGCGGCCGTCGTCCAGCACCTGCAGCAACACGTTGAAGACGTCCGGATGGGCCTTTTCGACTTCATCCAGCAGCACCACGCTGTACGGCTTGCGGCGCACGGCTTCGGTCAGGTAGCCGCCTTCTTCGTAGCCCACGTATCCCGGCGGCGCGCCGATCAGGCGGGCCACCGAGTGCTTCTCCATGAATTCGCTCATGTCGATGCGGATCATGTGCTCTTCGGAATCGAACAGGAACTCGGCCAGCGCACGCGTCAGCTCGGTCTTGCCCACGCCCGTGGGGCCCAGGAACAGGAAGGAGCCGTAGGGGCGCGACGGGTCCGCCAGGCCGGCGCGCGAACGCCGGATGGCGTCGGACACCAGGCGTACGGCCTCGTCCTGGCCCACCACGCGCTTATGCAGGTATTCCTCCATGTGCAGCAGCTTCTCGCGTTCGCCCTGCATCATCTTGGACACCGGAATGCCGGTGGCGCGCGACACGACCTCGGCGATTTCCTCGGCGCCGACGCGGGTGCGCAACAGGCGCGGACGCCCTTCGCCGCCCTCGGCTTCCTCGGCCGCTTCCGCGGCGCCCACTTCGGCCGCCTTCAGGCGCGCTTCCAGGTCCGGCAGCTTGCCGTACTGCAGCTCGGCCAGCTTGTCGAACTGGCCCTTGCGCTGCAGTTCCGCCATTTCGGCGCGCACGCTGTCGATTTCTTCCTTGATGGCCTGCGTGCCCTGCACCGCCGCTTTCTCGGCCTTCCAGATTTCCTCGAAGTCGTTGTACTCGCGTTGCAGCTTTTCGAGTTCGTCCTCGATCACGCCCAGGCGGCGCTTGGAAGCGTCGTCGGATTCCTTCTTGACGGCTTCGCGCTCGATCTTGAGCTGGATGATGCGGCGGTCCAGCTTGTCCATCACTTCCGGCTTGGAATCGATTTCCATGCGGATGCGCGCGCCGGCCTCGTCGATCAGGTCGATGGCCTTGTCAGGCAGGAAGCGGTCGGTGATGTAGCGGTGCGAGAGCTCGGCCGCGGCCACGATGGCCGGGTCGGTGATCTCGACGCCGTGGTGGATTTCATAGCGCTCCTGCAGACCGCGCAGGATGGCGATGGTGGATTCCACGTCGGGCTCGTCGACCAGCACCTTCTGGAAGCGACGCTCCAGCGCCGCGTCCTTCTCGATGTACTTGCGGTATTCGTCCAGCGTGGTCGCGCCGATGCAGTGCAGCTCGCCGCGCGCCAGCGCGGGCTTGAGCATGTTGCCCGCGTCCATCGCGCCTTCGGCCTTGCCCGCGCCCACCATGGTGTGGAGTTCGTCGATGAAGACGATGTTGCTGCCGTCGTCCAGCGACAGCTCTTTCAGCACGGCCTTCAGGCGTTCTTCGAATTCGCCGCGGAACTTCGCGCCGGCCAGCAGCGCGGCCAGATCCAGCGACAGCACACGCTTGCCGCGCAGCGTTTCGGGAACTTCGTCATTGACGATGCGCTGCGCCAGGCCTTCGACGATGGCGGTCTTGCCCACGCCGGGTTCGCCGATCAGCACGGGGTTGTTCTTGGTGCGGCGCTGCAGGATCTGGATGGTGCGGCGGATTTCGTCGTCGCGGCCGATCACCGGGTCGAGCTTGCCTTGGCGGGCGCGCTCGGTCAGGTCCATGGTGTACTTGGACAGGGCTTCGCGGTTGGATTCGCCTTCCGCGCCGGAGACGTTCTCGCCGCCGCGCACGGCGTCGATCGCGGCCTCCAGGGCCTTTTTCTGCAGGCCCGCGTCGCGCAGGATGCGGCCGGCGTCGCCCTTGTCGTCCGCCAGCGCCAGCAGGAACAGTTCGCTGGCAATATAGGTGTCGCCACGGCGCGCGGCTTCCTTGTCGGTGCGGGTCAGCACCGCCTGCAGGTCGCGGCCGACCTGGACGTTGTCGTCGCCCTGCACCTGCGGCAGGGACTTCAGGGCGCTGTCGATGGCCGACTGCACCCGGTTGACGGCCACGCCGGCGCGCGCCAGCAGGCTGCCCGCGCCGCTGTCGGAATCCGACAGCAAGGCGGAGAGCACGTGGATGGGCTCGATGTAGGGATGGTCGTTGCGGGCGGCCAGACTCTGAGCGTCGGCCAGGGCTTGCTGGAACTTGGTAGTCAGTTTGTCGAATCGCATAATGGTCGTTTGGCTTGTTGGGGAGCCTGACCGATACGTGCCGGCTGGCTCGATATCCTGAATATGCGGCCAGATGCGAGAATTTCAACACCCTGCCCGCGCCATGGTTTTTTCGACGTGCAGCAACAACCTGACCTATGAGCATATACGTTTTTGTCTACGGCACCCTACGCGCGGGCGAAATCAATGACCTGGCTCAAGCCGCCGCCCGGCGCGGCCTGCCGGCGGCCCGCCATGTCGGTCCGGCCAGCGTGCCGGGCCGCCTGGTGGACTTCGGCGACTGGCCCGGCCTGATCCCGGTGGACGACGGCCGGCGCGTGCGCGGCGACGTTTTCCAGGTGGAGCCCGCCCTGGTGGCGCTGATGGACGAGATCGAGGAGTACGAATCCGGCAAGCCCTGCTGCTTCGTGCGGCGCGAGGTCGTGGCGCGCCTGGAACCGCCCGCGCAAGCCCCGGAACTGCGCTGCCAGTACTACCCGATAGACCCGGCCCTGCGCGGCGCGGCGGTCGATATAGCCGCCGACGACTGGGTCGCTTACCGCCTTGCGCGCCCCCTATCGGACGCCCCGTAAGACGCCCGTAGTAACAACGGACTACAATACAGCTTGTCTTAAGCTTTATACCCATGCCGGCATCCGTCCGCGCAATGGGCACTATAGAGGTCATCGTATGCAAAAACGGGTCCCCGTTGCCCCTGATGCCGCCCATTGCTCCACATGCATGCTGGGGCATGTATGCGTGCCCGTGGGCATGGCAGCCGCGGAAGTGGAAAAGCTGGACGAACTGGTCAGGGAACGCGTGCGCCTTGAAAAAGGCAAGCCGCTCTATTCGCTGAATCACCCGCTGGACGCGGTCTACAGCGTGCGCTTCGGCAGCCTCAAGACGCAGCTGGAAGACGCGACCGGCCAGATCCAGGTCACCGGCTTTCATCTGCCCGGCGAAATCGTCGGCATGGACGGCATGCTGGACGGCAAGCACGTCTCGACCGCCGTGGCGCTGGAAGATTCCGAGGTCTGCGTCATCCGCCTGGCCGACATCGACCGGGTCGCGGCCCACCTGCCCTCGCTGCAGCAGCAATTCCGCCGCCTGATGAGCCGCGAAATCAACCGCTCGCACCAGATGCTGGCATCGCTGGGCTCCATGCGCTCCGAGCAGCGCCTGGCCGCGTTCCTGCTGAACTTGTCGCAGCGCTACGCTTCGCTGGGCTATTCCTCCACCGAATTCGTGCTGCGCATGAGCCGCGAGGAAATCGGCAACTACCTCGGCCTGACCCTGGAAACGGTCAGCCGGCTGTTCTCGCGCTTTGCGCGCGACGGCCTCATCAAGATCAACCAGCGCGAGGTCCGCATCCTGGACCTGCCCGCGCTCAAGCAGTTGCTGGGCCAAGAGAGCTGCTGAATTTCCGCCGCGCCATGCGCCGCGCACCCATCCTCCCCTTGCTTGTAGCGCGGCCGGACCGCATGCGCGGCCTGGCCGCGCTGTTCGCCCTGGCGGCGCTCGCGCCGCTGGCCGCGCGCGCGCAGACGCCCCTGCCCGACCCTTACGACTACAGCGAAACCGCGCCCGCGCCCAAGCGCACGGCGCCCTTGCGCTGGCAGTCCGTGGAACTGGGCAAGCCCGGCCACCGCTACAAGATGCCGGTCTACGCCAACCGCGACCTGGCCAAGGACGACCTGCGCAACATCAAGCAGGTCGTGGTCGTGATCCACGGCGTCAAGCGCGACGCCGACCGCTATTACGAATCTGTCGCCGCGCTGCTGGCGCACAACCCCGAGCGGGCCCGCGACACCCTGATCCTGGCGCCGCGCTTCTCGGGCTCCATCGATTCGGGTTTCGGCGGCATGGCGGCCTGGCGCAAGGCCAGCTGGGAAGACGGGGAAGACAGCGTGCAGGCCGCGGGACGCCCCGCGCCCGTCAGCTCGTTCCAGGTGCTGGACGACCTGCTGCGCAGCCTGGACGACCGCAAGCGCCTGGCCTCGCTGGCCGGCATCGTGCTGGCCGGCCACTCGGCCGGCGGGCAGTTGGTACAACGCTACGCGGTGCTGAACAACATCGACGGCCCGCTGCGGCGCGACGGGCTGGCGCTGCGCTACGTCGTCGCCAATCCTTCGTCCTACCTGTACCTGAGCAACGAGCGCCCCCGCGCCGACGGCAAGGGCTATGCGCCCTACGAGCGCGGCATCTGCCCCACCTACAACCAGTACAAGTACGGCCCGGACAAGCTGCCCGCGTACTCGCGCGAGACCGACGAATCCAAGCTCTTTGTGCGCTACGCCGCGCGCGACGTCACCTATCTGCTGGGCGGCGCCGACAACAATCCCGAAGACCGCCTGCTGGACAAGACCTGCGGCGCGGAAGCCCAGGGCGCGACCCGGCTGGCCCGCGGCACAGGCTACGCACAATACGAACACGTGCTGGCCTCCCGCGGCGCCAAACCCGTGACGCTGCACCGGCGCGCCTTCGAAGTGGCCGGTATCGGCCACAACAGCAAAGGCATGTTCGGCTCGGTCTGCGGCACGCAGGCGCTGCTGGGCGACGAGGCCCAGGCGGCGGACGGCGCCGCGCCTTGCGAAGTCATCAAGCCACGCGGCAAGTGAGCCGGCGCGGCCAGACCTGACAAAAAGCTGAACAAGAAGCGGTATTGATACGCGTGCATTTCCGCGCGCGCAGGCGCAACATAACGCAATGCATGTTCCATTCGCGGCCCACCCGCGATCGCGTGTCCGGCGTCCCCCGACAAACGCACCCGAAGGATGGATATGACACAAGCGTATCTCGACATCCCCGACGCGAAGCGCCGCATCAAGGCGATCTTCATCGGCTCCATGGGCAATCTGGTGGAATGGTATGACTTCTACGCCTATACCGCTTTCGCCCTGTACTTCGCCCCCGCTTTCTTTCCCTCGCACGACCCCGTCGTCCAGCAATTGAACGCGGCCACGCTGTTCGCGGCCGGCTTCATCGTGCGCCCGCTCGGCGGCTGGCTGTTCGGCCATCTGGCCGACCGCCATGGGCGGCGCCTGTCGCTGATGGTGTCGGTGGGGATGATGTGCGTGGGCTCGCTGATCATCGCGGTCACGCCCACCTATGCCACCATCGGCCTGGCCGCGCCCGCGCTGCTGGCCCTGGCGCGCGTGATCGAGGGGCTGAGCCTGGGCGGCGAGTATGGCGCCAGCGCCACCTACCTGACCGAGATCGCGGACCCCGAGCATCGCGGCTTCTATTCCAGCTTCCAGTACGTCACGCTGATCGGCGGCCAGCTCTGCGCCATCCTGGTGCTGCTGCTGTTGCAGAACGTGTTCCTGACCCACGAGCAGTTGGTGGAATGGGGCTGGCGCATCCCCTTCGTGATCGGCGCCATGCTGGCCATCATCACGGCCCTGATGCGGCGCGACATGCCCGAGACGGATTCCTACAAGGAGGCGCAGAAAGCACCCAAGCCGCAGACCAGTTCGCTGCGCGGCCTGCTGAAATATCCGCGCGAGGTCGCGATCGTGGTGGGCCTGACCGCGGGCGGCACCGCGGCGTTCTATACCTTCACCACCTACATGCAGACCTTCGTGCGGCAGACCTCGGGCTTCTCCGACATCGTCACGACCTACATCATCGCCGGGTCGCTGATCTTCGCGCTGATCCTGCAGCCGGTGTATGGCGCGCTGTCCGACAAGATCGGGCGCAAGCCGCTGCTGGTGTTCTTCGGCGTGGCAGGCGCGGCGCTCACGGTGCCCATCCTGATGACGCTGTCGCATACGCATTCGCCCTTCATGGCCTTCCTGCTGATCTGCGGCGCCTGGGTGTTCACGGCCGGCTACACCTCCATCAACGCGGTGGTGAAGGCGGAACTCTTCCCCACCAACATCCGCGCCACCGGCGTGGCCGTGCCCTACGCCGTGACGGTGTCGATCTTCGGCGGCACGGCGCCGGCCATTGCCCTGTTCTTCAAACAGCAGGGACACGAGGAGTGGTTCTACTACTACCTCGCCGGCATCATCTTCCTGTCGCTGCTGGTGTACGCCACCATGCGCGACACCAAGCACCGGTCGGCCATGCACCAGCACGCCTGATTCCTTTCGCGCCAGCTTTGTTGCTTGACAGTCCCGCGGCTTCGGCTTAATACTTAACCCTATGGTTAAGTTTAAAGACGACACGCTGGACAGCATCTTTTCGGCCCTGGCAGACGGCACGCGACGCCGGGTGCTGGCCGACCTGGAACAAGGCGCGGCCTCGGTCAGCGAGCTGGCCCGGCCGCACGCCATGTCCCTGCCCGCTTTCATGAAGCATCTGCGCGTGCTGGAAGACGCCGGCCTGATCGCCCGCGCCAAGGACGGCCGCGTCGTGAACTGCACGCTATCGCCCGAACCCATGCGGGCGGCATCCGACTGGCTGGCCCGCTACGAGAAGTTCTGGAACGGGCAGCTGGATTCGCTGGCGCGCTACCTGTACCACGAGGAAGAGGTCCATCCATGGAAAAACGAAGCACCCGAGGCGAAACAGCCCCCATCGAACTCCGCCTCAAACGCCGCTTCGACGCCCCCGTCGAACGCGTCTGGCGCGCCTGGACGGACCCGCAAGCGCTGATGCGCTGGTTCGGTCCCGCCGAAACCCGCAAGGTGCTGCGGGCGGAAACCGACGTGCGCGTGGGCGGCGCCTATCAGGTGGGATTCGCCACCGAGGACGGGCTGGAGCACCACGCCAGCGGCCACTACCGCGAAGTCGAACCGCAGCGCCGCCTGGTGTTTACCTGGGCCTGGCGCGATACGCCCGCGGAAGTCTCGCTGATCACCCTGGAATTCACCCCTGCCGGCGGCGGCACCGAGCTTGCCTTCCTGCAAACCCCGTTCGTCGACCAGGCCACCCGCGACAGCCACCAGCATGGCTGGCTGGGCGCGCTGGAACGGCTGGCGGCCCATCTGGCGAAGCCGGCCTGAATCCCCGCCGTTCGCCCTACCCGGGCCTGCCGGCCCGTTCCAAGGAGACACACGATGCAGACCGATCACCCCGTCGTATCCCGAGCGCAATGGGACATCGCGCGCGAGGCGCTGCTGCGCCGCGAAAAAGAACTGACTCGTGCCCAGGACGCGCTGGCCCGCGAGCGCATGGCCCTGCCCTGGGTCAAAGTGGACAAGCCCTATCGCTTCCAGGGCGCGGCCGGCTCCGTGGACCTGGCCGCGCTGTTCCAGGGCAGGAGCCAGCTCATCGTCTACCACTTCATGTTCGGCCCGGACTGGGAGGAAGGCTGCGTGGGCTGCTCGTTCCTGGCCGACCACATGGACAGCGCGCTCATGCACCTGCGCCAGCATGACGTGACGGTGGTCGCCGTGTCGCGAGCCCCCTACGCCAAGCTGGAGGCCTTCAAGCGCCGCATGGGCTGGCAGTTCCCCTGGTACTCGTCCGAAGGCTGCGACTTCAATTTCGACCTGCTGGCCTCCGTGCCCAAGGCCGACGGCAGCATGGAGGAAAACTCCGGCGCCAGCGCGTTCTTCCGCGACCCGGACGGCGAGATCTTTCATACCTATTCAAGCTTCTCGCGCGGCGTGGAAAGGCTGGCCGGGGCCTACAACTACCTGGAATTGGCGCCCCTGGGCCGCAACGAGAACGGCCCGCACTTCAACCTGGGCGACTGGGTACGCCATCATGACCGCTACGACGACGCGCGGCCGCACGCCTGCCACGCCTGCGGCTAGGCGCAAGCCCGGCGATGCAGTCCGCGTGGCCTCCGACGCCGCCGTCCTGTGGCTGGCCTGCACCGCAGCCATGGCCGCGGGGCTGTGGGCAGACACACTGCGCACGCCGGCGGCGCTGCTGGCCAGCCTGTGCGGGGCGTCCGGCGGGCTGCTGGACCAAGCCTGGCGCCATGCGGCCCTGATGCCCGCCAGCAGCGCAGCCATGCTGATTGCCGCGCTATTGCCGCTGCCGGGCGCGCCGCGCATGGCAGCGCGGCTGGCCTGCGCGCTGGCGATGGGGCTGGGCATGCTGGCAGGGGCTCAATGGGGCATGGCGGCGGCGCTGGCCGCGAGCGTCGCGCCATTCGGCGGAATGGCGGCCGGCATGGCGCTGGGAATGGGCGTCGCCATGGCCGCCGCGGCGCTGATTGCAGGCGCTAGCGCCGCGCCCCGGTAAGCGGGCGCAGTGGCGCAACGGGCGCGGCCTCGATCGGCGCGGCCAGGGGCGCCTGGATTTCCAGGGCGGACTCGGCCTGCGCCACGCAGGGCAGGATCCAGCCTTCTTCCTTCTCGTCGCGCGACAGCCCCGGCCACTCGATGCGGTACGAGATCTCGCCTTCCAGCAGCAGGCACATGCAGGCGCGGCATGTGCCGTTACGGCACGAGCTGGGCAGCTTGATGCCGGCCGCCTGCGCCGCCAGCAGCACGGAGGTATCGGCCGGCGCGTCAAAGCGCAGGCCGGCGGGCTGCACCAGAACGGGAAATGCGGACATGTCTGGACAGATTCCGGACCGGGCTTCAGCCCGCGTTGTCCTGCCAGTCCAGCTGCCAGGCGCCGGACAGCACGTTCTGCATCCACAGCACGCAGGTCAGCGTCTTGGCGTCGGTGACCTCGCCCTTGGCGCAAGCCTCGATCAGCTCGGCGGGATCCGCGCTGATCACATCCAGGAATTCGTCCTGGTCCAATTGGCGAGGCCCGGCGCGCAGGCCGCGGGCGAAGTAGATATGGATGATCTCGGTGGAATACGCGATGGCCAGGTGCAGCGCTCCCGCATGCGCCCACTGATCCGCGGTATAGCCGGTTTCCTCCAGCAGCTCGCGCTTGCCGCAGGCCAGCGGATCCTCGCCCGGATCCAGCTTGCCGGCCGGGAACTCGGTCATCACGCGTCCGATGGGATAACGGAACTGACGCTCCAGCAGGACCCGGCCATCGTCCAGCAGCGGGATCACCACCACCGCGCCCGGATGCACCACGTACTCGCGCGTGGCCGTGTTGCCGTTGGGCAGGCTGACCGTGTCGCGCCGGATCTTCAGGAAGGCGCCGTTGTATGGCGCCTCGCTGGCGAGGAGTTTTTCTTCGAGATGGGAATCGGGCTTGCGGGTCATGGCGGGTCGGATACCTCAAGGGACGCGCGGATGATGGCCAGTCCGCGCGGGCAGCACGAGCTTACCATCGCCGCCCGCCTTCCCCGATGACGCCTACTCCGCGACGCGGATGACGAGCTTGCCGAAGTGCCGGCCCGACGCCAGGTGCTCGAACGCCTCGCGCGCTTCGGCAAACGAGTAGACGCGGTCGATGACCGGCGCGATGCGCGCCACGTCGACGAAACGCGCCACGTCCTCGAGCATCTTGCGGCTGCCGACGAAGATGCCTTCCAGCCGCTTGACGCCCGCGATCAACGCCAGGGGCGCGACCGGCACGGCCGCGAAGCCGCTGACGCCGCCGATGACCGCAATGGTGCCGCCCATGCGCGCGGCCGCGACGGAACGTTCGAGCGTGCCTTCGCCGCCGACTTCCACCACCACGTGGGCGCCCTCGCCGCCGGTCAGGCGCAGCACTTCGTCCTGCCATTGCGGCGTTTCACGGTAGTTGATCGTAAGGTCCGCGCCCAGCTCGCGCGCGCGGGCCAGCTTGTCCGCGCTGGACGAGGTGATGATGGTGCGCATGCCGGCTGCCTTGGCCAGTTGCAGGCCCCAGATGGAAACCCCGCCCGTGCCCAGGAACAAAGCCGTCTGGCCCGCCTTGGCGCGTCCGGCGACGAACAGCGCGTTCCATGCGGTGACGGCGGCGCAAGGCAGGGTCGAGGCCTGCTCGTCGCTCAAGGATGCCGGCGTTGCGACCAGGGCGTGCTCGGCAAACACGCTCTCGGTGGACAGCAGGCCGTCGGTGGCGGCGCCCGGCGCCAGCGCCACCGTGGCAGGCGTGGGCTCGCCATCGATCCAGTCCGGCATGAATGCGCCCATGACGCGGTCGCCGACCTTGAACCGGCTCACGCCCGCACCCACCTCGATCACCTCGCCCGCGGCGTCGGAGGCGGGTATGACCGGATCGCCCGAACCCTTCAGATACTCGCCGCGCGCCACCATCAGGTCGCGGTAGTTCAGCGACACGGCCTTGATGCGCACGCGCAGCTCCAACGGCCCCAGGCTGCGAGGCTGGCGCGTGACGCGCTCCAGCGAAGCGATGTCCTTGCCGCTGGTGACGGTGTATGCCTGCATGTTGTTTCTCCTATCGATTCAAAAAAGGCCCCCACGCTGCGCCTTCGGCTTGCTGCCCTCAAGGGGGCTTTTTTTGCCTTGGGGCGGCCCGGCGGCAAAAAAGACCGCCGCCCGCCATTGGCGGCTATCCGTGACGGTCAAGTACCGATAAGATATATGGGAACCAATTTCCCTGGTGGCGAATGTTTTTCATTTCATCGAATCCTACTAGGAACCAATAAATGCAGGGAGTCCATGATGGCTACAGCGATCACCTATGACCGGCTGAGCGGCATCGAAGTCTTCGTTCAGGCCGTGGAAGCAGGCAGCTTCGCGCTCGCGGCGCAACGCCTGAACCTCACGCGCTCCGCGGTGGGCAAGTCCATCGCGCGGCTGGAGGCGCGGCTGGGCGCCAGGCTGTTCCACCGCACCACCCGCCAGCAAAGCCTGACCGACGATGGCCAGGCCTATTACGACCGTTGCGTGCGCGCGCTGGCCGAACTGCAGACCGCCGAGGCCGAGCTGGACAGCGGCCGGCGCGAGCCCCAGGGTCGCTTGCGCGTCAGCGCGCCGTTGGTGTTCGGCCGCCATTGCGTCGCGCCCGTGCTGCGCGAACTGGCACAGCAGCATCCGCAACTGCAGGTGGAGGTTTCATTCAACGACCGGGTGGTCGATCTGATCGAGGAAGGCTACGACCTGGGCATCCGCGTGGGCGAGCTGCCCGACAGCGCCAGCCTGGCCGCGCGGCGGCTGGGCATGCAGACCATGGGCATCGGGGCTTCTCCCGCATACATCCAGGCACATGGCCGCCCGGTCACCGTGGATGAGATGCAGCGGCATGCCGCCATCGTCTACACGCGCAACGGCGTGGACAAGGCCTGGGCGCTGCATGGGCCCGACGGCCAGGTACTGCAGCTGCGCCCGCGTCCGTGCCTGCGCCTGGACGACCTGCAAGCCATCGCGGACGCCGCCATCGCCGGCGCGGGGCTCGCCTGGCTGCCCTGCTGGATGCTGACGCACTATGTGCGCACCGGCGAGCTGGACGTGCTGATGCACGGCGATCGCCTGGCCGCGCAAGAGGTGCACGCCGTCTGGCCGCAAGCGCGCTACCTGCCGTCCAAGACGCGCGCCGCCATCGACGCGCTGGCGGCCCGCGTACCCTCGATGCTGGCCGCCTGAGCGGCTCAGCCGAACTTGCGGCGGGCGTCCAGCGCCAGGCCGGCGCCGATGCTGCCGAACAGGTCGCCTTCGACGCTGCGCGCGCCCGGCACCAGGGCTGACACCGATTCGCGCAAACGCGGCACGCGGCTGGAACCGCCGGTGAAGAACACCGTATCCACGTCCGCGGTCGATACGCCGGCGTCGCGCAGCAACGCGCCCACCGTGGTCTCGACCTTTTCGATCAGGCGGCCCACGCAGGCGTCAAACGAGGGGCGCGTCACGTCCACGCCCAGCTCCGGCGCGATGCGCGACAGGTCGATGCGCGCGGCGGGCGTCTCCGACAGTGCGATCTTGGCCTCTTCGACCTGCACCGCCACCCAGTGGCCGGCGCGCTGCTTGACCAGGTTCAGCAGCAGGTCGATCTTCTCGCGGTCGCCAGCCTCGGCGCGGATGTAGGCGAAATGTTCGGCGGCCTTGCGCGTATAGGCCTGGTTGATGGTGTGCCAGCAGGCCAGGTTGCCATATTGCGTGGAGGGCACATCCTTGCCGCTGCGCAGCTGGCTGCCCAGGCCCAGCATGGGCATCACGTGCGCCAGGCTGAGCTGCTTGTCGAAGTCCACCCCGCCGATGTGCACGCCGCCGTAGGCCAGGATGTCTTCGCGGCGGTCGGCCTTGGTGGCGCGGCCGGGCCCCAGGCGGATCAGCGAGAAATCGGAAGTACCGCCGCCGATGTCGATGACCAGCACCAGTTCTTCGCGGTCGATCTGCGATTCATAATCGAATGCGGCGGCCAGCGGCTCGAACTGGAACTCGATATCGGTGAAGCCGACGCTGCGCGCGATCTCGCCCAGCGTGTCCTGGGCGGTCTGGTCGGCGGCCGGATTGTCATCCACGAAGAACACCGGCCGGCCCAGCACGGCGCGCGTGAAGCCGCGCCCCGCTGCGGTTTCCGCGCGGCGCTTGAGTTCGGCGATGAAGCGCGTGAGCAGGACGCGGAACGGAATCGAACGGCCCTGCACTTCCGTCGAGCCGTCGATCAGCGAGCTGCCCAGCAGGCTCTTCATCGAGCGCATCAGGCGCCCGTCGTAGCCCGCCAGGTAGTCGGAGATGGCGGCCCGGCCATAGCTGACTTCGGCGTCTTCGTCATGGAAGAAAATGGCCGAGGGCAAGGTGGTCTTGCCGTCTTCCAGGGCGAGGAGCGCGCGCTGATCGGGGCGGCTCCAGCCCACGGTGGAATTGGACGTGCCGAAGTCGACGCCGCATGCGGTGGAAATCATGGGGAATTCTGGGGCTGAAAGCAAAACGGCGCATAAGTGTAGCCGCAACCGCCAGAATCGCCATATCAGCCCGCGCGCGCCAGCGCCCTGGCCGTGAACGCCAGCGTCGCGGCCGCCACCAGCAAGCCGCTGGCAAAGCCCCCCGCGTAGCCGACCTGGGCCGCCAGCCCGGTCATGAGGGACGAGGTCAGGATCTCGCCCAGGTCGCGCGCGCTCTGCACCGCCGTCATGTCGGTGCCGGCCTGCTCGCCGCGGCTGGCAAAGCGCATGGCCAGCGTCATCAGGGCCACGGACGCGGCGCCCGCGCCGAACGCGCCCAGCGCCTGCGCGCCCAGGGCGCTGCCCGCCTGCGACGGCATCCAGCCCTGGGCCTGCGCCATCCAGGCCAGCGCGGCCGCGCCCGAGGCAGCCAGGCCCAGCGCCAGCACCGCGCGCGCGCCCAGCCGGCCGATCAGCCATGCGCCACCGCCGCAACCCAGCAGCACCGTCACCACGCCCCCCGCCATGCCGACGCGCCCCACGGCCTCGACCGCCCAGCCCGCATCCACCAGGAACAGCTTGGACAGGCCATAGCCCGCCACCGCCGTCATGGCCGACAGGAAGGCGGCCGCGGCCAGGGCCCAGGCGCCGGGGCGGCGCACGAAGGCGCCCAGCGTGGCGCGGCGCCTGGCCGCGGGCATGGCCAGTTCGGTTTCACGCCAGGCGGCCGCCAGCAGCAGGCTGAACGCCACCACGGCCGCCAGGGTCAGCAACGCCCCGGTCTGTCCGATATGGCCGGCCAGTACCAGGCAACCCGGTCCGCCGAAGAAGAAGCCCACCATGGTGCCGCCCACCTGCACGGCATTGGCGCGCGCCAGATCCTGCCCCTGGAAGCGCTCCGCCGTCAGGCCGTCGGTGGCGATATCCTGCGTCGCACTGGCCAACGAAGCCAGCGCCATCAAAGCGACCACCCACGCCGCCCCCGCGGCATCGATGCCGAGCAAGGACAGCGCCAGCAGGCAGGCCAGCACCACGGCCTGCATCGGCAGGATCCAGCTGCGCCGCCGGCCCATGGCGCGGGTCCAGCGGTTGTCGACCACGGGCGCCCACAGGAACTTCAGCACCCAAGGCAGGCCGACCAGCGGCAGCCAGGCCAGCGCGTGCAGGTCCGCGCCGTCGCGGCGCAGCAGCGTGGGCAAAGCCTCCATGGCCACGCCCAGCGGTATGCCTTGGGAAAAATACAAGGCGCCTATCATCACGAACATGCGTGCGTCTGCAATACGGTTCACTTCAGATTTCCTTCAACAAGGGGCTGCGGGATTGCGGCGCATCCGCGCGACGGTGTTCGCTGCCCTGCCCCGGCGTCACGAACAGGATCTTGCCGGGACAGGCCACGTGCAGCCTGTGCCACACGCCGCGCGGCACGATGGCGCTGCGCCGGGTATCCAGCAGCATGTCGGTCTGGACGCCGTCCTCCGCCATCAGCGTGACCACCACGCGCCCTTCCAGCACGCAGAGCATTTCATCGCCGGCCGGGTGGCGCTCCCACACATCGCCATGCACGTCGGCGTCGCTGGCCACGGCCTTGATGCCGACCAGCCATTCGTCCTGCGGCGCGAGGCGGCGCAGACGGCCCACGTCGCGCATGGCGCCGTCGCACCCCAGCGCCACGAAGTGGTCCAGCCAGTCGAACACCGGCCCGGTATCGGGTGCACTCATCGATCTCTCCTTCTGGTTGCCGGCGGACGCGCGCGGTGGGCGTCCGCCGCGGGTCATCAGTATTCGGCGCGCAGGGTCAGCATGACGTTGCGGGGCTCGCCGTAGCGGTTGTTCCAGGCCGTGCCCGACAGGCTCTGGTAATAGCCGCGGTCGAACAGGTTGTTGACGTTGAGCGCCGCGGTCACGTGCTTGTCCACGCGATAGGCCATGCGCAGGTCCACCAGCGCATAGCCGCCCTGGCGCAGCGTGACGGGACCGGACACCGTGGAATAGCCCGACTGCACCTGCAGCCCGCCGCCCACGCTCAGCCGCCGCTCCATGCCGGGCAAGGCATAGTTGGTCCACAGGCGGAAGATGTGCTTGGGCGTGAAGCGCGCGAACGGCTGTCCGCCGGATTCCGAATCCGTCAGGTACTTGCTGGTGTTGAAGGTGTAGCCCGCGGCCACCGTCCAGTAGGGCGTGATGCTGCCGGAGGCTTCAGCCTCGATCCCACGGCTGCGCACTTCCCCACCCGAGATGTAGTAGCAGTTGCGGCCCACGCATGGCCATGCCGGGTCCTCCTGCGCGCGGTTTTTCTGCTGTATCTGGAACACGGCCAGCGACAGGTTCAAGGCGCCGTCCGCCAGTTCGCCTTTGACGCCGGCCTCGTAGTTGGTGCCGGTAATGGGATCCAGCGGCTGGCCGTCGCGCGTCAGCTCGCCCTGCGGCTGGAAGACCTGCGCATAGCTGCCATACAGCGACCATTGGCGGTCGAGGTCGACGATCAGCCCGCCATAGGGCGTGAACTCCGGATCGATGCGCTGGCGCGCGCGGGGCGCGCTCTGGTTCCACCAGCTCATGCGTCCGCCCAGCACCAGCGTCACCGGATCGGCCAGCGAAAAGCGGCCCATGCCGTAGACGCCCTGCTGCTTGAGCCGGGTCTCCCCGGGCGAGGTGTACGGCCCCACGCCAGGCTCGGGCACGCTGTGCGGATCCCAGTCGAAGACATTGACCGGCACGTTCGGATAGGGCGTCAGGTCCGCGCTGTACTGCTCGGACGTGGTGCGTTGGGCATTGCCGCCCAGCAGCAGTTCATGGCGCCGGCCGAACAGTTGCACCGGGCCGCCGACATAGGCGTCCACGCTGGCCTGGGTGTTGTCGAACTTGTAGGCCGCGCCCATCAAGGAGGAACCCAACCCGGTCTGGCGGTCTATCGCGCCATAGGCGCCGGCGTACTTCAGGTTGCTGTCCGCGGTCAGGTAATTGGCGCTGATCTTGGCGCTCCAGCCTTGGCCGAAGCGATGCTCCAGGTCCGCGAACACACGCGTCGTATCCCAGTTGAAGCGGTCCCAGGCCACGTCCAGGTAGGTCGAGCGCTTCAGGCCGATATCGCCGCCGTCCTTGTAGCGCGGCACGCCGGCCATGTTGGTGGTGGAGCGGATGCGTTGGGTCTGCAGGCCGGCGGACAGCACCGTGTCCGGCCCCAGGTCCACCTCGCCTATCGCGTAGAGCAGCGCCGATTGCTGATCCGCGACGTCATAGAAATAACCACGGTCTTCCACGGCGCCGACGATGCGGCCGCGCACGCCGCCGCTGTCGTTCAAGGGGCCGCCCAGGTCGGCCTCCGCACGGTAGCGATCCCAGCTGCCGGCGCTGAGGGAGCCGTTGAACGAGAACTCGCGTTGCGGCCGCTTGCGCACCAGGTTCACCGTGGCGGCGGGATTGCCCGCGCCATGCATCAGGCCGTTGGCGCCGCGCAGGATCTCCACGCGTTCGTACACCGCCATGTCCTGCGGCGATGCCGCCATGTTGCCCATCAGCACGGGCACGCCGTCCTGCTCGAACGAATCTACTTTGAAGCCGCGCGCGTAGTACGCGGTGGTCAGCAGCTGATAGGGCTGCACCGTGATGCCGGTGGCGTGCTGCATCACCTCATCCAGGCTTTGCAGGTTCTGCTCGCGCATCCGCTCCTGCCCGATCACCGTCACCGACTGCGGAATCTCGCGCAGCGTCAGCGGCAGTTTGCCGAGGGTCGCCATGTCCTGCGCCACGCCCTCGCCGCTGACCGTCACCGCCGGCAGCGACGCGGCCTCCTGCGCCAGCGCCGGCCCCGCCGCCACCGCCAGCCACAGCGGCCAATGCCGCGCCCGCGCCGCGTTCCTGCGCGGCGCCCCCGTTTTCACCTGTTTTCGCACTGCCTGTCCTCTTAGAATTTTATTGAGAATAATTCTCAAGTAATTCTAGGAACGACAGCGGCCGCGCGTTGGCGATTGCGGAAGTCTTGCTGGCGATTGCGGAAGTTTCGACGCCTTAGCGGCCCGGCGCGACACTGCTGGGCAGCACGCCGTAGCGGCGCAGGAACGCCTTGGTGAAGTGCGAATCGGTATAGCCGCAGGCGTAGGCCGCCTCGGACACGGTATAGGCGCCTTCGGCCAGCAGCGCCTGGGCCTGCTCCATGCGCCGCTCGCGCACGTAGGCGTAGACGCTCTGGCCGAACAGCTTGCGAAAGCCGGTGGTGAGCTTGTTGACGTTCACGCCCACGCGTCGCGCCAGTTCGGGCAGCGAGGGCGGGTCCTGCAGGTTCGCCGCAACCAGGTCGCGCGCGTGATGCAGGCGTTCCACGTCGGCACGCGTCAGGCCGCGCACGGGAGCGCCCTGCTCCGCCGGCTGCAGCGCGCCCAAGGCAAGCGCGGTCAGTTCCAGCGCCTTGGCCGAGAGGTACATGCGCCTGAGCGCGCCCTGCACCGGGCAGGCCAGCATCTGGTGGCCCAGGGCCTCCAGCTTGCGGTCCGCCCGCATATTGGCCTCGGCGTATGCGCCAACGGCCCGCGGCGCGCGCAGCAGGCCCGCCAATTGGGCCGGGTCCATGGCAAAGGCATCGCGCAGATGGTCCAGTCCCGTGCGCAAGGACACGAAGCGCAAGGACTGATGGGCGCCAAACTCGTGCTCCATGCCCATGGCGTCCTGGCACACGCTCAGGTGCAGCGCGGGCCCGCTCACGCGGGTGGACGCGGCGCCGCGCACGCTATAGCGCAGGTCCCCGTCCAGCACGAGCACCAGCTTCAGGCCCGGCTCCAGGCGCTCCTGCACGCGCTCGTCGCGGCCAAAGCGCAGCGTGCCGCCCGCCAGCGAAATAGCGGGCGTGGCGGCCGATACGGTCCAATCAGGTTCGGGATGGGCGGCGGTCAAGATGGCGGCTCCGTCGCGGCGGGCAGCGCTGTTGATGAGATTGAATATTATTACCGTTTGACCAGAACGGAAAGCCGCCCGTTGGGCGGCGGCGCGCGCCTTATTGCTGGCGACGCTGCTCCAGCTCTTTCAGGCACTGCGCCACGCCGGCCTGCATCTGCGCGTTCGACACGGCGGCGCGGTCCGACACTTCGCGGCAGCGCACGTACTGGGCCTGGCTTTCCGGCGTGTCGCGGATGACCGCGGGCGCGGAGCCGGCTTCGGGCGTGACCGTCATGCGCAACGTGGAAGGCGGCGACAGGCTGCCGTCCTTGGAGCGCACGCTGGGGTACTGGTATTCCTGCGTGACGGGCGCCGCATTCTGCGCCTGTACGGCGCCGGCCGCGCACAAGGCGGCAAGCAGGAAGGCGGAAATGTGGAGTTTCTTCATGACGACCTCTCTTCAATGGACTGACGTCCAGGGCGCGCTCCGGGGCCCCTGGACATGCCGCACTATGGTATCCCCGGCCGCTGGCGCGCGGCGTGCCAAGACGCTACACAATCCGCCACAGTTGTTTCCCGGGGTTTCTCTGGCGGGCCGCGCCCTACTTCTTCGGCGCGGACTGGCGCAGCGGCACCAGCAAGGAAGACAAGCCGTTGTGGTCCAGCTCGTGCATCAGGGCCAGCAGACGCCCCAATTCACCCGGCGGAAAGCCCTTGCGCGCGAACCAGGCCAGGTAGGGCCCGGGCAAATCCGCGATCAGGCGTCCCTGGTACTTGCCAAAGGGCATGGTGCGCGTGACCAGCAAGGACAGCAGTTCAGGATCCATGGCGGTCACCGGGCAGCCGCGGCGGCGAAGGCAATGTCCGCCGCACGCCCGGCCAGCGCATTGATGCGGGCCAGCACGGCCTCGGCCTCGGCATCGGCTGGCGCGGGATTCGTCTCGAACAGCGCGCGCTGCACGTCTATCACGATCAAAGCGGAGGTCATGGTTTTCTCAAATTGGTTGGGCGTCAGTCCTGCGCGGCAGCGACCCGCGCGTACATCCAGAAGTCGCGAGGGTCGCCGCGCACCAGGCGGTAGCGGCGCATCAGTCCTTCGCGCTGAAATCCGCAGCGTTCCAGCACGCCGGCCGACGCCACGTTGGTATCCAGCACGGTAGCCTGGATGCGTGCGAAGCCCAGCTCACGCAAGGCCCACTCGGTCACGGACACACAGGCGCGCGTGGCGATGCCACGCCGCCAGTACGGCGGCGCGACGTCATAGGCGATCTCCGCGCGCCGCGCGGACGCAGCGATCTCGTTCAAGCCTATGGTGCCCGCCAAGACGCCGTCCAGCGTGACGATGGCCAGGCGCAGGCTGTGCGATACCGCTGGCTGACCATAACCGCGGATCAGGCGCACCAGCGTATCCGGTCCGTCCAACTGCCAGCTGGTATGGCGCGTGACCGCCTCGTCTCGCAGATATGCGTGCCAATCGGCCGCGTCTGCTTCCCGCAATGGACGCAGCCGCAAGCCTTCCAGCCCCAGTACGGGCAGGTCCTGCGGATAGTCAGTGAGTTGCGGAATCATCCTGGGGCGCGGTTGGCTGCGGCGGCAGCGCCGCGACATGGCGCAGCTTATCAGGGTTGCGCACGATGTAGATGGCGGCGATCCTGCCGTCGCGCACCTCCAGCGTGGTCGACCGGGGCAAACCGTCCAGTTCGGTCGCCAGCACCCCCGGCATGCCGTTCAATTGCGTCACCACGGCGTCCAGGAACTGGCCGCTGGGCTTTTTCGCCAGACCGGCAAAAAAACGCGCGATCTTGTCGCTGCCCAGAATGGGCCTGAACACGGCCAGCTTTTTGCCGCCGCCGTCCGCATGCAGCACGGCGTCATGCGCCAACAGGCTGCGCAGGGCATCCACATCGCCCGCGCGCGATGCCTGCCAGAAGGCATCGGCGATGCGCGCGCCTTCCTGCTCCGTCACTGCGAACCGCGGACGCGCGTCGCGCACGCGGCTGCGCGCCCGCGCGGCCAACTGGCGGCAGGCTGCCTCGTTCCGGCCCAGCGTCGCCGCGATCTCCGCGAACGGCATGTCGAACACGTCGTGCAGCAGGAAAGCGGCCCGTTCCAATGCGGACAGGCGCTCCAGCGCCAGCATCAGCGCCACCGACAGATCGTGCGCAATCTCCCCCGCACCCGCCGCCTCATAGCTGCCCGCGTCGGGCAAGGGTTCGGGCAGCCATGGCCCCACGTACTCCTCGCGCCGCGCGCGCGCCGATTTCAACTGGTCCAGGCACAGCCGCGTGACCGTCCGCGACAGGAAGGCGCGAGGCGTCTCGACCCGGCCGCGGTCCGCGTCGCGCCAGCGCAGCCACGCGTCCTGCACGATGTCCTCGGCCTCCGCCCATGACCCCAACATGCGGTAGGCCAGGCCCTGCAAATGCCTGCGATGGGGCTCGAAGTCGGCAACGGCATCGGGAATGGCGGACGCGCTCATACGGCCTGGCCTCAGTGCTTGGGATGCTGCGAGCGGAACCCGACTGCGATGCGGTTCCAGCTATTGATCATGTTGATGGCGACGGTCAGGTTGACCTGCTCTTCCTCGTTGAAATGCCTTGCCATTTCGGCGTAGTCCGCGTCCGGCGCGCGAGTATCTGCAAGTCTGGTCAACGACTCCGTCCACGCCAGCGCGGCGCGCTCACGCTCGCTGTACAGCGAAGATTCGCGCCAGGCATCCAGCAGGTACAGGCGCATTTCGGTTTCGCCCTGTTTACGGGCATCGGTGGAATGCATGTGCAGGCAGTAGGCGCAACCATTGATCTGCGAAGCGCGCATCTTCACCAGTTCGAGCAGGCTGTGTTCCAGGCCGCAGCTTTCGACGAAGTCGTTCAGGGCGATCATGGCTTTCATGGCCTTGGGCGAGGCGGTGTAGGCGTTCAGGCGGGCGGTGCTCATGGCGGGTCTCCGGCAAGGTAGGCATGCGCCGCAGGATGCGGCGCCATTACCCGTAGGACGAGACAGCCTGCCATGACGTGACATCGCCCGCCGGAAAATTTGTAAATCCGGCTAGAAAGCCAGCCGCCCGCGCAGCTCCCCGAACGGCACCATCACATGTTCGCGATAGGCTGGACGGGCCTGCAGGCGCTCGTACCAGGCCTGCAGATGGGGCATGGACGGATGCGGGATGTCCAGTTCGAAGTAGCGGTAGAGCGTGGTGCCCGCCGGAATGTCGGCCAGGCCCAGGGTTTCGCCGCCCAGATACGGACGGTCCGCCAGCGCGCGGTCCAGTTGCCGCAGGCAGGCATGCGTGGCGGCGATGGAGCGCTCGATGGCCGCCGTGTCGCGCTGCGCCTCGGGGGTGCGGTAACAGCCCCAGAACACGCCCATCAGAAAGGCTGGCTGCAAGGCGGTCTGGGCCCAGTCCATCCAGCCGTCGGCGCCGGCCCGCTGCGCGGGGTCGTCCACCCAGAATCGACCGGCGCCGTCGCGCGCGGCCAGATAGCGCAGGATGGCATGGGACTCCCAGACCGTCGTCGCGCCATCGCGCAGCAGCGGCACCTTGCCGTGCGGATTCATGGCGCGGAACTCGGCCGTGTCCAGCAGCCCGTGCTCGCCGCCAGCCAGCACATGTTCGTACTCCAGGCCCAGCTCTCCCGCCAGCCACAGCACCTTCTGCACATTGAATGAACTGCGGCGTCCCCAAATGGTCAGCATGGCGATGGTCCTCAGGCAGCTTGCACGATGCGCGGCTCGCAACGCACCGGGAAGTTGACCGAATTGGCGATGAAGCAGAAATGATGCGCGCGCTCGTGCAGTTCGGCCGCCAGCGCAGCGTCGTCGCCAGCGCGGATGGTCACTTCGGGGCGCAAGGTGACGGCGCTGAAGAAGCCGCCACGCTCGCGGTCCTCGACCATGACGCCTTCGGCCTCGTCGCGGTAGGCCTCCACCGTCACCCCTTCGACCGCGCAGAAGTGCAGGTACCAGAGCTTGTGGCAGGCGGACAGCGACGCCACCAGCATGTCTTCGGGATTCCAGCGCGCGGGATCGCCGCGAAAAGCCGGGTCGGACGAACCCGGCACGTCGGGCTTGCCCGCCGCACGGATCACGTGGTCGCGGGAATAGGCCGCGTAGCTGGACGTGCCGGAGCCGGTGTTGCCGGTCCAGTCGACGGTGACGTTGTAACGGTGTTCGCCTTTCATCGGAATCGTCCTGTTCAAGAGGGAAGGCCCGGGCCGGTGCGCCTGGAAAATAAGGTAGCGTAGCGCATGCACGGCCGCTGCCGGCCCCCGCGCTTTACATCCCGTTTCAGCACCGCCCCGTTACTGTCCGTATCGTGACCGGTTTGCCAAACAGGAGCTCGCCATGATGAAAACCACCCTGACCTGCGCCCTGACGCTAGCCCTGCTCGCCGGCTGCGCGCCCTCCCGGCCCGGCGCCGGCGGTTCCGCCCCCGTCGACAGCCACACCGCCCGCGATTCGCTGGACTGGGCCGGCAGCTACGAAGGCACCCTGCCCTGCGCCGACTGCCCGGGCATCCGAACCCGCCTGACCTTGGAACAGGATGGCCGCTACGAAAGACAGACCCAGTACCTGGACCGCCAGCCGCAGCCCGAGGTGGTAACCGGCACATTCAGCTGGGAGTCCGACGGCAGCACCATCCGCCTGGACGCGTCCGGCGACAGCCAGCGCTACTTCGTGGGCGAAAACCAGGTGACCATGCTGTATCGCGACGGCACCCGACCTACAGGTCCGCTGGCCCCGCACTACGTACTGCGCCGCGCACAATAAGGCATCGCGCAACGCGCGCGCTTGCGGCTATGCTTGCCGCATCGTGCGCGCCAGCGCGCGCCCCTACGCCCAAGGAAACCATGAAGACCGACCACGAGCTGCTTTCCGCCTTCGCCCCCACCGGCGCGTTGCGCGCGTCCATCAACCTGGGCAATCCCATCCTCGCCCACGCCGATCCCGTCACCGGCCAGGCCGGCGGCGTCTCGGTCGACCTGGCAACTGAACTGGCGCGGCGCCTGGACGTGCAGCTGGAACTGGTGGTCTTCAAGTCGGCCGGCGAATCCGTCAATGCCGTGGCCGCAGAAGAGGCCGACGTGGGCTTCTTCGCCATCGATCCGCTGCGCGGCGCGCAGATCGCATTCACCGCGCCCTACGTGGTCATCGAAGGCGCGTACCTGGTGCGCCAGGACTCGCCCATCGCCAGCATGGACCAGGTGGACCGCAAGGGCCAGCGCGTGGTGGTCGGCAAGGGCAGCGCCTACGACCTGCACCTCACGCGGGAACTCAAGCAGGCGGAGATCTTCCGCGCGCCGACCTCGCCCGCCGTCGTCGACACCTTCATGCAGGAAAACATGGAAGTCGCCGCAGGCGTGAAGCAGCAGCTTGAAGCCGACGCGCAGCGCCTGGGCGGCCTGCGCCTGCTGGACGGCCACTTCATGCTGATCCGGCAGGCCATGGGCGTGCCCAAGAGCCGCGGCGACAAGGCCAGCGCTTACCTGGCCGCCTTCGTCGAGGCCATGAAGAAATCGGGCTTCGTCGCCGAAGCCCTGGCCCGCCACAAGATCCAGGGCGCCGCGGTGGCGCCACTGGAGGCCTGAACCCGTTGCTCGCGCCTCGCAAGAACAAGGCCCCGCTCGAGCGGGGCCTTGTTTTATGCGCCATCGGCGCGTCCTCAGTGGCTGATCATCCAGGGCCTTGCGCCCGCGAACGACTTCGCCCCATCGGGCGTGGTGCGCGTCTTGCCCGCCGTCTTGCCGCCGGAGCAGCATCCGCAATTCATGCCGTGGCCGGAACGCGAACTGCGCGGCTCGTGGGCGCTGCGTTCATTGACCGCGCGCGCCCGGTTCACCGCGGACGATAGCGCCGAGATCGCCGGCGCTCCGCCCAGGATGCGGCCGCACATCGCGCCGCATTGCGGGCAGGCCGCGGGATCACGCCACTGGGCCAGAGGCACCAGCGCCGCGAACTCGCCGCAATCGCCGCAGGCATAGTCATACATGGGCATGGGATGGCTCCTAGCGGTCGCGCGACAGCGGCATGTCCACGCCGCCCTGGATGTGCTTGACGGGGCCGGACGCCGACGGTTGGATGTCGAAGTCGAAAATCTCCGTCGGCAGCCACAGCGTGGCGCAGGAGTTAGGGATGTCCACCACCCCGCTGATATGCCCCTGCACCGGCGCGCAGCCCAGCAACGAATACGCCTGGGCGCCCGAATAGCCGAACTTCTTCAGGTACTCGATGGCGTTCAGGCAGGCCTGCCGGTACGCGACGTTCACGTCCAGGTAGTGCTGCTTGCCGGATTCGTCCACCGAAATGCCTTCGAAGATCAGGAAGTCCTTGTAGGCCGGCGTGATCGGGCTGGGCTTGAAGATCGGATTCTTGATCGCGTACTTGTCCATGCCGCCCTTGATCAGCGACACGCGCATGTGCACCCAGCCCGCCATTTCAATGGCGCCGCAGAACGTGATCTCGCCGTCGCCCTGCGAAAAATGCAGGTCGCCCACCGACAGGCCGCCGCCCTTCACATAGACCGGAAAGAACACGCGCGCGCCGCGCGAAAGGTCCTTGATGTCGCAGTTGCCGCCGTGCTCGCGCGGCGGCACCGTGCGCGCGCCTTCGCCCGCCGCCTTGTCGCGCTCCGCTCCCTGCATGGCGCCCATGTGCGCCGTCTTCGGCGCGGGCGGATTGGCCAGCGGCGGCACGCGGTTGGGATTGGTGTCGATCAGCGCCTGCTCGCGCCGGTTCCAGGTATCCAGAAGCTTCTTGTCCGGCAGGCAGCCGATCAGCCCGGGATGGATCAACCCGGCGAAGTTCACGCCCGGGATATGGCGGGACGACGTGAACATGCCATGGAAATCCCAGATGGATTTCTGCGCGTGCGGAAAATGCTCGGTCAGGAAGCCGCCGCCGTTATTGCGGCTGAAGAAGCCGTTGAACCCCCACAGGCTGTCCGGCTTGGCGCCGATGTCCAGCAGGTCCACCACCAGCAAGTCGCCAGGCTCGGCCCCTTCCACACCCACCGGCCCCGAGAGAAAGTGCACCGTGGACAGGTCCACGTCGCGGACGTCGTCGGCGCTGTCGTCGTTCTTGATTGCGCCGCCGGTCCAGTCATAGGTTTCCAGCACGAAGTCATCCCCGGGCTTGACCCACACGGCCATCGGAATGTCCGGATGCCAGCGATTGTGGATCTGTGCGTTCTCGTAGGGGGATTGGGCCAGGTCGACCTTGATGAGGGTATCGGTCATTCTCTTTCATCTCCAACGTAACTTGTTGATAAAACAGAAATTTCTATCTCCGACTGTCTCGCGAGCGCGCCAGGCGGCGTTGCAAGTCGTTGATATGTAAAGAACAGTAGGCGAGTTTCAGGCAACCGTAAACTGGGTTTTCGACCAGTAACCAGGGGATAAATTGGAGTAGAACTTAAGAGGCATGGGATGCGTCATGCGCCCGCTGCACCCCCACCTGCCATCACCTGATCCAGGGCCATCGCACAACACTCTTTCCATATATTCAATACAAAAAACTACACACGCAGGAAACATACCTCCGCCAGACTAATGGATCCGAAATTCAGTTCCTTTTCAAAGGGCAGTGAGCGTATCTATTGGATGCCATGTCGACCGCCCCCTCCGTCTCGTGCAGCACTGCGCGAAATTGTGCGATTTATATTTCCGGCGGCATCGGCGACGGAGTGCTCAGCATGGTTTTTGCCCGGGCATTGGCCGAACAAACCGGAGGGACGGTCTCATTGCTCATGACTCAAAATGAGTCCGCGCAAGAACTGTTCCGCGCTCAGCCCTATGTAGGGGAAGTCATCTCGCTGCGATCGGAAAACCGGCTGCAAGGCTGGGAACGAATCACACGGGTGAAGCAGGTCCTGGCGGATCGCGCCTACGACAGCCTGTTTCTCTTTACCTTCCGTACTCACATTGCGCTGGCGGCCCGCTTGGCAGGAATTCCACGGCGCATCGGTTTCGTACGCATGCATCATCCGCATCTCGCGGCACTGCTCACGCATCGTCTCTGGGTACGCCGCAAAGGAACCCCGCACCCCGACATCTATACATGGCTGCCGTTGCTGTATGCCAAGGCTGGCTATCAGTATGAGCCACGTTATCCGTCGCTATTCTGTACGGATTCGGCGAGCAGCAAGGCCATCCAGTTCTGCCAAGCGCAATCGCGGACGGTTGGCTTCGGCTTGAATGGATCGATACCCTGCAAACGCTATAGCGGCAGAGCTTTTGCGGAGGTCGCGCGCATCTTGCATGCGCAAGATAGCGGACTGCGTTTTGCATTGGTGGGCGGCAGCGATGTCCAGGAGATCGCCCAAGAAATTCGCAGCTTGCTGCCCGAGTCCATTGTTTTGTTGGACGCAACGCAACAGGCCACGGACATATGCGATAGCCAGGCGCTGATCGCGCGCTGTTCGGTGTTTGTTTCCAACGACAGCATGGGCATGCACATTGCGGCGGCCCACGGAATACCGACCATAGGTCTGTTCGGCGCCACTCCTGCGTTGCGGTATGTGCCCTGGCTGCATCCGATTGAAGCCGCCGTAAAGGGCGACATGGCCAGCATTGCGCCGCAGACAGTGGCCGAGGCGATCTGGAAGCATCTGGCGGCAGCGGGTTCGGACGGATCTGCCCATCCGGCGCACTGATGCTCGCGGCAGTTATGATGCTGCCCATTCAGTCGCATTCCCAAGGTATCCCCGCATGGCCGCTCTTGACCGACGCTCCCTCGCCGTCCTGCTCCTCTGCGCCGCCAGCGCCCCCGCCGTCGCGCAAGACTGCGTTGCGCAGGTCCAGGCAGAGCAGGCGCGCATCGACCGCGCGCAGGACGTGCAGCGCACGCGCGAAGCATCCAACGATCTGCAATTGAATCGCGAGCTGTGCCAGGGCCGGCTGGACCTGCTGGATGCGCGCTACGCCCTGGTCGACGACTTCGAGGCCTGCCGCCGCAAGGGGGTCGAGTTTCCGGCGAAGATGGCGCGCGCGCTGAGCGACGCGTCCGAGGAACTGGCCGACAAAAAGGCCGCATGGATCAGAACCTGCGGCCTGCAGATGAAGGATTGAGCGGCCCGCCAGCCGGCGGGCGCGCGGCTCAGGCGGCCTGCTTCTCAGCGCTGTGCGGGAAGAAGATGGCCCGGCTTGGATCGAAGCCGTAGCGGTGCTCGAACTCGGTCGCATCCGCGGCCAGCGCCAGCACCGAATCCAGGATGAAATCGGCCTTCTCGTCTGGCAGCAGCACGCTGAAGTTCAGCCGGATGAAGCCCGGCTTTTCCATCTCGCGGCCGTCCAGGATGGCCTGGCGCATCTGCTGCGATTCTTCAGCGTCGATATCCAGCAGGCGATGCACGTAGGGTCCCGCGCAGGCGCAACCGCCGCGCGCCTGGATGCCGAAGCGGTCGCTCAGCATGCGCGTCACCAGTTGCTGGTGCACGAAGCCGCCGCGTCCATTGCGCACCCGGAACGAGAAAATCGGCAGGCGCGCCGCCGTCAGCGAACCCAGCAGCTCCAGCTGCGCGACGCCTTGCCATCTGGCCAGCGCACGCTCCACGAAGTGTTGATTGCGCTGGCGCATGAAGGCGGCGCCCAGGGCTTCCTTCACCAGCAGCACCAGCGCGGCGCGGATATCGCCCACCACATTGGGCGTGCCCGCTTCCTCGCGCGCTTCCAGGCTGCCGCTGTAGTCGTGGCCCGCGGGCGAAACGAAGCGCACCGTGCCGCCGCCGGGCCAGGTGGGCTTGGTGTCCAGCACCGCGTCGCGGCGCACGATCAGCACCCCAGACGCGCCCGGGCCGCCGATGAATTTGTGCGGCGAAAAAACAATCGCGTCGATCGCCGCGTCGGCGGCGGGCGTCATCCGGATCGGCAGATAGGGCGCGCCGCCTGCGTAGTCCCACAGCATCTTGGCGCCCGCGGCCTTGACGCGCCGGGTCACTGCCGCCACGTCCGCCACGATGCCCGTCACGTTCGAAGCCGCCGACAGCGCGCAGACGACCAGCGCGCCCTTCCCGGCTTGCAGCGCCGCGTCCAGCTGGGCCAGCTCGGGGCCGCCTTCCGGGCTTTCCGCCAGCTCGACGACTTCAGCGCCGCATTCGCGCCACGGCAGGATGTTGGAATGGTGTTCGTAGGGGCCGATGATGATGCGCACCTTGCGGCCCGCGGCGATGGCCTCGCGCACGCCGAACAGATGCACCAGCCGGTTGATCCCCGCCGTCGCGCCAGACCCCGCAAAAATCACGGCATGCTCATCGCTCGCGCCGCAGCACCGCGCAATCGCCGCGCGCGCCTCGCGGCGCAAGCGGGTAATGAAGCCGCCGCAGTAGGAAGCCTCGGTATGCGAGTTGGCGTAGTACGGCAGCACCTGCTCAAGAATGAAACGCTCGACCTGCATCAACGCCCGGCCGGACGCCACGTAGTCGGCGTACACCAGCGGCTTGACGCCATAGGGGCCATCGACCACTGCATCCTTGCCAATCAGCCCGTCGGCCAGCGCCGTGGCGACGTCGTCCGTCTTGAGGCTTTCTTGGAATTGCTGCAACGGCGTGATCTTGGCGGAGGTCGTTTTGGTAGGCGTATTCATGTCGGCTATGTTCCTGGGCACACCGAAATATCATACGATGGAAAGAAATTTGAAACCTCACCTAAATTTTGCCAAAAACCTCATAAATTGGGTCATTTGATCTTTTAAATGGAAAAAATAGATAAATTTGATCTGAATATCATCTCCTGCCTGCAAAAGGACGGCGCGCTGTCGCAACGCGAGCTGGCCGATCGCGTCGGCCTGTCGCAAAACGCCTGCTGGCGCAGGCTGCAGCGCTTGAACGCCTGCGGCATCATTCGCGGCACCCGGGCCGAGGTCAATCTGGTCGAACTGGGACTGGACCTGACGGTCTTCGTGATGATCCGCACCAGCCATCACGCCAAGGCCTGGGCTGACGGCTTTCGCCAACATGTGGAACGCCTGCCCGAAGTCACGGAGTTCTATCGCATCGGCGGGGACTGGGATTACCTGATCAAGGTGGTCTGCCGCGGCATGGCCGGGTACGACCGCTTCTACCAGAAGCTGATCACGGATTTCGAGCTTTCCACAGTGACCGGGTTCTTCAGCATGGAGGCCATCATCGAGAACCGGCCTCCGGATCTGGGGGGATTGGAGGGATAAGGCAGGCGGGGTACGACCCATGCGGACATGACAGAACCGTGACGCCGGGACGATCGGATTTGTAATTCCAATGACTGCGGATTGTCGGGCGACGGCCTGCACACTGGCCCTGCCAATCCGCCAGAAGACATGGTTTCCGTGGCTTCCGGTCGGTATGACGCATATCGATCTTCCCCGCTCACGGAGTCCCCATGAAAAAGCTATACGCCGCGGCGGCCGCCACGGCACTGTCTGGCGCCGCCTATGCGCAGCCCTCTTCCGTCACGCTCTATGGCCTTATCGACACCGGCATCGGCTACGCCAACGTCGATGGCGCCTACACCGATCCCGCCACCGGCAGCCGCACCCGCGTCGACAGCAGCCGCATCGGATCCACCACCGGCACCACAGCGGGTTCGCGCTGGGGCCTGCGCGGCAAGGAAGACCTGGGCGACGGCCTGTATGCGCTCTTCCAGCTGGAGTCCGGCTACGACAGCCGCAACGGCAACTCGCTGCAAAGCGGCCGCCTGTTCGGCCGCGAAGCCACCGTGGGCCTGGGCAGCGCCGACTGGGGCGAAGTCCGCCTGGGCCGGCAATATAACGTCGCCGCACGCTACTTCACCGGCATGTTCGGCTCGTCGTTCGGCGGCGGCTTCAATCAGTTGAACACCGGCGCGGGCCTGGGCTTCAGCTCGGCCTACTTCGTGCGCTACGACAACCTGGTCGTCTATGAAACCCCGTCGATGGGGGGCTTCAAGGGCGCCGTCGGCTATGCCTTCAATGCCGACGACCGCCGCCTGGCCCAGACCGGCTTCGCCACCGCCGACAACACCCGCGCCATCACGGCCGGCCTGCGCTACGACAACGGCCCCGTGATGGGCTTTGCCACCTATGACCAGCTCAATGCCTCGAACAAGCTGAGCCCAAGCCAGACCGACGCCACGCCGCGCTCCTACATTGTCGGCGGCTCCTACGACTTCGAGGTCGTCAAGGTCGCCCTGGCCTACAACCGCATGAGCGACGGCTGGTTCGCGGGCAAAGGCTTCCCCAATGGCGGCAGCATCGGCGGCTTCACCGGCACGCCGTCCTACGCATTCGTCAAGGGCTTCCGCTCCAACGCCTACATGCTGGCGCTGGCCGCCCCGGTCGGCAGATCCGGCGGCGCGTTCGCATCGTGGCAGCGCGCCGACGCCAACAACAAGCAGCTCACGGGCGGCGATGCCACCAGCAACACCTACAGCCTGGGCTACAACTACAACCTGTCCAAGCGGACCGATCTGTATGCGGTAGCGTCCTACACCACCAACTGGGCGTTCCTGGACAACGTCAAGGCGACCGAAGTGAACATGGGCATCCGCCACCGGTTCTAGCGCAAGCTTTCACAAGACGCTGTATGCAGGGAGTCCCTTGATCGCGCCCTCCTCCGCGAAGGGAAGGCCAGATGATCGCCGCGCGCCTTTCCGGCGCGCGTTTTTTTGACACCGCGCAGTTGCCCGCCGCGCATGAAGGCTTGTGCCGATCACAAAGGACCCGCCGCCAGCATATAGCTGCCGCCCCGTATCGTATGCAGCAGCTTGGGCCCCGGGCCTGCGTCCACTTTCTTGCGCAGCCTGCGCATGGCGACCGCAACCGCATGCGACTTGAAATTGCGCTTGTCGTGGATATGCAGCTTCATTTTCCAGACCTGCTCGGCCAGCTCCCATCCCACGCATACGACCCCAGGCCGCTGCATCAGAAAAGCCAGCAAGCCGAATTCCTTGGGCGTGAGCGGCAGGAACTGCCGGTCGCGGTAGGCGCGGCAACGCAACAAGTCCAGCTCCAGGTCGGCAAGCTGCAACCTGGGGCTGGACTCGGGGGGATTGATCACGGAGGATTCGGCCACGCCGGGCGCTCCTGCCCCGCGGACGGCTATCGCCGCGACGCGTTCTGGCGTTGTACTTCAGCCTGGTACTCCGGCCCCGAACGCAGGCGGAAGTATTCGGTGAATGCCGCCTTGTACTCCGGGCTATAGATGTCCGGCGTCTCTTCGCCGCGCCAGAACCGGTCCACCCCCGCGCGCTTCCAGAGCGCCAGGTCGGCCAGCACTTCGGCGCGCGTCAACGAGGGGCCATAAGGATTGGCCAAACCAGCTGGCGGCGGCGCGGACTGCGCCAGCGCCGCGCCGGTAGCGGCGGCCGACAGTGCCAGGATGAATGCGGCTTTGCGGATGATCTGCATGCTTGTTTCCTATGTATCGTGGAGGGGACTGCACGATCAAATTCTAGGAAAGCGATGCGGACAGAAAGCGGATAGCGGGATTACGTTTTTGAAATGGCGGGCCGATCTGACGCAACTACGCGCTTTGCGATGCCCCTACCAAGCCAGGCCCTGCTGCGCCAGTCCAAGGCGCCGCGGTCTCAAGAACACATAACAATGCTGGAACCCGTCCGCCACGATGTGGCGCGAGCCCGTCATCCCCGCTATTCCGGGCTCGAATATCTTGAAGACTTGAAATCCCTTGGCCTGCTCGACCTTGAAGCTCAGGCGATCGGGCTTATCGTTATAGCCAAGCACCAGCATCCCATCGTCGGCCAGCACATGATGGCATTCAAACATCAACTGATTGAATGCTTCTTCCGTATCCAGGCCGAAGCCGATCAGTCCGTTGGCGAACACCACGTCAAAGCTATGCGGCGGATAGTACGAGGACAACTCAGTCGCCGAGCCCACCACATGCCTGTTGGGCGGGCCGTAGGCGGCGTTGCGCGGATTCAGGTCGATCGAATAGAAGTCCAGATCCAGCAGCCGGTCGTAATGCCAGTTGTGCTTGTCCAGGCCAATGAAAAGGCACCTGGCCGCCGGCGCCGCCGCAGCACGCCGGAAGTGGTCATTGATGTAGGCAAAGACCTCTTGCTCCATGAACGTCCGGCTGGGCACCCGCAGCCGGAAATCGGCGCCTGACATTCTCAAAAGAGCTGGAGAAACCCGGAAAACAGCGCGCTTCAGGACGTAAGTTATTTTTTTAGCGAACCTCATGATCCCCCAAATCTCAAAAACCCGAAAAGCGCCAGGCCCGCTAGCGGCATCCTGCCGGCCAGTCGTCGCGCTTTCAGATTTTATTTTTGGGAGAGGTTCTCTAACCGGAGTTTTTATGAACTGGTGTTTGCTTTTTCTTGATTTGAAACAGCGGGATGGAACGGTGCGCTACCACATCAATCTCGCCATCCATGCTTACGTTTTTGCGATGGATGACGTAGCGACGCTGCCCCGCCTTGCCATGCCGCAAGGCGCTAGCATTGATCGCAAGTCCCGCCGCCCGTACGTTCAAGAATGGCTTTGCCGGTGGGGTCGGGCAGCCACCACCCTTGCACGCGCAGCGATCGATTGACGATTTCCACCGATTCCAGGCTGGGGTGCCTGGTTTTCAAGTAAGGAAGGTCTTCCGCGTAGTTGTCGTGTATGGACGCAACTTCCAGAAAACGGCTGGCGTCCAACCGTCCCAAATACGCGATCTGCCCTGGAATGACCTCGAATTCAATCGCCTGCGCGAAGCCCTCCGATACCTTGATCCGACGGCCGTAATCCAGCGCCCAACGGGTAATCTGATACTTCCCTGGCGCAAGCTGCAATGCGAAGGTGCTTCCCACCCCTTTAGGCACTTTGGGCGGATTGTTGACGATGGCGGGCTTTCCGCCGCCCCCTCCGCTCTCAAGCATGATGCGCTTGCCGTCGGAGGATTGCAGATAGAAATAGGCGCCATATGGTACGAACACCGCGCGTTCGAATACCGTCCCGACGACGACGCCTTTTGCCGGATCCAGCGCGGCGACCGAGTATCGCGCCGAACTCTGCCCGGCCGTCGTACATCCAACCAACATGGCCAAGGTCAGGATCGCTGCACCCACGCCGCAGTATCTGCTGCGCACGAAAAAAAACTTCTGCATGGATAGGCCCTCCAGCCTGTGCCCGGTGCGCCAGCGACTGTGATCGCCGGCGCACCGGGAAGTTGAACCGTCGAGCGTTACTTATTTCGCGGCGACTTGATCTGGAAAACGGAAGATCTCCGTGTAGACCGGCTCGCTCCAATAGCTCAGCCTCGCGCCCAGCTCACCATGCGCGCCCTTGTAGTCTTCAATCAAGCTTGCAAAGGTAAGGAAGGTCTTGTCGGAGTCGCCATAAAAGCGGTTAAAGGATCGTGCCATGAGCGGCTTGCCATGCTCGTCTTTCAGCGCGTATTCAATGACGGTCATGGGCTTGTAGCTATCCGTCGCGGAGGCAGCGGCGTATCCCGTGGTCAATCGCAAGAGCAGTTGCATATGCCCTTCGGTGGGCACCAGGTCCTCGGACACACTCGCCGCCAGGTCGTCACTGCCCGAGGGACGCGTCACCTTCGTGACCTTTACTTCCCGGCCGTCCTTGGCTAGCAAGTCGCCAATCTGGCGTGCGAACGCCTGGTTGATGCTCTGATCGGAAATGTTCTCGCCGACCAGTTTGGAAAACTCCTCGGAGCGCCGTTCGGTGCGCGCCCTGAAATCCAGTTTGTGTGCCGCGTGTGCCGAAAGGCCGACCAAGAGACCTACCGGGCCGAGAATGCCGAGCAAACCGGCCGCTTGGGATCCGCCTAGATCCATGACCACGAAGTTGTCATCGTGATAGAAAATTTCCACCGATTTACCGGACTGGATGAAGGCTTGATTGGCCTGTTTATCCAATTGGTACTTGGGCGGCGGCTGCTTGACTGCGCAACCGCTCAGGAAAATAAGAACGATACAAAGCAACTTCTTCATATATCAACTCGTAAAAGGCGGCCAAAGTCCTGGCGCAGGCCCCCCCGCAACCATGCGCCAGGGCAGAAAACCCGTCGCCCGGTGCCTTACGGAGGAGCTTCGCCATGTCGCGATTTGCGTTTCACATTGAAACTATTTGTTTGGCTATTTTGCCTTAAACAACAATAAATCACAATAAACTTCATTTTGTAAATTCGCAACAAAGGACTATTGTTGAACGGAATTGACGAAAAATTCGCAGACGATGGCGCAGGAAGCGCAAAAATCACGACTACGGGGCCGTTGAAAGGGAAACACTAACTATCCATCCGCCTAAGCAAGAAATCGTCAGCAGGCGCCTGTGCGCAAAGACTTGTGAAACGCAAACATCCCAGGCTTTGGGGGCAAGCCCGGCAGCCGGCCCAAAGAGCCGAGTGAACGTTCAATGTGGAAGATGCAACCGGCGTCTTGATTCGTCCGCATCTCAATGCCGATCGGGGCCAGACCGGCTTTCCTCTGCCAGCTACTAACGGCGAAGAATGGCCTTCCTCAATGTTCCATTCTTTGAAGCCGGGCAGACTCCGGGTCTTGGCTATTCCCCTTAACTTCCATTGGCAGCGCAAGCCTTCGTGGGGGTGAGTTCAACGACTCGACCAACCTTGCCTGTGCCAGTTGCGCCCAGATCTTCGACGACCACTTTGCGATCCCGCACATATATCTCGTAGTCGGCGCCGGCTCTCGGGGTGAAATAGCCTGCATCACGCGTTTCGCGCATATAAATGGAGACTGCCGGCGAATGATACGTACCGCCGACCTGGCCATATATGGTTAAGGGGATGCCGGCCTTTATGATGAATTCATCGAAGACAGCGTCGCCATGCTTTGAAGTGGGAGGCATGCCAATACTGCGACTACCCTGGTAATGGCCCCGCTGAATGGTCTCCAACCCTTGCCCATGCCCCAACAGGCCAGGACTGGTGTAGCAGGTACGATCAAAGTCCAGACGAATTCGATCGGCGGTGTAGACAAAAACACGGACACGTGAAGCTTGGGTCACGTCGTAGCTCTTGAGAATATTAGGATTGGTTGCTGAGCAACCTGAGAGTCCGCCAGATAGCACTAACACGGGAACCAATATTCGAAACACCAAATTCGACACTTCAAAAACCTCGGCACAAGATAAATTTCGACATATGCATCAAGCGGAGACCACCGTTTCAGCTGAGGAAAATGTAGTCTCACGCCTTACCAGGTGGCCTGGCATGGCACTATTGCCGACCGATCACGATACGAGCGGGGAGTCTGCGCGCTCTTCCGTTGACGTCAACGCCAGCGTCCGATAGCTGACAGACATCGACGTCACGGAAACCAAAGTGAAAGCAAAGGTCGATATGGCCGTATACAGATAAAACGAGATGCCCGGCGCCCGCGGCACCTGCAGCAGAAAGATCCGAACAGCCTCCAACAGCAGCAACAGCGGCACGGGCAACATGGCCACCGCGAACAGGCGTAACCGGTTGCCCTTCACCAGCCCCGCAATCCGCGACATGTCCATCCTGCCGGTCAAGGCTGCGTGCGGCAACGCCAGAAAGAAATACCCCAGGAAAAAGCATGGCGACAATATCAACAACAGCACCAACACCATGCCAAGCCAATGCGGGCCGGCTGATCCCTCGGAAAACAGCATCACGATGTAGCCCAGAAGCGCAACCGCGAACGCTAACGCGGCACTCACCAACAGTACGATGAAATACATGCGTTCGGGCTTGCCTGCCACAAGACGAGGCGCAGGAGTTTCGCCCAGAAGGATGCACCGATGCCAAGCCACCGCCGCCAGGACTGGCGCGGCGGTACTCACCACCCAGCCGGCAAGCTCCAGCAGCTTGCTTTGCTCGACATATGCCATGTGGTTCAGGTGCATGCCCAAAACCACACCCCCCAGCAGAATCAGGATCAATAGCGGCGATGCTCCGATCAATGGCCCGCCGTGGTCGCCCAGATAGTCCAGCGTCTGGCGGATGATCCGCAGTATTGGGAGTTTTTTCCGCATTTATTGCTCCATGAAGTGCGTTGGCCGTCACTGCTTCGCATGGGTTGCGTCGTGGCAGACCAGGCCTGTCCAGGGTCTTTGCATCCCAATCGGCCAAGAACCTGGCTATGGTTCTTCTAGTTGATAACGGCCGAGCATGGAGTTTCTTAATTTTCGTTTTGATAAAGGTGTCAGACTGACACCTTATTTTGGGGAGGTCTCAGAGGCTAGCACCGTTTTTATTATGGATATATCCCCTTCTCCTCCAGCTCTGAGAAAATGTACATTACCCCCTCTTCAATGCATTCCACATCCTTTCTCAAAATGACCCCCACCGCAGAAACATTCAACACCACCGTATAGATATTTCCGCTCCGCCCCCGTCGACTTTCAGCAAAAAGAACCCTTTATTTTTTTTTGATATCAACATCAAGATTTGAAAAAAATCTTCCAAAGAAATAGCTTCGACACTAGAAAATCCAAATCGTTCCGCATATTTTCCAGCCAGGATAAAAGTGGACATTAATCCAATCCTCTCAATGCTCTTGCAATATTTTTGACATCAATCAGCTCACCAGTAGCCACTTTGTCCACCACATTCCATATGACTTGTTTTGCCGGACCATCAACGCCGTTTCTAACAATCAATTGCTCAACAATCTCTACTGCCGTCCTCTTGTTTCCATTATCGAACAAGTACCCACCAGCAATATCTCTTATTATTGACCCAGCCTTGCTATAGAAGCCATCATAGTTGGCAGCATTGGCCAAAACCACGCAAAAAAGTGTCAGACTACATTTTCAGCTTTGGAAAATGTAGTCTGACACCTTTTCTTATCACGCTCACCTGTGCTTCGGCGTGCTCAAAACGCGTTCACCCTATCGCCCGGATTACGCCTAATCTCTTGACGGGCAAGACGGTATCTTTTTTGGACACCTTTTTTTGAGCACCCGTACCAGCAACGTCTCCAGCAGCACCTATCGCATTTGAACCAACTAGTTAAGTCAGAATAACTCTATAATTTTTTTCGCTAACCATGCCTCACTTTTATCTATAGATATGTAGCATCCTTCGAATGAGCCGCTTGTCAAAACAAGCCTATGCCCTGCATATTCAATAGCAACTAGAATTGAGTAAGGACCTTGCTCACGCATTATTTCCTCTGCGTTTAGTTTTTTCAAAACAACACCAACAAATTCCTCAAATCTTTCTTCTTCATACTCATTAAAATAGACAAAATGACCAAGCTCGGAACTAGACTCAGAAAAACAATTCATGCGCACACCCCCAACCCATTATTCGCGCTTTTTCTAGATGACTGGGATTTTTCGATAATTTTGCGCCACAAATAAAAAAGGTGTCAGACTATATTTTTTGTTTGAAAAATGCAGTCTGACACCTTTTTTATTTGCTGTATTAATTTACGAAGAAGCCTTCCGCGAATAGACTTTTGAGCTCAGTTCGTCGCTGTGCGAACAGCGGAAAATCACGAACAATTTCTTGAATTTCTTCTGTGACTCTCACCAAATATCCGTCACCGATCTTTTCGATTAGGAAACCGGCCCTGGCGATTCGATCGGCATCGACTTTCTCAGCGAATTCATTGCCATAGAACATTGCCCAGCCGGCATTAGGTATATTCGGGTTCAGTGCCGCATTGAACGAGCCAATCTGGAAACTATCGTTCACTTGATGCGGAGCAAGCTCAGGCTCGGTGAAGTAATGCAGCATGCCCAACTGAGGCGGAAAGATTTCGCACCAGACTTTGAAGAGCTGATACCAGTCAACCTTTTCGCTAAAGGCTGAGGTCAGGTACGGACCACCGGGCACAATCTGATTTCGGATATTTCTCTTCGTATGCTGTACGTATCCAGAACTTTTAACTGCTCTCTTCCTTTTCCAAACAAAATCAAGGAAGAATTCTGAGTAACCTCCATTGGAGCGCATTTCCGCCTTTTCCGCCCAAAGCGTTCCCGCTTGAGGCTTACCCTCAAAAGGCGTTGTTGTCCTTCCCCAGGATTTCGAAACAAATTCTGGCGAAAGAACTCCATTATTCAAACTTAATGACTCGAAAAACCGACTACCGACATCCCACCCAATAGTCTCTGCCCTTGTCTTTATTGACACCTGAACATATGGCTTTTTCATATTAGAACTTCGTTAATTCACCAGTTGCAGGATTATATCTATAAACATCACCACCAGTCTCTCGTATCTGGGTTGCAAGTTTATTGGCCACACTCTTAGTAGCAGGGCTCACAACCAGATTCAGTAAGAAAAGGTGTCAGACTGAGCTAACCCGGGTTTTCCGGACACCCGAAGAAGTAGACAATACTTGAAGGAGGTGTCCCATGGATAAATCCAAACCCGAAGGCAAGCCGCTTGAAGCCAAACGCCAGTATCACAGTCGAGAGTTCAAGATCGAGGCGGTCAGACAACTGGAGGAAGGCAAGGTCAGCGGCACGCAACTATCGCTGATGCTGGGCCTGAAGCGGTCGATTATTTACCGATGGAAGAAAGAGCTGGCTACACACGGCCCAGACGTCTCATTTCCCGGTAAAGGCAAGGCTCGCACCGACGAGCAGACCGAGATTCAGCGCCTCAAGCGTCAGTTGGCCGAGGTCACCGAAGAGCGCGATATCCTAAAAAAAGCGGCAGCGTACTTTGCGCGGGAACTGCCGTGAGGTACGCCTTTGTGCAGGCTCATCAGCAGCAGTTCCGGGTCGCTCGGTTATGCCGGGCCTTGCACGTCAGCCGCAGCGGATATTACGACTGGCAACGTCGTGAACCCTCGGCAAGGCAGCAAGAGGACGTCAAGCTGCTCGCGGCCATCGAGCAGACCCA